>NZ_CABFWE030000011.1:84563-427063 GCF_902153235.2 Pseudorhizobium halotolerans | reverse complement strand
GTATCGGAAGTGCGAATGTTGACATGAGTAACGACAAAGAGGGTGAGAGACCCTCTCGCCGAAAGACCAAGGGTTCCTGCTTAAAGTTAATCTGAGCAGGGTTAGCCGGCCCCTAAGACGAGGCAGACATGCGTAGTCGATGGGAACCACGTTAATATTCGTGGGCCTGGTGGTAGTGACGGATCTCGTGTGTTGTTCAACCTTACTGGATTGGTTGTGCAGCGAAGAGGTTCCAGGAAATAGCTCCATCATTATAGACCGTACCCGAAACCGACACAGGTGGTCAGGTAGAGTATACCAAGGCGCTTGAGAGAACTATGTTGAAGGAACTCGGCAAATTGCACGCGTAACTTCGGAAGAAGCGTGACCCCTTTTTGGGCAACCAGGAAGGGGTGGCACAGACCAGGGGGTAGCGACTGTTTATCAAAAACACAGGGCTCTGCGAAGTCGAAAGACGACGTATAGGGTCTGACGCCTGCCCGGTGCTGGAAGGTTAAGAGGAGAGGTGCAAGCTTTGAATCGAAGCCCCAGTAAACGGCGGCCGTAACTATAACGGTCCTAAGGTAGCGAAATTCCTTGTCGGGTAAGTTCCGACCTGCACGAATGGCGTAACGACTTCCCCGCTGTCTCCAACATAGACTCAGTGAAATTGAATTCCCCGTGAAGATGCGGGGTTCCTGCGGTCAGACGGAAAGACCCCGTGCACCTTTACTATAGCTTTACACTGGCATTCGTGTCGGCATGTGTAGGATAGGTGGTAGGCTTTGAAGCGGGGACGCCAGTCTTCGTGGAGCCATCCTTGAAATACCACCCTTATCGTCATGGATGTCTAACCGCGGTCCGTCATCCGGATCCGGGACAGTGTATGGTGGGTAGTTTGACTGGGGCGGTCGCCTCCGAAAGAGTAACGGAGGCGCGCGATGGTGGGCTCAGACCGGTCGGAAATCGGTCGTCGAGTGCAATGGCATAAGCCCGCCTGACTGCGAGACTGACAAGTCGAGCAGAGACGAAAGTCGGTCATAGTGATCCGGTGGTCCCGCGTGGAAGGGCCATCGCTCAACGGATAAAAGGTACGCCGGGGATAACAGGCTGATGACCCCCAAGAGTCCATATCGACGGGGTTGTTTGGCACCTCGATGTCGGCTCATCGCATCCTGGGGCTGGAGCAGGTCCCAAGGGTTTGGCTGTTCGCCAATTAAAGCGGTACGTGAGCTGGGTTCAGAACGTCGTGAGACAGTTCGGTCCCTATCTGCCGTGGGTGTAGGAATATTGACAGGATCTGTCCCTAGTACGAGAGGACCGGGATGGACATATCTCTGGTGGACCTGTTGTCCTGCCAAGGGCATAGCAGGGTAGCTATATATGGAAGGGATAACCGCTGAAGGCATCTAAGCGGGAAACCCACCTGAAAACGAGTATTCCCTATCAGGGCCGTGGAAGACGACCACGTTGATAGGAGGCGTGTGGACGTGCAGCAATGCATGAAGCTTAGCCTTACTAATAGCCCGATCGACTTGATCGTTCTCATTGACAATGCTCATCGACACAGTCGATGAGCCATCTCTTCTGTCCTCACGCTGTCGCGACTTGGTCGCTACGCTGCGGACGGCGCGCCAAACGATTGGCGACGGCCGCTGGCCTGTATGGGAAGTCCCACGCAGACCAAGGCAAGGAAGACGTGTTCAAAAAGAAAACAGGCAATGCCTGCCAGCTTCTCATCATATGCCAACAGAAATGTTGGTTCATTGCCCTTAATCGACCTGGTGGTCATGGCGGGGCGGCCGCACCCGTTCCCATTCCGAACACGGCCGTGAAACGCCCCAGCGCCAATGGTACTTCGTCTCAAGACGCGGGAGAGTAGGTCGCTGCCAGGTCTATTAAAGGCAATGCCGCAAAACATAAGCGGACAAAACAATCTTCTCGAAAACACGAAAAACAAGCATCACTTCCGGACCAAAAGGTCCATATCCTTGGTGACGCGGGGTGGAGCAGCCCGTTCGGCCTAATATCGATCCACTGGATCGATATCTTGACGGCCTCACCTCATCAGGCTACGCCTGACTTCGCTCCCGGGCCCAAAACCCGGACTCTTGGTGACGCGGGGTGGAGCAGCCCGGTAGCTCGTCAGGCTCATAACCTGAAGGCCGCAGGTTCAAATCCTGCCCCCGCAACCAACAAAACTGGTAACCGAAGCCAATCAGCCTCCTTCTCACCAAGGATTGCCCGACACCGGTTCAGATACTTCACATTCTCCTGCACAGTCTTGAACTCACCGGCAGCCTACTGCCGGCGGATGAAGTCGAGGTTTGTGCAGCGGCTGCAGTTCCCGCGAAGCTTCCTGCCAGGCCTCCTGGGCTGCCATGATGGCGGCGAGGTGGCCGTGGATCGCAAGGGCCGCCGACTCGCCATCGGCTGAGGGCTCGATGACGACCTTGCTGATGATCCGTCGCAGGAAATCGATCCAAATTTGGCTGCCACGGTCGCCGGTGTAGGACAATCTGGCTTGCTTCAATGCTCGGATCGCCGCCTGCGTCTTGCCCGTGCCAGGTCCGCCGACCAGGACGATGTTGTTGGCATCATCGAGGAAGTCACAGCGATGAAGCTGTTGCACGAGCGGCTCGTTGATCTCGCTGCCGGCAAAGTCGAAGCCGTTTAGATCACGGTAGGCTGGGAAGCGCGCTGTCTTGAGCTGATAGGCGGTCGATCGGACCTCGCGTTCCGCAGTCTCCGCCTTGAGAAGCTGCGACAGGTGTCAGTAACGGAGCAATAATCCCCATTAGTGCCGTTTGAGTCTTCCCCAGGTGCTGCGGCCACCGGTCTTTTGGGGCGCGCCCCGGAAGACCGGCGGCGCTCATCGCCGATACTCCTTCCGATGGTCGGAAGGGGGATGTTGGTGATCAAACTGAGGGAGACGATCATGATCCTGGATCTGCATCAGCAGGGGCTGACGGTGTCGGCTATTTCCAAAGAAACTGGCATCGATCGCAAGACGGTGCGCAAATACATAAAGTGAGGCCTCGAGGCTCCGGCCTATGGTCCAAGAAAGCCTCGGGCGACGGTCATCGACCCGTTCGCTTCTTACCTGCGGGAGCGGATTAAATCCTATCCCCGTCTGACCGGCAGTCGATTGTTTCGAGAACTGCGGGAGCGAGGCTATACCGGCGGCTACACTCAGGAGCCAGCGGAAGGCGCGGCGGAGTTCGCCCGTGCCCGCTCGGTCATACCACCGTCCGTGGGCGACGATCACCCGTTCCGGATTCCACTCGATCATCGTTTCGACGGAGGCGCGCAAGTGGGATCGCTGTCGCCAGAAGGTCAGTCGCATGTCGCGCGGCATTTTGCCCGTCGGGATCCTGCACCTTCCCCAGCCATGTCAGCCATCGGGTAACAAAAGAGTTGAGCTTCCGGAGCTCAAAGTTCTCGATGAGATCGGTGAGGATGAGCGTCCGTGTCCGGTAATGGAAGAACTCGACCTCGGTCATGTAACTCCCGCTGATCGGTAGGCTCGCCAGTTCTTCGTCCCACGGATACCCGGAAGCGCGATCGAGCGGATGACCCTCGAAGGTGATGCGGCCTGCCGCCTGTTCACTGACCCGCGGCGCCAGATAGACTACCGCATCCGGATATGAATCCCTCCAGTCGGGGATCCACCAGTAGTGGATGCGGTTCGGCGCGATGATCCAGCGCGGGCGTCCAATCCGTTCGAGCTCCTTTCTCAAGGACCTGGTAAGAGGGGTTGGCGAATGGATGAACAGGTCCTCTTCAGCAACGCAAACGATGGTCATCCGTGTCGGAAATGACATGTTTGGCGTTCCAAACAGAATCAGAGGTCCGTCAACGATCCACAGGTCCTCTGCGACCAACTTCAGGGTATTGAGGGGTGGGTAAGTCGCTTCACTGCAATTTGTCATGACCATTTCCAAAGGACGGGGCGTGCATCAGGGTCAGTAGATTCTTACCTCCTCGAGACGCTGAATCTTGTCCGAATTGCGAAAGATGAAGATGTCGGCGACGCGATCGTTCCGGTCATACGCGAACGAGACGGCAGCGACCGTCTTCCCATCTTCGTGCAGGATGATGCCCCGTGAGCCGCTCAGTTCGGCAGCGCTCCACTCGTAATTCGCCCACCATTCCGTCAGCTGCCTCGTCACGAATGACAGCACCGCTTCATCGCGCAGGACACCGGCGACAGTCGGCACCTTGCCACTCCCGTCGGCGGTCAGTCGCACGTCCTTCGCGAGCATTACGGCGAGCGAGCCGGGCTGCCCGGTTCGGATCGCTTCCTCGGAATGCCGCCAGAAGCTCTTCCTGCGTTTGTGGCGCAGGCTGATGTCTCACCCGATCGCTGCCGACCCTCGCTTTCGCCCGCGAGACGAGCTTCCGGCAAGCGGGCTCATTCATTTCCAATATGGCAGCGATGTCAGGATAGGCCATCTCGAAAATCTCGTGGAGCAGATAGGCCGCTCTCTCCTTGGGCGTTAGCCGCTCCAGGAGCAGAACAAAGGCTGTCGAAAGTGCGGACGACAGCGCCATCTGCGTCTCTGCCGGTCCTTCAGTCATACCGTGGATCGGCTCGGGCAACCATGCGCCAACATAGTCGACGCGGCTGCGATAGGAGAGCCTGAGCATATCGGTGGCGCGTCTCGTGCAGGCTGTCGTGAGCCAGGCGACGGGCGAGCAGATCTTCTCCGTGTCCGCCGCCTGCCAACGCAGAAACGTATCCTGTACTGCGTCTTCGGCTTCCGCCCTGGTGCCGAGGATCCGATAGGCGGATCCCAAGGAGGCGCGGTCTTGCCTGCTCAAATAGAACAAGCTTTCCGTCACGGCCTGCGGCGTCGGCGCAGCTGCCCCGAGCGTTCGCGTCCGCCTTCGGTGCCATCGCTCCCAGCCTCCAGTGTTGCGTGTCCGATTTGACCTGACGGTTCTGGCGATCGGTTTGTGACATGAAGCTGCGGCACATTTCGCCGAAGCTCAGGTCACGCGACTCCTCGCTCAACTGCGTTGGTGCGCCTGAGCGCGAGGGCAAGCGGGGCTGCGGCAACCGAGATCGCAACGACAGTGACTGAGACCACTCCCCAGCCGAAGCTGGCGACCAAAGCTCCGGCAACGGCCGGTCCGAGCACGAGCCCGACATTGTTTCCCTGCATCGCGAAGCCGATCGTCACGCCGACAAGATCGGCCCCCGGAGCGCGGTGCGGTGCGCTGTCGAAGATCACGACTGGCACAAGCCCGCTTGCAAAGGAAAACAGGACACAAAGCGCGTAAGCGGCTCCGCCGGGTATGAAATCGCTGAAGATCCCGACGCTGCACAAAGCCATCGTTGTGAAACTGACGAAGATCAGGCGCCCAGGGTGGTACCCGTGCGCCAGCAGCTGGCCGCAGACGAGGTTACCGGCCGCGCTTGCCGCGACCGCTATGGCGCTCAGCATGCTCGCTACTTCACTGGCGACGCCGAGACGCGTCGAAAGGTAGGACGGAAGGAGGCCGAACACCGCGAAAAACACTGCAGAAAACGCAGCGAACAACCCAGCCAAGACCCAGGGTCCTGGCGCGACGAACGCTTCAACGATGTCCTGACGAATGCTGCGAGGCGCGTGCGCAAGTCTGGCCGGCGAGGGAAGACGCCAGGCGCTCAGAAACGCATATGCAAGGAGCAGAAGCGCGTTGAGCAGCCAGAAGCCGCGCCAGGTGAGAAGCGTAAGCAGGGGCGCGGCGAGCATGACGATCGTCAGGCCGGCGGGCATGAACGTTGCCCACAATGCCATCGCGCGGCCGCGGATCGGCGCGGGAGCGGTCGACGTGACAAGGGCGGGACCGGCGACGACGAGAGTGAGGAACCCGACCCCCTCGATAACCCGTGTGGCGAGCAGGGTGCTGGCGCTCGAAGCCAGCGCGCCGAGCGCCGAGCCTGCACCCATGAAGAGAAGCCCGAGAAGGGCCATCCGCCTGGCGCCGATACGGTCGACAGCCAGCCCCACCGGCGCGCCGGCGACGGCCCCGATGATCGCGAAGGCGGATATCAGCCACGAGGCCGTGGCAAGACCCAGCCGCAGGTCCTCCTGAACGGCGGGAAGGCCGATCGGAGCCTTGCCGACCTGAAAGGCCGCCACCACGCCCGCGCCGACGATGAGGATGATCATCGGCCAGGCAGAACGGTCCGCCGCGCTCAACGCGCAGGCTCCAGCATACGCTCCTGCCGGCGAGCCGCAAGAGAAGCGGCGACTTCGGCCACATGGCGCCCCTGGAAGCGTCCACCTTCCAACTCATTCTCGCTCGGGAGGCGGCTTCCGTGGTTTTCATCCTCGGCCAGCGTCGAGGCGCCGTAGGGAGAGCAACCAGTGATCTCATCCATACGCATCTGCCCCTTGAAGGTATAGGGAAGGCCCACGATCACCATTCCGAGGTGAAGCATGACGACATGGGTGGAGAGGATGGTTGTCTCCTGCCCGCCATGCTGGCTACCGGTCGAGGTGAACACGCTGCCGACCTTGCCGACAAGCTTGTCCTCGAACCAAAGGCTGCCGGTCTGGTCGAGGAAGTTCTTCATCTGGCTTGCCATGTTGCCAAACCGCGTCGGCGTGCCGATGATGATCGCATCGTAATCTGCAAGCTCCGCCACCGTTGCGATGGGCGCGTCCTGATCAAGCTTGTAACCTGACTTTAGCGCGATCTCTTCCGGCACCAGCTCCGGCACGCGTTTGACGGCGACCCTGGCGCCTGCCTGCCGTGCGCCTTCGGCAACCGCCTTCGCCATTGCTTCGATATGGCCATAGGAGGAGTAGTAGAGAATGAGCACCTTCGTCATCGTCTTCTTCCGCTGTTGGCGCCCCACGTGAACAGGTGGACTGATGCGCTCGTCCTGCGTCTGGAGGGCAGTTTCCGGAGATAGATGACATGTTCTACTGATAGCGGTAATTGAGAAAAGATCGCTCAAATTGATCAATAGGATCGATCATGCTGGACGCACTGACGCTCGATCAGATGAGAGTATTTGTTACGGTCGCGGAGGCTGGCAGCTTTCGGGCCGCCGCAGGCCGAATCGCCCGTGCGCAGTCGGCGGTCAGCCATGCGGTGGCCAACCTCGAGAGCCAGCTCGGTGTCAGCCTTTTCGATCGCTCCGGACACCGCCCCACGTTGACGCCAGAAGGTCGGTCGCTCCTCGCGGACGCCAAGGCCATCCTGCTCAAGGTGGATACCATGCGGGCTCGCGCGCGTGGTCTCGGCGACGGTGTGGAACTGGGTTTTGCGATTGCGCTTGATCCCCAGTTTCCCTTGCGACTGGCAGCCGCCGCGCTGACAGAACTGCGCGAGGCTTATCCGTCTGTCACGGTGCGCGTACTCTCGGCGTCCCTCGGCGAGGCAGTCCAGGCGCTTCTGGAGCGCCGCTGCGCGCTCGCCATCAGCGGGATTGACATTCCTGATCCGCAAATCGAGCGGCGGTCGCTGACCTATGTGTCTCGCGTCGCCGTGGTGGCGGCCGGCCATCCACTCGCCGCACGAGCGATTCTCGCCGAACCGATTTCTGCGGCCGAACTCGCTGATCATGTCCAGATCGTCGGTGAGGACCCGTCCCGTCTCACGGAAGGACGTGACTTCGACGTGCTGTCCCCTGGGACATGGCGCGTGGGGGACAACGCGACCAAGCACGCGCTGATCCTCGCCGGAATCGGCTGGGGCAACCTGCCGCTCTGGCTCGTCCAGCGCGATCTGGAGGAAGGGCGGCTCATTCGCCTATCGGCGGCGGAATACGGAGAACGCGGCGAGTCGAGGCATCGTGCTTGGCTGATGCATCGTACAGACGAGCATCTCGGCCCGGCGGCCCGGGTGTTCTGCGACGCTGTACTGCGCCGCGCGGAGCTATCTTCGGCTCAGTCCCAGTGGACGCGCTCGTGATATAAGAGGCGCCACGGGTAAGGTGCCATTTTACCTTGACTACGCTGGGCGGCAGGCGCGGCTAGCCGCCGACCAGCACCGCCTGGCACCTATCAAACTGGTGATGGCCATAGACCTGCTGGTGCACTGTCATCATTGCAGTCAAGCGGCCCTCCAGACACTTTTGGATCGCTGCTTACGTGGCGGACGGTGAAAGCCGACCTAGAGACGGGGGCAAGGTGCGAAAGTGGAGCCGCTCGGAATTGATCAGTGGGCGCTGGTCCTCGTGTCCCTTCGGCCTTTCATTGCTTGCCAGGTAGGCGAGAAAACGTAGCTGGCAACGGGTATGAGAGCAGCACCGATCGCCAGCCCCACTATGCCGTAGCCGGCGGACTCGACCGCCCATGCAAGTACAGCTGCGGCGGTGGGCACTGCATGCGCTGCTACTTCTGCCCAATGGTGTATGAAGTAGCCAATCTGAGGAAGGCCGAAGCCCTCTAGCCCGTGGACGATGATACCTCCACCGACCCAGATCATTGCGGCGGTGCCCACTACGCTCAGACCGGACATCACCACCGGCATCCCTTTGACCAAGCCACGACCAAAACTCCGAGCAATTCCGTCATTGTTGGCAGCCAGCAACAGCCCGAAGTCGTCGGCCTTTACGAGCAAGGCGACGACGCCATAGACAGCGAGGGTGATACCGAACGCCACAAGAACCAGAATGACAGCCTGAGCGATAAGGCTTTCATTCGGCAGCTCTGCAAGGGCTATGGCCATGATCTCGGCAGAGAGGATAAAGTCTGTCTTGATCGCGCCAGCGACCTTCTCGTCTTCGAGGGATTTTGGATTAACTGCTGCCGACGCCAGGTGCGTTTCGTGCTCATGCGCCTGGTGTGGAGCCAAGAGGTGATAGACCTTCTCTGCTCCCTCGTAGCAGAGGTAAGCGCCGCCGATCATCAGCAGCGGCGTGATGGCCCATGGCAGGAAGTAACCAAGAGCAAGTGCCGCCGGCAGCAGGAACAGGAGCTTGTTCTTGATCGAGCCCTTGGCGATCTTGAATACAATCGGCAGTTCACGATCGGCGGAAAAGCCTTGGACATAGCGAGGAGTGACGGCAGCATCGTCGATGACCGCGCCTGTGGCCTTCATACCGGCCTTCATTGCCATTCCGGTGACGTCGTCGACTGATGCCGCGGCAACTTTTGCAAGACCCGCAACATCGTCCAAAAGACCAAGCAACCCGATGCTCAAGTGTTTTTCTCCTGAGGGTTCATCACGTGAGCCTCAACGGCCTGCTGCTGTTGCTGTTCCGGTTGATTGGCACAACGTACCCTATCGAGGCCAGTCACGCATCGTCGACGATAACCGTTACGACACCGCTGCCGGCGCAGTCAGGGCAAGTCTCGCGGCCGAGCTGGCCTGTGCCGACACAAGCCAGACGCCGCCACGAATCAAGATCCGGCCACTCCTCGCGGACGAGAGAATTCGACCTCGCGCGATGGTCGTTCAGCAGACGACCGACAAGCCCTACACTTGGAGATCGCGACCTAGGTCAGGGTAACATGAGTAGGTTGGTCTTCTCGCGCAGATACCTTGGCAAAAATCCGCCTGATCTTCTTTGGGTGCTGGCGTAAATCCGCCAGCCGGAGACGGTGATCGACTTTATAACTCAGCGGCGTCAATGAGTTGGGGGATGGCCCAGCTCTTGCTCTCGACATGTCACGCGGTGGATCAGCCGCGCAACGTGCATTGGGAGGAAACCCGCATGAGCAACAGCATGAAGAAAATCGCACTGGTGACCGTCGGCCTGTTCGGCCTTGCCGCAACGACGACACCCGCGAATGCCGATCAATTCATCAACATCCTGACCGGCGGTACATCCGGCGTCTACTACCCGCTTGGGGTTGCCCTGTCGAAGATCTACGGCGAGACGATCGAGGACGCGCGCACGCAGGTGCAGGCAACCAAGGCTTCTGTCGAAAACCTCAACCTTCTGCAGCAGGGGCGCGGCGAAATTGCATTTGCCTTGGGCGACTCCGTCAAGATGGCCTGGGAAGGGGATGCAGACGCGGGCTTCAAGGCACCCCTCGACAAGCTGCGCGGCATTGCAGCCATCTATCCCAACTACATCCAGATCATGGCGTCGCGTGAGTCGGGGATCACGACGCTCGCCGAACTGAAGGAGCAGAGCCTGTCGGTCGGCGCGCCGAAGTCGGGGACGGAGCTCAATGCGCGCGCCATCTTGGCCGCCGCCGGCATGAGCTATGATCAGCTGGGAAAGACGGAGTATCTTCCGTTCGCGGAATCCGTCGAGTTGATGAAGAACCGCCAGCTGGACGCCACCCTCCAGTCAGCGGGGTTGGGCGTATCATCCTTCCGCGATCTGGCCACATCGCTTGATGTACAACTAGTGGCTATTCCTGCAGAGATCGCCACGAAACTTGGAGCGCCGTACGTCGCGGCGACGGTGCCTGCTGGGACGTATGAAGGTCAGGATGCTGATGTGAGCACTGTTGCGGTCGGCAATTTCCTGATCACGCATTCCGACGTGTCCGATGACGTCGCCTACCAGATGACCAAGCAGCTGTTCGAAAACCTGCCCGCACTGTCGGCCGCCCACAAGGCGGCTGACGGCGTGAAGCTGGAAGACGCTCTGACGGGGATGCCGGTTCCCCTGCATCCGGGCGCGGAGCGCTACTACAAGGAAAAGGGCCTCCTGTAAGGCGATGAAAACCGGGCGGCGGTGGAGGATCGCCGCCCTCACCCTTTCGACCGGAGGATCCCATGAAACCGCTTTCGACACCAATTGACGGACATGCCGCAGAACTGAGCGCGCATGACGCGCTCGCGGCCGCCTTCCCCCAATCCCGGGAAGGCCGATTCATCTTCGCCATCGCGTTCGTGTTTTCCGCATTCCAGCTTGCCACTGCTGCACATCTTCTCGACCCGCCCAGTCAGGTCTTGCGGGCCATCCATGTCGGCTTCGTCACAGTCCTCATCTTTCCGCTTCTGGCCGCACTCCTCGACAAGAGCGGACCGGTGCGTGTCCTTGCCTGGTGTGCCTCTCTTGTGGCGGCCGCCGTCGCTTTCTACCAGTGCTACGAATATGCTGATCTGATCCTGCGAGCCGGTGATCCATTGCCGCGCGACATTCTGTTCGGCGTCCTGGCGATCGCCATCGTGTTTGCGGCCTCCTGGGTTCTGATGGGACCGGCCCTTCCGATCATCGCCGGCATTTTCTTCCTCTACTGCCTGCTTGGCGAGTATCTGCCTTCGCCGTTGAACCACCGGGGCTACGGGTTTTCCCAGGTCATCGACCACATGGCCTATGGGACCGAGGGCATCTACGGGATCCCGACGCTTGTGTCGGCGACTTACATCTTTTTGTTCATCCTGTTTGGGGCGTTTCTGGAAAAGGCGGGCATGATCGAGCTTTTCAACGATGTCTCGCTGAGTCTAGTCGGCAGCCGCAGGGGCGGTCCGGCCAAGGTGGCGATCATCTCCTCGGGCCTGATGGGGACGATCTCCGGATCCGGCGTCGCCAATGTCGTGACCACCGGTCAGTTCACCATCCCGCTGATGAAGCGGTTCGGCTATCGCCCTGCCTTCGCAGGCGGTGTCGAGGCCACGGCCTCCATGGGCGGCCAGATCATGCCGCCTGTCATGGGTGCGGTTGCCTTCATCATGGCCGAGACGCTGGGTGTCGAGTACCACGACATCGTCAAGGCCGCCCTCGTCCCGGCGATTTTGTATTTTGCCTCGGCTTTCTGGATGGTGCATCTGGAGGCAGGCAAGCACGGGCTGGTCGGGTTGCAGAAGGAGGAACTTCCTTCCGGGATTGCAGCACTGAAGAAGGGCTGGTATCTCGTGCTGCCGCTGGCAGCGCTCGTCTGGCTGCTTTTTTCCGGGTACACTCCGCTTTTCGCCGGCACCGTCGGTCTCGCCTTCATCATGCTGCTGATCCTCGGTACCTCGTTGGCGCTCGGGATTCCGTCGATCGCGATCCGGATCATCTTCTGGCTCGGCCTCGGGCTTGTCGCCGCCTCATTCTTCCAGTTCGGCATGACGATCGTCCTGGCTACCCTCGCGGTCCTCGTCCTTGCCAATGCTCTGCGTCAAGGGGGACGCGAAACTCTGGTTGCCTGCCGTGATGCTCTGGCGGAAGGGGCAAAGACAGCCCTGCCGGTGGCCATCGCCTGTGCGCTGGTGGGCATCATCATCGGAACCATGACACTGACGGGTGCCGCCAACACCTTTGGGCAGTTCATTGTTTCTGTTGGCGACAAGAGCCTGTTTCTGTCGCTCCTTCTGACCATGGTGACCTGCCTCGTGCTCGGAATGGGGATTCCGACCATTCCGAACTACATCATCACGTCCTCGATCGCAGGGCCGGCGCTTTTGGAGCTCGGCGTGCCGCTGATCGTCAGCCACATGTTCGTCTTCTATTTCGGGATCCTGGCCGACCTGACGCCGCCTGTGGCACTCGCCTGTTTCGCCGCAGCGCCGATCGCTCGTGAAAGCGGGCTGAAGATATCACTCCAGGCCATCAAGGTTGCCGCGGCAGGCTTCGTCATACCGTTCATGGCGGTCTACTCGCCGGCCCTCATGCTGCAGGACGGCGGCGCCTTCGCCCTGGCATGGGGCTATTGGACAGCCGTCGCTTATATCGTGATGAAGACAACCCTGGCGATCGGCCTGTGGGGTGCAGCCGTCATCGGGTTCATGGTGATCCGCCTGTCGATCGTCCAGCGGCTGATGGCAACCAGTGCGGCATTCACCCTGCTTGCCGCCCTTCCGTTGACGGACGAGATCGGCTTTGCCCTCACTGTCGTCTTCGGCATCATGGTCTGGCGCGCGTCGCGATTGACACGCGCACGACCCGTCCCGGCCGACGAGCCTGCGGTGTCATCTGCCTGATTACGTCCGCCTGATCCTGCCTGCCGGGCTATCTCCCGTGCAGGCAGGCACGTTCTTCCGCGACAGCGCGCTCAGTCGCCACAGAAACAAACCAGTCGACCCTCGAAGCGGCAGGTGCAACTTGCGACAGGAATGCTAGGGTGGTCCGGTGACGGTCTTGAAGGGGAGGATCATCAGCATGGGTTGTGGGACCGGCGGGGCGATGCGATGCTGACAGCAAGCTTCAACCGGATGGCGGCCGTCATCCTTCTCGTCACCTCCCTTGCGTCATGGTTTTCATATCATGTTGCCCGTAATCTGGTGCTTCATAAGCAGGAGGCGCAGCTCGAGCAGAGTCTGCTCCTCACCAAGCGTTCGATCACCGCCGAGATCGACCGCTTCCGTTCCTTGCCAGCCATCGTTGGCGAAGATGCCCGCGTGCGTGCCTTGGCCAGCGACACGTCGCGGGTGGCGATCGATGCTGCAAACGCCTATCTCGAGAGGATCGTCGAACAAACCGGACCGGCCGATCTCTATGTACTGAACGCTGCAGGGCTGACGCTCGCGGCGAGCAATCATGCGACCCCCCAAAGCTTTGTCGGCCACGATTACAGCTTCAGGCCCTATTTTCGTGACGCTCTTCTAACGGGCAATGGCCGTTTCTACGCGATTGGCGTAACAACCAGAAAGCCCGGCTATTTCCTGTCCTCACGGATCGATATCGCCGGGGCGCAGCCGGTTGTCGTCGTCGTCAAGGCGGATCTGAGCCCGCTTGAGGCGGCATGGTCGGCGGCCGGTGTTCGGATTGCCATCGCAGATAGGGCAGGGGTGGTTTTCCTGTCGGGAGATCCGGCCTGGAAGTACAGGCCCCTGCAACCCCTGGCAGATCAGATGCTTGAGCGGTTGCTGCAGGAGCGGACCTACGATGGTGTCGATCTCGCGCGCGCCGAGCCCATCTCCTCGACGCTCGATGCTTCTCGCCCCGCCGACACCTCCGTCATCATGCCCGGAGCGGACCGACGACTGATGGCCAAGTTTGCTCCACTTCAGCCGGACGATTGGCAAATCGTCGCCGCAGCCGACGTGCGGCAGGTGGACATGATCGGCGCCTTGTGGGCGTTCGCGGTTTTTGCGGTTGGTTTGACGACGGGAGCAATCTTCTATGTCCTGCGGCAGCGTCGCCAGCTTGTCCGGATGCGGCTCAGGCAGGGAGAACTGCTGGAACGGATGGTGGCAGAACGGACCCACGACCTCGCCTGCGAGATCGACATGCGCAAGCGTACCGAAGAGGAACTGCGGCAGGCCCAGCAGGGCCTGATACACTCGGAGAAGATGGCGGCGCTCGGCAGGATGTCGACTGCCATCGTCCATGAGGTGAGCCAGCCGCTGGCAGCCCTCGATGCCACGCTTGCCACCGCAGGTCTGTTGGCGGATCAAGGCCGGCGGGCGGATGCCGGCGAGCGGCTGACGAAGGCGAGAGACCTCGTCAGGCGGATGCAGAGAACGGTCAAGCACCTGAAGACGTTTGCCCGCAAGGATGTGTCGGAGTTCGAGATCCTGGCCGTCGACAGCGTGATCAGGAACGTCCTTGAGCTGGCTTCGCCGCGCAGCAGAGCCATGGGAGTCGATGTTGATGTCGCCGCAGGCAAGGCACTGGCGGTCCGGGCCGTCTCCGTCAAGCTGGAGCAGGCCATGCTCAATCTGCTTTTAAACGCGCTTGATGCGGTGCAAGACCGGCCTGATCCTCGTGTCCGCATTGAAAGCGGGCGGATCGGCGAGCAGGTTGAGATTGCCATCATCGACAACGGCAGTGGAATCGCGCCTGATCTTCGTGAGCGAATCATCGAACCTTTCTTCACCACAAAGCTGACAGGCGAGGGGCTAGGGCTCGGCCTGTCCATCGCGACGACGATCATCAAGGAATGCGGTGGCGCGATACGCTTCGAAGATGCCGAGGAGGGGGGTACACGGACAGTGATCACGGTGCCGGCCGCGAATGACGCCGGTCTGCGGCTGGAGGCAGCGCAGTGAGCAGGGGGCGTATCATTGTCGTCGACGACGATCGCGATCACCTGCGCGCCGTGAGTGACTGGCTAGCGGTCAGCGGCTTCGACGTTGGAAGCTTCGAGCGCGCTGAAGAAGCGTACAAGGCCGCACTCGAAGATGGCGTGGACATTGTGCTCACCGACGTCCGGATGCCCAACATAGACGGCATGACCCTCTTGAACTCGCTGCAGCGGCAAAAGCCGGAACTGCCTGTCGTTTTGCTGACGGCTCATGGCGACGTCTCTTTGGCTGTCGCGGCGATGAAACGCGGTGCGGAAGATTTCATTGAGAAGCCCTATGACGCTGAGCGGCTGATCTCGGTGCTCAACAAGGCGCTAGAGAAAACGAGGATGAAGGAGGAGATCGTCCGGCTTCAGGGGCTCGTCGCCGACGCGAAGCCGTCTGAGACGCTGATCGGCGACAGCCCTTCGATGCAGGCCCTTCGGCAGCGGGTCGCGGCCTTGGCCGCGGTCGATATCGACGTTCTCATCATCGGCGAAACCGGGACCGGAAAGGAACTGGTCGCTCAGGCGCTGCATCGGCAAAGCAGCCGCGCGTCAGCGCCATTCGTCGCGATCAACTGCGGCGCCTTGCCTGAAACATTGTTCGAGAGCGAGATCTTCGGGCATGTGAAAGGCGCCTTTACCGGGGCGCTGGCCGACCGGGTGGGCAAGTTCGAATTCGCGGAGGGCGGAACCATATTTCTCGATGAGATCGAGGCGATGCCGCTATCTCTGCAGGCAAAGATCCTGCGTGTCCTGCAGGAGCGGGTGATCGAGCGGCTAGGTGAAAACCGGGTGCGACCGGTGAACGTGCGTATCCTTGCGGCGGCGAAAAGCGATCTCTCTGCGGAAATTTCCGCGTCCCGCTTTCGAGAAGATCTGTTTTTCCGGCTCGCGACGGTCGACATCCGTATCCCGCCACTGCGGGAGCGCCGCGAGGATATCGAGGTGTTGTTCGTGCATTTCGCATCGTTGGCGGCGCGCCGGTATGGGCGCTCCGAGCGAGAGTTGCCGCCCGCACTCCTTGCCGATCTGACGAGCCAGGACTGGAAGGGAAATGTCAGAGCCCTGAAGGCCCGTGCCGAGCGCTTCGCCCTCGGCTTAGACGACCTCCTCGATCCATCCGAGGGAGGCGGAGATGCACGTGCGATCTCCTTGCCTGACCAACTCGCCGCGTACGAGGCTTCGGTGATTGCGCAGGCCCTGAACAGGCGGAGAGGAAATACTGCCCAGGCGGCAGCGGACCTGAAGGTCCCGCTGCGTACCCTAAACGAAAAGATTGCAAGATACTCGATCAGACGAAGCAAACGTGGCTACGCGACAGAGGAATGAGGCTGGCCGGTTCGAGATCGAGGAGCCGCACGGCACAAATTCTACACCGAGATCGATTTAACTACCCTATAAGCCCACACTCGAGCCTGTGGTTCCGCCGTCGGTCCGTCCGTGATGCCATTCGTTGGCGGTTGTGCCGAGTTGCAGCACGCCCCGACCGGGCAGCATCGGGTCGATCTGCTGTGGGTAAGATTGCAGGGTTCGGATTGGCCAGTGTGCATTGGGCACCGCATCGTATGATCAAGTTGCACACGCGGCGAATTCGCTGTGACGCCGAGTACCAAAGTTCCGCTCCTTTGGCGCAGCACGGCGGCAGCTTTTGCCCCATTAGTATCGCTCCTATACCGGTTCCGAGGCATCTACCGATCTTGCCGCTTCCTCACATCGAGTCTGGCAGTAGCATGACGATTGAAGGGAATGCCACGAACAGAGCCAGGCGTATGATGTCGGTGAACACGAAGGGTGCAACGCCCCGGAAGATGGTGATCAGGCTGACGTCGCGATTGATCGAGTTGATGACGAAGACGTTCATGCCGATCGGCGGGGTGATCAGGCCAAGCTCGACCGTGACGACGACGATGATGCCGAACCAAATCGGGTCGAAACCGAGCTGCATGACAACGGGATAGACGATCGGCACCAGCAGGATGATCATCGCCATCGCGTCCAGGATGCAGCCCATCAGGAAGAATAGCCCGAGGATAAGCCACAGCGTTGGATAGGCGCCAAGGTCCAGATCGACCAGGAAGGCGGCGATCTTCTGCGGCGTCTGCGTGATCACCAGGAAGTAGTTGAAGAGCATGGCGCCGATCAGGATCGTATAGATCGCCACTGACGTAGAGAGTGCCTCGATCAGCGAGTTCAGAATGCTTCTGAAGTTGAGCCGCCGCCGCGCGATGCCAATCACAGCCGTGAGGAAGGCACCGGCCGCCGCCGCTTCCGTCGGCGTGACGACGCCGGCATAAATTCCGCCGATGATAGCGACGAACAGCAGGAGGATGGCCCAGATGCCCTTGAGCGAGGCGAGCCTTTCACCCGCGGCGATGGACATGCCTTGCGGCAGCTCGCGCCAGAACACGATATATACGCAAGCCATATACATCAGGACCGCGACAAGGCCCGGCAGGATGCCGGCGACAAACAGCTTTCCAACATCCTGCTCGGTGATATAGCCATAGATCGCCAAAACCACCGAGGGTGGGATGAGAATGCCGAGCGTGCCGCCAGCGGCGATCACGCCTGTGGCCAGTTTGTCGGAATAGCCGAAGCGCCGCATTTCCGGCAGCGCGACCTTGCTCATGGTCGCGGCCGTTGCGACTGAAGAGCCTGAGATCGCAGCAAACCCGGCGCAGGCGGAAATGCTGGCAAGCGCGAGCCCGCCCCTGAGCTGGCCAAGCCAGGCCTGGCCGGCCCGGAAGAGCTCTTTCGACATGCCGGACCGTGTCGCAAGCACGCCCATCAGGACAAACATCGGGATCAGCGAAAGATTGTAGTCCGTAATCGTGCGGATCGGCGAGATAGCGAGCTGGTTTAGCGCCGGTCGCCAGCCGGCAACGGCGGCGAAGCCCCCAACACCCACGAGGCTCATGGCCACTCCGATCGGCACCCGGACGGCGAGCATGGCAAAAAGCGTCGCAAAACCGAGGACGGCGGTCCAGTCCAGGCTAGTCATGGATCATTTCTTTCCGGTCATGGAGCGCAGGCTCCCGGCCCGTGGCGAGGAGGAAGAGACGGATGGCGGCCATGACAATCGATGCAAGCGCTCCAAGCCAGATCATCGCCAGGAACGGCCAGACCGGCAACCTGAGATCAAACGTCGCCTCATGGCTGGCAAATGCGCTGGCGAGACGGGTGAACATCTTCCAGGTCAACAGGATCGAGAAGCCCAGCAAAACCGCCTGCCCCATGAGGTCGATCATCCGACGCAGCCGCGAGGACACGGCTTCGGCCAGGATATCAACGGTGATGTGGCGCCCGGAAAATCCGAGCGCCGCAAAACCCCACATCACGGTAATGCCGAGAAGCAGGCGTGCAATATCGAAGGAATCCGGGATGGGATAGGCAAACAGATAGCGCCCGATCGCCGAGGCGAAGATGACAACCGTGATGACGGCAAGGCAAAGCCCCGCCGTGATCTCGACGCCGCGCGTAACCCGGCTTAGCAAATCTGTCAGCCTATCCATGACCGTGCGCTATTCAGCCAATGCGTTTTCAGCAGAGAGTGCATCCCGGAACGCCTTCAGCACGGCTTCCGGATCCGCGCCGGCGGCTTTCACCTGGTCCTTCCACTTGGCCATCAGCGGCTCGGCGGAGCTTTTCCAAAGCTGCGCTTCTTCGGCGGTCGGCTTGTAGACGGTGTGATCCTTCTCCGAGAGAGCGCGGTCACGGCCAGACTGTTCCTTGTCCGCCCAGCCTGCGGAGATCTTTTCCGCCCATTCGCTGGTGCAATGGTCGTCTAGCGCCTTGCGCTCATCCGCCGGCATGCCCTCGTAGGTCGCCTTGTTCATCGCCATCACGAAGGTGGTGGTGTAGAGCGGCATGTCGAGGTGGTGCTTGGTCACGGAATCGATGCCGAACAGGTAGACGCTGTCCCAGGGGAAGGTGATCGCATCGGCGGCGCCGCGCGCGATGACCTCACGGGCCTCGGGAGCCGGCACCTGCACGCTCGCGCCACCCAGCAGCGCAACAAAGCTTGCGACCGTTGCCTGGGCCGGCCGGACATTCTTTCCCTTCAGGTCGGCCGGCACCTTGATGGCCTCACGGGAATGCAGAGTGCCGGGGTCCTGCAGGAAGGCCATGCAGACGTGGATGTCGGCCATCTCTTTTTCGGCGTAGGCTTTGTACCAGCTATCGAAAGCCTTCGAGCCGCTCTTGCCGTTGGAGACCATGAACGGCACTTCGCCGAGCGCGATGATCGGGAAGCGCCCTGGCTGGTAGCCCGGATTGACGAAGGTGATGTCGACAATCCCATCCCGGGCCATGTCGTAGTGGTCGGTTGCCGAACCAAGCTGCTGCGCCGGGAAAATGGTCATGGTGACCTTGCCGCCCGATGCCTCGCCGATGGACTGGATCCACGGCTCGAAACCGGTTGTCTGAAGCGTGTGCTGCGGCGGCAGCCAATGCGCGAGACGCAGTTCCGTCGCCGCCGCGTCCGTCGCCAGCACCGCAGCCGTGATGGTCAGTAGTGTCTTTAGGGTTCTCATTTCACTCTCCTCCCAGGTTGCACCGGCTCCTATCCGGCGCGGTTGATCAAATCTCACCCATCTCGATGCCGACGCTTTCCATCGCGCCCTCGAACATGCCGGGCCATGTTTCGGCGATGGCTTCTGCGGTCCACCCGCCGTGATGCAGCGCAAACTGCTTCTCCTGCGGGTGCTGCCACAGCGACAGCCGGTCGCCGCCAAGCCCGATGCATTGTCCTGAAATACCCGCCGCCCTGTCGGAACTGAGGAAAACGGCCAGCGGCGCCACGTCTTCGGCCGTGCCAATGCCGATGTTGCTCCTCAGGTGTTCAGGCAAGGGCTCACCCCGTTCTGCCATCGCCGCATAGGGGGCGAACACCGGGATCGTCTCGGTCATGCGGGTCAGGGCATTCGGCACGATCGCATTGACGGTCACCTTCGCCTTGGCCAATTCCATCGACCAGGTCCGCGCCATTGCCGCAATGCCTGCCTTGGCAGCGCCATAGGCGGTCTGGCCGAAATTGCCGCGCTGGCCAGCGAGTGACGCCATCAGGATCAGGCGCCCACCTTCACCGGCCGTGCGAAAATGCCGGGCCGCCGCACGGGCACAGGTGAAGGTGCCGCGCAGATGGGTCGCGATCACCTGGTCGAAATCCTCGTCACTGGTGTTCCAGAGCACTCGATCGCGAAGGTTGCCGGCATTGGTGATCATGATATCCAGCCGCCCGAAACTCGAAACGGCCGTCTCCACGCACTGGTCGGCAGCAGCACTGTCGCCGATCGCACCGACGGCGCCCGTGGCCTTGCCTCCGCCGCCGCGGATCGATCTCACCACCTCGTCCGTAGTCGCGACGTCGAGATCATTCACGATCACGGCAGCGCCCGCCTTTGCCAACGCCAGCGCCATGGCCCGTCCGATCCCGCGCCCTGCGCCCGTGACCACCGCCACCTTGCCGCCGAGCTCAATGCCCGCTGCCATCTCACATCCCCTCATAGGCCGGCCGACGCTTTTCCATGAAGGCACGCGGGCCTTCGCGGGCGTCGCTGGTGGCCATCACGCGCTGCTTGGCCTGATCTTCGAGCGCGAAGCCCTCTTCCAGGGTGCGCCCGCTGGAGGCGAGCACGGTCTTCTTGATCTCACTGACAGCCACCGGTCCGTTCGCCGCTATCTTGCGTGCAATCTCCCAGGCTCTCGGAAGAACCTCCTCCAGGGGCAAGACATAGTTGACCAGGCCGGCGAGACGGGCGCTGTCAGCGTCGAGACTGTCGCCGACCAGTAGCATTTCCATGGCTACACAGTAAGGCACTTGTCTGGGCAGCCGGACCAGCGACCCCGCAAATGGGATGAGCGCCCGCTTGGCCTCCGGCAGTCCGAAGGTGGCGTGGCTCGCAGCTATGCGAATATCGGTTGCCAGGACGGTTTCCATCCCGCCCGCGAGACAGGCACCATTGATCGCCGCGATGATCGGCTTGTTGAGCTGGAAGTTCCTGAGCGCCGACCGGTTCATGACCTCGGGATCCTCGAGTACGCGATGATCCCATCTGGTCTCCGGCTTGCGGGCTCCAGTCATCAGCGGCAGCGTCAGCGCCAGGTCGCCGCCGGAGCAGAAGGCCCGGTCGCCGGCACCCGTCAGGATGCACACCCGCAGCGCTGAATCCTCCGCGAAGGCCGTAAACGCGTCCGACAGCTTGCAGGCCATTTCCGGACTGATGGCGTTGCGCGCCTGCGGCCGATTGAGCGTTAGCAGCAACACCCCGTCACGCGTCTCGCTGAGCAAGGCCGGTTCTTGATCTGTCATGCGTTATCCGTTTCTTCCGTCACGATCCTGTCGGCCATTTCCCGCAGGGCAAATTTCTGCACCTTGCCATTGGCTGTCATCGGCAGGGCATCGATGGCGCGCACGTAGCGCGGCATCTTCTGTCGGCTGAAATTGGCGCGGCAAAACTGCTTCAACTCGTCCTCGCCGACGCCTGCTCCATCCCGCAGTTTGACGAAGGCGAAGATTTCTTCACCAAGATCGGGATCGGGGACGCCGACGACATAGGCATCGGTCACATCGGGATGCGTCTGGAGGAATTTTTCGATTTCGACGGGAAAGATGTTCTCGCCGCCCCGGATCAGCATGTCCTTGATGCGGCCGACGATCGTCAGATGCCCGTCCTCGTCGAGCACGGCCAGGTCGCCCGACGAAAGCCAACCGTCCGGGCTGATCGCCTTTTCCGTTGCATCCGGCATATCGAAATAGCCTGCAGTGATCTGGTATCCGCGGATCAACAATTCGCCCACCTGGCCGCAGGCGAGGGTGGTGCCCGTCTCCGGTTCGGCGATGCGAAGCTCCGTATGCGGCAGCGGGATGCCTGCCGTCGTGATCTTGCGCTCGAAGTCGTCCGCAGGATTTGTCTGGGTAATGATCGGGCTTGCTTCCGTCATTCCCATGATGATCATCGGCTCGGCCCCAAACCGCATTTTCAGCCGACGCATCAGCTCAGGCGGGATCGACGTGCCACCCGTGAAGGCGATCCTCAAACTTGAGAGAGCCGGTTGTCCGCTCCCCATGGCATCAAGTTCTTCCAGCATCCGTAGGTACATGGTCGGCACCGCATTGATGATTGTCGCGCCTTCCCGCTCGACCAGCGCTATCATGTCTCGGGCATCAAAGGACGGCATCAGGATCAGACAGCCGCCGGCCATCAGCATGCCGAGCACGTTGCACACGCAGCCCGCCGTATGGAATAGCGGCATAGCGCTCAGCAAACGGTCCTCAGGGACAAAGCCCGCCCGCGCGGCCATCAGGCGGGCGTTGTTGACGATGCTGCGATGGCGCAGCATCGCCCCCTTGGGCGAGCCGGTTGTCCCGCTGGTGAACTGGATCTGGGCGATGTCGGAGGGGCAAACCTGATCGGACACCTCGGCCAGAGCATCGTCGGAAATCGACCCGCCCCCATCAAGTAATGCCTTCCAACCCATGGTCGTGGGTGCATCGTCGTCCTCAAGCCCGCAAATCCGAGTCAGCAAGGTCAGGTCAGGCATCAGCGTGGAAATCGCTGCGCCGACGTCATAGCCCCGCTGCCAGCGGGAGAAGAAGAGCGTCGAGACCTGCCCCTGTGACAGGATATAGCCGATCTCATCGCGCTTCAGCGCCGTGTTAACCGTGATGAGCACCGCCCCGATGCGGGCGAGCGCATATTCCAGCAGGACCCATTCTGGAGAATTGCCGGCCATGACCGCCACATGGTCACCCCGGATTACGCCCCAGGCTATAAGCCCGCGCGCCAGCCGATCAACGCCTTCATCGAGCTCTGCATAGGTCCAGGCCATGCGGCCCCGGCCGGCCGGATCATCAAAGACCAGGGCCAACGCATGGGGCATCGTTGCTGCCCGCGTTCGCAAAGCTTGCCCTACTGTAATCTCCTGAAGCTCAACTCCGGCATCGTCTGGATGCCAGTGCGCCACTCGCTCGCGAACGACCAATGCCTGTTTTCCTCCCAGAAAACGCACCTTCCGCCTGACAGGCCTTTTAGGCTACGATAGTCATTATGTTTGCCGTCGAATTGTTCGAGCTCGAACTATATGGCGTGAAACAAACAAGTCAAGACGGAGGAGCAGGTGGAAGATCAGGACAGTCGCTTGTTGACTGCGGGCTCACAGGAGCGGTCGATTGCCTACAAGTTGCGCCTGGCGCAGATCATGGCCTATCAAGCCTTCGAGGAACGGGTGACGGGGTTCGGCGCCGCCCCCCGGTACCTCGGCCTGCTTTGCGTAATCAGGGCCAATCCCGGACAACACCAGACTCGACTTGCCGAGACAATCGCCGTCCAGCGATCCAGCCTCGTCACCATGCTCGATCGCCTGGAGGGCGAAGGCCTAGTTGAACGAATAAATTGCGAGGCAGACCGTCGCGCGAAACTCGTCAACCTGACTGCGAAAGGTGAAGATGTCGTCTCGCGGCTTCTGGAGGAGGCCGAGCGGCATGAGGAGATGTTGTGCGCGAACATGATTGAAGGCGAACGGCAGTCCATTCTTGACGGTCTAGACCGGATCATAGCGAGCCTGCGAGGCAACTTGAAAGCTTGATTAGCGCTGCCGACGGAGGTGCCTTCAACTAAGACAACAAGTGATGCCGGATAGACGTGGCTCACGACACAGGCGCGAGCTCATAGTCCTAATCGAGATCGCGATCTTCGACTCGTCAGAAAGGTTCGGTCAATGCTCTGCCCAGCAACGGCTCCGCTGCCGCCCCGTCAGCAATGGGAGCGATGCCATGGCAATGATCATCCTGCTGGTCGCAATCGTTTCCCGGTAGGGAAAGCTACAGCCGCTCACGTCTCACATGTTGTTCTGCTTCAGATCAGAGCCCCCTGCTTGGCAAGCTCACGCCTTACGGCCGTCACCGACAGTCCCTTTCCGAGGGCGCTGTGAGCAGCCGCCACGCCAGCGGCGTGACCGGTTGCGAAAGCGGTCCCCATGACCCGCAGCGATCCGTAGGCAGCTTCGTCGGCTCCGGCGACCCGGCCGGCCAGGAAGAGGTTGTGCTTCCCGGATACACGGAGGGCGTCAAGGGGGATATCGGCGAAACCGTCGCCGCCTATATCGACAAAGCGGGCGCGACCCGGCGCCTCATGCACCTCGATCGGCCAAGCGGCATGTCCGATCCCATCCGGCCGCCGGGTTCCCCTCGACAACGCTTCACCGGTCAAGTCATGAAGCGAGCGAGGCCTGCGGCTCTCGCGAATGCCGATCTGCGGGCCGGTGGCAGCGATATACGCATTTTCGAAGCCCGGCAGCTTTCGCAACAGGGCGAGGTTGCGCCAGGCCTCTCGGCGAGCCTGCTGCTCTACATGGGTCAGGCTGGCACCGGTTAGGCCGTCGGTCACCAGATCGATATTCATCCACCAATAGTCGCCTGAGGCAGGCAATTGCATCATGACCCCGCCATCGGCGCGAGGGATCATGTCTACGACACCTGAATTGTGCTCGGCGATCACTTGGGTAAGCAGATTGCGATCGAAGACGGCATTGGGAGCCACGCCGCCGATCCGGATTGGCATGGATGCTGGCTGCACGTTATCGTCCCGCGTCGCATCGACGAACATTTCTACGCCGGCAAGATGACAGACCGTCGCTTCACCGGTTGCGTCGACAAAGGCACTGGCGCTGAACTCATGGCTACCAGCGTGATCGGTCAATGTGACTGAAGCAATGCCTTCGCCTGCGGTAGCGATACCTGTCACGCGACTGTGTAGCAGCACAGTCACCGCTGTCTTTGTACAGAAGCGGTCGAAGGCGAACTTCACCGCTTCAGGGTCGAGCATGATGATCCAGTTCCCGCTTCTCGACCTGACGGCGGAAACGTCCTGACCCAACTCAGCGAGATCCCGCAGCACCTCCGCGCCGATACCCTCGACGGCGCTGACAGGTGTTTCACCCTTCTGGAAGAAGCCGCAATAGGCCAGGACCAGGGAATTTGCTGCTGCGCCACCCAAGAACCCGTACCGCTCCACCAGCAATACTCGTGCGCCCATTCGGGCGGCAGCGACGGCAGCGGCAAGGCCGCCGGCTCCACCACCCGCGACGATCACATCGAAGTGCTCGGTCATTGCCTCAGGCATGGGGGCCTTCTTCTTTTATGACGCCCATGAAACGGCCGAGCACCGGAAGTTGGGCAGCAGCCATTTCGGCGCCGGTCTGGATCTTGAGGCCGCGCGCGGCGGCGCGCTTGAGGAACGGCGTGACGGTCGGCGATGTGATCACGTCGGCGGCCAGCCCATCAGCCGGCATGTGATTGATGACATCACCGCTGACCGGGATCGGGTCCTCTTGTCTCATCCCGATAGAGGATGCGTTGATGACGAGATCGAAAGTTTGCCCTTCTCTCGCAGTCGTGCAGAAGTGCACATGCGAAAACGCCACCGCCAGCCGTTCGCTGAGATCTTTGGCGCGGTCCTCGACGATGTCGGCGAGGGTGAGCGAAGTTATACCCGCCTGTGCCAGTGTTTGTGCGATGGCGCTGCCAGCAGCACCGGCACCGATCACGAGCGCTGCCTTTCCCGCCGGCGAGAAACCATGTCGCGCCAACGCATAGATAAAACCGTCGCCATCGACCATGTCGCCGAAAAGCTTGCCGCTTGCATCCCTACGCACGACGTTCACCGCGCGGAGAAATTGCGCGCGCGCTGTCAGCGCGTCTATCCGGGTTGCGACCGCAGCCTTGTGTGGAATGGTGACAACGAAACCATCCATGTTGTGCCACCCGCGCATCAAGGAGATGAAATCCCCGAGATATCCCGGGGAGATATCCATCGGGATCATCGTCCGGTTTTCACCCGTTTGCGCGAAATAGCGATTGAAGTTTTCGGCTGACTTCACCTGGGTGATCGGATGGCCAATGATGGCGACCAGTCGTGTTGTGCTATCCGTCATCGGCTCCTCCGATTGTTGACGAGTCGATCCTAGGTCTTCGGGGTCATTGACGAAAATATTATAATGGATGAAGCTTATAAATGAGATTTATGGACGGGCTCGGAGCTCTTGACGAAGACGAAGCTCAAGGAACGGCAAATCGAGATCTTCCGCGTAGTGATGGCAACCAATTCGCTGTCGGCTGCTGCAGTTCACCTTGGTGTCTCCCAGCCGAATGTCTCGATCGCAATAAAACGCCTTGAGGACCAACTTGGGATTGCTTTGTTCGATCGCATATCCGGCCGGCTTGTGCCGACGGATGAGGCGCGCCTGATCTTTGCCGAGATAGACCGCGTACACACGCAGTCGCAGATGTTGTCGGAGACGATCCATTCCATTGCGCGCGGTGACGCATCAACATTTCGCTTCGGTGCGACGCCCAGCATCAGTATGAGGCTAATCCCGAAGGCATTGCGGCGCCTGCAGGAGCGCCAGGTTGCGGGCACATATTACAGTGACTCGCTCGGCCAACGAGACATTCGCGATTATCTGATGTTCGGTAGAGGAGCGTGCGTCGCCACCATCGCCGAAATCTGCGATCCGATCATCGAGACTGAGAAGATTGCCGAAGCAGGATTGGTATGCGTCGTTCCGTTTGACCATTCGCTTGCAAGCAGAACCGTTATCCATCCCCGAGATATCGAGCACGAGCGACTGATTTCCTTTGCACCGTTGACCACCCATGGAGAATCCATCGATGAGACGTTTCGCCGGGCCGGCATGACTCGCAAAACGGCGGTCTACGTCCATTTCGTCGAGGCGGCCATGTCCTTCGTCGCGGAACGCATCGGCATCACCGTGTTGGACGGTTTTTCCGCACTGGATTGTCAGCAGCAGGGGCTGGTCGCCGTGCCGGTGGCCGACAGCGTTTGTGTCGCGGCTTATGTGCATACCTATCGATTGAGGCCACGCCAGTCCGCCGTCAACCACCTGATCGCCGCCTTGCGCGAAACTGCCGCAGCGGCGGCGACGGACAATCCCAGGAGTGTGATAAGATCATGTCCCGAAACGTGAATTCACTGTTCCCCGGGTTTGAGGAACGGCGGGTCAGACTGGCTTCCGTCAATCTGGCGGTACTGGTTGGCGGCTCTGGCCCACCCATCCTCCTATTGCATGGCTATCCGCAGACGCGGGCGGCCTGGCATCGTCTCGCCCCGGTCCTGGCGCGGTCGCACACGGTCGTCGTGCCGGACCTGCCGGGCTATGGCGGCAGTGCGATCTTCGGGAGGCTAGAAGGCAGCGGTTCGAAACGCTGGATGGGGCAAGAATTACACGCGATGATGCGTCAACTGGGTCACGATAGCTACATCGTCGTCGGCCATGATCGTGGCGCCAGGGCAGGTTATCGCATGGCGCTTGATTTACCGCAGGCCGTTCGCGGATTCGTGCCCATTTCAGTGGTGCCGACGCCGGAAATGTGGGAAGGCGCCAGCAAGGCATTCGGTATCAATGCCTGGCACTGGTTCATGCTTGCGCAGCCAGAGCCACTGCCGGAAATTTTCCTTTCAGCGAACCCAAGAATGGTGCTGGACTTGAGCCTGGACAAGATGGCGCAGGGTCTGGAAAGACTGCATCCACTGGCACTTGAGGATTATCGCATCGCCTTTGACGATCCCACCGTGCGCCATGCCATTTGCGAGGATTATCGCGCCGGAGCAACGGTGGACGAGGCCGATGATCTCGCCGACCGCGCGGCCGGGCGCAAGATCGGCGTGCCCGTACTCGTGCTTTGGGAGGCCGGGCGACGGTATGGGGGTGGCAGGAAGCCTATCGACATCTGGAAAGACTGGGCGATCGAGGTATCCGGTATCGGCATCAGCGGCGGGCACATGCTTCCTGAGACCGCTGCCGATGAGGTTCTGGAAATGCTGGTTCCTTTCCTGGAAAGGGTAACCAATGTCCCAAGATCCTGACGTGGAGCAGGCCTCAGCTGGGCGGCCGGCAGCCGACACATTGCTCAGCCTTCGGCAGATCGAGATCTTTCATACCGTCATGCAGGCTCGCTCGATCACCGGCGCATCCAAGCTATTGAACGTTTCCCAGCCATCGCTAAGCCGCACCATCCGACGAGTTGAGGATTTGCTGGGGATCGCGCTATTTGCGCGTGATCGCAGTGGCCTCGTGCCGACGTCGGAGGCGCGGGAGATCTTTGCCGAGGTCGACCCCCTGATCCGCCAGCTTGCGGGGATTGGCGCACAGATCGGGCGCATCGCACGGGGAGAGACTGCCGTCTTCAGGGTCGGCTCTACCGCAAGCGCTGCACGTGCTCTGGTTCCCCAAGCGTTGCGGCAACTCTCGATAGAGGTCAAAGGCATAGAACTGTTCTTCGACGTTGTCTCCGTCAACCAGATCGAGGATTATCTGCTGAGCGGCCGTGGCGAAGGCCTTGTCACCATCGCGACGCCTGAACACCCGCTCATCGACTCCGAGCAGGTGGGTCGTGTGGATCTCGTTGCCGCCGTGCCGAAGAGTCATCCCCTGGCGGTGAAGACGGTCCTCCTTGCTCGGGATCTGCAAGACGCCGATTTCGTCTCCTTCGAACCGGGTGGTGCGCATCAGCGGGTGGTCGATCGCTTCCTCAACCGAACCGGAATCGACGTCAACATCCGTGCCGTGGCAAGGTTCTCCGACACGGCGCTGGCGCTCGCCAACGAGCAGATGGGAATTCTGCTTGTCGATTATCTCTCCACCCTTGGACCGGTCGGCAGCCATCTTGTCATCAAGCCCATCGCACAGGCACCGCAATTTGAGGTTTCCGTGCTGTGGAACCGGCGACGATCGCACTCGGCGAACCTGCGCAAGCTCATCGAAATTCTGACGCACCGCTTGGCGACCTTGCCGCGGCTTGGCTGATCGGTGCCGTGTCCCTCGGACTCTTTGGCGATGATGGGTATGCCTTTAGGGCATGGGAGACATAATGATTGTTAGTTGTCTTCCTCCATCGCCGGTGTCAATGAAATGGCGTGGCGCCGGTGAGGCGTTCAGTTTCGGAGGAGAGACCAATGCAATTTACCCTCAATCGCCGTCAGGCGCTGATCGGCATGGGCGCCGCCAGCGCAGCCGCAGCCTTCGGCATGCCGGCACGTGCCGCATCCCGCAACCTTGCCGTCCTGCATCTCGCCAGCCACGCGCCGAGCTTCATCGCCTTTGAGCGCGGCTACTACAAGGACGCCGGTCTCGACATCGAGTTGAAGTTCTTTGAAGCAGCTCAGCCAATGGCGGTTGCCATTGCGTCGGGGGATGCAGATTTCGGCGTCACCGCGATGAGCGGCGGTCTTGTCAGCCTGGCGCAGAAGGATGCCGTCAAGGTCATTGGCGGTGCGCTCACCGAAGAAAAGGGCGTGGTCGGTGCCATCATTCTCGCTTCCAACAAGGCTTACGAGTCCGGCTTGACGGATCCGTCCAAGCTATCCGGCAAAACCTTCGGCGTCACGACCGCCGGCTCTTCGTTTCATTTCATGGCGCACAAGATTGCCCAGGGAAACAAGATTCCGATGTCGGAAATCGAGTTGCGGCCGCTGCAGAAGCTCGGTGCAATCGTCGGCGCCATCTCCACCGGCCAGGTCGATGCATGGGCCATCCAGCCCAATGTGGCCAAGAGGCTGATCCGTGAAGGCGCGGCCAAGCAGATCGGTCTGGTGTCGGATTACGCGCCCAACTACCAGGTGACGACCGCCTTCACCTCGACAGGAAATGCAAGGGACGAGCGGACTCTGACAGAATCCTTCGTCGAGGCCTATTCCAGGGCCATTGCCGACTACAATGCCGCCTTTGTCGATAAGACCGCTGACGACGCCGAGCGCGATGCCCTTGCCAAGATCGTTCACAAGTATGTTGAAAGCGACAGCGCCTTCGAACAAGCCAAGCAGAACCTGATCGATGGCGCCATGCGCATCAATAAGGGTCTGGCGCTTTCCGTAGATAGTTGCGTCGAGCAGGTCGAGTGGATGAAGTCAGAAGGCATGGTTAAGGACGCCATCACCAGCGAACAGCTCTTCGATACTTCCTACGTCAAGACGATCTGATCGCCAACAATCGTATCGCAGAGGCCTAAGCGGGCCTCTGCCTGGAGGCTATATGGACCTTAAGCTGGAAAACATCAGCCATTCCTATGGCGCGGTCGAGGTCCTGAAAGACATTTCGCTCGACATTCCGCAGGGCCAGATCATCTGTCTGATCGGGCCTTCCGGCTGCGGGAAATCAACACTTTTGCGGTTCCTCGGCGGGCTCGAAAAGCCAAGCTTCGGACGGGTGCTGCAGATCGGCAATGCCCCAACCGATTCACTCAATCCTTTGACTTATGTCTTCCAGCATTTTGCCCTGCTGCCCTGGCGCACGGTCGAAGGCAACATCAAACTGGTGCTGGAGGATCATGGGCTTGGTGGGCGCGAAATGGACGACATCGTGAGCGACGTCCTGGAGCGCACCCGTCTTTCCGATTTCCGCTTGGCGCTGCCAAAGCAGCTTTCCGGTGGCATGCGTCAGCGCGTTGCAATCAGCCGGGCGCTTGCAGTGCGTCCTGCTGTGATGCTGATGGACGAACCGCTCTCAGCCCTCGACAGCCAGACCCGCGAACTCCTGATGGATGATCTCGTTTCGCTGTGGACCAGACAGCCGTTCACATCGGTCTACGTCACCCACAATCTCAACGAAGCCGTGCGCCTGGGACACCGCGTGGTGGTTCTGTCACGGCGTCCGGGCCGGCTCCGCGAGATCGTCGACATTGAGATCCCGCTCAGCGAGCGGGAACTCGGCGATCCGCTGCTTGAGGAAAAACAGAAGCAATTGTGGTCGCTGATGCGCGAGGAGGCCATGGCCGCCGACAAGGAACTTGTCAATGCCTGAGATCACATCCATCGCCCCGGCAATCACCACCGAACGGGACCCGGGCAAGCATAGCGCCGACAGCAAGGCAACCGTTCGTACGGTTCCGTTTCGCGGCGGCGGCTTTGCGCCGACGCCGGTGCCGGGCATGGCAATTGCCCTGTTCATCGCATTGATCGTCTTGGCAGAAGTCGGCACGCGGACAGGCGTGATCTCCAATCTGACACTGCCCCGGCCTTCGGCGGTCCTTGAGACCTTCGTGCAGCTGTGGAATACGGGGCTTTTGTGGAAGCATCTTCTTCCGTCGCTGCAGCGCCTGTTCGTTGGCGCGGTCATGGGCATTGCCGCCGGAATCGCGCTCGGTGTTATGATCGGGTTGTTCAGCTATGTGCGCGCTGGTCTCGTGCCTCTGGTTGCAGCTCTGTTTCCCATTCCCAAGATCGCGCTGTTGCCGCTTTTCGTGATCTGGTTCGGCATTGACGAGATGTCGAAGTACATGCTGATCGCCTTCGGCACCTTTACGCCCACGGTCGTTGCCACCTACGGCGCGGTCGACAATGTCGATCGCTCTTTGATCCGCATGGGCCAAAGTTTTGGCCTGTCCTGGTGGTCAATCATTCGCAAGATCGTTCTACCGGGCGCTTTTCCGGCAATCCTCTCGGGTCTTCGGGTGTCTATCTCGATCGCCATCATCCTTCTGGTAGCCGCAGAAATGCTCGGCGCGCAGTTCGGGGTGGGATCTTATATTCTTGAGGCCGGTTCTCTTTACGATCTCGAAAAGCTGTTTGCCGGCGTCACCATCTTGTCGGTAATGGGCCTGACCGTCAGCTTTGTGATCGGCGTCATCGAGAAACACTTCCTGAGTTGGCGTGGATAGCACCTTCCTGATCAAGGGCTTTTAGAGAATAACCGATGCTGGCATTGCAAAAGCTACGGCCCGGGCCGGGGGTAGAATTGCTCCAGGTGGCGCCGCCTCGATCTCCGCCGCCCGGCGAGGTGCTGATCAAGGTGCACATGGCCGGCATTTGCGGGACAGATCTGCACATCGCCCAGTGGACGCCGGGCTATGAAAGCATGAAGGAGGCCATGCCGGTGACGCTTGGGCATGAGTTTGCCGGCGTGATAGAAGAGGTAGGGGCCGATGTTCCGGGTGCTCTGGTCGGCAAGCGCGTCACCGTGCGGCCATCCACTACCTGTGGTGTCTGTGAAGCCTGCGGTATCGGCGACGAGGACGGTTGCACCCGTCGCAAGGGCATCGGCATCGGACGCAACGGCGCCTTTGCCGGCTATGTCTGCGCCCCGGCCGGCAATTGCCACATCCTGCCCGATACCCTCCAACTGGATGTGGCCGCGCTCACAGAGCCGATGACGGTTTGCCTGGAGGCGGTGCAGACCGCCGAGGTGCGGGCGGGTCAGAGGGTGCTCGTGCTTGGCCCGGGCTTCATAGGTCAGGGGATTGCCATCCTGGCCCGTGCACGCGGAGCCGGCGTTGTCATCGCCGGCTGGGACGATGCTCCGAGGCTTGATCTGCTGCGGTCGCTTGACTTCGATCACCTGCTCGATGGCAAGGACGGCACGCAGGACGTTGCTTTACGCAAGCTGGGGCCATTCGACGCTATCATCGAGGCCGCCGGCGTGCCGGCCTTGGTGAGTGCCACCCTGCCGTATCTCCGCAAGCGCGGCATATTCACTGTCGTGGGCATACATCCACACCCCGCCGAGATTGATCTGACGCGGTTGGTGCGCATGCATCAGCAGATACGCGGTTCTTATCGTGCCAATCCGTCCGACTGGGCCAAGACAATCGCCTTCCTTGATACGCATCAGGATGTCATGCGCAGGTTGATTTCCCACCGGTTTCCACTGACTGGTGCGCTGGAGGGGCTCGAAGTCTCGCGCAGACGATTGGCGTCGAAAGTTATCTTGCAGATTGGGGAACCGTCATGAGCTCTGCCTTCCTCGCCCTATGGAATGACTTTCCCGCCACGCTCACTGACGAATACGAGGCTTGGCATAGCCATGAACATGTGCCGGAGCGCTTGACGACGCCTGGGATGGGATGGGCGCGTCGTTATGGCACTTTCGTCCGACCGGACAATCGCTACTTTACTTTGTACGGGCTGGAAGACCTTAAGGTGCTGGAGCAGCCGGCCTATCTCGATCTCATTCGCCGACCGACTGACTGGTCGTTTTCGATGCGTCGGCACTTCTTGAACGTATTGCGCATCCCGGCCATCGATTTCGCCAGCCAGGGCAGGGGGCTTGGCGGCGGCCTGATCGCTTTAGCCTATTCCGTGGAGAAGAGTGCTGCACACACACGATCGGCCACTTTGGCCGGGGTACTGCAGCGACTGACATTAAGTGGCCACATCCTCGGCTTTCGCATCGGCCTCGCCGAGCCGAACCAACCCTATGAAGTTTTTCAACAAGCAGACGTCACGAATTCTAACACGTTGAATGTGGTCGTATTGATCGAGGGCACAACACGCGAGATGCTGGAGGATGTCTATGAACACGTCGCCGAAGCTTCTACTCATGCGCTCAGGCCGCAATGCTGCCTTCGCAGCGGGGTCTTCAACCTGCTGGTGAGCTATCAGGGAACGGAATCCGCCAGTGCCCGAGAAGCCGTTGCCGTTTCGCGGACAATGCGATGGCGCTTTGCATCTTCAAACTGACCGCCCCCTAGCAAGCTCAGAATTCTGTCGAAGGCTGACTGGCCGCCTGTTCCATCCCCAACAACGCGCGCAATGGCTTCGCTCTTGCGGTTCCGAGCTCATCGACGATCGAAGGCAGTTACAATGAACTTGGTCGGGCTCAGCTTGTGCGACAGGACCAGCATCACCAGTATGCTCCGATGCCGTCCGAAAATCAGGCTTACCTCAAGAGGTTGATCAGGAAGGATGACATTTCTGGCGCCGATGCCACAGCGGCGAGGCCGAGGATGCTGGTCATGAGAAAAGGCAGCGCTCCGCGTGCAACCTTTTCGAGCGGCAATCGCGTAATGTTGGCCGCAACGTAGAGATTTATCCCAACGGGTGGCGTGAAGAGGCCGATTGCAAGGTTGATCATCACGACGACGCCGAACCAGATTGGATCCCAGCCGAGCTTCTGCGCCACCGGTAGAAAGATTGGCAGGCAGATGAACATGATGGTGATGGCATCCATGAACATGCCTGCGATCAGCAGGATGAGCATGACGATGAAAAGAATGACCCACTCGTTGTCCGAAACAGCCAAAAGCAGCGTCGAATAATGGCCGATCAGATCGTCGACCGTCACCACCCAGCCGAAGAGGCTGGCATAGGCGACGACCATCATCACCACTGCGGAGGATGCCGCCGCGTCGCTCAGGGCCCGGTAAAGGCCGTCTATCGTCAGGGTCCGGTAGATCAACCCGCCGATGAGCAGCGCATAGACGGTGGCGACCAAGGCGGCCTCCGTCGGTGTGAAGGCGCCCGAATATATGCCGCCAAGGATGACGATGGGCGTCATAAGACCCCAAAAGCTCTCCAAGAAGGAACGCCAAAGCCGCTTGCCGTAGGGTAGGTCGTTGTAGGGCCTGGGGCTTAGCCGCTCGAGGCTTGCCGCAGCGCCACCGACAGAACCTGCCTTCTTCGCCAGCGGCAGCGTCGCCAGCATTAAAAGGCCCATGAAGAGGCCGGGAATGATGGCCGCGATGAAGAGGTCTGAAATGGATGTTTCGGCAATGACCCCGTAGATGACCAAGCCGATCGATGGCGGGATAACAATCGACAATGCCGCCCCGGTGCAGACGAGGCCAGCGGCGAAGGCGCGCGAATAGCCATCTTCTTCCATGCCCTTGATGATGAGCGGGCCGATGGCGGCGACCGATGCCGGGCCAGAGCCACTGACCGCACCCCAAAACAGGCACACGGTCGTGCCGACGACGCCCATTCCGCCAGGGAGGTCGCCGATCAAGATCCGGAAGAAGCGGATCATGCGCTCAGCGATGCCAAGGCTACCCATGAGCACGCCGGCGAGGATGAAGAACGGAACAGCAAGCAGCGAATATTTCGCGATACCCGAGGCGATGAGGTCGCCGGCGAGATCCAGGCCGAACCCGAGCGCCCACATGGCATAGATCGCCGAAAGCCCGAGTGCGAAGGCGACCGGCAGCCGCAATGCAAGCAGGATGAAGAACAAAACAACCATTTGGGTGCCGGCGCTCATCTCAAGCATTGCTGCCGGCCTCGCGGTGAAGGTCCCGCCACTCGTCGAGGGCTCGCTGTATATAGCGAACGATGACGAGGGCAAAGGCGAATGGCAGCCCGACGCTGTAGTACCAGGCGGGGATCTGGAGCGCGTAGGAGCGTACTCCGCTGGAAACCTGATTGGACAACAGTTCGAAGGTGAACCAGGCCGAGGCCGCCAGAAGAAGGATGGAAAGCGCGCAAGCAATGACGAGCATCAGCTTGCGTACCGCACGCGGCACGAGTTCATAGATCAAAGTCACGGCGAGATGGTCACCGGTGCGCGCAGCGATCGCGGCGCCGAAGATGGTCAGGAGAAGGAAGCCGTTTGTCAGCAATTCCTCTGAAGCGGCAAGCGAATAGTTGCTCGCATAACGCACGACGACATTGGCAAAGCCGAGCAGGGTCATGGCCAAAAAGATGATCGCGCAGATGATCTTTTCCGCATCCCGCAAGATGAACGCCATGGCAGGTCTCCGATGGGTGTGGGGCCGGACGTGGATCCGACCCCCATCTGCTGCCGCTAGTTGGCGGCGGCAACAGCGTCCTGGAAGGACGTTACGAGGTCCGTGCCGACTTTCGCGGCCCAAGTGTCGAAGGCCGGCTTTGTGGCGTCGCGAAACGCCTGGAGTTCTTCGGCAGAAGGTTCATAGACCTCCATTCCCTTTTCCCGAAGCAGTGCGATCCCCTGTTCCGTGCTCTCGCGGGTGATCTGCTTCTGGTAAGCCATGGCCTCCGAGGCCGCTTTTTGTACCTTTTCCTTGGTCGCGGCGTCAAAGCTGTCCCAGCGCTTCTTGCTGATGCCGAGAAAGACCGGATCATACGAATAGTGCCAGGCGGTCAGGTATTTTTGTACCTCGTAAACGCGCTGCGGAATGATCACGGCGCCGATCGGATTTTCCTGCCCGTCGACCACACCTTGCTGGAGTGCGGTGAAGGTTTCAGTCCACTGCATCTGTTGCGGATTGGCGCCCAGCGCATTCATCACGTCGATATACATCGGGCCCGCGACGCGCATCTTCAGACCCTTCATGTCTTTGGGGGACTTGATCGGGCGGGCATTGTTGGTGACTTCGCGAAAGCCGTTCTCGCCCCAGGCAAGCACGACGATGTCATGGCTATCCATGATCTCCTTCATCTTGTCGCCTGGAGCCCCGTCGGTCGTGGCGTCGACCTGCTCATAGTTCGCATAGAGATAGGGCAGCGAGAAGACGGCCATTTCCGGCACCAGTGGGGTCACGTTGATCGCCGAGGTGATGACAAAGTCAAGGGCGCCGCGGCTGACCATTTCGGCCTGCTTCATCTGATCGCCGCCCGACAAGGTGGCATTCGGGAAGACGCGAACCGTCATCTCGCCACCGGTCTCGGCACTCAAGAGCTCGTTGAACTTCTCCGCGCCCTTATGCCATGTCGTGGCGTCGCCGGTATTGTGGGAAAGGCGGAGGGTTTCCGCCGCTGCCGTGCCGTAAAGGGCAGCGCAAACAATTGCCGATGTGAGCGCAAATGCGCCTAATTTCTTCAGATCCATGGGTTCCTCCTCCACTTGATCCTGCTGCCCCGCAGCAGTCTTGCGACACCTCCATCGCACCAACCATGGTCCACATCATGGATCATGCAGCCCCCGATTGGAAGTGCATCAATGCGTAATTTCAAGTAACATGCAAGCGTCGGCTGGTTTGCTTTACTTTCTGAGGCCCGGATGATATTTTCATGGTCCATATTATAGACCCTCTGAGATGGCATTGACCCATTGAACGGATCACAAAGTGTCGATCGGGCGCTCTCGCTGTTGGCCATGGTGGGGCGTCACGCGGACCGCGGCGTCTCGCTGTCCGCGTTGGTGGATGACAGCGGCCTGAACAAGCCGACGGTGCGTCGGCTCCTTTTGGCGCTGATGCGCGCTAGCCTTATTGAGCAAGACGAGGAAACCCGCCGCTACTATCTCGGCGAAGAGGCCTATGTGCTTGGGACTTTGGCCTCTCAGCGATTTGGTCTGCTGGAGCTTTGCCTCGACAGCCTTAACACCCTTTCGCGCAAGACCGAGGATACCAGCTTCCTTTCCATCCGGCGCGGCATGTCGTCCGTTTGCGTCTATCGCGAGGAGGGAACTTATCCGGTACGCACTCACGCACTGCAGGTCGGTTTTGAACATCCGCTTGGGATCGGTGCCGGGTCGCTCGCATTTCTTGCCGCCTTGCAGGATGAGGAGGTTGACGAAGCGCTGGAATTCAACAGGGCGATCCTGCAGACGCGCTACCCGAACCTTCCGCCTGAACGTATCCGTAGGGAGGTCGCACTGACCCGTGAACGGGGCTATTCACTCAATCCGGGCTTGATCCTTGCCAATTCGTGGGGCGTCGGGGTGGCAATCCGCCATCCGGACGGACGTCCGGCAGGTGCGCTCAGCATAGCTGCGATCGACAGCCGCATGTCGCAAACACGGCAGGTGGAGCTTGCCGCATATCTGAAACAGGAGGCGGCAAAGGTGGAGGGTAAGCTGGCAAGTATGTTTGCCGCCAGAACGGGTGCCGCGCGCCAGACAATGGGTAAGCCGCAAGCGAGGAGACGGGCGAAATGAGCAGGGCGAGAAACGTTGGCTGGGCGCATTCCACCTCGGGTAAATCACTGCTGGACGACGTCGAGCAGTTGATCGCCTCCGTCGCAACGCCGGCAATTGACTACGCCGGCATCTCTGCCGCAGCTATCGACGGGCTTCCCGTTGGCGTTATGACCAACGGCTTTTCCATGCAGGGTTTTCAAGGTGCGCTTGTTGCGATGGGCAATGAGGGGCTGGCCCATGTGCCTGCCGTGCGACTTGAGAAGTGTGGTGCCGCGGTTGCCAAGGACGTATCGATTCTGGAGCGCGTGCGATGAGCCAACCCGTGCCGTTAGGCGGTCTTTCGCCATGTTCGAACCGCGTCATGAACCTGGCAAATTTCCTGACCCAGGCAGCCCGTCGTCATCCCGACGAAGTCGGCTTTGTCTGGGGAGAAAAGACCTGGACTTTCGCGGCGATGGAAGCGCGTGTCAATGCGATGGCGGTTGCGCTTGCGCGCGATTTCGGCGTGAAGAAGGGGGACAGGGTCCTCGTCCAGTCGTCGAATTGCAACCAGATGTTCGAATCCATGTTCGCCTGCTTCCGGCTCGGCGCGGTCTGGGTGCCGACGAACTATCGCCAATCTCCGGAGGAGGTCGCGTATCTGGCACAGGCAAGCGGTGCATGCGGAATGATCTGCGGCGCGGCATTTGCCGGCCATGCCGAGGCTTGCCGGGAGACCGCGCCGGGTGTCGCCTTCGTGATATCGATAGGCCCGTCGGATTTCGGCGAAGACTATGATGCGCTCGTCGAGCGCCATGCCGGAATGACCTTTGCCCATACCCCGGTCGATCGCGACGATCCCTGCTGGTTCTTCTTCACCTCGGGTACGACCGGGAGGCCGAAGGCAGCGGTGCTCACTCACGGCCAGATGGCCTTCGTCATCACCAATCACCTGTGTGACCTGATGCCGGGCACAGGTGTGGGCGACGCGTCGATTGTAGTGGCGCCGCTGTCACATGGCGCTGGGATCCACCAGCTGACGCAGGTGGCCCACGGGGTGAAGACCGTGCTGCCGGCCTTCGAGAAACTCGATGTTGCCGCAGTCTGGCAACTGATCGAGCGCTGGAAGATCACCAATGTCTTCACGGTTCCGACGATCCTGAAAATGCTGGTCGAGGATCCCTCGGTCGACCGGTACGACCATTCGAGCCTGCGCTATGTCATCTATGCCGGCGCGCCAATGTATCGGACCGATCAGAAGCGGGCGCTCGCCAAGCTCGGCGCCGTTCTGGTGCAGTATTTCGGCCTTGGGGAAGTGACGGGCGCGATTACTGTTCTGCCGCCGAGCCGGCATTATCTGGAGGATGGACCTGAGGCACGCATCGGGACCTGCGGCTTCGAGCGTACCGGCATGCAGGTGCAGATCCAGGATGCCGACGGTGTGGAAGTAGATGTCGGCCAGACCGGAGAAATCTGTGTGATCGGGCCTGCGGTTTTTGTCGGCTATTACAACAATCCCGATGCCAACGAGAAAGCCTTCCGCAACGGCTGGTTCAGGACAGGAGACCTGGGCCACATGGACGGGGAGGGCTTTATCTACATTACCGGCCGCTCGTCGGACATGTACATTTCTGGCGGTTCCAACATCTATCCGCGGGAGATCGAAGAGAAGATACTCCTGCATCCCGATATCAGCGAAGTGGCTGTGCTTGGTGTGCCTGATCCCGTGTGGGGCGAGGTTGGGCTTGCGGTCTGCGTGCTCCGCAAGGGCGCAGACGCTGCCGATATCGATCTCAGGTCCTGGCTCGACGGCAAGATGGCGCGCTACAAGCTGCCCAAGACCTTCGTGTTTTGGGATGCCCTGCCGAAATCGGCCTATGGCAAGATCACCAAGAGGCTGATCCGTGAGGAGTTGCAACGGCGCGGCCAGATGCCGACCCTTGAGCAAGCCCCCACGGCTTAGGAGACGATCATGCAAGAACCCGCAATGAAAACAGTTGCGATCACCGGTGGTGCGTCCGGTATCGGACTTGCTACTGCCCATGCGCTTCTTGGCCTTGGCTTCCAGCCCTGGCTGCTAGACCTGAAGCGCGAGGCCCTCGATGCTGCCTGCGACGAACTGGAGATCGATCGGGCACGGGGTATTAAATGCGACGTTTCCGATGAAGGCTCGGTCGAGGCGGCCATCGGCCTATGCGCAGCCGAAGCCGGCCTTTCGGGTGTTGTCAATTCGGCTGGCATTGGCTTCGACAGGCTGGCCGTCGAGACGAGCGTGGAGGATTTTCGCCGCGTTCTTGACGTCAACCTGATCGGAAGTTTCATTGTTTCGCGTGCGGCCGCGCGTTTGTGGATGGAGCGGGGGGAGCCCGGATCGATTGTCAACATTAGCTCGATCTCGGGCCTTTGCGGCAACAAGGGTCGTACCGCCTACGGCGCCTCCAAGGGCGGCCTGAACCTGATGACGCTTGTCATGGCCAACGAATTGGGACCGATGGGCGTGCGGGTCAATGCAGTGGCGCCTGGCCCGATTGACACACCGTTGGCGCGAGCCGTGCACACCCACGATGTGCGACGCCAGTGGCACGAGCGGGTGCCGCTGCGCCGCTACGGGACCCCTCAGGAAGTCGCGGCCGCCATCGCCTTTCTGCTTTCCGACGATGCAAGCTATATCAATGGACAGATTCTCGCGCTCGACGGCGGATTCACCAGCGCCGGTCTGTCGACATGAGCCTGCGCACGATCCGCCATCCCGGGCCGGCAAGCGCGCAGCGCTATTGTGCGGTCTCCTGCCAGGCTACACCGCTTGCGCTGACGCTTCAGGCTCACATGTCCGTTAATGCGGCCGTGGCCCAGGCGTTTGCGGCTGCCGGATATCGTGCCGGCTGGATCGGCCTCTCCGATATCGCCATGGATAGGATGGACTATGTCATTCCGGCGGCCAGTGCCGATGCAGATCATGCCGCCTGGTACAGCGAGACCCTGCGTCCTGATCCGGGCAGCGTGATCCGGTGGGCGGGGCTGCATCTTGGGATCCGTGACGGAGAACCATATGTGCATTGCCACGGCACCTGGGATGTTCCTGGGCTGGGGCGTCGGATGGGGCATCTTTTGCCCTTCGAAGCGGCCTTTTCTCAACCCGTCGAGGTCGCGGCCTATGGCATCGCCAATGCCGCCTTCATCGTAGGTGAAGATGCGGAGACAAATTTCCGGCTGTTCTCGCCCGAAAGACAGGATGTACCGATCGCCACAACGATTGGTTCGCGTCCTGCAATCCTTGCCGCTGTTCGGCCGAATGAGGATATCTGCGAGGCTATCGAGGCGATATGCGACGAGTATGCGATCACAGACGCTCTGGTTCTGGGGATCGGCAGCCTGGTAGGCGCCCGATTCACCGACGGTCGGGAGGTTTCCGATTATGCGACCGAAGTTTTGATCCGCGATGGCACGGTGAAACACGAAGAGGGAGCGGGGCGGCGGCGCTGCACACTCGATGTAGACGTTATCGGCATGACCGGCATCATCGCCTCCGGCCGCCTAGCCCACGGCGCCAATGCGGTCTGTGTGACGTTTGAGCTTCTCGTAATCGCCGAAACTCGCTCTGTCTGATTTGCTTTCTTGTTCCGTCAGCTGAGCCTGTTCAGCAGCCTTTGGACAGCCCCTAGCTTCGCAATAGAGCTTCTTTCCAATTTGAGGCTGTCCGGGTTGTTCTCGCCTGATACCATCTTCGCAGTTAGGTAGATGCTTCTTCAGGGGCTTGAGAAGGGTAGAAACGTTAGCTGGGAGTCCAAGCGCGCAGCCAGAGCCTCCTTTTTCAAGTCACCAATCCCGATTTCCGGCACTTTTTCTGTATCCATCGAGAGCGCCTCCGACACGGTTGTCGACAGCTTCCATGCGAAGGGACCACAACGACAGTAAATTAGAGAAGCCTTTGCGTCTCGACGTGCATCCATAGAGACGGGCTTAATCCAAAGGTTGGCTATAGGACGTTCCGGCCCTACTTCCCGCTTGCGGATCAGCAGCAAGACGGTTTCCCGTCAAGCCGAAGGAGAGAAAATGCTAGAGAAGCGGGGGTATGTCTTTCGAACGCCGCACCATAGCCGGCGTTATCTCTACCTCCCTTTTCTGTTCTTGGCCGGTCAGGTTGGCGTTCTGCTCGTGCTTGATCGCGACTGGTTTTGTAGCTGCGGTTCGATACGTCTGTGGCAAGGGGTGTTGGATCCGCATCAAAATTCGCAGCAACTGACGGATCATTATTCGCTTCTCCATCTTGCGTTCGGTGTGGGGCTCTTCGTGTGGTTGAGTGCGATCAGGCCGCACTGGTCGCTGGCCCGTCTTGCAACCTATGCGGTTGCCAGTAGCGCCTTGTGGGAAATCTTCGAAAACCTGCCCTTCATCATCCAGATCTTCGGCAATGACGGGAGCAGCCTTCATTATTCAGGCGACAGCATCGTCAATTCCCTTTCCGATACTTTCTTCGTGGTCCTTGGCTTCCTGCTCGCCTCGCGCCTGACCACTGGCATGGCGGTCGCCACCATACTCTCCTTGGAGATGGCAACTTATGTGATGATTGGCGATGGTGTGATCGCCGGTCTCCTGCGCATTGCCGGGATGCCGACCTATATGAGCTAAGTGGGTCGTTGAAGGGGGCTGGAAGAAGAAGCCTCGTTCGTCACTCAAATCGTTTGAGGCTTGGAGCTTCCTTTGCACTTCGCGTTGATTTGCCCGCCGTTTAGGAGCCATCTTGCTGTGTTCGCAACGGTTGGTCGAGCGCTGGCTGGTCGCGGTCATCGCGTCACGCTGCTTGTAAACGAGGGGGCGGAGCACGAGTTTGACGCCGGTCTTCCTGTCCAGCCTGTGGAAGGAACGGACAAGCGGCAGCTCGATAACATCATTCATCGAGCATCACGTCCAAGAGGTCCTTTCGGCATTCTCCGCACCGTTCACGATGGCGCGGTGCTCACCAATGCTTTTTGCCAGCATGCTCCCAAGTATCTGAGGTCGTTGGGTGTGGACGCGATCTTGGGCGACCAGATGGAGCCGGCGGCGGGGCTTCTCGCGAGGCATCTTGATCTTCCGCTGCTGTCCATTGCCTGCGCCTTACCCGTGGAGCGGGATGACGGCATCCCGCTTCCGTTTCTGTCATGGCCATACGACCCGAGCCTGGAAGGTGCGCGCCGCAACAAGGGAGGTGAGCGGGTTGCGAGGCTCCTGCTGACCGAGCAACGGCGGATGATCCGGCGGTGGGCACGTCGAATGGGATTGCAGAACCCCGTTGAGGATCTCCAGGCTTGCATGTCCGAAACGGCTACCATAGCGCAGACGACATCGGCGTTCGATTTCCCGAGGCTCCGGAGCAAGGATCGCCTCTATCCGGTTGGACCCTTGCGAAGCGACGATAAAGCCGAAGAGCTTCCCTTCGCTGTGGATCCGGGCAAGCCCTTCATTTTCATGTCGCTCGGCACGCTTCAGGGGCATCGCCATCGGCTGTTTCGAGCCGCGGCGATTGCCTGCCAGCAGCTTGACGTGCAACTGCTCGTTGCTCATTGCGGGGGCTTGAGCAAACAGCAGGAATACGCTTTGGGTGCCACCTGGGTGACGAGCTTTGCGCCGCAGAGGGCAGTCCTCAAGCGCGCGGACGTGTGTATCACGCATGGGGGGCTCAATACCGTGATGGATGCGCTGGAATTTGCCACGCCGCTGCTCGTGCTACCGATTGCCTTCGATCAGCCTGGAGTGTCGGCCCGTGTTCTTTACCACGATGTCGGCCTGCGTCTTTCGCCGATTTACGTGACTGTGGCGAAGATGAAGAAGGCGATCAGGACACTACTTGCCGATAAAGGTTACGTTGATCGAGCAGGGGAGGTCGGCCGGTCTATCGCCGCAGCAGGTGGTCTTCAGAAGGCTCTAGACATCATAGAAGCAAAGGTGGGGCAGGAGGCGAGCCTGGGCAGCGGTGGTGCTCGCAAGCCAGCGTCCGCCGAGAACTGAGTGGGTACAGCTTGACGCGACCGACGCGCGGCACCCTTAAACCGGCACGTCGTTCCTGAACGCCATCTGGTGGATCGATTGGAGCATGAGACAGATGGGCTCCTCCTCGATCCCGCATCGCGCCAGCGCCTCATTGGCCGAATTGAGGTGGGACAGGTAAGTCCGGCGCGTGGCAGCCTCACCCCTGTCGTTGATCATCGTGCTCTTCCCGATATCTTTGCCGACATTCTTGCCCAGATCTTCGGGCGCTGCTGTTGCATCCAGAAGGTCGTCGAGGGCCTGGAACGCTGAACCAATGTGAAAAGCGAGGTCTGAAAGTCCCACGGTTTCCTCTTCACCGCGGTCGCTGAGAATGGATGCCATTTCTGCCATCGCTGAGAAGAACCTGCCGGTTTTCAGCCAGTTCTTCTCCTCCACGTTCATGGAAATCCCTGGCGCTTCGGTCAGATCGACCTCTTGACCGGCTGCCAAGCCAGTATGGCCAACCGCCTGGCTCAAGACCGCTACAAGCCTTGCACGTCTGTCTCCCGGTACGCCCTCAAGTGCAGCGAGGATATTCATGCCGCGCGTTAGCAGGGATATTGCCGCGAGGATCGCCGTCGCCTGCCCAAAAACCTTGTGCGTCGCCGGCTTGTCGCGCCGCAGGTCCGCATCATCCATGCAGGGCAGATCGTCCAGGATCAGCGAAGCGGTGTGGACCATCTCAAGGGCGCAACCGATGTCAAGGGCAGCCTTCCGATCGTCCCCTTGAGGCACCGTCAGGATAAAGAGAAGAGGTCGGAACCTCTTGCCGCCACTGAGCAGAGCATGCCTCATCGCCGCAAGCAGGTTTGGCGGTGCATATCCGCCATCTTCCAGCAGAGCCTCCAACCGTTCCTCAACCTGCGACTTGAGGTTCTGGATTCGCAGACCGTGTGCCTCACGCGAAGTGTTGTTCCTCAACCAGCTGATCTGCAGGGAAGGTTTCAACGTATCTTGGCTAGCGACAGAAAGTTGGGACAGTGTGCAGGACATTCAGCAAGCCTAACCTATATCGTCGTTACAATGCCGGCTTGCCGGTTCGCGAATTTATATCTGTGGCACGCCCCGGCGTATGAAAGGCGCAAATGCTCGCCGAACGAAAAAAACAACATCTCGATATCGTTCTGGGTAGTGGCTCCGTCTCGGGACGTATCGAGACGGGTTTTGAAGCAATTCGCTTCGAGCATGTGGCGCTCCCGGAAATCGACATGGCTGCGATTGATTTGTCTACGGAATTCCTGGGAAGGCGGATCACTGCGCCATTCCTCGTTAGTTCGATGACAGGCGGGGCGGAAAGAGCCCAGGACATCAATCACAATATCGCTATTGCCTGTGACGCGATCGGCATACCCTTCGCCGTGGGGTCTCAAAGGGTTGCGATCGACACGGAAAGCGACTGGGGAATGAACCTCGAGCTTCGGCGTCTTGCTCCGTCCGTTCCCATACTCGCCAATATCGGCGCGGCCCAGTTGAACACCGGATACGGGATAGAGCAGGCGCGGAAGGCAGTCGAAATGATCGATGCGGACGCATTGATCATTCACCTCAATCCGCTGCAGGAGGCGGTTCAGCCGGAAGGTGACCGCAACTGGAGCGGCCTCACGATGAAGATAGCCGCATTGTGCGACGCGCTTCATGTTCCGGTTGTTGTGAAGGAGGTAGGCAGCGGGATATCTCCGGCCACCGCCCAGGCGCTTGCTGCCGCCGGTGTGAGGGTCATCGATGTGGCCGGTGCCGGAGGAACGAGCTGGGCAGCAGTGGAGGCGCTCCGCGCCAGGACGCCGGCGGAGGCCGCTGTCGCCTCCGCATTCGCCGATTGGGGTCAGCCGACGGCCGTGGCAATTGCAGCGCTACGCAAAGCTTGTCCTGAGGCGTTCATCATTGGCTCGGGTGGCATCCGAACGGGTGTTGATGCGGCGAAAGCCATCCGCTTGGGCGCAGATCTGGTTGGCCAGGCCGCGACGGTTCTGAAGTCGGCGACGTCTTCTCCGGAAGAGGTTGTGGAGCATTTCGAGATCATGTCGGCGCAATTGCGCGTGGCCTGCTTCTGCACCGGTTCATCGAGCCTGGCAGAACTGCGCATGGCACGCCTGGAGGCCGTTCCGTCCGAGGGATGACCTATTCAGCCGAACCTATAGCTGCTGCTGCTGCAGACCTGGCCGTGCTTTCATCGGCCCGGCACTGCCGGCTTGCGGTTAACTTCTTCCAGGGTGGCGAGAGGAGTCGACCTATTGGCTGACGCAGAAGCTCCTCTCGTGCTGGTTGGAGCAGGTCTCGCCAGTGCGATCATCGCTCAGCGCTTGTCCCGCCTGCCTGCGCCGGGCCAGATCATTATCCTGGAGTCGACATCTAATCCCTTTGGCGAACACACCTGGTCGTTCCACCATGCGGATGTCGAGCAGGGCGACCTTGCCTGGCTTGACCCCTTGATCGCCAGGCAATGGACCAGCCAGTCGGTTCGCTTCCGGAATCTGGAGCGCAACCTTGCTTCCGGTTACGCCTCGCTCACCTCGGGTTCCGTTGCGGAAGCGATCCGGCAGCTTGGCATGGTGGCAGTTCGTCCGAACACATCGGTAGGCTCGCTCGCGCCAGATCACGTCACTCTGGCTGATGGAACGGTGCTGCACGCCTCCTGCGTCATTGATTGCCGTGGTTACAGGGCGACTGAAGCCATGGTGCTGGGATACCAGAAGTTCCTCGGGCTTGAAGTGGAACTTGGCCAGACTCACGGACTGGCCTCTCCCGTGATCATGGACGCAACGGTCGATCAGCATGATGGCTATCGCTTCGTGTATCTGCTCCCGCTCTCGGAGACGCGGGTACTGATAGAAGACACCCGCTATTCAGATGGTCCAGATCTGGATGATGTGGCATTGGAGCGGGACATCCTTGCTTACGCGTCCGCGCAAGGCTGGTCGGTTCGAAGGATAATCCGCACTGAGCACGGTGTGCTGCCAATCGCATTGGCCCATGACTTCGAGCGCTTCTGGTCGGAACTGCCTTCCGACATTCCGCAGGCGGGAATGCGCGCCGGGCTTTTCCATCCGACGACGGGTTACAGCCTGCCGGACGCAGTCCGCCTTGCCAATGTCATCGCCGATCGGTGGCCAAGCAACAGTAGTGATCTCGCGAGAGCGATCCGCCAACATGCCGCTGCACAACATCGCAACCAAAGGTTCTACCGGCTGCTCAATCGGATGTTGTTCCTGGCGGCAGAACCGGATCGCCGTCATCTGGTGCTTGAACGCTTCTACAAGCTACCGACGCCACTGATCGAGCGCTTCTATGCGGGGCGAACCAGCGCATCCGATATCTTCCGTATCCTGATCGGGAAGCCCCCGGTCCCAATCCATCGCGCCCTGGCCTGCTTTCGGGAAACACCAACAGCGAGAAACGGACTCCCATGACGAACAAACCCACGGCAGCAGTGATTGGTGCCGGATTCGGTGGACTTGCCCTGGCGATCCGCCTGCAGAGTGCCGGCATACAAACCACTGTCTTCGAAAAACGCGACAAGGCCGGAGGACGCGCCTACGTCTACACCGACGATGGCTTCACCTTCGATGCAGGTCCTACCGTTATCACGGATCCGGATTGTCTTGAGCAGCTTTGGGCGCTATCGGGTCGTCGCCTCGCCGACTACGTGACGCTGCTGCCGGTGACACCCTTCTACCAACTGTGTTGGGAGGATGGGTATCGCTTCGACTACGCTAATGATCAGGAGGTGATAGACCGGCAGATCGCTAAAAAATCGCCAGATGACGTTGAAGGCTACCGCCGCTTCCTCAGCTATTCGGAAGATCTTTACCGGGAAGGCTACGAGAAGCTCGGTACCGTTCCGTTCCTGGATTTCCGGTCGATGATCAAGGTGGCGCCGCAACTGATGCGGCTGGAGAGCTACCGGAGCGTTTACTCGAAGGTCAGCCAGTTCATCAAGGACGATCAACTGCGGCAGGCCTTCAGCTTTCACTCACTGCTTGTCGGCGGCAATCCCTTTCGTACCTCTTCCATCTACGGCTTGATCCATGCCCTGGAACGCAAGGGCGGCGTCTGGTTTGCCAAGGGCGGGACAGGCGCCCTTATCGCTGGAATGGTAAAGCTGTTCGAGGATCTGGGGGGCAAGGTGCATCTAAGTGCCGAGATCGACAGGATCGAAGCAAGCAATGATCGCGTCACAGGTCTTGTTCTGAATGATGGCAGCCGTCACGTCTTTGACCAGATCGCCTCCAATGCCGATGTCGTTCACACCTACAAGCACATGCTGAGAGGCACCTCCCGCGGCCAATCCAACGGTCGTGCGTTGGAGAAGAAGAGCTTCTCCATGTCGCTCTTCGTGGTCTATTTCGGGTTGAAGGCGAGGCATCCCGAGCTGAAGCACCATATGGTACTGTTTGGCGCCCGTTACCGGGAACTGATTACCGAGATCTTCGGCACGAACGGCTTGGCCCCGGACTTTTCGCTCTACCTGCACGCCCCGTCTGTGACCGATGACAGCCTGGCTCCTCCCGGTTGCAGCGCCTATTATGTGCTTTCACCCGTGCCGCATCTGGGAACCGCAGATATCGACTGGGACATCGAAGGCCCGAGATACCGAGACAGGATCCTGAAATATCTCCACGACCGCTACATCCCTGGTCTGCTGGACGATCTGGTGACGGTACGGCATTTCACTCCTTTCGATTTTCGCGATGAACTGAATGCCCACCTCGGCTCGGCCTTTTCGGTCGAACCGATCCTCACCCAGAGTGCCTGGTTCAGGCCTCACAATCGCGACGATCAGATCCCCAATCTCTACATCGTGGGCGCTGGGACCCATCCCGGCGCAGGTATTCCCGGTGTGGTCGGATCGGCGAAAGCCACCGCAGGCCTCATGATCGAGGACGCGCGGGTATGAATGATGCCGTGATCGCCAATAGCGAGACCGCCATCGCTGAAGGATCCCAGAGTTTTGCGGCGGCAGCGCGGTTGTTCGATCAGCGGACCCGTCAGGACGCCGTCATGCTCTATGCCTGGTGCCGCCACTGCGACGATGTCATCGACGGACAGGTCCTTGGTCATGCCCAGAAGGATGACTTCCGTTCCGGGCAGCAGCAGCGTCTTGATCTCTTGCGGCTGCAAACGGCAGCGGCGCTGCGTGGCGATCGGGTGGACGATCCCGTGTTTGAAGCTCTTCGCAGAGTTGTGGAACGCCATAGGATTCCGTCACGCCACCCGGAGGAGCTGCTCGACGGTCTTGAAATGGACGTGAGGAGCCGGAGCTACGCGTCTATCTCCGACACGCTCGATTACTGCTACCACGTCGCCGGCGTGGTAGGCGTCATGATGGCCATGATCATGGGCGTGCGGGACGCAGAGACCCTTGATCGCGCCTGTGATCTGGGGCTCGCCTTCCAGCTTACGAATATCGCTCGTGATGTCGTGGACGATCTTCGCGCCGGAAGGCTATACCTGCCAGCCGATGTGTTGGCGCGTCATGGGGTGGTCAATCCGGATCCCGAGGACATGGCGCAGCGGCCAGCGCTTCATTCTGCAGCGCTTGAGCTTCTGGAACTGGCTGAGGCCTATTACGCCTCAGCCTATGCCGGTCTGGCATTCCTCCCGCCAAGGTCGGCCTGGGCCATTGCAGCCGCGCGCCGTGTATATCGGGCGATCGGCGCCAAGGTAAGGTCTGGTGGGCCCGCAGCCTGGAACCGCCGCGTATCCACCTCCAAGGCAGAAAAGTCGGGCCTGCTCGCGCTGGCGCTTGGCGATGTTGCACGGACGCGGTTGGTCAAGCCCGCGGTGCAGCGAACAGGCTTGTGGCAGCGCCCCTGATCATTCGGCGGCCGTGGGTTGATTTTCGTCCTTCAAGACGTCCAGATCGACCTTCCGCTTGTTCTCCTGAAGCTTCTTCACCAGCTTGTCGATCGGCTCCGCATAGACGAAGCCGAAGGAAACGCAGCCATCGCGTCCTTCAACGGCATGATGAAGGCGATGAGCCTGATACACCCGCTTAAGGTAGCCTTTGCGCGGGATGTACTTGAACGGCCAGCGCTGATGGACCAATCCGTCATGCATGAAGAAATAAAGCATGCCGTAGATCGAGATCCCGACGGCGATCCACCACAATGGCCAAAACCAGCTCGAGCCGATCCAGAACAGCCCGACGGCGAAAATAGCAAAGATGACGGCGTAGAGGTCGTTCTTCTCGAGCGTCTCGTCATGGGGCTCGTGATGCGACTTGTGCCAGCGCCATCCCCAGCCATGCATGATGTGCTCGTGCGACCAGGCGGCGAACCACTCCATGAAGACGACCGTGCCGACCACCAGCAATGTCGGGATCAGGTAGGGTATCAGGCTTTCCATGCGTGACCTCAGCTTGCTTTGGCGCGGAGAGCCGCTTCGCGCTGCGCTGGCAGCCTCCACCACGGCACCCCGGGCCTATCGTGATGTTCATGATGATAGCCGAAGTGGAAGCATGTCAGCAAAGACATGATGGGCGAAAAGTCATTGCTGCGCGCGCGGTGGCGGTCGGTGAACGGCTCCTCTTCGACACGGTGCGGCAGAAAGGTACCGAAATAGAAGAGCTGGACAGACGAGAGGATCGCCGGGAGCGCCCAGAAGACCAGCATCGTGGGGAAGCGCTCGCGCAAAATGAGCAGGTAGGCAAGCACTGCGATGGTCAGTATCCCGAACTCGCGCCAGCCAAAATATCGACGGAAGAAGGTCAGGTACCAAGGCCAGAACCGGGCCGGATGATCGGCATCGAAATCGGGGTCGTCGACCGTTCCCGCGTGTCGATGATGCGCGTGGTGACTTTCAAAGAGCTTGCCGTACGAGAAGCCAGCGTAGATGAAGACGCAGAACCGGCCGATTGCCCGGTTGAGCCGCGGGTGCTCCGGGGCAAGCGAGCCATGCATCGTGTCGTGCGCGACAATGAACAGGCCAACGCTCAGCCAGCACTGGAGGGCGATGACGACAGGCGCCAGCACAAAACGTCCCGCTACGCTCCAGTCGACGAAGAAGATGCTGGTGATGTGGACACAAAGCCAGGAAAGCACGATGAGCGCGGCAAGAACCAGGCTAACCGTCGTATCGCGACTTGATCGTAGAGTATCCTGCGCGAAAACCGCCATGCTGACTTCCCTTTAGAGCCGCAGCCTGCGCTTGGAGATAGCGACCGCATAGATGGTCCCGATCGCCGCGAGGGCGAAAAGACTAAGTAGTTCCGGCATGATTTCAGGCAAGGCTTGGCCTCGCCACAACGCATCCTGGTAGGCTTCGATGACCCAGGAGTTCGGCGTCAACCATCCCAGATCCTGCAGCCACAAAGGCATCATGAAACGCGGCACCATGGAGCCCCCCACAGCGGAGCAGATAAGCACGATGAATGTGGAGATTGTTTGAGCCTGTTGCTTGGTCGTACAGGTCGCCGCAACCGCCAAGGCAAGCCCCGAAGCCGCCATCGCCGCCGCGATCGTAATCAGCAACCACAACCCGACCTTGGTGATCACGTTGACGTCATAGAAGACGGCTGCTGCTGCGAAGATCAGACCTGCCTGGATGACACCTTGGGCCACGAGGAACAGGAACTTGCCGTACACCAGAACCTCTGGTCCGGCCGGCATGACCGCTATGCGGTCGAGAATGCCTGAATTCCGTTCGTCGATGAGTATGGCGGCACTTTGCATGGCCGAAAACAGGAGAAAGAGGATCGCTACAGCACCAGTGTAATACTTCACCGCGGTATTGGCGCCCTGCGGCGCTCCGACGGTGACGGTTTCAACCAAACCCGGCCCTTCGTGGGAAGCCGTGCTTGTTGTTTTGGCAGCGAGTTCCGCTATTCCTTTTGTCAGCCGTTCGCCCTGCTCCGGTGTCAGGCCACCGAGCAGGGGCTCGATCGTGCTTATCGTACGAGAAAGTGCCAGATCCGGCAGATCACGAGCGACGAGCCGTTGGACCTGTCCAGCCAGGACCGCACCCGCCAGCGGTTTGCTGGGCTCCACGACAATCAGGACCGGCGCCGCCTCGGTGATATCCGGATCGTCTCTCAGGAAAAGCCCCACATCCGCAGTTCCCCGCTCCACCTGCCGTCTCACCTCTACCTCACGACTAGCGGCCGAGGTGAGGTGCAGGGAAGGGTCGTCGCGCAGGACCTTCTCGAAACGATGCCAGGCCTCATGGTTGGCGGCTTTGCCGAAAGCAACCTTGAGAGGGAGCTTATCGGTCGCAGTTGCCGCAAAGATTGCGGCGAAAATCACGAAGATAACGGGCGGGAGTATGAAGGCTAGAACCAGCGCCCCGCGATCGCGGATAAGGCTGAGGGCCATGACGCGAAGTATGGAGGCTATCATGCCGCACCTTCTACTACGCTCGTCGTCTGCTTGAGCAACAAGCGTAAGAAGAGACTGTCGAGATTCGGTCGCCGGAAGTGCATCTCACGAGGCTTGAGACCCGCCCGTTCGAGATCCTCGGCAACGTGCCCTGGCGGTCGGTTGCCGATCAGATGCCAGCTCGATCCGCCAGTGGTCGTTACGAACCCCATTTCCTGCAACATCTTCGCCTCATTCACCGACAGTATTTCCGAAAAATCCGCGATGAACTCGCCTTGATCGGCGAAGGCAGCAGCGAGCAGGGCCTGTGGCGGACCCTGCAGGTCAAGGGCCCCATCGAGCAAGAATCCCACGTTGTCGCACAGGTGCTCTGCCTGGTGGAGATCGTGCGTTATCAGCAAGACACCCATCCCGTGGCCACTCAATGTCTGGATGATGTGATTCAAGGCGTTGCGTGCATCGATGTCTACGCCAACGGTCGGCTCATCCAGTATCAGCAGAGCAGGCCGATGCAGGATTGCTGCGACAATATTGACGCGCCGCTTCCAGCCTCCCGATAGATGCTCGACGCGCTCGTGGAGCCTTTCGGCCAGATGAGCGGCCGCGCAAGCTTCTTCAATCGCGAGCCGTGTTGCCGTCCTCGTGAGGCCCGAGAGACGACCAAAGACTTCAAGGTTTTCTCGAATGGTCAGGCTCGGGTAGAGGGCGATTTCCTGAGGCACGAGACCTATCGGCCTCGACGCGCTTCTGCGGTCGTCGTCAGCCGCGATGACAATACTTCCTGCCGTTGGTTTCAAACGCCCGCATATCGCCCGAACCAGGCTGGTTTTACCTGCGCCATTTGGTCCAAGAAGCCCGAAGATCTCACCCTGCCGAATGCAAAGATCCACGCCACGCAAGATCTCCCTGGCGCCATATCGGGCATACAGACCTTTCACCTCCAGCGCAGAAGAGCGCGGCATCATGAACCTCCAGTCTCTCGTTTGCAGATCTCATGAAACCCGCCAGTCGCTGCTCAGGCAACCTCGGTAAAGTGGTCGACCCGCTCTAATAAGCGGATAATCGCGTTTTGGATCAGTGTTTCCGGCGCAATTTCGTTCTCGTCGAGCGGGCTCGACTGGCGTGGTAGGTGCTCGGCGTTGTTAACTGCCGCATTTTTGTCAAGTCTTCATCAGACCGATGTGGTGGACTGGCGCCGTCTGTAGCGGCACGTCCGCAGCATGGCTGATCACGCCAGCCAGAAAAATCAGTTCGCCGCGTCCGATGTCGAACGAAAGCAGTGCCTGGACGTCGGCGCGAATATCACCCAAATGGTCCCGAGACCTGCCGTGCCAAGGGCAATCAGGACTTCCGATCCAGTCCGTTGGCCGATGAACAACATTTCGCGAACCCTGCGCTGATCAGCGGCATGAGGGTGAAGACTGCTCCTGTCTGGACCGGGCTGGTGAACTCCAGCGCTCGTAGCCGTGGCAAATCCTTCCTAACAGATGCGTTGATGATTAGCGATCGTCCGTCTGAGATCGGCGAAAGAGCGGTACCCGGCCATTGGGAAGGTGATCTTATTCTTGGGCTTGGCAGCTCAGCAATCGGTACGCGGGTGGAACGGACGACACGGTTCACAATGCTCCTGCACCTCCCACGCATGGAACGTCATGGGATGGACAAATCTGTCAAAAACGGTCCAGCGCTTGCCGGTCATGGGGCCGAAGCCGCCCGCGACGCGATCGCAGGCACCATCATGGATCTACAAGCACACCTTCGCAGATCACTGACTTGGGACCAGGGCGCGGAGATGGCTCAGCATGCTCGACTGCGCATCGACACTGAGCTCGATATCTATTTCTGCGACCCTCAAAGCCCCTGGCAGCGCGGGAGCAACGAGAACACCAACGGCCTGCTGCGTCAGTACTTTCCAAAAGGGACGGATCTCAGCCAGCATGGTGCCGGTGAACTCAGTGCCGTAGCCCATGCGCTCAATAGTAGGCCACGCAAGACCCTGGGCTGGCGTACACCTGCAGAGGCGCTCGACGGTTTGCTCAAATCAGATATGACCGAGGGTGTTGCGACGACCGGTTGAATCTGCCGGCGACGTAAACGAGGAGGGTCCGAAACAGGTCGTCGGTAGACGGCATTTAGACGGTTTTTCCTGTTAATTTAGCGGCTCAGTCGTGATGAAAGACCTCTTCCATCATTGCCCACCATTCCCCTTCCTGACAGGTGTCTAGAGATGTTTGGCAGGGGATGGTGAAGGACCACCATTCTTGGTTCTTCGGGTCTGCTGCCATTTTTGCCATATCGGCCCTAAAGTCGTTGCCATGGTACTCCCAGGTGCCGAACAGCAGGTTCTCCGGTTCGCGCAGAAAGATGGTGTAGTTACGGATATTGCAGAGCGAGATCAGGTCGAGGATCTCCGGCCAGACCTTGGCGTGCAGCTGCTTGTATTCTGCGATCATCTCCGGCTTGACGCCGATAACCATCCCCATGCGCTGCATTTTCGTCTCCTCAGTAGCGTCAATGGCCGTCGGCACCCAAAGACACAGGCTTAGATAAGTCTTAGAACCGCACCACGTCGAGATTGTAGAAGCGGACGGCATTGCCACCAAAGACGGCGCCGTGGTGCTCGGGCGGCACAATGTCGAGGCACTGGGTCAGCCAGGCCTGATACTCTCCAGCAAGCCGTAGAACCGGCCAGTCGCTTCCCCAGATCACGCGCTCCGGCCCAAAGAGATCCAGGACGGTTTCCGCATATGGTCGCACCGCGGCAGGTTTCTGGTCGCCGGCCTCGGTCAGCAGGCCCGACAGCTTGCAATGCACATTGGGGAGTTCGGCGAGTGCCTTCATCCGCGCGTACCAGTCGACGAACCTGCCCTCGGCTATCAGCGGCTTTGCACAGTGATCGATGACGATCGGCAGCCGCGTCGATCGTCGAGCGAAATCGAGGAGCGGTTCGAGGTGCCTGGGCAGCACCAGTGCATCGAAGACGAGTCCTTGCTCAATCATCGCGGCAACGGCAGGCTTCAGCGCAGGATCATTGATCCAGCGATCATCTGCGATGTCCTGCAGCATTGGCCTGAAGCCCTTGAGCTTCGGCGTCTGCGCCAGCCGCGCGATGGCAGCGGGTGCATCCGGCGATTTCAGGTCCGTCCAGCCGACGACGCCAAGGATGAAAAGACTCTTGTCGGCCAACTCCAGCATGAACCGAGTGTCAGCGTCCGTCTCCATGGTCTGCACCAGCACAGTCCCATCAATCTTCGCGTCAGCCATGAGCGGCTGCAAATCCTCTGGCATGAAATCGCGGTAGATCGCTGCCAGTTGTGCCGGAGGCCATTGTCCTGCCCGGTCAACGAGGCGCCAGAAGTGCTGGTGGGCGTCGATCCACATCTTGGCTTATGCTCCATCCCGCGGCAGCGGGACGCCTTCAGCAACTAGTCCGCGATCGCGCAGCCGCTGCCAGAAAGTGTTGGGGATGTGTTCTGAGAACCAGGCAAGGTTGGACTGGATCTGCTCGGCCGTGCGGGCGCCGGACACGATTGTGACGGCTGCGGGGTGGAGGAGCGGGAACTGCAATGCTGCAGCCTGCAGGCTCACGCCTTCTTCCTCACAGGCTGTGCGGAGCGCATCGACCCGCGCCAGAACGGCGGCCGGTGCATCGGCGTAGTTGAACTTCCTGTTGCCGGCAAGGATGCCCGAGTTGAACGGCCCGGCGACCACAATGCCGACGCCCCGACGGGCGCACTCGTCCATCAGCGGCAGGCTTTCCTGTTCCAGGAGCGTGTAGCGGCCGGCGAGCATCGAGACGTCGATGTCGAAGACCTCCACCGTATCGCGGATGACTTCCCACTCATTCACGCCCAGTCCGACGGCTTTGGTCGAGCCTTCGTCCCGGAGCTTTGAGAGCGCCCGGAACCCGCCGCCATCGGTCAACTGGCTCCAGTAGTGTTCGTGCTGGTCTCCATGGGTCATGCGGCCGATGTCGTGCACGTAAAGGATGTCAGGCTTGAGGATCCCGAGGCGCTGCTGGCTTGCCTCGAAGGATCGCATGATGCCGTCATAGCTGTAGTCGTAGACCGGCCGGAAGGGGAGCGGCCGGACGTAACCATCCTCCTCCTCGCCCACGGTCTCATCCGGCGTCATGACACGGCCAACCTTGGTGCTGATGACGTAAGCGTCGCGCGGAAGGTCCGTCAGCATCGTTCCGAGCCGGCGTTCCGAGCGGGTGTAACCGTAGAAGGGGGCCGTATCGAAATAACGGATCCCGGCATCCCAAGCAGCCTTGAACGCACCGGCCGATTCCTCGTAGCTGGTCACGCGGTAGAGGTTACCCATCTGGGCGCAACCGAGGCCGACGAGGGTGACTTCCACATCTGAGTGAGGAAGTTTGCGAGTTTCGGCAGCGTTCATCAAAGTATTCCTTGGGATGGGCGCGCATCATTCGCGATGCGCGCCAGGGAGGAACTCAATAAAGGACGTTCTGAGCTTCCGGCTTGTCGATATTGTCCTTGGTGACAAGCACGACACCGGTGTCGACGAATTTCTCGACCTTCTCCTTGTTGATGATGCTGGTCACCGTCTGAATGCCGAGTTCACCCATCTGGAAGGACCCTTGAACGGCGATCGCAGCCAGTGTGCCGTCCTTGACGAACTCCTGGAGGTCCTGGTTGCCGTCGAAGCCGACCGCCACAACCTGGCCAGCCTTACCAGACTGCTTCAGCGCGCGGCCCATTCCGATGGCGGTCGGCTCATTGGCGCCGAACATGCCTTTGAGGTCAGAGTTTGCGGCCAGAACGTCCGTCGTCTGGTTCAGCGCCGTCGCCATCTGCGACTGAGAGTAGAAGGGGCCGACGATCTCAAGTTTCGAATTCGCCTTGATGTAGTCGGTGAAACCGCCGACACGGCCGATTTCGGAGCCAGCACCTGCAACGTAAGACATGACCGCGATCTTGCCTTCGGTGCCGACGCGCTCGATCAAGGCCTGGGCGGCCAGTTCGCCGGCCTTCTTGTTGTCGGTCGAGAGGAAGGACTGATAGTACTGCTCAGCACCCTCGGCCAGCATGGAATCGATGATCACGACAGGGATACGGGCTTCCCAAGCCTTCTTCACGGCGGGAACCAGCGCGTCCGGATCGGACGGGGCAAGCACGATGCCGGCAACGCCGCGATTGACGGCATTCTCGACCATGTTGACCTGGTCGGCGATTGCCGATTCCGCAGCCGGACCCTGAAAGGTCATCGTATGCTCCGAAACGTCCTTCATGGCAGCGTCGGCGCCCTTCTGGACGTTCTGCCAGAAGGTCGAGTTGACCGTCTTGACGATCACGGCGATTTCACCCGCCTGAGCGGCAGAGAGCGTGCCAAAGGCCATGGCGGATGCGAGTAGTGCTGTAGCGAGTTTCATCATGTCTTCCTCCAACTGAGTGGCCGTCCGGCCGGTTATCCGGGAGCTCCTCACTCCCTCATGCATGCTGCGGATAAGGGTCCGCACCCGTTCTTCATCGGCGGTTGCGCAGCTGGTCGATCCAGACAGTGCCGAGAATGACGAGGCCGATGATGATCTGCTGTGTGAAGGCGGAGACGCCGTTCATGTTGAGCCCGTTGCGCAGGATGCCGATCACGAAGGCCCCGATACCGGTACCGGAGATCGTGCCCACCCCACCCATCAGCGACGTGCCGCCGATAACGGCGCTGGCGATTGCGTCCAGCTCGTACATCACGCCTTCGTTTGGCTGTGCGGTAACGAGGCGGGACATCAGCACACAGCCGGTGAGGCCTGCCAGTGTTCCGGAGAGGACGTAAGTGAAGCTGACGACGCGAGCAACGTTGACGCCGGAAAGGCGGGCTGCATCTGCGTTGGAGCCGACTGCATAGATATGGCGGCCGAGCACGGACCGGTTCAGCATCAAAGAGACGGCGACCGCGATCACCACCATCAGGATCACCGGGTAGGGAATGCCCGGAAAAACGACGGTCGGAAAGCCGTCATCACCAATGTTGACAATGCGAAACAGCGAACCATTCCCAAGCACGCCAAAGGCTTCGCCCAGTCCCGATACCGCACGCGCTCCCGTGATCTGAAGGGCGAAACCGCGAGCAATCAGCATCATGCCGAGCGTCGCGATGAAGGGGGGAAGCTTCATCCTGGTGACGAGGGTGCCGTTGATAAGGCCACAGATCGACCCGGTCAGGATACCGATCAACATGGCGAAGGGCACGGGAATACCCCAATCCTTGACAGCCAGTGCCGCCACCACGCCGGCCAGTGCCAGCACGGATCCGACGGAAAGGTCAATGCCGCCGGTGATGATGACGCAGGTTGCACCAATTCCCAAAAGGGCAATGGAGGTGACCTGCAACGCAATGGTCATTGCATTATTGATGGTGAAAAACGCGCTGCTCGTTGCCGAGAATACGGCGATCAGCACGAAGAGGCTGCCAAGTGCGGCAAACTTCTGGATAATGTCCTTCTGGCGGTCGCTTAGCCGCCGGGTCTTCTGTTCGCTTACGTCGGCCATGGTTACCCTCAGTGCGCCTTCGGGCCATAGCCCGAGGCATATCGCATGATTTCTTCCTGGTCAGTGTTCCGCGTCTCCAGGACACCGGTAATGCGCCCGCCGTGAAACACGGCGACGCGGTCGGTCATTCCAAGGACTTCCGGCAGTTCGGAGCTGATCAGAACAACGCCGATCCCTTCCGCCGCCAGTTCATCCATGATCTTGTAGATCGCGAACTTCGCGCCGACGTCGATGCCGCGGGTAGGTTCGTCGAAGAACATCACCTTCGGCTTACGGAACAGCCATTTGCCAATGATGATCTTCTGCTGGTTGCCACCCGACAGAAGGCGGACCGGCTGCTTGATGGAAGGTGTGCGGATGTCGAGAAGCTCCACATACTCCTTCGCCACCTTGTCGTGCCTGGCGAAGTCGATGAGGCCGAACCCGTTCGACACGTCCTCCATGTTGGCGAGCGTCATGTTGGCGTCCACCGGCATCTTGACTGCCAACCCCTGCGCCTTGCGGTCTTCCGAAAGATACGCAAGTCCCGCCGAGATGGCGTCGCGTGGCGATTGAATCTTCAGCGTCTCGCCATGGAGCGTAATGGTGCCTGTATCGAGCGGGTCAGCTCCGAAAATGGCGCGCGCGACTTCCGTGCGTCCCGCGCCCATCAACCCTGCAAAGCCGAGAATTTCTCCGCGCCGTAGCGAGAAGCTGACATCGGAGAACACGCCGGTGCGGGCAAGGCCGGAGACGCTGAAGATCACCTCCTGGGATGGAGCAGACGTGCGCTCGGGAAATTTCTCTTCCAGCGAGCGACCCACCATCTTGGCGACGATGTCGTTGACTGTCGTGGTCTCGAAATCGTCGGTCGCGATGTAGCGGCCGTCGCGCAGGACGGTAACGCGATCGACGATCTCCGCCATTTCGTCCAGGCGGTGGGAGATGTAGATGATCCCGACGCCGGCGGACTTGAGATCGCGGATCACCTTGAAAAGCAGTCGCGTCTCCTGCTCCGTAAGAGAGGAGGTCGGCTCGTCCATGATCAGCACTTCGGCGTTGAGCGACAGTGCCTTTGCGATCTCCACCATCTGGCATTGCGCCACCGAAAGGTTGCGCACCGGCGTCTCTGTGTCGATCGACACGCCGAGCCGGTCAAGACAACGCTTCGCGTCGGCTCTAAGCTTCCTGCGATCGACAAAGGGGCCGCGGCGGGGCTCGCGCGCCAGATAGATGTTCTCCGCGACCGAGAGGTGCGGGACGAGATTGAGTTCCTGGTGAATGATGGCGATGCCGGCGGCCTCGGACTCCATGGGCGCCGCGAACTGGTGGATCTGTCCCTTGTAGACCATGGTGCCGCGGGTCGGCTGGTAGACGCCGCTGATGATCTTCATCAAGGTCGACTTGCCCGCGCCGTTTTCGCCGCAGACCGCGTGAACTTCCCCTCTTCGCAGGTCAAAGCTGACGTCTGACAGCGCGAGAACGCCAGGAAATTCCTTGGTGATGCCTTCGAGACGCAAAAGCGGTTGGTGGCCAGCGGCTGGAACTTCAGCTTCTGGATTGCCAGCCGACTTCTGCATGACGTCGTCCTCCCTCTGTCGGCATTGCTCCACCCGCCAACAACCGATGGTTAAACGCTCTATCGGAAAGTGGTCAAGCCAATTTTCACTAAAGCCGTCGCGGATTCTATTGTAGGCCCCCCCGGGAAGAGCCGCGAAACAGGTAGTTCCCGCCGATCCCATCCAATGCGCATGAGAGAAAAGGATGCGACGGTAAGGCCAATATGCAGGTTGATCCAGTGTCGCTGCAGGCCCCAGCACCGGGACGTTGAACTGCAAGGCGCACAGGCCAACGCGGAACGCGGTTGCTACAACTATGGCTTCATACTCCGCAACGCGGCTTGTCGAAGCGCGTCGGGAACGCTTCATGGCGTCAGTGGGAGATCATCCGGCGAGCGGCTGGTTGCGCCGCAGTAAAGACGTGTGCTGTCGGGAACTTGAGGCTCAAAGGGGCGTGTCGCCTGACAAAGGACAGTCGCTTCCTGGGCTGCCATGATGGCAGCGAGGTGGGCCGTGGATCGAAAGGTCCGCCGACTTGCCATCGGCAGAGGGCTCGACGACCACCTTGCTGATGATCCGTCGCATGAAATCGATCCATAACAGGCTTCCACGGTCGCCGGTGTAAGATAGCCTTGCTTGCTTCTGTGTCTGTCGCACGCCTCCGACATGTCGCTACCCTACCACCAGCGTTGCGTCCATATCAAAAGATCTGATATCGATGCGTTGGAAGGATAGGTGGTTGAATGACTGGCAAAGTTCTGGTGATTGATCCTGTCGAACGCCAGGATCTGATAAAGGGGCTCGCGAGCGAGGTTCGCATCGGCATTTTAAAGCTTCTGCGGCGAGCGGGGGCAAAGAACGTCAATCAGATCGCAGAGAGCCTTGGGCTGCCGCAGTCTACAGTATCGATTAATCTCAAGATTCTGGAGGATTGCGGTCTTATCCACACGGAGAGCCAAAGGGCGCGCAAGGGAAGCCAGAAGCTCTGTCATTCCGCATTCCAGGAAATATTGATTTCTTTCGCTGAGACCGCGGCGGATGCCCATGACGATATGATCGAGGTCTCGATGCCGCTTGGACTCTATACCGAATTCGATGTCACCGGACCCTGCGGCCTCTGCTCGAAAGATGGCGTCATCGGGCTTCTCGACGTTCCGGATACTTTTCTTGATCCGGACCGGATGAAAGCCGGCCTGCTGTGGTTCACGCGGGGCTACGTCGAATACCAGTTCCCCAACAACACGCTGATCAAGAAGGCGAAGCCGAAGGCACTGGAATTCTCGATGGAGCTGAGTTCGGAGGTTCCCGGCACTGCTGCCAACTGGCCGTCCGATATTTTCCTTCAGGTCAATGGTATCGACGTGGGAACCTGGACTTCACCTGGAGATTTTGGCGACAAGCGCGGCGTCTTCACACCCGATTGGTGGAAGCTCAAGGGTTCGCAATACGGAAAGCTGAAGAACTGGCGCATCAACGAATTCGGCAGTTTTGTTGACGGCGTGAGAATTTCCGATGTGACGCTGGATGCGCTTGGCCTTGACCGCCACCGCTCGATCCGCATGCGCGTTGGCGTCAAAGAAGACGCTCAGCATCCCGGCGGGATCAACATCTTCGGAGCGGGGTTCGGAAACTACTCGCAGGACATTGTGCTCCGAATCCAGATCTGAAGCCTCAGCGTCGGCTTGACGAGAGCCTGATGCTCCGCTTTAAATAACATTAAACCGGATACAAACCGGTTTTTGTGATATGAAGGGCGGGGAGGACCATGGACGCTCGAGTCACTGCACATGCGCATTATTCCATCGGCGAAATAGACAAGCGCCTTTATGGCTCCTTCCTGGAGCATCTCGGTCGCGCGGTCTATACCGGCATCTATGAACCTGGCCATCCATCGGCGCACCCCAATGGTATGCGGCAGGATGTGATCGAACTCGTGCGGCAACTCGATACGCCCATCTGCCGCTATCCCGGCGGGAACTTCGTTTCGGCCTATAATTGGGAGGATGGTATCGGGCCGAAGGCGGAGCGCCCGACGCGGCTCGATCTTGCCTGGCGTACCTCCGAATCGAACGAGGTCGGCATCCACGAGTTTGCCGAATGGGCAGAGGCTGCCGGAACCGAGATGATGCTGGCGGTGAACCTCGGCTCGCGCGGGCTCGATGCCGCACGCAACTTCGTCGAGTACGTCAACCATCCAGGCGGCAGCTACTGGTCCGACTTGCGACGCAAGAACGGTCGCGCAGAACCTTGGGACGTCAAACTGTGGTGCCTTGGCAACGAGATGGACGGTCCATGGCAGGTCGGCCACAAGAGCGCTGCCGAGTATGGACACCTTGCTAACGAGACTGCCAAGGCTCTGCGCGCCTTCGATGACAAGCTTGAACTCGTTGTCTGCGGTTCCTCCCATTCCGAGATGCCGACCTATCCGCAATGGGAAGCAACCGTTCTGGAAGAGACATACGAGCAGATCGATTACATTTCGCTGCACATGTATTTCGAGAACTACGAAAAGAAGACAGCCGAATATCTGGCCCTTCCCCAAAAGCTCGATCGCTACATCGGCACCGTCGGCGGCGTGATCGACTTCATCAAGGCGAAGAAGCGGTCCAAGCGGGACGTGAAGATCTCGTTCGACGAGTGGAATGTCTGGTATCACGAACGCAAGAGCGACGCTCGGCGGATGAAGGAGTGGGACTGGCCCCACGCGCCGGTGCTTCTGGAGGACATCTACAATTTCGAGGACGTCCTACAGGTAGGATGCATTCTCAACACCTTTATCCGCAGGTCCGACCTAGTCCGCATCGCTTGCATTGCGCAACTCGTGAACGTCATCGCTCCGATCATGACGGAGCCTGGCGGTGGGGCCTGGCGCCAGACGATTTATCATCCGTTGCAGCTTGCCTCCCACTACGGTCGCGGCACCGCACTCAACCTTGATGTCGACTGCCAGTCATATACCTCAGATATCGCCGGATCCGTTCCGTATCTCGATGTCTCCGGCGTCCATGATGCCGAGGCAGGCTGGCTGACCTTCTTTGCGGTCAACCGTCACGGCCAGGAACACATGGACGTCGAGCTTTCGGTTGAACGGTTCGGGACAATCAAGGCGATCGAGCACACGCTGATCAAGCACGACGACCTAGAGGCCAGGAACACCAAAGACAATCCCGAGAATGTGAAGCCGCAGCAGGTGGGGGGCACGGCCAGCCTGGAGCAAAATCGCGTGGGCGTTACGGTGCCGCCCTATTCCTATTCGATGATCAGGATCAAGCTCTAGTTCGTTCATAAGTGGCGGTAGGAGGCCACTTTCAATCCAGGGAGGAGAAGAAGATGGCGAATTGGTACAGGTTGACGAAGGCGCTTGTGCTTGCGACGGGGCTGATGACCTCCGCCGCCCACGCGCAAGAAACCGTCGTGTGGTGGGACTTCCTTGCCGGCGGCGACGGGGTGCGCATGAAGCAGCTGATCAGCGATTTCAACGCCGCCCATCAGGGTGAGATCAAGATCGACGCGACCACGCTTGAGTGGGGCACGCCTTTTTACTCAAAGGTTCAAACGTCTGCTGCCGTTGGCGAGGCGCCGGACGTGATGACCTATCACGCAAGCCGCATTCCGCTTGCCGTGAAGCAGGGCATCCTGCAGGAGATCACCCCCCAGGACTGGAACACCATGGGGCTGGGCAAGGATGATTACGCAGCCGCCACCTGGGATGCGGTGACCGTCGACGGCAAGCAATATGCAGTGCCTCTCGATACCCATCCGATCGTGCTCTACTACAATAAGGACTTGCTGGCGAAGGCCGGTGTCCTTGGCGATGACGGCAAGCCGAAGGGGATGGACTCACGCGAAGGCTTTGAGGCGACGCTTCAGGCCCTGAAGGACTCCGGTGTGAAATTCCCACTCGGGTCTGTCACCGCGGACGGTAACTTCATGTTCCGCACCATCTATTCGCTGATGGGCCAGCAGGACGGAGAATTGATGACCGGCAACGAATTCCTTGCCGGAGATAATGCGGAGAAGCTGCAGAATGCGCTGTCCGTGCTGCAGGATTGGACGAAAAAGGGTCTGCAGTCCACCTATACGGACTACCCCGCAACGGTCGCTCTTTTTACCTCCGGGGAGGCGGCAATGATGATCAACGGCGTCTGGGAAGTTCCGACGATGACGGATCTGCAGAAGGAGGGCAAGCTCTTCGAATGGGGTGCCGTGGAACTGCCGGTGATCTTCGACCATCCCTCCACCTATGCCGATAGCCACACGTTCGCAATTCCGGCAAACAAGGGCGAGAAGATGACTGCTGAAAAGCGTGCGGCAGTGCTCGAGGTGATCAGCTGGATATCCAGGAACTCGCTGCTCTGGGCAACGGCAGGTCATATCCCTGCCTATGCTCCAGTAACGGCATCGGCGGATTACAAGGCGATGGAGCCGAATGCCACCTACTCCTCGCTGACCTCGAACATGATCTTCGACCCGAAGACACCGCTCGCCGGTATCGCGGGCCCGATCTTCGACGTCATGTCGACTTACTTCGTGCCAACGCTGAACGGCGAGATGGAACCAGCAGAGGCCGTGGAGGAGATAAAGCTCGGTCTCGAGGACCTTTGAATTGATCCCCTGGCCAGGCTGGACTCTGCCTGCCTGGCCAGATGGTTCGCCGTACATTGTTCAGCCGCCGGGGGGAGGATATCAGGAAGCATGCTGAGGAATAGACGCAGCGAGATGATCTTTGCCCTGGCGCTCGTCGCGCCTTTCGTGGCGATCTACGGGCTTGTCTTCATCTATCCGACCATCAAGCTTTTCATGATCAGCCTGACGGACGCTCCTCTGATCGGAGAGGGCAGTTATGTCGGCTTGGCGAATTATACCCGTCTGGTTAGTGACCGTCGGTTTGAAACGGCCTTGTGGAACACCGGCTATTTCGTCCTGCTGACTGTCATCCCAGGAACAATTGTCGCCTACGCGATCGCACTTGGTGTGAACCGGCTGTCAGGGCGAATGCAGGCGGCCGTCCTGGCGCTGTTCTTTCTGCCGTATATCCTTCCCGTTTCCGTGGTTTACCTGATCTGGGATTGGACACTGAACTTCCAGTTCGGGATCGCGATGTATGTCTTTGACCTTCTCGGGATCCAACGGATCCCGGTCTTCAAGTCCACTCTCTGGTTCATGCCGGCGGTGGGGCTGATCACCATCTGGTGGACTGCCGGCTTTTCAATCCTGCTTTTCCTGGCCGGCTTGCGCGCCATTCCAAGAGAGATTTACGAGGCAGCGGCTCTCGACAATGCGGGGAGGTGGGCGACGTTTTCGCGCATCACATGGCCTTTGATGTGGCCGGTGACTGCGCTGGTCTTGACGATCCAGCTGATCTCGCAGCTGAAGATCTTCGATCAGGTCTATCTGTTCTCGACCGGCGGGCGGCCAAATGACAACCTAGTCCTCGTCTACTACATCTTTCTGCGGGCCTTCCAGTCCGACCAGGGAGGACGTGCGGCCGCCGCTGCCGTGGTACTCTTCTTTATCGTCATTGTCGTCTCGGTTCTTAATTTCCAGCTGACGAGGCTTTCAGGAGGCCGCAGCCGATGAATGCGCAGACCGCACGCCGCCTCAACCTCGCCGGCCTTCTCATCACCCTGTTCACCGTTGTTGCCGCGATCCTTTGGGCGTTTCCCCTTTACTGGGGCGTGGTCTCGTCGCTGAAGCCGGAAGATGAAGTGGTCCGGCCTTATATCGAACTTTGGCCGGATACGTTGACGTTCTCTCATTATATCTTTGCATTGACCGAGACCGAGATCGGCCGGTGGTATCTCAACTCCGTCGTCACGGCGCTTAGCGTCACCGTACTGACGGTATCGTCTTCCTTGCTGTGCGGTTATGCGATCTCGCAGCTGGAGTTCCCGTTTCGCAAACTACTGTGGTGGCTGATCCTGGCAAGCTTCATGGTTCCGATGCAGACGTTGATCGTCAACCACTTCGAGCTGGTCGCGAACCTCGGCCTGATCAACACCTGGGCGGGGATCGTGCTGCCGCAGCTGATCCACCCGGTTATCATCATCGTCTACAAACAATTTTTCGACGGCGTACCAAAGGATTTCCGAGAAGCGGCAGTCATGGACAACGCTTCGGAATGGCGGATCCTAACTCGCATCTACATACCGATGAACTGGGGTGTCACGACGGCGCTCTGCATCGTCTGCTTCATCTGGTCGTGGAATTCGTTTCTCTGGCCGTTCCTCGCGGTCACGCGTACAGACATGATGACGATCACCGTCGGTATTACTCAGGTGAACGACGCCTTCGGCGTCTATTATGCTCGCGAACTAAGCGCAGCCGTTCTGGCCGGTCTGCCGGTCGCGCTGGCGTATCTGATCTTTCAGCGGCGCGTGACGGAGGCGATTACGCTGTCAGCGGGTATCAAAGGGTAGCGGCAGGGCGCATCCGGTCTCTCGACCACGGCAATTGCGGAGTGTCCTAGTGTGCTGCGTAGGACTTGCCTGCCGTGTCGAACAGATGAATGGCGCTCGGATCAAAACGCAGACGGACGCGATCTCCGGCGCGCACGGGAGAGCGGCCTGCATCCTGAGCAATGATTTCCGTTCCATCGTCGAGCCTGCAATAGGCAAGGGTGCGCTCGCCCAGGCGCTCGACGACGTTGATACTCGCCTCCGTCGTCTCCCCCGGAGGAGCATCCCCTCGCGTCAGCACCTGCACGGCTTCGGGACGAATGCCGAGGTCGAATCGACCTGCGCTCGGTACGGGAGCATCGACGTGTATCTCAAAGCCGTTGCGCATACGGATCGGTCCCGGTCCTGGGCGGGAGACTTCCACGGGAAGGAAGTTCATGCCTGGCGAGCCGATGAAGCTTGCAACGAAGCGCGAGGCCGGTCGCAGATAAACATCCATCGGTGCACCGATCTGCTCGATCTTGCACTTGTTCAGCACGACGATGCGGTCGGCGAGCGTCATTGCCTCCGTCTGGTCGTGGGTGACATAGATCATCGTGGCGTTCATCCGCTGATGCAGTTGCGCCAGCTCCACGCGAGTTCGCACCCGAAGCGCGGCATCGAGGTTTGACAGCGGCTCGTCGAACAGGAAGGCTTTCGGCTCCTTGACGATCGCCCGGCCGATCGCCACTCGCTGGCGCTGGCCTCCCGAAAGCTGCGCAGGCCTGCGGGCCAGCAGTTCTTCCATCTCCAGCATGCGCGCGGCTTCCTGGACCCGCGCATCGATTTCCTTGGCGGGCATTCCGATGTTGCGCAGACCAAACGCCATGTTCTCGCGAACCGTCATATGCGGGTAAAGGGCGTAGTTTTGAAATACCATTGCCACGTTGCGTTGGCCAGGCGGGAGTGTTTCACTGCGCACGCCGCCGATCGTCAGGGCTCCGCCGTCGATGCTTTCCAGCCCGGCGATCATGCGCAACAATGTGGACTTGCCGGACCCGGAAGGACCCAAGAAAACCACAAGTTCTCCCGGTTCCACCGTGAGTGACAGGTTCTCGATCACGGACACCGCGCCATAGCTCTTGGACACGTTCTCCAGCCGAATATCCGCCATCCTCTCCTCCTCCTTTACCGCCGGGATCATCTTTCCCGGTACGTATCAGAAGTCAAGATATACAGGCAGTGCGGCATTTGGTGTGTCCGCGTCGGTGAGCTAGGGGCGACATTCCGTCGCCGTTCTCAAGGCGTGTAAAGAAGGCATGGCCTCAAGGTTGGGTCTCAGCGGGCCGCCCAGTTGGCGCCGCGGCGGTAGATCTCTCTCATCTGCGGGACAGTGAACTCTTCTGCCACATGGCCGAGGGAGGAGTAGAAGACGCGGCCCTTGCCGTAGCGACGTTTCCAGACGACCGGCATAACGACGCCGTCGATCCACCAGGCGTGGTCCCCGGTGAACGTGGTCGTCGCCAGCACCTCGTTGGAAGGATCGACATGCATGTAATATTGCTCGGAGTGGTAGGGGAAATCGGCGATTCCTTCCATAACCGGATCGTTGGGCCGGGTGATGTTGACGGTATAGTCGATGATGTTACCCGGATGAGCGACCCATTGGCCGCCGACGATGAACTGATATTCCACGCATTCGCGGAACGCGTCACCCGCTCCACCGTGGTAGCCGGCTAGGCCCACGCCGTTCTCGATCGCTGTCGCGAGGTTCTTGGCCTCCTCCTTTTCGATCTTCGACATCGTCATGATCGGTACGATCAGCGACAGGTCGTGAATTGAGGGGTCGGCAAAGGCCTCGGTGCTGCGCTCGACATACACGTTGAAGCCGTCCTTCTGGAGCATGTCCTTGATGATCTCGGCGCATTGCTCCGGTTCGTGGCCGCTCCAGCCACCCCAGACGATCAGGGCTTCCCGCATGTTCTGTTCCTTTCGTTCTTGTCTCGTGATGTCAGGCAGCCAAGCGAGTTTCGGAGAGGGACCCTGAAAGAGGGGCCGGCCGCTCCGCTCTGGTCTCGATCGTAACCGTGGTGCCGCTTTCGGCCGCCTTCTGGAAGGCTTCCATCACCTCCAGAACATGGAGGGCAAGCGTACCATTGGCGCGGTGCGGCCGGTTGGAGCGGATCGCATAGGCCATGTCCGCAACACCGATCGAGCGGTAATTGCCATCCGCATAGGGCTGTGTCGTTTCCTGCGGCTCGAAGCTTCCGCCCTTCTTGAGGAGCTCCACCTGACCGCCGAAATGGTTCGGATCCGGGACGATGAGCGTTCCCTCTGTGCCGTAAAGTTCGAGCGGCACGTGCTTGTGGCCTGCCACGTCAAAGCTCATGCCGATCTGGACAATTGCGCCGCACTCAAAGGCCATCGCGCCCGCAACATGGGTTGCCACATGAACGGGGATGCGCTCGCCGTTGCGCGGTTGGCTGGTGATCAGGCGCTCACTGCGCGGCGAAAAGGCAAAGCCAGCGACTTTCGCCACCGGCCCCAGCAGATTGACGAGGTCTGTGATGTAATAGGGACCCATGTCCAGCATGGGTCCGCCGCCGATCTCGTAATAGAAGTCCGGGTTAGGATGCCAGCGCTCGTGACCCGGGCACATGAAGGTGGCCGTACCGCCGACCGGGCGGCCCAGCGCACCGGAGTCGACAATCGCGCGCGCGGTCTGATGCGAGCCGCCGAGGAAGGTGTCGGGTGCTGCCCCAATGCGCAGCCCCTTCGCTTCCGCAGCCTCCGCCAGGCGCTTGCCTTCAGCAAAGTTTATCCCGAGCGGCTTTTCCGAGTAGGTGTGCTTGCCGGCGTCCAGCGCCTGCATGGCGACGGCAACATGGGCCTTCGGCACGGTCAGGTTGACGATGATCTCGATAGCCGGATCGGCAAGAAGGTCTTCTACGGTACGTGCCTGAAGGTTGAACTCGGACGCCCGCTGTCGGGCAAGCTCCGCATTGAGGTCGGCGAGTCCCCTGATGTCGAGGATGTCGAAGGATGCCATGGCCTTCAGATATGCCGAGGAGATGTTCCCGCAGCCAATGATCCCGATCCCTACCTTGTTCATAAATCCTCCCAGATTTCAGTTGCAGCCGTCAGCGTCTCACCGCTGTGGCGTGGATGCAGGTCCCGTGGTCGACCACGGAGATTCGTACAGCTCCCAAAGGGCCACAACGGCTGCGCCTTGCGCCCACATCTCGTCGGGCGACCGATCAAAGACGAGATCTGCTACCTCGCGAATGGATGACGGGATCGCTGACCTGTAGGATTCGGAGAGCGCCTTGAGGAAAATCTCGCCGAGCGACAGGCTGGATCCAACGATCACTACCCTCGGCGGCCCGAAGAGGGTCACGATGTTGGCAACAGCAATGCCGACGGCCTCCCCAGCGCGCGTTGCCGCAAGGATGAGAGCGTCGTCTTCGGCCGCGATCAGTGTTTCGGCGACGGCCATTCCCCGTCCCAGGCGGACGGCATCGGCGAAGCGGGCATGCTGGATATGCTCTTCCAGGATAGCAGCTTCTCCGGCCAGGGCGGAGAGGCGTACGGTTTCGGCCAAGCCGCTCCCCATCATCAGGTCGCCGAGGTTGTGGCTCAGTCCGCCGGCGCCGCGGAACAGCTGACCGCCGTGCAGGACGCCCAAGCCCAGGCTGTGCTCAAGAGACACGAGCACCATGTCGTCGAGGTCTCGCCCCTTGCCGAACCAGTGGTGGGCAAGGGTGATCGCATGCGAATCGCTTTCCACGATCGTTGAAACGCCGAGGCGCTCACTCATCTCTTTTGCGAAATCGATGTCCGGCTCACTCAGAATCGGGCTCGACCGGACCAAGCCCGTACGATGTTCCACCACACCGGGAAATCCGATGCAAACAGAGCTGATGTCCTGCAAGCCGAGCCCCGCATCGACGACGCAGCGGCGGATGCCGTCTTCTACGAGATCCGCAATGACGGCAATTGGTTGGCGATTGACCCGGATCGGAAGCGATAGCGTTGAGACCGTTTCCCCGCAAAAATTGCTGACGACGAAGGTCATATGGTTGGCGGCGATCTTGACGCCGACGACGCGCGCAGCATCAGGATTAAGTTCCAGCATTACTCTGGGCCGACCGCGCGCTGCAGCGTTGCGAATGTCGCCTTCGTGACGCGTCAGGATAAGACCGTCATCCAGAAGCGAGGCAGTAATCGCCGATACCGTGGTGGTGGATAGTTCCGACCGCTCGCTGATCTCCACTCGCGAGATCGGGCCATGGCGCCGGATGGTATCCAGCACCGTGAACCTGTTGATGGCGCGCATCAATTCGGGATCGGCAGTCTTCATCGCAACACGCGCACTCGCAGAGGTATTAACTACGGCTTCCGGATAAAATAAACGTGAGAAATCGGAGGGTGTCAATCCAGAGCGCGTGTTTCTTTATTTTTTGAGTTGACAGATGCCGTCTCTTCCTCTGATTTTCTACGCGTCAGGGAATAAATGCGCAGCCTTGGGAGGAGAACAGGATGACGCATCACCAGAGGATGGCGCCGCCCCGCGCCGGAAACTTAATACGCCTCGTCGCCGCGACGGCTCTTGCAACCACATTGGGTGCAGGATGGGCCTCGGCACAGACGGTTGTCAAATGGATGCATGTGGAAACCGTCCCGGCCTATATCGAGGTCTGGGAAGAAATCGCTGCAGCCTATGAAAAGGAGCATCCCGACGTCGATATTCAGCTGCAGTTCCTGGAGAACGAGGCCTTCAAGGCTAAGCTGCCGACGCTACTGCAATCCGACGCTGCTCCGGACTTCTTCTACAGCTGGGGCGGAGGCGTGCTGCGCCAGCAGTCGCAGACCGGTGCGCTGATGGATCTGACAGAGGCGATGAACGCCGATGGCGGTGCTTGGGCGAAGGATTACAAACCGGCTGCCCTCAATGGCCTGACCTATGACGGCAAGGTCTATGCCGTGCCTTACCGCATGGGCACCATCAGCTTCTACTACAACAAGGACCTTTTCGAGAAAGCCGGCATCAACGCTGAGAACATCACGACCTGGGATGATTTTCTTGGGGCGGTGAAGACGCTGAAAGACGCTGGCATCACGCCAATTGCCGGCGGTGGCGGCGACAAGTGGCCGCTGCACTTCTACTGGAGCTACCTCGTGATGCGAAACGGTGGCCAGGAGGTCTTCGAAAACGCCAAGAACAACGAGGGCGAGGGCTTCCTCGATCCAGCCATCATTAAGGCGGGCGAGCAGCTGGCCGAACTGGGCAAGCTGGATCCGTTCCAGGGCGGTTATCTTGGTGCCACCTGGCCGCAGACGCTGGGTGTCTTCGGCGACGGCAGAGCGGCCATGCTGCTTGGCTTCGAGCACACCGAGGCGAACCAGCGGACGAACGCCGGCGACGGGAAGGGGCTTGCGCCGGAGAACATCGGTCGCTTCCCGTTCCCTGTGGTCGAAGGCGGTGCCGGCAAGGTGACGGACACGCTGGGCGGCCTGAACGGCTGGGCCATCACCAAGGGCGCTTCTCCTGAAGCCGTGGACTTCCTTCGTTTCCTGACGAGCCCAGAGCAGGAGCGCAGAATGGCGGCTGCCGGCATGATCATACCGGCCGCAACCGGAGCGGAGGAGGGGCTGAAGAACCCGCTGATGCGTGAAGCGGCGGACCAGCTTGCTGCCTCGACCTGGCACCAGAACTTCTTCGATCAGGACCTGGGCCCGTCGGTCGGACGCGTCGTCAACGACGTCTCCGTCGAAATCCTCGCCGGTCAGATGACGCCGGAGGAGGGCGCGCAGATGATCCAGGACGCGCGCGAGCTCGAGTAGCAGCGCAGCTTCGGCCAGCGGGCGGCTCGCGTGCCGCCGGCTGGCCAGCATGATGGCTTGCACGGAGGAGACAGCAAGCATGACGGACATCCCTGTCACGGCGGCAGCAGGCCCCGCGGCTCTGCCGGCGAAGGCTCGCTACAAGAGCCCCACCGCACGCGGACGGCTTCCGGTGTTGGTACTGTTTCTTCCTCCGGCGCTGCTTTTGTTCACGCTCTTCGTCATTCTGCCCATGGGGGAGGCCGCCTGGTACAGCCTGTACCGCTGGAACGGTTACGGGACGCCGACCGAGTTCGTCGGCATCCGCAACTTCACCGTCCTCTTCAACAACGGTGCTTTCTCGCAGGCCCTGATCAACAACGGGTTGATCATTCTTGTATCGCTGCTGTTGCAGATCCCGCTCGCGATCTGGCTGGCGATGATGCTCGCCCACAAGATTGCTGGTGTTGTCGCCTTCCGGCTGATCTTCTTCCTGCCTTACGTGCTGGCGGATGTCGCGGCCGGCCTGATCTGGCGCTTCGTCTATGATGGCGACTACGGTCTGTTCGCCGCGATTGCCGGCTTCTTCGGCGTCGCGACCCCGTATGTTCTCGCTGACCGGGATCTCGCCATCTATGCGGTGCTCGCCGTCATCGTCTGGAAGTATTTCGGTTTCCACATGATGCTGTTCATTGCTGGCCTGCAGGCGGTGGACAAGAGCGTCCTCGAAGCGGCCGAGATCGACGGTGCGACCGGCTGGCAGAAGTTCCGCTACGTGACCCTGCCGCTTCTGGGGTCAACGGTGCGGTTGTCAGTCTTCTTTGCCATCATCGGCTCGCTGCAGCTTTTCGACCTTATCATGCCGCTGACCGGCGGCGGACCGTCGAATTCGACCCAGACCATGGTCACCTTCCTTTACACCTACGGCGTCACCCGCATGCAGGTGGGGCTCGGAAGCGCCGTCGGCGTCGTACTGTTCGTCATCTGCATCACGCTGGCCTTCGGCTACAAACGGATATTCATGCGCCATGACTGATACGACATCGCAAGTTCGACTGACGGCGGGAACGCGCCTTTATCTCTACGTCTCGCTGTCGATTGTCGCAGCGCTCGTGCTGGTGCCGCTCGTTACCACGGCACTTGGCGGCTTCAAGTCTCTCGGCGACCTGCGCACGAGCCCCTTCGGACTTCCATCCGACTGGGTCTGGTCGAATTACACCGATATCCTGTTTGGCGAACGCTACTGGCGGCAGATGGCGAACTCGCTGTTCATTGCGGTGGTGACCGTGTTCCTGACGGTCGTCGTGTCTGCCATGGCCGCCTTCACCTTCGCCCATGTCAGGTTCTTCGGCTCCGGCCAGCTGATGAACTATTTCCTGATCGGCCTGATGTTCCCAGTGGCAACGGCGATCCTGCCGCTGTTCATCCGGATCCGCGATCTCGGCCTGCTCGATTCCTACTGGGGCGTGATCCTGCCTCAAGTTGCCTTTGGGCTGGGAATGAGCATTCTCCTGTTCCGCAACTATTTCCGCAACCTGCCGCACGAGCTGTTCCAGGCCGCTTTTGTCGACGGCTGCGGCTACATCCGCTTCTTCTGGCACGTGTCGCTGCCACTGTCGCGACCGATCGTAGCCACCGTCAGCATTGTCACCTTCGTCAACAGCTGGAACAGCTATATCCTGCCACTGATCATGTTGAACACGGAGACGAAATATCCTTGGCCGCTCGGCATCATGGTCTATCGCGGCGAGTTCGGCACCGAATGGCAACTCGTACTTGCCTTCATCACGCTGACCATTCTGCCGACGGTCATCGTCTTCTTCCTGGCGCAAAAACATATCATCGCCGGCCTGACCGCCGGTGCAGTCAAGTCATGATACGGAGAGCGAGATGGCATCTGTCGAGCTGAGAGACATCCGCAAGGCCTATGGCGCGGTGGAAGTCATCCACGGCGTGTCGCTGTCGATCGAGGACGGTGAGTTCATCGCTCTTGTCGGGCCGTCAGGCTGCGGCAAGTCCACCCTGTTGCGCATGATCGCGGGCCTGGAGGAGATCACCGATGGAGAAGTCCATATCGGCGGCAAAGTGGTCAATTCTCTGACTCCGCGCGAGCGCAACATCGCCATGGTGTTCCAGTCCTACGCGCTTTACCCGCACATGACGGTCGCGGAAAACATGGGCTTCAACCTGAAGCTTTCCGGTGTGACGAAGCCGGAGATCGAGCGGCGCGTCGGGGAGGCGGCGCGCATGCTGGCGCTCGACGAGCTTCTGGACCGCAAGCCAAGCCAATTGTCTGGCGGGCAGCGCCAACGGGTGGCCATGGGCCGTGCGGTCGTGCGGGATCCGGCCGTTTTCCTGTTCGACGAGCCGCTGTCCAACCTGGACGCCAAGCTCCGGGTGCAGATGCGCACTGAGATCAAGACGCTGCACCACAAGGTTGGTACCACCTCCGTCTACGTCACTCACGACCAGATCGAGGCGATGACGCTGGCGGACCGGATCATCGTTCTCAACGGTGGCCGCATCGAGCAAATCGGCACACCGCTGGACCTCTATCGCGACCCTGCCAACATCTTCGTTGCCGGCTTCATCGGCTCACCGGCCATGAACTTCCTTGACGCTTCCGTGGACGGAGATGCGGGCGGGCCAGCGGCACGACTTTCCGACGGGACGGTCATCCGGCTTGCTCCCTCAAGCAAGGTGAAGCGCGGACAGGAGGTGAGGCTCGGGCTTCGGCCGGAGCACATCGTTGCAGGCGGCACCGAAGGTGACAGCATCGTCGGCGGGCAGACACTGGTTGTCGAGCCGACGGGAGCGCAGACCCATGTGGTATTCATGCTCGCGGGTGAGGCAGTGACGGCCGTTGTTGACGGGGCCTTCCCGGCTCGGCATGGAGCGCCGTTCGAAGCCGGCATCCCCGCTGAGCGGGTACATATCTTTGACCGCACGAGCGGCTTGGTGCTTTAGCCATTTTCCGCTCGCCGCATCGGCATGCGGTCGATCAGGTCGAAGATCTCCACATTCGCGACGACCTGATTGCTGCGCAGCTTAATGCCGCCGTCCTTGCCCACGAGGATCACCTGGAATTCGTCCCCGCTGGCCTCGGCGCCCGCTCTCAGCGCGTCCGCATCAAGATCGGGGGCAGAACCAAAGATCGCTGAAACGGTATCGCCGGATACCTGCAGCACGATCATGTCCCTGTCGGCCAAGTCATCGGTCTTTTTCATCAGGAGTGTGATCTGCTGGCGAAGTCTTCCGTCCGTCGCGCCGCCGAAGACCGCAAGCACCCGGTTCTTCCTCGTCAGTTCCGAGAGACCATCCATCGAGAATCCTTGACTGACGGTTGAGAGAAGAAGAAGGGCGACAGCTAACATGATCTTCATGACGTGCTCCCGCTGGCGTAGTAAGCCGGCCGCTCATGATGCAGGTTGGCCGCCAGCTGCCGGCACCGCTCGAAAACCTGCAAAACCTGCCTATCATCCTCTCGCTCGCCATAGGCCTCATCTCGCCGCCGGTGGGGGTCGTCCTGTTCATCCTGATGAAGATCGGCAATATCCGGCTGACCCCTCTGATGCACTGCCGCTTCGGTTCATCTCGGCGCAGCCGTTGCCAATTTCGGCTGGCTCGAATGCAGACAGAGCCCTGCAGAACAGCACTGGGGTTTCGACAACAAGACGCTCTTCCCCGGCCAGATCGAGATGGATGGCGCGTTCTACGTCGTGCCGGATGCGCCTGGGCTGGGCGTCGAAGTGAACGAGACGGAGCTGCAGAAAATGCCATTCGAATACTCGGAGCCGCCGCACCTCCGCCGAGCCGATGGGTCATTCACCAACTGGTAGCATCCGGCGGCTATGTGCAAGCTGCCGCCGACGGTAGAGAGAGCGATGATGCCACGAAACGCTTTTCGATATCGCTCATGAATGGCTGCGGCGCATCCCATCCGCCATGAGCTCAGATCCGAAAATTCCTCCAGCCGGGCGGACCAAAATCCGGGAGCACCTCATAAACGGCCGAAACGCTAATTGCCGCTGGATGAAAGTTCAGTGGCAGGTCCTCCTCTCCAAGGCGCGATAGCCGACTTCAGCGAGGAGCACTTTTCAGAGGGCGGTCCGACTCCCGCATACTGTCTTTCGGAACCCGTTGTGACCGATGATGCGAAGGAAGCCGGCCCGCTCATGATGGCAGTCGCGGAGCTCGAGCTTGCCGCAGCGGCTGCAGGCAGCCCCGCAGCCGCTGCGGCGGGCGGTTGATGATGACGTTCAAGAAAGGATGATGTCGGCGCGGCGGCTGCAGGTTCGCACCAGCGATCCGTTCGGCAGGTCGTTCTCCATGACCTTTGCACGTGCCTGCGCCTGCGACATTCCAAGCCCCAGCCACCTTTCCATCAGTCTTCCCTCAAGGATGTCCGCCGGCGGCATCAGCATGATTGAGAAATCGACAAGGCCAGACAGCAGGCGCCACGGGTGCTGGTCAAGCAGCAGGTAGTTTCCCTCCAGCAGAACGATGCGGTCCGCAGGCGCGATGGCGCGCGCCGCGGCGACTGCGAGCTCCCGTGATCGGTCGAAGAGAGGGACGAATACTTCCTCCTGTGCGGATCGGATGGCGCGAACAATATCCAGAAGCCCACGGACGTCGAAGGTTTCCGGTGCGCCTTTCCGCCCCAACAATCCCCGGTCGCGCAGCACTGAATCGTCCAGATGGAACCCGTCCATCGGAACGATCGCCGCGGATGCACCCTGCCGAGCCAACGCCTTCGACAACTCATCGACAAAGGTGGATTTGCCGGCACCGGGAGGGCCTGCAATACAGACAACGAAACGCGTGCGTCCGACAGCTCTGGCAAGGAGATCCGCAGCGACGTCCTCGATAGGTGGCGTCATGCAGCGGCAGCTTCCGTAGGGGGTGCCTTCGCACCCGTCATGAAGGCCACCGCGTCGGACATGCTGTGTTCCTTGGGATCGATGACGCAGAGGCGGCGTCCAAGGCGATGGACATGGATGCGATCGGCCACCTCGAAGACATGCGGCATGTTGTGCGATATGAGCACGATCGGGATGCCTCGGCGGCGGACGTCCAGGATGAGTTCGAGGACTCGGCGGCTTTCCTTGACACCCAGTGCCGCCGTCGGCTCATCCAGGATGATGACCTTGGAGCCGAAAGCCGCCGCCCGGGCGACCGCCACCCCTTGGCGTTGACCGCCGGAAAGGGTTTCGACGGCCTGGTTGATATTCTGGATCGTCATCAGGCCAAGCTCGGAAAGCTTGTCGCGCGCAAAGCGTTCCATTGCGGTACGGTCGAGCTTTCGGAACCACTTTCCGGCAATTCCCGGTTTCCGCAGTTCGCGTCCGAGAAACATGTTGTCGGCGATGGAGAGAGCAGGTGATAGCGCGAGGTTCTGGTAAACCGTTTCTATTCCTGCCTTGCGCGCGTCGATCGGTGAGCGGAAGTATACCGGTTGCCCTTCGAGCCGGATTTCTCCCTGATCCGGCGAGATGGCACCGGAGATCGCCTTGATCATCGAGGATTTGCCCGCGCCATTGTCGCCGATCACTGCGAGGATCTCGCCCGGGTAGAGGTCGAAATCGGCATTGTCGAGGGCGGTGACGCGACCATAGCGTTTGACGAGGCCGCGGGCGCTGAGGATGGGTTCCAGGTTCATCAGCCTGCTACCTTTCTTATCCACTGGTCGATAGCGACGGCGGTAATGATCAGCACGCCGATCAACAGATAGGTCCATTGTGGGTCGGTGCCGACCAGGCGCAATCCGAGGGAGAATACGCCGACGATCAGCGCGCCGAAGAGCATGCCGAGGATTGAGCCGCGTCCGCCAAAGAGGGAGAGGCCTCCGATGACGACGGCGGTGATCGACTCGATGTTTGCGAATTGTCCGGCGGTTGGGGACACGGATCCAATCCGGCCGATGAGAGCCCATCCCGCAAAGGCACAGATGAGACCGGAGAGTGTATAGACGGAAATCAACATGCGCCGGACATTGACGCCCGCGAGCTCGGCAGCATCCGGGTCATCGCCCACGGCATAGACATGTCGGCCCCAGGCGGTCCGGTTCAGAACGTACCAGAGCAGCGCGACCAAGAGTACCATGCCGATGACGCCATAGGTGAAGACCGCGCTCCCAATCCGAAGGTTCTGGCCGAAGAACTGCAAAATCGGGGCCTGCTGCGAGATATCCTGCGAGCGGATGGTTTCGTTGGCGGAATATAGAAAGTTGGTAGCCAGCACGATCTGCCACATACCCAGGGTCACGATGAAGGGTGGAAGCTTCATCCGGGCAACGAGCTGCCCGTTGATCCAGCCGCAAAAGGCGCCGACAGCGAAGCCGCACATGATCGAGAGGGTTGGTGGGAGGCCATAGCGGAACGTAAACTGACCCATGACCACCGAGGAAAGCACCATGATGGCGCCGACGGAGAGGTCGATTCCGGCGGTCAGGATCACGAGCGTTTGTGCGGCTCCGACGATGCCGACGATCGCGACCTGCTGCAGGATCAGCGTCAGCGTGAAGGCCGAGAAGAACTTGCTGCCCAACAGGATACCAAAGACCAGAACCGAAAACACCAGAACGATCAGCGGTACCGCGGCCGGATTTGAATGCAGGTAATGCTGGCACTTTTGCAGAAGGGATTTGTCGTGCAGGTCGAACGAGGCGACCTGGCTGGAGCTCTCGGACAGCACCTTCTCGTATTCATCATGCGGATGCGCTGCAGACTGTGGCTCGCTCATCGTGTACCTCCCATCTGAGGCGTTGGCGGAGTGGGTTAGCCTTCACGCCGCAACTGCTCGTTCGCGCGTATGCGCAAGCCACCCGTCGGTCGTTTCAGCAACCGGTGCGTGGGGTGGGCGATCCGCAGACCGCCCACGATATCGCATGATCAGGCTGGCCTCAGCCCCAGCACTTGTCCGTGCCTTCCTTCGTGTCGATCGACTCCACGCCGTCCACGGGCTTGTCGGTGACGAGGGCGACACCCGTGTCGAAGAAGTTCTTTCCTTCCGTCGCTTCGGGCTTCTCGCCGGAATCGGCAAATTTCTTGATCGCCTCGATGCCCATGGACGCCATCAGCAGCGGATATTGCTGCGACGTTGCACCGATGACGCCCTCGGCCACGTTCTTGACACCCGGGCAGCCGCCATCGACAGAGACGACAAGCACGTCCCCTTCGCGTCCCACGGACTTCAGTGCTTCGTAAGCCCCGGCGGCGGCAGGTTCGTTGATGGTGTGCACGACATTGATGGTCGGATCCTTCTGCAGAAGGTTCTCCATTGCGGTGCGCCCGCCCTCCTCGTTGCCGTTAGTGACATCGTGGCCGACGATACGGGGATCCGTTTCGTCGCCGATCTTGTTGATGTCCGCGACGTCGATGCCAAAGCCCTTCATGAAGCCCTGGTTGCGCAAGACGTCGACCGATGGCTGCGACGGTGTAAGGTTGAGGAAGGCGATCTTCGCGTCCTTTGCAGCGTCACCCAGCGTTGCCGCAGCCCATTTGCCGATCAGTTCGCCGGCGAGAAGGTTGTCCGTCGCGAAGGTCATGTCGGCGGCATCGATCGGCTCAAGCGGAGTGTCGAGAGCGATAACGAGAATGCCGGCGTCCCGCGCCTTCTGAACGGCAGGAACGATGCCCTTGGTATCCGATGCCGTGAGCAGGATGCCTTTCGCGCCGTCGGCGATGCAGGTCTCGATGGCCGCCACCTGGCTTTCGCTGTCACCGTCGATCTTCCCTGCATAGGACTTGAGGGTGACACCCAGTTCCTGTGCTTTCGCGGTCGCACCTTCCTTCATCTTCACGAAGAAGGGATTGGTATCTGTCTTGGTAATGAGGCAGGCCGACACTTCCTGCGCCTGTGCAGGTGCAGACAAGGCAACGCCCAGAGAAAGGGCGGTGACGGCTGTGGCGATAAGCGACTTCTTCATGTTTTTCTCCTCCCAGAGTGCACTCCCCCGCAGGGGTTAGGGCGCCGATCATGCAGCCGCGTTCGGCGCCTGCATCTCCTCGACCCGGCAACATTAAGGATGACCAACCGGGGCCTGTCAATAAATAATTCGGATTGATTTATTTATCACGTGTGCCACTGTCACGGCGGATGCTGTATAGCGACCGGGGGAGATCACCATGTCTGTTTTCGAAGCCACAGCTCATCATTCGGTCTCGCCACATCAGGGTTCGCTGACGGGCGGTGCCAACCAGGTGCGAGTTAGGGCCTATAACGAACGGTTAGTGCTTTCCCTCGTGCGGCTGCACGGTTCCCTGTCCAAAGCGGATATCACGCGAAGGAGCGGACTTTCGGCGCAGACGGTTTCGGTGATCATGCGCTCGCTGGAGAGCGAGGGATTGCTCCTGCGCGGCGATCCGGTTCGCGGCAAGGTGGGGCAGCCGTCAGTGCCGATGCGGCTCAATCCGGATGCGGTCTACTCCTTCGGGGTGAAGATTGGCCGCCGGAGCGCAGATCTCGTTCTCATGGACTTCGTCGGGCAGATCCGTCTCCAGCACCACGAAACATATGCCTACCCGCAGCCTGACCGCATCATGGAGATCATCATCTCGGGCATCGCTCGACTGGAGGGTCAACTGGCCGCTGACGAACGTTCAAGGATCGCCGGCCTGGGAATTGCTGCGCCGTTTGAATTGTGGAACTGGGCGGACGAGGTCGGTGCGCCGCCTGGCGCCATGGATACCTGGCGAAGTTTCGACCTTCACTCGGAAGTAGCGGCGAGGGTTAGCTATCCGGTCTTCCTGCAGAACGATGCGACCAGTGCCTGCGGTGCCGAGCTGGTGTTCGGCGTGGGCCCATCCTATGCCGATTTCATCTACCTCTTCGTGGGCTCCTTTATCGGCGGCGGCATCGTTCTGAACTCCTCCGTCTATTCCGGACGGACGGGAACGGCGGGGGCCATCGGCCCGCTGCCCGTGCGGGGAAAGGACGGAGAGACCCGGCAGCTGCTGGATATCGCATCGATATTCGTGCTGGAGAACCTGCTCCGCGATAGCGGTATCGACCCGCAGCCGCTCTGGTACTCCGCGGACGACTGGATTGATTTCGGCGAGCCGCTGGAAGTCTGGATACAGGACAGCGCGGCCGCCCTGGCTCAGGCGATCGTCGCCGCCGCCTCCGTCATCGACTTCGGGGCGGCGGTCATCGACGGAGGCTTTCCCCACTGGGTGCGGCGGCGGCTGGTGAATGCGACGATCGATGCAGTCGCGCGCCTGGACCTGCAGGGTGTGATCATCCCCGATATCATCGAAGGCAAGGTCGGCGCCCAGGCGCGGGCGATCGGCGGCGCGAGCCTGCCAATCTTTGCCCGTTACCTGATGGACCAAAATGTCCTGTTCAAGGATCTCGCTGAAGCATGAGTGTCGACAAGGGGCTCGAAGGCGCCGCAGCTTGCTGAAGTCCTTGCCGCTCTGTGGCAACCGGAAGCCGCGAGATCGACCCACTAGGCCAGGATCGACGACAGAAACTCCCGGGTGCGCTCGTTCTTTGGCTGGGCGAAAATCTCTTCAGGCGCGCCCTGTTCACAGATCCGCCCCTTGTCGAAGAAACAAACCCGGTCCGAGACCTCGCGCGCAAATCGCATCTCATGGGTCACGAGCAGCATGGTCAGGTCATGCTCGTGCGCCAGGTCGCGTATGACGGACAGCACCTCGCCGACCAATTGCGGATCGAGTGCGGAGGTCGGCTCGTCGAACAGCAGGACGCGCGGACGCATGGCCATAGCCCGGGCGATCGCCACCCGCTGCTGCTGCCCGCCCGATAGCTGCACCGGGTAGTGGTCTTTCTTGTCCGCCAGTCCCACCATCTGCAGCAACTCGATCGCCCGCGCCTCCGCCTCCGCCCGCGCCATCCCGAGGACCCGAACCGGGGCCTCGACAACATTGCGGAGAACGGTCATGTGCGGAAACAGATTGAAACTCTGGAAGACCATGCCGACGTGATTGCGGATCTGCCGCAGGTGCTTTTCTGAGGCCTGGAACGGTCCTCTGCCACCCGGCTCGTGATAGGAAGTTCCCGCAAGCGTCAGCTTGCCCTCCTGGAATGGCTCGAGCGTCATCAGAATGCGCAGCACCGTGGACTTGCCTGAGCCGGAGGGACCGATGAGCGTGACCTTCTCTCCTTTCGCCACGGAGAAGTTGAAGTTGTCGAGCACCGTCAGGATACCAAAACGCTTCGTGACATTTGAGAACTCGATGATGTGCGGATCGGTGGTTTCATTCATCGCAATGGAATTCCTGCTTTCGGAAGAGCCTTCTGCAGCCGGTGAAGGCCGGCGGAGCAAATCAGCGTCAGGAGTAGGAAGATCAGGCCGACGAGGGTCAGCGGCACGAGGTACTCGAAGGTGCGTTCGCCGATCATGTTTGCAAGCCCCATCATCTCGAGGACCGTGATGACGGAAAGCACCGGCGTTTCCTTGATCATCGCGACGAGATAATTGCCCATGGCCGGCACGATGCGCGGGATGGCCTGCGGAATGATGACGTCGCGGTAGGTCTGCATCCGGGTGAGGTTCAGCGCGGTGGCCGCTTCCCACTGGCCCCGGCCCACCGCTTCGATACCGCCGCGGTAGACCTCCGAGGTGTAGGCGGCGTATTGCAGCCCGAGTGCCAGCGCACCCGTCAGGAAGGCGGGCAGGACGATCCCGAAGTTCGGCAGCACGTAGTAGAGAAAGAAGAGCTGCACCAGGAGCGGCGTATCGCGAAGGAATTCGACGACGAACGCTGTCGTCCAGGAGATGACCTTCAGCCTGCTGCGGCGTAGCAGCGCGAACACCAGGCCTAGGACCAATGCGATGGTGAAGCCCGCCGCCGCAGCCTTCAAGGTCACCGTCAGACCGATGAGAATGATGGGAAGGATCGAGATCGTGTAGGTGAGCCAGGTGGTCGTGTCCCATTCGTAGCCGTACATCATGATGACACTTCCTCAGGAATGGGCCGAACGGGGGAAGACGTCACCGCGCCTGACGACATGTTCGATGATACGGATGGCGACCATCAACACGAGAGACATTGCGAAATAGCACAGCAGCGTGACGGAATAGATGCTTGCGCTGTCCAGGGTCAGGTTGCGGATCGACTGCGCCGTGAAGGTGAGATCGGCGATGGAGATCAGCGAGACGAGCGAGGAGAGCTTCAGCGTTTCAATGGCCAGATTGCCGAAGGCGGGCATCATCTCAACGATCGCCTGCGGCAGCGAGATCCGGAACAGGGTTTGGAAACGACTGAAGTTCAAGGCTCGGGCAGCCTCCAGCTGCTGCGTGGAGACGGAGGAGAGCGCACCGCGGACGATTTCCGCACCATAGCCGCCGACGTGGGCAGCGAGAACCAGGATCCCGGTCGTGATTGGCTCGAAGCTTAGGCCGACCAGCGGCAGCGCGTAATAGAACCAGAACAGCTGGACGAGCAGCGAGGTGCCGCGAAACACCTCCGTGTAGCACAGCGCTATCGTCGACAGCACCGGCCCGCCCTCGACGCGCAGGATGCCGAAGAAGAACGCTAGTGCCGCGCCGATCACGATTGAGGCAAGGGTGATCGTCATGGTGACACCAGCACCTTGCAGGATCATCGGCAGGTATGCACTCCAGTCCATTCGGTGTCTCCCTTGCTAGCTGGAGCGCCCGGGAGACCCCGGGCGCCGACCACCCCTACTTCCCGGCGCAGAGATCTGCGACGTTCTTCGCAGCGGCGGCCGCGATGCTCTGCTCAGACAGGCCGTATTTGCCAAGGATCGCCTTGTACTCGTCGGTCTTGCGGAACTCTACGAGTCCTGCGTTGAAGGCGTCGCGCAGTTCCTTGTCTTCCGGACGGAAGGCAAAGCCGCCATAGTTGCGCACCGGTGCACCGTCGACGATCGGATCTTCGAAGGGGGAAACTTGCTCGACCTGTTCCTGGCCCTTTGCGAGCTCGGAGACGGTGAGTTCGGTGGCCGCATAGGCATCGACCCGGCTCTGGACGGTCGGGATGGCGTCCGCATTCGCCTGGATGAAGACGATCTGCTCGTCCTTGACACCCACGGCGCGCAGGAAGTCGACATTGTTGGCACCGGACACCACGGCAACCGTCAGCGAAGGATCCTTGGCAATGTCGGCATAGGTCGTCAGTCCCTTGGGGTTGCCCTTCTTGACCAAAAGCCCTTCACCGTAGGACGAGTTCGGCTCCGTGAAGGCAACCTGCTTGCAGCGCTCCGGAGAGATATTCTGCTCTGCCGCGACGAAGTCGAAACGCTTCGCCTTGAGGCCCGGAATGAGCGTCCCGAACGGCGTGACGGTCCAGTTGACCTCCTCGATGCCCATGGATTTCAGGACGGCATTCGCAACGTCCGGTCCGATGCCGGCAGAGGTGCCGTCGGGCTGCATGTAGGAGTAAGGGACTTCGTTCGCCGTAGCGGCGCGGATATACCCCTGCTCCTTCACCTCTTCGACGGTAAGGGCGTTGGCAGACGTGAAGCCCATGATGAGCGCAAGGGCGGATAGCCCGGAGAGTCTTGAAATCTGCATGTCTATTCTCCTCTGGTTAGCGTTTTTCCGTGGCCCGTTTTCGGGTCTCACGTCGTACTTCCGGTCAATCTACTCCGTGATCGTTGCGATGACGGAGAGGCAGTCGCCAGCCTTGATGAGGCCTGGGACGTGTCGGGCCGCGAGCACGCCATCCATGGCGGCGCGGTAATCAATGGGGGGGACGCCGGTCCTGCTGACGGGGTAGACGCGGGCGATGACGTCCCCCGCCGCGATCGGATCGCCTAGATTGCGACCGAATGCGACCAGCCCGTCGTCCTCCGCAAAGGTGAAGCAGTCGCTCGACGGCATATTCAGCCAACGGGTTGGCCGGATCTCTGGCGCGCCCTTCAGGATTCCGGCGTGGCGCAGCAAGTTGAGGGTGCCCTTGCGAGCGATGTCGATGGAGCGGGCGCTCGCCGTGCCGGCACCACCGAGCTCGGTGGTGACGAACACCTTGCCCATTTCCTCGGCTGTCGTATCCAGCATTCCGACCGCATCGATCTCCAGCATCTTCATCGAGTATGGCGCAGAGAAGGCCGCGACTGCCTCGAAGCAGCGTGCCTCCTGCGTCTTGTCCGGCAGTTCGTGCGCTGCGGCATAGGGCAGGAAGTCGAGGGTTTTTCCACCCGAATGGAAGTCGAGCACGATGTCCGCCAACGGGATCAGGTGACGCGTCACGTAGTCCGCGATCTTCTCTGTCACCGTGCCATCCGGCCGGCCGGGGAAACTGCGGTTGAGGTTGCCGCGGTCGATCGGCGAAGTCCTTGTGCCGGCCCTGAAGGCCGGATAGTTCAGCGCCGGCACGAGGATGATGCGCCCGCTCACCTGCGACTGATCAAGCGTCTGCGCCAGTTCGAAGAGAGCGGCCGGGCCCTCATACTCGTCGCCATGATTGGCTCCGGTGAGAAGCGCCGTCGGGCCGCTGCCATTGGCGATGACGCAGATCGGGATCATCACCGAGCCCCAGGCGCTGTCATCGCGGCTGTAGGGCAGCCGCAGATGGCCGTGCTGCACACCCTTCATGGCGAAATCGACTGAAGGAGCGATAGGAGAGGGACGGGGCGCGGTGGTCAGCATCACGTCATGCCTTTACGAACAACTGGCGCGGCACGTTCGAGAGACATTCGACGCCTGTTTCGGTGATTGCGATGCTTTCGGTGATTTCCAGCCCCATATCTTCGAGCCAGAGACCCGTCATGAAATGGAACGTCATGCCGGGCTTCAACTCCGTCCGGTCGCCAGGGCGCAGACTCATCGTGCGCTCGCCCCAATCCGGCGGATAGGAAAGACCGATCGGGTAGCCGGTGCGGTTGTCCTTGATGATCCCGTATTTCTTCAACACCGCGAAGAAGGCATTGGCGATGTCCTCGCAGGCATTGCCGGGCTTTGCAGCCGCAAGGCCCGCCTCCATCCCTTCCAGCGTCGCCTGTTCCGCATCGAGGAAAGCCTGCGTCGGCTTGCCCAGAAAGACGGTGCGCGAGAGCGGGCAGTGGTAGCGCTTGTAGGCGCCGGCTATCTCGAAGAACGTGCCTTCGCCCAGGCGCATCGGCTTGTCGTCCCATGTCAGGTGCGGCGCCGACGCATCCGCCCCCGACGGCAGAAGCGGGACGATCGCCGGGTAATCCCCACCGAACTCGGCGGTGCCGCGTATGCCCGCATCGTAGATCTCGGCGACAAGGTCGCACTTGCGCATGCCCGGCTCAACGACGTCGACGATCCGCTTGTGCATCAGTTTGACGATCTTGCCGGCCTTGCGCATATAGTCGAGCTCGGTCGGGCTCTTCACGGCGCGCTGCCAGTTGACGAGGCCCGCCGCATCCTTGAAGCGGGCATTCGGCAGATGCGTCTGGAGGGAAGCGAAGGCGGCCGCTGAGAAGTAGTAGTTGTCCATCTCGACGCCGACAGTCAGGCCGGACCAGTTGCGCTCGTCGATGATCTGCGACAGCAGATCCATCGGGTGGCGCTCGGTCGACTGCACGTAATGGTCGGGATATCCGATGATGTTGTCGTGCTCGATATAGGCGGTGCGCTTCGCGCCATTGGCATCCTGCTTGCGGCCATACCAGATCGGCTCGCCGTTCGGCGGCACCAGCACGCATTGATGCACGTAGAAGGACCAGCCGTCATATCCGGTCAACCAGTGCATGTTGGAGGGATCGGTGACGATAAGGAGATCGATCCCGGCCTTTTCCATGGCGCGACGGGTCTTGGACAAGCGCTCGGCATATTCCTCGCGCGTAAAGTTCAGCGTCACGCTCACGCCGCATCTCCCATGTTCACGTTATTCTCGATTGTCTGGCCGCATCCTGCATCTGCTGCGCGGGCGAGCGCGAGATTGGCGATTGCGGTATCCTGCACGCCGGTCCCGGTAAGATCGGCGAAGGTGATATCCTTGGGTCCGATCCGCCCCCTGGCCTTGGCGGCGATGACGGCTCCAAGTTCCGTGAACGGCTGGTCCAGGGTTGCGGTCCCAGCCTCGATGGCATGATGCAGTTCGCCGAGGATGCGCGTCTGCGTGATCCGGTCTGCCACATAGGTTGCCCGAGCAAAAACAGCCGGATCGATCTCGTTCTTGTGCTCGGCGTCCGAGCCCATCGCCGTCAGGTGCTGGCCCGGCTCCAGCCACTCTGCCATCAGGATCGGCTTCTCCGCCGGCGTGGTGGTGACGATGATGTCGGCGCCGTGTACCACCTCGCGCGGATTGGCCGCCGCAGTGACCTCAATGCCGTGCTCGCGTGCGAACGCATCGGCAAGTCCTTGCGCCTTTCCGGGATCACGCGCCCAGATGCGGGCCGACCGGATCGGCCGCACCAGCGCCAGAGCTTGAAGCTGCAACCGCGCCTGCATCCCCGCGCCGAAGATCGCGGCAACCGAGGCATCTTCGCGCGACAGGTGGCGTGCCGCGACAGCACCCGCGGCGGCCGTGCGCACGTCGGTGAGATAGCCATTGTCGAGCAGCAGGGCTTCGACCAGCCCGGTTCTGGCGCTCAGCAGGATCATCAGTCCGTTGAGGCTGGGCAAGCCGAGCTTGGGATTGTCAAAGAACCCGGGGCTGACCTTGAGGGCGAAACTGTCGAAGCCCGGCACGTAGGCGGTCTTGACGTCCACCTCGCCGCGAAATTGGGGGATGTCGAGGCGCAGGATCGGTGGCATCGCCACAGCCTTGGTGGCAAGCGCCGCAAAGGCCTGTTCGACGCAATCGACAGCAGAGCCATCAAGCTTCACGATGGCGCGGAGATCCCCTTCCGTCAGTATGCGGATACGGCTCATCGGGTGCTCCTCCCGATGAGGTTGCGGTGCACGGCAGGGTCAATGTTGCTACCCGAAACAATAACGGCGGTGGGGCCGGAGAGTTTAACCTTGTCCGCCAGGATAGCGGCGATGCCGACTGCTCCCGCCCCCTCAACGACCTCTCCTTCGTCGCGGGCGGCATGCCGGATACCAGCGGCGATCTCGGCCTCGGTCAGCAGGATGACATCATCGAGAAGGTCGCGGCAGAGCGCGAGGGTGACGCGGTTTGACAGCCCGATGCCGCCGCCGAGCGAGTCTGCCAGCGTCTCCTCCTCGCGGACCGCGACTGGCTTGCCGGCCGCGATGGCGGCATGCATGGCCGCACCGCGCTCCATGGAAATGCCGATGATGCGCGCCTGCGGCTTCAACGCCTTCACCGCCACGGAAATGCCACCCGCCAGCCCGCCGCCGGAAAGGGGAACGAGCACGGTCACGAGATCCGGCAGGTCCTCTATGAGTTCCAGGCCGATCGTGCCCTGACCAGCCACCACGTTGACGTCGTCAAAGGGCGGGATCGGAGTGAGGCTCGAACTCTGCACCAGACGCTCAACCTCATCCTGTGCATCGTCCTGGGAGGCGCCGACGATGCGAATGTCGGCACCGAGCGAACGGATAGCCTCGACCTTGTTCGCCGGAACCAGCGATGACATGCAGATGGTGGCCGGTACGCCGAGCTCGCGTGCGGCATAGGCGACGGCGCGACCGTGATTGCCGGTCGAGGCAGTGACGAGGCCGCGCCTCCTTGCGGCGTCGTCAAGCGATAGAATGGCATTCATGGCGCCGCGCAGCTTGAACGCACCTATCGGCTGCCGTGTTTCGAGCTTGAGACGGACGGGCTGGTCTGAACGTACGGACAGGCTGGGAGAGGGAACGAGAGGCGTGCGCACTACCCGGCCCTCGATGCGTGTGGCGGCCCGCTCCAGGTCCGTCAGGGAAACCGGCAGAACAGTATTCTCGATCACTCTGGACGGGCTCGCGCTCTTCATGATTGTCATGTTGCGAGCGAAGAAAAATCATGTCAATTATTATATTGTCATGATTCAATGTTTCCGTTTCGTGGATCAGCCGATGGAGCCTATGTCGTAGACGGGCGGCAGTTGCTCAAAGGTGTTGCGAACGGTCGTCAGGGCGTTGCTGAGCGTCGCATGGCTCATCCGTCCGCCAAGGCAGATGCGGATGCCACCGCCGTGACCGGCGCCAGCGATGAACGGTTCCGATGGCGAGACGGCGACGTTCTGATTGGCAAGCGCGCGCACCAGCCCGTCTTCGGTCCAGTGAGCCGGAACCTTCAACCAGGCACAAAGTGCGAGCGGGTGGCTGGAGGCGACGTGACCTCCAAGGACTGTAGTCGCGATAGACTGGCGCGCACGGGCTTCCCGGCGTTGGATCTCAAGCAGCCTCTGGGCCGTACCGTTCTCGATCCATCGGGTCGCGATCTCACCGCTCAGATAGGTGCCGCTCCAGCTCGACACGCGCAGGATCGACGCAGCGCGGATCGAATAGGACGGGGGGACGACCAGATAGCCGGCGCGCAGCCCCGTCAGCACGGTCTTGGTAAAGCTGGTGACGAAGAAGCCAAGCTCCGGCAGCATTTCCGCGACGGACGGGAGATCCTCGTCGATCATCGGGCGGCAGACTTCATCCTCGACGACGAAGATGCCGTAGCGAGCGGCTATGGCGGCGATTTCCTGCCGCCGTGCCGCCCCCATGACGTGTCCCGTCGGGTTGTTGAGAGTCGGGATCAGGACCATCGCGCGTACGCCGCCGGCAGCACAAGCCGCCTCCAGCGCGTCAGGCAGGATTCCTTCGCTGTCCGTGGGCAGGCCCTTCAGGCTGAAGCCAAGGACGTTGGAGAGGCCGATGATGCCGTGATCGGTCAGGTTTTCGCACAGCACGACGTCGCCGGAGCGCACGATGCAGCTGAGCGCGAGAAAGACACCGTGGGCCGCGCCATTGGTGACGAGGATGCGATCGGCACCGGCCGTGACGCCCAGTCTGCGCAGCCAGAGGCGCGCCGTCTCGCGATGCCGCTCAAGGCCGGCAATCGGCCGACAGGGGCGCATGAAGCTTGCAGTGTCGCTTTCGGCAAGCTCGTGGAAGATCTCGCGGCAGGCCGCCTCATGCTCGTCGAGATAGACCCCGCGGATGATGGAAAGATCGAGCACCTCGTTGGGGCTGTGATCGAGCATCATGCGCCCAGCACGATCGGTCACCCGCGCCTTGACGAAGGTGCCGCGGCCGATCTCACCGCTGAGGAAGCCCAGCCGTTCCGCTTCCTTGTAGGAGAGGCTGACGGTCTGGACCGAAAGACCGAGATCGCGCGCCAGGTCGCGATGCGTCGGCATACGATCCATCGGCTTCAGCACGCCCGCATCGATATCGGCGATGATGCGCTCGGTCAGCGCCGCGTGCTTCGTCACACCCTTCTGCTTGGTGAGGTCCGGTCGCCACGGCACTTGTCTCGTCGCGAGAACTGGACCGGTGGCGAGCGGATTGGCTTGGCGACGCATGAAATTGACTCGTTATTCGAGAGCATGATTTCATGACATTATGCATGCTTCAGTGCAAAAGATGAAGCACTATGCAAGTTGCACGCTGCCTTTGCCTTCAGCATAGGCACGGCGCTGTAGACGAGACCAGCAGTGACCTAGGGCAAAGGCCGCCGAACCAGACAGGTCAAACGACCTCTCCGGCTCGCACCAGATCGTCCATGACGGCACGAACCGCGGCTTCGGCAATGGAGACGATCTCGTCGACCTCGGCCTTCGTCGTCACCAGCGGCGGCGCGAAGCCGAGGATGTCGCCATGCGGCATGGCGCGGGCGATGAGGCCGCGCTCGCGCGCCGCCTTCGACACGCGTGCTCCGACCGTCAGGTTCGGCTTGAACCGCGTCTTCTTCTCCCGGTCTGCGACGAACTCAATCGCCCCCATCAGTCCCACGCCGCGTACTTCGCCCACGATCGGGAGCTGTGCGAACTTCGCTTTCAGCTGCTCCTGGAAATAGCTGCCCACCGTGCGGGCGTTGCCCGGAAGGTCCTCCTTCTCGACAATGTCGAGGACGGCGTTCGCCGCGGCGGCGCCGATTGGGTGGCCCGAATAGGTATAGCCATGGGAGAATGCGCCGACGCGGTCGGCGCCGTCTTCCAAGACCATGAACACCTTCTCGCCGACGATTGCGCCCGAGAGCGGGAAATATGCCGACGTCAGTCCCTTCGCGACGGTGATCAGGTCGGGTTCGATGCCGTAATGCTGCGATCCGAACATGGAGCCGGTGCGCCCGAAGCCGGTGATGACCTCGTCGGCGATGAGCAGGATGTCGTACTTTCCGAGCACCTTTTGCACTTCCTCCCAATAGCCCTGCGGCGGCGGCGTGATGCCTCCGGTGCCGAGAACGGGTTCGGCGATGAAGGCACCGATCGTGTCCGGATCTTCGCGCAGGATCAGAGCCTCGAGCTCATCTGCGCGGCGCTTGGAGAATTCCTGCTCCGTCTCGCCTGCTTCCCCGCCCCAGTAGTGATGTGGCGCTCCGGTATGGAGAATGCCGGCGCGCGGCAGGTCCATGTGGTCGTGATAGAAGCTCATGCCGGTCATGGAGCCGGAAACGACGCTGCAGCCGTGATAGCCACGCTCGCGGGAGATGATCTTCTTCTTGTTCGGCTTGCCGCGCAGGTTGCTGTAGTACCAGACGAGCTTGGCTTGGGTCTCGTTGGCGTCCGAGCCGGACATCCCATAGAACACCTTGCTCATCTTGCCTGGTGCCATCTTCACCAAGCGATCGGAGAGGATCGCCAGTTCATCTGTCGTGTGGGCGGCATAGGAGTGGTAATAGGCGAGGCGGTAGGCCTGGCGCGAAATGGCCTCGGCGACTTCCGTCCGGCCATATCCGACATTGACGCAGTATAGCCCGGCGAAACCGTCGATCAGTTCCTTGCCGTGTGCATCCTGGATGCGGATGCCCTTGCCGGTCTCGACAATTGTCGGGTCGCCCATCTTGCCGGAGGCGAAGTCCTTGAGCTGCGTGAAGGGATGCAGGACCGAATTGCGGTCCATCTCGGCGATCTGGTTAAGGTTCATGGTCATGGGGAGGCTCCTTTCATGCAGCGAGGTTGCCGAAGCAGACGTATTTTGCCTCGAGATATTCCAGCAGGCCGTGGCGTGATCCCTCACGGCCAAGGCCCGATTGCTTCCAGCCCCCGAAGGGGATCGGCGCGCCGGTGAACTTGGGTGTGTTGACGGCAACCATCCCGTATTCGAGCCGGTCGGTAAGACGCATCGCTCGGCCGAGATCGTTTGTGTAGACATAGGCTGCGAGTGCCATTTCGCTCGCATTGGCACGCGCCAACACCTCTTTCTCGTCGTCGAAGGGAAGGATCGCGGCCACCGGCCCGAAAGTCTCCTCCCGTGCGACCAGCATGTCGTCGGTGACATCGGCAAGCACGGTGGGCGTGACGAAATTGCCGCCGAGTAGGCTGTCCTGCCCCCCGCAGACGAGACGCGCGCCGGCTGAAAGGGCCTGCGCGATCTGCTGGCGGCACTTTTCCCCGACCGAGGGGAGCGTCATCGGGCCGATATCGACGTCGGGTTCAAGGCCGTGCCCGACGTTAAGCTGGGAGGTTGCCTTGGCGAACTGCTCGACAAAGCGATTGTAGATGCTGTGCTGGACGTAGATGCGATTGGCGGCAAGGCAGTCCTGGCCGGACGTGGCGAACTTCGCCTTGATGCAATCGCTGACGGATCTGGAAATGTCAGCATCGTCGAACAGGATGAACGGCGCATGGCCGCCGAGTTCCAGCGAGGCCTTCTTCACCGTCGCGGCGGACTGGGTGAGGAGGATGCGCCCGACCTCCGTCGAGCCGGTGAACGAAAATGCCCGCACCTCGGTATTTTCCAGGAGGCGGCGGGCAAGTGGCGCGGCCTCGCCGGTGAGAACCTGGAAAACGCCCGCCGGCACACCGGCCTCCTTGGCGAGCTTGGCCAGGGCAAGCGCCGAAAGCGGCGTTTCGGGCGCGGGCTTGACGATCATCGTGCAGCCGGCCGCGAGAGCGGCGCCAGCCTTGCGGGTGATCATGGCGGAGGGAAAATTCCAGGGCGTGATGGCGACGGTGACGCCGAGAGGCTGCATCTGCACCGAAAGGCGGCTGCTGGGCAGATGGCTGGGCATCGTCTCGCCGTAGGCGCGCTCGCCCTCGGCGGCAAACCAGTCCAGGAAATTTGCCGCATAGGAAATCTCGCCCAGGGATTCCGCCAGCGGCTTGCCCTGTTCGCAGGTCATGATGACGGCAAGGTCCTGCGCGTTCTCCCGCATCAGCCTCGCCCAGGTCCGCAGGATCTCCCCACGTGCAGCCGGCAGCCAGTCGCGCCAGTCGAGGAAGGCACGTTTCGCTGTTTCCACAGCGGCGTCCGCATCCTGCAGCGAGCAGGCAGCAACGTCGGCGAGAGGTTCCTGTGTCGCTGGATCGATGACGCGTAGGGTTTCGCGGCGCTCCATCCACTCGCCATTCAAGAAGGCGCGGCTTTCGAGCAGATCCGGTCGGCGCAGGTTTTTCAGGGCAGCAATAGCGATGCCTTCCATGGGGCCTCCAAGGGGTTTACACGCAGTCTAGTCTCGGACGAAGATCGAGACGCTGCGTCACCAAGCAAGGCGATGCAGAAATTCGGCTTACTTCAGCCACAGACGCAGGAATTCTGCATGACCTCGCTTGATAGAGCTGACCGGGCTCTGCTTGAAGCCGTTCAGAAGAACAACCGGCTGACGTCGGACGAACTGGCGCAGATCATCAATCTTTCACCGACTGCCTGCCAGCGGCGATTGAAGCGGTTGCGTGAGGAAGGCGTGATCGAGGCCGATGTATCCATCGTTTCGCCCAAGGCCGCCGGACGCGGCATCACGATGATCGTCCTCGTCTCCCTTGAACGCGAACGGGCGGACATCGTCGACCGGTTCAAGGCCGCGATCCGGGCCACGAAGGAAGTGATGATCGGCTACTATGTCACCGGAGATGCAGACTTCATCCTGGTCATCACAGCGAAGGACATGGAGGACTATGAGGCCTTTACCCGCCGGTTCTTCTACGAGAACCACGACATCAAGGGGTTCAAGACCATGGTGGTGATGGACCGCGTGAAAGCCGGTTTTGCTTTCCCGATTTCTGACTGACCGCTGCACTGCGGGTGCGAAATGTAAGCGCTAGCTTACGACTGAAGACCACTCAGAGAACCTGTCTGATCTCGTCGGCGGTCGATTGCAGGAGTGGCAGGAGGCTTGCCAGGCGGTCGGCAGTCAGGCGGGCGGACGGTCCGAATATGGAAATGCCCGCCACCATGTGGCCGGCCGCTGTCTTGACTGGGACGGCGATGGCCGAGAGCCCCGTCTCTCGCTCGCCGTAGTTCGTGGCAAAGCCTTGTCGGCGGATGATTTCCAGTTCCTGTGACAGAACGTCAGGATCGGAGACGGTGTCTGCCGAAAGCGGCGTCAGATCCGTAGCGTTCAGGTAGCTTTTGAGCATGGCCGGCTCGGACATGGCCAGCCACAGCTTGCCGTTGGCTGTCGCATAAGCCTCCATGCGGGCGCCAACGCGCGCATTGAAGCTGAAGGTCTGGTCTGAATGGGCGGCCGCGATGCAGGTGATGACCGACCCATCGAAGGTCGTTGCCATTGCTCCTTCCTTGGTCTCCGCGGCCAGCCCATTGAGAAAGGGCTGGATCTGGGCCGCTAGGCGGCTGAAGCTCTTGGCCCTTTCCCCGTAGTCGATCAGCTTGCTTCCAAGTCGGTACAGGCCTTTTCGGGGGGAAGTCAGCAGGCCCGCTTCGGCCAGCGTTCTCAAGAGCCGATGAGCCGTGATGCCGTTCATATCCCCAAGTTCAGCCACATCTCGGGCTGTCAGTTCCTGCCTCTTGTCGTCGAAAAGGTCGAGTATGCTGACTGCCTTGAGGATCGAGTTGTTGAGGGGCGTACTCATGGGGTCCTGACCGTTCCTGCAAACTTGCTGGAAGCTGCTTGACACAACGTGCAAAACAGCGTGATATTGAAATTAGTATTTCAATATGTGAAATGTCAAGCGGATCGGAGGGCCTGGGTGGATGCGTTGAGGAGTGGCGATGGGCAGGTGGTAGCCGGCAGTGTTATCTTCAGCCGGCTGAAGACGCTTGGCGTCGACTACGTGTTCGCAAATTCCGGGACTGATTTCCCGCCCATCATCGAGGGCCTGGCCGAAGCGGCAGCGTCTGGCGTTGCGCTGCCGCAGGCCATCACCATTCCGCACGAGCATGCAGCCATGGGCATGGCCCATGGCTATTATTTCCTGTCCGGCAAGGCGCAGGCGGTCATCCTGCACACTAATGTCGGCCTCGCCAACGGCGCGATCGGTGCGCTCAATGCGGCCACGGATCACGTTCCGATGCTTCTCATGTCAGGCCGGACACCGACCGTGGAAAAAGGCCGCTTCGGTGCGCGTACGGTTCCGATCGGCTGGGGTCAGGAGATGCGCGATCAGACCGCACTCGTGCGGGAGGCCGCCAAGTGGGACTACGAGCTGCGGTTTCCCGAGCAGGTATCGGATATGCTCGACCGCGGCCACGCGATCGCGAACTCCACCCCGAAGGGCCCGGTCTATCTCAGCCTGCCGCGCGAAGTCCTGAGCGAGACGATCGATGCATCCGCAACCGCCGCAACGCCGACGATGATGCCCGCGCGCGTCGAAGCCTCGGCGAGCGATATTAGTCAGGCGGCGGAATGGCTGGTGGCAGCGAGGAAGCCGGTCATCTTCGTGCAACGCGGTGCAGGTGACGCCGAGGGCTTCGCAGCGCTTTCGCAACTGGCAGACCGCTTCTCCATTCCCGTGGTCCATTACTGGGCGACGCAAATCGGCCTGCCGACCAGTCATCCGATGTGGGCCGGTGCCGATCCGGCTCCGTGGCTCGAGGACGCTGATGTCGTACTGGTCATAGACGCGCTGGCGCCGTGGATGCCGGAGATCCATTCGCCGCCCGCGGCTGCAAAGGTCATTCACCTCGGCCCCAACCCGCTCTTCAGCCGCTTCCCGGTGCGCAACTTCCGCTCCGATCTCTCGATCGCGACGGAAACCTCGGCCGGTCTGGTTGCGCTGGCCGCTGCGATGGAAAAGCTGGGTGATCCCGATCCGGCAGGCCGTGAAGCGCGGGCAAGGCCCTTGCGGACAAGACTGACGGAGCAGCGCGAAACGGAGATTGCCGTTGCGCGCGACGAAGACGGGCCGCGGATGACGAAGGCCCATGTGGCCTGGTGCCTGTCCGAAGCGCTGAAGGCACATGAGGCGACAGTGCTGTCGGAACTCGGATGTCCGCTCGCTCCGATGACGCTTGATCACCCGCAGGCATGGTACCAGGAGCCGCATTCCGGCGGCCTTGGCTGGTCTCTTCCCTGCGCCATGGGAATGAAGCTTGCTCGGCCCGACAGGCTGGTGGTCGCGACGCTGGGCGACGGATCCTATATGTTCGCCAATCCCGTGGCCTGCCATCAGATCATGGAAGCCTACGATATTCCCGTGCTGATCCTGATCCTCAACAATGCGGAATGGGGGGCGGTGCGGCAATCCGTGACCATGATGTATCCGGAGGGCTATGCGGCCAAGGCGAACCAGATGCCGCTGACCGGGCTTTCGCCCAGTCCGGATTTCACCAAGATTGCCGAAGCCAGCAATGCATGGGGACGGAAGGTCACGGAACGAGCCGACCTGCCTGCGGCCCTGGAGGCTGCGGTCACGGAGGTGATGCAGAACAAGCGCACTGCGCTGCTCGACATACGGGTGGCGTGATAACATGCCGGCAATGCCGGCGCTTCAGAGGCTAAACAGGGAGGAAATGCCAATGAAAACCTTGAAGACACTGCTGGTGGCGGCCATGGCCACGACCGCGTTGAGCGCTTCGGCGTTCGCGCAGGAATTCACCCTGAAACTCCATCATTTCCTGGGCCCGAAGTCGCCGGCCCAGACCCAGATGCTGGAGCCTTGGGCGAAATCCATCGAGGAAGCCAGCGGCGGCAAGGTCAAGATCGAGATCTATCCCTCGATGTCGCTCGGCGGCGCCCCCCCGGAACTGATCAGCCAGGTTCGCGACGGCGTCGTTGACCTCATCTGGACGGTCAATGGCTACACGCCGGGGCTTTTCCCGCGCACGGAAGTCTTCGAACTTCCCTTCATCCACACCAACGACATCAAGGCGACCAATCTGGCGATCCGCGCGATGTTCGACGAGCACCTTGCCGAAGAGTACAAGGGCGTGAAGGTGATGTTCCTGCACAGCCATGCAGGCCAGGCCATCCAGATGGTCAAGGACGAAGTCCGCAAGCCGGAAGACCTGGCCGGGAAGAAGATGCGCATTCCAACCCGCACCGGCGCATGGGTCATCGAAGCCCTCGGCGCGGCGCCGGCGGCCATGCCGGTTCCGGATATCCCGCAGGCCTTCTCGAAGGGCGTGGTCGACGGCGCCCTGATCCCCTGGGAGATCATCCCGGCCCTGAAGCTCCAGGATCAGACCGAGTACCAGGTCGAGGGTCACGACATGACCCGCTTCGGCACCACGATCTTCCAGGTGTCGATGAATCTGGACAAGTGGAACTCGCTGCCCGAAGATGTTCAGAAGGCATTCGTCGATAACTCCAACGAGGAGTGGCTGGCGAAGGCCGCCGATATCTGGCGGCAGATCGACGACGGCGGCATCAAGGTCGCCACGGACGCCGGCAACACCCATATCCAGCTGACCGAGGAAGAGACACAAGCCTTCCAGACGGTGCTTGAACCGGTCGTCGATCGCTGGGTCAATGAGGTCGATGGCAAGGGGATCGACGGCGCGACCCTGGTGAGCAAGGCCCGGGAATTGATCTCGGCCAATTCGGCCAAGTAAGACGATGGCGGTCGGACGAGCCGGCAATAGGGGGGTGGGGCTGAAAGGCCTCACCCACCGCATCATCACCGCCTGGGCGCTCGCCGGTGGCGTCGTTATTCTCCTGGTGGTAGCCATTCAGACGATCAGCGTCATCACGGGTGCGTTCGGCAACCCGTTGCCCGGAGACTTCGAACTGACCGAGCTGGGTGTCGCGGTCGGCGTCTTCTGCTTCCTGCCATACTGCCAGTTGACCGATGCCAACGTCACCGCGGATATCTTCACATCGGGACTGAAACGGCGTTCGCGTGCGGTATTGATCTTGCTCTCCGCGCTCGTGGCGCTGGTCTTTGCGGCCATCATGGCGTGGAGAACCTGGATCGGGACGCTCGACCAGTTCGAATACGACTATCAGACGGCAATCCTGCAGATCCCGATCGGCTACGCTTTCATCCCGATCGTCATCTCCCTCCTGCTCCTTGTCCTGGCGTCGCTGGTGACGCTGGCTGAGAGCTATCGGGACATCGCTCACCCACAGCAGGAACGTATGTGACGCATGGATCAGAGTCTCCTACTCGGGCTTGTGGGCCTTGCAGCGCTTGTCATCCTCATCGGCATACGGATGCCGATTGCCTATGCGATGATCCTTGTCGGCGCGCTTGGGACCGTCGCCCTGAACGGCCACGCGGTACTTCTCAACCAGTTGAAGACGCTCGGTTTCAGCCAGTTCTCCAAATATGACATGTCGGTCATCCCGATGTTCGTGCTGATGGGCTACATCGCCACCCGCGCTGGCCTGTCGCAGGACCTTTTCCGCGCCGCCAACGCCTGGTTCGGGCGTATGCGCGGCGGCGTCGCCATGTCTGCCATTGCCGCCTGCGCGGGGTTCGGCGCCGTCTGCGGTTCATCGCTGGCGACGGCCACCACCATGGGCCAGGTGGCCCTTCCCGAGTTGAAGCGGTACCGCTATTCCGGCGCGCTGGCGACCGGCACGCTGGCAGCTGGTGGCCTTCTGGGAATCCTGATACCGCCTTCGGTCGTTCTTGTCGTGTATGCGGTCATTGTCGAGGCGAATATCGTCTCCATGTTCGCCGCCGCACTGTTCCCCGGTTTGATCGCGGTCGTGCTCTTCATCCTGGTGATCGCAATCTACGTGCGGGTCGTGCCGGATTCCGGCCCGGCCGGAGACAGGATCTCCTGGTCGGAGTGGATTTCGGCCACCTTGGGGGTCGTTCCCGTTCTCGGCATCTTCGTCATCGTCATCGGTGGCATCTATGTCGGTCTCTACAATCCGACTCCGGCTGCGGCCATCGGTGTAGCCCTGGTGGCGCTCTACGGGTCACTCAGGCGTGGCGTGCGCCTGTCCGATTATCGCTGGGCGCTGCTGGAGACGGCGAAAACCAGCGGGATGATCTATCTGATCCTGTTCGGCGCCGAACTCCTGAAGATCTTCATGTCCCGGGGCGGTGTGCCCCAGGCCGCCGCGGAGATGATGGTCAATTCCGGGCTCTCGCCGATGGTGATCCTCATCCTGCTGCTTCTTGCGCTGATCGTCCTGGGCTGCCTCATGGATTCGATGTCGATGATCCTGCTGGTCATGCCCTTCTTCTGGCCGGTGGTGAGCGAACTCGATTTCGGCATGCCGACAGAGGACGTGAAGATCTGGTTCGGCGTCCTGGCGCTGATCGTCGTGGAGCTCGGGTTGATCACGCCGCCTGTCGGGATGAACGTGTTTGTCATCAGCTCCTTGGCGAAGGACGTGCCGATGAGCCAGACATTCAAGGGTGTGGCCCCGTTCTTCCTGGGCGAGCTTGTGCGGCTGGCACTGTTGATTGCCTTTCCGGTGATCTCGCTCTGGCTGCCACGGCTGATCTCTGGCTGAACCGGGCTCTGCCGGTCGAGCGGTCCCCATCAACTCGGCCATGATGGGGGCATTCACGTCGCTCGCGGACGCCTATGCCCGTTGGTGGAACTTCGGAGGGTCGATCCGGTTCGCTCCTTGGGCCTCGCGCTTCGGATCGCGGGCGCGATAGCGATCGTCCCAACGGAAGGTATTCGGATGTACAGGTCTCTCCCCGGCATATTGATTCTTGTCCTGCTGTTCCTGCCGGCTGGCCTCGCGCCGGCTTTTGCCCAGCAGGATGAGAAGCGGATGTTCGCCGACCGTCTGACCAGCCTAAGCAACTTCGTGCTGAAGTCGGCAGAGGTTGCGGCGTCTCGCGGACAGGAGGAATTCGTCAAGACCTTCGCCCAGACGGTAACGGATCAGATGCGGCAGGGGTTCGGGGTGGAGCTTGTGGAAGCGATCAGACAGGAGGGCCTCGATCCCTCGCCCGAACTGTCTCAGGAATATCAGAACAAGCTTCAGGCTCTCGAGACGGCAACTGAGGAGCAGTTCAGCAACGCCTACTTCTCAGCCCAGGTGCTGGCGCTGGAAAGCATGATCCAGCTGATAGAGGAGTATCAGCAGACCGGGCAGGACGGAGCGCTGAAGGCCTTCGCCGCCAACCACTTGGGTGGGCTCAGGACCCTCTATATCCGCGCTCAGGAATTCTCCGTCCGTTGAACGGGCCTCGAGGTTGCGCACGCTCCTGCAATGAACCGAGAGCCGCAATCCCACTGCGCAACCGACCGGCCCAGAACCATGCAGGAATGACAGGCGGAGCTGGCGGCACGCTTGGGCGATAGCTGCAAGCCGCGATGCGTGGACCCTTCATCCTTGCCATCGCGGATCAGGGGGTTAAGTTACCTGCCAAACGGGCCAAATCGAAAGGATCTTCCCCATGAAGAGGCTGTTTCACCGCGCGGTCGTAGTCACCGCGCTTGCGCTGTTTGGCGTTTCGGCGGCAGCGCAGACACCCCCGAATGTTCTGGTCGTCGGGCAGATCGCCGAGCCGAAGTCGCTCGATCCTCATGCAGTCACTGCAACGAATGACTTCCGTATCCTGGTCAACCTTTATGACGGGCTCGTCCGCTACAAGGATGGGACGCTCGAGGTGGAGCCGGCGCTGGCGGAGAGCTGGACGATCTCCGATGACGGTAAGACCTATACCTTCAAGCTCCGGCAAGGCGTTAGGTTCCATGACGGCTCTGCGTTCAATGCCGAAGCGGTGAAGTTCAACTTCGACCGGATGCTGAAGGACGACCATCCCTTCCACGATACGGGACCTTTCCCGCTGTCCTTCAATTTCTCGGCTGTCGAGGCGGTCAACGTCATCGACGACAGCACCGTCGAGTTCAAGCTGAACGAACCCTTCGCGCCCTTCCTGTCCAACCTCGCCTATCCGACAGGCCTGATCGTCTCGCCGGCCGCGGTGGAGCAGCATGGCAAGGATTTCGGACGCAATCCGTCGGGAACCGGGCCGTTCAGGTTCGCAGAGTGGAAGTCCAACCAGCTCGTGGCTGCTGAACGCAACAACGATTATTGGGACGGCGCGCCGGCGCTGGAGGCGGTTGTCTTTCGGCCGATCACCGATGCCAACACGCGCATCGCGGAAATGATGGCAGGCGGCATCGACATCATGGTGGAAGTGCCGCCGGACAGCCTAGCGTCATTCCGCTCCGACGCCAACCTGAATGTTGTGGAGCAGGCCGGCCCGCATGTGTGGTTCGCCATCCTCAACACCAAGGAGGGCCCCTTCGCCGACAAGCTTGTCCGGCAGGCTGCGAACTATGCCGTCAACAAGGAAACCCTCGTCAACGATGTGCTTCAGGGCACCGCCACCGTTGCCGCGGGGCCGATCCCGCCCGCCTTCAATTGGGTCCAAAGCTCGGTGGAGCCCTACCCCCACGACCCGGCACGTGCGAAGCAGCTGCTCGCCGAAGCGGGCGTCGAAAATCCGAAGATTACCTTCTACGTGACCGAGGGCGGCTCTGGAATGCTCAACCCCGTCACAATGGGCGCCGCCATACAGGCGGACCTGCAGGCCGTCGGTTTCGATGTCGCCATAGAGACCTACGAGTGGAACACGTTCCTGGGGCGGGTGAACGAAGGGCTGGAAGGCAAGGCCGACATGGCTGAGATGGCCTGGATGACCAACGATCCCGACACGGTGCCCTATCTGACGCTTCGAACCGAGGCCTCGCCGGAAAATGGTGGCTTCAACTCCGGCTACTATTCCAACCCGGAAGTCGACGAACTGCTGGCCAAAGCCCGGACCTCCACCGACCAGGCTGAGCGCGCCGAGCTTTATGAGAAAGTGCAGGAGATCGTCCATGAGGATGCACCTTGGCTCTTCGTGTCGAACTGGGTCCAGAACGCAGTGACCACCGCAGCCGTGCAAGGCTTCAAGCTCCAGCCGTCGTTCCTGCTGCACCTGAAGGACGTCACCAAGTAGCCGTCCTGCCTTCGCCGGTTCCCGGGCGGGAACCGGCGAAACCTTTTCGGAGGCTGCTCATGCCTACCTATGTCGCAAAGCGGCTGCTTTCGGTCTTTCCCGTTCTGTTCGGCCTCTCCGTCATCGTCTTCCTGGTGATGTCGATGATCCCCGGCGATCCGGCGACTGCCATACTGGGCGCCTATGCCACCCCGGAGAATGTAGAGCGCATCAATCGTGATCTTGGGCTCGATAAGCCGTTGGTGCAGCAGTACTTCATCTGGATCGGCAATGTCCTCCAGGGCGACTTCGGTCGCTCCTTTGCCCTCAATCGTCCTGTCCTTGACGAGGTGCTGGAACGTTTCCAGGCGACGCTTGTCCTTGCCGGCGTGTCGCTCATCCTCTGCTCGGTAATCGGCCTTCTCGCAGGTGTCGTCTCGGCCGTTCGCCAGTTCGGCTGGGCCGACAGGGTGATCACCTTCCTGGTGCTTGCCGGCATATCCATGCCGTCCTTCTGGCTCGGCCTGATCCTCATTCTGCTATTCGCTGTAAAGTGGCGGTTACTGCCGGCGAGCGGCATGTATGCGATCTATGGAGGCGGTGACCTGAAGGACCTTCTGCTCCACCTGATCCTGCCCGCAGCAACCCTTGCCGTTGTCGCCGCCGGCGTCATCGCCAGGCTGACGCGCGCTGCGATGCTGGAGGTGCTCCGCCAGGATTTCGTGCGCACCGCCCGCGCCAAGGGGCTGCCGGAACGGCAGGTCATCTACCGCCACGCCTTTCGTGCCGCGCTCGTCAGCGTCATCCCCGTCATCGGGATCCAGGCCGGCTTCGTGCTCGGCGGCGCCGTCTACATCGAAACCGTGTTCCAGTGGCCCGGTATCGGCGCCATGCTCGTGAATGCGATCTCTACCCGCGACATACTCCTGGTCCAGGGCGGGGTCCTCGTCGTCGCAGCGAGCTATGTCCTCTTCAACCTCGCGGCGGACATTCTGCAAACCATGCTTGACCCAAGGATCCGCTCATGACCGACAGTCTGATGGTGGTGCCGGCGCCGAAGGCGGGGTCGCAGCGCATTTCCTCCTGGAGCCTGCTCCTCCATAACCGACTTGCGGCCATCGGGCTGTTCCTCCTGGCACTGCTCGTGCTGGTCGCGCTCCTGGCGCCGGTCCTGCCGCTGCCCGATCCGAATGCGACGGCACCGGCGGAGCGGCTGCGACCCTTTCTCTTCGAGGGCCACCTTCTGGGCACGGACGAGTTGGGGCGCGACATCCTCAGCCGCCTCATCTGGGGCAGTCGCGTTTCCATGACCGTCGGCTTTTCGGCGACGCTGGTCGCGGCGGTGATCGGTTCGGCAATCGGCCTCGTCTCCGGCTATGCGGGCGGCCGCACCGACAACCTGATGATGCGCGGCATCGACATGCTGATGGCCTTTCCCTACATCCTTTTGGCGCTTGCAATCGTTGCGGTGCTGGGGCCGGGGCTGATGAACGCGCTCTACGCGATCGCAGTCGTCAACATCCCCTTCTTCGCCCGCAACGTCCGGGGCGTGACCCTGGCACTGTCCCATGCGGAGTTTGTCGATGCAGCACGTCTGTCCGGCAAGGGCCATGTCTCCATTCTTTCGACCGAGATCCTCCCCAATGTCCTGCCGGTGATCGTCATCACCATGTCGACGACTGCAGGATGGATGATCCTGGAAACGGCAGGCCTCAGCTTCCTCGGCCTCGGCGCGCAACCGCCCCAGGCGGACCTGGGCTCAATGCTCGGCGAAGGCAGGGCGCAGCTCTTCACGGCGCCGCATGTCTCCGTCGTGCCGGGGGTGATGATCTTCCTGATCGTCATCAGCTTGAACGTCCTAGGTGACGGCATCCGCGACGTGCTTGACCCACGTCTGCGATCGGGTGCGCTTCTTCGCCCCGGACCGCGCACGGCAGTCGATCCCGCTCGCGCAAGGCCACCGTCCGGCAAGCCGGATGCCGTGCTGGATGTCCAGGGGTTGGAAACAGGCTTCACCCGCAACGGGCACTATTCGGCCGCCGTGAAGGACGTCTCGCTCCACCTTCGGCCGGGCGAGTGCCTGGGATTGATCGGCGAGAGCGGGTCGGGGAAGAGCGTGACGGCCCTGTCTGTCATGGGGCTCGTGAATTCCCCGCCCGGCATCATTCGCAACGGCGCAATCTATCTCCATGGTGAGGACGTTCTCGCCATGCCGGAGACGAAGCTGATTGCCTGCAGGGGAAGCCGGGTTGCCTATATCTTCCAGGATCCGCTGACGACGCTGCATCCGATGCATCCCATCGGCCGGCAGGTGGAGGAGGCAATCGCCGCCCATCAGAGGCTGGACCGCCGTTCCCTTCAGGAGCGCAGCATTGCGCTTCTCGAGCGGGTAGGCATTCCGGAGGCCGGCGAGCGGGCAAGGCATTTCCCCCATCAGCTTTCCGGCGGGCAGCGCCAGCGGGTCGGCATTGCCATGGCGCTCGCGAATGATCCGGATGTCATCATTGCCGACGAGCCGACCACGGCGCTGGATGTCACGGTCCAGGCGCAGATCCTCGATCTGCTAAGGGACCTGCAGAAGGAAAGGGGCATGGCGCTTCTGTTCATCACCCATGACTTCGGCGTGGTGGCGGAGATCTGCGACCGCGTCGCCGTGATGAAGGACGGTGCGGTGGTGGAGATGGGCGAAACACGCGCAGTGCTAGCCAATCCCCAGCACGATTACACGAAGCGGCTGATCGCCTGTGTTCCGGAGATCGGGCAGGGGAAGACCTTCCTGGAACGCGTATCGGTACTCTTCCGGCCGGAGAACCGCGCATGACGGAGAAGGCGCTCGAGGTTCGCCACCTGATCAAGACCTTCGGAGGCGGTCGTTCGCTGTTCGGCGGCAGGCGCCACATGGTAACGGCGGTGGATCACGTCTCGCTCGCGCTGCGGAGCGGAGAGACGCTTGCGGTTGTGGGCGAAAGCGGCTCGGGCAAGAGCACGCTCGCCCGTATGCTGGTTGGGCTCGAACAGCCGACCGCGGGCGACATGATGATTGCGGGTCAAGACGCGGGTAAATTGCGTCGACAGGGTGCGCGCGCCTTCGGTAAGGTTGTCCAGTACGTCTTCCAGGACCCGGTCGCCTCGCTCAACCCGCGCAAGACGATCGGCGAGATCCTGGAGACGCCGTTGAAACTGCTGAGCGGCTACGGCGCAGACAAGCGGCGGGCGCGGATGGCGGACCTCATGGATGCGGTCCAGATGCCGGCCGACACCCTGAGCCGCTATCCTCACGAGTTCTCGGGCGGACAGGCGCAGCGTATCGCCATTGCACGGTCGCTCGCGGCCGAGGCGCAGATCCTCATCCTGGACGAGCCGGTCAGCGCCCTCGATGTCTCTGTGCAGGCGCAGGTCCTGCTGCTCCTGCAGGAGTTGAAGCAGAAGTTCGGCCTGTCCTACCTGTTCATCAGCCACGACCTCGCGGTGGTGGAGGCGATAGCCGACCGGGTCGCCGTCATGCGCTCGGGACGGGTGGTGGAACAGGGGCCCGTCGAGGCCCTGTTCGGCAGCCCGCAGGATCCCTACACCCGGCAGTTGATCGGTAGCGCTCCGAGGATGCGCAGGACCGGCCCTTGAGGCCTCAGGCAACTGCGTCGCCGTGGTTGTGCCGTTGAAGTCGTCCGCGTCGACTATCGTCCTACGGCATAGGCCTGCATCAGCCGTGGTGTCGCCGCTGCGCGAAGAAGCCCGTCCTCGTCACGCCTTGCAGCCGTCAGGCGTCCCACCGTCCACGGGTCGGCCACGGTGACCTTGTGACCTCGGCGCCGCAGCTCGTCGAGGACATCCGCGCCGATATTGCGTTCGACCATGATCTCGCCCGGGGAACTTGTGCGCGGATAGAAGGAGCCCGGAAAGTGCGAGGTGTGGAAAAGAGGCGTGTCGATCGCCGCCTGCAGGTTCTTTCCGTGATGGACATACCGGAGAAAGAAGGGCAGCTGCCACTGATCCTGCTGGTCGCCGCCGGGAGTCCCGAAAGCAAGGGTGGGCCGACCTTGGTGAAGGGCGAGCGACGGCGTAAGGGTCGTGCGCGGCCGCTTGCCGGGCGCAAGCGATGTCGGCAGGCCGGGTTTCAGCCAGAACATCTGCGCACGGGAATTCAGGGCGAAACCGAGGCCGGGGACGATCGGTGACGACTGCAGCCAGCCACCGGATGGCGTCGTCGAGACCATGTTGCCCCACCGGTCGATGACGTCGATGTGGACGGTGTCGCCCCGCTTCTCCGACAGGTGTGCCATGGTCGGCTCGTAGACGGCGCCCTTGCCGCTCATCTCGTCGAGCATGGCAAGCGTGAGGTCGTACTGGTTTTCGTAGCCGGGAACGCGCCCCGGACGCAGTTCGTGCGACGCCTGCGCCCCGATCAGCTTGCGGCGCTCGCTGTTGTAGGTGTCCGACAGCAGATGGTCGATCGGCACTTGGGAGAAGTTGACGTCGCCGTAGTAGACTTCCCGGTCGGCGAAGGCGAGCTTCATCGCTTCCACCAGGGTGTGCACGAAATCGGGTCCGGCCGGATCCATGGACGCGATGTCGAAACCCTTCAACAGTGCCAGCGACTGCAGCAGCACCGGGCCCTGTCCCCACGCGGCGGTCTTGGCGATCGTCCAGTCGTGGTAGTCGTAGGTCTGCGGCTTCTCGATGGTTGCTTCCCAGCCTGCCATGTCCTCCGCCGTCAGGACACCTTTGTGACGTTGCCCGCTGGCGTCCATCACCTCTGCGGTCTCCAGGTAGTGGTCGATCGCCTCCGCAACGAAGCCGCGATAGAAGGCGTCGCGCGCGGCCTGGACCTGCTCCTCGCGACCGGACTTGGATTCCGCTTCGGCAATGATGCGCTTCCAGGTCTCGGCGAGCACCGGGTTCCGGAAGTTGGAGAGAGGCTCGGGAACCGAGCCGCCCGGCAGCCAGGTCTGGTAGGATGTCGGCCACTCGTTCTCGAAGAATGTTGCCATCCCCTTGATCGTCGCGGAGACGCGCGCCAGTACGGGATGCCCCTGCTCGGCATAGTAGATGGCAGGTTCCAGCACCTCGCGGACTGACATGGTGCCATAGTCGCGAAGCATCAGCATCCAGCCGTCAAACGCGCCCGGGATGACCGTCGCGAGCAGTCCGTCGCCAGGGATCAGCCGCAGCCCTTCTGCGGTGTAGTGCTCGATCGTGGCCCTTCTCGGCGCGGGCCCCTGGGCGCATATGACCTCGATCCTGTCGCGCTTCTTCGAATAGATGACGGCCGGCATGTCTCCGCCGGGTCCGCACAGGTGCGGCTCGACGACCTGCAGCACGAAACCGGCGGCCACGGCCGCGTCGAATGCATTGCCGCCCTTCTCGAGGATGCTCATGCCGACCGCGGAGGCAATCCAGTGGGTCGAGGTGAAGACGCCGAAGGTGCCGAGGATTTCGGGGCGGGTGGTGAATTCAGTCATCAGGAAGTCCCTGTCTATGTCATGCCGCGCGCCGATCGAACGAATGTGCAGCCCATAGGGGCGACTTTGAAGCTGCACGCTTCGACGTCAACCTTTTTCGTTCGGTCTTGGGTGACACTGGCGTGCCGTCCGTCCCTCGCGGGGATCGGCGACGGAACGCCCTGCCGTAAAAAGACGTAGGCTAGGCCTCGATCTCCACGTCACCCATAGGGCGGGAGCAGCAGGCGAGGATGAAGCCATCATCGATCTCGTCGTCGAGGATGCCGCCATTGTGATTCATCTCGACCTCGCCAGCTAGCTTGCGGACCTTGCAGGTGCCGCAGAGGCCGGATTCGCACGCTGCGGCGATACGCACGCCCGCAGCACGGGCCGCCTGAAGGATCGTGTGGCCCGGCTCGCAGGCCCCCTCCTTCCCGGAGGCCGAGAAGAGGATCCTGCTCGGTTCCACACCGCGATGGGGGTCGGCGGTGGCAATCGGCGGTGGCGGCGCAACCGGGTGAAACGTCTCCTCATGGTAGTGGCCCATGTCGAAGCCGGCACCCGAAAGCGACTCGCGAACTGTCGCCATGAATGGCTCAGGCCCGCAGCAGAAGACGGTGCGGTCGAGGAAATCGGGCGCCAGCAGCGCGATCTTTGCCTTGTCGATACGCCCCTTCAGTCCCGACCACAGCTGTCCGCGCGACAACTGCTCGACGATCAGGCCGAGCGTGAATTGCGGCATGTCGCGAGCCCGTGCCTCCAGTTCCCAGCGAAAGATGATGTCGTCGGGCGAGCGGGCGCAATGGAGGAAGGTGATGTCGCTGTCGGGCGACCGGTCGCCGAGGTCACGCGTCATCGACATCATCGGCGTAATGCCGGACCCGGCGGAGAGGAAGAGATATCTGTCGCCTGGATGGCGCGCATAGGAGAAGTCGCCCTGCGGCCCGAAGGCCTTCAGCGCCATGCCCGGCCGCAGATTGTCGAACATCCACCGCGTGCCGAGCGATCCCTTCTGTGCCTTCACGGTGACTGAGACCGTATACGGCCGAGAGGGACTGGAGGACAGCGTATAGGTCCGCATCAGCGGCTCCGGTCTGGCCGGGATCTCCAGGGTCAGGAATTGGCCGGGCAGGTAGCGGAACCAGACGCCCGGCCGGTCGGGCCGGAAGGTGAAGGTCATCACGTCAGGAGCTTCCGGCGTCACGGCGACGCACTCCAGCCGATGTTCCCGGTCCGACCAGGGGCGCATCTCGTCGATGTGGCGATAGGTCGGCTGCACCATGTTCATCTCATGCCACCGCCGAAAGCGGCGCCGCCCCACCCTGCAGGCGATTTGTCATGAAGGTCGTGTACCATTCTACGAACTGCATCACCCCGCCCTCGTGCTCGGGCGAATAGGGACCGGGCTCGTAGGCGGGCGAGCGGATGCCGAAGGCATTCTCCTCGACGATCCGCCGGTCCTGGTCGTTCGTCATGTTCCAGACATGCGTCAGTTCATTGAGATCGTAGTCCACTCCCTCGACTGCATCCCTGTGCACGAGCCATGTCGTCGTGACCGCCGTCTCCTCCGCCGATAGCGGCAGGACGCGGAAGGAGATCGCGTGATCGACGAGGATGTGGTTCCAGGTCGTCGGATAGTGGAAGAGCAGCATGGTCCCGATATGCGAGGTCGTCACTTCGTCCGACAAGGGCCGACGGACGGCTCTCCTGCCCGTCATCGTGTAGCTTTCGGCATCCTGGATCAGCGGCATGCGGGCGGTGCGGAACTGGCCCGAAGCGTCGATCCGGAATTCGCTGGGCAGCCCGGCCGCCTCGCAGCGTGCCCAATGCTCTGCAATGACCGGATCGTCTTTTGCGCCCTGGACGCCGGTGGCGCTCGGTGCCTCCGGATAGGTGCGGCAGAGTTCCGGATGGTTGCTGGCGCAGTGGTAGCATTCCCGGTTGTTTTCCCAGACGAGCTTCCAGTTGCCCTTTTCGATGATCGTGTTGCGATGGGCGACCTTGGCCTCCCACAGCCGGTGCGGCTTCATGTAGGGCTCGATCGAAGCGCGTACCGGTGCAAAATCGGTGGGCGTTGCGGCGAGGCAGACGAAGATATAGCCGGCGACGCTCTCGCAGGAGACAGGCTTCATCCCGAACTGTGCCTTGTCGAAGTCCTCGCCCATCTGCCGCGCGAACACCAGCGAGCCGTCGAGATCGTAGGTCCACTGGTGATAGGGGCAGACGAGCCGGGCAGATGCGCCGCGTTCCTGCGTGCAGACGCGATGGCCGCGATGGCGACAGGTGTTGTGGAATGCACGGATGACGCCGTCCTTGCCCCTGACGATCACGACGGGATAGTCGCCGACCTGGACGGTGAAGTAGTTGCCGGCGCGGGGAATTTCGCAATCATGTCCGATGAACAGCCAGTCCTTGTACCAGATCTCCTCGAGATCGACCCGATGGAAATCGGGATCGATGTAGAAGGGCTGTTCAAGGCTGAATCCGTCGGCTCGCGCCTTGAGCCGGCGAAGCATGTCGTCGCGCGCATCCATGTTCTTCATCCCTTTGCGGGACCGTTGGATGGCTTAGCTGCGCATCGGTCGCCTGTTGGCGCCGTCGCCCGATCGCCCACCGCAACAAGTCGCTCCGTATCGACTTTGGGCCGGTCATTCTCCATTCGATGCAACAACTGGTGCGGCGCCGAACACCTGCAGGCTAGCAGAGGAGGAGCCGTCCCGAGATGTTCTTCCGCGACATCGCCACTGCGCAAACGGAACAGTCGGACAGATCAACGATTTCCTCTCCGGTTCCGGCTCATCCTGTGGTATCGGCAAGGCGGTCGCCACGGAGGACGAGGATCGAGCCTTCTGATCCCGTCCGGAATGCGCGACATCAACTGGAGGATCAGCATGCCGACACCACCTTTCCGCGCCGACCATGTCGGCAGTCTTCTTCGCCCGCGCCCGATTGCCGAGGCACGCGCCGCCCGCGCCGATGCGGCGACCCTGCGCGCCATCGAAGACGCGGAGATCCCGAAACTCATCAAGATGCAGGAAGAGGTCGGCCTGAAGGTTGTCACCGACGGCGAAGCGCGTCGCGCCTTCTGGCATTTCGATTTCATGGGCATGCTTGACGGCATGGACATGGAGACCCGCGGAGAGGGCGTGCAGTTCCACGGCACGCAGATCCCGCCGGTGCATCCGGTGATCAACGGCAAGCTCGGCTTCCCGAAGGACCACCCAATGCTCGAACACTTCACCTTCGTGAAAGACCACACCAGTGTCTGCCCGAAGATTTCCATTCCCGGTCCGTCCTGCGTGCATTTCCGCACCGACCCGGCCGACGTCCGTCCTGCCGAGTACAAGGATCCAGACGTGCTCTTTGCGGATATCGCCGAGACCTATCGTCAGGCCGTTGCCGCCTATTACGCGGCCGGCTGCCGCTACCTGCAGCTCGACGATATCTTCTTCGCCTATCTCGGCGACCCGAAGCAGCGCGAGCAGCGCAAGGCCATGGGGCAGGATCCCGACTGGTTGATCGACCGCTATGCCTGGATGCTGGAAGAGGCGATTAAGGATCGTCCGTCCGACATGGTCATCGGCATGCACATGTGCCGCGGCAATTTCCGCTCAACCTACGCTGCCACCGGCGGCTACGACGCAGCCGCCGACGCCATCTTCAACAAGACCAGCGTCGATATCTATTTCATGGAATACGATACCGACCGTGCCGGCGGACTGGAGCCGCTGAAGCTCCTGCCGAAGGGCAAGAAGCGAATCATGGCTGGTTTCATCACCACGAAGACGGCGGAACTGGAATCGATCGACTGGCTGCGCAAGCAGTTCGAGGCGGCCTCCCAGTACGTGGACATGGATCAGCTGGGAATTGCACCGCAGTGCGGCTTCGCATCGACCGAGCACGGCAATGCGATCACCGAGGAAGACCAGCGGCGCAAGCTCGAGCTCGTCGTGAAGACCGCGCAGACGATCTGGGGAACAGCGTAAGGCTGTCCGCGAAGGCGGGCCCGACCGTCGAGGGCGGGTCTGCCGATCTCTTTGGCATGGAGGGTAATGAAGTCGGCACGCCTGAGCGTCGGCTTTGGACCCGGATTGACATGTCCGCGTGGTTCATGAAACATGGCGGTATTCCGAGGGGGGCATCGTAACGGTGCTGAGATGGCGGTGAGCCGGACCCTTGAACCTGATCCGGGTCATACCGGCGTAGGAACGGAAACGGCCTTTCGGCGCCAATTCTCTTCTCCGCTCTGCCTGGATCTCCGTGATTGACGTCGGGAGATCGAACCATGCCATACTCTTCAAGACCTAGCCCTCGGACAGGACGCCCGCCAGCCGCCTCATCGATGCGTTAGGTCGAGCCATGCCACCCCGTCACATGGGGATGGGACTCGTCGGGCTGCTGGTGCTCTGGCAGGCCGGCATATGGCTCTTCCATCCCCCGGCCTATATCCTGCCGCCGCCGGCGGACGTCCTTGCCGCCTTCGCCCGCCAGGGCGGTTTCCTGCTTCGCAACAGCCTGGTCACCATCGCCGAGATCGCCATCGGGCTCGCCTGTGGCGCCGTTCTGGGTGCGCTCGCGGCGCTTGCCGCCGCCGCCTTCCCCCGTGCCGGCCGGCTGATCTGGCCGGCCGTCCTGGTGCTGCAGGGGCTGCCGGTCTTCGTGCTGGCGCCGATCCTCGTGTTGTGGTTCGGGTTCGGGATCGCCTCCAAGGCCGTCATGGCGACGATCATCATCTTCTTCCCGGTCGCCTCCGCCTTTGCTGATGGCCTGCGCCGGACCGAACCTGCGATCCTCGATGCCGTTGCGCTGACCCGGGCGACCCATTGGCAGACCCTTCGCTACATCCGCGCGCCCCTGGCTCTGCCGGGCCTGATCTCGGGCCTTCGCGTTGCCGCGCCCCTTGCGCCGATCGGCGCCGTGGTCGGCGAATGGGTCGGGGCGTCGGCCGGGCTTGGCTTTGTCATGGTGCAGGCGAATGCCCGCATGCAGACCGACATCGTCTTCGCCGCCATGGTCCTTCTTGCCGTGCTCACCCTCGTGCTGCGGCTTGCGGTCGATGTCGCGACAGCCCGCATCATCCCATGGGCGCCGGAAGTCCACCACACCGATCCAAGATAGTTAGCCGGAGAAACATTCATGAGAATACATCTTCTTTCCTGGGCCGTCGCTGCCATGCTTGCCTGGCCGGTACCGTCCCACGCCGCCGATCGCCTGACGGTCATGCTGGAGTGGTTCGTCAACCCGGACCACGCTCCCATGATTGTCGCGCAGCAGAAGGGATTGTTCGAAGCGGCAGGCCTTGATGTGGAACTGATCCCGCCTGCCGATCCGTCCTCCGTGCCGCGACTGGTTGCGGCAAGACAGGCGGATGTCGGTGTCCATTATCAGCCGAACCTCTATCTGGACCACGCGGCCGGTCTGCCGCTCGTCCGCTTCGGCACGCTGGTGGAGACGCCGCTGAACACGGTGACGGTGCTCGCGGATGGTCCCGTCAAGACGCTTGCGGACCTCAAGGGCAGGAAGATCGGCTTTTCTGTCTCGGGCTTCGAGGATGCCATGCTGAAGCGCATGCTCGCCGCCGAAGGCGTGGCTCTCGACGAGGTGGAACTCGTCAACGTCAACTTCGCGCTGACCTCGTCGCTGCTCGGGGGGCAGGTCGACGCAACGGTCGGTGGATTCCGCAACTTCGAACTAACCCAGATCCGGCTCGCTGGAGGCGAGGCGCGCTCGTTCTTTCCCGAGGAGCATGGCGTGCCCGTCTATGACGAGTTGATCTTCATCGCCCACAAGGATCTCTCGGACGATGGTCGCCTGCGGCGGTTCCTCCAGGCGGTGGAAGAGGCCAGCATCTTCCTGACCAATCATCCGGATGAAGCATGGTCGCTGTTCATCGCGGCATATCCCGATCTCGACGACGAACTCAACCGCCAGGCTTTCCGCGACACCCTTCCGCGCTTTGCCAAACGTCCGGCTGCGCTGGACAGAAGCCGTTATGAGCGTTTCGGCGCGTTCCTGGCGGAGAGTGGGCTTATCGATAAGGCGCCGACCGTCGAAGACCTTGCGGTCGAAATCGGCGGATGATTGAAATGGTCTCCGGCTGCAGCGAGAGCAGGCAGGAAGTATCGGTGTCGTCGGGGCCTCATCCCGTCCCTCGGTCGCGTGCCTCCATCCATGCCACCCGGATGGCGCTGCGCGTCGAGCAGGTGCTGTCGGCAGGGGCGGGTCTGCTCCTCGCACTGCTTCTCCTGCTTGTCCTGGTAACCGTCGGCCTCCGCTATGGCGCCAGCACCGGCTTTGCAGGCACCGAGGAGGCCGCGCTCTGGCTCTTCCTGGCGCTCATCTGTCTTGGCCTGCCGCTCAGCCTGCAGGGGCCATTTTCGCTGAGGCTTGACATCCTGACCCGGCTGCTGCCGCACGAGGGGCGCCGGATTGCGGGCCTTTGCGCTGACGGGACGAGTGCGGCGGCAGGCTGTCTCCTCCTCACGGGCGGTGCCGAGGCTGCAGCGGCGCTCCGTTCCGTCTCGCCCGCTCTCGGCCTCCCTGAACATGTGCGCTTCTGGTGCCTCGCTGCAGGCGGAGCGCTCCTTCTTGCAATGCTGCTGCTGGTCCGTATCGGCGAGGGCAGGGGCTTCCTCGGCCTTTTATCAGTGGCTGCGGGTGCAGCACTTGCGCTTCTCCTGCCGCAGGCGGACCTTGGCTCAAGCATGCTGCCAAGCGCCGTTGCCGCACTTGCCGCGGGTGCGACGCTCCTGCTTGGCGCCCCGCTCGCCCATTGCCTGCTGGCCGGGGTCATGTTCGCGATCCCCTCTGGAAGCGGCTTGTCGGAGCCGGCCATCGTCTCCACCGCAGCATCCGGCATGTCGCGCTTCCTCCTGCTCGCCATTCCCTTCTTCCTGCTTTGCGGCGGTATGCTCACCCTCTCGGGAGCCGGAGAGCGCCTGGTGCGGCTGGCGCAAACCCTCGTCGGCCATAGGAGGGCCGGTCTGGCGCAGACTGCGCTTCTGACCAGCGTCTTCTTCTCGGGAGCATCCGGCTCTTCGGTCGCGAACGCCGCATTCGGCGCATCCACCTTCCACCCGCATCTCGTCAGTCACGGCTACCCCCCGGAACGCTCCGCGGCGATTATCGCGGCCACCTCTGTGCTCGACAATGTCATCCCGCCTTCGATTGCCTTTCTCTTGCTGGCAGCCGCGACGGATATTTCGGCCGGACGCTTGTTGATAGGCGGCGCCTATGCCGGGCTTCTCATGGCGGCCTGCCTGGCGGTAGCGATCCGTCTCGCGAACGGCGACAGCAACCGAAGCGCCCGGGCAACCGGCGCGGAGCGATCCCGCGCCCTGTTGGCTGCCGTGCCGGCATTGGGACTGGTGGTCGTGGTCCTCGGCGGCATCCGCTTCGGCATCGTCACCCCGACCGAGGCCGCAGCGGTCGCAGCCGGTTATGCGCTGCTGCTTGCTCTTGCAACCCGGCCAACTTGCGGAGGCCTCGCCTCAATCTTCCGGCAAGCTGGCGTCGAGGCGGCCGCAATCGGGCTCCTCATCGGCGCCGCCGCGCCTTTTGCTTTCCTGCTCGCGGTGGATGGCGTGGCCGGGACCGTCCTCGATCTCGCGGGGTCGCTTGCGGAGGCACCATGGCAGGTTCTCCTGCTCTGCAATCTCGTCCTGCTCGCCGCCGGCCTCGTCCTCGATACTGGCGCCGCGATCCTTCTTCTCGGCCCGATCCTGCTGCCGGTTGCCGTGGGCGCAGGCATCGACCCCGTCCTGTTCGGGGTGATCGCCGTGGTCAACCTGATGCTGGGAGGCCTGACACCGCCGGTCGGCATGCTCGTCTTCGTGGTCAGCGGCACGACAGGTGTTCCCGTGGGAGCCCTTTTCAGGGCGGTCATTCCTTATCTTGTCGCACTGCTCTGCGCCCTCCTCGTCCTCTGCCTTCTGGCACTGTTTTTCTGAAAGGATATCCGATGACTTCGATCACGCGCCGCACGCTTCTCGCCGCAGCCGGTCTGGCTCCCGCCTTCGCATCCCCCGCCTTCCTTCGATCGGCCTCGGCGCGCACGAGCGTCATCACGGTCGCGTCGCTTCTGGGCGAGGAGAAGCCCGAAACCCGGATCTGGCGCTGGATCGCCGACAGGGCGGAGGAGCGTCTTCCCGGACGCTTCCGCTTCCGGATCGTCCCCAATGGCGCTCTGGGCGGCGAGAAGGAGGTGGCGGATGGCGCACTTCTCGGCTCTATCCAGGCGAGCCTCTGCACCGTCTCGACCCTCACCGCATGGGTGCCGGAGCTGCAGATACTCGACTTGCCGTTCCTATACAGTGACGCCGCTCACCTGCGCCGCGTCGTCGGGAGCGACGTCGGCAGCGATCTTGTCCGCCGGCTCGCGAGTCACGGATTCGTGGCCAGCGGCTTCATCGACTATGGCGCCCGTCACCTCCTCGCCAAGGAGCCGATCACGCTGCCGGAGCAGATGCAGGGCAAGACGATGCGGGTGATCCAGAGCCGGCTCCACACGAGCCTCTGGAGCCGCTTCGGTGCGATCCCCGTCGGCATCCCGATCACCGAGACCTACAACGCCCTCTCCACCGGCGTCGCCGACGCCATGGACTTGACCATCTCCGCCTATGCAGGCCTGAAGCTGCATGAGGTCGTTCCCTACCTGACCCGGACGGCGCATATCCGCTCCGCGGGCGTTGTCTTCTACGCGGAGAACTTCTGGGATCGCCTCGAGGAAGAGGAGCAGCAGGTGCTTGCGGAAATATCCGCAGAGGCGAGCGAAGTTTTCAATGGCTGGATGGCGGCGGACGAAGAGGCCTCGCTCGACCTAGCTGTCTCGCAGGGAACGCAGGTGCTCCAGCCGGAACGGCCGGAGGATTGGCGGAAGACTGCCGAAACCCTCTGGCAGGAGTTCAGCGGCGTGGTCGGCGGCCGCGAGGTCATCGACAGCGTCCTCAAGCTCGCCTGAGCGGCACTGTCGACCACTCAAGGCACCTGCAGGAGGTCCCGCACGACATTGCGAACAAGGGCGACATGCTGGAGCGCATCGCGCAGCCGGTCCATGTCACGCCGGCTGAGTCTCGAAACGTCAACCGTGCCGCCTGGCTTCAGCCCGGCCTCGATATCGGTGATCTGCTGGGTCAGGATCAGGCGCATCAGGAAGCCGTGCATGTCGGCAAGCAAGGCCGCATCGGCCTGCGAGCGCCCGGCGGCCGCCGCGGCCTGCCGCAGACGTTCCGGAGTGGTATGGGCGAAGATGCCGTGGCGCAGGGCGACGACGCGTGCACCGGAGACGATCGGCAGAAGGGCGCCGTTCTTGAGGTCGACGCGTCCGCCATTGTCCTTACGAATGCGGCCGAACATGCCGAGCTGGCTGTAGCGTGCCGCGGCGTCCTCGCCAAGCATCCGCAGCAGATCGAGCGAGTGCCGCGCGACATGGGCGGATTCCAGACGAAGACTGTCCGCCAACCGGGTCGTCTTCGCCGACGAGACATAGGCAGGCGCAAGATCAAAGAAGATGTCGACGTTCGCCAAGCCCTGCCGCGAGGGTTCGCTCGCCCAGATACGCGCCTGCCGAAGCCAGTCCGCCTGGGTACGGCGCCAGGGACGGTTCTTCGCCATCACGCCGCCGCGACAGTAGTGGACGCCGGCGCGGTCAAGGATCTCGTTGACGCGGGTGGAAAAGCGGCTGAACCAGTCCCCGTCGGAATCGAGGTCGCCGTGGTAGTCGTCGTCGATCACGAGCGCATTGTCCTGATCCGCCGCCAGCAGGCTTTCGCCGCGGCCGGCCGAGCCAAGAACGAGCAGGGCGTACTCCGCCGGGGGCGGACCGTGGCCGGCCGCGAGTAGTTCCCCTTCGGCGATCTCCGCCGCGCGTGCCGTCATGGCCCGGCCTTCGGCAGCAATCACTGCCCCCACCGCCTGCGCATTGAGGCCATCGGAGATCAATCCCGAGGCGAGGGAAGGCAAGGCGGACTGGACCCGGGCAAGCTCGCGTGGCCTCGTCGCGGTGGCGATCTCGTCGCCCACCGTCAGCGTCGACAGCGCCCGCTCCCGCAGGAGCGTGCGCAAGGTGAAGACGCCCGCAAGATCACCATGTTCGTCGCGAACGCCGAGATAGCGAAGGTTTCGGCGGGCCATCAGGCCAAGGGCACGGTAGAGGAAGGTGTCCCCCTGGGCGGTGATGACGGGCGAGGTCATGATCGTGCCGACAAGCGTCGCCCCGGCCTCCGGACCCTTGTCCGCCAGGACCCGCAGGACATCCCGCTCGGTCAGTATCCCATGCGGCCCATCGGCCTGCCTGACGATGACGCAGCCTATGCCCTTGTCGGCCATCAGGCGGGCGGCCTCGTGCAGGGAGGCGCCGGCATCCACGGTGATCGGCGGACTGCTCATCACGTCTTCCAGCCGCTGCCGGTAAAGGAAGCTGTCGATCGCCCGCTGGCTGCCGACCTCGATCGCGGTGTGGACAAAATCCGGCTTGCCGGCCGGGCGCTCGAACCAGCCGACGCCCTGCTGCTGCTCCACGAGCGTCGTTGCAGAGCGTCCGAGGTTCTCCGCTTCGCCAAGGGTGCGGATGCCCTTGCCGAGGAGGCGCGGCTGCATTCCGGCATAGACCCCGGCCGTCGCAAGGGCGTCGCCCAGCGCCGTATGCCGCCCCTCGATCTGCACGCCATAGGTCAGCGCCAGATTGTCGAGCGACGGGCTGACCAGGCCCGGCGTGATCGCCACCGACATCAATGCGACGTCGAGCCAGCGGGGTTCCTTCCAGTGCACACCGTGGCGATGCGCCTCGTTGCGAAGCATCGCGAGATCGAAATTTATGGAGTGACCGACGACGACGCGGTTGCCGATGAAGTCCCTGAGCCCATCCAGGACTTCGGCAACACCGGGTCGCCCGGCGACGTCGGCATCCGAAAGGCCGTGCACGCGGCTGGAAGCCGGCGGGATAGGGATCCCCGGATTGACGATGACGTCGAAGACTTCGCTTTCCAGGATATCGGCGCCATGCATGCGCACCGCACCGATCTGGATGATGCGATCCTGGCGGACGTCGAGCCCGGTGGTTTCGGTATCGAGGACGACGGTGTCGAGGGCAATCAGCGGAGCGCTCGCACCGGCCACCGCCTCACCGGAAGTTCGTGGCGTCAAGCCATTGCCTCCATCCCGTCTATCGTCCCCACCATAGTTCCTGCTCGCCCGGTTGAAACCGGCTGCTCCCGTCACCAGACTCCGCCGGAATTATCCCTCCGGCAAGTAGACTTAAGACGCAACCGGGATGGCGGGAGGATAAAATGAGGGGCTTTGTCGACGATCCTTCCTTCGGTTATCACTCTGAAGCAGCATAGCATTGGAGAGGGCGACGTGGAGAAAGTGGATTGCGTGGTGGTCGGGGCGGGCGTCGTCGGGGTGGCAATTGCCCGGACGCTGGCGCTTTCCGGACGCGATGTGATGATCCTCGAGGCTGAACCGGCGATCGGAACCGGCACATCGTCCCGCAACAGCGAGGTCATCCACGCCGGCATCTACTATCCGGCGGACAGCCTGATGGCGCGACTGTGCGTCGCAGGCAAGCATGCCCTCTATCGTTATTGTGGGGAGCGCGGCCTGCCGCATCGCCAGTGCGGAAAGCTGATCGTCGCCACGTCCGCCGAAGAACTCGCAGTACTGCCGTCTATCGCGGCCCGGGCGACAGCGAACGGCGTGGACGATCTTAGACAGATTTCCGCAGCGGAGGCATTGGAGCTTGAGCCGGCGCTGTCGGCTACAGGTGCGCTGCTTTCGCCTTCGACCGGCATCATCGACAGCCATGCACTGATGACCTCGCTGCTCGGTGATGCGGAGAATGCCGGGGCACTGCTTGCCCTGCGGTCGCCCGTTCTCGGAGGGCGCGTGACGGAGGCCGGAATCGAGATCGAGGTCGGTGGCAACGAGCCCATGGCGCTGCGCTGCCGGCTGCTGGTCAACGCGGCGGGTCACGGTGCTCCTCTGCTGGCTCGATCGCTTGCCGGCATGCCGCAGGACCGGGTGCCGACGGGGTATTTCGCCAAGGGCAGCTACTTCTCGATGACCGGTCGCACGCCGTTCTCGCGGCTGATCTATCCGGTGCCGGTAAAGGGTGGGCTTGGCATCCACCTGACGCTCGACCTTGCCGGCCAAGGCCGTTTCGGGCCCGATGTCGAATGGGTGGACGGCCTCGACTACGAAGTCGATCCGACAAGGGCCGAGAGCTTTTACCGGGGCATTCGCCGCTACTATCCGGGTCTTGCCGACGGATCGCTGATCCCCGCCTATTCCGGAATCCGCCCGAAGATCGTCCCGCCGGAGATTGCGGCGCAGGATTTCGTCATCCAGGGGCCGCAGGCGCATGGCGTGCCGGGGCTCGTCAACCTGTTCGGCATAGAATCACCGGGGCTCACCTCCTGCCTCGCCATCGGCGAGCATGTTGGCGCGTTGGTGGATGCCGGCTGAGCGTGCTCCCCGGAACATTCCGTCAAGCTTGCTGTTCTTCCGGGAAGAACGGGAGAACTTTCCATGAAGACGCTGCTTGTGATCGCTGCCGCGGCCGCTGCGCTATCGATGCCGAGCCTTGTTCTGGCGCAATCCATCACGGATATCGGCGGCCGTGACTCTGGACCGCCGCCGCCGGAGGCTGAGATGCATCGTCCCGACCAAGGTCACGGACGGGATGTGGGCAAGGAGCACCGGGGCGCGCATTACAGGATTCAGGACGGCCGGATGAAGATTTCCTTCCGCTGCCCCGATGGCGAGCCAGCCCAGGATTGCGCTGATCTCCTGCTGCAGGTTCTCGACCGGCTGCAGGCTGGTGGTTCGTCGGAAGAGGGCGGCTATCGCGACTATGACCGTAGACGGCCCTACCGCGATCGCTGAGCCGAGAACTCGTGAGAACACTTTGACGGCATCAGATATTGCGGCGCTTGCCCTCCAGGAGGTCGAGCACCTTGTTCGCTGCATCCAGCACGTTCGTTCCGGGGCCGAAGACGGCGGCGACGCCATGCTGCAGCAGGTAGTCATAGTCCTGCCGCGGCACCACGCCGCCGACCACGACGATGATGTCGGCGGCACCCCGCGCCTTCAGCGCCTCCACAAGTTGCGGCGCAAGTGTCTTGTGACCTGCCGCGAGTGACGACATGCCGACCACCTGGACATTCTCCTTGACGGCGAGGTCCGCTGCTTCATCGGGCGTCTGGAAGAGCGGGCCTGCGAGCACGTCGAAGCCGATATCGCCGAAGGCCGAGGCGATCACCTTGGCGCCGCGATCGTGGCCGTCCTGGCCGAGCTTGGCGACCATGACCCGCGGCTTGCCGGAGGATTGGGCATAGCCGGAGAGGCGCGAGACAAGCGTCCTGTACTCCGGATCGTCCTCGTAAGCCGCGCCGTAGATGTCGCCGACCACTTCCGGCACGGCCGCATGGTCGCCGAAGGCCTGTCGCATGGCGTCGGATATCTCGCCTACCGTGGCCCTCGCGCGCGCCGCTTCGACGGCGGCGGAAAGCAGGTTGCCCTGGCCCGAACGAGCGACTTCAGAAAGCGTCCCGAGCGTCTCCTCCAAGCGCTTCGGATCGCGCTGCCGCCGTACCTGCTCCAGCCGCTTGATCTGGGCGGCGCGTACGGCGGTGTTGTCGATCGCCAGGATGTCGAGATCGTCCTCGTTCTCCAGCCGGTACTTGTTGACGCCGACGATGATCTCCTCGCCGCGGTCGACTCTGGCCTGCCGCTTCGTGGCCGCTTCCTCGATCAGCCGCTTCGGCAATCCATCGGCCACGGCCTTGGTCATGCCGCCGAGCTTCTCGACCTCCTCGATCAGCGCCCAAGCCTTCTCCGCCAGTTCGTTGGTGAGGCTCTCGATGTAGTAGGAGCCGGCGAGGGGATCGACGACCTTGGTGATGCCCGTCTCGTGCTGCAGGATGAGCTGCGTGTTGCGGGCAATGCGGGCGGAGAAATCCGTCGGCAGCGCCATGGCCTCGTCGAGCGCGTTGGTGTGTAGCGACTGTGTGCCGCCGAGCGCGGCCGACAGCGCTTCGTAGGCGGTGCGGATGACGTTGTTATACGGATCCTGCTCCTGCAGCGAGACGCCGGATGTCTGGCAGTGGGTGCGCAGCATCAGCGAGGATGCCTTCTGCGGCTTGAACTCCTCCATGATCGACGACCAGAGGAGGCGCGCGGCGCGCAGCTTGGCGATCTCCATGAAGAAGTTCATGCCGATCGCGAAGAAGAAGGAGAGGCGGCCGGCGAAATCATCGACGTTCAGGCCCTTGGCGAGTGCGGCCCGAACATATTCGCGGCCGTCAGCAAGCGTGAAGGCGAGCTCCTGCACCAGCGTCGCGCCGGCCTCCTGCATGTGGTAGCCGGAGATCGAGATCGAGTTGAAGCGCGGCATCTCCTTCGCGGTGTACTCGATGATGTCCGCGACGATCCGCATGGAAGGCTCCGGCGGATAGATATAGGTGTTGCGGACCATGAACTCCTTGAGGATGTCGTTCTGGATCGTGCCGGACAGCTCGGCCCGCGAACAGCCCTGCTCCTCCCCGGCGACGATGAAGGAGGCGAGGATCGGGATCACCGCGCCGTTCATGGTCATTGAGACCGACATCTCCTTCAGCGGGATGCCGTCGAACAGGATCTTCATGTCCTCGACGGAGTCGATCGCGACACCTGCCTTGCCTACGTCGCCCTCCACCCGAGGATGGTCTGAATCGTAGCCGCGATGGGTGGCGAGGTCGAAGGCGACGGAGAGGCCCTTTTGACCGGCCGCGAGGTTGCGGCGGTAGAAGGCGTTCGACGCTTCCGCGGTCGAGAAACCGGCATACTGGCGAATGGTCCAGGGGCGGCCGGCATACATGGTGGCCCGCGGGCCACGGACGAAGGGCTTGAAACCCGGCAGGCTGTCGAGGTGGTTCACCCCTTCGAGATCCTGCGCCGTGTAGAGCGGCTTGACGTCGATTCCCTCGGGCGTTTCCCAGACCAGCGTCTTCGGCGAGGCCTTCAGCTCCTTCTCGGCAAGCTGCTCCCAATCCTTCAGGGTCTTCTCCGACATTGGTCGCTCCTCGATACGCCTTTGTTCACGCGCGGAAGGCTCCGCCGTGGCTTGTTGTTCAGTTCGGTCGGGGCGCTGAAAGCTGCCTCGTAAAGTTAGTTTATGTGGCACCTCTCAGCGCCCCGTTCGGCGGTTGTTATCCGCGACTCCGGTCTCTCTGCGATGGCGGGGATTGTGGGAACAGTAGCGCCGCCTTCCGGGGAAGGGTCATGGACGCCCTCAGCTTACGAGGTCCGGGCCATGACTACCCTTGAACCTCGTCATCCACCTGCGCCGCGCGACCATCAAAGTGTTTCCACTTCTCGGACGCCGCGTGGCGCGGCCCCGTCACCCTTTGTGCCTCACAGGCACACCCGGCGCGCAATAACGGGAAATCGAAAGAAACGTCGGTCCGACTGCATTTCTTCCGCCCCGGTCGCCGGAGGGAGACCATTTTCCGCGGACCCCGATGATGAAGGTTCACGTCGTCCCTCCACCACCAGCGCCGGCCCCGCCTCGCCAGGACGCCTCCTGGTGTATCCGCGGCGGGACGGGCTTAGTCTGCATCACCTTCACGCGACGGGGACGATCTACGCCTTGATTTTTCTCAAGCTGCTGATTTTCTTCGACCCGCTACGGGAAGTCTTCCCCTTATCTATTCTATTCGAACTCCATGATCAGCTCGTCCACCGCGAGACTCTGCCCGGCGCTGGCGGCGATGTGCTTGACGACGCCCCGGCGCTCGGCCTTCAGGACGTTTTCCATCTTCATGGCCTCCACGCTGGCAAGCGTTTGGCCGGCCTCGACGGTATCGCCCTGCTTCACCACGATCGAGGTGATGACGCCCGGCATGGGGCAGAGCAACATCTTCGACGTATCCGGCGGCAGCTTGACCGGCATGAGGCGGGCGAGTTCGGCGACGCGCGGGCTGCGGACGCGGGCGGTGACGTCAATGCCGCGCCAGCGGAGGCGGATCGCCGTGCCGACAAGATCGACCTTGACGCCAAGCGTTACGCCATCGACGTGGAAGCGGGCATGGGACTGGCCGGGAACCCAGCCGCCGGTGATGGAGGCGGTCGCACCGTCGGCGAAGCGCGCGATGGTGCCATCTGCCGACATATCTACCGTCAACGGATAGTCGCGCTGTGCCAGGGTCACAACCCAGTCCCGCTCGACGACACGACGGTGATTGCCGATCGTGCCCGTTATCTGCACCGCCCGTTCCTGCAGCATCTGATTGAGGTAGGCAGCGATCGTGGCAAGCTTGCGCGCCGAATCCGCGTCAGGCGTGACGCCCGAGAAACCTTCCGGAAATTCCTCGGCGATGAAGGCTGTGGTGAGCCGGCCCTCGCGAAAGCGCGGATGTTCCATCACGGCAGACAGGAAGGGCAGGTTGTGGCCGATGCCTTCAACCTCGAAATCGTCCAGTGCATCGCTCATGGCGCCCACCGCCTCGAGCCGGCTGGGCGCCCAGGTGCAGAGCTTGGCGATCATCGGGTCGTAGTACATGGAGATTTCGCCGCCCTCGAAGACGCCGGTATCGTTACGCACCACCGTTCCGTCCGCTTGGCTGCCTTCGGCCGGCGGGCGGTAGCGGGTGAGCCGGCCGATCGAGGGCAGGAAGTTCCGATAGGGATCTTCTGCATAGAGCCGGCTTTCGACCGCCCAGCCGTTGAGCTTCACGTCCTCCTGCGCGAAGGAGAGCTTCTCGCCGGCCGCGACGCGGATCATCTGCTCCACCAGGTCGATGCCGGTGACGAGCTCGGTGACCGGGTGCTCCACCTGCAGACGGGTGTTCATTTCGAGGAAGTAGAAGTTGCGGCTGCCGTCGACGATGAACTCTACCGTTCCGGCGGAATGGTAACCCACGGCTTTCGCAAGCGCGACGGCCTGTTCGCCCATGGCGCGGCGGGTCGCTTCGTCGAGGAAGGGCGAGGGTGCCTCCTCGATGACCTTCTGGTTGCGGCGCTGGATGGAGCATTCGCGCTCGCCGAGATAGAGGACGTTGCCATGCTTGTCGCCGAGCACCTGGATCTCGATGTGGCGCGGCTCGGTGACGAACTTCTCGATAAAGATGCGGTCGTCGCCGAAGGAACTCTTCGCCTCGTTCTTCGACGATTGGAAGCCCTCACGTGCCTCCGCATCGTCCCAGGCGATCCGCATGCCCTTGCCGCCGCCGCCGGCCGAAGCCTTGATCATCACCGGATAGCCGATAGATGCGGAGATCCGCACCGCCTCATCGCCATCCTCGATCAGGCCCATGTGGCCGGGAACGGTGGAGACGCCGGCTTCCGCCGCGAGCTTCTTCGACGTGATCTTGTCGCCCATGGCCTGGATCGCGTTCACCGGCGGCCCGACGAAGGTCACGCCTTCCTTCTCCAGCGCCTCGGCGAAGGCCGGGTTTTCCGACAGGAAGCCGTAGCCCGGATGGACCGCATCGGCGCCCGTCTGGCGGATTGCGTCGAGGATCTTGTCGATGACGATATAGGACTGGGACGAGGGCGCGGGGCCGATATGCACCGCCTCGTCCGCCTGGCGCACATGCAGCGCGTCGCGGTCGGCATCGGAATAGACCGCGACGGTGGCGATCCCCATCTTCTTCGCGGTCCGGATGACGCGGCAGGCGATCTCGCCGCGGTTCGCAATGAGGATCTTCTTGATTGTCACCGTCACACCTCGAATACGTCTTCAAAGGACTCCGGGAAACTCTGCCGCGCGACCTTTTCGTTGATCATCAGCAGGGCCTCGTAGGAAGTAGGGTCGAAATCCTTTTCGGCGGGAACGATCTCGCGTCCGAACAGGAGATTGATGCGGGCGGCGTCGAGATTTCCGCGTTCGAAGGGTTCGTCGCCGAAATGATGCCAAAGGGCATGCAGGAAGGCCGCGTCGATGCGGTGCTCCTTGGTGCCGGGCCTGCGGTGGCGGGGCAGCGCCTTGATCGGCGTCACGCCCTTCGGATTGGCCCGGCGGATGGTGAACTGGACGCCGGTTCCCGGCATGCCAGAGGGAAAACCTCGGTGCTTGGTCATGTCGGGCAGGTTTGCCATCCTCGTCTCCTTCAGACCTTGGCTGCGGGGTCGCCGCCGAACTTGTCCTGGGTCTTCGTCTCGAAGTCCGAGGCGTCGTGGCGCTCGAGCAGCTGGCTTGATGGGTCACCGGAGGTGCGGTTGACCATGAAGCCGCGTTTTACGCCAGTGCGCTCGCCGACCTGCTTCGTCCAGCGCTGCACGTGCTCATACTCGTCGACGGAGAGGAAATCGCCGGCGTCGTCATAGGCATCCTTCAGTGCCAGCCGCCCGTACCACGGCCAGATCGCCATGTCGGCAATCGTATAGGTGCTGCCGGCCATGTACTCGTTCTCCGCCAGGTGGCGGTTGAGAACGTCCATCTGCCGCTTCACCTCCATGGCGTAGCGGTTGATGGCGTATTCGATCTTCATCGGCGCATAGGCGTAAAAATGCCCGAAGCCGCCGCCGAGGAAGGGGGCCGAGCCCATTTGCCAGAACAGCCAGTTCAGCGTTTCGGTGCGTACCCGCGTTTCCGTCGGCAGGAACGCGCCGAATTTCTCCGCCAGGTAAACCAGGATCGAGCCGGATTCGAAGACCCGCAGAGGCTTGCCGCCGTCCTTCGGCCGGTGGTCCATCAGCGCCGGGATCTTCGAGTTCGGATTGACCTCGACGAAGCCCGAACCGAACTGGTTGCCGTCACCGATCCGGATCAGCCAGGCATCGTATTCGGCATCCGAATGGCCGGCGGCGAGCAGTTCCTCCAGCATGATGGTAACCTTGACCCCGTTCGGCGTGCCCTGGGAATAGAGCTGCAGCGGATGCTTGCCGACCGGCAGATCCTTGACATGCGTCGCACCCGCGACCGGCCGGTTGATGCTGGCAAACGCGCCGCCGTTCCCGGGCTCCCAGGTCCAGACCTTCGGCGGGACATAGCCGGCAGGGAGGTTCTTCTCGGGCGGAAACTTCTCGGTGTCGGTCATGGGATCGATCCTTTTCTTAAGGGAGCGTCAGTGGGTGACACCGGGGATATAGGAAGGTCCGCTGCAATTAGCCGCGGGCTGTAATGCTTTTGATGCTCTCTTCAAGATTATTCAGCCATTCCGTCGTCGCGTCTGCCCTCTAAAGCGGGATCGTGTCGTGCTTCTTCCAGTGCGTCGTCACCTGCTTGTTCCGGAGTGACGCGAAGGCGCGGGCGATGCGGCGGCGGGAGGAGTGCGGCATGATCACCTCGTCGATGAAGCCACGCTCGGCGGCGACGAAGGGGTTGGCGAAGCGCTCCTCGTATTCGGCCGTGCGGGCAGCGATTTTCTCCGCGTCGGAAAGCTCGGAGCGGTAGAGGATTTCGGTCGCGCCCTTGGCGCCCATCACCGCGATCTCGGCGGTTGGCCAGGCATAGTTGATGTCCGCGCCGATGTGCTTGGACGCCATGACGTCATAGGCGCCGCCATAGGCCTTGCGGGTGATGAGGGTCACCATCGGCACCGTCGCTTCCGAATAGGCGAACAGCAGCTTGGCACCATGCTTGATGACGCCGCCATATTCCTGCGCGGTGCCCGGCAGGAAGCCCGGCACATCGACCAGCGTCAGGATCGGGATCGAGAAAGCATCGCAGAAGCGCACGAAACGGGCGCCCTTGCGGGAGGAATCGATGTCGAGGCAGCCGGCAAGCACCATGGGCTGGTTGGCGACGACACCGACCGTCTGGCCCTCCAGCCGAATGAAGCCGGTGACGATGTTCTTGGCGAAGGCCTCCTGGATCTCGAAGAAGTCGCCCTCGTCGGCGATCGCCGCGATCAGTTCCTTCATGTCATAGGGTTTTGCCGCGCTATCGGGGATCAGGCTGTCGAGCCGCATCTCGAGCCGCGACGGATCGTCATGGAAGGGCCGCACCGGCGGCTTCTCGCGGTTGTTGAGCGGCAGGAAGTCGAAGAGCCGCCGCGTCGCCTCCAGCGCCTCGATGTCATTCTCGTAGGCGGCATCGGCGACGGAGGATTTCTTTGTATGCGTGCCGGCGCCGCCGAGCTCTTCCGCGGTGACGATCTCGTTCGTGACGGTCTTCACCACGTCCGGACCGGTGACGAACATGTAGGATGAATCGCGCACCATGAAGATGAAGTCGGTCATCGCCGGCGAATAGACGGCACCGCCGGCGCACGGTCCCATGATGACGGAAATCTGCGGGATGACGCCGGAGGCCTCGGCATTGCGGCGGAAGACTTCCGCATAGCCGGCGAGCGAGGCGACGCCTTCCTGGATACGCGCACCGCCGGAATCGTTGAGGCCGATGACGGGCGCGCCGACGCGCACCGCCATGTCCATGATCTTGCAGATCTTCTGGGCATGGGTCTCGGAAAGGGAGCCGCCGAGGACGGTGAAATCCTGCGAGAAGACATAGACCTGCCGGCCGTTGATCGTGCCCCAGCCGGTCACGACGCCATCGCCGGCGATCTTCTGCTCGGCCATGCCGAAGTCGACCGCCCGGTGGGTGACATACATGTCGAACTCCTCGAAGGAGCCCTCGTCAAGCAGGACCTCGATCCGTTCCCGCGCCGTCAGCTTGCCCTTGCCGTGCTGTGCCTCGATGCGTCTTTCGCCACCGCCAAGCCTGGCTTCCGACCGGCGCTTCTCCAACTCATGCAGCACTGCACGCATTCGCAACTCCCCAGGTTATACGCTCTTCCTTATTTGCTATGCCCGCAGCGGAAAAGCATTGAACGCGTGCAATTGCCAAATTATAAAATCGCAAAGTCGAAACTGCGAAATTGCGAACATGGCGATCGGCAAGCTTTTCATCGGGCGGAAGGTACGGGAACTGCGGGCGGCGAGCAATGCGACGCAGAGCCAGTTCGCCGAACGGATCGGTATCTCGACCAGTTATCTGAACCAGATCGAGAACAACCAGCGTCCGGTTTCCGCCGCCGTGCTTCTGGCGCTTGCCGACAAGTTCCAGCTCGACCTTGCGGAATTATCGACCGGTGAATCCGACCGGCTGCTCTCGGCACTGGCGGAGGCGCTGTCGGATCCGCTCTTCGACAATTATGCGCCCAGCCTGCAGGAACTGAAGCTGGTGACGCAGAACGCGCCCGGGCTTGCCCACGCACTGATCACCGTTCACCAGGCTTATCGGCGCAACAGCGAACAACTTGCCAGCATGGACGACCGCCTGGGGCGGGCCGCAGCCGTGGAGACCACCCCCTATGACGAGGTGCGCGACTTCTTCCACTTTGTCGACAACTACCTGCACGACCTCGACACGGAGGCGGAACGGCTGGCAGGCGAGCTTGGGCTGAGGGACAACAGCAGGCATGCGGTGCTGGCAGACCACCTCGAGCGGGCCTATGGCATCCGGGTCGTTTATCAGCCGATGGCGGAAAATGCGCTGCGCCGTTTCGATGGCGAAAGCCGCATACTGACCATCAACCCCTATGCACCGGCCGAAACGCGTGACTTCCAGGCTGCGGTCCAGATCGCCCAGATGCATGCGGCCGAGAGGATCGACGCCATCGCACGGGGCGCCGGGTTTCGGACGGATGAGGCGGTGGATGTCTGCCGCATCGGCCTGCACAACTATTTCGCAGGCGCCTTGATCATGCCCTACCAGTCCTTCCTGCGGGCTGCACGCGAGCTGCGACATGATATCGAACTGCTTGCGGCGCGTTTCGGGGCGTCGCTGGAGCAGGTCTGTCACCGTCTGTCGACCCTGCAGCGGCCGGGTCTCAAGGGCGTGCCGATCTTCTTCGCCCGCATCGACCGGGCGGGTAACATCACCAAGCGCCACAGCGCGACCAAGCTGCAGTTCGCCCGCTTCGGAGCGGCCTGCCCGCTCTGGAATGCACACCAGGCCTTCGAGGCACCCGGGCGGATCATTCGCCAACTGGCGGAGACGCCGGATGGGGTGCGCTACCTCTGTCTCGCCATCCAGGTGAACAAGGGGCTCGGAGGCTTCCGCTCCCAGCAACCGAGCTACGCCCTGGCGCTCGGTTGCGAAGTCTCCTACGCGGAGGCTTTCGTCTATGCGGACGATCTGAACCTCACCGAGCGGTCGAGCTTCGAGCCAATCGGTATTTCCTGTCGCATCTGCGAACGCGTCAACTGCGCGAGCAGGGCTGTGCCGCCCTTCCGCCGCAGGATTTTCGTCGATCCCGATCGACGCGAGACGACGCCCTATCGGATCGGCTAGAATCTGCAGGGAAACAAAGAGGATCGTAACCATGCAGGCACTGGTACTGGAGGAAAAAGGCGTTCTGTCATTGCGGGACATCGACCTTCCGCTGACGGTCGGGCCAGACGACGTGAAGATCGCCATCCATACCGTCGGCATCTGCGGCAGCGACGTCCACTACTACACGCACGGAAGGATTGGTCCGTTCGTGTTGCGCGAACCGATGGTACTGGGTCACGAGGCTGCCGGAACGGTGGTGGAGGTGGGGAGCGCGGTGAAGCATCTGAACGTCGGGGACCGGGTTTGCATGGAGCCTGGCGTTCCAAACCTCTCCTCACGTGCGTCGAAGCTCGGTCTCTACAATGTGGATCCGGACGTGCATTTCTGGGCAACGCCGCCGGTACATGGCGTGCTCGCCCCTTTTACCGTCCATCCGGCTGCCTTCACCTACAAGCTCCCGGACAATGTCTCCTTTGCGGAAGGCGCCATGGTCGAGCCATTTGCGATCGGCATGCAGGCAGCGACGCGGGCGAGACTTCAGCCGGGAGACGTGGCGGCGGTGATCGGCTGCGGGCCGATCGGCATCATGGTGGCGCTGGCGGCACTCGCGGCCGGCTGCAGCCGCGTGTTCATCTCCGACCTCAGCAGCGAAAAGCTGGCGGTCGCAGAACAGTATCCGGGGATCTTGCCGGTGAACATCACGGAACGCCCGTTTGCCGGGGTCATCGCGGAAGCGACGGGTGGCTGGGGTGCCGACGTGGTGTTCGAAGCGAGCGGCAGTCCGCGGGCCTTCGATGGCCTTTTCGATCTTGTCCGCCCCGGCGGCGCAGTGGTGCTGGTCGGGCTGCCGGTAGAGAAAGTCTCCTTCGATGTGGCCGGGGCGATCTCGAAGGAAGTACGGATCGAGACAGTCTTCCGCTATGCCAACATCTTCGACCGTGCTCTGGAACTGATTGCGTCCGGCAAGGTCGACCTGAAGCCGCTCATCACGGCAACCTTCAACTTTTCCCAATCCATCGCGGCCTTCGAACGCGCGGCGGCAGGCAAGGCTTCGGACGTCAAGCTGCAGATCCGGCTGGCGGACGGGACGTGATTTTCGTCGCGACCGGGTCAAAAAGAGCCATTTCGAAACAAGTTTAGCAATCGGCTTAAGCGGATGCAGATGAGCATCGGCTAATAGTATCGGCATGGATGAGGCGCGACCTCATGGCATTATGCCCTTGCCGCCGGATGAGCCGGCAGAAGAAAGACAAGACCGGCTCAGACAGGCAAGGAAGCATCATGTTCAGGAAGTTCGCAATCGCAGTTGCGGCGCTCGCCGCCATGGCAACCTCTGCAGAAGCAATCAGTCTCGGCGCCGCGCGCACCGCCAAGCCGCAAACTTCGCGGACCGTTGCTGCGCCCATCGGATACCAGATCTTCTGCATCAAGAACCAATCGGAGTGCAGAGGCGGTGGAGCGTCCAAGGTCGCTTATACCTCTGGCACGGCGGCGCTGCTGCGCCGGGTGAACGACACCGTAAACGACTCTATCCGCTATCGGTCGGAGAAAGCGGAGAGATGGAACGTGGGCGGAAACGCGGGCGACTGTGAGGACTTTGCACTGACGAAACGGAGCCGCCTCATTCGTGCCGGCATTCCGGCAGGAGCGCTTCGCCTAGCGACGGCACGCACCAGCCGCGGAGAGCTCCACGCCGTGCTGATCGTCAAGACCGACAAGGGCGACTACGTGCTGGACAACATTCGCAAGTCGATCGTGCTGAGGGGGCAATCGGGATACCGCTACCTCAAGGTCGCAACCAGCAACCCCAAGGTATGGCAGCCGGCAAGGGCCGGCCGCGAAATTTAGCGGACGGCCCTTGCCAAATAGGTACGGAATGTCTTCCCGGCCGATCAGGTCGGGGAGGCTGGATTGGGAGCGATGCCGTCCTCGCCAGGATCGCTTCCGTCGCCACCGCCTGCTCCGCCACCGCCTGCTCCGCCACCACCAGCACCCGTTCCCTCACTGCCTGCCGCTTCGGCTGCCGCGGCGATCTCGTCGGCCGCGGTGTCGGGTGCCGCAGCGAGGGCGGCTTCGAGGATATCGTCCTCTGCTGCCGGATTGGCGAGGATCGCCACACGAACGATCTCGGCGATTTCGTCATCGGAAGCATTGCGGGCGACAGCGGCCTCGATTGCGGCCGTTACTTCTGCAGGCGTCGAAGGTACCTGCGCAATTGCCGGAGCGGAGAGGCTCATGGACAGAGCAAGCACCGCCGCCGACAATGAAAGCGTGGATTTCGAGAAGGCGCTCATTGTTACATCCTTAACTGGCTTCCGAAGGGAGCCTAAAAAACTTCAACGCCGTTGAGAACGGTCGCGGACCATGGAAGGTTCCAGGCGATGTTCGTCAACTTGACGTAATTAATGGCACACGCGGTAGTAAAACTCAATACTATAGGTCCACTAACTTTACATAGTATTAACCCGGCCCTGCTCAGATTCTGCAAGTGAATACCTAAATGATCAGGCTAATCAGCACGCGTTGACGGAGCATAGCCGGCAGTGGATTGGCATGATCAGCGTTCGAAGAGCATATTAGGCAGGAAGAGGACTACGCCCGGAACGAAAACCAGAAGCAGGGCGACAAGGGCGATGGCGATCATAAGCGGCACGGATTCCCGCGTGTAGTCGCCGATCCGGACCCTGAGGATCGAGCAGACGGCATACATGGCCGCACCAACCGGGGGTGTGAAGTTGCCAATGGTCGCCGCGACGACAAAGACGACGCCGAAATGGACCGGGTCACCGCCGAGGCTGCGCACGAGCGGCAGGAAGATCGGCGTCAGCATGATGATGAGCACGGTTGCATCGATGAAGAAGCCGCAGGCAATGATGAACAGCACGATCAGCGCCAGCACGCCGTAGAAGCTGTCGGTGACCGACAGAATTGCGCCGGATATCAGTTCCGGAACGCGCTCTAGCACGATCCCGTAGCTGAAGATCGCCGAGAGTGCGATCAGGAACATAACTGCGCCGACATCGGCGAGGCTCCCCTCAAGGGCCTGGCGGAAGGACGCGACCTTGAGCTTGCGGTAGGCGAGCACGCCGATCAGGACGGCGTAGATGACGGCGAAGGCCCCGATCTCGGACGGCGTGAAGATTCCGAAACGCAGCCCTGCGAGCAGGATGACCGGGAAGAGGATCGCCCATATGCCACCGCGAAGCGCGCCGCCAATCTCGGGAAGCGTTGCGCGCGTGGTGCGGGCTGGAGGATAGCCCCGCCGGTTGGCGACGATCGAGACCGTTATCGCAAGCGCTGCCCAGAGCAGAAAGGCCGGGACGATGCCAGCCGCGAACAGACGGCCGATCGAGACCTGCCCGATCGTGCCATAGATGATGAAACCGAGGCCTGGGGGTATGATCGGCGTCAGGATGGCTCCGAAGGACAGGACGCCGGCGGTGAAGCCTTTCGACATCCCGCGGTTGATCATCTCGTTGCCGAGCATCCGGCTCTGCATGGCGGCATCGGCGATGGCCGAGCCGGAGACGCCACCCATGAGCGCGGAGAGCGCCAGCGACATCTGCGCCAAGCCGCCCTTCATTCGCCCGGCAATGACGGACGAGAGATCGAGCAGCTTTTCGGTAATACCCGAGGCGTTCATCAGGTTGCCCGCCATGATGAACAGCGGAATGGCCAGGAGCGCGAAGTTCTGGGTGGTGGAGATCGTCTGCTGCAGCGGGATGGTGATTGGCAATTCCGGGTGCTGCAGGAAGAAGACGACGCCGGAAATGCCGATGGCAAAGGCCACCGGCATGCCGATAAGCATCAGAACGACGAAGGCGATGGTGACGAGAAGCATCCGATCACCTCAGCCAGCAGATGAGATGACGCGGCGACCATGCCGGAGGTCGAGGGTCTTGACCACGGTCGTCAGCATGAGCAGCAGCGCGCCGGATGGCAGGCTGGCCGTCACCCATGAATAGCTGATCCAGGGAATGCCCTGGAAACTGCGGGCGCGGCTCGTCCAGGCAAGCTGCGTACCGTAGATGATCACGAACGCCAGGAAGGCCAGAAGGATCATGTAGTTCAGGTAGGTCAGGGCCCGCTGTGCATGGGCGGGAAGCCGGTCGGTCAGCAGGTCGATGGACATGAGACTGTCCCGGCGCCACGCAATGTCGGCGCAGATGAAGCAGGCCCAGGCAAAGAAGCATGTCGCGAAATCCATGGTCCAGTTGAGGGGATGGGCGGCAAGCCGCGCCAATCCTCCAGCAAAGATCAGCAGGACCATGAGGATCAGCAGGATGCCGGCCACCACCGCCTCGACTTTTCCGATCATGTCGTAGAGCGTTCGCATGGGGGTCTCCTGTGGCCGGCTTTCCTCTCGTTACTTGCCGAGTTCGGCCTGAACGGCATTCTTGGCGTCGGTAATCCCCAGCACCTCGTACGCCTTCTCGCCTGCGGCCTTGAAGGCCTCGATGTCGACGTCGCTCACGACCTCCATTCCCTTGGATTGCAGGTCTGCCTTGATGGTCTCGGCCATATCGGCGATCTTTTGCGATGTTTCACGACCTGCCGCCTTGCACTCCTCGACCAGAGCCGTCTGGTACTCCGCGGGCAGCTGATCAAACCACTGCGCGCTGACGACCTGGAAGTTGATCAGCATGATGTGTTTGGTTTCGTTAGCGTATTTCAGCACCTCGTAGAAACGACCGCCGGGAATGTTGGCATAGACGAGTTCCACGCCATCAATCGCCTGCTGCTGCAGGGCAGGGTACATGTCGCCGAAGGCCATGGCGGTGGGTGCCGCGCCGAGTGCACGGACCGACTCCTGCCATATGGGCGCCGGCGGAGTGCGGATACGCAGCCCAGAGAGATCTTCCGGCTTCCTGATCGGCTTGTTGGTGAAGAAGTGCCGGAAGCCCTGGACCCAGTCGAAGCAGACAACCTTTAGCCCGTGCTGCGTTGCAAGCTCATCTTGCCATTTGGCGAGTGTCGGGGACTCGGAGAGTTTCCAGACCTCGTCCAGCGAATCGACGAAATAGGGACCGTTCATCACCGCGATACTGGGAACGTAGTTGCCGAGACGGGCCGAGTCCGTGTTCTGGCCGACATTCGCGCCCTGGCGGATCTGCTCGATGATGTCTTCTTCGACACCCAGCTGGGCGCTATGATAGACTTCCATCTTCAGGCCGCCATTGGTGCGTTCTTCGACCTTCTTGGCCCAGTTCATGAACCCCTCGTGAAAAGGCTCGCTCGGTCCAAGGACGTGGTTGAACCGCAAGGTGAAAGTGTCCTGCGCCGTTGCCACCTGCGTGGTGATGGCAGCGAGGCCTGTCGCCGCGAGCAGCGGCAGCAGTTTCTTGGCTATCCTGTTCATGCTCTCTCCTCCACTTGTTGTCGTGTTCCGGCACCCTCTCCCGGATGCCGGCAGAACCGGCCGGCCTTGCCCGCCGGCCAAGACTCCCTTCACCTATCGAAGGGTGGCGTCAGTCCATGTTTTTCGGCAAGCTCGGCAAAGGCCTGGCGTGTCGCCGGATCGAGCGGCAGGCCTGTCCGGCGCCGCTCCGCCGCGACCTTCCATTCGCGATCGCCCGGCGCCATGACGCTGGTGCCCTCACGGGCCGGCGACGACCGGAGCACCTCGACGTATCGCTTCATGCCAGCTTCAAACACCGCTCGGTCGACGAAGGCTCCCGGCTTGAGTGCCAGCACGAAGGCGCCAAGACCGCGGGGAGTCGACAGGTCCGGCCCGTTCATTGGCAGGAGATCGAAGCTCAGGCCCATCCCGGAAATGACCGCGCTGAGGATCTCGGCAACTCCGGCAAGCCCGGCACCCTTGAAGCCGAATTCGCCCCCGACCGGCGCGAGCATCTCGACCTGTTCCGGATCCCGGACGTCCCGCCCGGCTTCATCCGATGCCACACCCTCTGGCAGTTTTACGCTGAGGCTTCGGTAAAGCTGCACGCGATTGTAGGGAATGGCACTCGTCGCCATGTCGAGAAGCCATGGCTGGTCGTTCTCCACCGGAACGGCGAAGGCGATGGGGTTCGTGCCATGGAAGCGCATCGCCCCGTCGTGAAGACGCACGAAGCTGTCCGAATTACAGACCGCAAGGCCGATATAGCCTCGCTCCGCAGCCGCCATGGCATAGGCGCCGGCAGGTCCGAAATGCGAGCCGTTGCGGATCGAGACGGCGCCGACGCCGAACTGTTCGGCAAGAGCGACGGCATGGTCCATTCCGCGATAGGCGGCAAGAGCCCCGTGGCCGTGATCGGCATCGAGAGAGGCGACCGCGCCGAAGGACTGCGCGATCCGGACATTCGGCCGCCGGTTGACCCTGCCGGCCTCCATGACCTTCACGTAGTGAGCGAGAAGCCTGACGCCATGGCTGTCGACGCCCAGCCGCGACCCGTGCATCATGGCCCGGGTGGCAGCGTCCGCCGTGGCTTCGTCGGCGCCGATCGCGGCAAACACCTTCCGGCAGAAGCCGTCGGTCGCCTCGATGGAAGCATGGACGACGTCGCTCCCTGACGTTCTGACTGGCGAATTCAAAGTGTTTGGCCTCCATCGATGACCAGAAGCTGGCCGGTCATGTATGCAGTTTCGTCGCTCGCGAGGTAGATCGCGGCCGCCGCCATCTCCTCCACTGTTCCCAATCTCCCCATCGGCTGACGGGCGATGAATGCCCGGTGCATTTCCGCAGGATCGTCGCTGGCGTCGATACGGTCCTGAAGGGACGGCGAATGCGTGGTTCCCGGGCAAAGCGCGTTGCAGCGAACTCCGGTGGCGATCACGTCGCGCGCCACGGCCTTGGTCAAGCCGATCATCGCCGCCTTGCTTGCACCGTATGCAGCCCGATTGGCGACGCCGGTAATGCTGGATGCCACGGAGGCAACGTTGATGATCGACCCACCGCCACGCTCGACCATCGACGGCAATGTCGCCTTGATCGTGCGGAAGGCCGCAGTCGCGTTCTGGTCCAGGCTTCTCTGCCAGGCTTCCTCGTCGCAGTCGAGGATCGAACCATTGTGGACCCAGCCGGCGCAGTTGACGAGGATGTCCAGAGAGCCGGCAGCGCCGAAGACTTTCCTGATCGCCGAGGTGTCGGTGACGTCGAGTTCTGCAATCGTGATGCGAGAAGAGATCTCTGTCAGGTCTTCCATCTTGGCGATGCTGCGGCTGGTTGCCACAACGCTCGCTCCCTCCTCAGCGAATCGAATGGCGATCGCCCGGCCGACCCCCTGTCCGGCCCCGGTCACGAGAGCATTCTTGCCCGCGAGACGACCACCCATGCTTCTTCTCCTTAATGTCCTCTGTGTACACTATACGTTAGATCCTGGTTTTATCAACCCCGCTGCTGCATCTGCGAGCCTCCGTCGTTTGATGGCGGTCGCGCAAGCTGCTAAGCTCGATGTCGTGACAACCGTAGCTTGAACGATCCGGAGGAGGGGACATGGCTTCGGAGGGCGAGCCTGGCTCGCAAGCCCAGGGGGCAAAGACGGTGGCTGGGACAGTCCCCCGCCTTTACCAGCAGGTGTTTGAGATCGTCGCGGGACAGATTGTGCAGGGCGTGCTGGCGGAGGGCACACGGCTCAGCGAGTCGGGCCTGGCGGAGCAGTTCGGCATAAGCCGCGCACCCGCCCGGCAGGCGCTTTGCGAACTGGAACGGGAGGGCTTGCTGCTGAAGTCGTCCGGGCGCGGTTATCGGGTTGCAAAGCCGAAGGACAAGACCTTCGGTGACGGTGCGGCTGTCCCTGGCTCGGGTGACGAGATGCGCCTGACGCAGCTGGCGACCTGGGCCCGGATCTATGGTGAGGTGGAGAGCGAAATCGCGGCTCGGACGTCGTTCGCCGGGTGGAGGGTCAACGAGACGGAACTTGCCCGTTACTATGACGTCAGCCGTACCGTCGCACGGGACGTGGTCGCGCGGTTGCAGCAGAGGGGCCTGGTGCGAAAAGACGATCGCTCCCGGTGGATCGCCCCGGCGATGACGCCGGAGCATGTGGGTGAACTCTATGAGCTGCGCTGGCTGCTCGAGCCGGTGGCCCTGGAAAAGGCGGCATCCCGCCTGCCTCCGGAGCTTCTTCCGAAGATCCGGGAACGGCTGGAAGCTGCGATCAGCAGCGCGGAGACGTTGACCGGCCCGGACCTGGACCGGCTGGAGGAGGACCTGCACGTCACGATGCTTGGCTACTGCGAAAACAGCCCGATGATGCAGGCGATCAGCCTGCCGCAGGCCCTGCTGATCGCGCACAGATTCCTCTATCGGTGGATGCCGCGACTGTTCGGCGCCGAGCCATTCCTGCCCGAACATCTCGACATCGTCCAGAAGCTGGAGGCCGGCCACGTTACTGCTGCAGCAGACGCTCTTCGCCGGCATCTGCAGGTTTCGCGTGACCGCGCCATCGATCGGATCCACCGGGTGACCCAGGAGGTTCATCCGGAGGACCTTCCTTACCTGGAGAAGCTCTAGTCCACGTAATAGTCGGAATAGGAATAGTAGCCGAAGAGCTTGGCGCGCTCCTGCTGGTTCAGGACGGCAAGGATCGGTGTCCCTTCAGGCGCACTCTCGCGCAGCGCTGCCACGGCATGCTTGGCGCTGGCCTGAGGCGTAACAGCCCACCGAACGATGAACGTGATGACATCCGCCTGCCGCGCGAGATAGAGCCCGTCGACGACCGGTTCTACCGGCGGGGTGTCCAGGATGATGTAGTCGAAGTTGCGGCGTGCGACGGCGATCAGGCGTGCGATCTCCGGCCCCATGAACAGGTCGTCGGTGGGGAAACTGCTGCGTCGCCCGGACAGGAGCACGGTCAGGCCCGTCGGCTGATCCGTGACCGTGAGCTTGGGCAGCGAGGCGCCGGTTTCGGCACCCCGGAGAAACTCAACGAAACCGGTGCTCGGCTCCAGCCCGAGGTGGCGGTGGAGACTGGGCTTTCGCAGGTCACAGTCGATGAGCAGCGTCCGCTTGCCTGACAGCGCATAGGTCCGCGCCAGCGAAAGCGCCATGGTCGACTTGCCTTCATTGGGAAGCGCAGAGGAGACCATGATCACCGTGCCACCGCTGCCCTCCTCGCGGATCCCCTGCTTCTTGAACAGGTGCTGGTCGATCGCGACCCGGATGCGTCGCACCGACTCCGCAAACATCGAGAGGGGTGATCGAATGATGATGTCGGACAGGGTCTGGGCGCCCGTCTCCGCCTTGGTTTCCTCCGCTTCCCGCGGGGTGACGGATACAAGTGGCAGCCGCAGAACGGTCTCCACCTGGTCCTCACTCGTCAGTCCGCCCACGAAGTATTCGCGAACGAATGCGAGGCCGACGCCTAGGCCAAGCGCCATCATGAAGGCCAGGGGCAGGATCACGCCCTTCCGCGGATAGGACGGTTCGCGAGGCGGCGTGGCATTGGAGATGACGCCACTATCCGGAAGCTGAAGGGCAGCCAGGATGTCCATTCGGCCGGCCTGCATCGACAGGTCGTCAAAGTTCTTTTTCGCGCTCTGGACCTGATTGGCAAGGCTGTAGAGATCCCCGACCGCGGTGTCGGGAAGGTTGCTCCCCATCACGGCGTTGAGCAGGTTCGAGCGGATCGACGTCTCCTGCTGCTCGGCCGTTGCAAGCTGGCCACGGTACTGGTCCATTGCACGGGCGGCTTCGTTCCGGATGGACTCGGTGACGCGCTGCAGTTCGGCGCGCAGTTCGATCGCCTCGTTGGCGTCCGCCTGCGCAATCTGACCCGCAAGCTCTTCCTGGCGCTGTTGCAACTCCCTTGCGGCATCGGATTGAAGGTTCTGGAAAAGCGAAGCGTAGTCGTTCTGCCGGATGGTCTGGTCCAACGTCTGAAGTCGCTGGAAATCCCGCTCGCGCTGGCTGCGGATACGGGTCAGCTCGTCGTAGAACATGCCGACGCTGGGCGACCCCTGCTCTCGCAGCAGTTCGATATTCCGATCGATGAAGGTGTCGATGCTGCGGGAGGTGGATGTAAGCGTCTGCCTTGCCTGCTCAAGGGCCGGCTGGACGCGATCGCGCGCCTCCCGGATGGCTGCGACCTTGGTGTCCATCTGCTTCTGGATCGATGCTTTCGCCACCGCATTGGCGAGCCGCGCTGCCTTTGCCGGGTCCTCGGACGTCACGGTGACATCGATGACATAGGTCATGCCACGCCGGCTCACCCTGACGGAGTCGCGAAAATTGTCCAGAACGTCGGCCGCGGCCTCCTCCGGTGCAGGCGCTGCGGCGGACTTGAGCCTGAGCAACTGCAGGGCGCGGTCGGTCAAGGAAATCTTCACGCCGAACTCGTCGTCGGCCACGAGATTTTCGCTGTTGATGACGGAAAGGAGGATTTCGTCCGTGCGGGTGATGACCACTTCGGTATCCACCCGGGCATTGTCGGAGCCCGAGTTTCGAGTAGGCTCTTCGGCATCGAGGATTCCCTTGGCCGCCGTATCGACGAAGACCTGTGCCGAGGCCGAGTACCGTGGCTCGAGCGAATAGGTGATGATGGCCGCCAGTGCCGTCAGCCCCACCACGATCGAGAGGATGAGCCAGAGCTGTCGGCGGACAATGCCGAGGAGGCTACGGAGATCGATATCGCTTTGCATGCTCTTTCCCGAATGCGCGATGAATATGTGTCATCGAATCGAATGGCTTTTCAGGCGTTATCAATACAGGAAAGAGAAAACAGCACCATGCTTACTCGCCTTGTTTAGTTAACTCGCCGCAAGCTTAACTATGCTGTTGTTACGATCAATTCTGACGCACGACAATAGACCGGTGGCGTAAGCTCCCGTGTCGACATTGATCCTGCCCGGCGAGATCTCGACGTCATCGACCGGCGTATGCCCGTGTACTACGATGACGTTCGCGGGCGATGTGGTCTCGGGCGACGGCCGCAGCCACAGGAGATCCTCGTCGGCCTGCTGTTCCAGCGTGACGCCGGACCTGATGCCGCCGTGGACGAAAACAAAGCCGGGGACAGCCAGCAGCGATGGCGCCGTCTGGAGAAAGTCGACATGCTCGGACGGCACATGGCTTTCGAGCAGTGCCTTCATCGACGAAGATCGCTCGGCCATTTCGTAGAGGCCGTAGGAGCGAAGTGTGTCGTGCCCGCCAAGGCCCAGCCAGAAGTGGTTGGGATCGGGAGCCCCCAGATAGGACAGCATGAGTTGTTCATGATTGCCTGCGAGGCAGAAGCGCCTGAAGCCGGCGGGTGGCCGAGCCAGCAGGTGGTCGAGCACCGCGGCGCTTTCCGGTCCGCGGTCGACATAGTCTCCAAGCAGGACGATCCACTTCTCTCCCTCACACGCCTCGGCATCTGCGGCGATGATACTTTCCATCTTGCGCAGGAGCGACATGCAGCCATGGACGTCGCCGATCACGTAGATCAACTCGGGACGCCGGTCGAAGAAGAGCTTCTGCCGTCCTTGGGGTCGATCGTTCCTGGCAGGGAGAAGACGCCGGAAAAGTTGCTTCACCATCGGACCTCCCCGGCCTAGCGCAGCACGCTGCGAACGTTCTGGAGGAATGCCCGTTGCCGATCGGGAGGCAGGCGCTCGACGATCTGGATGATGCGTTCCCTGAACTCCTCATTGGACGCATAGCGCGCCGCGAGCGTTCGCGTGCCGCGGGGGCTGTTCGCCAGCAGTGTCAGGTCTGCCTCATGAAGGCGGCGGCTATCCTCGTCGAATTCCGCGTACATTTCCTCCGCCAGGCGTGTGCGGTTCTCCGCCAGCCACTGCTCGTTCGGCCCCAGTTCGCGAGACTTGCGATAGCTTGCGAGGAACTCATCTGTGTCTCCCAGGCGAGCATGGGCCAGAGCATTGACGTACCACGCATGTGCATTGGTCGGCATGGTCGCCGTCATGCTGTCGCTGAGCCTTTCGCAGGATCGCGCGACGGCAGCGGCCTTCTCCGGTGTTTCGACCCGGCGCAGGTTCAGCAAGGCATAGGTACAGTCGATAAGCGTGATCTTCTTCGAGTAACTTGAAGGGCCGTATGGCGGGGGCCGCGAAGCCATCTGATTGAAGAAGCTCGGCTCCGTCCGCTGTGGCTGCAGGAGGACATCGATCTCCTGCGAGAATATGGCAAGGCTGCCCAATGCGGCGATGAGGCAGGCAAAGGACATGGAAAACAACTTGAGCTGACGCATCCGGGCCCTTTGGGAGGAACTCGCGACCTCTAGTGCCGTAATCCGCCGGGCCCTGTCAAACCAATAGTTGTCAAAGCTGCGTGAAGCAAAGGCGGAGGTCCTTTGCTTCACGCCTTCGCCGTCAGATTTCGCCGCTTGCCCAGTCGGTTTTTTGGACACGTTCCTGCCGGTTGTGCCGGATCGAGGACCAGAGCGACAGGCCTATGAGGCTTGCGCCGCCGAGGCCGGTGATGACTTCCGGGATGTGGTAGAGCGTCTGCACATACATGATCACCGAAAGAATGAGGATGGCGTAGAACGCGCCATGCTCGAGGTAGCGGTAGTGTGTGAGCGTCTGCTTCTCCACCAGCATGATGGTCATCGAGCGGACATACATGGCGCCGATGCCAAGCCCGATCGCGATGATGAAGAGGTTCTGCGTCAGCGCAAACGCACCGATCACTCCATCGAACGAGAAGCTGGCGTCGAGCACCTCGAGATAGATGAAGGCACCAAGGCCGCCCCTTGCCGCTTCAGACATGGCTCGCTGCGAGGCATCGAGCAGCCCGCCCAGCAGTTCGACGGCTAGGAAGGTGATCAGGCCATAGATTGCCGAGGTCAGGAAGGTGTAGGAATCCTCCCCATCGAGAATGTTGGAGAAGATCAGGATCAGGGCCAGCACGAAAGCGATTTCCACGCCCTTGATGGTCGCATAACGCGACATGTACTTCTCCAGCACCACCACCCAGTGGATATCCTTCTCGTGGTTGAAGAAGTAGGTCAGCCCGACCATCATCAGGAAGGTTCCACCGAAGGCTGCGATGGGCAGATGGGCGTCGTGCATGATGCGGGCATATTCGTCCGGTTGGGCGGCAGCCAGCACGATGGCATCGATCGGTCCGATGCCCGCGGCGATCACCACGATCAGCAGCGGGAAGACGATGCGCATGCCGAAGACCGCGATCAGGATGCCCCAGGTCAGGAAGCGCTGCTGCCAGACAGGGGTCATGTCCTTCAGCTTGTTGGCGTTGACGATCGCATTGTCGAAGGAGAGCGAGATTTCCAGCACCGCCAGAACGGCACAGATGAAGAAGACGGTCAGCATGCCGCTGACCGTTCCCGTTGTCTGCCAGCCAAGTATGCCGCCGAGAAGAAGGCCGACAACGGTAACGATGATCGACCACTTCAGATAGCCGAACAGGGAAGTATGGGATTGCGCCTGGTTCATTTGCCGGCCTCCTTTCGGAAGGCCGCGTAAGAAGGCAGTCGAGCAGCCGAAGCCATTCCGGCATCGCTGCAGGCTAGAAGCACATGTGTCATGGACATTAAAAATCCGCCGGCTTAATTGCAGGCGGTACCGACATCGCGAGAGCGCCGTAGTACTCTCGCCAGAGGGGCCCGGCACCGGGTTCTGATCCGCGCCGCTTTTCTGCCGGCACGGAGAAGCAGACGTAGTTGGACATTTCTTGCGCCACGTCAAGAGCGGAGCGGACGGCAGTCCTTGACCTTTGCGGCCTGACGATGCATTTGAGCCTGGAAAACCGTGAAGCGCGGCGCGACAGGCCAGGAGCCAGACGCCAGAGCCGCGCGAAAGAGATACAAGAATGGCAAAAGCAACCTCCCCGGCGCCGTCCCAGCGCATGCTTCGCGTTGGTGAGCAGGTGCGCGCCGCAATCACCCAGGTGCTGCAGCGGGGCGAGGTGCGCGACGATCTTCTGGAGAAGACCGTGATTTCGGTTTCCGAAGTTCGGATGTCGCCCGACCTCAAGATCGCCACCGCCTATGTGACGCCCCTCGGCCTGCCGGATCACCAGGCGGTCATCGACGCGTTGAACCGCAATGCGAAATTCATCCGTGGCCGGCTCGGTGGCCAGCTGCGGCAGATGAAATACATGCCGGAAGTCCGGTTCCGGGACGATACCAGCTTCGACAACTACAAGAAGATCGACCAGCTGCTGCGATCCCCCGAGGTGAGGCGCGACCTCGACGCACCGGCCTCCGAAGACGAAGAATAAGAAAAGCAATCGATGTCAAAGCCTCGCAAGCCCAAGGGCCGCCCGGTATCGGGCTGGCTCATCCTCGACAAGCCCGTTGACTTCGGTTCGACCGAAGCCGTCTCCAAGATCAAGTGGCTTTTCAATGCCCAGAAGTGTGGTCATGCGGGAACGCTCGACCCGTTGGCGTCGGGGATGCTGCCCATTGCGCTCGGCGACGCCACCAAGACCGTTCCCTATGTCATGGATGGTCGCAAGGTCTACGAGTTTACAGTGACCTGGGGCGAGGAGCGGTTGACGGACGACCTGGAAGGCGAGGTCACGCATACGTCCGACAAGCGGCCGACCGAGGAGGATATCCTTGCCCTGCTGCCGCGCTATACCGGCACGATCAGCCAGGTGCCGCCTCAGTTCTCGGCGATCAAGATCTCCGGGGAACGGGCCTATGACCTCGCCCGCGATGGGGAGGTGGTCGAGATTCCCTCCCGCGAGGTGGAGATCCATCGCCTGACCCTGATTGGCTGCCCGGATGCGGATACCGCCCATTTCGAGGTCGAATGTGGCAAGGGGACCTATGTACGGGCGCTGGCACGCGACTTCGGCCGTGATCTCGGATGCTTCGGCCATATCTCCGGCCTGCGGCGCACCTTCGTCGCACCGTTCGGGGAAGACCGCATGGTGCCGCTCGCCGACCTCGTGGCGCTCGAGAAGATCGAGGACCGGGAGGAACGTCTTGCTTCGCTCGACGCCTACCTGATCGATACTGCCGAGGCACTCTCCAACCTTCCGCATCTTGCCGTGACGGACGACCAGGCGCATCGCCTGCGGATGGGAAATCCGGTGATCGTTCGGGGACGGGATGCCCCGCTTGCCGAGCCGGAAGCCTATGCGACCGCCCGGGGACGGCTCGTTGCGATCGGCGAGATCGGGCAGGGTGAGTTCCGGCCCAAGCGCGTCTTCGGCTGAGACGGTGCTAGGCCCTTCCATTTGCGGGGCATATGGAGTATAGGCACCGCCAGCATCGGGTGCCACAGGCATCCCTTTTGCTTTCACGGCCATGGCTGGACGACATCCCGGCCACAGGCGACCCCATGATCCTCACCAAGAAAGGACCTGTCCGATGTCGATTACTGCCGAGCGCAAGGCTGCGCTGATCAAGGAATACGCAACCGTCGAAGGCGACACCGGTTCTCCGGAAGTCCAGGTTGCGATCCTGACGGAGCGCATCAACAACCTGACCGAACACTTCAAGGGCCACAAGAAGGATAACCATTCCCGCCGTGGTCTGCTCGCGATGGTCTCCAGCCGCCGCTCGCTTCTTGACTACCTCAAGAAGAAGGACGAAGGCCGCTACACCAAGCTGATCGCCAGCCTGGGTATCCGCCGCTAAGACGCTTCATGGCGGGCGCCTCGCAGGAGACGCCCGCCATGCCTATTTCCGCATGATCGGAAATCCTGGCCCCGAAGGGGTCAGACTGGCAGGCCGGATGGGCCGGACCCGCCAAATCAACCGATGACCTGCCATGGGGCAGGATTGCCGGATGCTTTCGCCAGGCACATCGCCTAGCTCGACAGGATCGAGATGATCCGCCGGACCGAAAGCCTCCCGTTGTCTTGCCCGTGTCACGTCACCACACGCGCCGGCCGTACCGTCCTCGGACGCTTCGAGGCCGCGCCACGAAGGACACGAATAATGTTCGATACGCATTCTGTTGAAATCGAGTGGGCCGGGCGTCCGCTCAAGCTGGAAACCGGCAAGATCGCCCGCCAAGCGGACGGTGCCGTCCTCGCCACCTACGGCGAGACCGTCGTTCTTGCGACCGTTGTTTCGGCCAAGTTGCCGAAGCCGGGCCAGGACTTCTTCCCGCTGACCGTCAACTATCAGGAAAAGACTTATGCCGCCGGCAAGATTCCTGGCGGCTACTTCAAGCGTGAGGGTCGTCCGTCGGAGAACGAGACCCTCGTTTCCCGCCTGATCGACCGCCCGATCCGTCCGCTCTTTCCGGAAGGTTACAAGAACGACACGCAGGTCGTCGTCACGGTCATCCAGCATGACCTGGAAAACAACCCCGACATCCTCTCCATGGTTGCTACCTCGGCAGCACTGACGCTCTCCGGCGTTCCCTTCATGGGCCCGATCGGCGGCGCGCGCGTCGGCTACATCAATGGCGAATACGTGCTGAACCCGCATCTCGACGAGATGGACGAGTCGACACTCGACCTCGTCGTTGCCGGCACCCAGGACGCCGTCCTGATGGTCGAGTCCGAAGCCAAGGAACTGCCGGAAGATGTGATGCTCGGCGCCGTCATGTTCGGCCATAAGGGCTTCCAGCCGGTCATCGACGCGATCATCAAGCTCGCAGAAGTGGCTGCCAAGGAGCCGCGCGACTTCCAGCCCGAAGATCATTCGGCACTTGAAGCCGAAATGCTGCAGCATTTCGAGGCGGAACTGCGCGACGCCTATAAGATCACCCAGAAGGCCGACCGCTATGCCGCCGTCGACGCCGTCAAGGCCAAGGTGAAGGCGGAATTCTTCCCGGAGGGCGTGGAGCCGAAGTATACACCGGAAGTCATCGGTGCCGTCTTCAAGCACCTGCAGGCAAAGATCGTCCGCTGGAACATCCTCGACACCAAGAGCCGCATCGACGGCCGTGACCTGGAAACCGTCCGTCCGATCGTTTCGGAAGTCGGGATCCTGCCCCGCACGCACGGCTCCGCACTGTTCACCCGCGGCGAAACCCAGGCCATCGTGGTTGCGACGCTGGGCACCGGCGAAGACGAGCAGTATGTCGACTCACTGACTGGCATGTACAAGGAGCGCTTCCTGCTCCACTACAACTTCCCGCCCTACTCGGTTGGTGAGACGGGCCGCATGGGTTCCCCGGGTCGTCGCGAGATCGGCCACGGCAAGCTCGCATGGCGCGCCATCCGCCCGATGCTGCCGACCGCCGAGCAGTTCCCCTACACGCTGCGCGTGGTTTCGGAGATCACCGAATCCAACGGGTCGTCCTCCATGGCAACCGTCTGCGGCACCTCGCTTGCGCTGATGGATGCCGGCGTTCCGATCGCAAAGCCGGTGGCCGGTATCGCCATGGGTCTGATCCTCGAAGGTGAACGCTTCGCGGTTCTCTCCGACATCCTCGGCGACGAGGACCATCTCGGCGACATGGACTTCAAGGTGGCGGGTACGGCCGACGGCATCACCTCGCTGCAGATGGACATCAAGATCGCCGGCATCACCGAAGAGATCATGAAGGTCGCTCTCGGCCAGGCGCAGGGTGGCCGCAAGCACATCCTCAACGAAATGGCCAACGCCATCACGGAAAGCCGTGGGCAGCTGGGCGAATTTGCTCCGCGCATCGAAGTGATGAACATCCCGGTCGACAAGATCCGCGAAGTCATCGGCTCGGGCGGCAAGGTCATCCGCGAGATCGTGGAAAAGACCGGCGCCAAGATCAACATCGAGGACGACGGCACCGTCAAGATCGCCTCGTCCTCCGGCAAGGAGATCGAGGCAGCCCGCAAGTGGATCCATTCGATCGTTGCGGAACCGGAGGTCGGCGCCGTCTACGAAGGAACGGTCGTCAAGACCGCCGATTTCGGCGCCTTCGTCAACTTCTTCGGTGCCCGTGATGGCCTCGTGCACATCTCGCAGCTCGCAGCCGACCGCGTTGCCAAGACAACCGACGTCGTCAAGGAAGGCGACAAGGTCTGGGTGAAGCTGATGGGCTTCGACGAGCGCGGCAAGGTTCGCCTGTCCATGAAGGTCGTAGACCAGACGACCGGCCAGGAGATCCCGCAGGAGAAGAAGGAAAAGAAGAGCGAAGGCGGCGAAGCTGCCGAGTAAGGTTCTTCTTTCCTGAAGCATCGAGGCGCGGGATGGTTTCCGCGCCTTTTCTTTATCCATTTTCGAAGGTCAGCCGCGATGAGCCGAGATGCCCTGAAGACACTCTTCCATCCTTTTGCCACCGGAGCAGTCCCGGTCCCGCTGGCGGGCGAGCGTGTTCTCTTCCTGGGGGCGGAAGCCGGGCTGGGCTTTCCGGAAGGCTTTGCGGCAAAGGTGACGGCGGTACAGCAGTTCCGGCCGATGTTCCGCTTCCTGCCGGAAGGGACCCTTCCCGAAGCCGAGGGGCACGACTATGACATGGCTCTTGTCCTGTGCGGCAAGCACAAGGGCGAGAACGAGAACCGTGTGGCGGAAGCGCTGGAGCGCGTCAGGCAAGGCGGGATGATCATCATTGCCGGCGGCAAGGAGGACGGTATCCAGCCCTTGCGAAACACGCTGCTCAAGCTCGGCATACAGCTCGACTATACCCCGAAATATCATGGCGTGGCGATCTGGCTGGCGCGACCGCAGGATGCGACGGCTGCCATCCAAGCGCTGAAGAAGCTCCCGGTCACGGTGGAAGGCCGCTTCCAGGCCGCACCGGGAATGTTCTCCCATGACCGCGTCGATCCGGGCTCCGAGCTTCTCGCGGAGCGGCTCCCGACCGACTTCGATGGCAATGCCGCGGATTTCGGCGCAGGCTGGGGCTACCTGACCGTGCGCTTGGCGGAGCAGGCTCCGCGGGTCAACCGCGTCGATCTCTTCGAGGCGGACTACAGGGCGCTGGAGTTCGCGAAGGGCAACGTCGCCCGCAATTGTCCGAACCTCAACGCGCGGTTCTTCTGGCAGGATCTTGCCGTGGAGCCGCCCAAGGAGAAATACGACCTGGTGATCATGAACCCGCCCTTCCACGAGGCGCAGGCGGCGGATCCGGAACTGGGCAAGGCAATGATCCGCACCGCCGCATCGGCGCTCAGGGGCAATGGAAGGCTGATGCTCGTCGCCAACCGCGGCCTGCCTTACGAACCGGTCCTGAAGGAGGAGTTCAGGGAGAGCGGCGAAACCTGCCGCAACGCGCGCTTCAAGGTGCTGTGGGCGAGGAAGTAGAGACCTCTCAGGCGGCCTCGATCTCTTTTCTGGCCGCACTCGCGAGAAACGCCGAGCGAGTCAGGCCTCGCTCTCTTGCTGCAGTGTCGATGGCATCCAGCATGCCCTTTTCGAACGTCACATTCGCCCGCACGACGCGTGAATCATCCTCTATGAAGGGTACGCGGATCAGGAACGCACCCTGAGCCAACTCATCTCGGACGGTGTCCCGGGAGACAATCTCTTCATAGGTCGATGGTACCGGCAACACCTCGTCTTCCGACCAGAGCCTCAGCGCCTCCGTTGCATTGGCAACCAGATCATCCTCTCCATCCGCGGCGGAAAAGATTGATGGCAGATCGGGAAAGCTGACGCCGAAGGCGCTGTCGTGGTCCTTGTGAACAAGCGCTATAAAGTGCTTCATCCTGTCCGTCTCACACCCAGCCGGCCTGTTTGGCGATAGCCTTTGCAGTGCCCAGCGGCAAATCCTTCTTCGGATGGGGAACGATGATTGTCACCGTCCCCTTCCGCAGCTTGTGATGAGATCCCTTGACGGAAACCAGCTCGAATCCTTCCCGTTTCAACCGGGAGAGAATCTTCTGGCTATTTCGCTCCATGAGGCCACCTTAGCTTCCTTGAAGGATAGCTCAATAGGCGTCACTTCGCAAGATGCGCACTATGATGCGCATCGGAATCATTCAACGTCCGCCTTTCGGAGTCGCTCGAGCGTCGGCAGCGACGTGATGTTGTAGCCGGCGTCGACAAAATGGATTTCGCCCGTCACGCCGCGCGAGAGATCCGACAGCAGGTAGAGCGCCGATCCACCGATGTCCTCGATGGTCGCCGTGCGCCGCAGGGGTGCGTTCTTCTGGTTCCAAGAGTACATGGCGCGGGCGTCGGAAATCCCGGCGCCGGCGAGGGTGCGGACGGGGCCGGCGGAAATCGCGTTGACGCGGATATCCTGGGGTCCGTAGTCGGCCGCCAGATAACGCACCGAGGCCTCGAGCGCGGCCTTGGCCACACCCATGACATTGTAGTTGGGGATGACGCGTGTGGAGCCGCCATAGGTAAGCGTCAGCATCGAGCCGCCCTCGGTCATCAGACCCGCGGCGCGTTTGGCGACCTCTGTGAAGGAGAAGCAGGAAATGACCATGGTGCGCGAGAAGTTGTCCCGCGTCGTATCGGCGTAGAGCCCCTTGAGCTCGTTCTTGTCTGAAAAGCCGATCGCGTGGACGAGGAAGTCGAGCCTGCCCCAGCGCTCGCGGATGGCCTCGAAAGTTGCGTCTACGGAGGCGATATCTTCCACGTCGCACGGCAGCAGGAAATCAGAGCCGACTTCAGCGGCGAGCGGCTTTACCCGCTTGCCAAGGGCCTCGCCCTGATAGGTGAAGGCGAGTTCCGCGCCCTGCGACGTAACTGCCTTCGAGATGCCCCAGGCGATGGAGTGATTGTTCGCGACCCCCATGATCAGGCCGCGTTTCCCCTGCATGAACCCTGTCATGAAATTCTACCCGTTGTAGCGCTGGAAGACGAGCGTGGCGTTGGTGCCGCCGAACCCGAAGGAATTGGAAAGCACCGTGTCGATCTTTGCATCGTCGATGCGCTTGCGCACGATCGGAACGCCTTCGAATTCCGGATCCAGCGTCTGGATATGCGCGCTCTCGCCGATGAACTTCTCCTGCATCATCAACAGGCCATAGATCGATTCCTGGACGCCGGCGGCACCGAGCGAATGGCCCGTCAGCGACTTGGTGGACTGGATGTGGGGGATGCGGTCGCCGAAGACCTCGCGGATGGCACCGATTTCCTTGGAATCACCCACGGGCGTCGAAGTGCCGTGGGTGTTGATGTAGTCGACATCTCCCTTCACCGTGGACAGCGCCTGCCGCATGCAGCGGACAGCGCCTTCGCCGGAAGGAGCCACCATATCGTAGCCGTCGGAGGTCGCGCCATAGCCGACGATCTCGGCGTAGATCCTGGCGCCGCGCGCCTTGGCATGCTCCAGTTCCTCGAGCACGAGGACCCCTGCACCCCCTGCGATGACAAAGCCGTCGCGGTCGACGTCATAGGCACGCGAGGCGCTCGCCGGCTGGTCGTTGTACTTCGTGGACATCGCGCCCATGGCGTCGAAGAGGTTCGACATGGTCCAGTCGAGGTCTTCGTGGCCGCCGGCGAACATCAGGTCCTGCTTGCCCCACTGGATCATCTCCGCAGCATTGCCGATGCAATGGGCCGAGGTGGAGCAGGCTGACGAGATGGAATAGTTCACGCCGTGGATCTTGAACCAGGTTGCAAGCGTCGCCGATGCAGTCGAGGACATCGCCTTCGGCACGGCAAACGGGCCGATTCGCTTCGGGCTGCCGTTCTTGATGGTGATGTCGGCCGCTTCGATGAGGGTGCGGGTCGACGGGCCGCCTGACCCCATGATGATGCCCGCGCGCTCATTCTCGCTGTAGTCCTTCTCATCGAGACCGGAATCCGCAATCGCCTGCTTCATGGCGACGTGGTTCCAGGCACCGCCTTGCGACAGGAAGCGCATGGCGCGACGGTCGACGAGATCGGTCGGATCGAGGTCGGGCCGGCCCCACACCTGGCAGCGGAAGCCGTGGTCGGCGAAATCCTGTGAGAAGGAGATGCCCGACTTTGCCTGGCGGAGAGATTCGGTGACTTGGGAAGCGTCGTTTCCGATGGAGGACACGATGCCGAGACCCGTGACAACAACCCGTCTCATCTTGATGACCTTTTCTGCTTTATGCCGCGCCGGTGCCGTAGCTCAGGCGGCCTTTTCCTTCGACAGACCGACACGCAGGTCGGTTGCCTGATAGATGGTTTCCCCGTCCGCCTTGACCCAGCCGTCGGCGATGCCGAGCACCAGGCGACCGCGCATGACGCGCTTGAAGTCGATGCCGTATTCGAGAAGCTTCGTGTGCGGACGAACCATGCCCTTGAACTTCACCTCACCCGTAGACAGGGCCATGCCGCGACCTTCCTCGCCCAGCCAGCCGAGGTAGAAACCGGTAAGCTGCCACATGCCATCCAGGCCGAGGCAGCCCGGCATGATCGGGTTGCCCTGGAAGTGGACGGGAAAGTACCAGTCGTCCGGATGGACGTCGTACTCGGCGCGGATGTAGCCCTTGCCGAACTCGCCTCCGGTCTCCGAAACATCGGTGATCCGGTGCACCATCAGCATGGGGGGCAGGGGCAGCTGGGCATTGCCCGGCCCGAACAGTTCCCCCCGGCCGCAGGCGAGGATTTCATCGTAAGAGAAGCTTGACTGTCTTTCCGTCATCAAAGTTTGGTTCCCTCGTGCCGAGCCAGATCATTATGACAGGGACGGCGGAAATTGAAGCACAACCATGTCCGTAGCGAAAGCGTATACGGTGGGCCGGACGATCTCGACGGACAGCATTCATGGGACCGCATATAGGAAGCTTGGCCCGCAAGCCAGAGGTCGACGACGAAATTGCTCGTTTTTGGAGGACCTCTGCCCGGGTCGGAGCGCTGCGCACCCTATTGAAAGCCGGGCCGGCAAAAGTTATATCCGAAACTCAAGATAGTATGTCACAGACAGTGATGGGGCGTGTTGGCAGTATGGCAGGGGCTTTGTTCAGCATAGAGACGAAGTTGCGCGATTGCGGCTTGCGGCCGACGCGCCAGCGCATTGCCCTCGCCGAGCTGCTTTTCGCCAAGGGCGACCGCCACCTGACGGTGGAAGAGCTGCACGAGGAGGCAATTGCCGCCGATGTGCCGGTCTCGCTCGCCACGGTCTACAATACGCTGCACCAGTTCACGGAAGCCGGGATGATCCGCGTGCTGGCGGTCGAGGGCGCCAAGACCTACTTCGACACCAACGTCTCCGACCACCATCACTTCTTCATAGAGGGTCGCAACGAGGTCCTGGACATCCCCGTCAGCAATATCGAGATCGGCAACCTGCCGCCCGCTCCGGAAGGGATGGAAATCTCCTATGTCGACGTCGTGATCCGGCTCCGCGAGAAGAAGAGCTAGGTTTCTCAGCGTTTGCCAATGGCATCTTCCGGATCGCGCCCGGCTCTCGGCCGGTACCGCGGGATGGTCCACCCGTAGCGAATCCCTCCGCCACGCAGCCCAAATGCAACGACGAAACCCGCGGCCGAGCTTGCAAGCGACGGCATGCCTAGGACTTCGAGCAGGGTGAATGCCCCGGCGCCGGCAAGTGCGGCGGAAATATAGACCTCTGAGCGCAGGAGAACGGAAGGCTCGTCGGCCAGCGTGTCGCGGAGGATGCCGCCGCATGTGGCCGTCAGGACGCCTGTCACGATGGCGATCGATGCCGAGCCCGTCGAGGCAAGCCCGATGGCGGCACCCATGACGCTATAGGCCGCAAGTCCGACGGCGTCGAGCCAGAGCAGCAACCGGTATCGCCACTCGACGAGATGGGCCGCGAAGAACACGACGACACCGGTGGCGACGCAGGCGAGGATGTAGGCCGGATCGACGACCCAGAAGACGGGCGTCCGTCCCAGAACAAGGTCCCGGAGCGTTCCGCCGCCGACGCCGGTCAGCGCCGCAAAGAAGAGGAAGCCAATGATGTCGAGCTGCTTGCGCGAGGCTGCCAGTGCGCCTGTCGCGGCAAAGACCACCACACCGGCGTAGTCCAGTATGTAGAGCACGTCTCACCCTCCAGCGTCGCGCAAGTGCCATGCGTTAGCACGACTTCATGTATTCGGTCTTCTTACGCGCGTCGCGCGAGGAGGCGAAGGGGTAAGGAGCCAATGCCCGTGAAAAAGCATCTGATCATCGCCGCGCAGGTCCTGGCGCTGGCGCTCGTACCGACGGCAGCACCGGCGCAGCAGCAGTTGTTGAACGATCCGGAGATCTACGAAAAGGATCACTTCCGCAAACAGTGCAAGATCGCCCAGTTCGGCAGCGGCTTCATGACCCGGCTGGACATCAACAATGACGGCATTGTCGATGCGGTCAGCAATCATGGCGAGATCACCTGCGACGGGACGCGCGGCCCGGACTGCAATGAAGACGGTTGCCCCTACAACTTCTATCTGCGAGCCAAGGAGGGCGGCTACTTCATGATCGCCACCGCCCGCGTCTACGGCTACGATTTCATCAAGCGCTTCGGCAACATGGTCTTCGTGATGAAGATGCACCCGCGCTTCTGCGAGCGGACCGACGACAAGCCTTGCGAGATGACGGTCCGCGTGCGTGGCGGACGCTTCGTGACGATCTCGCGGAAATAAGCAGCTATTCGGCCGGGAAGACGCTGTCGATGCGCCCGGTGGCATAGTAGCCGAGCAGGCCCAGCCACTCACGCACCGCAGTCGACGTTAGCTGCGCGTTCGACGTAGGCTGGGTGAAGTCGAAGCCGAGGCGCAAGATGCCGCTCGTTCGGTAGTCGACCGGCCAGGGTGTGACGGGTATGCCTGCCCTTCGGAAGAGCCCCATCGACCGCGGCATGTGAAAGGCGGAGGTCACCAGGAGGCAGTCGGTGAGGCCTTCTCGCGCCAGAACATCCTTTGTCTGCTGCGCATTTTCATAGGTGGTGCGTGAAGCGTTCTCTTTCACCAGCCGGTCCGGCGGGATTCCGAACGCAGAGAACAGGCGCTCCGATGCACTGGCCTCGCCCTCGTAGGCGCCGCTGATCGACCCGTCGCCGCCGGAGACCAGGACGCGGGCTTGCGGATGACGAAGCGCGAGCCGAAGCGGCTCGACGAATCGTTCGGCCGCCTGGTTGAACTCCACGCCGCCGCGGCTGGTGGTGACCTCGTTTTCCATGGCGCCGCCGAGGATGAGGATGCAGCTCACCTCCTGCGGCTCCTCAGGTGGATTCGAAAATCTCGCTTCCAGCACCTGCAGGGCAACGCCGCCTGCCGTCGTGTAGAGGGTCACGAAAAGGACGAGAGCGGCAAGCGCTGCCGCAATCCCGCCGGTACGGCGAAAGCCGGTCAACGCCAGCAAGGCACCGAAGGTCGCGAGCAGGAAGGCAAGGGAGAGCGGCTGAACTGCGAGCCAGAAGAGCTTGGAGAAGATGAACATGGTAAGATCTGTCGCCGCATTCGATCCGCGCTGTCAACGCCGCCGGCGGCCTTTCGGCACGATCGGTTGCTGGAAATGGAGATGAAGCGGGCGCGGCAGGAAGACGGTTGCGATGGCGATGGTCACGATGCCGATCACTACGGCCCACAAGGCATCCTTGCCGAGCCAATTTGTCAGGAAGGCGCCTGAGACTGCACCGGCAGCCATGCCGCTCCATGGGATCGTCTGTATCACCCAACCCGTCGGATTACGGTCGCCGACGATCCACCGGCCGACGCCCCGCCCGAAACGGGAAAGCGCCCCGGTGATATAGGTCAGGCCGATCGGCAGGCCCTCGATATGCTCGACCGTGGCGTTGATCATGCCCATTGCCAGGATGATGAGGTAGAACTGGATGCGACGATAGCCTTCGTCGGGCATCAGGGCCGCGACCGCGACGACAAGAGCGACGCTGGCGAGGACGGCGAAGGTCCGGCGGGTGGAGAGCGTATGGGCGATGATGATCCCCAGCGCATTGCCGATGATGAAGACCCAGAGTGCCGCGAGCAGGACGATCGCATGCCCATAGTTGCCGTCGGCGAAGGAGAGCGCGGCGCGCGTCGTGTTGCCCGTCATGAAGGATACGAAGTCGCCGGTAAGCAAAAGACCGACGGCATCGGTCATTCCTGCAATGAAGGAAATGGCCGCGACGAGCATCAGCCCCGTTACGGTGCGTCTGGTGCTGACGAGATGTCGGCGTCTGGTAAGCGTCATGTGCAGTCGGCCCTGGAGCGTCGGTAAGCGTAGGTCGTTGCACCCTAGCCTCGCATCGAGGCTGGATGGAAGCCGCTTCGTCTATGACCTGTTGCCGCGGACACCGGCGCTTCCTCACCGACCGGCGAGCCACTCTTCGATACCGCGCGCGGCAGCCCGTCCGGTGGCGAGGCAGGCCGTGAGGAGGTAGCCGCCGGTCGGCGCCTCCCAGTCGATCATCTCACCGGCGACGAACGCGCCCGGGAGCTTCTTCAGCATGAACGTCTCGTCGATCGCGGACCAGGCAATGCCACCAGCAGACGAGATCGCCTCCTCGATCGGTCGTGGCCGCAGGAGCGGGATCGGCAGCGCCTTGATGCGGGAGGCGATCGTTTCTGCATCGAGGAGGGAGGCGTTCGGAACGCACTCCCGTAGCAGCGCGGCCTTCACGCCTTCCAGCCCCGTTGCCTTGCGCAGCCGGTTGGCGAAGCTCGCCTTGCGGTCCTGTCGAGCGAGGTCGCGGGCAAGCCGTGCCTCTGTTCGACCGGGCGCGAGATCGACCACGAACGCTGCTTCGCCTGTCAGCTCCAGCCGGTCGCGCAGCGCTGCGGCATGGGCATAAACGAGGCTGCCTTCGATGCCGTGCCGCGAAATCACGAACTCTCCCTGGATCGTGCCGGTATCTGATATCGCGGTCACCGACTTGACCGGGGCGCCAGCGAACCGTTCGCGGAAGGCGTCGCTCCAGGCGACGTCGAAACCGCAATTGGCGGGACGGAAGGGATTGATCCGGACGTCGCGCGCCTTCAGCCACGGCACCCAGGCGGCATCGGAGCCGAGGCGTGGCCAGCTGGCGCCGCCGAGGGCGAGCAGGCATGCGTCCGCGCGAACGAGCAAGAGGCCGGCTGCGGTGTCAAATGTATATCCGTCCTTCTCGAACCCGATCCAGCGGTGGCGTGGCATGAGCCGGACCCCCTGGTGCTCCAGCCGGCGCAGCCAGGACCGCAGCAGCGGCGAAGCCTTCATGACCCTCGGGAATACACGCCCCGAGCTTCCCACGAAGGTTTCCGTACCGAGACCTTGGGCCCAGTTGCGGATGTCCTGCGGGGGAAACTCATCCAGGGCCGGGCGCAGCCGCGCGGTGGCGCTGCCGAAGCGGGTTCGGAACGTATCGTATTCTTCCGAGTGGGTAATGTTGAGACCGGACTTGCCCGCGAGCAGGAACTTGCGGCCGAAGGTCGGCATGGCCTCAAAAACTGTGACGTCGCAGCCGCCGGCCGACAATACCTCGGCGGCCATGAGCCCCGCGGGTCCGCCGCCGATGATTGCGATCGTCTTGCCTTGCATTCGCGCCGTCTAGCATGCCAGGCGCGGCAAGGGGAGGTGGTTTGTCAGCCGGCGCCGCCAACCGGCGTCAGCACCTTGCCGGTGCCGCCGCAGTCTGGGCATTCGGAGCCATCGATCCGGCCGGAGCCCGAGCAGCGGCGGCAGGTATTTTCCGCCGCATTGGGTGTGCCGGGCGGCACAGCATCTGAATTTCTATGGTTTGCGTCGCGAGGCTCGCTATCACTCATGATCGATCCTTCCGTTGAAGAACCGGCCGGCCCTCGTGGAGCCGGCCAGCAGGGGTCATTCCGCCGCCTGGCTCCGGGTCATGCCCTCGTTCGGCAGCTTGCCCATCAGGACTTCCTCGGCGGAGGCCTTGTAGTTCTTCACCGAACTCGTCCACTGGCCCCAGACGGTCGGATCGATCCTGTCGCCATTGTTGCCGAGGTTCTGCAGGCGCCTCTGGTCTTCGTCCGTGAGGATCTGCTTCGGCAGCGGGCCGAGCTTCCTGACGTCGTCGGCACTGATGCCGAGCTTCTCGCCGACGCGACGACCGTAGTCGTCATGGACGAGGAAGAAGTGCCAGACCATGCGCTCCTGGACGTCGCGCTCGCACTGGCCGAGCAGGTCGCCCATGTTGAAGACGAGGTCGTCACGTTCCCAGTCCATCATCGTGCAGTAGCGGCCACGCGCCTGGACATAGTCGTTGCGACGCTCCAGCACGCTACGCGTCAGCCGGCCATGGATCTCGGGCGGGTTGTTCGGCTGCTCGACCGGGCTCTCGGTGAGGCCGTTATGGATCGAGGGCTCATAGTTGACATGCGGGTTCTGCCCGGGCGCCATCTCGCGGCGATAGGACATGGTGCCGCCGGAAAGGTTGGTCGCGACCTTGGCGTTCTTCGCCTGGTTGACCGGCAGCTGCAGGTAATTTGTCCCGACACGATAGCGCTGCGTGTCGGAATAGGAGAAGGTGCGACCGACCAGCATCTTGTCGTCGGAGAAGTCGAGACCATCGACCAGCACGCCTGTCCCCATGGCGATCTGCTCGTTCTCGTTGAAGAAGTCCTCGACATTGCGGTTGAGCGTCATCGTGCCGATGTGGCGGAGCGGGAAGTCCATCTCCGGCCAGATTTTCGTATCATCGAGCGGATCCCATTCGAGCTCCGGATGATCATGGTCCTCCATGATCTGCACATACATGTCCCACTGCGGGTAGTTGCCTCGTTCGATCGCGGTGAAGAGATCCTTTGAGGCGGAGCCGAAATCCTGGCCCTGCACCTTGGCCGCTTCCTCTGCGGTCAGGCTCGCAATACCGCAGCGCGGATGGAAGTGATACTTCACCAGACAGGTCTCGCCCTGGGCATTGACCATCTTGTAGGTGTTGACGCCGAAACCTTCCATGTGGCGATAGCTCGCCGGAATGCCGCGCGGTGAGAACAGGTGCGTCAGCATATGCATGGATTCGGGCGTCTGAGACATGAAGTCGAAGATGCGGTTCGGCTCCTGCCGGAAGGTCACCGGATCGGGCTTCAGCGAGTGGATCACGTCCGGGAACTTGATCGCGTCGCGGATGAAGAAGATCGCGAGGTTGTTGCCGACAAGGTCCCAGTTGCCGTCTTCGGTATAGAATTTGACGGCAAAGCCGCGTGGGTCACGCGCAACCTCTGATGAATCGCGGCCGCCGATCACGGTCGAGAAACGGATCGCCAGCGGCGTCTTCTTGCCAGCCTGCTGGAAAAGCTTGGCCCGAGTGTACTTCGAGGCCGGTTCGTCGCCGATCTTGCCGGTCGCCTCGAACTCGCCGTAGCAGACGAAGCCGCGGGCGTGGACAACCCGCTCCGGAATGCGCTCGCGGTCGAAATGGGTGATCTTTTCGAGGAACTGGTAGTTCTCGAGCGTCGCCGGACCACGTGAGCCTACCGTGCGCTGCGACTGGTTGTTGGCGATCGGATGGCCCTGACGGTTGGTGAGGACCCTGTCGCCGCCGGACATGTTCTTCTCGTCCATCGTCTTCCCTCCTGTTTTCTTGGAATTTAGGAGGACGCGACGATACCCGCACGCCCCCGTGAGGAAACACGCGGACGACCAATGGGTTCCCAGAGCGACCGGAAAACGGAAACGGGCGGCGTCGTGCCGCCGCCCGCTCAGCCTTAACGTCAGTTGGGGGTTCCATAGCCGCCGCCGGTGGGCGTGACGACGGTCACCGCTTCGCCAGCCTCGAGGATTGTCTGGCCGCAGCCGCCGAGGTCTTCGAGCTGGCCATCGAGCCGCCGGACGATGGTCTGGCCGAGCTCACCGGCCTCGCCGCCCTCAAGGCCATGCGGCCGAATTGTGCGGTGGGAAGAAAGGATCGCGCAGTCCATGTTCTCCAGGAAGCGGATGGTTCGCTTCGTCCCATTACCGGCCGACCACCTGCCCTTGCCGCCGGAGTTCTCCCGGATGTGGAAGTCCTCGAGCAACACGGGATAGCGCGTCTCCAGGATTTCGGGATCGGTGAGGCGCGAATTGGTCATGTGGACATGCACCGCATCGGTGCCGTCGAAGCCCGTCCCATCGTTGAAGACACCGGCGGGCGAGCCGGAGCAGAGCGTCTCGTAGTACTGGTAGGTTTCGTTGCCGAAGGTCAGGTTGTTCATCGTGCCCTGGCTCGCGGCGATCGCACCGAGAGCGCCGAACAGGGCATTTGTGACGTGCTGGCTGGTCTCGACATTGCCGGCAACGACCGCGGCCGGATATTGCGGCTTCAGCATCGAACCTTCCGGCACGATGATGCGGATCGGCCGCAGGCAGCCGGCGTTCATCGGGATCGAGCTTTCGACCATGACCCGGAAGACGTAGAGCACGGCGGCGCGGGTGACGGGCTCGGGGGCGTTGAAGTTGTTCGGCTTCTGCGGGCTTGTGCCGGTAAAGTCGACCGTCGCCTCGCGCTTTTCCTTGTCGACGGTGATCTTCACCCTGATCGTGCTGCCCTGGTCGGTGTCGTAGGAGAATTCGGAATCTCCGAGCTTCTCGACGACGCGGCGCACGCTCTCCTCCGCATTGTCCTGCACATGGCCCATATAGGCCTGCACCACGTCGAGCCCGAACTGCGCAATCATCTTTCGCATCTCGTGCACGCCCTTTTCGTTTGCGGCGATCTGGGCACGCAGGTCCCCGACGTTTTGGGCGACATTGCGTGCGGGATAGGGGTGATCGGAAAGAAGACGGGTAATGCCGTCCTCGTCGAAGCGTCCCCGATCGACCAGGAGCACGTTGTCGAAGAGCACCCCTTCCTCGTCGACGGTCGTCGCAAGCGGCGTCATGGAGCCGGGGGCGGTGCCGCCGACATCCGCATGATGGCCACGCGAGGCGACGTAGAAGAGGATGTTCTTGCCCTCGCCATCAAACACCGGCGTTACCACGGTGATGTCCGGAAGATGCGTGCCGCCATTATAGGGCGCGTTCAGCGCGAAGACGTCCCCGGGGCGGATCTTTCCCTTGTTCTGGGCGATGATCGATTCAACGGAACGGTCCATGGAGCCCAGATGCACCGGCATGTGCGGCGCATTGGCGACCAGCGCACCGTTTTCGTCAAAGATGGCGCAGGAGAAGTCCAGCCGCTCCTTGATGTTCACCGACGACGCCGTGTTCTGCAGCGTCACGCCCATCTGTTCGGCGATCGACATGAAGAGATTGTTGAAGACCTCAAGCAGCACCGGATCGGCTTCCGTGCCGACCGCCTTGCTGCGCGCGAGCGCCTTGACCCGCTTCAGCACGACATGGTCGAGCGCGGTGATCTCGAACGCCCAGCCATCCTCGACGACGATCGTCTGGTGCGGCTCGACGATGAGACATGGCCCTGCGGCCCGGGCGCCGGGGACGATGTCGGCGCGGCGGTAGACAGGTGCCTGGCGCCATTCTCCGCCAGAGAAGAAACGCGTTTCCTCTGTGGCAGTGGGAGCGGCGTCGTCGATGGCATTGGTAGGTTCGGTGGGTTCGGCACCGCCGCCGATGGCTTCGACTTCATAGGATTCGAAGATGATCTCGCGGTTCTCGAAGATGAAGCCGAACTGTTTGCGATGAAGCGCCTCAAAGACCTCCGTCATTTCAGAGACTGAGGACACGGGGACCGCAAGGGTCGTGTCGGTGCCCTGGTAGCGCAGGTGGGCGCGATGCAGGACATCGGTGTCGGCTTCGATCACGCCTTGCGCAGCCATCTCCTGCAATACGCTCGCTGTCAGCTCGTCGCGGACTGGCGGCAGCGCATCCAGAGCCTCGCCGAGAGCGACGGAAACTGTCTTCTGGCGGGTGGCGCGAATGTCCGCAAGTCCCATACCGTATGCGGACAGGATGCCGGAGAAAGGGTGGATCATCACGGTGGAGATGCCGAGCGCATCGGCCGTGAGGCAGGCATGCTGGCCGCCGGCACCGCCGAAGCAGGTCAGTACGTAATTGGTGACGTCGTAACCGCGCTGGACGCTGATCTTTTTCACCGCATTCGCCATGTTCTCGACGGCGATCGCCAGGAAGCCGTCTGCGACTTGTTCCGGCGTACGCCCGTCGCCGATGGTCGTGGCCATGTCCTCGAAGGCCGCGCGAACGGCAGCTGCGTCCAGCGGCTGGTCGCGGTTCGGGCCGAAGATCTTCGGGAAGAGTTCGGGCGAGAGCTTGCCGAGCATGACGTTGGCATCGGTGACGGTGAGGGGCCCGCCGCGGCGATAGGCTTTGGGGCCGGGATTGGCGCCGGCCGAATCCGGCCCGACGCGGAAGCGCCCATTCTCGAAGTGGAGGATGGAGCCGCCGCCGGCGGCAACGGTGTGGATGGACATCATCGGCGCGCGCATCCGAACGCCGGCGACTTCCGTCTCGAAGGACCGCTCCAGCTCGCCATCGTAATGGGAGACGTCCGTTGACGTGCCGCCCATGTCGAAGCCGATCATGCGGTCAAAGCCTGCAAGGCGCGACGTCTCCACTGCTCCTACCACGCCTCCGGCGGGGCCGGAGAGGATGGCGTCCTTGCCCTGGAAAAGGTCAGCAGCCGTGAGGCCACCCGAGGACTGCATGAACATCAGACGCGCCCCGCCTTCGGCGTCGGCACCGAGCTCGGATGCTACCTGCTCCACGTAACGGCGCAGGATCGGCGAGAGATAGGCGTCGACGACCGTCGTGTCGCCGCGGCCCACCAGCTTGATCAGCGGCGAGACCTCGTGGCTGACAGAGACCTGGGTAAATCCGATCTCGCGTGCCACCTTGGCGGCCAATTGCTCGTGCTGCGGGTACCGGTAGGCGTGCATGAAGACGATCGCGACGGCGCGGAATCCGGCATCGAACTGCGCCTGCAGATCCCGGCGGATGAGGGCTTCGTCGGGGGCTGCCTCGATCTCGCCATCCGCCCGCACGCGTTCGTCGACTTCCACCACGGCGCTGTAGAGCAGTTCCGGCTTGATGATCTTCTTGGCAAAGATGTCGGCCCGCGCCTGATAGCCGATCGCCAGCGCATCGCGGAAGCCGCGCGTCGTCACGAGCAGCGTTTTCTCGCCCTTGCGTTCGAGGAGGGCATTGGTCGCAACCGTGGTCCCCATCTTGACCGCACCGATCGCGCCGGCAGGCACAGGCTCGCCTTGCTTCAGCTCCAGGAGTTCCCGGATCCCCTGGACGGCAGCATCCCGGTAGGCCTCAGGATTCTCAGAGAGGAGCTTGTGCGCGATCAGCGAGCCATCCGGCCTGCGCCCGACGATGTCGGTGAACGTGCCGCCGCGATCGATCCAGAAATCCCACTTGCCGCTGGTCATGACGAGCCCCTCGTTGATTGCTTTTCCCTTACGAATACATTTCGTCGATAAAACGTCAATGATTGATTGACAGCAAAATGCTCGTTGCTGCATCATGCCGCCACAACGGGCAAAGAAGCCGCCAGAGCTTCGTCCGGCCACGGCAACCGAGGGGAGCCGACCATGTTTGACTGCCGTATTCCAGACGGGAGGGCCATCTGTGTCCTCCATTGATCCACGCCATAGCCTTTTTCCCGAGTGGCTGAGGAAGGCGCTCGACGGTCTCTACCTCGCCGCGGGCTGGCTCGCCGGCATCTTTCTAGTCGCAATCTTCCTGATTATGCTGTCGTTGTCTGCCGGACGGCCTCTCGGCATAGACGTGCCGGCTGGGGACGACTTTACCGCCTGGTGCATGGCCGCGACGGCATTCCTCGGGCTTGCTCATACCTTCCGGTCTGGGGAGTTGATCCGTATGGGACTGCTCATCGACCGGTTTGACGGCGCGTCGAGAAAGCTGATCGAGATTGCCTGCACGGCTATCGGTGCCGCCGCCATTTCCTATTTCGCCTGGTACGCGATCGAGATGACCCTGTTCTCCTGGCGGTTCAACGACGTCTCGATGGGCGTGATCGCCGTGCCGCTGTGGATCCCGCAGCTTGGCATGTCGGCTGGCCTCACCATCCTCGCAATCGCCTTCGTCGATGAACTTATCCACCTGCTGTTTGGCGGTACTCCGCGCTACGAGAAGCCGAGGGCGGAGACCAAGGAAGAGGTCATCGAACGCGTTATGGAAAGCGGGGTCTGATCATGGATGCTCTGTCTCTGATCGAAGTCTCCGGGCTTATCCTTGGCGCCCTCCTTTTCCTCCTTGTCGGCGGCGTCTGGATCGGTATTGCGCTGCTCGTCTGCGGCTTCGTCGCCATGCAGTTCGCGCCCGCCGGTATCCAGATCGGTGCGGCACTCGCCACCAATGCCTGGAGCGGGAATGCCTCCTGGAGCCTTGCCGCCCTGCCGCTCTTCGTCTGGATGGGCGAGATTCTCTACCGCACGCGGCTGTCCGATGAAATGTTCCGCGGCCTGTCGCCATGGCTGAACTGGCTTCCCGGGCGCCTGATCCACGTCAATGTCCTTGGCTGCGGGCTTTTCGGCGCCGTCTCCGGCTCCTCCGCGGCCACGACGGCTATGGTCGCCAAGATCACGCTGCCGGAGCTCAAGAAGCGTGGCTATGACGAGATGATCAGCCTTGGTTCGCTCGCGGGCGCCGGAACCCTGGGCTTCCTGGTGCCGCCGTCGATCACCATGATCGTCTATGCGGTTGCGGCGAATGTCTCCATCATCCAGATGTTCATTGCCGGCCTCATTCCGGCTGCCATCGTCATGGTGCTCTACATGACCGCCATCATTGTCTGGTCGCTCCTGAACCCGGACAAGAGCCCGCCGCCCGCGCCCAAGACCAGTCTGGCCAGCAAGCTGAAGGAGACGCTCAATCTCATTCCGCTGGCGCTGCTCATCATGACCGTATTCTCGGCGCTGCTTATGGGGTGGGCGACCGCCACCGAATGCGCTGCCTGGGGCGTGCTCGGTTCGCTCGTCATCGCCGCATGGCAGCGGGCCCTGACCTGGAAGAGCTTCACGGAGAGCGTCATGGGTGCGACCCGCATGACTGCAATGATCATGCTGATCCTGACCGGCGCCGGATACATGTCCATCGCCATGGGCTATACGGGCATTCCGGCAGCGCTTGCCTCGTGGGTGGCAAGCTTCGAGCTCAGCCCCTATGCCCTGATTGCGGTGCTGACGGTGATGTACATCCTGCTTGGATGCGCCATCGACGGCCTGTCGATGATCGTGCTCACCACGGTCGTGGTGCTTCCGATGATCCAGCAGGCGGGCTTCGACCTCATCTGGTTCGGTGTCTTCCTGGTCCTGATGGTCGAGATGGCGCAGATCACGCCGCCCGTGGGGTTCAATCTCTTCGTGCTGCAGACGATGAGCGGCCGCGACAGCCTGACGGTCGCCCGCGCGGCGCTTCCTTTCTTCTTCCTGCTTGTGGCGACTGTCGCCATCATCACGGTCTTCCCGGACATCGTGATGGTTCTGCCGCGAATGGCATTTCCGGGGTAACGCAAAGGGGAATGACAATGAACTTGCACATGCGATCGATCGCCCGCTGGGGCATGACGGCAGCGGCACTCGCGCTGGGAGCGGGCGCGGCACTCGCCCAGACGGAATGGGTCCTGCCATCCGCCTATCCGCCGGCGAACTATCATACCGAAAACCTCATGCAGTTCGCCTCCGACGTGGACGCAGCGACGAAGGGTGAACTCAAGATCACAGTTCATCCCGGCGCCGCACTCTTCAAGGCACCGGAAATCAAGCGCGCCGTGCAGACTGGTCAGGCTCAGGCAGGCGAGGTTCTGATCTCGCTGCACGAAAACGAGAACCCGGTCTTCGGGATCGACGTCGTGCCCTTCCTCGCCACCAGCTTCGAGGAATCGAAAAAGCTGTGGGAGGCGTCGAAGCCGACGGTGGAGAAGGCGCTCGACGAGCAGGGCCTGAAGCTTCTCTACACGACGCCATGGCCGCCCCAGGGCATCTACACCAAGAAGGACGTAAACACCGTCGAAGACCTCAAGGGCCTGAAGTGGCGCGCCTATAATGTCGGCACGTCGCGCATCGCCGAACTCGTCGGCGCACAGCCGGTGACGGTCCAGGCTGCCGAGCTTCCGCAGGCACTGGCGACCGGCGTGGTCGACGGCCTGATGACCTCCAGCGCCACCGGTGTCGATTCCAAGATCTGGGAATCGCTCACCCACTACTATGACACCCAGGCTTGGATCCCGAAGAACGTCATCTTCGTGAACAAGGACGCGTTCGAGGCGCTGGATCCGGCCGTGCAGACAGCGGTCACGGAAGCTGCGGCAGCAGCCGAAGAGCGCGGCTGGAAGCTCGGTGTCGAGAAGACGGCGGCATACATGGAGACGCTGAAGTCGAATGGAATGCAGGTTCTTGCTCCCAGCGAGGAACTGAAGAGCGGCCTGGCGGAAGTCGGCGCCCAACTCACTCAAGACTGGCTTTCCAAGGCCGGCGACGAGGGCAAGGCCGTCATAGACGCATACAAGAAGATGTGATCAGGAAGCGCCGCCGGGGATGCCGGCGGCGCTTTCATTTCGGGAGGAGACATCATGCCAGCCAAGAAGGATGATCTGGGCCCCATCGTATCCTCGGGCCACTTGGCGAGCGGAGCGCTGCCGGCGCTGTCGGAGATCGAGTTCGGCCTCATCATGCTGAACCATGCCTTCAACCGATGGATGGTACGGTGCATGGCGGCAGCCGGCGTGCCGGACCTTTCGCCTGTCGACATCCTGGTGCTTCACAACATCAACAGTCGCAACAAGCCGAAGACGCTTGCCGACATCTGCCTCGTGCTGAACATCGAGGACACCCACGTCGTGACCTATGCACTGAAGAAGCTGGAGCGGATGAAGCTCATCAAGTCCGGTCGGCGCGGCAAGGAAAAGCTGGTCATGGTGACCGAAGCAGGTGCGGAATCCTGTGCACGCTACAAGGCGATGCGCGAGAGCCTGCTCGTCAACTCCGTCCTGGCGACCGAGGTCTCCGCTGACACTCTCTCGGAAGTCGCTGCACGGCTGCGGGCCCTCTCCGGCCACTACGACCAGGCGGCGCGCGCCGCGGCTTCGCTGTAGGCCCGACTACTCTCACGCGGTGCCGCCAGTCACCTGTGCCTTTCCCGCAACAGCGGGCGATATTGGCGCTCCGATTTCAGGATCAGCAAGAAGCGACACAATTGGGACAGCACTTTGTGGTGCTCGGGATGCGGGAGGTCACACTGAAATGTGCCTTGCGCACGGGACGTACCATGACATTCAATACCCTTTGCCGGCGTAGTCTGGCATTCCTGATCCTCGTTGCGCCGCTTTCCGCCTGCACCACCTACTCGACCCAGCCCGCTCCTCCTCCAGTCGTAGCAGCGGCCGCGTTCGAAGCTCCCGTCGAACCGGAGGAACCCAAAGACCCTGCTGTCATGTATGGCGAGAGGCTGGATCACGGCTTCCAGATCGCCGCCGTCGACGTCTCGAAGCTGCCGGATGAGCGGCGCCGGCAGGAGGTCGACTACGCGACCACCGAGGCTCCCGGCACGGTCGTTGTCGATCAGTCCGCCCGCTACCTCTACTTCGTCATGCCCGAGGGCAGGGCGATGCGCTATTCGGTTGCTGTCGGCCCTGCCAGCCGCAACTTCACGGGAGAGGCAATCATCGACCGGAAGGCGGCATGGCCCAGATGGACACCGACGGACAGCATGATCAAGCGAAGCCCCGAACACTACGGGCGGTTCAAGGATGGTGTTGATGGCGGGCCGAGCAACCCGATGGGCGCCAGGGCGCTTTACATCCAGAAGGACGGCGTCGACACCTACTACCGTGTCCACGGCACGAACGATCCCTCCTCGATCGGCAAGGCCGTATCCGCAGGCTGCATCCGCCTTCTGAACCAGGATGTCATGGATCTCTACGAGCGAGTGAATATCGGCGCCCGGATCGTGGTGCTCTAGGCGCCCCGCGGTTCGGCTCTAAGAGAGCAGCGTCTGCGTCAGCGGGTGATGGGGATCGGCCAGCCCGTCGATCACGTTGAAGTGGTGGCGGTCCGGTTCCTCGACGACTTCGGTCTCGGCGCCAAGGCCCTTCCAGATATTGGCGAGCAGCGCGTTCTGGCGGAGGAATTCCGATCGCTCCGCGCTGCCCACCCAGCAGGTCAGCCTGGCACCTTGCATCGGCTCGAGAAGTGCCGGGCTTTCCCGCCATGCCTCCTGCCGGTCGATGTTCAATTGCCTGTTCATGGCCGTGTGCATCAGCGGCCGCAGGTCATGCAGGCCGGAAAGCGTTACGGTGTGCACAATGCGGCTGCGGACTTCTTCCGGCAAGGGAGAGGTCACGGTGATCATCCGCGTCGCGAGATGACCGCCGGCGGAGTGTCCGATCAGCCGTATGGAGCCGGCGACGATCTCTGCCGCCTGCTCGATGGCGTTGGCCACCTCAAGGGTAATCCCGCCAATGCGGATCTCGGGGCATAGCGTGTAGGAGGGAACTGCGACGGCATAGCCCAGTTCCACCGCGCCGCGGGCGAGATGGGACCAGTAGGACTTGTCGAGCCGCAGCCAGAAGCCGCCATGGATGAAGACGACGAGGCCGGCAGGTTCGGTGGCCGGAAGGAAAAGATCCATCCTGTTCCGCGCGCCATCGCCGTAGCGAAGATCAAGCTTCGCATGCCCCGCTTCCTCCAGCGCATGCCGGTACTCCCGCGCCGGACCCACCCAGAGATCCGGCCAGCGATCCCCGCCGGGAATGTTGGGCCCATTGGCATAGGCATCGTCCCAATCGGATATCCGGTGTCGCATGTGGCCCTCAGTATCATCCAGTCGCATCCATAGTTGCATCTGGCTGTCATGAGAGGAAGGGGGTGCATGGCTGCCGGTCCAAAATTATTACAAACTTAAAATTTCTCTCTTGCCAGCGCGCGGGAGCGGTGCTTTTCTGGTGAAAAGGCAAAAAATGCCACGGCCGCAGCACCGGATATCCTCGGGTTGCGGACCAAGAAGAACGCATGGGAACTCGATGATGAAACTGGGACCGACAGGCCATCTGGACACGTTTGCGCGCGACCATCTCCCGCCGCCGGACCAGTGGCCGGAGCTTCTTCTCGACGGCTTCGATTATCCCGAATGGCTGAACGCCGGGGTCGAGTTGACGGACCGGATGGTCGAGCGCGGCTTTGGCGACCATACCGCGCTGATCGGCAACGGCCGTCGCCGGACCTACAAGGAGCTTTCCGACTGGACGAACCGCATCGCGCGGGCTCTGACGGAAGACTACGGGCTGAAGCCCGGTAACCGGGTCCTGATCCGCTCGGCGAACAACCCCGCCATGGTTGCCTGCTGGCTTGCGGCGACGAAGGCCGGCGCCGTGGTCGTCAACACCATGCCGATGCTGCGCGCCGGAGAGATCGCCAAGGTGGTCGACAAGGCCGAAGTCACCATGGCGCTTTGCGACACCCGGCTGATGGACGAACTGGTGGCGGTCGCCAAGGAGAGCCGGTTCCTGGAGCAGGTGATCGGCTTCGACGGCACGGCCAATCACGATGCCGAACTCGATCGCGCCGCCCTCGACAAGCCGGTCAAATTCGAGGCCGTGAAAACGGGACGGGACGATGTTGCGCTGCTGGGCTTCACCTCCGGCTCCACCGGCGTGCCGAAGGCGACCATGCACTTCCACCGCGACATCCTGATCATCGCCGATGCCTATGCCAAGGAAGTGCTGAACGTCACGCCGGATGATGTTTTCGTCGGCTCTCCGCCGCTTGCCTTTACCTTCGGCCTCGGCGGTCTCGCGGTCTTCCCGCTGCGCTTCGGCGCGGCAGCCACACTGCTCGAGCAGGCGACGCCGCCGAAGATGATCGAGATCATCGAGACCTATAAGGCGACGATCTGCTTCACCGCGCCCACTGCCTACCGCGCCATGCTTTCCGCCATGGATGAAGGCGCCGATCTTTCCTCACTCCGCGTCGCGGTGTCCGCTGGTGAAACCCTGCCGGCCCCCGTCTATGACCAGTGGGTACAGAAGACCGGCAAGCCGATCGTCGATGGCATAGGCTCGACAGAGATGCTGCACATCTTCATCTCCAACCGGCTCGACGACTCCAAGCCTGCCTGCACGGGCAAGCCGCTCACCGGCTACCAGGCCGTGGTCGTGGATGACGACATGCGCGAAGTGCCGCGGGGAACGATCGGCAAGCTCGCCGTCAAGGGCCCCATCGGCTGCCGCTATCTCGCCGACGACAGGCAGCGCGACTACGTGCGCGACGGCTGGAACCTTACCGGCGATTCCTTCGTGCAGGACGAGGAAGGCTATTTCCACTTTGCCGCCCGCTCCGACGACATGATCGTCTCGGCCGGCTACAACATTGCCGGTCCGGAGGTCGAGGCGGCTCTGCTGAAGCACGAGGCGGTGGCCGAATGCGCAGTGATCGGAGTTCCAGACACGGAACGTGGCCATATCGTCGAGGCGCATGTCGTGCTGGTCGATCGTCGTGCGGCGTGCGATGCCATGGCGAAGCTCCTGCAGGAGCACGTCAAGAAGGTCATCGCGCCCTACAAATATCCGCGCTCCATCGTCTTCACCGATGCGCTGCCGAAGACGGAGTCAGGCAAGATCCAGCGGTTCCGGCTGAAGCAGGCAAGTGCCGCATGAGCATTTACCGACATTCTGCAAAAGCGCGTTCCAGCGGCTTCGCCAGTGGACGTTCTTTTGCAAGTATGGAAGGTATCGGGAATACCGGTCGGTGATGACATCGGGCGGATATCCGGGCTGCGAGATCGAGGGGTCCGCGCCTGGGGATGGGGTCATAAGAACAACTGGGAGTTCGAGACAATGAAGAAACTGGTTTCCGCCGCCACGCTGGCGCTCAGCATGAGCGTTTCCAGCCTTGCCTTCGCCGAGCCTGTGAAGATCGGCATGATCACGACGCTTTCGGGCGGCGGTGCCGGCCTCGGCATAGACACGCGCGACGGCTTCATGCTGGCCATCAAGCAGGCAGGCAATAGCGAGATCGAGGTCATCACCGAGGATGATGGACAGAAGCCGGAACTGGCCGTCCAGATCGCCGACAAGATGATCCAGAGCGACCAGGTCGACATCCTGACCGGCATCGTCTGGTCGAACCTGCTGATGGCGGTGGCGCCGAGCGCAGTCGCCCAGGGCAAGTTCTATGTCTCCACCAATGCGGCGCCGGCGGCGCTTGCGGGCGAGAACTGCAACCCGCTCTATTTCAACGCGGCCTACCAGAACGACAATCTTCATGAAGCCATGGGCGAATACGCCAACAAGGACTACAAGAAGATGTTCATCATGGCGCCGAACTATCCGGCCGGTAAGGATTCGCTGACCGGGTTCAAGCGCTTCTACAAGGGTGAAGTCGGCTCGGAGGTCTACACCCAGGTCGGCCAGACGGACTATGCGGCCGAGATCGCCCAAATCCGTGCCTCTGGTGCCGACGGCGTCTTCGCCTTCCTGCCGGGCGGCATGGGAATCGCCTTCATGAAGCAGTACGCCCAGTCGGGGGTCAATATCCCGATCATGGGTCCGGGCTTCTCCTTCAGCCAGGACGTGCTGCCGGCAATCGGTGATGCCGCACTCGGTGCCAAGGCCTCTGGCCAGTGGGCGCCCGACTTCGACACCGAGGTCAGCAAGAAATTCCTCGCCGACTTCAAGGCTGAATACGGCCGCCTGCCGTCGATCTACGCGGTACAGGCTTATGACGCTGCGCAGCTGATCCTCTCGGCTGCCGCCAAGGCGGACGTGAAGGATACGGAAGCCTTCCGCGCAGAACTCCTGAAGGCTGATATCCAGTCGCCGCGCGGCGATTTCAAGTTCAACACCAACCAGCATCCGATCCAGGACATCTACCTGACGGAAGTGGTGAAGGGCGAGGACGGCGTGCTGACCAACAAGACGGTGGAGAAGATCTTCGACGACCACGAGGATGCCTACGCCAAAGACTGCAAGATGTAAGGTTGGCTGGTGACTTTCGCACTTGCTCTTGAGCAGTTGCTCAATGGCCTTCAGCTCGGCGTCATGTTGTTTCTCATGGCTGCCGGGCTGACGCTGATCTTCGGCGTCATGGGGCTGATCAATCTCGCGCATGGTTCCCTCTACATGGTCGGCGCGTTCGCCTGTGCGGCGGTGGCTGCGGCGACGGGCTCCTTCTGGCTCGGCCTCGTCGCCAGCCTCGCCTGCGCGGCGGCGGCCGGTGCCATTGTCGAGCTGCTCGTCATCCGGCGGCTCTATGATCGCGACCACCTGGACCAGGTTCTGGCCACCTTCGCGCTGATCCTGATGTTTTCGGAGGGGACCCGCTGGCTGTTCGGCTCGTTCCCGCTCTATCTCAACATTCCGCCGCTCCTGCAGGGCGCGGTGGCGCTGCCCGGTGGTGCGCAATACCCACTTTACCGCCTGGCGATCATTGCCGCCGGCGCACTCGTGGCCTTCGGTCTCTATCTCCTGATCGGCAAGACGCGGCTCGGCATGCGCATTCGCGCCGGAGAAAGCGATCGCGAAATGATCGGCGCTCTCGGCGTCGACATCCGCACGCTCTATACGGTCGTCTTCGCCCTGGGTGCAGCGCTTGCGGGCCTTGCTGGCGCCATGGTCGGCGCGCTGCAGTCGGTCCAGGTCGGCATGGGAGAGCCTGTTCTCATCCTCGCCTTCGTAGTGATCGTCATCGGCGGCATCGGCTCCATCAAGGGCGCGCTCCTGGGAGCGCTGCTGGTCGGAGTCGTCGACACCATGGGGCGCTTCCTGCTACCACAAATGCTGGCGCTGTTCGTGCCGCCTTCACAGGCCGGAATGATCGGCGGTGCTGCGGCATCCATGCTCATTTACGTGATGATGGCGCTCATCCTAGCGATGAAGCCGCGCGGGCTCTTCCCCGCCGCCCACGCGTGAGGCCGCCATGCTGACCCGGGAAATTTTCGTCAACCTGATCCTGGCTGCGCTGCTGCTTGCGGTGCCGCTCATGGCCAATGTATTTGGCCAGCCTTTCTACGTCACGCTCGCCACCCGTGTCGCTATCCTGGCGCTGGCGGCGACTGGCCTCAACCTCGCGCTCGGGCTCGGCGGCCTTGTATCCTTCGGTCACGCGGCCTTCTTCGGCATTGGCGGCTATGCCGCCGGCATCCTGGCGACCCATGCCTTCTCCGGCGATCCGCTCCTGCTTGGCCTGTCCGGCACCAACCAGATGCCGGCGATCTGGCTGGTGGCCATGCTCGTTGCGGGGCTTGTGGGGCTCCTGATCGGCCTGATCAGTCTTCGGACATCCGGCGTCTACTTCATCATGATCACGCTCGCCTTCGCGCAGATGGTCTACTATTTCGCGATCTCCTGGCCGGCCTATGGCGGCGAAGATGGCCTTTCGATCCTGGTGCGCAACCAGTTCCCAGGCGTCAACACGATGAAGCCGGTGAGCTTCTTCCTGATCTGCTATGTGGTGCTGATCGTCGCGCTCGGCCTCTTCGTACTGATCCGCGGATCCCGCTTCGGCTCGGCGTTGCAGGCAGCCCGCCAGAACGAGGTGCGCGTCGCGACCGTCGGTATTGCGCCCTATCGAATCCGCCTCACGGCTTTCGCGATCTCCGCGGCCCTGACAGGACTTGCGGGTGCCCTGTTCGCCGATCTCAACCGCTTCGTCAGCCCCTCCATGCTGTCCTGGCACATGTCCGGCGAACTCATCGTTCTGATCATCCTCGGCGGCACCGGACGGTTGTTCGGGCCTCTCGCGGGTGCGGCTCTGTTTGTGATCTTCGAATACGTCCTCGGTGGCTTGACGGAGCGCTGGCAGTTCTTCCTCGGCCTGATCCTGCTCGGTACCGTGCTCTTCGCGCGCGGCGGGCTCCTCGGGCTTCTGGCCGGAAAGGCGCGTCATGGCTGAACCGGTTCTTGAACTCTCCGATGTCGTGAAGAGCTTCGGCGCGCTCAGGGCGACGGATCATGTCTCGCTCGACCTGAAGCCCGGGGAGATCCATGCCCTGATCGGACCGAATGGTGCCGGCAAGTCGACGCTCATCCACCAGATCTGCGGCACGCTGCGGCAGGATTCTGGCACCATCCGCCTCGCCGGCAAAGACATCGGACATCTCGGCGTCGCAGAGCGCTCGCGGCTCGGGCTTGGCCGCACCTTCCAGATATCGTCGCTGGCCCCCGACTTCTCGGCATTGCGCAATGTCATGCTGGCGGTACAGGCGCAGCAGGGATCGAGCTTCCACTTCTTCAAGCCGGTGATGCGCGACACGTCGTTGATAGACCGGTCGATGGCGATGCTTGAGCGGGTCGGCCTGCAGGACCGGGCGCGTATTCCCGCAGCCGAACTGTCGCACGGCGAGCGTCGGCAACTGGAAATCGCCATTGCGCTGGCACTCAATTCCAAGGCCTTCCTGCTCGACGAGCCAATGGCTGGCATGGGACCGGAAGGGTCGAAGGCGTTGACCGGCTTTCTCCATAGCCTCCGGCAGGAAGCCCCGATCCTGCTCGTGGAGCACGACATGGATGCCGTCTTCGCGCTGGCGGATCGGATTTCCGTGCTGGTTTACGGCCAGGTGATCGCCACCGGCACCGTCGAGGAGATCCGGCGCGATCCGGCTGTGCGGACTGCATACCTGGGAGACCATGCCTGATGCTGCTCGACGTTTCCAAGATAGAAGCCTCGTATGGCGCGAGCCAGGCGCTGTTCGGAGTGGATCTGGCGGTCGAGGAAGGCCAGGCCGTTGCGCTTATGGGACGCAATGGCATGGGCAAGACGACGACCATCCGGGCGATCTGCAACCTCAACCCGCCACGTGCCGGATCCGTCCGGCTTGCGGGGACCGATCTCAAGGGCAAGCCGTCACATCGCGTCGCCAAGCTCGGCATCGGGCTGGTACCGGAGGGGCGGCGGTGCTTTCCGAACCTCACGGTGCATGAGAACCTGGTTGCGGCCGCGCGTCCCGGTGCCTGGAGCCTGGAGCGCGTCAACGATCTCTTCCCCCGCCTGGCCGAGCGTCACGCACAGATGGCGCGGTCGCTTTCCGGCGGGGAGCAGCAGATGCTGGCAATCGGCCGTGCACTGATGACCAATCCGCGCCTGCTGATCCTCGACGAGGCGACGGAGGGACTTGCGCCGGTCATCCGACAGGACATCTGGGCAGCAATCCGCAAGCTGAAGGCCGAGGGGCTCTCCATCCTGGTGGTCGACAAGACGCTGTCGGAACTGCTGCCGGTCGCCGACCGCTGCGTCATTCTGGAAAACGGACGGAGCGCCTGGCATGGAACGCCGGCGGAACTGACCGCCGACCTGCAGGACCGTTATCTCGGCGTGTGAGCTGCCGCGAACATGGGCCCGCCCTTGTGGGCCGGAAAGCCGTAGCCGTTGATCATCACCAGATCGATGTCGCTCTCGCGAGCGGCGATACCGTCCTCAAGCAGCTTCCTGCCCTCAGCGGCCATCGCGGCAAGCAGACGGTCGACGATCTCTGTGGCAGTGAAGCTGCGCGGTGTAACAGTCTTGCTTGTGCGGCACTGCGCGATGATCTCGGTCACGACCGGATCCACCTGCCGCTTCCCCTCGGGATAGGCATACCAGCCTCGCCCGGCCTTCTGACCGAGCCGGCCGGCTTCGCAGAGCCGATCCGCAATCTCGACATAACGCTCCGACGGGTCACGCGTTACTGCCTGTCGCTTGCGTCGCGCCCAGGCGATCTCCAGTCCCGCCATATCGTAGACGGCGAAGAGACCCATCGGGAACCCATAGTCTTCCAGCGCCGCGTCGATCTCGTGCGGCAGGGCGCCGTCCTCCAGCAGGAACTCGGCTTCGCGTCGATAGGCGGAGAAGATGCTGTTGCCGATGAATCCTTCGGTGACGCCGGTGACGATCGCGAGCTTCCGGAGTTTCTTGGCCACGGCAAGCCCGGTCGCCAGAACGTCGGGCGCCGTGCGGGCGCAGCGCACGACCTCGAGCAGCCGCATGACATGAGCCGGCGAGAAGAAATGCAGGCCGATCACGCGCTCCGGGCGGGCCGTAGCAGCGGCGATCTCGTCCGGGTTCAGGTAGCTCGTATTGGTGGCGAGGATGGCGTCAGGCCGGATGACCTTGTCCAGGCGGCGGAAGAGATCGATCTTGACGTCGAGATCGTCGAACACCGCCTCGATCACGAGATCGCAGGGAGCAAGATCGGCATCGGCTGCCGTGACCGAGAGGCGGTTTTCCTGTGCGTCGAAGGCCGTCTGATCGATCCGTCCGGTGTAGAGGTTCTTCTGCAAAAGTCCGAGAATGCGCTCACGACCCCTGGCCGCTGCCTCATCGTCGCGGTCAAGCCCGATCACCCGATAGCCCGCGCCGAGCGCGGCGACTGCGATGCCGCTTCCCATCAAGCCGAGACCGGCGATCCCGATCGTCTCGACCAGGCGAGGGGGAACACCCTCCAGATCCTCCACCTTCGATGCCTGCCGTTCTGCAAAGAAGACATGGCGGAATGCGGCCGCCTCGCTGCTCTCGCGGAGCTTGAGGAAGGTGGCCCGCTCGTCGGCCATGCCTTCGGCGAGCGGCCGCGCGGCCGCTTCCACGAGGCGGATGGCTTGGGCGGGGGCGTGTTGCCCGCGTGCCTTGGCAAGGATCCGCGTCTTGGCCTTTTCGACGGCGGCGCTGTCGGTAGCCGGAACCGCCAATTGGCCGGTCCGGCGCGGGTCTTGGCCGGCAAGCCGCCGAACTGCCGCAAGGGCTGCCTCTACGGTGCCGGCATCCGCGATTTCATCGATCAGGCCGAGTTCGTGGGCTTCCTTCGCCTTCACGCTGCGGCCGCTGCCGATCAGGTCGATTGCCGCCGGGATGCCGATCAGCCGGGGCAGGCGCTGGGTGCCGCCCGCACCCGGGACGATGCCGAGCTTCACTTCGGGGAGCCCCATCTGAGCAGCCGAAGACGCCACCCTGTAGTGGCAGCCGAGTGCGACCTCCAGGCCGCCTCCGAGAGCCGCACCATTAAGGGCGGCGACGGTTGGTTTCTCTAAGTCTTCGATCCGCTCTATGACCGCCGGCAGGATCGGCTCCACCGGCGGCTGTCCGAATTCACGGATGTCGGCGCCGCCAATGAAGGTTCTTCCAGCTCCGGTTATGACGAGACCGAGGATGCCGGCGTCACCACGAGCGCGATCCAGTGCCGCTACGAGGCCAGAGCGGACATCGGCCGAGAGCGCATTGACCGGCGGATTGTCAATGATGACGACGAGAATATCGCCCTGGACCTCGCCGCGTACGGTGTCGGAGAAAAGGATCGCGGCGGCTTCCATCGGCTTACTCCGGAACGACGGCGATGGCCTGGATCTCGATCTTGGCGCGGTCCTCAATCAAGGCCGTCACCTGCATGGCGGCCATGGCGGGGAAGTTCTTGCCCATGATTTCGCGATAGGCCTGGCCGATGCCCTTCAGGTTGGCGAGATACTCTGCCTTGTCGGTGAAGTACCAGGTCATGGTCGTCACGTGCTCGGGGCCCGCACCGCCGGCGGCGAGGACGGCAACGACGTTCTTCAGCGTCTGGCGGACCTGCTCGATGAAATCGTCCGTCTCGAACTGGCACTGGCCGTTCCAGCCGATCTGGCCGCCGACATAGACCTGCCGGCCGCGTGCCGCCACGCCGTTGGAATAGCCGATCGGCTTCGCCCAACCCTCGGGCTGAAGAATGTCATGCATGCGTCTTCTCCGGAGGCGCGCTCTTCAGAAGTTCGCGCGCGATGATGAGTTTCTGGACTTCCGTGGCGCCCTCGTAGATCCGCAGCGCACGGATTTCGCGATAGAGGCTCTCGACGATCTCGCCGCTCTTCACGCCCCGTCCGCCGAACATCTGCACGGCGCGGTCGATCACCTGCTGGGCGTTCTCCGTCGCGACCATCTTCGCCATGGCTGCTTCCTTGGTGGTCGGCAGGCCCTGGACGTCGCGGCGCCAGGCGGCACGATAGGTCAGGAGAGCCGCGGCATCGATCTGCGCCGCCATGTCGCCGAATGCGGCCTGGGTCAGCTGAAGGTCGGAAAGGCGGTTGCCGAACATCGGACGGGCCGTCGCATGGGCAAGCGCCTCGTCCAGCGCCCGGCGGGCAAAGCCGACCGCAGCTGCGGCAACTGATGCGCGGAAGATGTCGAGCGTGCGCATGGCGATCTTGAAGCCCTCGCCGGGACTGCCGAGCAGCCGACCGGCAGGTATGCGGCAGTTCTCGAAGCGGATGGTCGCCAGTGGATGCGGCGCAATCACGTCAATTCGTTCGGCGATCGAGAAGCCGGGATCATCGGCATAGACGACAAACGCAGAAATGCCGCGGGTGCCAGACGCCTCGCCCGTGCGAGCGAAGACGGTGTAGACGTCGGCAATGCCGCCATTGGAGATCCAGGTCTTCTCGCCGTCGAGGACAAAGTGATCGCCGTCGCGGCGCGCCAAGCAGGCCATGGCAGCGACATCGGAGCCCGCGTCCTTCTCTGAGAGCGCGAATGCAGCGATCCATTCGCCGCTCTGCGCCTTCGGCAGCACGGTGCGACGCAGTTCCTCCGTTCCGGACAGCGCGATTGCACCGGTGCCGAGACCCTGCATGGCGAAGGCGAAATCGGCGAGGCCGTCATGCCAGGCAAGCGTTTCGCGGGTCAGGCAGGCTTCGCGGGAATCGATCGCGCGCTTGCCACCCGCGCCGGTCGCCGCGTCCAGTAGCCCCGCCTCTCCGAGTGAGCGAACGAGGCTGCGGCAGGCGCGGTCGGTGTCCGCATGGTCGATGCCGGACAGCGACCCCGATGCGGCATAGGCGTCGAGCCTGGCTGCGAGCGCGCGATGGCTGTCGTTGAAGAAGGGCCAGTCGAGATGCTCGCGGGTCGGACCGGTTAGCCGGGTCGGTGCCGCCATGTCAGTTCCCCTCGAAGACGGGCTTGCGCTTAGCGGCGAAGGCTTCGAAGGCGCGGCGGAAATCCTTGGTCGCCATGCAGACGGCTTGCGCCTGCGCCTCCGACTCGATCATCTCGTCGATGCCCATGGCCCATTCCTGGTTCAGCATGGTCTTGGTCATTGTGTGGGCGAACCATGGCCCGTCCGCGAGTGACTGCGCCAGCTTCAGTGCCTCGGCCTCTACCGTGGCCGCCGCGTGAAGCGCATTGTAGAAGCCCCAGGCGTGACCTTCCGAGGCGCTCATGGCGCGCCCAGTGAAGAGGAGTTCGGCGGCACGGCCCTGGCCGATGATGCGCGGCAGGATACCACAAGCGCCCATGTCGGCACCGGCAAGGCCCACGCGGGTGAAGAGAAAAGCGGTCTTCGCCTCGGGCGTCGCAAGCCGCAGGTCGGAGGCCATGGCGAGGATGGCGCCCGCGCCGGCGCAGATGCCGTCCACCGCCGCGATGATCGGCTGCGGGCACTTCTTCATCGCCTTGACCAGATCTCCGGTCATCCGCGTAAAGGCGAGAAGGTCCGGCATCGCCATCTGCGTCAGCGGTTCGATGATCTCGAATACGTCACCGCCAGACGAAAAATTGCCGCCGGCTCCGGTCAGGATCACTGCGCGAACATCAGAGGCATAGGCAAGGTTCCGGAACAGGTCTCGCAGCTCCGCGTAGCTTTCGAAGGTAAGCGGATTCTTACGGTCAGGCCGATTCAGCCGGATGGTAGCGACCCGCCCATCGGTGCTGACTTCCCAGAGGAAATGCTGCGCCTGATAATCCTTGAACGGGCGAAGGTGCCCTGCCATGGAAGCCGTGCTCATCCTGCCAATACCTCCCCGCCGGCGATTGCGATCGCCTGGCCGTTGATCGAAGCCGCGGCGGGCGATGCCAGCCACAGAACCGCGTCTGCGACTTCTTCAGGCCGGATCAGCCGTCCCTGCGGATTGCTTTTCGTGAATTCCTTCATCGCGTCTTCCAAGCTGCGGCCGGTCTTCGCGACGATCGTTTCCACCGCCTGCGCGATCAGCGGCGTATCGGTAAAGCCGGGGCAGACCGCGTTGACGGTGATACCCGTCTTCGCAAGTTCCAGCGCCAAGGAGCGCGTCAGACCGATGACACCATGCTTTGCCGCCGTATAGGCCGAAACATAGGCATAGCCTGTGAGGCCCGCGGTGGAGGCGACGTTGATGATACGGGCACCGTCGCCGCGCGACTTCAGGTCGGGAAGGACGGCCTGCGTTATGAGGAAGGCTCCAGTCAGGTCGACCGCGAGGACGTGGTTCCACATGTCCAGCGAGGTTTTCTCGAACGGCGCGCTCGGCGCCTCTCCGGCATTGTTGACGAGGATGTCCACGGGGCCGAGTGCGGCACGGGCGGCCTTCAAGCCCTCCGCCACAGCTGTCTCGTTTGTGACATCGAAGCCGTGAGCCACGTGAACCTGCGAGGGCCCGAGTCTTTCGGCGAGCGCCTTCAGGGGTTCTGCGCGGCGTCCGGCCAGGGTGACCCTCGCACCGGCCTCGACGAGCGCGGTGGCGATGGCAGCACCGATGCCGCTGCCGGCGCCGGTCACCAGCGCATGACGCCCCACAAGCTTGCGCGCTGCATCCATCAGCCGGTCCTCACTTCGCTGCCGCGGCACGCGCCAGATTGGTCTCGTATTGCTGTTTGCCGGAATAGTACTGCTTCGGCCAGGCAACGTCGGTGAGCCCGATGCGCGCTGCCTCGTGCAGCACCCAGGCCGGATCGGCGAGATGCGGACGGGCGACAGCGCAGAGATCGGCGCGGCCCGCGGCGATCACCGAATTGGCGTGGTCCGCTTCCGAGATCGCGCCGACGGCAATGGTGGGAATGCCGACCTCGTTGCGGATCTTGTCGGAGAACGGCGTCTGGAAGAGCCGGCCGTAGACCGGCTTTTCTTCCTTCCAGACCTGGCCCGACGAGCAGTCGATCATGTCGGCGCCAGCGTCCTTGAACATTTGCGCGAAGATCGCCGCATCGTCCGGCGTGTTGCCGCCCTCGAACCAGTCGTGGCAGGAGAGGCGCACCGAGATTGGCTTATCCTTGGGCCAGACGGCGCGAATGGCATTGAAGATCCCCAGCGGGTAGCGGGCGCGGTTCTCGTGGCTGCCGCCATATTCGTCGGTCCGGCGGTTGGTCAGCGGCGACAGGAAGCTCGAGAGCAGGTAGCCGTGCGCGCAGTGTAGCTCCAGCCAGTCGGCGCCGGTCGTCACGGCAAGCTCGGTGGCGCGGACAAAATCGGCCTTCACCCGATCCATGTCGGCGCGGTCCATGGCTTTCGGAACCTGGCTGTTCTTCAGGTAGGGCAGGGCGGAGGCGGAGATCAGCGGCCAGTCGCCCGTCTGAAGCGGCTGGTCGATCCCTTCCCATGCCAGCTTCGTGGCGCCCTTCCGTCCGGCATGACCAAGCTGGATGCCCACCTTAGCGGTGCTGTTGCCATGGACGAAATCCACGAATCGCTTCCAACCCTCCGCCTGCTTCTCGTTCCACAGGCCGAGGCAACCGGGGGTGATGCGGGCGTCCGGCGACACGCAGGTCATTTCGCCGAAGACGAGTGCTGCGCCGCCGAGCGCGCGGGCGCCCAGATGCACGAGATGGAAGTCGTCGAGCACGCCGTCCTTTGCCGAATACATCGCCATCGGCGACATGACGATGCGGTTCTTCAGCGTCACCCCGCGCATCGTATAGGGCGTGAACATCGGAGGCGGCACCCGGCCATCGGCTGACGGTTCGACGCCTGCCTGGCTGGCGAACCAGCGCTCGTAGCCTTCGAGCCAGGCCTTGTCGCGCAGCCGCAGGTTCTCATGGCTGATACGCTGCGACCGGGTCAGCATGGAATACATAAACTGTTCGGGCGGCAGCGTATCGGCATAGCGCCTGCCGACGACCTCGAACCATTCCATCGCGTTGCGGGCGGCGTTCTGAATGCGGGCGACGTCGACGCGGCGGATTTCCTCGTAGTCCTCCAGAACCGCCGGGATCTGCTCCTTCGCATGGCCGTGTCTGTTGAACTGGTTTGTGAGCTCGATCGCATCATCAATGGCGAGCTTCGTCCCCGACCCTATGGCGAAGTGGGCGGTATGGGCGGCGTCGCCCATCAGCACGACGTGCGAGTGACCGTTGAAATGGCTCCACTTGCCGCAGATCAGGCGGTTGAAGTTCAACCAGGCGGAGCCCCGCAGGTGGCGGGCATTGGTCATCAGTTTGGCGCCGTCCAGCACCTCGGAAAAGAGGTCCTGGCAGAAGTCGATCGAACCCTGCTGGTCCATCTGGCCGAGACCGTGCTTTTCGTAGGCATCCTCGGTGGTCTCGACGATGAAGGTCGAAGTCTTGTCGTCGAACTTGTAGATGTGCGCCTGGAACCAGCCGTGATCCGTCTTGCGGAAATCGAAGGTGAAGGCATCGTAAAGCTTGTTGGTGCCGAGCCAGATGTAGCGGTTCGGCCGTGTCACGAGGTCGGGTTCGAAAACCTCGTGATACCGGTTGCGGATCTTCGAATTGAAGCCGTCCGAGGCGATGACGAGATCTGCATCCGGATAGTCGAGGTCGCTCGCGACCTCCGTCTCGAACACCAGTTCCACGCCGAGCGCCTCGCAACGGCGTTGCAGGATGTTGAGGAGCTTCTTGCGGCCAATACCAACGAAGCCATGGCCGGAGGTGCGCTGACGGGTACCCTTGAACCAGACCTCGATGTCGTCCCAATGGTTGAAGGCGTCCTCGATCTCGGCCGCACTCTCGGGATCCCAGGCGCGCATCGCCTCCATGGTTGCATCGGAAAAGACGACTCCCCAGCCGAACGTGTCATAGGGACGATTGCGCTCGACGACCGAAATCTCGTGCGCAGGGTTCTGCTTCTTCATCAGGAGTGCGAAATAGAGCCCCGCCGGGCCGCCGCCGATGCAGACGATGCGCATGAAGCTGTTCCTCCTGATGTTTCACTTTATTATTTTAAGTTTAAACTATATGCCGCGTGACGCGATCGTCAAGCGCTTTCGGGACGGAGACCTCGACCAAGGGAGCCTTTGACAATTCAAATATCGCTTCGTAACTGTTCAGGCAGGGGGATGTCGCGCGGATGGATACGATGGAAAACGATGCCGCAAGCGCGGATCTGGAGCTGATCTTGCATGGCCCCGCGGGCGCGGCCAAGCCCGAGACGCGGCTGTGGCTGCGCATGCTCTCGACCACCAAGCTGATCACCACGGAAATCCGCCGTCGGCTGAGAACGGAGTTCGGCGCGACGCTGCCGCAATTCGATCTCATGGCGCAGCTCTACCGCGAGAAAAACGGGTTGCGTCTTGGGGAGCTGTCCCGCCGGACAATGGTTACCAACGGTAATGTTACCGGGCTGGTGGAGCGGCTTGAATCCGACGGACTGGTCAAACGCGTCACGCCGGATCGTGACCGGCGGGTTACGGTCGCGCAGCTGACGCCAGCGGGGGCAAAACTCTTCGCGGCCATGGCCGTCGCCCACGAGGCATGGCTTCGTGACCTGATGGCTGATGTCGACCGCGCCATGGTCGCCGACCTGTGGTCGGATATCGGCAAGGTCAAGACTTCGGTCCGCAACCATCTCTCCGGCTCGGAATTCGAATAGCGACCCCATGGAACACCTGCAGTCCATCGTGGACGAGATCCATCACGCACTCCTGCCGCGGCTTGGGGAAGGCAAGATAGCGGATTACATCCCGCAACTGGCCCATATCGACCCGAGGAAGTTCGGGATCGCCGTGATGGACGTGGATGGGACCGTCGCCAAGGCGGGTGACTGCGACGAGCCTTTCTCGATCCAGAGCATCTCCAAGGTCTTTACCCTGACGCTGGCACTCGGCAAGCACGGCGAGAATGTATGGAAGAGGGTGGGGCGGGAGCCGTCCGGATCGGCTTTCAATTCCATCGTCCAGCTGGAGCACGAGGAAGGCAAGCCGCGCAATCCGTTCATCAATGCCGGCGCAATTGCCGTCAGCGACATGGTCCTCGCCGGTCATACGCCAAGGGAGGCGATCGGCGAGATCGTTCGCTTCGTCCAGTACCTCGCGGACGATGATGGTATCGCGATAGACCCGGCCGTTGCAAAGTCCGAGGCGGCGACGGGATATCGCAACATCGCCCTCGCCAACTTCATGCGGGGCTTCGGGAAGATCGACCATCCGGTCGACCACGTTCTCGGCGTCTACTTCCACCACTGCGCACTGGCCATGACCTGCACGCAACTCGCCCATTCCGGACTTTTCCTTGCGGCAGCCGGCCGCAACCCGCTGACCGGCCATACGGTGGTGTCGCGACAGAGAGCCCGGCGGATCAACGCGCTGATGCTGACCTGTGGCCACTACGACGGCTCGGGCGATTTTGCCTACCGCGTCGGCCTTCCGGGGAAGAGCGGAGTGGGCGGCGGCATCCTTGCCGTTGCACCGGGCAAGGCGTCCATCGCCGTCTGGTCGCCCGGCCTCAACCACAACGGAAATTCTTTGGTTGGCTCTCTCGCGTTGGAAATGCTGGCCCACCGGACCGGCTGGTCGGTCTTCGGACCCTGAAACAAAAAAGGGGGCGCAGCCGAAGCCGCACCCCCTCCGTCCTGGGAGGACTAGCTCAGTCTTCGTTCGCGGCCATCTGCGACAGCATTGCACCCCGGCCGCGGATCCGAAGGATCAGCGGAACGATGAAGGCGAGCGCCGCCACCACGAAGAGCACGGCAGCGATGGGCGAAGTGAAGAGATAGGTGACGTCGCCCTGGCTGATCGCCAGAGCGCGACGTAGTTGCTGTTCAGCCAGCGGCCCGAGGATAAGGCCGACCACGACCGGTGCGATCGGGTAGCCGAAAACCCGCATGACATAGCCGAGCAGCCCGAAGGTCAGGAGCATGCCGAGTTCGAACACGGAAGGGTTCGCCCCGATCGTCCCTAGCGTCGCGAACACCAGGATACCGGCATAGAGCCAGGGCTTGGGGATGGTCAGCAGCTTCACCCACAGGCCGATCAGCGGCAGGTTGAGAACGAGCAGCATGGCATTGGCGATGAGAAGCGAAGCGATCAGGCCCCACACGAGCTGCGGATTGGTGGCGAACAGCAGCGGGCCGGGTTGCAGGCCATACTGCTGGAATCCGGCAAGCATGATCGCCGCCGTCGCGGTGGTCGGCAGGCCGAGCGTCAGCAGCGGCACGAGCGTGCCGGCGGCCGATGCGTTGTTGGCTGCCTCCGGTCCTGCGACGCCTTCGATGGCGCCGTTGCCGAATTCCTCCGGATGCTTCGTCAGTCGTTTTTCTGTCGCATAGGAAAGGAAGGTGCCGATCTCCGCACCGCCGGCGGGCATGGCGCCGATCGGGAAGCCGATCACGGTGCCGCGAAGCCAAGGTTTCCAAGAGCGGGCCCAGTCCTGCGCGCTCATCCAAACGGAGCCTTTCACAGCCTCCACCGTCTCCGGCCCCCGCATGCCTTGCGCGGCGACGAAGAGCGTTTCGCCGATGGCGAACATTGCGACGGCCATCGTGGTCACTTCGATGCCGTCGAGCAGGTCTGGAACGCCAAACGAAAGGCGGGTCTGGCCGGTCAACTGGTCGATGCCGACGATCGAAAAGGCCAGACCGACGAAAAGCGCCGTCAGGCCACGAAGCGCAGAATCGCCGAAGGCTGAGGAGACGGTGACGAAGGCGAGCACCATCAGCGCGAAGTATTCCCGCGGTCCGAACTGGATGGCGATCTGGACGACGTAGGGGGCAAGGAAGGCCAGCAGCAGCGTGGCGATGAGACCTGCAGCGAAGGAGCCTATGGCAGAGGTCGCCAGGGCAGGTCCGCCACGGCCCGCCTTGGCCATCTTATTGCCCTCCAGCGCCGTGACGATGGACGCGCTTTCGCCGGGTGTGTTAAGGAGGATCGATGTCGTCGATCCGCCGTACATGCCGCCGTAGTAGATGCCGGCGAACATGATCAGGGAACCGGTCGGGTCAAGCCGGTACGTGACCGGCAGCAGCAGAGCAACGGTCAGCGCCGGGCCGATCCCAGGCAGAACGCCGACGGCCGTGCCGAGCGTCACGCCGATCAGGGCATAGACGAGGTTGATCGGCTCCATGGCCGAAAGCAACCCCTGCAAGAGAAACTCGAATGTGGTCATGAGGGTATCCCGGTGCTCTCGTCAGAGGAACAGCTGTTCCAGTGGCCCGGCGGGTAGGGACAGCTGGAGCAGTCCGGCGAAGATCAGGTAGATTCCGAGACAAATGGCGATGCCGACGGGGATGGTAAGCCACAGCTTTCTGCGACCGAAGCCGGCAGCGACAAATCCGAAGAGCACGCCGGTAGCAATCGAGAAGCCTGCACGGTTTAGGAGCAGCATCTGCGCAGCAAGACCTGCGACCACCCAGAATACCGGGCCAAGCTCCTGCTTCTCCCGCTGCGGAAAATCGCCCCGAAATGCTTCGATGGCGGTCCAGATGGCCAGGCCAATCAAGCCGAAGGAGATCCATTCCGGAACCGTTGCCGGCCCGACCTGCGAATAGCCGGCGGCACCCTTCACGCGGGCAACGTCGAAGAAGATCACAGCCGCAATTACGACGAGAACGGCGGCGATGGCAAGCGCCGCCCAATCAGGGCGGCGCTGCTCGTTTGCGGAACCTGGTCGGTCGAGGCTCATTTCACCAGCCCGATGTCCTTCAGCACGGTTTCCGTCGCGCTGATGTCTTTCTCGAGCTGCGCATCGAACTCATCGCCGGCAAGGTAGGTATCGGCCCAGCCCTTGGTCTTCAGCGTCTCCTGCCAGGTTGCCGACTTGGCGAGCTTCTCGATGTCGGCGAGCACGGCAGCCTTCTGCTCGTCTGACAGGCCCGGAGCAGCGGCAACCATGCGCCAGTTCTGCAGCACGACGTCGTAGCCTGCTTCCTTCAGCGTCGGGGCATCAACACCCTCGATGCGTTCATCGCTGGAAACGGCGAGGAGGCGCAGCGTACCGGCCTCGACCTGCGACTGGAATTCGCCATAGCTGGAGATGCCGGCAGTGACCTGGCTGCCGAGGATGGCTGCGAGTGCTTCGCCGCCGCCCGAATAGGCGATGTAGTTGATCTTGGTGGGGTCGACGCCGGCTGCCTTCGCGAGGAGCCCGACGGCAATATGGTCGGTGCCGCCGGCGGAGCCGCCTGCCCAGGAAACAGAACCCGGATCCGCCTTCAGCTTCTCGACGAGCTGGTCGATCGACTGAATGTCGGAGGACGCTGGTACGACGATCGCCTCATATTCGCCGGTCAGGCGGGCGATCGGCGTGACGTCCTTCAGGGTCACCGGCGACTGGTTCGTCAGGATGGCGCCGACCATCACATAACCGCCGACGATCAGGGCGTTAGCGTTGCCCTTCTGCTGGCTGGCGAACTGCGCGAGGCCAATCGTGCCGCCGGCGCCCGGAACGTTGACGACCTGCACATTGCCGGAAATGCCCTCTTCCTGAAGGGCCGTCTGCAGCGAGCGTGCGGTTTGGTCCCAGCCGCCGCCGGGCGCTGCAGGCGCCATGATGGTGTAGTCGGCGGCTGCGGCCGGCAGAGCGAGAGCTCCGGCGAGAATCGAAGCAAGAACGAAGTGTTTCAAGGGTCTGTCCTCCAACAAGCGCCGTCTGGCGCGATCATCTTGATTGGGAAAGGAGGACGGCGTGCTGGCGGCACATGCCGCCGGGCGCTCCTCCCATCCGCATCGGCACTCCCCTCCAGGAGCGCCGAATGCCCATAAGCGATCATATCAAGCTGACATCTACCTGACATTCCGCCTCTCCTGCGCAAATGGCAAGGGGAGTTCACTGCAGCCGCAGCACCTCGTTCCAGCGAGAAATGAGCCGCGCACGCTTCACCTGGTCGAGATAGACCATCAATCCGAGGCTGACCGGGACGGGCTTAAGCTGCCCGCCCAGCATCTCCCGCATGGTGGTGGCGGTATTGTCGCCCGAGACCTCCGGGCTGACGGCTGGGATCTGCAATTCACGCGCCATGATCGTCTGGCCCTGGCGTGACATGAAGAACGAGAGGTAGCGGCGCCCGAGTTCGGGAGCGGCGGCGGCCTGGGGAACGAGACCGATCCGCGACATGACGACGGTATAGTCCTTCGGAAGCACGATGCCGACATCGGGATGCCGCGAGGCCCAGTCGGCCGCATAGGAACCGAGGATGTTGTAGCCAAGGACAAACCGCCCGTCGGCCACGCGCTCGAGAATTGCCTGGCTGGTCGAATAGAGCTTGACGCCGGCAGCTCCCATGGCTCGGATTACAGACCAGATGTCCCCGAACTGTTCCTGGTCGCGCGACATGAACAGGAAGCCGACACCCGAGCGCTCGATGTCGTAGGTGCCGATCCGGCCATAAACGTCATCGCCGCGCTGCGACAGGAGCGCCTCGAACTCGGCGCGGGTCGAGGGTGGTGCTTCATCCTGGAAGCTTGGCTTGTGATAGACGAAGACTGCCGGCTCGAAGGTCAGGGCATAGGCGGTATTGCGCCAATTGGCCCAGCCTGGCCAAATCTCGCTCATCGGCAGATCGCTACGCTGTGCATAGCCGTCATTCGCAAGCTTGACCTGCAGGTCCATCGCAGAGGAGAAGGCGAAGTCGGCCGTTTTCTGCCCGGCATCCGTTTCCCGCACAATCCGATCGTAGATTTCGCCTGTCAGCATGTCCTCATAGCGTACGGCAATATCCGGATTGGCGGCCTGGAAGCCCGCGACCATCGGGCGCGCCAATGGCTCGTCGAGCGAGGAGTAGACCACCAGTACAGGTGCATCGGCGCGGCCGGACAGGGCAGGAAAAACCGTCGTTGCCGCGGATGCAAAGCTGGACAGGAAGGAAAGGAGAAGGGGGAGGATAGCGAGCGGCCTCATGCTCGAACCATGCATCAGCAGGAGCCGCAGCACAAGCCGAGGATCCGGCCCCTCGCTTTCGTGACAACGGGCATCGCGCAGGATAATCTCCGGCGAGAGGGGTATAGACGTGCGAATTCTTCTGGTGGAAGACAATCAGGCGTTGGCCGAGGGTCTGTCGACGCTCTTGCGCGGCAGCGGCTATGCTGTGGACGTGGTGGCCGACGGCGCCTCGGCGGAGGCGGTCGCCGTGGCGGAGACCTATGATCTTGTCATTCTCGACCTCAACCTGCCGGAAATGGATGGTCTCGATGTGTTGCGCTCCATGCGTTCGAGGCAGAACCGCGCAGCCGTGATGATCCTGACGGCACGCGGCGCACCGGAGGAACGCGTGCGCGGCCTCGATCTCGGCGCTGACGACTACATGATCAAGCCGTTCGACATCTCCGAGTTCGAGGCGCGCATCCGCATGCTGATGCGCCGGCAGGCGGGGTTGAGAAGTTCCGTCGTCCAGTTCGGGGGCGTCATGCTGGATCTTACCTCCCGGACATTCACAAGCGCCGGCGTGCCGCTCGACATTCCTGCGCGCGAGCTTGCCCTGTTGGAGCTGCTGTTTCTGCGAGCTGGAAAAGTCGTCTCCAAGGATGCGATCGTGGGGTCACTGACGGGCTTTGACGAGGACCTTTCGGCCAATGCCATCGAACAATATGTCAGCCGACTGCGCCGCCGGCTGGCTCCGCACGGATTGACGGTGAGGACCGCCCGGGGGATCGGCTACTACCTCGAGACGGCTACCGCTGGATGACACCCCCTTATTCCCTTCGACGTCGGCTGCTCGCCTGGCTGCTCCTTGCCACCGCCGTGCTCGGAGCGTTTGCACTTGCGGACACCTGGCGGGAGGCCGAGAAGACCGCGGACGAGGTGTCCGACCGTGTGCTCATGGGCTCAGCGCTGGCGATCGCGGAGCGCGTCGTGGTGTCGGAGGACGGCGGGCTGGAGGTCGACATTCCCTATGTCGCGCTCGAAATGCTGACATCGGCGGCACAGGACCGTGTCTTCTATCGTGTGGACGGACCGCCCGGGACCTTCATAACAGGCTACCAGACCCTGCCGTCGATTCCACGTAGCGAGGGTCAGGCGGCCGCCTTCAAGGACGCCGTGTTTCGCGGCGAGCCTATCCGGGTGGCTGTCCTGGCGCGCTCTGCGTCGACTGGTATTAATTCCGTCCCGTTCAGCGTGACGGTGGCGGAAACGACCATGGCCCGCCAGCAGTTGATGCAGACCATCCTGTTCCGGTCTGCGGCCCGCCTGCTGTTCATGATCATCGGTGCCGCCGTGATCGTGTGGATCGCAGTCACCGTCTCCCTTCGCCCGCTCTACCGCTTCAGCGAAGCGATCGCGCAACGCAGTCCCGATGATCTGCATCCGATCGCGGAGCGGGTCCCAAGCGAGGTGCAGGGTCTGGTGGACACCGTCAACTCGTTCATGGTGCGGCTTGAATCGGCACTCGAGGCGCTTCGGCATTTTACGGGAAATGCCAGCCATCAGCTGCGCACGCCGCTTGCCATCATCCGCACCCAGCTCGCCCTCGCATCTCGGTCGATGGACCTCGAGACCGCGAAGGTTGCCGTCAGCAAGGCTGATGCAGCGGTCGCGGACGGTGAAAGACTGCTCGCCCAATTGCTCCTGATGGCGAAGATCGACGCGGCGACGCGCTCGGCCTCCTTTCGGGAGACGGATCTTGCCTCGCTTGCGCAGAGCGTGACCGCCGATCACGTCCCACTCGCGGCAGAGGCGGGCATCGATCTTGGTTTCGAGGGCGGCGGCAAGCTGATGATCACCGGGGAGCCTCTGCTTCTCGCGGAGCTTCTGAAGAATCTCGTTGCCAACGGGCTCCTCTATGCCGGCCGCGGTGCGGACCTGACAGTTCGTGTCAGGAGAGAGGGAGTGGAAGCGATCCTTGAAGTGGAAGACAACGGGCCGGGTATTCCGCCGGAGAGGCGGGACTCCGTCCTGCAGCGCTTCGACCGTGGCACGCGCGCCGATTCCTCAGGCTCGGGCCTTGGCCTGCCGATCGTGGAAGAGATTGCCGAGCTGCACCATGCGCGTCTGGAACTACTGGATGGGGCCGGTGGGCACGGTCTGTGCGTCCGGATCCGGTTTCCCCTCCTCGGGGATCATGCCGAGTAGACGCAGGCACCGCCGATCCAGGTGCTCTTCATTTGCAGGTCGTCCGTCAACGCTACAAAATCCGCATCCGTGCCGGGTAACAGACGGCCCTTTCGCGGGGCGACCCCGGCCGCCTCGGCCGGATAGGTGGAAACCATCCGGAACACCTCTTCGATGGGTAGGCCGAGACTGCCGTGCAGGAAGCGGACAGAGGCAAGCATGTCGATGTCGGCCCCGGCAAGTGTCCCGTCCGCCAAGGTCAGGCGGCCGTCGCGACGAAGGATTTCCCGTCCGTTCAGCGTGAATCGCGCAAGATCGGTGCCGATCGGCGACATGGCGTCCGTGACGATGAATATTCGGCCGGGTCCCTGTTTCGAGCGCAGTGCGATCGCCATCGCGGCGGGATGGACATGGATGCCGTCAGCAATCAGGCCGGCATGGAGCCCGCCGGTGTGCAGGGCGGCTCCAACCATGCCCGGCTCACGGTGGCCGAGCGGGCTCATGGCGTTGAAGAGATGGGTGACGGTCCGCGCGCCGGCCTTTGCATACCGTTGGACGGTGTCGAAATCCGCATCGGTATGACCGAGACTGACGACGAAGCCTGCTTCGGCCAGACGCGAAACCTGTGCTTCCGTAACGTTCTCGGGCGCGACAGTGATCATCATCGCCGGGAAGCTGCCGCCGCAGGGGAGGAGGAGGGCGAGATCTTCTTCCTCCATGGGCCGGATCAGCGCGGGATCGTGGGCGCCTTTGCGTTCGAGCGAAAGGTGCGGACCTTCGAGATGCAAGCCGAGCAGGCCTGGCAATTGCCCGGCCATGGCCTGCCGTCCGGCGGCGATCACGGCCGCGGTGGTCTCCGGCGTATCGGTGATCAGCGTTGGAAGGAGTGCGGTCGTGCCGAAACGGGCATGGGCGGCGCAGATGGTCCGCAGCCCTTCTGCCGTCGGAGCGTCGTTGAGCATGACGCCCCCGCCGCCGTTCACCTGGAGATCCACGAAACCCGGAACCAGAATGCCGTCACCAATGTCGACGACTTCGGCCTCGGCGGGAACGTCCGATTCCGCAACGATAGCCGTGACACGTCCCTCGGAAAGCAGGAGAGCCGAGTCCTGATGCCAGGTCTCTCCATCGAAGATGCGGGCGTTGCGGATGGCTGTTGGGGTCATTTCGTTTCCGTCACTTTCTTGAGCGCCGCAGGGGCGTCAGGATTAAAGCCGCGCGTGCGCGACCAGGCTTCGACGAAGCCGTAGAACGGCAGGATGAGGCAGAGTGCATCGGTGAGGGGGTGGCCGGTCGCGACGAAGGGAAGCTCGCTGGCCTTGCCGGCCCGGCTCGATGTCGCGAAGGCAAGGGCACCCTTGCCGACCAGACCATCGGCGATCTCGACCACCGAGGCCTCGGCGGCGTCGCGCGCCGCAAATGCGATGACCGGGAATCGATAATCGACGAGCGCCACCGGACCATGCAGGACCTCGGCGGAGGAATAGGCTTCCGCATGCATGTTGGAGGTTTCCTTGAACTTCAGCGCAGCTTCGCTGGCAATCGCAAGTGCCGGCCCGCGGCCGAGCATGAAAAGCGAATCCGCATCACCGAGCTGCCCAGCAAGATCCGTCCAATCGAGGTTTACGGCCCGTGAGCAGAGCGCCGGAAGATCCTGCAGCGCACGCTTCAGGGCGTCGTCGTCCACCCACTCCGCCAGCAGTGCGAGCCCCGCCACGATCGAATTGAAGTAGGACTTGGTCGCAGCCACCGCGAGTTCAGGACCGGCCTGGATGTCAATCGTGTGGGAAGAGGCCTGCGCCATCGGCGAGGCCGGTGTATTGGTCAGCGCGAGGGTGAGGGCCCCCGCCTGTGTCGCCGCCTGCGTCATGGCGACGATGTCCGGGCTCTTGCCCGACTGCGAGATCGCGATGGCCGCGCTGCCGGCCAGCTTCATTGGTGCATGATAGATGGAGGCAAGCGACGGACCGAGCGAAGCGACCGGGCGTCCTGTCGTGAGCTCGATTGCGTACTTGATAAAGGTTGCTGCGTGGTCGGAGGAGCCGCGCGCTATCGTGACGAGGAAGGCCGGATCCCGTTCTCGCAGGGCCCGCCCCGCGTGAGCCAGATCACCCGCCGACCTTTCCAGGAGCCTCGCGACCGCCTCCGGTATCTCGTTGATCTCGCGCCGCATATGCGTCTGCATTGTCAATCCCCCAAGGTCAGTTCGGCCACGAAGTCATAGGTGTCGCCGCGATAGAGCGAGCGGGTGAATTCCACCACCCGCCCGGAGGCGAGGTAGGAAATGCGCTCGATCGATAGCCCCGCCGCCCCCACCGGAACGGCAAGCAGACCCGCTTCAGGTTCCTTGACGTTGCAGGCGGAGATGCGCTGAATCGCGCGCGCCGGGCGCGCATTCTTTTTCTCGAGTTCGGCGTAGAGCGACGTGGTGACCGCCTCCGGGTGGGGCAGGAATTCCGCCGACAGGCTCGCCCGTTCGATCGCCAGCGGCATGTCTCGCGCGATGCGCAGCCGCCCAAGCCGTGCGACCAGCGTTCCGGCAGCAAGGCCGAGCATCATCATCTCCTCGGGCGATGGGTGGAATAGTCCGCGTTCCAGCCATTCCGAGCGGGTCTCGAGGCCGCGCCGCGCCATGTCCTCGGTGAAGGATGTCAGTCGCGAAAGGGGCTGCTGCACGCGCGAAACGGGCTTGGCCACGAAGGTGCCCGAACCCTGGCGGCGCACCAGCAGTCCGTCCCGGACGAGATCGTCCACCGCCTTGCGCACCGTCACCCGGCTGACATCGGCGTAGTCCGCGAGATCCCGTTCGGCGGGGAGCGCATCGCCCTGACCGAGGCGGCCGGAGCGGATGGCTTCCTCGAGCAGCTGCCGCAGCCGAAGGTAGAGCGGTCCGCCGCCAGGCGCCTGAAGACCCTCCAGGGGAAGCAGCGAAGCAAGCGGTGCCGTCATACCCCCTCCCTCCGGAACGCCTTCACGGCCAATGCAACCGCCCCGGTGAGCGCGTCCCCCTGCGGCGGGACGAGCCGGCTCCTGTGACGCTCGGCGAGGTAGGATGGGTAGATCTCTGCAAGCCCGCCGAGCAGGCAGAGGCGACCGGTGCCGCCGTCGATCCGTGCCATTGCATCGAGCGCCTCGTCCACATGCGATGCCGCATCCTTCATCAGCCGCAGGGCGATTGCATCGCCTTCCGCGGCGAAGGAAACCACGACCGGTGCGTAGCGTCCGTAGTCCCCGGGGCGGGCCGCGCGCGCGAAATCGACGATTTTCCTGGGGTCGTGTGCGAACTCATCAAGGATACGGGCCGCCAGGGCGCTGCCGGGTCGGATCCGGTCATGGACGAGCAGGCTTTCCTGCAAGGCAGCATGGCCGAGGCGAGCACCCCCGCCCAGGTCGCCCACCTGGAAACCCCAGCCGCCGAGATAGTGGATCTCATCTGCGTGGCGCAGGATGAAGATCGTGCCGGTGCCGACGATGCCGATCGCACCATCGTCATCGCCGAGAGCGCCCTGCAGGGCAATGAGGCCATCCGACACGATCTCCGAGTGCCGGAAGGGAAGCCGGGCCTGGACGTAGGAAACAGCGTCTCCGACATTGTTGCCTGCCACGCCCAGAAGAGCCGATGCCTCGGAGAGGTCGGCGGAAATCCCTGCCTCCCCGAACGCCAGCCGCGTTGCCTCCTCGATGTGCCGGAGCGCCGTATCGGGATCGGTCAGGATGTTGGACGCGCCGCTTCGCCCACGGCCGATGATGCGTCCGTCGGCATCCGCCACTGCAGCCCTGCAGCTTGTTCCGCCGCCGTCGATGCCAATGAAATATGCCTGCATGGATGACCTCCGCACTTATAATACCAAAAAAATACCAATTACCAAGAGTGAAAGCGAAGAGGCGTGCTAAAGCCGCTGAATTGGCTCAATAGACCGACGCAACCCTCCTACTAGCCGACGAATTAAGGCGATCTTCACATTTCTTAATTTGCCCGCTGGACAATTGGTATTTTTTTGGCATCATTTCAGCCAGAGGGAGAAACGGATGAGCGGAACCGCCACCGAAGCCAGACATGAAGGAGCAGGGGGGCTGGATACCCGCCCGCCGCATGAGATCCTGAGGCTTCTCGCGGCTGGACAACAGGCTGCGGCCGCTGCTGTCGATGCGGCCATCCCGGCAATAGAGGCAGGTTCGGAACTGATGGCTCAGGCGCTGCGTGCCGGCCGCAGGATCGTTTATGCGGGCGCGGGAAGTTCCGGCCTCATGGCCATGGCAGACGCCCTCGAGCTCCCAGGCACCTACGGTATCCCCAAAGAGCGGATCGTGATCCTTCTCGCTGGCGGTGTTGCGAGCCTCAGTGATCTGGCGGGCTCGCCGGAAGACGACGTCGAACAGGCCCTCACGGATGCCGCTTCGATCGAGCAGGGCGATTGCGTCATCTGCGTCTCGGCAAGCGGCTCCACACCCTATGCACTTGCCGTCGCGGAGTCCGCCAAGGGACGGGGCGCGCAGGTCATCGCCATCGCCAACAATTCGGGGGCGGCCCTGTTTGCCGATGCGGACGTCCCGATCCTGCTGCAGACCCCGCCTGAGGTGATTGCGGGCTCGACCCGCATGGGTGCGGGAACGGCGCAGAAGATCGCCTTCAACATGCTGTCGACTCTTGCGGCAGTCCGGCTCGGACATGTGCATGACGGTCACATGGTCAACCTTCATCCGGACAACATCAAGCTGCAGGCGCGCGCAACGCGCATGGTCTCCGATATCGCCGGCGTAGCGATGGACGAGGCGGGACCACTGCTCGATAGAGCCGGAGGCTCGGTCAAGGTCGCCGTTCTCCTCGCGGCCGGGATGCCGGATATCGAGTCTGCACGGCAGGCACTGCACAGAAACGGTGAGGTGCTGCGTACCACCCTCGCCGAGTTCAAGACAAATAATGGGTTTCACAAGCGCGCCTGAGTGCGCGAACAAGAGGGAGAACGATATGACCCGCATTCTGAGAGGCATGCTGCTTGCTACGACCGTTCTGGCTCCGGCCGGCATCGCGATGGCGCAGGAGACCCAACTCGTCATCGAGAGCTGGCGCAACGACGACCTGCCGATCTGGCAGGAGAAGATCATACCGGCCTTCGAAGCCAAGCACCCGGACATCAAGGTGACCTTCGCGCCGATGGCGCCGACCGAGTACAATTCTGCCGTCAACGCCAAGCTGGAAGCGGGCACCGCCGGTGACCTCATCACCTGCCGCCCGTTCGATCTCTCTCTCGCCATGTTCGAGAAGGGGCAGCTTGCAGCCCTGAACGACCTGCCGGGCATGGAGAACTTCTCCGACGTCGCCAAGTCGGCCTGGACCACGGACGATGGCCAGACCACCTTCTGCGTACCAATGGCCTCCGTTATCCACGGCTTCATCTACAACAAGGCAGCCTTCGAGGAAGTCGGCGTCGAGGTGCCGAAGACCGAGGAAGAGTTCTTCGCAGTCCTCGAGAAGATCAAGGAAGACGGCAACTACATCCCGATGGCCATGGGCACCAAGGACCAGTGGGAAGCCGCCACGATGGGCTACTACAATATCGGCCCGAACTATTACAAAGGCGAGGAAGGCCGCAAGGCGCTGATTGATGGTACGCAGAAGCTTACCGATCCGCAGTGGGTCGAACCCTATGCTACGCTCGCCAAGTGGAAGGACTATCTCGGCGACGGCTTTGAGGCGCAGACCTATCCGGACAGCCAGAATCTCTTCACGCTCGGACGCGCTGCGATCTACCCGGCAGGTTCCTGGGAAATCGCACCCTTCAAGAGCCAGGCAGATTTCGAGATGGGCGCCTTCCCGCCGCCGGTGAAGGCTGAGGGCGACAAGTGCTACATCTCCGACCACAACGACATCGGCATCGGTCTCAACGCCAACAGCAAGAATGCCGAAGCCGCCAAGACCTTCCTCTCGTGGGTCGCATCGCCGGAATTTGCCGACCTCTACGCCAATTCGGCTCCGGGCTTCTTCAGCCTGAACTCGACACCCGTGACCATGCAGGACGAACTGGCCCAGGAATTCGTATCCTGGCGCGAGAACTGCGAGACGACCATCCGCCCGAGTGCCGCCATCGTCGGCCGCGGCGATCCGAACCTCGATCTCGAGATGTGGCGGGTTTCGGCCAACGTCATCAACGGCACGATGACGCCGGAGCAGGCTGGCGAAGAGACCCAGAAGGGCCTCGACAGCTGGTACAAGCCGAAGCAGTAAGAACGCCTTCGGCCACCATTGCTCGCCCTCTCCCTGACCGGGGGAGAGGGCTTCTTCCTACCCGAGCTTCGGCCGCCATCAGCGGCACGCCCATATCGACGGGAGGGGCGGGCGGTAGCTGGCAGGCGCCGCTGCCATAAACTTGGACGATGCCTCGTTTCCGGAACACGCCGATGACCCAATCCGACATTGCCGAGACGCGGATCGCTCCACCGAAGCGCACCATGCGCTGGCACATCCTCGTGTTCCTAGCCCCTGCATTCTTAGTCTACACCGCGGTCATGATCCTGCCGCTGATCGAGACGTTGAGGCTGTCGCTCTTCAACGTCGTTGATGGCCAGATGGCTTTCGTTGGACTGGCAAACTTCCAGCGCCTGTTCGGCGACCCGCGGCTTGCCGCCGATTTCTGGAACGCCCTCTGGAACAACACGATCTTCTTCATCATCCATATGGCGGTGCAGAATCCGATCGGCATCGCGCTTGCCGCCATGCTGTCCGTTCCAACGCTGCGGTTTGCCGCCTTCTACCGAAGCGCCATCTTCGTGCCGACGCTGCTTTCCTTTGTCATCGTCGGCTTCATCTGGAAGCTCATCCTCTCGCCGATCTGGGGAATCGCGCCCGGCCTGATGGACCTCGTGGGCCTGAAGTCGCTGTTTTCACCATGGCTCGGCAAGCCGGAAAGCGCGCTCATCACCGTGTCGCTGATCTCGGTGTGGCAATATGTCGGCATACCGATGATGCTCATCTACGCAGCTCTCCTCAACATCCCCGACGAAGTGCTGGAAGCGGCGGAAATCGACGGCATCACCGGCTGGAGCCAGTTCTGGAAGATCAAGCTGCCGCTGATCCTGCCTTCGATTGGCATCATCTCGGTGCTCACCTTCGTCGGCAACTTCAACGCTTTCGACCTGATCTATACGGTGCAGGGGGCGCTCGCCGGACCGGATGGCTCGACCGACATTCTCGGCACGCTGCTCTACCGCACCTTCTTCGGCTTCCAGAACCAGATGGGCAACCGTCCAATGGGTGCGACGATCGCGACCGTGATGTTCCTGATCATCCTCGCCGGTGTGTCGCTATACCTCTTCGTCATCCAGCGGCGTATCCGCCGCTACCAGTTCTGAAGGAGGCGAGATGTCCAAAGCACGTTCTTCCCTTCTTCGCTCCGGACTCATCCATGTAGCGTTGATCACCTATACGCTGATTGCGCTCTTTCCGGTCTTCCTGACGCTGGTGAACTCGCTCAAGGCGCGCAACGCCATCTTCCGCGAGCCGATGGCCCTGCCGACGCCGAAGACCTTCAGCCTTGTCGGCTACGAGACGGTGCTGAAGCAGGGAGATTTCGTCGGCTACTTCCAGAACAGCCTTATCGTCACTGTCGTCGCGATCGCGCTGGTCCTGCTGTTCGGTGCCATGGCCGCCTTCGCCCTCTCCGAATATCGCTTCCGCGGTAATACGCTGATGGGTCTCTATCTCGCGCTTGGGATCATGATCCCGATCCGCCTGGGCACGGTTGCCATCCTGCAGGGCATGGTGGCGACAGGGCTGGTCAACACGCTGACGGCGCTGATCCTCGTCTACACGGCGCAAGGTCTGCCGCTGGCGATCTTCATCCTTTCGGAGTTCATGCGCACCGTTTCCGACGACCTGAAGAATGCCGGGCGCATCGACGGGCTGTCGGAATACGCGATCTTCTTCCGCCTCGTTCTGCCGCTGGTGCGCCCGGCCATGGCGACCGTTGCCGTCTTCACCATGATCCCCATCTGGAACGACCTGTGGTTCCCGCTGATCCTGGCGCCCGGTGAGGCGACCAAGACGATTACGCTGGGCGCACAGATGTTCATCGGCCAGTACGTGACCAACTGGAACGCGGTGCTGTCGGCGCTCTCGTTGGCCATCCTGCCGGTGCTGGTCCTTTACGTCATCTTCTCGCGGCAACTGATCCGCGGCATTACCTCCGGAGCAGTGAAGTGAATTCTGAAACCAAGCCTATCCGCGTCCTCGTCGCCGGTCTCGGCAATATGGGCCGCAGCCATGCGCTCGCCTACCACAACAACCCCGGCTTCGAGATCGTCGGTTTCGTCAACCGGTCCGAAGTGGCGCTGCCGGAGGAACTGCAGGGCTACACCATCCACCCGTCTTTCCCGGAGGCGCTCGCCGAGCTGAAGCCCGACCTCTGCTCGATCTGCACCTATTCGGACAGTCATGCCGACTATGCCGTCATGGCCTTCGAGGCGGGATGCCATGTCTTCGTTGAAAAGCCGCTGGCAACCACCGTGGCCGATGCAGAGCGTGTGGCGGCGGCGGCAAAGGCCGCCGACCGCAAGCTGGTGATCGGCTATATCCTGCGCCATCACCCGTCCTGGATGCGGCTCATCGAGGAGGCCCGCAAGCTCGGGCCGCCTTACGTCTTCCGCATGAACCTCAACCAGCAGTCCTCGGGTCCCACTTGGGAGACTCACAAGGCGCTGATGCAGACGACCTCGCCGATCGTCGATTGCGGCGTCCACTATGTCGACGTCATGTGCCAGATCACCGATGCCAAGCCGGTGCAGGTGCGCGGCATGGGCCTGCGCCTTTCCGACGAGGTGGCGCCTGACATGTACAACTACGGCCACCTGCAGGTGATGTTCGATGACGGTTCGGTCGGCTGGTACGAAGCGGGCTGGGGCCCGATGATCTCCGAGACCGCCTTCTTCGTAAAGGACGTGATGTCGCCCAAGGGCTCGGTCTCCATCGTCATGGATCCGAACGCGAAGTCCGACGACATCGACACCCACACCAAGACCTCGCTGATCCGGGTTCATACCGCCGAAACGGGCCCGGACGGGAAATTCCTGCGTGGGGACGAAGATCTGGCGATGGCTGGCGAACCGGGTCATCAGGATCTTTGCGACATGGAACAGGCCTATGTGCTCAAGGCCATTCGCGAGGATATCGACCTCGACCGCCACATGAACGACGCCGTGCAATCGCTGCGCATCTGCCTCGCCGCCGATCAGAGCGTGCGGACCGGCGCGCCAGTCATTCTCTAATGCCGCCTATCTCGTAAGGACAACGCCATTGGGTTCGCTGCAACTGACCTCCATCCGCAAGTCCTTCGGGACCCACGAGGTGCTGAAGGGGATCGATCTCGACGTGAAGGACGGCGAGTTCGTGATCTTTGTCGGGCCCTCGGGCTGCGGAAAGTCCACGCTCCTGCGCGTCATCGCGGGCTTGGAGGACGCGACTGCGGGAAGCGTCCGGATCGATGGTGCGGAAGTGGTGAACACGCCGCCGGCCAAACGCGGAATTGCCATGGTCTTCCAGACCTATGCCCTCTATCCGCACCTGACGGTGAAGGACAACATGGGGCTCGGGTTGAAGCAGGCGGGCGAGGCGAAGGCGGTGATCGAGGAGCGGGTCGCCAAGGCTTCCATCATGCTGTCCCTTGACGAATACCTCGGGCGTCGGCCTGCGGAACTGTCTGGCGGGCAGCGCCAGAGGGTCGCTATCGGCCGCGCCATCGTCCGTGAACCGAAGCTCTTCCTGTTCGACGAGCCGCTGTCCAACCTCGACGCGGCGCTCAGGGTCCATATGCGCCTCGAGATAGCCGCACTTCATCGCCGCCTGAAGGCGACGATGATCTATGTCACGCACGATCAGGTCGAGGCGATGACGCTTGCGGACAAGATCGTTGTGCTGAATGCCGGCGCCGTAGAGCAGATCGGCTCGCCGATGGAGCTCTACAATCGCCCGGCCAACCTCTTCGTCGCAGGCTTCCTCGGCTCCCCGCAGATGAACTTCATCGAAGCCGGGCGAATGGGCGAGGCAGGGGCGACCACGATCGGCATCCGGCCGGAGCATATCGCCCTTTCCCGGGAGGCTGGTAGCTGGAAGGGCAGGGTCGAGCATGTGGAGCATCTTGGCGCCGACACAATCGTCTACATCCAGACGGAGCAGGCAGGACTGGTGACGGTGCGGCTTTTCGGCGAACACCCCTATTCAGCCGACGACATCGTCTTCGCAACGCCCGATGCGACCAGCATCCACCTTTTTGACGCCGATGGTCGGGCAATCGCCAGCTGAGGTCTGCCGGCGCTACTGCGCGACGGTGGAGATGACGGTGTTCTCGATGGACCGGCCCACTCGGTTGATCTGTTCGCCATAGGTGCGGCGGGTCTGCGGATCGAACACGGCAATCGGGGCGCTGACCGTGGCGCTGGCGACTCCGCCGACTGTCTGGGCCGTGCCGAGGGCAATTGCGCCGAGCCGCTCCCCGAGCGCGACATTGGTCGTTGCGATCTCCTGCCCGGCCAGAAGTCGGGTGCCGATGAGTTGGACGACCTGCGGGCTCTGCGCGAACTTTCCATGGTTGAGCGGGTCGCCGCTCTCTAGTGCGGTGAGGTCGATCACGCTGATGCCGGCGGCCTCGAACTGGGACCGGTAGGGCTCTGCCGTAGGGTCCACCTGTCCAAGACGGTCGACACTGCCGGAAATCCGTCGGGACAGTTGCAGGGCGCGGTCATCGCGGGAGACGAACAGCGTGAAGCGCGGTCCGGGTGTTCCGATCGTCTTGAACTGCTGGGCAAAGACATCCACGTCGAGATCAGGCGAGGCAAGGATGACATTGCTGATCTTTCCGGGGACCCTGCCGTCACGGAGCGCCATCTGCCTCAGGGCTTCAACCGTTAGCCAGGAGCCCATGGAATGGGCAAGCACCACGACATCGGCCACCTGCGGATCGTCGGCGATCTGGTCCAGCACGCGCTCCAGCCCGTCGCGCGAATAGTTGGCGCTTTCCTTGTCGTAGTTGTAGTCGAAGATCGACGCCCGCGACGGCCAGGTGAACAGCACGGGCGCCGCATCGGCCTTGGAGTCATGCACGATCTGGGCGAACCGGTAGACGGCCTCCTCGTAGCGGTTGTTGAAGCCGTGCACGAAGACGAGCACGCGCTTGGCCGGCGGAAGGTGGCGGGAAAGCCAGCGGTTGGCGTCCTTTTCCGTCTGGACCGGCTCGACCCGCACGGTCGCAAACTCTGTGGCGGGATCGGCCGGCCGCCGCTTCGGCCACTGCACTTCGCCGACCTTGCGGTTGGCATCGGGCGGAATGGAAACGGTGATGGCTGTTGCTTTAAGATCCTGGCCGCGCTCACCGGAAAACAGGATGCCCGGATCGCTGGAAGGCTGCCGCGTCGTCGCAACGAAGATAGCGACCTCTTGGCCCGGCCCTGCCGCAGACGCCGTCGGAATCAGCACCCCTTCCGGCCGCCCCGCACAGCCGGAAAGGCTTAAGGCGAGAAGAAGGGGGAGAAGCACTGCCCGCAGGCGACGTGGAGGATGAGCGGCGCCGGTGATCATCGCTCCATTCAGCGGAGATGGGGGCGGATGTCAATTGCGGACGGTGGCGAGCGCCAAAGTTCCGACGGGCGAGGACTCTTGTTGAGAGCGCAACCTGACTTGACATGGGAAGATTTTGGTGGAGCTAAGCGGGATCGAACCGCTGACCTCTTGCATGCCATGCAAGCGCTCTCCCAGCTGAGCTATAGCCCCATCAGGGTGGTCCGGCCTAGTGTCCGGTCCTGGGAAACTCAAGGCGTGTCGCCCGGAGTGGCGGCTTCTTACTTCCGGTTTTTCGAGAGTGCAAGCCGTAAATTCGTGGCCCGGCGAAATTTGTCGATCCCCCGGGCACTTGCTGGTGGATCAGACTTCGTCGTCGTCGCCGGTGACGCCGATGATGCCGGTCATGTCGTCATCGTCGTCGTCTTCGTCGGCTTCCAGGAAGGTGTCGTCGTCGTCGCCTTCGATCTCGACGTCGTCATCGCCCATGTCGGGAAGATCATCGCCGCTGTTATCGTCGCTGTCGTCGTTCGAGACCAGTTCGACATCCGTGTTCTCGGTGTCGACTTCCTGGATCTCCTCTTCCTCGGCCTGCTCCATCTTCATCTGGGCCGTGTTCTCCTCGAAGAAGGAGAGCGGCCAGGACTTGCCGGTATAGGGAGAGACGACCGGGTCGCGATTCAGGTCGTAGAACTTCTTGCCGGTATCCGGGTCGGTACGTTTGGTTCCGAGTTCCGCTTTTGCCACTGTGAAAGCCTCGTGAGTCTGGCCGATCAAGTCGGCTTGGCCGCCGGAGCGGCTGTCAACGGGTAAAAAACTAAGCCGGTCCCCATAAGGCCTACGCTCTTTTCTGTCAAAGGTAAACTTGACGGTCCGTAAGGCCAAATTAGCCGGATGACCGGCTACCTGCTTTATGCTAACGACGCCCGCGAAACCAGGGACAAGAACAGAAGGACTAGCCATGTCGCATGGTGTTGCGTTGAAGCCGGCCCGATCGCTGCAATCCGCCGATCTGAAGGGCACCGTCCGGATCCCCGGCGACAAGTCGATCTCGCACCGCTCCTTCATGTTTGGCGGACTTGCCGCCGGCGAGACGCGCATTACCGGCCTGCTCGAAGGTGAGGACGTTATCAACACCGGCAAGGCGATGCGCGCCATGGGCGCCAAGATCGATAAGGTCGGCGATGAATGGATCATCCAGGGCACCGGCAACGGAGCCTTGCTGGCTCCGGAAGCGCCGCTCGATTTCGGCAATGCCGGGACCGGCTGCCGCCTGACCATGGGTCTCGTTGGCGTCTATGACTTCGAAAGTACCTTCATTGGCGACGCCTCCCTCACGAAGCGGCCGATGGGGCGTGTGCTCAATCCGCTCCGCGAGATGGGCGTTCAGGTGAAGGCCGCGGAGGGCGACCGACTGCCGGTGACGCTGCGCGGCCCATCCATTCCGAACCCGATAACCTACCGCGTACCGATGGCCTCTGCCCAGGTGAAATCCGCAGTCCTGCTCGCCGGTCTCAACACACCGGGCGTCACGACGGTTATCGAGCCGGTAATGACCCGCGACCACACGGAAAAGATGCTGCAGGGCTTCGGCGCCAACCTGATGGTGGAGACGGATGCCGACGGCCTGCGGACGATCCGTCTTGAAGGCCGCGGCCAGTTGATCGGACAGGTGATCGATGTCCCGGGCGATCCGTCCTCGACGGCGTTTCCGCTGGTGGCGGCCCTTCTGGCGCCGGGTTCCGACGTGACGATCGAAAACGTCCTGATGAACCCGACCCGCACTGGCCTCATTCTGACACTGCAGGAAATGGGTGCCGACATCGAGGTCGTCAATCCGCGGCTTGCCGGCGGAGAGGATGTCGCGGACCTGCGCGTGCGGCATTCAGAACTGAAGGGGGTTACGGTGCCGGCGGACCGGGCCCCTTCTATGATCGACGAATATCCGGTGCTCGCCGTTGCCGCAGCCTTCGCCGAAGGCGCGACGACAATGCTGGGCCTGGAGGAATTGCGGGTCAAGGAATCCGATCGCCTGTCCGCCGTAGCGGATGGACTGAAGCTTAATGGCGTCGACTGCGACGAGGGCGAGGACACGCTGGTCGTCCGCGGCCGCCCGGGCGGCAAGGGCTATGGCAATGCCACAGGGTCTTCGGTCGTCACCCATCTCGATCATCGGATCGCGATGAGCTTCCTGGTCATGGGTCTCGTCTCCGAACATGCGGTGACGGTTGACGATGCCGGCATCATCGCCACCAGTTTCCCGGAATTCATGGATCTGATGACTGGCCTCGGCGCCCGTATCGAGCCGGTCGAGAGCAGGGCAGCCTGATGGGCTTCGTCATCGCCATCGACGGACCGGCGGCAGCGGGCAAGGGAACGCTCTCGCGCCGGATCGCCGAAACCTACGGCTTCCAGCACCTCGACACCGGGCTGACCTACCGCGCCACTGCCAAGGCACTGCTCGATGCGGGGCTGCCGCTCGACGACGAGCAGGTGGCGGAAGAGATGGCGCGCGAGCTGGATCTCGGCGGCCTCGACCGGTCCGTCTTGTCGCGCCACGAGATCGGGGAGGCGGCGTCGAAGATCGCGGTGATGCCTTCCGTTCGCCGGGCGCTGGTCGAGGCGCAGCAGGCATTTTCGCGGCGTGAACCGGGAACGGTGCTCGATGGCCGCGATATCGGCACCGTCGTCTGCCCGGACGCGCCGGTGAAGCTCTACGTCACGGCCTCGCCGGAAGTGCGCGCCAGGCGGCGCTTCGACGAAATCATAGCCGGCGGCGGCGAGGCGGATTTCGAGGCTATCTTCGCCGACGTGAAGAAGCGCGACGAACGGGATATGGGTCGCGCAGACAGCCCCTTGAGGCCCGCGGACGATGCGCACTTGCTTGACACTTCGGAAATGAGTATAGAAGCCGCGTTTCAGGCCGCGAAGAGCCTTATCGACGATGCCTTGAATAAAGATTGACGACCTGCCGGTGAGCCGGCACGTCAGACTAGCTCGCAGATCAGTCCTTGCGCCGGATTGCCTCCAAAGACGAGGCGGACTGACTTCGAGCGTGTTCAACACGAACCCCCGGCGCATATGTGTCCTTGAATGGACACCCTCAGGAGATTTCATGGCAGTATCTAATCCCACGCGGGAGGACTTCGCGTCGCTCCTCGAAGAATCCTTCGCACAGACCGATCTGGCCGAAGGCTATGTGACCAAGGGTCTGGTCACAGCGATCGAAAAGGACATGGCCGTTGTCGACGTCGGCCTCAAGGTCGAAGGTCGGATCGCGCTGAAGGAATTCGGCGTCAAGGGCAAGGACGGTTCGCTGAAGGTCGGCGACGAAGTCGAAGTCTATGTCGAGCGCATTGAGAATGCTCTCGGCGAAGCCGTTCTGTCGCGCGAGAAGGCTCGCCGCGAGGAAAGCTGGGTCAAGCTCGAAGCCAAGTTCGAAGCTGGCGAGCGCGTCGAAGGCATCATCTTCAACCAGGTCAAGGGTGGCTTCACCGTCGATCTGGATGGTGCCGTTGCCTTCCTTCCGCGTTCGCAGGTGGACATCCGTCCGATCCGCGACGTCACCCCGCTGATGCACAACCCGCAGCCCTTTGAAATCCTCAAGATGGACAAGCGTCGCGGCAACATCGTCGTCTCGCGTCGTACGGTCCTCGAGGAGTCCCGTGCCGAGCAGCGTTCTGAAATCGTTCAGAACCTCGAAGAAGGCCAGGTTGTTGACGGCGTCGTCAAGAACATCACCGATTACGGTGCGTTCGTTGACCTCGGCGGCATCGACGGCCTGCTGCACGTCACCGACATGGCCTGGCGCCGCGTCAACCATCCGTCGGAAATCCTGTCCATCGGCCAGTCGGTCAAGGTTCAGATCATCCGCATCAACCAGGAAACCCACCGCATCTCGCTCGGCATGAAGCAGCTCGAGTCGGATCCGTGGGATGGCATCGCGGCCAAGTACCCGATCGGCAAGAAGATCTCCGGTACGGTCACGAACATCACCGACTACGGTGCGTTCGTTGAGCTGGAGCCGGGCATCGAAGGCCTGATCCACATCTCCGAAATGTCCTGGACCAAGAAGAACGTACACCCCGGCAAGATCCTGTCCACGACGCAGGATGTCGATGTTGTCGTTCTCGAAGTCGATCCGTCCAAGCGCCGTATCTCGCTCGGTCTCAAGCAGACCCTCGAGAACCCGTGGCAGGCATTTGCCTTCAGCCATCCGGCCGGCACTGAAGTCGAAGGCGAAGTGAAGAACAAGACCGAGTTCGGCCTGTTCATCGGCCTCGAAGGCGACGTTGACGGCATGGTCCACCTCTCCGACCTCGACTGGAACCGTCCGGGCGAGCAGGTTATCGAGGAGTACAACAAGGGCGACGTCGTCAAGGCTGTCGTTCTCGATGTGGACGTCGAGAAGGAGCGCATTTCGCTCGGCATCAAGCAGCTCGGTAAGGATGCAGTCGGCGATGCCGCTGCTTCGGGCGAACTGCGCAAGAACGCTGTCGTTTCGTGCGAAGTCATCGCCGTCAACGACGGTGGCGTCGAAGTGAAGCTCGTGAACCACGAAGACATCACCTCGTTCATCCGCCGCAACGATCTGGCACGCGATCGCGACGATCAGCGTCCGGAGCGTTTCTCGGTCGGCCAGGTGTTCGACGCACGCGTCACCAACTTCTCCAAGAAGGACCGCAAGGTCATGCTGTCGATCAAGGCTCTCGAGATCGCAGAAGAGAAGGAAGCTGTTGCCCAGTTCGGTTCGTCCGACTCGGGCGCATCGCTCGGCGACATCCTCGGCGCGGCCCTGAAGAACCGCGGCAACAACGAGTAATCGCTGTTACCGAAGACACGAAGGCCGCCGGATGCAAGTCCGGCGGCCTTTTTCATTATGGGTTTGGCTCATGCTTCAGGTCAGGTCGGCCATCCGCCAGTACAAGTCCTGGGCATGGTCGGAGAGATCATCGCTTTCAACGGTCTCGCTGTCATCCTCGGGCAAGGGATCGTCCGCCGGATCGTCTTCCCCGCCCTGCGCATCCTGATGCGACGATCGATGGTTTCCGTCCTCATCGATGGGCGAGACCCTTTCGACGTCGCGTTCTTCCTCATCCGGCGCCCGGGGCGCTGGCGGATAGGTCACCAGGACCTGCGCCAGACCTTCGCGTGCCAGCATGGGTGCTGCCAGAATATATGCGGCCGGATCGGCCACCAGATGGGGAGCCGCAGAGACGTTGGCCGTCACCTTGTTGCCCGACGCCGGCGCGGGGGCCGGAAGAGCGCTTTCGGTGTCTGCCGCGCGCGCCGCGATTGGCTCGCCCGATTGTATCAAGGGTGAGGCAGGCGCTGGGCGGGCAATCTGGGTCGCGCCGTCCTCGGCCGACTGTTCTGCCTGGACGGGAGCAAGGACCTGGGGCACCGGCGCCTTGCTGGCGCCTGTGCTCTCCGACGCAGAACCGCCCGGTGCGGAATTCTGAAACAGGACGTTCTGTATGAACCTGTTCTTCGGATCCTCTACCGCCATCTGGGCGAAACGTGCCAGCGCGGGGGCGTCATAGATGACGGGCGTTCCAACGTGGCCCGGCATTGCCGGACGCGGTTCGACCACTACCTCGGCGCGGCTGGGGAGAGATTTTTCTGTGGCCACGGAGCTCCCGCCGGCTCTCGTTTCCCCCGGCCCTGGGAGTTCAGGGGATCGGGCTGCGGGCGGAGTGCGATCCGGATCGGAACCGTCAAGCTGCATCGGAGACATGCCGCCGCGCGTGACCGGCTGTGTCGATTGCTGTGGTCTCAGCGAAGGAACACCGGCGTCCTCTCCTCCTTCCGCAACCGCTCCCTGTGCGGGAGGTACCGCCGTGACGACGCTCGTAGGGGAGGTCGGACCAGCGGTGGCAGAGGCTGCGGCGCCCCGGACGTGCGCCGCCGGCACTGCGGCAGGCCCTTGATCGCCTCCGGCGGCCTTCGCAGGAAGCTCGGCTGGCGCTGGAGCCGCGCCCGCCAGCGGGGTGCGAACCGAGGCAGAAGCGGGAGAAGCGGAGGAGCCCACTGCAGCGTCGTTCTGGCGGTAGGAGCTGACGACGGCCCGGGTCGCCAAGTCGCGATCGGCTGCCGGTGCGCTTTCCAGATAAGCGGTGAGGCGTGCCGCCTCCGGTCCGAGCGGATTGTTCAGGATTTCGGTGAGGATGCGAAGCGTGACGCCGCGTACAAGCTGGGCGATGCTTTGCTCGAGTGCGGCCCGCTGCGACAGGCTCAGCGACTTCAGGGCTTCCGCCAGCCGGTTTGCATAGTCGACAAGGCCTTCGCCTTCGCGTCGGTTGATCTTCAGGAAGCTCCCGATGGTCTCGGCGAAGATGGAAAGGCCCTGTGCCAGCTGCACCTGGCCGGACAGGGAAAGGATATCGATCCGACCGCCGCCCAGGAGGTTTGCAGGCAAAGGGGTCGTGGCAGCTGAAACGCCAGAGGTGGCGGCGAGCGAGGCGCGCATCGCCTGCCGGCCCGCATCCTGATAGTCGACAGAGGCGCTCAACGCGGCGCCGATAGGCGGCAGCATGACCTGCTCCATGTCTTCGCGGTGGGCAAGACAGATCGGCTACTGCGGTTCAGTGTTTTCGCAACGTACGGCGCTGCGGCCGCGACGCCTCATGGCGCCACCTTTGCCGATTGATTGACTAGAATGCGACCAAGGTCGTTAAGATTTCCTTAATGACCAGAACCGACGGAAGCGCCTTGCCTTCACGGTCGTGGGCTACGCCGCGAACTTTCTCTTCAGGAGTTCATAGAGTCCGATATCGTCGACGAAGATCGGTAGAACAGGGGCGGCGTTCGCTGCGACGAGCGCCATCTCCTCGATCGCTTCAGCGGTCTGTTCTGTCACCTCTTCCGGCTGCTCGACGGCACCGGTCACATCCGAGGGAAATGCAGGCGGCTCCTCCGCTGCGGACTCCGCATCGGTCTTCTTCGCCTGCTCCGCATTCGCTCCCAGGATCAGGATCAGTTCGACGCCAGAAGCAGCGGCGTCTGCCTTCGGCTCGCCGATCCCCTCCGGCTTCAGAGCGCTGCCGTTCTGGGCCGCCACGACGTCCTGCATGTCCTGGACATCTTCCAGCTTTTCGGAGGCTTCCAAGGCCTGGATATCCTTCTGCCGTTCTGCCCGCGTTTGGGCATCCTCGACACGGGTCGGATCATATCCCTGCGGCCCGAGCTTCAGCTCTTCCAGTGTCTTGGGATCGGCGACATCCTCGAGGCGCTGCAGGACTCGGGCCACGTCGAACGCCGCACCGCCACCGTTGGCGGCTGCCGCAAGCCCTTCTAGAAGGCGTGCGTTGTCGTCACCATAGGGGTTCTTGATCGCCGCGATGACAGTCGCGAGAGAAACGCCGGCCGCCTTCAACCCGAGTTCGTCTTCAAGCCTGGCGATCGCGGTGTGATCGAGGCCGAGCTGCTTGATTGCCTCTTCGATTGCTCGTCCAAGCGAGAAATTCGACCGGTCTTCCTCAAGATCGATGCCGAGCTTCGCCGCCAGCCGCTCGGTCAGCTTCAGCTTCAGCTCGTTAGCATCCACATTGTTGATGCCGAACAACGCCTCAGCGATCTTCTCCCGTGCGCGCCGTATCTCGATGCTCGCGCTGACCTTGGCCTCGACGACAGGATCTCGCTTCTCGCCGCTCGCCTTCTCCTGGTCTTCCCGGCGCCGCTCGTCGATGCTGTCGAGCGTCGCCTGCATGACGTTCGTCGCCGCGAGCCCCGCTGTCTGCTGCGTCGGAAAAAGCATGATCCCACCGAGATGACCCAATCGCCGCCGAGGCTATGGCAGAGTGGTTAATGCGGGGATAACGATGGGGAGCAGGCATTCTGAGAAAAGGCGCATCAACTGTGCGCGAAGATGTCGGTCTCTTCCCAGCCCAGGAGGTCGAGTTTGGAGCGCGTCGGAAGAAATTCAAAACACGCCGCAGCCAGCTCCATACGGCCGTCCCGGCGGAGACGGTCTGTCAGCCGGTCGGCGAGCGAATGCAGGTAGAGAACGTCCGATGCGGCATACTCCATCTGTGCGGGCGAGAGCGTTTCGGCGGCCCAGTCCGACTGCTGCTGGGCCTTCGACACGTCGATGTCGAGGAGCTCCTTCAGGTTGTCCTTCAATCCATGACGATCCGTGTATGTCCGCGTCAGCCGTGATGCGATCTTGGTGCAGAAGACGGGCGTGGTGGTGACGCCGAAGGTGTGGAAGAGGACGGCGATGTCGAAGCGGCCGTAGTGGAAGATCTTGCGTCGTGAGGGATCGGCAAGCAGGCCCACGAGGTTCGGCGCTTCCTTCTGGCCGGCGGCGATGCGAATGACGTCCGCCGTTCCGTCACCGGGGGAAAGCTGCACAACGCAGAGGCGGTCACGACGGGGAACAAGTCCCAGGGTTTCGGTATCGATCGCAACGTCACCCGTATAGCGGGCGGCATCGGCCGCGGAAATATCACCTTCGTGGTAGCGAATGCTGCTCATCATCTGCCTCGTCGTTTACTCATGAGGCAATGCCACAGCGGCCGCTCCGCGGCAAGCTGGGCCAGCGGTCGCTTCGGAAGACATAGAAGAAGCTCTGCAAAAAACGCATTGCTGCAATGCAGCAAAGCCCTTGGCAATGCATCCGGCGCAGCCTATATCTCAATCATCGAAACGACGCACTCCTCCTCCCAGCGTCGTTAGATGAGATCGGCAATCTCCTCCTCCTCCCAATTGCCGATCATGTTTAAAGCCCGACGCACCTCCTCCCGCGTCGGGCTTTTTCGTTTCAGGACATAATCATCCTCAGTCGCAGCACGAGCCGTGCAAAAAGCCGGCAGGCCAATTGTCGCGCGGTAAAGGGCCGAACCCCGCAGGTCCACGTGCCGCTCGGTGGAGCGTCGAAGGGTGTCAGCTAACCCCGCTCATTCGCATCTCAGCCCCTGATCGAGATAGCTCGGGACGCCGGCAGGCGGGGCAGGGATGGGGGATGCGCGGCGCACGGCTGCGACGATGTAGCTGTCGATCGCCGAGTTCCCGGAGGAGCGCGAGAGTGAGACGTTGGTGATATTGCCGTTGCCATCGAAGCTGAATCGTACGGCGGCTGTGCCGGTGTCATTGCCGGGGCAACGACGCGCGTTGCGCGCGATCTTCGCCTGAACGCGCGACTTCCATTTCGCGGGCGTGACGGAGGGTTGGGACGAGCCGGTGGTGGTCTGATTGGCTGCCGTGCGCTCCGAAGGCTTCGCCTGAAGCTTGGCCTGCTGCGATGCCTTGGAGGCCTGCGGCTGCTTCTGGACGCGCTTGGGCGGCTGCTTCTTCGGCTCCGGCGGCGGTGGAGGCCTCGAGACTGGCAAAGGAACTTCGACATTCTCGAGTGCGGCGATCATCTGCTCTTCCAGCGGGTCGATCTCCTCCACCGGTTCCGGTGGCGGCTCGGGCACGGTCTTGGTGATCTCAGGCTCAGGTTCGGGCTGAGGCTCCGGCTCCACCGGCTCAGGCTCCGGTTCGATCGGCTCGGCGACTTCTTCCGGCGGAGGTGGCTCGACCGGATCAGGCAATGGCTCCGCCAGCGGCTCCTCGGCGGGCTCCAACTGCCGGCTGGCAACTTCTTCGGAATCGACCTCCTCGGTCGCGACCTGGTTTTCCTCGGTATCCGCCGCTTCCGGTTCCGCCGCAAGTTCGATCATGATCGCTGCAGGCGGCCCCGGCTCGGCCGGTGCGTCCGGCTCCTGGCGCAGAAGAACAGCGGCAGCGGCGATGTGCGCCGTCAACACCACCATCGCAGCGGACGACCATAGTGCCAGCTCTCCGAGCCGGCCGGCACGGCTGAAGCGGGGAGTGGAGAGCGTCACTGGCTCTCTCCGCTTGCTGGGGCGGCTGCTGTGGCTCCCTGTTCGGCGGAGGCAGACGGCGCTGCGCCGGACAGTGTCTCAAGCCCGACCAGGGCGATCTTCAGGTAGCCTGCGTCCCGCAGCAGGTTCATGACCTCCATGAACTGGCCGTATTCGATCGCCTTGTCGGCGCGTAGGAAGATGCGGGTCTCCTTGTCGCTCTCGGTGACCCGATCCAGCGTCGCCGCCAGTTGCTCGCGCTGCACCGGATCATTGCCGAGATTGAGGCCGAGGTCTTCCTTGAGCGTAAGATAGAGGGGCTCATCGGGGCGCTGCGCGGGCTGCGCCGACGAAGCGGGGAGGTCGACGTTCACGTCCACCGTCGCAAGCGGCGCTGCCACCATGAAGATGATCAGCAGCACCAGCATCACGTCGATGAATGGCGTGACGTTGATCTCATGGTTTTCGGCAAGGTCGTCGCCGTGCGTCTCACGAATACCGCCGGCCATGGATCATTCTCCTGCCACGAGAGAGACAGGCACGTTGCGGTTGCCGGGGGGCACTCTGCGGAAGTCGAGGTCGCGGCTGACCAGTCGTTCGACCCCGGCGGCGGCATCAGCCAGCAGCTGGCGATAGCCGGTGATGGAACGGGCAAAGACGTTGTAGATCACGACAGCCGGAATTGCGGCCACAAGACCGATCGCAGTCGCGAGCAGCGCCTCGGCAATGCCGGGTGCCACGACGGCAAGGTTGGTCGTCTGCGACTCTGAAATGCCGATGAAGGAATTCATGATCCCCCAGACGGTGCCGAAGAGACCGACGAACGGAGCGGTCGAGCCGATGGTGGCGAGAACGCCGGTGCCGCGTGACATGCGCCGGCCTGCATAGGATTCGATGCGGGAGAGCGCCGAGGCCACGCGTTCCTTCACACCGGCACTGTCTGCGTGATCGAGCGCAGCTTCTGAAAGCCGAATCTCGTCCGCCGCAGCGCGCAGCATAAGGGCCGCCGGCCCACCACGCTTCCCAAGCTCTCCGACGGCATCGACGAGCGTTGCGGAGTTTCGAATGACCCTCAGCGTCCGGCCCGCCCGCGTACGGGCTCCCGCGAGTTCCAGCGTCTTGGCCAACCAGACGGTCCAGGTGACCAGCGAGGCGAAGGCGAGACCAATCATCACGCCCTTGACCACCCAGTCAGCGGCCATGAACATGCCCCATGGCGACAGGTCGTGGGGGATGTCCGAGCGTTCGCCGGCAGGCAGGATCTCCTGCATCACCGTCGGAACATTCTCGATCAGTCCTTCCGAGGCGCGCGGCTGTTCGTCGATGGTATCAGCAGAGGGTGGAATGTCCGCAGGCGTTTGCTCGGTGGACGGCAAGGTCTGCGGGGCGGGTGCGGATGGATTGGCCTGCGATGTTGCGGCTGGCGGCGGAGCGGCATCCTGGGCATTGGTCGCAGGTGCAGCACTCAGAAGCGCGCCGACCAGGAGGGGCATCATGAGATGGTGATGAAAAGGACGGGCGGACGCAATCGTCATGTCAGAAGCTCTCCGGAATGCGAGCCTGATCGTCGGACGACCCGGGCTCCGGACTGAAGACCGGCCTTGCCGGTCTCTCTTACGGCCTCTCGATAATAAACATGACTTTGGTTGGCAACAAATAAATCTTGAACCCGACGATCCGGATTAGATCTTGTCGGTGAACTTCGCTTTCCGTGCATGCCATTGCCGCGTCGCTGCGGCAATGGCATGCCTTGGGCGGATCAGCGGGCGAGCCAGCCACCGTCCACCGGCAGTACAACGCCGTGGACATAGTCGGACGCCGAAGAGGCAAGGAAGACCGCTGCGCCGCCAAGTTCGTCGGGTTTGCCCCAGTGCCCGGCTGGAATGCGCCCAAGGATTGCGGCATTGCGGTCCGGGTCGTTCCGCAGTGCCTCGGTATTGTTGGTCTCGAAGTAGCCTGGAGCAATGGCATTGACGTTGATGCCCTTGCCGGCCCACTCGCAGGCGAGCAGCCGCGTCAGCCCCGCCAGCCCGCTCTTCGATGCGGTATAGGAGGGGATGCGGATGCCGCCCTGGAAGGAGAGTAGCGAGGCGATGTTGATGATCTTGCCGCCCTTGCCTTCCGCGATCAGGTGGCGGGCAAAGGCCTGGCTCAGGAAGAAGACGCTCTTCAGGTTGACGTCCATGACGTCGTCCCAGTCCGCCTCCGTGAAGTCCACGGCGTCTGCACGGCGGATGATGCCGGCATTGTTGACGAGGATGTTGGCACGGCCCGTCCAGGCCAGGGTCTGCTCAACAACGTCCTTTAGCGGTTCGATCGTCGAAAGATCGGCCTTGATGAAGCGGTACTTGCCCCGGCCGCCAGCGGCGATTGCCGCTTCGGTCTCTTCCATTGAAGAACGGCCTACCAGCGCAATGTCTGCCCCGGCCCCCGCGAGTGCGACAGCGATGGCTTGCCCGAGACCGGTATTTGCTCCGGTGACGATTGCCGTCTTGCCCGTCAGGTCGAATGAAATGGTCACGTCTGCCTCCTCCTCATGTGACAAGAAGAAGCCGCCGGAAATCTCTTTCCAGCGGCCCTTGATGCTGTTCCCGTCGCTTACAGCGTGCGGGTGATGTGCTCGACGCGGAAGCACTCGATGACGTCGCCGGCGCGAATGTCCTCGTAGTTCTCGAAGGCCATGCCGCATTCCTGGCCGACCGGCACTTCCGCAACCTCGTCCTTGAAGCGCTTGAGCGTCTTGAGCTTGCCTTCGTGGATGACGACGTTGTCGCGCAGAAGGCGGACGCCTGCACCGCGTTCGACCTTGCCTTCCGTGACGCGGCACCCGGCAACCTTGCCCACCTTGGTGATGTTGAACACCTCGAGGATCTCGGCATTGCCGAGGAAGGTTTCGCGCCGCTCCGGCGAGAGCAGGCCGGACATCGCCGCCTTCACGTCATCCACCAGGTCGTAGATGATGTTGTAGTAGCGGATCTCGATGCCTGAGCGCTCGGAAGCCGCACGGGCCTGCGCATTGGCACGAACGTTGAAGCCGATGATCGCGGCATTGGAGGCCTCGGCGAGCGAGATATCCGACTCCGTGATCGCGCCAGCACCGGAATGGACGATGCGGACCCGCACTTCGTCCGTCCCGAGCTTCTCGAGCGCGCCGGCAATGGCTTCGATCGAGCCTTGGACGTCGCCCTTGATCAGCAGCGGGAACTCCTTCAGGCCGGAGCTCTGGAGCTGGCTCATCATCTGCTCGAGCGAGCCGCGCGAGCCGGACTGGCGAGCGGCCGCCTTATCGCGGGCAAGCCGCTGCCGGTACTCGGAGATCTCGCGTGCACGGCTCTCGCTGTCGACGACCGCGAAGCGATCGCCGGCGGCGGGCGTGCCCGACAGACCCAGAACCTCCACCGGCATGGCCGGTCCGGCTTCCTTCACATGCTCGCCCTTGTCGGTGACGAGGGCGCGGACGCGGCCCCACTGGTCGCCGGCAACCAGGATCTGGCCGGGCTTCAGCGTACCCTTCTGGACGAGGACCGTCGCGACGGCACCACGGCCGCGATCGAGCTGAGCTTCGATAACGGTACCCTCGGCCGTCCGGTTCGGGTTTGCCTTGAGGTCGAGGATTTCCGCCTGCAGCAGAATTGCTTCCAGTAGCTTGTCGAGATTGGTCTTGTTCTTCGCCGAAACCTCGACGTCGAGGACTTCACCGCCCATGCTCTCCACGAAGACTTCGTGCTGCAGGAGCTCCGTGCGGACCTTCTGCGCGTTGGCCGTCGGCTTGTCGATCTTGTTGATCGCCACGATGATCGGCACGCCGGCCGCCTTCGCGTGATTGATGGACTCGATTGTCTGCGGCATCACGCTGTCGTCGGCAGCGACCACGAGGATCGCAATATCGGTCGCCTGCGCGCCGCGGGCGCGCATTGCCGTGAAGGCGGCGTGGCCGGGCGTGTCGATGAAGGTGATCTTCTGGCCGTTCTGCTCGACCTGATAGGCGCCGATATGCTGGGTGATACCACCAGCTTCCCCCGCGACCACATTGGCCTGACGGATGGCGTCGAGCAGCGAGGTCTTGCCGTGGTCGACGTGGCCCATGATCGTGACGACCGGCGGACGCGGCTCCAATACGCCTTCTTCGTCGGCGACGTCGAAGATGCCTTCCTCGACGTCGGACTCAGAGACGCGCTTGACGGTATGACCGAACTCGACGGCGATCAGTTCCGCCAGGTCGGCGTCGATGACGTCGCCCGGCTTCATCATCTGGCCTTCCTTCATCAGGAACTTGATGACGTCGACAGCGCGTTCGGACATGCGCTGGGACAGTTCCTGGATGGTGATCGTTTCCGGCAAGGTCACCTCGCGCATGACCTTCTCGCGCGGCTCCTGCATCTGGCTGCGGCGGAACTTCTCCTGCCGACGGCGCATCGCAGCCATGGAACGGCCGCGGGCGTTGCCGCCATCGTCGTCGGTGCTGACGGTGGTGACCGTCAGCTTGCCGCGGCGGCGCTCATCCTCAGTTTTCGGACGTGCGGGCGCCTTGGCGGGCGCCGGGGCAGCTACGCGTCCACGGACGGGAGCTCCGCGTGGCGGACCGCGGTCGTCGTCTTCCTCGTTGCCAGCCTTGCGTCCGCGACCGATGACCGGCTGTGCGGGAGCAGCAGGCTGCGTGCGCGAAATGCCCGGGCGTGCATCTGCGGCACGCTCTGCTGGTGCAGGCGTTGCAGCCGGCGCCGGTGCTTCCTCGACGGGCACTTCTACGGGAGCCGGTTCGGCGGCGCGACGGGCAGCCTCTTCGGCTTCCTGCAATTTACGGCGTTCTTCTTCTGCCTGACGACGCGCTTCGTCTTCGGCGCGCTGCTTGGCTTCGATGACTTCGCGGGCCTGCGCCTCAACCAGTGCACGGCGACGTGCATCCATTTCACTGGCCGACAGGTCATGCAGTACCGCACCCCGGGGCCGCTCGCCTTGCCGCTGCTGTGGGGCCGGCGCCGCAGGGCGTTGAGCCTGCGTTGGTTGATGAACGCGGGTTGCCGGCGGGGTCGGTTGCTGCGGGCGGGGCGCAGGTGCGGCAGGCTCTGCAGCGCGCGGCGTCGGTGCCGTGAATGCCGGCTTGTCGTCCTCCGGGCGGATCGGCCGGCGCTTGCGGGTCTCGACCACAACCGCCTTCGTACGACCCCGGCCCATATCCTGGCGCACGGTGCCCTGGCTCACTCCCGAAGGCTTCAGGGTGAGGGTCTTCTTAACCCCAAGCGTCTTGTCGTCTTTGTTGTCGGTCATTCCGTTCCTGTTCCTTCAAACGAGGACGGATGGCGTACATCAGACCTCGTTTCTCAATGCATGTCTCTCGGTGCGGCGGCCGGCTGCTGCCGGTGACCGCGTCATGTCTGTGGCCGGCGGGCGCCGCCACCTGCTCCCGATTGACCGGCACCGCGGTACTTTTCGAGCATGGTTGCGCGCTTCACTACACCCTCACCCGCCTGTCCGGCAAGCGCCGCGGCATGGATAAAAGCATTCTGGCCTAACAGTTCGTCCATTTCCGCCCCGGTGAAGAACGAAAACGATGGTATGTCTTCATCGGCATCGGTGCCGAGCCTCCAGGCCTTTCTCGCCTGGTCGATCTTGCGCACGCCGTCGGCCGCAGCATCGGCTGCATGGAAGACGGCAACCGCCGCACCTGAGCGCACGGCGGCATCCACTTTCATGGCGCCGCTGACGAACTGCCCGGCCTTGCGGGCCAGGTTCATCATCCCGGCGAGATCGGCTGCGATCAACCGGTCGACGAGGGCGCCGAGGTCAGGGTCGGCCTGCACGTCCCGCTTCAGGGCACGCGAGAACAGCTTTCGCTGCACTGCCCGCTCAACGAGCGCCCGGTCCGTCTTGACCCAGCACCCGCGCCCCGGAAGCTGCCGCTTCAGATCAGGAACAACCTTCCCATCGGGGCTGGCAACGAACCGGATCAGCATCTCCGGCGCTACCGTCTCGCGGGTGACGATGCAGGTGCGATCGTTCACGACCAACTCCGCATCGTCCTGCTCCTGTCCGACTTCTCCGGCGATCATTCCTCGGCGACGGCTTCCGCCTCCTCTTCTTCTTCCGGCTGGTCAGCGGCGAGATCTTCCTCGGTGATCCAACCTGCAAGCAGGCGGGCCTGGACGATCATGTTCTCCGCTTCGGCACGCGACACGTCGAACTTCGAGAACAGACCGTCGAACTTCTTCGTTTCGCCGTCCTTGCGCTCGCTCCAGCCGACAAGATCGTCGGCGGCGCAGCCTGCAAAGTCCTCGACGGTCTTTATGCCGTCCTCGCCGAGTGCCACCAGCATCTGGCCGTTGAGGCCGTCGATCTGGCGCAACTCGTCCTGGACGCCGAGTTCCTTGCGCTTGGCGTCCATCTCCGCCTCGATCTTCTCGAGGTATTCGCGGGCGCGCGTCTGGATTTCCTGGGCGGTGTCCTCGTCGAAGCCTTCGATGGAAGAGATCTCGTCGAGCTCGACATAGGCGAGTTCCTCGACGGCCGCGAAGCCTTCGGAGGCCAGTACCTGGCCAACCATCTCGTCGACGTCGAGCGCTTCCATGAACAGGTCGGTCCGCTCATTGAATTCCTTCTGGCGGCGCTCGGACTCTTCCTGCTCAGTCAGGATGTCGATGTCCCAGCCGGTCAGCTGCGAGGCCAGGCGGACGTTCTGTCCGCGACGGCCGATGGCGAGCGACAGCTGCTCGTCCGGAACGACCACTTCGATGCGTTCTGCATCCTCGTCGAGAACGACCTTCGCCACTTCCGCCGGCTGCAGTGCGTTGACGATGAAGGACGCCGGGTCGTTCGACCAGGGAATGATGTCGATCTTCTCGCCCTGCAGTTCGCCGACAACGGCCTGCACGCGGCTACCGCGCATACCAACGCAGGCGCCGACCGGGTCGATTGAGGAGTCGTTGGAGATGACGGCGATCTTTGCGCGTGACCCCGGGTCGCGGGCAACGGAGCGGATCTCGATGATGCCGTCGTAGATTTCCGGCACTTCCATCGTGAAGAGCTTCACCATGAACTGCGGGTGGGTACGCGACAGGAAGATCTGCGGGCCGCGCTGTTCACGACGCACGTCGTAGACATAGGCGCGGACGCGGTCGCCATAGCGCATTGTCTCGCGCGGGATCATCTCGTCACGGCGGATGATGCCTTCACCACGGCCGAGATCGACGATGACATTGCCGTACTCGACGCGCTTCACGGTGCCGTTGACGATCTCGCCGACGCGGTCCTTGAACTCGTCATACTGGCGGTCACGCTCGGCTTCGCGCACCTTCTGGACGATGACCTGCTTGGCAGACTGAGCGGCGATACGGCCGAAATCCATAGGCGGCAGCGGGTCGGCGATGAAGTCGCCGATCTTGGCGTCCGGGTTGCGGTCGCGCGCCAGTTCCAGGGGGATCTGCGTGCCGTAGTCCTCGGCCTGCTCGACCACTTCCAGCAAGCGCTGCAGGCGAATCTCGCCGGTCTTCGAATTGATATCGGCGCGGATGTTGGTCTCCGAACCGTAGCGCGAGCGCGCCGCCTTCTGAATGGCGTCGGCCATCGCGGCCAGCACGATCTCGCGGTCGATGACCTTCTCACGTGCCACTGCATCCGCGATCTGCAGAAGCTCAAGCCGGTTTGCACTCACTGCCATTGTCGTTCGTCTCCGTCAGTCGAAATCTGTGCGGCCGATGGGCCGGTTGTTACTCGTCGTCTTCGCCGTTCTGGTTGGCCGCCTGGGCCTTGGCCAGCTTGTCGGCGCGCAGCGCATCCCGGATCAGGTCATCCGTTAGGATCAGCTTGGCTTCCGAGAGCGCCGCAAAGGGGATGGTGACACTCGGCGCCTCGCCATAGGCCACCTGGTCGCGCTCGATCGTGAAGCCTTCGTCATTCGTCTCGACGATCTTGCCGCGGAACCGCTTGCGGTTGTCGATCATGATCGACGTCTCGCATTTGACTACATGGCCCTGCCAGCGCGAGAAATCCGACTTGCGGACCATCGGCCGGTCGATACCGGGCGACGACACCTCGAGATGATATGCCTTATCTATCGGATCTTCCACATCAAGGACAGGCGAAATCGCGGTCGAGATGGTTTCGCAGTCTTCGACGGTCATCGTGCCGTCGTTCCTCTCGGCCATGACCTGCAGCGTCAGCCCGTTCTGGTTCATCAGCCGGACGCGCACCAGGCGGTAATCCATTGAGGCAATCACCGGCTCGATGATCTCGGCGACCCTAAGGTCAAGCCCGGTTTCGATGATGATGCGTGGTTCGTGTTCGGTATGCGACATGGAAACTTCCGGTCGTCGTTGCCAGATGAGCCTCGGCCCGTGTCGATCGCCTAACAAAAAAGAGCGGGTCCCGGTCAGGCCCCACTCTTCATCAAACGATCAAGAATATAGGCTGCATATACGTGGTCTAGCCGGCTTTTGCAAGGGCGGTGGCCCAGTCCCATCCGGACTGGCTTCTGACGGAAGCCGCCCTATACTTCGAGCCTCATCTGCAGCCGAGTTGGAATCCCGCGTGACAGACACCCGATCGCCGTTCGCGCCGCTGCGCCACCAGACCTATCGCACCATGTGGTTTGCCAGTCTCGCCTCCAATCTGGGTGGCCTGATCCAGGCGGTTGGTGCGGCCTGGATGATGACGGCCCTTACCACGTCCGAAAACCTCATCGCTCTGGTCCAGGCGTCGACGGCCCTGCCGATCATGCTTTTCTCCGTGGTGTCGGGTGCCCTGGCGGACAGCTTCGACCGGCGCAGGGTCATGTTGACTGCGCAGTTCCTCATGCTCGTCGCCTCTCTGTTGCTGGCGGTCTTCGCGTCCTCCGACCTCCTGACGCCTGGGCTGCTGCTGATGTTCACCTTCGTAATCGGCTCCGGGACAGCCCTTCACAATCCGTCCTGGCAGGCGTCGGTAGGCGACATGGTCCCCCGCCCGGACCTGCCCGAGGCGGTTTCCCTCAACAGCGCAGGCTTCAACATCATGCGCAGCGTCGGCCCGGCGCTCGGCGGCGTCATCGTTGCCGCGGCCGGTGCGGCCACTGCGTTTGCCATCAATGCAGTCAGCTATTTCGCGCTGATCTATGCGCTTTTGCGCTGGAAGCCGGATTATCCGAAGAACCCGCTCCCCCGCGAGACCCTCGGCAGTGCCATTTCGGCCGGCTTCCGCTATGTCGCCATGTCGCCGAACCTCGAAAAGGTAATGGTCCGCGGCTTCGTCTTTGGCCTGTCCGCCGGTTCGGTGCTGGCGCTGCTCCCCATCGTCGCCCGTGATCTCCTGGAGGGCGGGCCACTAACCTACGGGATCATGTTCGGTGCGTTCGGTGTCGGCGGCATCGCAGGAGCATTCCTGAACGCAGGCATTCGCCAGCAGCTGCGAAGCGAGCAGATCGTCCGAACGAGCTTCACGGGGTTTGCCCTGAGCGCAGCGACGATCGGGCTCAGTACTTCGAGCATGATCACCTTCCTGGCTCTGGTTCTCGCCGGAATCTGCTGGGTCGTCACTCTGTCGCTCCTCAACACGGTGGTGCAGCTTTCGACACCCCGCTGGGTGGTCGGACGCGCTCTTTCCCTCTACCAGACCGCCACGTTCGGAGGCATTGCTGGCGGCAGCTGGCTTTGGGGTTACTGGGCAGAGGAATTCGACCCCACTAACGCGCTGGTCATGTCCAGCCTGTTGATGCTGGCCGGGGCGGCGCTCGGATTGCGGCTGCCCATGCCCGATTTCCGGTCACTGAACCTCGATCCGCTCAACCGCTTCGTAGAGCCCTCGCTCGGCCTGGAGATCCAGCCCCGGAGCGGGCCGATCGTCATCCAGGTAGATTACGACATCGCCGATGAAGACCTGCCGGAGTTTCTCTCGCTGATGGCCGAGCGGCGGCGTATCCGCATTCGCGACGGGGCGCGCAACTGGGCGCTGATGCGTGATCTGCAGTATCCGGAAATCTGGACCGAGACCTACCACGTGCCCACCTGGGTGGAGTACGTCCGGCACAACCAGCGTCGTACGCAAGCCGACGCAGAGACGACGGACCGGATACTGGCCCTCCATCGTGGCGAAAAGGTTCGGGTTCACCGGATGATCGAGCGGCAGACAATCCCGTCAACAAGGGACGATGTGTTCCATCAGCCGCATATCGATACGCACTGAGGAGGGCTATTTCAGCCGGTCTTTCAGCGAAGCGCTCGGAAAGCAGGTGGCAGCAAGTCCGTTCTTCGCCTGCCAGTCACCGATGGAACGCCGCGTCTTGTAGCCCGCAAGCCCGTCGACCTTGCCGACGTCGTAGCCCTGTGCCACGAGGGCCTTCTGCATCGCGAGCACGTCCGACCGCTTCATTCGGCCGACATCTCCCCACGGCGCCTGGAAAGCTCCTGAGCCATAGGCGATCCGGTCCGCGAGGTTGCCGATGAAGAGAGCGTAGAGGTCGGAGTTGTTGTACTGCTTAAGGACATAGAAGTTTGGCGTGACGATGAACTGTGGCCCGTGCCGGCCCGCCGGGACGAGCATCATGCCATCGGCCCGCAGATCAGGTTCGGGGAAGCCGCGCCCGGAGACGCGCGAGATGCCCGCACTCCCCCAGGAGGAAATCGGTCGCGCCAGATCAGGCCCTTCCTGAGCACAGCTGACGCTGTCGGGGATGGAGACCTCGAACCCCCAGTCGCGTCCCTTCTGCCATCCCTCCCGCGCCAGGTAGTTGGCAATCGACGCCAGGCTGTCAGGCACGGAGTTCCAGATATCGCGATGTCCGTCGCGGTCGAAATCCACTGCATATTTCAGATAGCTCGAAGGTAGAAACTGCGGTTGGCCGAGCGCTCCGGCCCATGAGCCCATCATCTTCGACGCGGTTATGTCGCCGCCCTCGATCATGTGCAGTGCTGCAATCAGTTCCGACCTGAACATCTCCTTGCGGGTCGACATGAAGGCCTTCGTCGCCAGAACTTCGATCGCGGAATGGGGAAGCTTGGCGCGTCCGAAGCCCGATTCGCGGCCCCAGATGGCTATGATGACCTCGCCGGGAACGCCGTATGTTGCTTCGATCCGCTCCAGGGTCGTGCGATGCTGAGCGGCCAAGCTGCGTCCGGTTGCGGCCAGACCCTGCAGGCGCTTCTCCGAGAAATATGCGCCCGGAGACGAGAACTCCGCCTGGCTCTGATCCTGGCTGGGGGGCGGCGTGCTGCCGGGCGGCACAAGGTCGGGAAGGTCCCAGTTGAGCGATACGCCTTTGAATGCGCCGGCAATTGTCTTGTCCGAGATGCCGTTCTGCTTCGCTTCCGCCGACAGATCGCCGGCGATCCATCGCTGGAATTGCTTCTCCACCTCTGCACGCGAGGCTGAGTGCGCCGCAGCGGGGAGCAGCGCGAGGAATAGAGCGGCAGCGAAAGCGAATGGTCGCATGGGACCTCCTCAGATCGCGGTTCGTGCGCGAAGGGCGGCGGTCAGCGTCCCCTCGTCGAGATAGTCGAGCTCACCGCCCACGGGAACACCATGGGCAAGCCGCGTGATCTTGACATCCAGGCCCGCGAGCTGATCGGTTATATAGTGTGCTGTCGTCTGTCCCTCGACCGTTGCGTTGACCGCAAGGATGATCTCCCGAACGCCGCCTTCGCTCACCCTTTCGATCAGCGGGCGGATGTTGAGATCATCGGGACCGATGCCGTCCAGCGGCGAAAGGGTTCCGCCGAGCACGTGGTAGGCGGCGTTCATCGCCCCAGCGCGTTCCAATGCCCAGAGATCGGATACGTCTTCCACGACGATGATCATCGACTGGTCTCGGCGCGTATCGGTGCAGACGGTGCAGGGATCGACGGTATCGACATTACCGCAGCGCGAGCAGACCTTGACCTTGTCGTAGGCCTCTCCCATGGCAAGGCCGAGCGGGCCGAGCAATTGCTCCTTCTTCTTGATCAGGTGAAGCGCCGCGCGCCGCGCCGAACGCGGTCCCAGGCCGGGTACCTTCGCCAGCAACTGGATGAGCTTTTCGATTTCGGGACCGGTAACACGCTTTGCCATGGGCGGCTTTTAGCTGATATCTCGACCAAACGGAATCGTAACAAAGGCCCTGGCCGATGAAACTTGCCGCCATCTGCCTCGGCCGGCCTGAAATCCTTCAGAGCAAGAGCTACAAGACCGGCATCAACAAGATCCCCGTCAACGCTCCGACGCTGGTGGATAGGGCGGGCCTCGTCGGTGATTCGGTCTGCAACCGGAAACATCACGGAGGGCCTGACCAGGCAATTCTGCTGGAAGGGGAGCTGACGATCACGTGGTGGTCTAGGCACCTCGGTCGGGAGCTGCCGTCCGGCACTTTCGGGGAGAACCGTCGCATCGACGCGTTGGACGGACGCGACGTCTGCATCGGCGACCGGTTTGTCTTTGCGGAAGTGGTCTTGCAGGCAACGGCGCCGCGAATTCCATGCGCGACATTCGCGGCAAGGATGGGCGAGCATGACTTCGTCAGGCGATACTCGGCTGCTGGCCGCCCCGGCATTTACTGCCGCGCCCTGCGCGAAGGAGTGTTGGAGCCCGGGGAGGCGGTGCGGTTCGAGCCTTACGAAGGCGACAGGGTTCCAGTCGCGGACCTTCTTCCCAGGGCCGGCGAGCGGATAAACCCGCCGGACCAGTCTCGGCTTATGGCGCTGCCGATCGCGGAGCGCTTGCGCAAACGGTACTCGACGGTCTGAGCCCTCAGAAAGGCAGCTTCATTCCCGGCGGGATCGGCAGTCCGGCCGTCAGTTCCCTGGTCATGTCCGCCGCGGTGCTCTCCGCCTTCTTCTTGGCGTCCTGATGGGCAGCGACGATCAGGTCTTCCAGGATCTCGACGTCATCTTCCTTGAAGAGCGATGGATCGATCTTGAGGCCGAGCATGTCGCCCTTGCCGCTCAGCCGGACCGTCACCAGGCCGCCGCCAGATGTGCCCTGGACTTCCAGTGCCGCGATGTCCGCCTGCACCTTCTCCATCTTGGCCTGCATTTCCTTGACCTTGCCCATCATACCCATGATGTCGCGCATCGTCTTTTCCTTCTCTTATAGTTCGATGTCGTCGCCGGGCAGGATGTCGCCCTCGGCGGATTCTGCGGCAGCCGGTGCCGCGATGTCTTCGTTCGCGGGATCGTCCTCGATGGCACGGATGCGTACGTCGGTTATGCGGGCACCGGGAAACTGTGCGAGGATGGCCGCAACATCCGGATCGGCCCGCGCATCGGTGAGCCGCGCCTCGCGGGCACTGGCATCCGCTTCGACGAGCGTTGCTTCGCCTGCCTCGTTACTCAGGCTGACGATCCAGTGTATGCCGGTCCATTCCTTGAGCTTTACACCGAGTTCACCGGGGAGCGTCGCTGGCCCGCCCTCGCTCATGCGCATGTCCAGCCGACCGGGCTCTAGCTTCACTAGCCGCACGAAGTTTCGCACCAGAGCCTTCAGCCTCGGGTCGCGGTTCTTCGAGCAGAGGTCGACGATGTCCTGCAACGAGTTGACGGCGACGGTCGAAGCCGGCTTCTCCGCCGGCAGCTCCTCTGTTCGGCCCACGGGCAGTTCGCGTGGTTCAGAGCTAGGCACGGCCTTCAGCATTGCGGTGGGCCCGCCGGCGGGCGCGCGAGCAGCGGGCGACATGGCCGAGGCCTGGGCGTCGAGCGGCGGTTGCAAGCTTGCCTGAACGCTCCCGCCGCCACTGCCGGAGGGTGCCAGACTGCGGCCTTCGCCATTGCCGAGTTCGCCCAGGCGCCTCGCGGCGTCCTCGGGTGCGGGAAGATGGGCGGCATGGGTCAGCCGGATCAGCACCATTTCCGTGGCGCCGGCAGGTCTGGATGAGTTCTCCGCCTCCGGGATGCCCTTCAGCAGCATCTGCCAGATGCGCGACAGGGCGCTGACGGCAACCGAATGCGCGAACTCTTGCCCGCGAACCCGCTCGACCTCGCTCAGCGACGGATCCTGCGCCGCCTCCGGGATGTACTTGATGCGTGTGACGAGATGCGTGAAGTCGGCGAGGTCCGTCAGCACCACGACCGGATTGGCCCCGGCCTGATACTGGGACTCGAACTCGCCAAGTGCTGCCGTCACGTCGCCACGGATGACATGTTCGAAGAGATCGACGATACGCGCCCTGTCGGCAAGGCCCAGCATCCCGCGGACGGTCTCGGCCTCAACACGTCCACCCCCATGCGCAATCGCCTGATCGAGCAGCGAAAGGCCGTCGCGCGCAGAGCCTTCGGCTGCCCGTGCGATCATCGACAGGGCTTCGGCATCTGCGACAATGCCTTCCTTCTCCAGGATGGTGGTGAACAGGCCGACGAGATCGGCAGCGCTGATGCGGCGCAGATCGAAGCGCTGGCAACGAGACAGTACCGTGATCGGGACCTTGCGGATTTCGGTCGTCGCGAAGATGAACTTCACATGCTCCGGCGGCTCTTCCAGCGTCTTCAGCAGGCCGTTGAAGGCCTGTGTGGAGAGCATATGGACTTCGTCGATGATGTAGACCTTGTAGCGCGCCGAAACCGGCCGGTAGCGCACCTGCTCGATGATCTCGCGGATGTCGTCGATGCCGGTATGGGATGCGGCATCCATCTCGATGACGTCCACATGCCGGCCTTCCATGATGGCCTGGCAATGCTCTCCCGGAATGCGAATGTCGATCGTCGGCTGGTCGATCTCGGGCGTCCGATAATTCAGTGCGCGCGCCAGAATGCGCGCGGTCGTCGTCTTGCCGACGCCGCGGACACCGGTCAGCATGTAGGCTTGGGCGATCCGGCCCGTCTCGAAGGCGTTGGTGAGGGTACGAACCATCGGCTCCTGGCCGACCATAAGATCGGAGAAGTCCTTCGGGCGATACTTTCGCGCCAGCACCCGGTAGCCGCTACCGGGAGGAGGAAATGATTTGGAGATGGGCCCGGTGTCGTTCATGCGCCTGCCAGCCTTCACGGGCCGTTCCAGCCTCTTGACCGGACCGGAAGCTGACCAAGATGGTAGAGGGTGGGAGGCTGGCACGGCGACCCGTGCCGGGCTCGTTAGGGCTGCTTCCTTCCGGACCTGACCCGGTTGGCGAGTGGCTCGTCCACCACCAACCTCCCGCCGCACATATCGGCAATAACACTCGCAAATGCAAGCCAAGCCTGTAAAAAACTGCTAGGGTTTAGATGTCGACGGAGGAACGCGACTTGAGGCAATTCACGCTGGACGAGAGGCTGGAGCGCGATTCGGAGCTGGTGACGGTTCTCGGCCTGTGCCAGCTTCGCCTGATGAAGGACCGTCGATGGCCCTGGCTTGTGCTTGTCCCGCAACGCGAAGGCATCAGCGAGATCTTCGAACTCACACCGCTCGACCAGACGCTTCTGACCTTCGAGACCAATGCGGTGGCCGCAGCTTTGAAGAAGGCGACCGGCGCCCGAAAGATCAATGTCGGCGCCCTCGGTAACGTCGTCGCCCAGTTGCATGTCCACATTGTCGCACGCAACGAAGGCGATCCCAACTGGCCCGGACCCATCTGGGGCCATGGCACTCCCGAACCGTACGAGAACGGCGCGGAAAACAGACTTCTCCAGACGCTGATTGAAGCCCTCTGACATGACCGGTTCCCTTTTCGACACGAATGCACCGCATCCGGAAGCCAGCAATCTCACCGCCTTCTCCGGCAATACGCTGGATCGCAGGTCCGAATACCGGGAGGAGAACTGCCTGGAGGAGGCTCTGAAGGTGGATGGCACCCATTTGCTTGCCTTCACCGGAAGCCGGCTGATCCTGAAGCATGACGGTCAGGTTCTGGATCCGTTGTTTGCTGCCTACGAACTCATGGAATTCCAGCCCGATTTCGACAATGCCGTCCTGCTTGGCTATTGCGAGAATGGCGAGCCTCGGATCGCCGTACCCGTCGGAGTGGCAGCGGAGGACCTTGCCGCTCACTTCAAGCCGACGGAGGCGCGTGCGCTCTATCGGGACGGGCTTCTGGATGTAGAATTGCTCGGCCAGGCGGCCCAGGCGGCAGCCTTGATCAACTGGAATGCGACCAACCGCTACTGCGGCAAGTGCGGGGCGGCGACCGAGAGCCGGATCGGCGGGTATCGGCGCGTCTGCAGTGCCTGCGGGCACATGACTTTTCCGCGTACCGATCCCGTCGTGATCATGCTCATCATCGACGAGCAGCGCGACCGCTGCCTTCTCGGTCGCAGCCATCATTTCCAGGAGGGGATGTATTCCTGTCTCGCCGGGTTCGTCGAGCCGGGTGAAACGATCGAACACGCTGTCCGCCGGGAGACTTTCGAGGAGTCGGGCATTCGCATCGGACGCGTCCGCTATCACGCGTCGCAGCCCTGGCCCATGCCGCATTCGCTGATGATCGGCTGCTATGCGGAAGCAACATCGACCGAGATCAAGATCGATCAGCAGGAGATCGCCGACTGCCGGTGGTTTTCACGAGAGGACGTTGGGCGCATCCTGGAAGGTCAGCCGGGAGATGGTTTCTTTGCGCCTCCGGCAGGTGCGATCGCTCATCGGCTGATCCGCGACTGGGTCGACTGGCCCTAGGAGGTCAGTGCTTCTGCAGCGCCCCGCGCATCGGATGACCCTTGTAGACACCGAGGATGCGGACCTTCTCTGAGAAGAACCGCAACTCCTCGAGTGCCCGCCGCACCGCCGCGTCGTCGGGATGGCCTTCGATGTCCGCATAGAATTGGGTAGCGACGAACTTGCCGCCCAACTGGTAGCTCTCCAGCTTCGTCATGTTGACACCGTTGGTGGCAAATCCACCCATGGCCTTGTAGAGGGCGGCCGGGATGTTGCGGACGTTGAAGACGAAGGTGGTGACGATGATCTCGGATTCGTCCTCCCGCTTCGCCCAGTGCTCGTCCCGTGAGAGAACGACGAAACGCGTCACGTTATTCTCGGTGTCCTCGACATTCTCGGCCAGGATGTCGAGACCATAGAGATCGGCGGCAAGCCGCGGGGCGAGGGCGGCCATGGTCCGGTCTCCCTTCTCGGCCACCAGCTTGGCGGCACCGGCGGTGTCGCCCGCAACGACTGCTTTCCAGCCGTTGGAGCGTATGATCTTGCGGCACTGGCCGAGGGCGTGGATGTGGCTGTGCACCGTCCGCACTTCTTCCCGCGTAACGCCCGGCAGCACCATGAGCTGGAAGCGGATCGGCATGAAATACTCGCCGATGATGTGCAGCCGCGATTCCGGCAGGAGATAGTGGATGTCGGCAACCCGCCCTGCGATCGTATTCTCGATCGGGATCATTGCCAGATCCGCCTCTCCGCTCTCCAGCGCCACGAAGGCGTCCTCGAAGGTCGGGCAGGGGAGCGGCTGCATGGACGGGAACATGTCCCGGCATGCCATGTCGGAATTGGCGCCGAAGTCGCCCTGGAAGGCGATCCTGTTGGTGGTCTGGGTCATGGAGAAAGCGCCTCAGGAAGAGCGGCTGGAGAGAATTGCACGAGCCTTTTCAAGATCGGCCGGAGTATCGACACCGAGCGGAACCGAGTCAACGATTTCAACGTCGATGAGCATGCCGGCTTCGAGAGCCCGCAACTGTTCGAGCGACTCACGCTTCTCGAGTACGGACGGTCCAAGCGAAACGAACCGCTCCAGTGCCTTCCGGCGGTACGCATAAAGCCCGATGTGATGGTAGAGCGGACCCGGCCCGTGCGGTGCCGTGGCACGCGTGAAATAAAGCGCCCGCAGCCGTGTCGGCGAAAGCGGCGAACCGACAACCTTGACCACATTGGGGTTCGTCTTCTCGTGTTCGTCGGAGATTTCCACCGTCAGTGTGGCGATGTCGACGCTGGAGTTCTCCAGGGGACGGAGGGCAGCGCGCACGGATTCTGGCTCGATGGTCGGCAGGTCTCCCTGCACGTTGACGACCACGTCGATTTTTCCATCCGGGTCCGCCTTCTGGACGGCCTCGAAGATCCGGTCGGAGCCCGACTGGTGGTCGCCTCGGGTCATGACGACCTCGAAGCCCGCCGCCTCGACTGCATCATATGTGTCCTGATGGTCCACCGCGACGATGATCCGGCCCACATCGGCCTCCCGCGCACGCCTTGCGACCTGGACGATCATCGGGAGGCCCGCGATGTCTGCTAGCGGCTTTCCGGGCAGCCGGGTCGAGGCCATACGCGCAGGGATGAGCACCAGCGTCCGCTCATTGGCAATATTGGTCATGAAAGGCCTTCAAAAGCGCGTTGATCAGTGTCAAAAAGTCTCACGCGCTGCCGTATAATCGTGTTGCAACCGTAAAGCAAAAGACATAGGTTCCGCGCGATTTCAAGATGGCCCGCCTGTACCCCGGCGGTTGCAAGGGAGCGTTTGCATGAACTCGTACGTGAACATGGCGGTAGGAGCCTTTCTTGCCACCGTTTTCGTGATGATGACGGTTTCGATTGCGTCCGACGGAATCTGGCACTCGGAAGTTCCGGAACAGGCAGGCTTTGCCATTATCGCCGCGGAAACCGGTGGTGAGGAGGGCGGCGCCGAGGAAGAAGCTGCCGTGCCGATCGCGACCCTCCTGGCCAGCGCCGACGCTGCAGCCGGAGAGTCTTCGTTCAAGAAGTGTGCGAGCTGTCACACCGCCGATCAGGGCGGCGCCAACAAGGTTGGGCCCGGCCTTTGGGACGTTGTAAATAGGCCGATCGCTTCGCACGAAGGCTTCAGCTATTCGGCAGCGATGAAGGATTTTTCTGAGGGCGGTTCTGTCGTCTGGGATTACGATCATCTCAACGGCTTCCTGCTGGCGCCGAAGCAGCACGTTCCTGGTACGGCCATGGGCTTTGCCGGCCTGAAGAAGGACGACGAACGGGCGAACGTCATTGCCTACCTGCGGTCGCTGTCTGACAACCCGGCTCCGCTGCCGGAGGCTGAAGCCGCTCCCGCCGAGGGTGAAGCCGCTGCTCCCGCTGCTGAAGGTGCTGCTCCTGCGGCGGACGCTCCTGCCGCTGGCGAAGGCGAAGGCGCTGCTCCGGCCGAAGCTCCTGCCGCTCCAGCTGCCGAGGCGCCCGCAGCCGAAGGTGCAGCACCTGCAGCCGAAGCGCCGGCCGCTCCTGCCGCGGAAGAGCCAGCCCCGGTAGGCCAGCAGCCTGCACCGGCCAACAACTAATTCTCTTTCACCAGAGATCAGTTTGAAGCCCGGCCTTGAGCCGGGCTTTTTCGTGGCAAGCCGATCTCCGCCCTATGATTGCTCGCCTAGGCGAGAAGCCATGCCCAGAAACTGACCGAAATGACCCCAAGCGCCGTGGTGACGCTGATGGTGGAGGCGGCGATGTTTTGTCCTGCCCGGAACCGTTGGGCGATCAGCCACGCATTGATGCCGGTCGGCACCGACGAGGTCAGCACAAGGGCCGCCGCCCATGCCGGGCTGAGGCCGAGCGCCTTGCCCATCAGGAACACGGCAGCAGGCAGGAGTAGCAGCTTCAGGGCAGCGATCGCGCCCGTCAGCCCGATATTGCCGCGTACCGGATAACGTGTGAGGGCCATACCGATCGAAATCAGCGCGGCCGGTCCTGCCGCGCTCGACAATTGCGTCACCACGGTAGAGAGGACCGGCGTTAGCGTCAGCCCGGAGAGGCTGAAGGCGAGGCCGGCGCCGAGTGCTATCACCAGCGGGTTGCGGACGAGGTTCCAACCGACCTGAGCGAGAATGGCCTTCAATCCGCGCCCCTTGCCCCCATCGACGATCACGGTGGCCCGTTCCATCAGGATGGTGCCGACGATCATCATAAGCGGCAGGTGGATCGCAAGGAGTATGGAAAGGGCGAGCAACCCCTCGGCTCCGACCGAGCGCCCCACGAGCGGCAGGCCGATGAACACATTGTTGGCGAAGGCAGCCGACATGCCGGCGATCACGCCGATCTTGTCATCTCGCTTGAAGACATGCTTTGCGACCAGATGACCGGCGGTCCAGGTGACCGCCACCCCTGCAAAATAGGCGGCCCACAGGCGGAAGGGGGAGACTCCGTCGAAATGGGCGTTAGCCAGGGTGCTGAAGATCAGCATGGGCACCGCGATCTTGAAGACGAATTCTCCAAGGGCATCCCCCGTCGCCTCGTTCAGGACTTTCGTTCGGGCAAGAATCCAGCCGATAAGGATGAGCAGGAAGACAGGGGCTACGTTGATGAGAACTGCGGACAAGTCACTGGCTTTCGAGGGATTGAATATGATCTAGAGGCTGGCCCCGTTTATGCCGAAAAACATCTGAGGCCGACAAGGAATCGACACCGAGCTCTGGGGTTTTTCCTTCGCCTATGCAAAAAGGTGCCGATGACGAGTTCGAGAAAGGTCTGGCAGCATGCCGCAGTTTGATGTTTTGACGGTAGGAAACGCGATCGTAGATATCATCGCCCGATGTGACGACCAGTTTCTAGCCGAGAATAGCATCATCAAGGGCGCGATGAACCTGATCGACGCCGATCGCGCAGAACTCCTCTATTCCAGGATGGGTCCTGCGGTCGAAGCTTCTGGAGGATCGGCTGGCAATACCGCGGCAGGCGTTGCCGGTATCGGTGGCAGGGCTGCCTATTTTGGAAAGGTTGCCGACGACCAGCTTGGCAGCATCTTCCAGCACGACATCCGCGCACAGGGCGTGCATTACGCGACGAAACCGCAGGGAACCAATCCTCCCACCGCGCGCTCGATGATCTTCGTCACCCCGGATGGCGAGCGGTCGATGAATACCCATCTCGGCGCCTGCGTCGAATTCGGTCCCGGCGACGTAGAGCCTGCGGTCGTTGCCGAATCCGCTGTCACCTACTTCGAGGGCTACCTCTGGGATCCGCCACGGGCCAAGGAGGCTATCCTGGAGTGCGCCCGGATCGCCCATGAGAACGGGCGGGAAGTCTCCATGACGCTGTCGGACCCGTTCTGTGTTGATCGTTATCGCTCCGAATTCCTGGACCTGATGCGCTCGGGAACCGTCGACATCGTCTTCGCCAACAAGCAGGAGGCACTGTCGCTCTACGAGACGGATGATTTCGAACTGGCGCTGAAGAACATTGCTGAGGACTGCAAGCTTGCCGCCGTCACCCTCAGTGAGGAAGGCGCCGTCATCCTTCGCGGCGAGGAGCGCGTGAAGATCGATGCCTACAAGGTCGACGACTTGGTCGACACCACCGGTGCAGGCGATCTCTTCGCTGCCGGCTTCCTCTACGGATACACGCAAGGCCGCTCGCTTTCCGATTGCGGTAAGCTCGGATGCCTCTCGGCGGCGATCGTCATCAAGCAGATCGGCCCGCGCCCCATGGTTTCACTGCGCGATGCCGCGGTCGGCGAGGGTCTGCTGTAGCCCGAGGCGGCTACCTGAACGCCTCTCCGGGATATGCTCCCCATATTTCCGCCTGGCTGACCCAGCCTTCGGCGCCATTAACCGACGCATGGCACCAGTCGCCATTGCACTCGTCGATCGAGATGACGACGCCGGGCTGGAGCTTTGCTGTCACGGTTGCGGAGGACTGTGGTTCGCGGCGCATATTGACGAAGACGTCCTCTGCCTTGCCGCGCATCCAGGGAGCCGCCACCGCCGTTCGTTCACCCGACAGGAGCGCCTGGTTGACCCAGCCTTCGGTACCATCGGCGTCCCGGACGCGCCGCCAGTTGTCGTATTCCTGGATGATCTCCATCGGCGTGCCCGATTTCAGATACATCCACGCGACTGCATAGTCGGTGCTGGGGCCGATGCGGATATTCACCCGCTTGGACTTCAGGCTGACAAAGCGGGGCAGGGGCAGGCCGCTTGGCCCCTTCGCGCCTTGTGCAAGGGAAGGAGTGGAATGGAGCGCCGGGATCGCTCCGATGGAGACTGCCAGCAGTAGGGTAAGGATGACGCTGCGCATGCGGGTTCTTCCGAGAGTGGGCGGTGCCTGCGGGCCGGCCGCCAGCGAGTTGGGCGACATCGACAACCCGGCTCCTGCGAGGTTTTGTTTGTCTTCGCCGACGGGTCTGGTAGAAACGCCCTCTATGCTCAGACTATCGCGCGACTTGGTTAAGGACCTCTGAATACAACGCCCATGACAGCGAAGAAGAAACCCAAGGTCTATATCACACGCAAGCTGCCGGATGCCGTTGAGACCCGGATGCGCGAGCTTTTCGACGCGGAGTTGAATGTCGACGATGTGCCGCGCACGCGCGAACAGCTCGTCGAGGCGATGAGATCCTCGGACGTGCTCGTGCCGACGGTGACGGACAGGATCGACGAGGCCCTGATCAACGAGGCAGGGCCGGATCTCAGGTTGATCGCCAGTTTTTCCAACGGCACGGATCACATCGATATCGAGGCTGCCGCCCGCAAGGGCATTACGGTGACAAACACCCCGAATGTCCTCACCGAAGACACGGCCGACATGACGATGGCGCTGATTCTCGCGGTGTCGCGCCGGTTGCCCGAGGGTGCGCGGATACTGACGGACCATCCGGGCGATTGGGCCGGCTGGTCTCCCACTTGGATGCTTGGTCGTCGCATCTGGGGCAAGCGGATCGGCATTGTCGGCATGGGCCGAATCGGCACCGCCGTCGCAAGGCGTGCCAAAGCCTTTGGCCTGTCGATCCACTACCACAACCGCAAGAGGGTTCATCCTGCGACGGAGGAGGAACTCGAGGCGACCTATTGGGACAGTCTCGACCAGATGCTGGCGCGCGTCGATATTGTCTCCGTCAACTGCCCGTCGACACCAGCCACGTTCCATCTTCTGTCAGCACGGCGCCTCGCGCTGCTGCAGCCCACCAGTCTCATCGTCAACACCGCGCGTGGCGACATCATCGACGAAGCGGCGATGATCCAGCTGCTGCGCGACGGCAAGATCGCCGGCGCCGGACTTGACGTCTACGAGAATGAACCTTCTGTGAATCCCAGGCTCGTGAAGCTGGCTAATGAGGGGCGCGTCGTTCTGTTGCCCCACATGGGATCAGCGACGATCGAAGGCCGGATCGACATGGGTGACAAGGTCATCATCAACATCCGCACCTTCTTCGACGGGCACAGGCCGCCGAACCGGGTTCTGCCGGGCCGAAGCTAGTCCCGCAGCAACTGGCTGGCTTCCGCTACCGGGGCGGCCAGCGTCTTTACCATCTCGATGAACGTGACGCGATCATAGCCGGGGTGAGACCTCTCCGCTGATTTGACGAAGCCCCAGCGTGAGAAGGTCGCGTGGTTGCCCGCAAGCTCGATACGCGTCTCCAGGCGAAGCCGGCTATGGCCGCTTGCGAAGGCGACACTTTCTGCGGCCTCCAGCAACTGCCGCCCCAAGCCTTGTCCTTGCATCTGCGGCCGTACCGCAAGCTTGCCGATGTAGAGTTCATCGGGTGGTTCGGGCCGACAGAAGATGCAACCCGAGATCTCGCTGCCCTGCATGGCGATGAAGCAGATTTCGCTCGCAGCCTTTTCCTTCAGAGACTGCAGATTGAGACGGTGTGCAGACGAGGGCGGATCGATGACGCCGTCCATGTAGAGGAACGCTGTCCGGATGAGGTGAAGAAGCTCATTCCAATGGTCGAACTCTTCCGGGATAATGCGGCGAACCTCGGTCATTCTGCAGCGCTCTCGGCTGGGCGCCGGTTGTATCGGATGGTGTCGAACCTGGCGGCGAGCGCGTCATACAGCAGAAGCCGTCCGATCAAAGGTTCACCGACACCCGTGATGACCTTGATGGTCTCCATCGCCATCAGCGTTCCGATCACGCCCGCCAGAGCCCCGATGATGCCGGTTTCTGCGCAGGCAGGTATCAGACCCTGCGGCGGTTTCTCGGGAAACAGGTCACGATAGCTGGGGTTCTGCATTCCATCCATGCCGACCTCATAGGGCTTCAGGACCGTCAGCGATCCGTCGAAGCGGCCCACGGCACCGGTTACAAGGGGAACCTGCGCCGCAAGCGCCGCATCCGCACATGCATAGCGGGTATCGAAGTTGTCCGATCCGTCCACCAGGAGATCGAAGAGCGGCAGATGCTCGCCGGCCCACCGTTCGGAAAAGCGCTCTTCGTAGGAGAGGACCCGGATGGTCGGATTCAACTGCGCGAGTGCCGCCCTCGCACTCTCCGTCTTCAGCTCGCCGATCGTGCCCGTATCGTGGATGACCTGCCGCTGCAGGTTCGAAAGCGAGACGACATCATCGTCGATGATGCCGATTGTGCCGATGCCGGCCGCCGCCAGGTAGAGGAGGATTGGAGCACCCAGGCCTCCGGCGCCGACGACCAGCACCCTAGCGTTCTTCAGCCGCTGTTGCCCATGGCCGCCGATCTCCGGGAGCAGGATGTGGCGTCGGTAGCGTTCGATCTCTTCAGGCGTCAGTTGCATGAGGGCAATCTAGCAGCCTAGGAGGAGGCGGAAAAGCGAGGATCAGCCGTGGATGCCGCCGCCCTCGACGCTGAAGAACTGCGCACGCTCGGCAAGCGCCGAAAACATCGACCGATCCGTGCCGGTCATGAAAGCCTGACCTCCCAATCCATCGACCAAGTCGAACAGGGCCGCACGCCGGCCTTCATCAAGATGGGCGGCAATCTCGTCAAGCAGCAGGACCGGCGCAAAGCCGGTCATGTTCGCAGTCAGCCGGGCATGGGCGAGAATGAGCCCGATCAGCAGTGCCTTCTGTTCGCCGGTGGAGCAGCGTCCGGCATCCATATCCTTCTCGCGGTGGCGAACCAGAAGGTCGCTCCGGTGGGGACCCTCCAGCGTGCGGCCAGCCGCGGCATCGCGATGACGCCCTTCCTGCAGCGCCGCCAGATAGCGCTCTTCCAGCTCCGCTGCCGGCTGATCGGCCGCATCATCCAGGAAGCCTTCGAGGTTCAGCGCCGGCGAGGGAAACGGCGTCTCCTCCATGGCGGCGGCCAAGCGGCGCAGCAAGCCCAGCATTTCCAGACGGGCTGCGGCCATGGCCACGCCAAGACCCGCCATCTGAGCTTCGACAGCCGAAACCCAGGCGGGGTCGTAGCGGCCCTCCGAAAGCAGTCGGTTGCGGCTGCGCATCGCCCGTTCGAAGTCGCTTGCGCGGCGGCCATGGGCAGGATCGATCGACAGAACCAGCCTGTCGAGGAAACGTCGTCGTTCCGACGCCGCACCCGTGAAGAGCCCGTCCATCGATGGCGTGAGCCATATCACGTTCAAGTGCTCGGAGAGCTCCTCGGTCGACCGTGCCGGGGTGCCATTGATGCGCAGCTTGCGGCTGACGGTTTCACCGAGGGTATCAATGCCGGTGCCCAGCGAGACCTCACCTTCCATGCCCTCCATGTCGACAAAGATGGAAAAGCCGCCACTCGCCCCGACGCGTGTCACGTCTGGGAGAACGGCGCGTCGGAGCCCGCGCCCTGGAGAGAGAAAGGAGACCGCTTCCAGAAGGTTCGTCTTGCCGGCGCCATTGTCTCCGGTCAGCACGACATGACGGCTGTCCAGCGAAAGGCCTGCTTCCGCATAGTTCCGGAAGTCGGTGAGCTTGAGACGGGAAAGGAATGCTTTCTGGGCCATGGACATCCGTGTCTGATAGGCAGGAGCTAAGGCTTCCGGGTGGCGATGGCAAGCAAAGTTCGACGCCTTGGAACCAAAGGGCGGTTGGGCAGTTTGTCGCGCGCGACAAATGAAGGAACCTGCTATCGTGTGTCCTGTCGCCGGGAGGCAACCATGCCCATACGCAAAGATGAAATGACGCCGGACGAAGCTCGCCGGGACCACGTCGATATGCTGAGGTTCCTTGCCATCAATGCTGCCTTTGGCATCATGCTGGGAATAGGCATCGCCTTCGCCCTTTACTGGTTCAACCTCTATGGCCTGGGCACCCACATCGCCCGATCGCAGACACCGATCCTGTCTTTCGTGATGATCGCCGCGCCACTTGCGCTGACCTTCGGGGGTGCGGTAACGGCATCGGCGATCATGCTGATGCCCTACAAGCGAAAGGGCGAGCTCTGAGGCTCGCTTTATATCGTAGGGCCCCGAGGGAGTGCGCGCGTTGGCCGCTGATGACGAACGTATCGTAACGCTGGAGGAGACCGTTGCCCACCAGGCGAAAACGATCGAGGAGCTTTCCGATCAACTGGCCGAACAGTGGAAAGTGGTCGAACAGACCCGCGCAAAGCTCGAGCGGCTTACGGAGCGTTTCCTGACGCTGGAGGAAACGTCGCTTGATGCACCGGCCATCACCAGACCGCCGCACTATTGATACGAACGCTTATCCGCTTGATCGGTGTCAATTACAGATGACGTCCCTGTGTTAGCACAATCTGCCTCATCAGTGGGGCAGAACGGACCAACCTACGATGCACATCCTGTCTTTCACAGCTGCTCTCCTTCTCCTGCTGCTGACGCCAGGCCCTACCAACACGCTCATGATGCTGGCCGGCTATGAACGCGGCTGGCGCAGTTCGCTCAGACTTATCGGGGCTGAGCTGACGGGATATTTGGCCGTCGTCCTGACGGTGCTTCTGGTGCTGGCGCCCGCATTCGCGGCCTATCCCTTCGTGCTCCTCTGGGTTCGTGGTGCGGCTGTCCTCTGGGTCCTCTTCCTGAGCTGGCGGCTCTGGGGTGCCTCGGCCCGCTCCCCCGCCGCAAACGGAGAAGTGAGTGGCCGGCACGTCCTCCTCACCACCGTGCTCAATCCGAAGGCGCCGATCATCGCCTTGGTCATCATGCCTCAGGTGGAACTGAACGCTGCTTTGCCGTGGCTGGTGCTGCTGTCGGCGATCATTGTTCTGGCGGCCAGTTTCTGGCAGCTTGTGGGCGCGCTGAGCGCCAGGGGCGGGAGTGGGCGGCTGACGAACGGGACGATCAGAAAACTCGCGGCAACGGGCACGTTCGGGTTCGCGGTGATGCTGGCTGCCCCTTCGGTCAATGCGATGATCTGACCCTCCAAAAGGAAAAGGCAGCGGGATTCGCTGCCTTTCAATGCGCACCTCGGAGGAGGAACCCAATTCTCAACCTTCGAAAAACTCCTTCATCCGTGCAAAGAAGCCGGTCGACTCGGGATTGTTTTCCTTCGAAGAGATGTCCTCGAATTCCTGCAGCAGTTCGCGCTGACGCTTGGTCAGCTTCTGAGGCGTCTCGATCTGAATCTGGATATACAGGTCGCCCGTCTGCGACGAACGCAGTACTGGCATGCCCCTGCCCTTGAGGCGGAACTGCTTGCCGGGCTGCGTGCCTTCCGGCACCGTCACCCGTGACTTGGTCCCGTCCAGCGTCGCAACGTCAAATGTTCCGCCCAGTGCGGCGGTCGTCATCGAGATGGGTACGGTGCAGAACAGGTCTGCGCCGTCGCGCTGGAAGAACTGGTGCGGCTTCACCGACAGGAAGATGTAGAGATCACCGGCTGGTCCGCCGCGCATCCCGGCTTCGCCCTCGCCCTGAAGGCGAATGCGGGTGCCGTCCTCGATGCCGGCCGGGATGTTGACCGACAGCGAGCGCTCTTCCGATACGCGCCCCTGACCATGGCACTTGGTACACGGATCGGTAATTGTCTGGCCGCGCCCGTGACAGGTCGGACAGGTCCGCTCGACGGAAAAAAAGCCCTGGCTGGCGCGCACTCGACCGGAGCCGTGGCAGGTACCGCAGGTTTTCGGCTGCGTCCCTGGTTTCGCCCCGGAGCCCGAACAGACATCGCAGGTGATGGAGGTCGGGACGCGGATCTGGGCGGTCTTGCCGCTGAAGGCTTCTTCCAGCGTGATTTCCATGTTGTAGCGGAGGTCGGCGCCGCGTTCGCGACCGCCGGAGGAGCGTCGTGCCCGTCCACCGCCCATCATCTCGCCAAAGATATCCTCGAAGATATCCGAGAAGCCGCCGGCGCCTGCCGCACCGAAGCCACCGCCCATACCGCCGGGCCCCATGCCACCTGCTTCGAAGGCGGCGTGTCCGAACCGGTCATAGGCGGCACGCTTCTGGGGATCCTTCAAGGTCTCGTAGGCCTCGTTGATCTCCTTGAACTTCTTTTCGGCTTCGGCATCGCCCGGATTCTTGTCAGGGTGGTACTTCATTGCAAGCTTACGGAAGGCGCTCTTCAGCTCCTTCTCGTCAGCGGACCTGCCGACACCCAAGGTTTCGTAAAAATCAGCTTTTGCCATGGAGGTAACGGCTCCCGAAAGGATTCCGGCTGCACGATGGCAGCCGGAGTTTCTAGTCGACTATCTTCATGAGGGTCGTCAACAGACGAGCCTCAGGCCGACTTCTTGTCGTCCTTGATTTCCTCGTAGTCGGCATCAACGACACCGTCGTCATTGTTGCCGCCCTCGGAACCTTCGGAAGCTTCCGCCTGCTGGGCCTCATAGATAGCCTGGCCGAGTTTCATCGACACTTCCATCAGCGTCTGGGTCTTCGCCTGGATGTCGTCGGCATCCGGCTCGGAAGCCTCGACGGCGGACTTCAGCGAGGCGATCGCGTCCTCGATGGACTTGCGATCGGTCTCGGAGACCTTCTCGCCATATTCCTGCAGCGACTTCTCGGTCGAATGGATCAGGCTTTCGGCCTGGTTCTTCGCCTCGACGCCTGCACGACGCTTCTTGTCTTCCTCGGCATGAGCCTCGGCGTCCTTGACCATCTTTTCGATATCGGCGTCGGATAGACCGCCGGAAGCCTGGATGCGGATCTGCTGCTCCTTGCCGGTGCCCTTGTCCTTGGCCGAGACCTGTACGATGCCGTTCGCGTCGATGTCGAAGGTGACTTCGATCTGCGGTACTCCACGCGGTGCCGGCGGCAGGCCAACGAGGTCGAATTGGCCGAGCAGCTTGTTGTCGGCAGCCATTTCGCGCTCGCCCTGGCTGACGCGGATGGTCACGGCCGACTGGTTGTCCTCGGCGGTCGAGAATGTCTGGCTCTTCTTCGTCGGGATCGTCGTGTTGCGGTCGATCAGGCGGGTGAAGACGCCACCGAGCGTTTCGATGCCGAGCGACAGCGGAGTCACGTCGAGCAGCAGCACGTCCTTGACGTCGCCCTGCAGCACGCCGGCCTGGATGGCAGCGCCCATGGCCACCACTTCGTCCGGGTTGACGCCCTTGTGCGGCTCCTTGCCGAACAGCTGCTTCACGGTCTCCTGCACCTTCGGCATGCGGCTCATGCCGCCGACTAGAACGACTTCGTCGATTTCACCGGCGGTCACGCCAGCATCCTTGAGCGCTGCCTTGCACGGAGCAACGGTACGCTGGATCAGGTCATCGACCAGGCTTTCGAACTTGGCACGGGTCAGCTTCATCGTCAGGTGCTTCGGACCGGAGGCATCCGCCGTGATGAACGGCAGGTTGATTTCGGTCTGCTGCGAGGACGACAGCTCGATCTTGGCCTTCTCCGCAGCTTCCTTGAGGCGCTGCAGGGCAAGCTTGTCGTTCTTCAGGTCGATGCCCTGGTCCTTCTTGAACTCACCGGCCAAGTATTCGACGAGACGCATGTCGAAGTCTTCACCGCCGAGGAAGGTATCACCATTCGTCGACTTCACTTCGAAGACGCCATCACCGATTTCGAGGACCGAGATATCGAAGGTACCACCGCCAAGGTCGTATACGGCGATCGTCTTGCCGTCCTTCTTGTCGAGGCCGTAAGCGAGTGCGGCAGCCGTCGGCTCGTTGATGATGCGGAGAACTTCAAGGCCGGCGATCTTGCCGGCATCCTTGGTTGCCTGGCGCTGCGCGTCGTTGAAGTAGGCAGGAACGGTGATGACCGCCTTCTCGACCTTCTCGCCGAGGTAGGATTCAGCCGTTTCCTTCATCTTCTGGAGGATCATCGCGGAGATCTGAGCAGGCGAGTAGCCCTTGCCCTGAGCCTTGACCCAGGCATCGCCATTGTCGCCCTTGGAGATTTCGAAGGGAACGAGACCCTTGTCCTTCTCCACCGTCGGGTCTTCGTAGCGGCGGCCGATCAGGCGCTTGACTGCGAAGAGGGTATTGGTTGGATTGGTCACGGCCTGGCGCTTTGCCGGCTGGCCGACGAGGCGCTCCCCGTCATCGGTGAAGGCGACCATGGAAGGCGTGGTGCGCGCGCCTTCAGCGTTCTCGATGACCTTTGCGTCCTTGCCGTCCATGATGGCGACGCAGGAGTTCGTCGTGCCGAGGTCGATGCCAATTACTTTTGCCATTTTTTTCTCTCCTTTAAGCGAACCGTCGGAACCCCGGTCAGGCATTCCGCTGACAGTTCCTCGAATGGGATGGTCTTGTGTATTCCGGCAGCATTCGCTGCCTCATGCGGCGTATATAAGGACGTGATTTTTCGACTGCAAGGCGCGCCGCCATGCCGACGCCGGTAAAAAAACACGCAATTGTGAATGCGGGCGCTATCGACCTCACTGGCCCATGATCAGGTCGTAGAGGGTTGTCTGCCGCGACGATCCCCTCCCGCTCGGCGAACCGACTTCGCCAGGTGGTATCGGGCCTTCAGCATAACCCTCGCGCGGCATGGGTGCATCTTCGAACCCGTCATAGGGACCGCGGTACTCGCGATAATCGCGGACGGGAATTTCGCCCTCGGGTGGATAGGCGTCGTGACGCGCAGCAGAGGGTGAGGCTGGATAGTCATCGGGCGCGGAAGATCCGGGAAGGACTCCCGATATAATATCACCGATCGTCGTTGGCTCCCTCTCCGGCTCGGCAGCCGGTGGCAGCGCAAAGCCGCCATGGCTGCCGAACAGCGGTGTCGGCGAGTAGCCTGCGTGGGCGGCCGTCATGTAATTCTTCCACGCCCTTGCAGGCAGGCCGCCCCCCGTCACCTTTTTCATTGAGGTGCCGTCGTCGTTCCCGAACCATATCCCCGTGGTCATGATGCTGGTAAAGCCGACGAAGATCGCGTCGCGGAAGGATTGGGTCGTGCCCGTCTTGCCGGCTGCCTGCCAGCTATCGAGCCTCGCCGCCTTGCCGGTGCCTTCCTGGATGACCCGCGTGAGCATGCTGTTCATCGTGGCGACGATGGTTTCGCTGAGCACCCGCGGCGGGTTGTCATAGCTGCTCTCGTGAAGAACATTGTCGTCCGTGTCGAGGATGCGGCGCACGATGTGCGGGGTCGCCTTGTAGCCTCCGTTCATGAAAGGGGCGTAGGCGGCCGTCAGTTCCACGAGCGGCACTTCTGATGTCCCGAGCGCGATGGACGCGTTCGGCTGCATCTCCTGCTCTATCCCCATACGGTGCGCCAGGCTCACCACCTCGTCCGGTCCGACCTCCATCACCAGTTGGGCGGCGATAGTGTTCAGCGACTGGGAAAGCGCCGAAGAGACCGTCACCTGACCCCGGTACTTCTGGTCGTAGTTCTCCGGCGTCCACTTGCCGATCCGGACCGGTGCGTCGTTGCGCACGGAGTCCGGCCGTATCCCGGCTTCGAGGGCGGCGGCATAGACGAACGGCTTGAAGGCGGATCCCGGCTGACGCTTGGCGGTCACGGCGCGGTTGAACTGGCTCTGCGCGTAATCCCTGCCGCCCACCAGCGCGCGAATGGCGCCCGTGGCATCCATTGAGACCAGGGCCGCCTGGCTGGCATTGAGCTTGGCGCCCTCGTCGTCAAGAATATCCGTGAGGGCCTCTTCTGCCTTGCGTTCGAGCGAGAGGTCGATGGTCGTCTCGACCACGACGTCCTGCTTCACCTCGCCAAGCAGCTTCTTGACCTCGTCCATGACCATGTCGGCAGCGTAGTGTTCGGCACCCGACCAGTAGCTGCGGGCCTTTGTAGGCGGCTGGGACATGGCCGTCTTGATCTCGTCTTCCGTGACGTAGCCCTCCTCCAGCATCGCCCGGAGTACCACCTGGGCACGCTCTTCAGCCGCTTCCGGGTCACGCGCGGGAGACAGGCGGGAGGGCGCCTTCAGCAGTCCTGCGAGGAGTGCCGCCTCGCCCAGGTTCACGTCGCGAGCGGACTTGTTGAAGTACCGTCGCGATGCTGCTTCCACACCATAGGCGTTGGAGCCGAAGAAGACCCGGTTGAGATACATCGCCAGGATCTGGTCCTTGCTGAACTTGTGTTCCAGCCAGAAGGCGAGCAGCACCTCCTGGATCTTCCGCTCGAAGGTTCTTTCGGGGGAGAGGAACAGGTTCTTGGCAAGTTGCTGAGTGATGGTGGAGCCGCCCTGGATCGGTTGGCCGGTAACATTGTTGATGAAGGCGCGCGTCAGCCCCAGCGGGTCGACCCCGAAATGCATGTAGAAGCGGCGGTCCTCGATCGCCATGACCGCCTGCGGGATAAAGGGCGACATCTCCTCCAGCGCCAGTGCTTCGCCGCCCGTGGCACCGCGATTGGCGATCACGGAGCCGTCGGTGGAGACGATCTTGATGTTTGGAGGCCGGTCCGGGATCGCCCAGGTGCTCGCGGCGGGCATCTGCGCACCGAAGTACAGCACGAGGCCACCGACTCCGATCCCGACCCATATGCCGAGAACAAGGCACCAGTAGAGAAGGGAACGAAGAGGGGCGAGAAAGCCGCGAGACTGACGGGTGGGTTTGCCCTTGCGAGGTCGGCGCGGCGCGTCCTTCCTCGCTGGCGACGGGCGCTTCCTGCCACCGCCGGCTATCCGGTCTTCGGAACGAAGCCGGAAATCCTCGTCGACGTATTCGTCGTCGTCGAAGGAGGGCTCAACCCTTTGTCCCGATTTCCGTTTCGCCGCCATGTCGCGTTGGTCACCCCCGCTGCGCCGGCCGCGACCGGCGGTTGCATATCGCCCGCGCATTCCGCTGGACTCTAAATACGGCGATTTAAGGGGGGGTTAAGACCTCAGGACTGCGAGGCTGGCAGATATCCTTTCCGGGACATCCCGACATCTCCTCATCCGGCAACTGCCGGCGGCCATTTGACGCGGTTCTGCGGACGCGTGCCCGGCGCGCGGGATGATAGGCGCAGCAACGCGCGACGATGGCGAGGTACGGGGCACCTGCTTGCCATAAACTTGCCATGTTGAAGGAAGCCTCGTGCGGACGATGTCACCATCTGATGGCCTTCACCGACGAGGGATCATATGACGCTTTCCCGTAGAAGGTTCCTGATCGGAGCCTCAGCTCTTGCCTTCTGTACGACCTCCCGAGCCGCGGAGACTGCTTCGCTTTCGTTTCTGGTACTAGGGGACTGGGGAAACCCCGCCCGCCGCGAAGACCAGATGCGGGTGGCGAAAGCAATGGCCGACAAGGCGCAAGCGGTACCGCAGCAGTTCGTGCTTTCGGTGGGCGACAACTTCTACGGCAGCGGTGTGGATGGGATTTCAGATCAGCAATGGCTTACCTCGTTCGAGGAAATCTACGCGTCACCCGCGTTGCAGTGCCCGTGGTATGTGGTGCTCGGCAACCACGACCACCGCGGCAACCAGCAAGCCGAAATTGATTACGGACTGACCAGCCCTCGTTGGCGGATGCCCAGCCGCTACTATTCATTCGTCCATGATGTGTCCCGAACCGCTCAGGCCGAGTTGTTCTGCCTGGATACGCAATCGCTTGTCGCACAAACCCTGCTGGAAAAACTCACCGGCTATGGGCTCGATCGCGGCGCTCAGATCCAGTGGCTGGATCAGGCACTTTCCAGGAGCACGGCAAGATGGAAGATTGTCGTCGGACACCATCCAGTCTTCAGCGCTGGTAGCCATGGAGATACTGCCGACCTCATTGCACTTCTAAAGCCGCTCCTGCTCGAGCACGGTGTGCATGCCTATCTCAACGGTCATGATCATAGCCTGTCCTGTATCGAGGATGAAGGCATTGCCTATTTCACGTCCGGAGCCGGAGCCGAAGCTCGTCCGGTTAAGCCTCATCCCGGTACAGTCTTCAGCGAGGCGCGCACTGGCTTCCTCGCAGCCTGCCTGAAGGACGAAAGCGCAGAGTTCGATTTCATTGGAGACGACGGTTCCGTCCTGTTCAAGAAGACGATCGCTTAAGTCGGTGGAACCCGTCCCCTCGGGTCGCTGTCGTGGGGAAAGGTGAGGAAAATGAAGCGGCCGGCCCGATGGATCCAGACCGGCCGTCGACATCAGCAGTCGTCGATGTAGCGGTTTCCGTAGCGGTCGCGATAGTAGCAGCGGCCCGGTTGGTCCTGCACGCTTCCGATCAGGGCGCCGGATGCGCCGCCCACAGCAGCGCCGACAGCGGCACCGCGAACATCTCCGGTCACGGCACCGCCCACGACGGCTCCGGTCGCCGCACCGATGCCGGCGCCACGTTCAGTTGCCGTGCATGCGGCCAGCGAGAGGGTGACGCAGCCGATGGCGAGTATCTTTTTCATGAGTGATCTCCCTTGTTGTGACGAAGGGTGAACCCGTGGCCTCCGCGGTGGTTTCATGCCGTGGCCAGGAAATTGGGCTCAGGGAGCGGATTTGTGATTTTGCCTTCTCACAGTTCGAACGTACCCTGCAGCCGCAACCAAGGAAGGAGAATGCCATGAAGCTAATTCTCGCGACCCTTTCGGCGCTCGGCCTGATGACATCCGCGGCGTTGGCTGACTGTGCGGGACACCCCAAGGTGACCGCTTCGACATCTGTCGACTACTCCACCACGACCGCAAGCGTCGCCTCTGATGATCAGACGCTCGTTGCGTCGAAGAAAAGGCCTGTCGAAGAGCAGAGCGTGGCAACCGAGTAGGTTCTCTGAAAGGCGTGACAGGCGAACAGAGCGACTACGGTCTCCTCCCTTGGAGGGGAACAATGTCGCGCGCACTCCGTTGCGCTTCTGAACGATGAACGGAGTAAGCCATGCCGAACAGAGATCCAATTCCGACACCGGCGTCCGAAACTCCTCGGGGCCCGACCTCCACCCCCGGCATTCCGGATAGGACGCAGGGGAAGCCACCTCTGACGCCGGTTCAGGATCCGGGAGATACAAAGAACCCACAGGATCCCAATCTCGATCCGGCGCTTCTGCCGATCGGCGATCCTACCGGCGCAGCGTAAGGCGGGAGCCGTGAACGACCATGAGCGAGCGCCATCCCCCGGCGCTCGCTCAACGTCTTTTTCGGATCGTTAGCCCCGCAGCTCCGTGCGCGCAACCTGCCTCGACGCAAGCCCTGCACAAGTCCGCCTTCATAAAGCCAAAGTTTATGCGATCAATCCGCTCTAGGGAACAGGGGTGGAACTTTGATTTGGGCCGCAACAGCAGGGGAGGTTCGTGTGCCGACTAAGACGGTTCGCAATCCGGTAGGCCCGGACCAACTGAGCATGTTGCAGAAAGTGTTCGACCAGGCATGTGTCGAGCACAACATCAGCAAGTCGAGCCCGGACGGGGAGGCGCTTGCCCTGATCCTTGTCCATTCCATGCAGAAGGGCCTGAGCGAGCAGGAGAAGCTCGAATCGCTCGCCCATATCCTCGCCGAAAGCCGCGGCACCTGAGCATCCCAGCTGGCTCCGGGACGGAACCTATCGCAGCGCGAAAAGTTGATCCGGCACGAGCAACGATGGAGGCTGCTATGGTCGAATCTGCAGGAAGCGTGAAGCCGATGGGCGAGACTGATCCCGATCGGAACGGAAAGATCGGCGAAGAGATTGCCGGGTTGAGGGCTGAGGTCGCGGCATTGAGGGACCGCCTCGCGGACCGCGCCGGAAGCGCGGCATCCTACGTCCAGGAAGAAGCGAGCTCGGTCGCCGGAGCGATCCGCGAGCATCCGGCCACCGCAACCACGCTCTTCACGCTGGTAGGGGCGATCGGCTTCGCCATTGGCTATCTCGTCGGGACTCAGGCACTCGAAAACCGTAGCCCCTGGTACCGCCGCTATTACTGACGCCCAGATAAATCGTCAGGCCGTCTGGCAGACGTCGATCCATTTGGCATTGCTCAGTTCGGCCATCCGCTCCGGAGATATTCGGACGGCAGAATTCGCCGCGCCCGCTGCCGGGATGACTTCCGGCAGCGCAAGAAGCGACGCGTCGCAGAAGACTGGCACGTCCGAGATCAGTCCGAATGGACAGACGCCTCCGACAGGATGGCCGGTGAGTTGCGTTACGTCTTCGCCACCCAGCATCCGCGGCTTTGCGCCGAAGTGATCCCGAAATTTTCTGTTGTCCAGGCGGGCCGTTCCAGCCATGACGACCAATACTGCGGTCGGGCCTGCCTGAACGCCAATCGTCTTTGCGATCTGCACTGGCTCGACACCGTGGGCCGCCGCGGCGAGAGCAACCGTGGCGGAGCTCTCCTCGGTGACGATGACTTCTATATCGGGTGCGTAGCGGGAAAAGAACTGGCGGACGGTGTCGAGGCTCATGTCGGATGAATAGAATTTAGCCGAGTCAGAGGCAACTCCATTTCTGCTATGCATATGATGCAATGCTGCGCTGCGAAAAGATCGCTGTTCTCCAAGCGCGGTCGGTGTATATTTCAACCATCGAAGGACGCACTCCTCCTCCCAGCGTTCCTTGGATGGGACCGGCAACACCTCCTCCTCCCAGTTGCTGGTCAGTATCGGAAACCCGGCGCTCCTCCTCCCGCGCCGGGTTTTCTGCTTTTGGAGGGTAGTCGATCGGCCGCTCATTCTTGACAGGGATGGGTCCCGCTTCTATCTCCTTCACGTCGCTATTTGTTTGATAAGCCTGCTCTAAGCGCCCCGGTGCTCTCGACGATCTTTCTGCAAATACGAACTTCCCCGTTCCGGCCTGGCCGGGACATCGCCGATATTTGCATAAGAAAGGCATCGATATGGCTACTGGTACTGTTAAGTGGTTCAACGCAACCAAGGGCTATGGCTTCATCCAGCCGGATGATGGCAGCGCCGACGTTTTCGTCCACATTTCCGCTGTTGAGCGCGCCGGCATGAGCTCGTTGAACGACGGGCAGAAGCTCTCCTACGAACTGGTTACCGACCGCCGCTCCGGCAAGGTTGCTGCTGACCAGCTGCAGACAGCCTGATTCAGGTCTGAATTCTGACGAGAAGGCCGGCCTGTCCGGCCTTTTTGTATTTTAGCTCTTGCAAATAGAGATCTTCCTTCCCATCTCTCGGTCTATCGGCATTTCCGGCGCAGTGAGCAAATGCGGGAAACCGCGCCATCGCGCCGATGGTTGGCATATTCGTTGTTTACGAAATGTTAACCAGCAGGGGCGATGATGATCGCCAGAGCCGCGGTTGGCCTCAAGCGCCTGAAGCGGACGCGCCGGAAATGCCAGTCCCGATTCCTGGGTGACCACGGATGTACTGGCACTGAAAGAATCGGGAATTAGAAAGGTCGGGCTAGCCCGACCTTTTTTGTGCGTAAAGTTGGAGCCGAGCTTCGGCTACCGGGCCGCCAGGGCGGCGATGATGCGCACCCATGAGCGAATGCCCTTGTGGAACGACTTCAGGTCGTATTTCTCGTTCGGCGAATGAATCCGGTCGTCGACGAGGCCGAAGCCCACCAGCAAGGATTCCATGCCGAGCATCTTCTGGAAGTCGCCGACGATAGGTATCGAACCACCCATGCCGATAACGACGGCCGGATTAGCCCACTCGTCCGACAACGCAGTCTTCGCCTTGGCGAGAACCGGGGAGTCATACGACAGCTGGATCGCCGGAGATCCTCCGTGCTCGTGGAACTCAACGGAGCAATCTGCTGGAACTCTGGAGCGGACATAGGCACGGAAGCTCTCGCGGATCTTCGCCGGATCCTGTTGTCCGACAAGACGGAACGAGACCTTGGCGGACGCCTTGGCGGCGATCACGGTCTTGAAGCCTTCCCCTGTATAGCCGCCCCAGATGCCGTTGACCTCGCAGGTGGGGCGGGCCCAGGTGAGTTCCAAGACGGATCGTCCCTTCTCGCCGGCAGGTATCGACAGCCCGACGTCGCCAAGGAAGTTCTCCGCGCTGCGGCCACGGCTCTCCCAGCCCGCCTTGATGTTTGAGGGCGTCTCCTCGACACCATCGTAGAAGCCCTCAAGGGTAATGCGGCCGGTCTCGTCGCGCAGACCTGCCAGGATATCCGTCAGGATATGGATCGGGTTTGCTGCCGCTCCGCCAAACAGCCCCGAATGCAGGTCTCGATCTGCCGCCGAAATGATGATCTCTTCTCCGACCAAGCCGCGAAGAGCAGCGGCGATCGCCGGCGTGTCGCCATCCCACATGCCCGTATCGCAGACGAGCGCACAACTCGCCCTCAGCTCTTCCGCATTCGCTTCCAGGAACGGCTTCAGCGAAGGCGAGCCCGATTCTTCCTCGCCCTCGAACAGGATGGTGACCCGGAGCGGCAGGCTGCCATTGACCTCCTTGTAGGCGCGGCAGGCTTCGACGAAGGTCATCAACTGGCCCTTGTCGTCGGCCGTGCCGCGGCCGGTGATCACCTTGCGTCCGTTGCCCAGATCCTTAACGGAAGGAGCGAAGGGATCGTTCTCCCAAAGCTCGACCGGATCGACCGGCTGGACGTCGTAGTGGCCGTAGAACAGGACGTGCGGTGCGTCATCCGTGGCGCCCGCATGATGGGCAACCACCATCGGATGGCCGGCTGTATCACGGATCGATGCGTCGAAACCGATATCGGCTAGGGTCGCAACCAACCATTCGGCTGCGGCTCGGCAATCCGCCTTGAAGGCCGGGTCGGTGGAGATCGACTTGATGCGTACCAACCGGAAAAGGCGGTCGAGGCTGTCGTCGAGGTTCCGGTCGGCGCGGTCGAGTACGGGGGAAAGTTCGGTCATGGGAAAATCCTGTCTGGGAGAACAGGGGCGACCTTATTGCAAAGATGCGCTTGTTTCGAGCCCAGAGCCGCCCGGTTCAGGCCTTGCGGGCATTCTCGATCGCCATGCGCATGTATTCCAGCATCAGTTCCCGTTCGAACTGGCGAAAACCCTCGAAAAGTGCGGCATCGGCCTCGGCTGCCGCATCGATCGCCCTTTTTTCAAGGTCCCTGGCGCTTTCCGTCAACTGGATGATCTGTGCCCGCCCGTCATGGGGATGCGGCTCGCGACGGATCAGTCCGTCACGTTCCATGCGCGTAAGCGTATTAGCCAGTGTCGCCTGTTCGACCTCCAGTCGATCCAGCAATTGCTTCTGCGTCAGACCGTCCTCCTGCCACAACTCCAGGAGAACCGGAAATTGGCCGGGAGAGAAACCGAGACCCGCTGCCCGATTCTGCAGCGATCGCGCGAAGCACTTGGCGAGCTGGCCGGCGAGATAAGTTGCGCTATGGGAGCGGTCGAACGGCATGAAGGGAGCCCTGTCGGCAGAACTACGCGAATATATAGCAGCGCATGCTTTCGCCAAGCCTGCGGTGGGAGGCCTGACAAGAGAAAACCGCCACGGCCGGGAGGGGAACGGCCATGGCGGTTTCAACAGGAGGACAAAGGCCCGGAGAGGGGGTGAGGCCTTTGTCCGGTCCGGCGCGGCGGGGGACGAGCCAGCTGCCGGACTGCGGCGTGATCAGTCGCCGGTAAGCTGGAGATGATAAGTGAAACCGGGATTTTCAAGGGAATGCAGAATTACAAATCGGTAACGTTCGGGTGATGCCGAGCCGCTAGGCGCGGCCTGATTTTCATGGACGACGCGGGTGCCCCACGCTATTCCATAGCCATGAAAAAAGGTGATCACCTCTTCCTTGTCGATGGCTCCGGCTTCATCTTCCGGGCGTTCCACGCCCTTCCCCCACTGACCCGCAAGTCCGACGGCCTGCCCGTGGGGGCGGTCTCGGGCTTCTGCAACATGCTCTGGAAGCTGCTCACCGATGCGCGCGACACCTCGGTCGGGGTGACGCCCACGCATTTTGCCGTGATCTTCGACTATTCCGCGAAGACCTTCCGCAAGGACCTCTACAACGCCTACAAGGCGAACCGTTCCGAGCCGCCGGAAGACCTGATCCCGCAGTTCGGGCTGATCCGCCAGGCGACGCGCGCATTCAACCTTCCCTGTATCGAGACCGAAGGCTTCGAGGCGGACGACATCATTGCCACCTATGCCAGGCAGGCGGAAGCGATCGGCGCTGACGTCACGATCATCTCGTCCGACAAGGACCTGATGCAGCTCGTGACCCCGAATGTCCACATGTATGACAGCATGAAGGACAAGCAGATAGGCATCCCAGAAGTCATCGACAAATGGGGCGTGCCGCCGGAGAAGATGATCGACCTGCAGGCCATGGTCGGGGATTCCGTCGACAATGTTCCCGGCATCCCCGGGATCGGCCCGAAGACCGCAGCCCAGCTTCTCGAGGAATTCGGTGACCTCGATACGCTTCTCGCCCGTGCTGCGGAGATCAAGCAGGTCAAGCGGCGTGAGAGCATCGTTGCCAATGCGGAACTGGCACGCCTGTCACGCCGGCTCGTTGAACTGCGGACGGATGCACCCCTTGATATGCCGCTGGATGCTCTCGTGCTGGAGCCGCAGAACGGACCGAAGCTGATCGGTTTCCTGAAGGCCATGGAATTCGGGACGTTGACGCGCCGTGTTGCGGAGGCCTGCGACTGCGATGCCAGCGCGGTCGAGCCGGCGCACGTGCAGGTCGAATGGGGAGCGGCGGCGCGGGGGCCGGATCTCGATGCCGGCACCAGCAGTGCCGAGTCCAGGGTAGCGACGCCTGCCGGTGGCAAGGCCGGCACAACTGATCCCTACGGCAACAGTACCCCGGCGGAACTTGCCAAGGCGCGAGCTGAGGCCTTCGCGACCGCGAAGATCGACAAGAGCTGCTATGTCACGATCGACGATCTGGAGGACCTGGACGATTGGCTCCGGTCAGCCCGGGAAACCGGACTGGTGGCCTTCGAAGCCGAGGGAACGTCCATCGACCCGATGCTGTCGGATGTCGTGGGATTCTCGCTGGCGCTCGCGGACAATAGCCGTGATCCGTCCGGTCTCGACGTCCGGGCCGCCTATATCCCCTTCGGCCACAAGACTGGAAGCGATGATCTGCTCGGCAATGGCCGTGCCGACAATCAGCTGACCGCCGCCGAGGTGATGGAGCGGATGAAGCCCCTGCTCGAGGATGCTTCCGTCCTCAAGGTCGGGCACAACCTCAAATACGCCTATCTGCTCCTCAAGCGGTACGGGATCGAGATCGCGGCCTATGACGACGTGATGCTGATGTCCTACGTCCTGGAAGCAGGCAGGGGCGGCCAAAGCCTCGAGTCGCTCTCCGACCGCTGGCTCGGCCATATGCCGGTTTCCTTCAAGGATGTCGCGGGGACGGGCAAGTCCGGCGTGAGCTTCGATATGGTCGAGATCGACCGGGCTACGGTCTACGCCGCCGAAAAGGCGGATCTCACCCTCAGGCTTGCCATGGTCCTCAAGCCGCGGCTGGTCGCCGACCGCTTGGTGCGGGTCTATGAACGGCTGGAGCGGCCGATGGTCTCCATGCTCGCCCGGATGGAGGAGCGCGGCATCACGGTCGACCGCCAGATACTGTCTCGGCTGTCCGGGGAGCTCGCGCAAAAGGCCGCGGCGATAGAGGACGAGATCTACGAGATCGCCGGCGAGCGCTTCACGATCGGCTCACCGAAGCAGCTGGGCGACATCCTGTTCGGCAAGATGGGCCTGCCGGGCGGTGCCAAGACCAAGACGGGGCAGTGGTCCACCTCTGCGCAGGTGCTGGAAGACCTGGCTGCGGCCGGGCACGAGTTTCCGCGCAAGATCGTCGACTGGCGGCAACTGACCAAGCTCAAGTCTACCTATACGGACGCTCTGCCGGGCTACATCCACCCGCAGACAAAGCGCGTTCACACCTCCTATTCGCTGGCATCGACGACGACCGGGCGTCTTTCGTCGGTCGAGCCGAACCTGCAGAACATCCCGATCCGTACGACCGAAGGACGGAAGATTCGCACCGCCTTCATCGCCACATCCGGCCACAAGCTTGTCTCTGCAGACTACAGCCAGATCGAACTGCGGGTACTCGCCCATGTCGCTGACATCCCGCAACTGCGCCAGGCGTTTGCGGACGGCATCGACATCCACGCGATGACTGCCTCCGAAATGTTCGGGGTACCGGTTGAGGGCATGCCAAGCGAGATCCGCCGCCGCGCCAAGGCGATCAACTTCGGCATCATCTACGGCATCTCCGCCTTCGGTCTGGCCAACCAGCTCTCCATTGAGCGCTCGGAGGCGGGAGAGTACATCAAGAAGTATTTCGAGCGATTCCCCGGCATCCGCGACTACATGGACAGCACCAAGGAATTCGCCCGCGAGCACGGCTACGTCGAAACCATCTTCGGTCGCCGGGCGCACTATCCGGAGATACGGTCCTCCAATCCGCAGGTGCGCTCCTTCAACGAACGGGCTGCCATCAACGCGCCCATCCAGGGGTCGGCTGCCGACATCATCCGCCGGGCCATGGTCAGGATGGAACCGGCTCTTCAATCTGCGAACCTGTCTGCCCGCATGCTCCTGCAGGTCCATGACGAACTGATCTTCGAAGTGGAAGACGGTGAGATCGAGAAGACGCTGCCCGTCATCACGGCGACCATGGAGCAGGCGGCTATGCCGGCGATCGCCATGAAGGTGCCGCTGAAGGTCGATGCGCGCGCAGCCTCAAACTGGGACGAGGCGCACTAGCGACACGAGAAAGCGGGAAGATACCTCGTCAGGGCATCGACCATGGCCTGACCTGCTTCTTCGATCGATCCGCTGTTGTCGATCGTTAAAAGCTCGTAGGGCCCGACGAGCTGCGGTGAACTGCGCTGCAGCCGTTGGAGAATCTCGTCGCGCGTTTCCCGTCCGCGTAATTCCAGCCGGGTAGCCAGAACCTCAGGTCGCGCCGTGACGTTGATGACGGTCATTGCCGGAAATGCGGCGCTGAAGTGGGGCAGGGCAGCACGCGAGCCGTTCGCCACCACGACATGGCCTAGGTCGATTTGATGTCGCGTTTCGATCGGGATTCCGTAACAGAGGCCGTGCGCTTCCCACCAGACGGTGAAGCCGCCAGATTGGGCCATCCGGCGGAATTCCGCATCGGACACAGCGTCGTGATCCTCTCCACCGGAACCTCCGTCGCGCGTGATCACGCGCCGCACGAAGACCACCTCCGGCCGCTCCTTTAGGTGCTGGGCGGCATAGGACATCAGCGTGTCCTTGCCGGCGCCGCTCGGCCCGACGACGACGATCAGCCTGCCGGCAATGGTAGGCCGGGCTGGAGAAGCGTCGCCCATCACGCCACCCGCCGGCCTTCCCGCCATGTCGCGCGTGCTACCGGCACACCATTGTCGCGCTTGACGCGAACGAGGTCGGCGCGAAGACCGGGTGCGATCCGGCCGCGGTCTTCCAGCCCCACGGTTCGTGCGGGCGTGGAGGTGACCATTGCGATCGCCTGGGGAAGCGAGATGGCATCGATATCGTCGGCGAGCACGAAGGGCGCATGCAGCAGGCTGAGCGGCACGTAATCCGATGAAAGCACGTCCAGCACGCCGCGTTCAGCAAGCTCACGCGCCGCAATGTTGCCGGAGTGCGATTTGCCTCGAACGATGTTCGGGGCGCCCATCAGCACGCTCATCCCCGCCTTGTGTGACGCCTCTGCGGCATCGAAGCTGGTGGGGAATTCCGCCAGCCGCACACCGTGACCGATTGCCTCGTCGACGTGATCGAGCGTTGCGTCATCATGGCTCGCGACGGTGATGCCGCGCTCGGCGCAGATGCGTGCCAATTCGTTTCGGTGGCCGGCGGCGTATTTGGCCGAGGCCGCCTGGCGCCGTGCCACGAAGTGAGCGAAGGCCTCGTCACTCAGGCCGCGCTTCTCCTTGTAGTAAAGGACGTACTGGTCCATCGACTGGAACTGCCGCTGGCCCGGCGCATGGTCCATTAGGGAGACGAGGCGGACATAAGGATCGTGCTCGAAGTCGGCGAAATGCTCGAGCACGTTGTCCGAGGAAACCTCGCAGCGCAGGTGGAAGAGGTGCTCTGCCCGCAGCCGTCCTTCGGTCTGGGCAGCCTGGATGGCATCGGCGAGGCTGCGCATCTCCCCCTTTTCGAATCCACCATCCTCGTCCGCACCCATTCGCAGGCAGTCGAAGACCGTCGTGATGCCTGAGGTCGCCACCTGAGCGTCATGCGCCTGTATGGCAGCCGTAGTGTTCCAGCGGACGCCCGGACGCGGCGAGTAGTGCTGCTCGAGATGGTCCGTATGCAACTCGATTAGTCCGGGAATGAGGTAGTCGTCCTCGAGATCCTCGCCGGTCCGGGACGCCCCCGCGGAAATCTCGGCGATCCGTCCGTCGCGGATGACCAGAGATCCGGAAATGATCTCGTCACCGACGATGATGCGGGCATTCGACAGAACGGTTTCTACGCTCATGGGAGGATCTTTCTGTTGTCCTGCGGCATGCCAAGGGGCCGCCATCGATGGATCGTGAAGGGCTCGCCGCGGCTGCGTTCGACGAAGAGCGCAAGACCGTCGATGGCGAGCGGTGCATTTGCATAAGGTGCAAAACGCTGCCGCAACTCGGCATGAACATGCGGAGCAAGAGAGCCATCGACCGGCCCCGTCAGCGTCATGTGGAAGTGGAACTCGTTCATGACATAAGGATAGCCCCACTGGTCGAGGTTCTGCCGCTCCGCCGGAGTCAGGCGCTCCGGTCTGCGGCGGGCGACGTCGGCTTCGGAAAGGGGTGCCCGGAACGGTTCGAATGCTTCGACTAGGGAAGCGGCAAATGCCTGCAGCGGCGGATAGAGGTCATCCGGAACGAGGGCGAAGAAGGGCCCGAGCTGCCCGACAACGATACGGGGAATGGCAAGGGTCTCCGTGGCGGCCGCGAAGCGATCGAACGCATCGATGAGATCTGCCTCCGTGCGTCCCTCGTGAAGCGCGAACGGTGCCTTCAGCGTGGCGTGAAACCCATATCGCCGCGGCTCGGCAACCAGGTCCTGCCACTGCGCCACCGGCAGGGAAAGCGACGCCGGCGGATCGAGCATCTGCCCCGAAAACGCATCGCGCCCCAGCCATTCGCTGGCGGTCGCGGCCAGCGGGTCATCGGGAGCGGGTGAGAAATAGATGGCGTAGCGCATGAACTCGATCTGCGTTCAGGTGAAGGCTGATGGGTTGCAGGTTGGGTCCGGGTTCCGAGACCGGCCCTGCGCTAGGCGATTTGCGTGACAGAATGATGATGGCATTCTTCCGTTCATCCTGCCTCAAGCGTTCTCGCCGCCTGCGAATGGCTGCCATGCCGGCTGAGAAAATCTTCTGCCGTCAGACTGCGGAAATCATCCAGTGCAGCGCGCAGCATGCGATGGTCCCAATCCCACCAGGCAAGGTCCTCCATCCGCTCGGCCACCTCTTTCGTGAAGCGCTCGCGGATGAGCTTCGCGGGAACGCCGCCAACGATGGTGTAGGGTGCCACGTCTTTGGATACGACCGCACCGGCTCCGATGACCGCGCCATTGCCGACGGTGACGCCGGGAAGGATGGTGGCGCCATGACCGATCCATACGTCGTGGCCGATCGTGACCCTATGCTCCCGGCGCCATTCGAAGAACTCCTCCTCGTTCTCCGCATCGTCCCAGTAGTTGGCGGCACGATAGGTGAAATGGTGGAGCGTCGCCCGCCATGTCGGATGGTTGGTTGCGTTGATCCTGACCGAAGCTGCAATGTTGACGAACTTACCGATCGTGGCGCACCACACCGTGCCATCCTGCATGATGTAGGAATAGTCGCCGATCTCCGCCTCCTCGATGCGGCAGCGCTCCGCCACCTCCGTGTAGCGTCCGAGCACCGAGCTCCTCACATTCGCACTCGGGTGGATGGATGGTTCAAGTCCGACCTTGACGCTCATGCGGCGGCCCTTCGTGGCGAGAACTGCATCACATCCAGAATGCGATCTGCGACGGCCTCGCGCACTTCCTCGTCGTGGAAGATGCCCAGGAGCGCCACGCCCTTTTCTTTCTTCTCGGCGATCATCTCCACGACGACACGCCGGTTGCGGGCGTCAAGCGAGGCGGTCGGCTCGTCGAGCAGCAGGATGCTGTGATCGGTGATGAAGCCGCGCGCGATGTTGACGCGCTGCTGCTCGCCTCCGGAAAAGGTTGCCGGCGGCAGGCTCCAGAGTTCCTTGGGGAGGTTGAGCTGCGATAGCAGTGCCGATGCCGTTTCCCTCGCCTCATCAGGACCGACACCACGCGCCAGCAGCGGCTCTGCGACGACATCAAGCGCCGAGACACGGGGAACGGTACGCAGGAACTGGCTGACATAGCCCATGGTATGCCGGCGCACATCCAGCACCGTGCGAGGATCGGCGCTGGCGATATTGACCGTCCGGCCGCGGTGGGCGACCAGGATCTGGCCCGCATCGACGGCGTAGTTGCCGTACAGCATCTTGAGAATGGAGCTCTTGCCGATGCCTGAAGGACCGCCAAGCACGACGCATTCGCCGCTGGCGACCGAAAAGTTGACATCGTTGACTACGGGCAGGCGGATGCCGTCGCGCAGGTGCATGGTGAAGCTCTTGAAGACTTCCGAGACGACGAGGGGAGTTGCCATGATGCTCTCCTATACCTGCAGAATGGAGGAAACGAGGAGCTGCGTATAGGGCTCGCGCGGATCGTCCAGCACACGGTCGGTCAGACCATGTTCGATGACGTGGCCGTCCTTCATCACCATCATCCGGTGCGACAAGAGCCGTGCAACCGCCAGATCGTGGGTGACGATGATGGCGGCGAGCCCCAGGTCGTTGACGAGGCCGCGGACGAGGTCGAGCAGACGCGCCTGCACGGAGACGTCGAGACCGCCGGTCGGCTCATCCATGAAGACGAGGCGCGGGCCTGTGACAAGATTGCGTGCGATCTGCAGCCGCTGGCGCATGCCGCCGGAGAAGGCGCGGGGCGCATCGTCGATACGGTCCGTGCCGATCTCCACCCGCGTCAGCCAATCAAGGGCCGTTGAGCGGATGTTGCCGTAGTGACGATTGCCGATGGCCATCAGCCGCTCTCCGACATTCGCGCCGGCCGAGACCGTCATCCGCAGCCCATCCGCCGGGTTCTGGTGGACGAAGCCCCAGTCGGTGCGCATCAGGAAGCGGCGCTCCGCCTCACCCATGTGGTAGAGGTCCCGGATGCTGCCGTCGCGCATGGCATATTCGACGCTGCCGGTCGACGGCATGAGACGGGTCGAGATGCAATTCAGCAGCGTCGTCTTCCCGGAGCCGGATTCGCCGACGATGGCCAGCACCTCGCCGGGCCACAGTTCGAACGTGACTTCCTTGCAGCCGATGCGCCGGCCGTAGAACTTCGAGACGTCCTTGACCTTCAGTAGCGGTGCCTCGCTCATTCTGCGGCCTCCTGACGTGCAAGCAGTTCCCCGGCATGCCCGTGGTCGCGGCGTTCCTCGCAATGATCCGTGTCTGAGCAGACGAACATCCGGCCGCCCTTATCGTCGAGGATCACCTCATCGAGATAGACATTCTCCGCGCCGCAGAGTGCGCAGGGTTTTTCGAAGCGCTGGATCTCGAAGGGGTGGTCCTCGAAATCGAGACTGACCACCTCCGTATGGGGCGGGATGGCGTAGATGCGCTTTTCGCGCCCGGCGCCGAAGAGCTGCAGCGCGTCCGACATGTGCATCTTGGGATTGTCGAACTTCGGCGTCGGCGAGGGGTCCATGACGTACCTGCCGGCAACCTTGACCGGATAGGCGTAGGTCTTGGAGATCCGGCCATTATGCGCGATGTCCTCGTAGAGCTTCACATGCATGAGCCCGTATTCCTCCAGCGCGTGCATCTTGCGCGTCTCCGTCTCGCGAGGCTCCAGGAAGCGCAGGGGCTCCGGGATCGGCACTTGGTACACAAGTACCTGTCCTTCGGTCAGCGACTGCTCGGGAATACGGTGGCGCGTCTGGATGATGGTCGCCTCTCCGGTATGGGTCGTCACGGCCACCTTAGCGACCTTCTGGAAGAACGCCCGGATCGATACCGCATTGGTCGTGTCGTCGGCGCCCTGATCGATCACCTTGAGCACGTCATCCGGCCCGATGATGGAGGCTGTCACCTGCACGCCGCCGGTGCCCCAGCCATAGGGCATGGGCATTTCGCGCGAAGCGAACGGGACCTGATAGCCGGGTATGGCGATCGCCTTGAGGATCGCCCGGCGGATCATCCGCTTCGTCTGCTCGTCGAGATAGGCGAAGTTATAAGTCGCCAGACCCTGGTCGGACGGAACCTCAGGAGACATGATGAGTTTCTCCAATGCAAAAGGAGACGATAGTCATGGATACTGGCCTTCTGATCACGATGTTCTTCTCGGTCTTCGCAGCGAGCGGCCTATGCTGTGCCTACTGGTACAGCGAAACCGGCCGCGACTGATCATCTATTCCGCACCGTCTCGAATGGCGCTGTTACCACTTTCGGCTGCCGCCTCGATGTCGGCGCGCATCTTCCTCACCAGCGCAAGTTCCGCCTGGAAATCCACGTAGTGCGGCAGCTTGAGATGTTCGACGAAGCCTGTCGCCTGCACGTTGTCTGCATGCGAGATCACGAACTCCTCGTCCTGGGCCGGCGCCGTGACATCCTCACCCAGTTCCTCCGCCCTCAGCGCCCGGTCGACCAGCGACATGCTCATGGCCTTCCGCTCGCTCTGGCCAAAGACCAGGCCATAGCCGCGGGTAAACTGTGGCGGCGCCTTGGAAGAGCCCTTGAACTGGTTGACCATCTGGCATTCCGTCACCTGAATGCGGCCGAGGGAGACTGTGAATCCGAGTTCTGGCACCTCCATCTCGACTTCAACTTCGCCAATACGAATTTCGCCGACGAACGGGTGGTTGCGGCCATAGCCGCGCTGCGTCGAATAGCCGAGTGCCAACAGGAAACCCTCGTCGCCGCGGGCAAGCGCCTGCAGTCGCAGATCGCGCCCCATGGGGAATTCCATCGGCTCGCGCGTGAGGTCCCCGGGCGGCTCGTCATCCGGCAGGGCGCTGTCCTCCTCGATCAGCCCCTCGGTGGCGAGAATGTCGGAGACACGCGTCGTCGTGTCGGGAAGCGGCTCCTTCCGCGATGGTGTCGGAACCGGTTCATCAGACAGAAGGGAGGGATCGAGCAGGCGGTGGGTGTAGTCAAAAGTCGGCCCGAGTACCTGCCCGCCCGGCAGGTCCTTGTAGGTGGCGGAGATACGCCGTTCGATCGCCATCCGCGCGGTGTCTATGGGAAAGGAGGTCCCGAAGCGGGGCAGCGTGGTCCGGTAGGCGCGAAGCAGGAAGATGGCCTCGATCATATCTCCACGAGACTGCCGTACGGCAAGAGCCGCCAATGCTCGGTCGTAGAGGGAGGCTTCCGCCATGACGCGGTCGACGGCGAGCGCCAGCTGCTCGACGATCTGGTCGATCGTCACGGAAGGCAGCGACCGGTCGCCTCGGCGGCGGTCTGCGAGGAGGCTGTGGGCGGCGTTGATGGCAACCTCGCCACCCTTGACGGCAACATACATGGCGTTCTCCTCAGCCGATCCTGGTTGTGCGGGGAAGGCAGAGCAGGCGGTCGCCGGTTGTCAGGATGACGTCGACTCCGCGCGGGAAGATCGAGCGATTCCCCTTCCAGATTTCGTCGAAAACATCCGGGAGGCCCGCGACGCTGACGGTCCGCTGCTCCTTGATGCCGGGCCCGCTGAGAACGAGCTCGCTGCCTTTGCCGATCGATGAAACTTCGATCACGATGGTTGCCGAGCGGTCGGGATATTCCTGCGTCCCGGATGCAAAGAGGTCGAAGGAATAGAGCCCGGAGGCTGCCTGAAGGAAAACGAACCTTGCCTCGCTTTTCTCCTGCGCGAGAAGAGCACCGGTGTGGAAGCCGATCCAGTCGGCTACGCCTGATTTGGCAAAGTAGGGCTGGAGCCAGATGGGGGTATCCGCGTCGCATAACGCAAGTGCAACCGCCCCCGCAGCCTTCCCAAGGGGCGACGGTTGTCCGATCTTGGTAGTGATCGATTGAACCACCCCCGGACGGGCCATCCCGTCCATCAGCGAGCGGAACACGGCTTGTGAATCGAACACCGGGGCGGAGAAGCCGCCGGACAGCGCCTGGACGTTCATGCTCATCAATCGTCTCCGCGGACCATGGTGAAGAAGTCGACGCGCGTCGCCGCCGTCTCTTCCGCCTTCTGCCGATCTTGCTGCGCGATCCGTACCTCGATCGGGCCGAGGATTTCCGCCTCGACAAAGGCACGTGTCTGATCTTCCTGCCAAAGGGCATCGAAGATCGCTGCCATGCGGACCTTCGCCTTGTCCGTACCAAGGGCATGGGCATGGCCGGCAGTGCCGGAGGCGAGCAAGACGGTGGCTCGCGTGACAGTCGCCTCGCCGAGGTTGAAGGGGTCGCCGCCGCCTCCGATCCGGCCCCGGACCATTACCAGTCCCGTTTCCGGCCCGCGGACCGGGTCGACCTCCGGCTTCTCGGCAATCTTTTGCCAGGCGGCGTTCAGTTCATCGAAGGTTGCGCGAGCAAGCAGTGCAGCGGTTCGCTGGCGGCCCTGGCGCGGCCCATCCGAAATGTCGGTCGAGGGGTCTGTCATCATCTTCCCATCAAATGTCTATTGTTATAGACAACCATACAAGTTACTCTACAGCTAACGGCAGGATGTAACAAGAGTATGACGATGGCGGCGGGATCTCAGGTTCAACGGCAGAGCGGCGTGGCCCTGTGGCGGCAAATCGCCGATCGCATCCGTGCATCCATTGCAAACGGCGAATATGACGAGACGGGGAGGGTGCCGCCGGAGATCGTCCTGGCGACGCAATTCGGCGTCAACCGCCACACGGTGCGCAGTGCACTGGCGGCACTCGCCCAGGAAGGCATCGTCCGAGCTGTTCAGGGATTGGGTACGATCATTGAGCGAAAGGAACGGTTGAATTTTCCGATCTCGCGCCGGACGCGGTTCATAGAAGGTCTTGGTGCACAGGCGAGGGAGACGGAAGGACTGCTGCTGGAAAGTGGTGCGGAGCCCGCGTCGGAAGATCTGGCGCAAAGGCTCCGGCTTGCAGAAGGTGCGCCGCTCATCCGGCTTGAGACCTTGCGCAAGGCGGATGGCCGGCCGGTTTCCCGGGCGACGGCCTGGTTTCCGGCGTCACGCTTCGCCGGGATCGACGAAGCCTATCGCAACAGCGGTTCCATCACGGCAGCGCTGGACGCCCTAGGACTACCCGACTACCTGCGCGTCACGACCGAGATCACCGCAAGCCATGCGGATCGTTTCGACATGGAAGACCTCGGTCTGTCGGCAGGGGCAGTCCTGCTGGTGACGCGGTCACTGAACGCGGACACGAAAGGGACCCACATCCAGGATGCAGTCAGCCGCTTCCCCGCCGATCGGGTTCAGTTCACGATCGAGAACTGAACAACATTCGCCGGACCCGTACCGGCTCAGTGCGCGCCGGACATGTCCCCGAGGATTTGCTTCGAGGCCACGGTCGAATCCGCATTGAGCCTGTAGACCATCGGCACCCCCGTCGCGAGGTTCAGCTTCAGGATCTCTTCCTTGCTCAGCCGGTCGAGGACCATGACCAGCGCTCTCAGCGAGTTTCCATGGGCCGCGACAAGGACCGTTTCGCCGCGCAGGACGCGGGGCAGGATCTCAGTCATGTAATAGGGCCAGACGCGCGCGCCCGTATCCCGAAGGCTCTCGCCGCCTGGCGGCGGGATATCATAGGAGCGGCGCCAGATATGCACCTGCTCCTCGCCCCACTTCTTGCGGGCATCATCCTTGTTCAGGCCGGAGAGATCGCCATAGTCACGCTCATTGAGCGCCTCGTCGCGGATCGTCTCGAGGTCCGGCTGGCCGACCTTGTCGAGGACGATCCTGAGCGTGTCCTGGGCGCGCTTGAGTACCGAGGTGAAGGCAATATCGAACTTCAGCCCCGCATCCGCCAGCGCCTGACCGCCGATCTCCGCCTCCTGGATGCCGAGCTCCGTCAGGTCCGGATCGCGCCAGCCGGTGAAGAGGTTCTTCAGGTTCCATTCGCTCTGGCCGTGGCGAACAAGGACTAGGGTACCGCTCATGAAGTAAATTCCTCCGGATCGTCAGTTGTTGAGCCCGAGCACGTCGAGCATGTCGTATAGGCCGGGCTTGCGGTCACGGCCCCAAAGCGCTGCCGTCACTGCGCCGCGTGCGAAGATGGAGCGGTCGAGGGCGTTGTGCGAGAGCGTGACCAGTTCGCCTTCACCGGCAAACAGGACGGAATGGTCGCCGACGACGGAGCCACCGCGCAGCGTGGCGAAGCCGATCGTGCCGGCCTCCCGTGCACCCGTATGGCCGTCGCGGACCTTGACTGCATTGGGCAGCATCTCGATCCCACGCCCCTGCGCAGCAGCCTGACCCAGCAGCAATGCGGTTCCCGAGGGGGCATCGACCTTGTGCTTGTGATGCATTTCGAGCACTTCGATGTCCCACTGGGCGGGATCGAGCGCGCGCGCAGCCTTTTCCACGAGTACGCCGAGCAGGTTCACACCAAGGCTCATATTGCCGGACTTGATGATGCGCGCATGGCGGGCCGCAGCCCTGATCTTCTCCTCGTCGCCCGAAGAACACCCGGTTGTACCTATGACGTGGACGATCCGCGCCTGTGCCGCGAGCCCAGCGAACGCCACCGATGCGGCCGGGCTGGTGAAATCAAGGACGCCGTCGGCATCGACGAAAGCCTGCAGCGGATCGACGGTCATGGGAACGCCCAGATTGCCGACGCCGGCGATCTCGCCTGCATCCTTCCCGACCAAGGGTGAGCCCTCTCGCTCGATAGCAGCATGGAGCACGGCGCCGCCGGTTTCATGGATGACCCTGATCAGCGTCTGGCCCATGCGTCCGGCCGCGCCCACCACCACGAGTTTCATCGGATTGTCGCTCATGCCGGCAATGCTTTCATCTTTATGGGCTTGTATCCGGAGATTGCAGATTGTTGAGGCGAGCGTAGAGACCGTCCTCACGCTGTGCAAGGGTCTCGTGGGTCCCCTCCTCGACAGCCCGTCCCTCGTGCATGACGATGATCTTGTCGGCATTGACCACCGTCGACAGCCGGTGGGCGATCACGATCACGGTGCGGCCGCTCATCGCGGTCTCGAGAGCTTTCTGAACAGCCGCTTCGGATTCGTTGTCGAGGGCGGACGTCGCCTCGTCGAGCAGCAGGATCGGTGCATTGCGAACCAGCGCGCGAGCAATCGACAGGCGCTGGCGCTGACCTCCGGAGAGCGTCACCCCGTTTTCCCCGACGGGCGTCTCGTAGCCGAAGGGCTGGGCGAGGATGAAGTCGTGCGCGAAGGCGAGCCTGGCTGCCTCCTCGACCTCCGCATCGGTGGCCTCGGGGCGGCCGTACCGGATGTTGTCGCGGATCGTTCCCTCGAACAGATAGGGTTGCTGCGACACGTATGCGATGTGCTGGCGCAGCGACATCTTGGTGACGTCGGTAATGTCCTGCCCGTCGATCAGGATGCATCCTTCCGAAGGATCGTAGAAGCGCGGAATGAGATTGATGATCGTCGACTTGCCGGCGCCGGAGGGCCCGACCAACGCGGTCGTCTTGCCCCCGTCGGCCACAAGGTCGACGCCGCGGAGGACCGGGTCGCCGCTCGCATAGGCGAACGAGACGCCGCGGAACTCGATCCTCGCCTCTGTGACCTTGAGGTCCTTGGCGTCCGGCTTTTCCCGTTGCTGCGGCTGCAGATCGAGAAGGGCGTAGATCATCCGCGCATTGACCACCGCCCGCTCCAGGTGCACCTGCAGCTTTGCCAGCCGGCGGGCTGGATCATAGGCCATCAGCAGCGCCGTGACAAAAGCGAAGAACGCGCCTGGCGGCACGCCGTCATAGATCGACCGGAAGGCGGCATAGGCCAGCACGCTGGAGATGGCGAACCCGGCAAAGGTCTCGGTAAGAGGTGCCGTGCGCTCCGTAAGCCGGGCAATCCGGTTGGCACGGTTTTCGGCCTGGCTGATCAGTTTCTCGACCTTGTCTCCGAGCTCCTTCTCCATGGTGAAGGCCTTGACGATGGAAATGCCCTGGATTGTCTCCTGCATGGCGCCGAGCACGTGGCTGTTCAGCTCCACGGATTCGCGCGTCGCACTCCGCAATCGGCGCGATACGTAGCGAAGGGCGAGGATGAGCGGTGGCGCGACGACGAATACGATCAGCGACAGGATGGGATCCTTGCTGATCATCACGCCGATCAGCGCGATCAGCGTCAGGAGATCGCGCGCGGTCGAGGTAACGGTGAGATTGAGGACGTCGCGGACGCCATTGACGTTCTGGCTGATCTGCGCGGCAAGATGCGCTGACCGGGCCTCGCTGAAGAAGCCGACCGACAACCCCATGAGATGGCTGTAGAGCCGGCGCTGGTAGCGCGCCACGATATTGTTGCCGATCTTCGAAAGTGTCACCGACTGGCCATAGGTGGCAAGTCCGCGCAGGACGAATGCCACGAAGATCGCACCGCAGATGAGCCAGACAATGTCGGCGCGCTGATTGGCGAACGCCTCGTTGACCACCGCCTCCATAATCCAGGCAGTGAACGCCGTCGTCGCTGCCACGACCACCAGGCAGAAGATCGCAAAGGCGTAGCCCTTCACGTGGTCACGGCCGTTCTCCGCAATCACGCGCTTGAGCACGCTTGTCACGGTGCCGGAATCGAGATGCGGCTTCTTGTCTTTCGCTGAGCCCAACAGGCGCTTTCCCGTGTGTGAACGGCCAAGGGCCAGTGGCCCTTGGCGGGTCTATAGCGAGCGAGGGCCGGCTTGGCTAGTGCGGGTGGGCTGCGGGCAAGGAAGGAACGGTCAACGCTGCCAGCGCCGGCCTTGTGTCGAAATCCCGTAGGCCGCAGGTGTTCGCGCATAGCTCCCTAGGCCGGCGAGCGCTGCCAGCGGATGGGTGACGACGAAGGTCGGGATGTGGCGCATCAGCTCTGAATGCGGCGCCTTGTCTTCGAAGGCCGCACGAAATTCCGGTTGCTTGAGCGCCGGAATGATCTTCTGGGAGATACCACCAGCCAGATAGACGCCGCCCTTGGCCATGAAGACTAATGCAAGGTCGCCTGCCAGTCTTCCGAGGTAGGTCGAAAACAGCGAAACCGTCTCCATCGCCTGGCGGTTGCTGCCGGACTGCCAGCCTGCGGTGACGTCCGAGGGAAGAGCGAGTGTCGGCGGGACCCTGTCGGCCGCGCAGACAGCACGGTAGATGTTTACCAGGCCGCGACCACAGAGCAGTTGCTCCGCCGAAATGCGTCCCTCAATGGGTTCCAGATGCGGAAAAATGTCGAAGTCGCGCGGCGATCGGGGGCCAATATCGACATGGCCGCCTTCGCCCGGCACGGGAAACCAGGTGTCGCGGGCGTGAACCAGCCCGGCGACGCCAAGCCCGGTTCCAGGGCCGAGTACCACGCGCGATGCCGTCAGGGCCGTGGACGAAGGTCCGATGACATCGCGATAGTCTTCCGTCAGGCATGCCACCGCCAGCGCCTGCGCCTCGAAATCGTTGAGCACCAGGATATCGTCGAAGCCGAGTTCGGCGATCAGGGAACTCGGCCTGACGACCCAGTCGCAGTTGGTTAGGTCGATCTCGTTACCCTCGATCGGGCCCGCAACCGCCAGAATGGCAGAGCGGGGTCGCACGGCAGTCTTCTCCAGCACGTCCTGGCGGATTGCCTCGTCGATCGTTCCGTAGTCGGCCGTCTGCACGTTCGGAAACCGGATCGGTTCGGCGTCCTCGTCGACCAGAATGGAAAAGCGGGCATTGGTGCCGCCGATGTCACCGAGCAGGATCGGGAAGGGCAGGCGCTCGTTCTCGGTGGCGTGGTGCATGCTTGCGTCCATCTATTGGAAGTCGATCAGTTTTTCCGCGGTCGCGCGATTGAGCGCCATGGGAATATCGTAGACCGTCGCCAGCCGCGTCAGTGCCTTGACATCGACGTCGTGCGGCAGGGCGGTAAGCGGATCGATGAAGAAGAGCAGCATGTCGACCTCGCCAGTGGCGATCATCGCCCCGATCTGCTGGTCGCCGCCCAGGGGACCGCTCTTCAGCCGGGTGACGTCAAGGCCGGGGCAGGCATCCTGGACCCTACCGCCCGTTGTTCCCGTCGCAATGATCCGGAAGCGGGACAACGCGTCCTGGTGCTGCCGCGCGAACTCCGCCATGTCGTCCTTCTTCTCGTCATGTGCGATCAGCGCGATGCAACCGGCCACGGTCTGCTCCCCCTGCAGAGCTTAAATCGATTTACATGGCTTCTACAGTGACTGCCGGCTATTGGAAAGCCCGCCTACGGGAAGGGTCGCGGCTGCGGCATCGGCCCATGGTCCGGAAGCACGGTGCCGTTGATGATGGCTTCGATGTCCTGAACCGGCGCCGCCACCGCCATGGGCGCGGAATAAGCGGCCATGCCCGATCCCAGGACGGCCTCTTCCGCGGGCCGGGCCGGCGCGGCGAGAACGGCGGCGCAGGCCTTCGGTAGATCCGAAAGGATCACCGGCCTTGGCTTGACTGGCTTCTTGTTTGGATCCTTCTTGGGTTTCGCCCAGGGCTCGTCAGTGAACCACCAGGCAAGCGACTTGTCGCAGCCGTCGCCGCTCGGAACCCGGGCCTGCGGCTTGCAGCCAGCTGCGCCCGTCGGGCAATGGATGCGGATGTGAAAATGCTCGTCATGGCCATAGACAGGCCGCACCTTGCCGAGCAGGGACCGGTCGCCACGCCAGGTGTCGCAGAGCTTCCTCTTGATGGCGGGGTTGACGAAGACGCGCTCCACCTGCGGATAGCTCGCAGCCTGCATGACCACCCGTGCGTGGGTGTCGGTCCAGCGCCTGGAATCGACGGTTAGGAACTTGCTCTTGTCGAGCATGGAGGTGAACGGAAGATCCTCGCGCTGCTGCGGCGAAAGCGGCTGCGGGGGCTTCGGCGTGAACCAGATATCCGCGTCGAGGCCGATCTGGTGCGAGGCGTGCCCGAACAGCATCGGGCCTCCGCGTGGTTGCGAGATGTCGCCCACCAGGATCCCAGTCCCCCAGCCGAGGCTCGCCGCATCGCGGGAGAAGCGTTCGAGGAGGGTGATCATCTGAGGGTGGCCCCAGCGGCGGTTGCGGGAAAGGCGCATCGCCTGCCAGGTGGGCCCGTCGGTCGGGATGGCGACCGCGCCTGCTATACATCCCTTGGCATAGGAGCCATGGGGAGCGGGCTCGGTACGGCTCGGCAGCTTTGCTCCTCCGAACAGCTCCTTTGCCGGCGTCTCGGCCACCGCCTGGCCGGCGACCAGGAGAAGTCCCGCTCCTGCCGCCAGGAGCCGGGTCATGAATCGTGTCGTGCTGTGCATGCCTGCCGTCGTCCCCGCAAATCACTTCACCCGAATCTAGCGTGAAAGACGATTTTGTTGAAACGGAGATGCAGGATCGCGTCGAGCGATAATGCGGATGTGAGCGCTCTACGCCTGTATTTTGCCGCGCTTTGCCCTATGCTCCCGGTCAACAAGAACACAAAAGGGATTCCGCATGTTGGCTCGCCGGTTCGCTACCCTGATTTTCTCGTTGGCATTCGCGTCATCAACCCTCTCCGCAGGAGCGCTCGCGCAGGAGCCGGATCGTCGTTGGCAGCATGGTATCGCCACGGTAGGCGAACTGAAGTACCCGGAAGGCTTCCCGCATTTCGACTACGTCAACGCGGAGGCGCCAAAGGGGGGCGCGCTGCGCCTAGCTGTGGAGGGGAGCTACGACACGCTCAACCCGCTGCTGGCGCGCGGCGAGCCGGCCGCCGGCATCGGGCATGTCTACGAGCCCCTGCTCGTTACCGCAGATGATGAACTCAATTCCATGTACGGACTGCTGGCGGAGTCCCTGAGCTATCCCGCGGACTATTCCTCGGTTACCTTCCGCTTGAGGGCCGAGGCGAAGTGGGCCGACGGAAACCCGGTCACGCCGGAAGACGTCATCTTCAGCTTCGAGAACGCAAAGAAGAACGTCCCCCAGATGGAGTTCTACTATCGCCATGTAGTGAAGGCGGAAAAGACGGGGGAGCGCGAAGTCACATTCAGCTTCGACGAGCCGAACAACCGCGAACTGCCCCAGATCGTTGGCCAGTTAACGATCGTGCCGAAGCACTGGTGGGAGGGCACCGGCCCGAACGGCCAGCCACGCGATATCACCCGCACGTCGCTTGAGGCTCCGATCGGTTCGGGTCCTTACAAGGTGGCCTCCGTGACACCAGGCTCCGTCGTTTCCTACGAATTGCGCGACGACTACTGGGGCAGCAAGCTCAACGTCAATGTCGGCCAGCACAACTTCGGCACCATCACCTACCGCTATTATGCCGACCGCGACGTGATGTTTGAATCCTTCCGCTCGGGCAACGAGGACTATTGGTGGGAGAATACCGCCCGCCGCTGGGCGACTGCCTATGATTTCCCGGCGGTGAAGGATGGCCGCGTCAAGCTCGAGGAGCACGAGAACGAGCTTCGCAAGGTCGGTGTCATGGTCGGCTTCGTCTTCAACACGCGCCGTGAGAAGTTCTCGGATCCGCGGGTGCGTGAGGCGCTCAACTACGCCTTCGATTTCGAGGAATTGCGGCGCACCATCTTCTACGACTCCTACGACCGCGTCGACAGCTTCTTCTTCCGCACGGAGCTTGCTTCGTCCGGCTTGCCGGAGGGACGGGAACTGGAAATCCTGAACGAGGTGAAGGACCTCGTCCCGGCCAAGGTCTTCACGACGCCCTACGAGAACCCGGTGAATGGTGATCCGCAGAAGTTGCGTGAGAACCTGCGGAAGGCCGTGAACCTCTTGCGCGAAGCAGGGTATGAGCTTCGAGGCAACCGTATGGTCAACGCCAAGACGGGCGAGCCCTTGAGCTTCGAGATCATGCTCGGCGGGCCGACCATTGAGCCTGTCGCGCTGGCATTCTCGCGAAACCTGAAGATGATCGGCGTCGAAGCCACGGTCCGTAGCGTCGAGCAGTCGCAGTTTACCAACCGCTGGCGTTCGCGGGATTTCGACGTCATGTACAATGCCTGGAGCCAGAGCATGAACCCAGGCAACGAACAGGCCGAGTATTGGGGTTCCGACGCCGCGAAGCGCGAAGGGTCGCAGAACTACAGCGGCATCAGCGATCCGGGCGTCGACGCTCTCATCCGCAAGGTGATCTTCGCCAAGGACCGCGATGAGCAGATTGCCGCCGTGCGGGCCCTCGACCGGGTTCTGCTCGCGCATCATATCATTGTGCCGAGCTACAGCTCGAAGACATCGCGCATCGCCTATTGGGCCACGATCGCACACCCGGAAGAACTGCCGGAGTATTCCCTGGGCTTTCCGGCGATCTGGTGGTCCACCAGAGCCGCGAACTAGCCTCCCGCCGGGCACTGTGGCATCACTAGTCGTGCGAATCACCAAACATGCGGCCCTGGCCGTGAAGGAAGGACGATATCGGTTGACGCTGACCATGCCGAGCGCTCGTGCTCCCGCCGTCTCCGGAGCTAGCTGCTGATGGGTGCCTATATCCTTCGACGCCTGCTGCTGATGATCCCGACCATGATCGGCATCATGGGCATCTCCTTCCTGGTGGTGCAGTTTGCGCCGGGCGGCCCTGTCGAACAGGTGATCGCGCAGTTGACCGGTCAGGGGGACAGCGCCTCCGACAGGCTCTCCGGTGGCGGAGATCTTCTGGGCTCCCAGGGCGGCGGTTTTGAGGACAATTCGCGCTATCGCGGGGCGCAGGGACTGGATCCGGAGTTCATAGCCAAGCTCGAGCAGCAGTTCGGCTTCGACAAGCCGCCGCTCACCCGCTTCCTCGACATGATGTGGGACTATATCCGCTTCGATTTCGGCGAGAGCTTCTTCCGCAACGCTTCGGTGATGGATCTGATCATCGACAAGCTGCCGGTCTCCATCTCGCTCGGCTTCTGGATCCTCATCATCTCCTATCTGATCTCGATCCCGCTCGGGATCCGAAAGGCGGTCAAGGACGGGTCCGCCTTCGACATCTGGACGTCAGGGATCATCATCGTCGGCTACGCAGTCCCGAGCTTCCTTTTCGGCATCCTGCTGATCGTCCTGTTTGCCGGAGGCTCCTTCTTCGACTGGTTCCCGTTGCGCGGGCTGGTGTCGGAGAATTTCGCGCAGCTTACCTGGTGGGAAAAGATCATCGACTACTTCTGGCACCTGACATTGCCGCTGATCGCCCTTTCGCTGTCGGCCTTCGCGACGACGACGCTGCTGACCAAGAACTCCTTCCTGGACGAGATACGCAAGCAGTACGTCGTCACCGCGCGCGCCAAGGGCCTTCCGGAGCGGCGCGTTCTCTACGGACACGTCTTCCGCAACGCCATGCTGATCGTCATCGCGGGCTTTCCCGGTGCCTTCATCTCCGCCTTCTTCACCGGCTCGCTCTTGATCGAGAACATCTTCTCGCTCGATGGCCTGGGCCGCCTCGGCTACCTCGCCATCGTCAACCGTGATTATCCGATAGTCTTCGGCACGCTCTACATCTTCTCGCTCATGGGCCTCGTCGTCAGCCTTGTCTCCGACCTGATCTACACCTGGATCGACCCGCGGATCGATTTCGAGCGGAGGGATGTGTGATGGAGGCGCCCGCGACCATGCCGGCCGCAACGTCGCGCCCGCGACGCGATTGGCTGTCGCCTACCAATCGCCGCCGTCTGCAGAACTTCAAGGCGAACGGGCGCGGCTACTGGTCCTTCTGGATCTTCATGGTGATCTTCACTCTCAGCCTGTTTGCGGAGTTCATCGCGAATGACCGGCCGATTGTAGCGTCCTACAAGGGCGAGATACTGTTTCCGGTGCTGGTGGACTATCCGGAAGAAAAGTTCGGTGGCTTCCTCGCCACCACCGACTACCGGTCCTCCTTCATTGCCGACGAGATCGAGGCGAATGGCTGGATGATCTGGCCGCCGATCCGCTATTCCTACCAGACGGTCAATTCCAACATCCCGCATTCTGCTCCCACGGCGCCCTTCTGGTTGATGGAAGAGGAGCAGCGTTGTGCGGGCTATCCGCTCGGACCGGAGGACCCGGCCTGCATCCTCGGCAATCTCAACTGGCTCGGCACCGACGATCAGGCTCGGGACGTCACCGCCCGCATCATCTATGGCTTCCGCGTCTCGGTTCTCTTCGGCCTGGCTCTGACCATCGCCTCCGCCGTGATCGGCGTGACGGCCGGCGCCATCCAGGGCTATTTCGGGGGCTGGACAGACCTTTTGTTCCAGCGCTTCATCGAGATATGGTCGTCGATGCCGGTCCTCTACATCCTGCTGATCATCGCCGCGATCCTGCCTCCCGGCTTCTTCGTCCTGCTCGGGATCATGCTGCTCTTCTCCTGGGTCGGCTTTGTCGGCATTGTCCGCGCCGAATTCCTGAGGGCGCGAAACTTCGAATATGTGAACGCGGCGCGCGCACTCGGTGTCGGCAACTGGACCATCATGTTCCGCCACCTGCTTCCCAACGCCATGGTCGCGACGCTGACCTTCCTGCCCTTCATTCTCTCGGGATCGATCGCAACCCTGACCTCGCTGGACTTCCTCGGCTTCGGCATGCCGCCTGGCTCGCCCTCGCTCGGGGAGATGATCGCCCAGGGCAAGAACAACCTGCAGGCACCGTGGCTGGGGCTCACCGCCTTCTTCACCATGTCGATCATGCTGTCCCTGCTGATCTTCATCGGCGAGGCGATCCGCGACGCCTTCGATCCGCGCAAGACCTTCCGGTGAACCGATGACCGAACCTCTTCTCTCCGTTCGCGATCTGTCGGTTGCCTTTCACCAGGGGAAGGAGACGTCGCGCGCAGTGGACGGGGTCTCCTTCGACATCATGCCGGGCGAGGTCGTCGCTCTGGTCGGTGAATCGGGCTCCGGAAAGTCCGTCACGGCCAATTCGATCCTGCGCCTCTTGCCCTATCCGGCCGCCAGCCATCCCTCCGGAGAGATATTCTTTGGCGGGCATGACCTGTTGAAGACCTCCGATCAGATGTTGAGGCAGGTGCGCGGCAACGACATCACGATGATCTTCCAGGAGCCGATGACGTCGCTCAATCCGCTTCACACGATCGAGAAGCAGATCGGCGAGATCCTCGATCTCCACCAGGGATTGACCGGTCAGGCGGCGAGGGCGCGCATCCTGGAATTGTTGAACCAGGTCGGCATCCGCGAGCCTGAGAAGCGGCTGCAGGCTTATCCGCACCAGCTATCCGGCGGCCAGCGGCAGCGTGTGATGATCGCCATGGCACTCGCCAACCGACCGAAGCTCCTGGTCGCGGATGAACCGACGACGGCGCTCGACGTCACGGTTCAGGCGCAGATCCTCGAACTCCTGAGCCGGCTGAAGGGCGAGCACGGCATGTCCATGCTCTTCATTACCCATGATCTCGGCATCGTCCGCAAGTTCGCGGACCGCGTCTGTGTGATGACCGGGGGGAGGATTGTCGAAACCGGCAATGTCGAGGACGTGTTCACACACCCGCAGCACGAGTACACGCGCCACCTCTTGGCGTCCGAACCCCGGGGCGAACCGCCGGTGGCGGACCCCACCAAGCCGATCGTGATGGAAGGGCAGGATGTCCGTGTCTGGTTCCCGATCAAGGCGGGCCTGATGCGGCGGGTCGTGGACCACGTCAAGGCGGTCGACGGCGTCAGCCTGTCGCTGCGGGCCGGCGAAACGCTGGGCGTGGTGGGGGAATCCGGATCGGGCAAGACGACGCTCGGCCTCGCGCTGGCGCGCCTGATCTCGTCGAAGGGCAGGATCGCCTTCATAGGCAATGACATCGGCAACTACTCGTTCAAGCAGATGCGGCCGCTGCGTGATCGCCTCCAGGTCGTCTTCCAGGATCCCTACGGATCGCTCAGCCCGCGCATGTCCGTGGGGGAAATCATCGCGGAGGGGCTTAAGGTCCATGAGCCGTCGCTCTCCCCGGAGGAGCGCGACGAACGGGTGCGCTGGGCCCTGACCGAGGTCGGGCTCGATCCGGACACCCGCTGGCGCTACCCCCACGAGTTCTCCGGCGGGCAGCGGCAGCGCATCGCCATTGCTCGAGCCATGGTGCTGAAGCCACGTTTCGTGATGCTGGACGAGCCGACTTCAGCGCTCGACATGACGGTGCAGGCGCAGGTGGTCGACCTTCTGCGCGACCTGCAGAAGAAGCACGAACTCGCCTACCTCTTCATCAGCCATGACCTGAAGGTCGTGAAGGCGCTCGCCAACCATGTCATGGTGATGCGCGGTGGCAAGGTGGTCGAGGAGGGGCCGTCGGAGCAGATTTTCCAGGCGCCTCAGCAGGACTATACCAGGGCGCTGATGGCCGCGGCCTTTGATCTCAGGGCGGTCGACACGGCTGCCATCAGTCAGTAGTGCGACGAGGATTCCATGTCATCTTCCAAACCGGCTGTCGCCATCGATCTGAAATTCGAGCGCCGCGAAATCGACGCCGCCCTCAGCCACGCCTTGCCGGGGCGTAAGGTAATGCTGGCGGCCGACAAGCATCAGGATCTGTCGTCGGCGCAATACGCAGTCGTATGGAAGTCCGATCGCGACCTGTTTCTCCGGGCGCCCAATCTCCAGGTGCTGTTCTCCGGCGGCGCCGGCGTTGATCACATCCTCACCATACCTGATCTGCCTCCGCTCACCATTGTCCGCTTCGTCGACGAGAGCCTCACCACCCGCATGAGCGAGTGGGTGGTGCTGCAATGCCTCAGCCATCTGCGCCAGGCTCCGGCCTATCGGAGGCAGCAAGGCGAGCATTTGTGGCGCGAACTGCCGCAGCCGGAGGCGAAAGATGTCACGGTCGGGATCATGGGCCTTGGGGTGCTCGGGCGGGATTCGGCAGCAAAGCTGAAGATGATGGGCTTCAATGTGATCGGCTGGTCGAGAACGGCGAAAGACATCGAGGGGATCGAAACCTTCGACAGGTCCGGGCTCGACGATTTCCTGTCGAGAACGGATATCCTGGTCGGGCTTCTTCCCCTGACGCCGGATACCCGAGCAGTCTTCGACGCAAGCCTGTTTCACAAGCTTCGCCGGGATGGCGCACTTGGCGGTCCGGTGTTCATCAATGCCGGGCGGGGCGGAAGCCAGGTGGAGCGAGACCTGCTGGAAGCCCTCGGCGACGGGACGCTACGGGGCGCCTCGCTGGACGTCTTCGAGGTCGAGCCGCTACCGGCGGACAGCCCATTCTGGAACCTGGAGAACGTCATCATCACGCCGCACGCCGCCTCTGCGACCGATGTGCGAGCACTCCTGCGTCACGTCGAGCAGCAGATCGACCGCTATGAGGCGAACCAGCCGATGCAGCATATCGTCGACCGCACCGTCGGCTATTGACCCGACGGAACTTCGCTGGGCGCAGATCGTTCCCCTGCCAACAGATCGGCCGAGACCGGCTGTGCAGAGGAGCGACATCAGATGAATACCCGATTTGATCCCAATGACCCCGGTACCGGCAGCAGGCGTCCGGGTAGCACCGAAAAGCCGTTGAGCGGCACCGAGGCGCGGCAGGGGCGCGCGGGTTTCCCGGTCCTGAAGGTACTGATCGCCGGCATCGTTCTCGTCATGATCGCCTGGGGCGTTGCCGAGATCTGGGGCCAGTCGACCGAGCCACCTGCAGAACAGACGGCGACGCCGCCTGCCGGAGACACGGCGCCCGCCACGCAGGATGCACAGCCGTCCGCGAATCCGGCGGCTGCTCCGCCGGCCGCCAACGCACCGGCCAACTGACGACAATTCCATTCTGATACCTTCGGCCGCGACCTGCCGCGGCCGAATTGGCGTGTGGACTTGCCCGACATTTTTCCCTAAGTCTTGCGACCCGGAGGCGGTTCGCGGACTGGCCTTCGTTCCGATGAGTCGAGCCGGCCCTCCTGGGCCAAGGCAGGACAGGCATGACGAAGACCGATATCGCCACCCGGGTTTACAATCACACCTGGAAGCTCGACCCGATCATTCGCAGCCTGATCGATACCGATTTCTACAAGCTCTTGATGCTGCAGATGATCTGGAAGCTCTATCCGGACGTCGACGCGACCTTCTCCCTTATCAACCGGACGAAGACGGTACGCCTGGCGGAGGAGATCGACGAGGGGGAACTGCGTGAGCAGCTGGACCACGCGCGCAGCCTCCACCTGTCGAAGAAGGAGATGATCTGGCTTGCCGGTAACACCTTCTATGGACGCAAGCAGATCTTCGAGCCGGAGTTCCTGAACTGGCTCGCGACCTTCCAGCTGCCGGAATACGAACTCTCAAAGCGCGACGGCCAGTATGAGCTGAACTTCCACGGCCGCTGGATGGAAACCACGATGTGGGAGATCCCGGCGCTCGCCATCATCAACGAGTTGCGCTCTCGCGCAGCCATGCGGCACATGGGCCCCTTTGCTCTCGACGTGCTCTATGCGCGGGCCAAGGCCAAGATGTGGGAGAAGGTCGAGCGTCTGCGGGCGCTCCCGGGGCTGCGGATATCCGATTTCGGGACGCGCCGGCGTCATAGTTTCCTTTGGCAGCGCTGGTGCGTGGAGGCCCTGAAGGAAGGGATCGGTGCCGGCTTCACCGGCACCAGCAACGTGCTCCTCGCCATGGATTCCGACCTGGAAGCGGTGGGAACCAATGCCCACGAACTCCCCATGGTAATGGCAGCCCTAGCTGATTCGGACGAGGAACTGCGGGCTGCGCCCTACAAGGTCCTGAAGGACTGGAACCGGCTCTATGGTGGCAACCTGCTCATCGTCCTGCCAGACGCCTTCGGAACCGCGGCCTTCCTGCGAGATGCGCCGGAATGGGTTGCGGACTGGACGGGGTTTCGACCCGACAGCGCACCGCCCATCGAGGGCGGAGAGAAGATCATCGACTGGTGGCAGCGCATGGGACGAGATCCGAGAAGCAAGCTTCTGATTTTTTCGGATGGACTGGATGTCGATGCGATCATCGACACCTACCGCCATTTCGAGGGTCGGGTTCGGATGAGCTTCGGCTGGGGTACCAACCTCACCAATGACTTTGCCGGCTGCGCCCCTCAATATGTGGAGAGCCTGAAGCCGATCTCGCTTGTCTGCAAGGTGAGCGAGGCGAACGGCCGTCCCGCCGTCAAGCTGTCCGACAACCCGCGCAAGGCGACCGGCGATCCGGCGGAGGTGGAGCGTTATCTTCGCTTCTTCGGTGCCCAGGATCGCGTCGATCAGGTCGTGCTGGTCTGACAAGATCTAAAAAAGAGCCCCGCCGGTGAGCGGGGCTCTAGATCAACATTCTGATGCCAGGATTACTGAATGACCTGCACTACCGTGCGGGTCTGCGGATCGACGATCACGCGTTGCTCGTTCACCACGGCATAAGCGTAAGTCTCATGCTCGGGCACCGGCGTCAGGACGACGGTCTCGGGCAGGGGCTTGCCGACGACGATTTCCTCTTCAACGACGACACGTGCCGAAGGAGCAGGCTGCGTCTCGACGTAGCGGATGACTTCCTGCGGCGGCGGGTCGATGGCCGTACCCAGGGCTGCACCGGCAATTCCGCCGACGGCAGCACCGACAGGCCCGCCGATGATGGCGCCGGTTACGGCCCCACCGGCTGCACCGCTGGCGGTTCCTTCCTGGGCGGAGGCGCCGGTTGCGAACATGGCTGCGAGAATAGCGCTAGAAGCAATGAGGATCTTTTTCATGTCTTTCTCCTTTCGTTGCCCTTCCGCGCAGAAGAACCCCCAGGGAGGAAGCTTGTTCCGGTTTTTCTTATAACCGTTCTTAAACTGACGTCATTTTTCGCGAGGCCTTGGCTCGGCCGTCAGTGCAAAGTCTCGCCGCTGATTTCTTCCTGCAATATCGCAAGCGCCTCCTCCAGCGCCTCGACGAGAACATCCGTCAACGTGTCGAGGTCGTTGTCTTCTAGGAAGAGGCTGAGCATTTGTTCGGAAATGGCGCCCGGAAGGTCGAGATCGTGAGACATGTTCATTGCCCTCTTTGGAACCCGTTCATCGGGCCACCAAAGCTATGCCCGCCCTTCCTTGCGCGGGCCTAGTCACGCCGCGCCATTCCTGGCCCGACATAGCCGGCCTTGACCCAAGAGCCACGAAAATGGGCCTGATGCCTGAACTAGAGCAAATGATCTCGTTGGGGAGTGGCGGACAGAGAGGGATTCGAACCCTCGATACGGTTTCCCGTATACACGCGTTCCAGGCGTGCGCCTTCAACCACTCGGCCACCTGTCCTTGGAGTAAGGGCTGCCTGCGCAGGCGCGAAGCAGCGGTCGGGCGCGATATATAACGAGGATTTCGCGTCGATCAACCGGAATTTGCGTGCCCACCCCAGAAGGCGCTCTGAGCGGTGCCTGTTGCACCGCAAGGCGGCCCGCGTTATCGCTTGGCGCAACACCTTGTCCCGCCCTTCCCGTTCGCGACTTCAGGAAAACAGCCGTTGATACGCAGCTTCTTCCGCCTTTTCAGTCTGCTGGCGCTCGTGGCGGCAATATTCGCTGGGACGCTCGATTCCATTCAGTCGGTGGCTTCCTCGTCCGTAGTGGTGACGTCGCTTGGAAATCACTGGCAGAACCTCGATGTCGTCAGCCTCGCTATGGCGGAGGCCGCCTTTGCACACTATATCCATGACGATGCCTGGCGGTGGGCCATCGCGCCGGTTCTGTCGCAGCCCGCCTTTGCCGTTTTCCTCGTGCTTGCCTTGCTGTTCTGGATGATCGGCTACCGGCGCCCGCGATTTGCCGGCCGCTTCTCAGCCTGATCGAACATCCGGTTCCCGCAGGCAGGCACTCCCTCTTACGCCAGGAGGCGATGATGTTCGTGATCGACATGTTCAACAAGAAGACTGCCATGCCGACGCCGGAAACGGCGCTCCCTGGCCGGGAGCAGCCCATTCCGACCTCCGACAACCACTTCGTCAATGGGCATTCACTCCATGAACCCTATCCCGGGGGTATGGAGATCGCCTATTTCGGCATGGGATGCTTCTGGGGGGCGGAGCGCCTCTTCTGGAAGATCCCCGGCGTACATGTGACGGCCGTCGGTTATGCTGGAGGGATCACGCCCCACCCCACCTATCAGGAGACGACGACGGGGCTCACCGGCCACGCGGAGATCGTCAAGGTGGTCTTCGACCCCGCGGTTGTATCCTATCGCGTCTTGCTGAAGACGTTCTTCGAGGAACATGATCCTACCCAGGGCATGCGGCAGGGCAACGACATCGGCACCACCTATCGTTCTGCCGTCTACACCACGAACGAGGCGCAGGCGGCCGAAGCGAGGGAGGCAATGGCGGCTTTCCAGGCAGCGCTCGACTCGGCGGGAAAGAAGGGGCGCATCACCACGGAGATCGCGCCGCTCGACATCTTCTACTACGCAGAGGATTACCATCAGCAGTATCTGGCCAAGAACCCCGGCGGTTATTGCGGCCTGCGCGGCACCGGCGTGAGCTGCCCGGTCGGGTAGTCACCTCTGGCCTTCAGGACATCTTCAGGATGCCGCGCCCGTTTCGTGCGCGGCATTTTTTGTGTCATCGGGTGCCGGCACCAGAATTTTACCAGATGAAAAAAATCGGGTGAATTTTTCCACCACCCATGCAAAAGTGCTTAAAGCCAGTCTGTTGCGGGGAAGACCGGTTGCCGCAGCTTGCCATCGAACGGCATGCGGGAGGACCCAGCTAACAACATTCTGAAACAGGGCTGAACGATGAAGAAAACCCTTTTGACCCTCATGGCCGTTGCAGCAATGTCGGCGACCGCGCTGGCAGCGGAAATCAAGCCGGCGCTCGTCTACGGCACCGGCGGCAAGTTCGACAAATCCTTCAACGAGGCAGCCTTCGGTGGCGCCGAACAGTTCAAGAAGGAGACGGGGGTCGAGTATCGGGATTTCGAGCCTACGAGCGACACGCAGGGCGAGCAGGCGATCCGCAACTTTGCGAGCCGCGGCTTCAACCCGGTCGTGGCCGTCTCCTTCGCCTGGACCTCGGCCATGGAAAAGGTCGCAGCCGAGTTCCCGGACACCAAGTTCGTGATCGTGGATTCCGTCGTTGACCTGCCGAACGTCCGTTCAGTCGTCTACAAGGAAGAGGAGGGCTCCTACCTCGTCGGCCTCCTGGCCGGCATGGCTTCGCAGACCGGCAAGGTCGGCTTCGTCGGCGGCATGGATATTCCGCTGATCCGCAAGTTCGGCTGCGGCTATGTCCAGGGCGTCAAGGCGGCAAAGGCTGACGCGACGGTCTTCCAGAACATGGTCGGCACCACGGGTGCAGCCTGGAACGACCCGGTCCGCGCCGGCGAGCTTACCAAGAACCAGATCGACCAGGGCGCAGACGTCGTCTACGCGGCAGCCGGCGCCAGCGGCCTCGGAGTCCTTCAGACCGCAGCCGACAATGGCAAGCTCGGCATCGGCGTCGACTCCAACCAGAACCACCTGCATCCCGGCAAGGTGCTGACCTCCATGGTCAAGCGCGTCGACCTCGCCGTCTACAACGCCTTCAAGGACACACAGGACGACAAGTTCACCGCGGGCGTTGAGGCACTAGGCGTCAAGGAAGACGGCGTCACCTACGCCGTCGATGAGAACAACAAGGCGCTGATCACGCCGGAAATGTCCGAGGCGGTCGAGAAGGCCAAGGCCGACATCATTGCGGGAACCGTCAAGGTTCACGACTACATGTCCGACAATTCCTGCCCGAAGTAATCGAACCAAGGGCGCCTGCAGCAGTGCTGCAGGCGCCCTTGCCATATGCGCGATTTGAAAGGCGGACGCTTGAGCCTAGACCCTTCAGCCGTACCGGCGATCGAACTTGTGGGCATCGACAAAAGCTTCGGTCCCGTTCACGCCAACAAGAACATCAATCTCAACATCGCCAAGGGGACGATCCACGGCATTATCGGCGAGAATGGCGCCGGCAAGTCGACATTGATGTCGATTCTCTATGGATTTTATCAGGCAGACCAAGGCGAAATCCGCATTTCGGGAAAGCCCATACTGATCCGGGACAGCCAGGCTGCTATTGCCGCAGGGATAGGCATGGTTCACCAGCACTTCATGCTGGTCGAGAACTTCACCGTTCTGGAGAACGTGATGCTCGGCGTCGAAGGCGGACAGTTCCTGGGACGGTCTGCCGACAAGGCGAGAGCCGAACTTGAGCGCCTGGAGAAGGAGTATGGGCTGGAAGTCGATCCGGATGGGATCATCGAGGAGCTTCCTGTCGGGGCGCAACAGCGCGTCGAAATCCTGAAGGCGCTCTATCGGGGTGCTGATATCCTGATCCTCGACGAGCCGACAGGCGTACTGACGCCGGCAGAGGCCGACCACCTGTTCAACGTCCTGCGCGTTCTGCGGGAGCAGGGAAAGACGATCATCCTGATCACCCACAAGCTGCGTGAGATCATGGCCATCACCGACTCGGTCTCCGTCATGCGCCGGGGCGAAATGGTCGCGACCCGCAAGACGGCGGAGACGACTGTGGAGGAACTCGCCGAGCTCATGGTGGGCCGCCATGTCCTCCTGCATGTGGAAAAGGGTGAGGCGAGGCCGGGCCCTGTCCTGCTGTCGGTGCGCAACCTGACGGTCAAGGATGCCCGCGGCGTTACGATGGTGGACAATGTCTCGTTCGATGTTCGAGCCGGCGAGATCGTCGGGATTGCCGGCGTTGCCGGCAACGGGCAGTCGGAACTGCTGGAGGCGATTGCCGGAATACGCAAACCCTTTTCAGGCGAAATCATCATGGACGGCCAACCGGTGGCCGGACTTGATGCGGCTCGGCGCCGCGATCTCGGCCTCGCGCACATTCCGGAAGACCGGCATCACATGGGGCTCGTCCTGAAGTTCGAAGAGTATGAAAACTCCATCCTCGGCTATCACCGTGACCCGAAATACGGCCGCGGTGCCTTCCTCGATCTGAACGCGATCCGCAAGGATGCCGAAGACAAGATTGCAAAATACGATATCCGCCCGCCCAATGCGCGTCTGAGGACGGCGAACTTTTCCGGAGGCAACCAGCAGAAGATCGTGGTGGCGCGCGAGATCGAGCGGGACCCAAAGCTGCTTATCGTTGGCCAGCCCACACGCGGCGTCGACGTCGGTGCAATAGAATTCATCCACCGCCGGATCATCGAGACGCGCGACGCAGGCAAGGCCGTCCTTTTGGTTTCTGTCGAACTGGACGAGATCCGCTCGCTTTCGGACCGCATCCTCGTCATGTTCGCCGGCCGCATCGTTGGCGAAAAGACCGGCGAAACCGAAGAACAGACACTCGGCCTGATGATGGCCGGTATTGCGGCGTGAGGTCGACATGACGACAGCATCCGTGCCGCTTCCCAACTGGATCAGCTATGGCCTGATCCCCCTGATCAACCTTCTCCTGGCTTTCTTCTTCTCCGGGCTGGTGGTCTGGTGGATCGGCGAGAGTCCCTGGGAGGCTCTGAAGTTTCTGATCCAGGGCTCGCTCGGTCGTGGCGACGCCATAGGTTTCACCCTCTTCTATGCCACCAGCTTCATCTTTACCGGGTTATCGGTCGCCGTCGCCTTCCATGCCGGCCTCTTCAACATCGGTTCGGAAGGGCAGGCCTATGTCGGTGGGCTTGGTGCCGCGCTGGCTGCACTTGCCCTCGACCACTACGTGCCATGGTACGTGACAATGCCCTTCGCCGTCGCAGGGGCTGCGATCTTCGGCGCCGCCTGGGCCTTCATTCCTGCCTGGCTGCAGGCCAAGCGCGGCAGCCACATCGTCATCACCACGATCATGTTCAACTTCATCGGCGCAGCGCTGATGGTCTACCTGCTGGTCAATGTGCTGATCGTGCCAGGCAAGATGGCGCCCGAAACGCGCACTTTCCTGGAGGGTGGCCAACTGCCCAAGCTCGACTGGCTGATGGCACTCTTCGGTCTGAAGCTAGGGCCGGCGCCCTTCAACGTGTCGTTCCTGATCGCGCTGGTGATGTGTTACCTCGTCTGGTTGCTGATCTGGCGTACCAAGCTCGGCTATGAGATGCGCACGCTCGGGATCAGCCCGTCGGCAGCGATCTATGCCGGGGTTCCCTACGTCCGTACCGTCATCATCGCCATGCTGATCTCCGGCGCGCTGGCCGGCATGATGGCGTTGAATGCCGTCAATGGCGCTGCAGCCCGGTTGCAGGTGGAATTTGTCGCCGGCGCGGGTTTCGTCGGGATCGCCGTCTCGCTGATGGGGCGCAGCCATCCGGTGGGGATCATCCTGGCAGCCATCCTGTTCGGCATCCTCTACCAGGGCGGCGCCGACCTGTCCTTCGAGATGCCGACCATCACGCGCGACATGATCGTCGTCATCCAGGGCCTCGTGATCCTGTTTGCCGGTGCGCTGGAGCACATGCTGCGTCCCGCGATTGTGCGTGTCTATCAACAGATTGCCAGAGCCTGAGGAGGGACGGATGGAGTTCTTTGATATTCTCGTCAGCATCCTCGGCTCCGCCTTGCGACTGTCGATCCCGCTCCTGTTCACCGCGCTTGCCGGCCTGTTTTCCGAACGTGCCGGGGTCTTCGACATCGGCCTTGAGGGGAAGATGCTGGCGGCCGCCTTTGCTTCCGCCTGTGCCGCCTATGTGACCGGATCGGCCTGGCTTGGCCTGCTGGCCGGCATTGGGGTGTCGATCGTCTTCTCCCTCGTCCACGGTTTTGCCTCGATCACCAATCGCGGCAACCAGATTGTCTCGGGCGTGGCGCTGAACTTCGTCGCCATGGGACTGACGGTGGTTCTTGGCCAGGCATGGTTCGGGCAGGGGGGACGTACCCCGCAGGTGCCGGGCGACGGACGATTTTCTCCGATCATCCTGCCCGGGGCCGATGCAGTGCGCGACGTGCCGATCATCGGCCCGCTCTATGCCAATGTCATCTCCGGCCACAACATCCTCGCCTACATGGCGTTCCTGGCGGTTCCCATTGCCTGGTGGGTCCTGTTCCGCACCCGATTCGGCCTGCGTCTCCGTGCCGTTGGCGAAAATCCCGGAGCCGTGGATACGGCTGGCATCTCGGTGACATGGATGCGCTACCGCGCCGTGATCGTCGCCGGCTTTCTCTGCGGTTTTTCCGGGACATACCTCGCGATTGCCCAGTCGGCCGCCTTCATCAACAACATGTCGGCGGGCAAGGGCTATATCGCACTCGCCGCACTGATCTTCGCGAAGTGGAAGCCGGTGCCGGTGATGTTCGCCTGCCTGCTCTTCGGCTTTCTGGATGCGGTCGCCAATTTCATGCAGGGCAAGTCGGTCCCGGGGATCGGCGAAGTGCCCGTCCAGATATTCCAGGCACTGCCCTACATCCTCACCATCGTCCTCCTCGCCGGCTTCATCGGTGTGGCCCATGCGCCGAAGGCGGGCGGCGTCCCCTATGTGAAGGAACGCTGACGCATGTCCCACGAGCTTTTCGAGGCTGCCCGGGAAGCAATGGCGAGAGCCTATGCACCCTATTCGAAATTCCCGGTGGGGGCGGCGATCCGTGCCGATGATGGCAGTGTCTATGTAGGCGCCAACATCGAGAACATCTCCTTCCCTCAGGGCTGGTGCGCCGAGCCGACTGCGATCGGTGCGATGATCATGGGCGGCGGCAGCCGCATCGAGGAGATCGCCGTCATCGCCGAGAAACTGCCGCTCTGCACTCCCTGCGGTGGCTGCCGGCAGAAGATTGCTGAGTTCGCGTCAGCGGATACACGGATATATCTCTGCGACGATCAGGGGGTCCAGAAGACCGTGACCATGGCTGAACTCCTTCCCTACGCCTTCGAGACGGACGTGATCGGATGAGGGATGTCGCGGATATTCTGGTCGATCGGTTGAACGGGTTGATGCCGCGTTGCGCGGTCGTGCTTGGCTCCGGTCTCGGCTCATTGGTCGAAAATGTCTCTGATCCGGTTCGCATCCCCTATCGCGACCTGCCGGGATTCCCGGTCAGCGGCGTGACAGGGCATGCGGGCGAACTCGTCGCCGGCCATCTGGGTCGAGAGCCGGTCATCATGCTTTCGGGCCGTGCCCACTACTACGAGAAGGGCGACCCGCGCGCTATGCGCTTCCCCATCGAGGTTTTGAAGGGGCTTGGCGTCCAGTCGCTTGTCCTGACGAACTCTGCGGGTTCTCTGCGTCAGGACATGCCGCCGGGCTCGGTGATGCAGATCACCGACCACATCAACTACTCGGGCATGAATCCTCTGATCGGGGAGGAGGGCGACCGGCGGTTCGTGGGAATGACCAACGCCTATGATGCCGAACTCGCAACCGACATGCGCAACGCGGCTATACGCTGCGGCATCCCGCTGTTCACCGGCGTCTACATGTGGTTTTCCGGCCCGAGCTTCGAGACGCCGGCGGAAATCCGGATGGCGCGGACTTTGGGAGCAGATGCCGTCGGTATGTCCACCGTCCCGGAGGTGATCCTGGCACGCCTCTTCGGTCTGCGCGTTGCCGCGGCTTCGGTGATCACGAATTTCGGTGCCGGCATGACCGGAGGGGAGCTCAGTCACGAGGAGACGAAGGATATGGCGCCTGTCGGCGGCCGCCGCCTAGCCGCCATTCTTGAGGAAATGCTGGCAGACAAGGGCCTGTGACGCTGACCGGTGCTGGTGGGTCCCAAGCTACACAGGATTGCCAGAATCGGCGGGTTGCGTCCGATCGTTTGAACACCGATGATGAGGCCTGACGAGGAGGTATCAGCCATGGAGATCAACACTCCGCGAGAAGCCGCCAGCTTCGCGCTTTCTCTGCTCGACCTCACCAACCTTCGCGATGATTGCGATGCGGCTGCGATCGAGACACTGTGCCGGCGGGCGCAAACCCCTTACGGCTCTGCGGCCGCGATCTGCATCTGGCCGCGATTCGTGGCGCAGGCGAGGGCGCTCCTCGGGCAGGGGCATCCGGTCCGTATCGCGACAGTGGTGAATTTCCCGTCGGGCGACCTTCCGGTAATCGATGTGGTGGAGGAGACGCGGCAGGCGATCGCCGACGGTGCCGATGAGATCGACCTCGTCATTCCCTACCGAAACCTTCTTAATGGCGACGAAGCCGCCGTCACCGACATGGTCGAGGCAATTCGCAGTGCCTGCCCACAGGCCTGCCTCAAGGTCATCCTGGAGACCGGCGAACTGAAGGACAGCGCCCTGATAAGCCGGGCGTCCGAACTGGCGATCGCGGCCGGTGCCGATTTCATCAAGACCTCCACGGGCAAGGTGTCCGTCAACGCCACGCTCGAGGCTGCGGACATCATGCTGCGCACCATCCGAGCGTCCCGGAAGCGCGTCGGCTTCAAGCCCGCAGGGGGTATCGCCACGGTCTCCGACGCAGACCTCTATCTGCGGCTTGCCGAAACCATCATGGGGCCGAATTGGGTCATGCCGTCGACGTTCCGGTTTGGTGCGTCCGGTCTTCTCGATGACATTCTGGCGGTGCTGAGTGGCGCCGCCTCGCCGCGCGCAGCCACGGGCTACTGACGGCATGATTCCCCAGGAGATCATCCGCCGGAAGCGCGACGGGCAGGAACTTGCGGCCGAGGAGATCTCGGCCTTCATCGCAGGCCTGACCCGTGAGGATATCACGGAAGGGCAGGCTGCGGCCTTCGCCATGGCTGTCTTCTTTCGGGGCATGTCCCGCGACGAAACGGTCGCGCTCACTCTTGCCATGCGCGATTCCGGCGAGGTCATGGATTGGCCGGGTGTGGGGCGGCCCGTATCCGACAAGCATTCTACCGGTGGTGTCGGAGACAATGTCTCCCTGATGCTTGCCCCCACCGTCGCGGTCTGCGGCCTCGCAGTCCCGATGATCTCCGGCAGGGGCCTCGGCCATACCGGTGGGACGCTAGACAAGCTTCAGTCGATCCCGGGCTACAATGTCATGCCGGATCCCGCTCTGCTCCGCCGGGTCGTTTCGGATGTGGGCTGTGCGATCATTGGCCAGACGGGGGATCTCGCGCCGGCGGATCGTCGCCTTTACGCCATCCGCGACGTGACTGCGACGGTGGAGTCCGTGCCTCTCATCACCGCCTCTATCCTTTCGAAGAAGCTCGCTGCCGGGCTCCAGACACTCGTACTGGACGTGAAGGTGGGCAATGGCGCCTTCATGGAAGCCCCGGAGGATGCCGCCAGGCTCGCCCGCTCCCTTGTCGATGTCGCCAACGGAGCCGGGACCCGTACCAGCGCGCTCCTGACCGACATGAACCAGCCGCTCGCCGATGGTGCTGGCAACGCCGTCGAAGTCAGGAATGCCATCGACTTCCTGATGGGGCGGAAGAACGGCAGCCGGCTGCATGAGGTGGTCGTCGCGCTTGCGACCGAGATGCTCCAGCAGGCGCAACCTCGCCAGACCGCAGAGGAGGCCCGGGCCGCAGCCATTGCCGCACTCGACAGTGGCAAGGCCCTGGAGATCTTCGCTCGCATGGTCCACGCCCTCGGCGGACCTTCCGACTTCATCGAGAAGCCGGACCAGTATTTGCCAAAGGCACCGGTTGTCATACCCGTGCCGGCCCCGCACGGCGGCTGGCTTGCTGCGTGCGCAACGCGTGACGTGGGTCTCGCTGTCGTCGAGCTCGGCGGTGGCCGCAAGCGACCCCAGGACAGTATCGATCACGGGGTGGGCATCGACCGGATACAGCCACTCGGGACAAAGGTGTCGGAGGGTGATCCTATTGCCTTCGTGCATGCAAACACCGAAGCACAAGCACAAGGTGCTGTGGCCGCGCTCACGCGTTCGTTCCGCATTGCCGATGCTGCGCCGGAGCCTACTCCGGTCGTGCTTGAACGGATCGCCTGATCACTGCGACAGTCTCAGCGTCCCGCGCTCTACCCTGAAGGACGTCAGCTTTTTCAGGAAGCTCATGCCGACCAGTGCCGAGGAAAGCGCCGTGTCGCGCAGCACGAACGCATCTACCTGCCGCACCCGTACGCCCTGGAGCTCAACCTCATCCAGCACGACATGCGCAGCCTCGGTCTTGCCATTGGCCGTGCTGACCTGGTGCTTGAACTGCAGCCGGCTGCCGGCGATGCCGATCCGTCGCGCTGTGCTTTCGTTCAGGGCGACCAAGGAGGCGCCGGTGTCGATCATGCCCTCGACGGGCCGCCCATTGATGCGGAAGACGGCGTTGAAGTGTCCCCGGTCGTCGGCAGAAATCGCCGCAAGCCGCGCAGGCGACGGCGGCGCCGAGGGCGCAGTGGCCTGCGTCGTCTCCACCGGCTCTGAGATGTCCGTCAGCCCGAGCAGTGACGGCACCTGCGACATGAGAACGGCGCCGACCGCGAACAGGAAGATGTTGCGTCCGATCATGCTGGCCCCCGCCACGTTCTCAACTCGGCACGACTTTACATCATTGCCGATGAAGAATGTGCTGAACGCGATGCCGCCGGGGCCTGAAACTCGTCTCGTCGTAAAGAGCCGGTTAAGGTGCCGCTATTTCGTTCCATACATCCGATCCCCGGCGTCGCCGAGACCGGGGACGATGTAGCCGTTCTCGTTGAGGTGGCTGTCGATGGATGCCGTATAGACAGGCACGTCCGGGTGATGCTTTCGGAAGCTCTCGATGCCTTCCGGTGCTGCCAGCAGGCAGAGGAAGCGGATGTTGTGCGCCCCGCGCTCCTTCAGCTTGTCGATCGCAGCGATCGCCGAATTGCCGGTCGCCAGCATCGGATCGACCACGATGATCAGCCGTTCCGCGATGTCATCGGGCGCCTTGAAGAAGTACTCCACCGCCTGCAGCGTCTCGTGGTCGCGGTAGACCCCGATGTGTGAGACGCGGGCGGAGGGAACCAGTTCCAGCATGCCCTCGAGAAGACCGTTTCCGGCGCGCAGGATCGATGCGAAGACGAGTTTCTTGCCTTCGAGGACCGGCGATTGCATCTCCTGAAGTGGCGTCTCGATGGTTTCCATCGTCAGTTCGAGATCGCGGGTGACCTCGTAGCAGAGCAAGGTGGAGATTTCGCGCAGCAGACGCCGGAATCCCGCCGTCGATGTCTCCTTCTTGCGCATGATCGTCAGCTTGTGCTGCACCAGCGGATGATCGATGACCGTGACGCCGTCCATCAGAACTGCCTTCCCCTGTTGTTGATGTTTCTCTTCTTTATTGGTTGGCGGAAAACCGCAAGTCCCTGGGCCTGGTTTGCCCGTGGTTGAGCCGCCAAAGTGTCGTCAGGCAACCGCTCAAGCAGCCGCTGGCGTGTTGCCTCGTCGACGAAGGCCGCCTCGATCGCAGTGCGGGTCATGGCATTGATCTCGGCATCCGAAAAACCCATTACGCTGGAAGCGATCTCATATTCCCGCTCAAGCGACGTGTGGAAGAAGGGCGGATCGTCCGAGTTGAGACACACCCGGACCCCCTCCTTGTGGAGCCGGCGTAGCGGGTGGTGGTGGAAGTCAGGGTAGACGTTGAGGGCAACGTTTGAGCCGGGGCAGACCTCCAGAACCGTGCCGAGATCGCGGAGACGCGCAACGAGTTCCGGATCCTCCACGGCGCGCACCCCGTGGCCAAGACGCGAGGGGCGCACGAGGTCGAGTGCATCGATGACGCTGAACGGGCCACAGACCTCGCCTGCATGGATCGTCAATCCAAGACCTGCGTCCCGGGCGATGTCGAAGGCACGGGCATAGTCGGCGACGCGGCCCATGCGCTCCTCGCCTGCCATGTTGAAACCGGTCACCAGCGGGTTTTGGCTGCGCGCGGCGTATTCGGCTGCGGCGATGACGCTGTCCGGACCAAAGTGACGCTCGCCGGTCACGATGATGCGGGCCTCGATACCCGTCTTCTCACCCGCCCGGCGTATACCTTCGCAGATGCCGGAGAGATAGGCGTCGGCGCCAAGTCCGATCCGGTCACCATGATCGGGAGAAACGATGATCTCGCTGTAGATCGTGTTCGCCCCGGCCAGTTCCGTGAGATAACTCTCCGTCAGCAGCGCATAATCCGCATCCGTGCGGAACAGAGCAGCGACGCGGTCATAGCAGACGAGAAACTCCGAGAAGTCGTTCCAGACATAGGCGCCATCGCGGAGGAAGCCGGTTGTGTCGACGCCGTATTTATCCGCCTGCTTCGCGGCAAGAACCGGCGGTGCTGCCCCTTCGATATGGCAGTGGATCTCGGCCTTCAGGAGATGTCGGGTCAAAGGAAACTCCATCCATGCGAGCCGGCGGGGATGCCGAGGTGCGCCGCCACCGACTCGCCAATATCCGCATAGGTCGGCCGGATACCGATGTCGCGAGAGCGGATTCCGGGACCGAAGGCCATGACGGGCACCCGCTCACGCGTATGGTCGGTGCCACGCCATGTGGGATCGCAGCCGTGGTCAGCGGTGAGGATCACCAGATCCCCCGCCTTGAGCCGTCTATGAATTTCCGGCAGGGCGCGGTCGAAGCTCTCGAGCGCGGCTGCATAGCCAGCCACATCGCGCCGGTGACCATACAACTGGTCGAAGTCGACGAAGTTGGTGAAGACCAGGTCTCCGCTCTCGGCGACCTCCATGGCCTCAAGGGTGGCGGCCATCAAAGCGGCATTGCCGTTGGCCTTCACGACGCGGGATACGCCCTGGTGGGCGAAGATATCGCCGATCTTGCCGATCGCATGGACCTTGCGCCCCGCTTCGGTAAGACGTTCCAGCAGGGTCGGCTCGGGTGGCGGGACTGAAAAGTCGCGCCGGTTCCCTGTCCTTTCGAAGTCTGCCGGCCTCTCCCCGATGAAGGGACGGGCGATCACCCTGCCGATATTGAGCGGATCCACGAGACGGCGCACCGTCTTGCAGAGATCGAGCAGCCGCTCCAGACCGAAATGGGTCTCATGGGCGGCGATCTGCAGCACGGAATCGCTGGACGTGTAGCAGATGGGTTTGCCGGAACGGATATGCTCCTCGCCGAGGCGCGCGATGATCTCGGTCCCGGACGCATGGCAGTTGCCGAGGATACCGGGCACGCCCCCCTCGCTGCAGATCGCCTCCACCAGTTCCGGCGGGAAGGCCTCCCCCTCGGAAGGGAAATAGCCCCAGTCGAACATCACAGGCGTGCCGGAAATCTCCCAATGGCCCGATGGCGTATCCTTGCCCCGCGAAACTTCATCCGCGGCACCATGCAGGCCGAAGATCCGTTCGGGAAGCGGCATGCCTGCCGGATAGTCGCCGCTCGCCAGCCTCCCTATCTCCAGGAGGCCGAGTGAGGACATGTTAGGCAGCTTCAGCGGCCCCTTCCGCAAGCCTGCACGGTCGGCGGCGCCGGCGGCACAGAATTCCGCGATGTGGCCGAGTGTGTTGGAGCCCAAATCACCATAGGCTGCGGCATCGTGAGCGCCACCGACGCCGAAGGAATCCAGAACGAAGAGAAAGGCACGCGCCATCAGTCACCCGGGAAAAGGATCGCGCTGCCGAAGTCAGTCGCGCATCGGGTTACATATAGTTTAGCGCCTGCTTTGGCAAAGGGCGTGATGGAGCATCAACAGTCGGCGCAAGTGATCTCCTTGCCGCTCCGAGAGCGGAAGTAGTAGTCGCGCCGGATGGTAATGTCGCGTACTTCGCTCGGCAACAGCCCCGGCATGAACATCAGCAGCCGGTGAGGAATCGACAGTTCCGCATGGACGATGAAGGAGTCTGGCACCTTCATCTGGGCAGGAATGTTGATGACGCTTCCCGTGCCGTAAGGCTTGCCCCCCGCTTCATTCCACGACCAGGCGACCGTCGAACTGGAAGAGCCAACCTTGATCCCGGTGATATCGAGGGAGATGTCCGATGCCCCGTATGGCACGAAAATACTCTGGGCGACATTCATCATCTCTGCGAGCGAGCTCTTGGAAACGCTCGGCTGCTGGGTCACGAGATCGGCGATCGCTCCGGAGGCACGGGCAACCCTCTTCGAGACGCTCAGGCCGATCGTCAGTTCGAAGACGGTGATGTAGATCATCAGGAGCAGCGGCGCGATCAGCGCGAACTCGACGGCGCCCACGCCTCGGCGATCACGCCAGAAACATGAAATGGCCTTTCTGGCCTTCCTCACGATGCCGCTCGGCCCTGCCCATCCCATCACTCGTAGTCCTCGTTCTGGAAGGAGGCAGTGGCAACGATCAGGAATTCCTTGGGAAGCGATCCGTCAGCCGGTCTCAGGCCGGAAATATAGGGACGCACGAGATCGGTAACGACACTCCACCGGTAATAGGCGCGCAGCATGTTGATGCTGGCCGGGCCGCCGGGGGCGAACGTGTCTGTGGCATCCAGATCGCCGTTCTTGCGCGGAATATCGTCGGGAATCTCGGCGAACTTGGAGAAGCTGCGCATGTCGAGGATCAGCTTGCTGCTGTCCTCTCCGCTGCATGTGATGAGGATGGATACCTCGTCGCAGAACTTGCCGCGAAAATCGGCCTTGGTGGTATTCGCGGCCGTAATCTGACCCGTCCGTATCTGGCGGGAGAGCGTATCGACCGCGTTGGAAACCAGTTGCTCACCGGTGAACGCGACAAAGGTCTCGATGATGGCAAAGACGATCAGGAAATAGGGGATTGCGAGCATGGCGAATTCGATCGCGGCAGCGCCGTCGCGCGAGCGGACGAAGCGCGCGCTCAAGCGCTGGCTACGGGCGCAGGATACGTCATCCGGGGCATTGTGTTTGTTCCGGCACATGATTGATCGACCCGCTGTCACGCAGGTGATGTTAGGGGTCGATTATTGACAAAGCGTTTCGGACGCCGCTGCATTTGCAGTCAAACGGCAACACGGAATGGCTACGGCGTGCCCTGCGGGAATTCCGCATGCTCCTCACACGTTGGCGTGCAGGAGAGGATCTTGCGGTCGGACGGGCGGAATACGCGGACGGTGTTCCCCTCATCGATCGACACGAGCACACGCTCGTCCGCGATGGCATTGCCGTCGCTGTCCAGCAGGACGAGGTTGGTGGTGCCGAAGCTGCGGCCCGTGACAACGATGGTCGTCGGGTCGGCCACGGTGGCGTCGGCGACCTTGGCATTGCCGACGATGACCTTGCTGACCGGTCGGTCGAGCCGCAGGACCCGGGCATGGTTCATGAAGACGCGAAGAATGTCCTCCTCCTGGGCCGATGCTGGCCATGCGCCGCCCGCGAGCGCGAGCAGGGCGAGGCCGAGACGGAGGGCGAGCGTGCAGTACATTTCCTGGCCTTTGGATGGATGGTGCCTCGGCGACAATGCGGGATAGTGGTGAATGAAGCCTTAAGGATCAAAACGGGAGCGGGAGGCCGCAGCGCCATGTCCATCACCCGCATTTCCCGGTGTGCCGCCCGTTTGCGGTGCCGATCCTCTTGTTTTCTATCGGAATCCCCGGGTGTCTTTGAGAAGGGAAGAGCGCTGCGGTATTATCACACCATTAACGATCTTCTTTAAGTGGATCGAAATCGTCTCTCGCTACGGTGCCTGCATCCGAACAACGGAAACAGTTGTCGGGATTTGCTGATTCACCAACGTGTCGTAGGAGAGTTCCAATGTCGAAGTTTTTCGCTCGCTTCAAGAAAGATGAATCCGGTGCGACCGCCATCGAATATGGTCTGATCGCAGCCCTTATTTCCGTTGCCCTGATCGCCGGCGCAACCACGCTCGGCAACACGCTGAACGATACGTTCACGTCGCTTTCCGGCAAGATGCAGAACGCTAACGCCAAGACCTACTAATCCAGCAGCAATTCTGCCGGACAAATTTTACAGAACCGCTCCGAACGGAGCGGTCTGAACCTCTTGGCTAGAGGAAAGGGTGCGGCAACCACGCCGCCGGGAGAGGACGCATGAGCTCTGCAGCAGTCTTGTTGGTTCTGCCCATGTGCCTGCTCATCGCGGCTGTCAGCGACCTCTTCACCATGACGATACCGAACAGGATATCGATCTTCCTCCTCGCATCCTTTGCCGTCCTGGCGCCGGTCTCCGGCCTTCCTTGGGCAGAGATCAGCATGAGCATTGCAGCAGGCGCGGTCGTACTCGCCGTCTGCTTCGGGTTCTTCTACCTGAACATCATGGGTGGCGGGGATGTGAAGCTCCTGGCCGCGTCGGCCGTCTGGTTCGGTTTCAGCGCCGCGCTCGGCGCCTTCATCGTTCAGACCGCCCTCTGGGGTGGTCTCATTACATTGCTCGTGATGTTGCTTCGCTCGCAGGCGGATCGCTTCGCAATGATCGGCCACATTCTCCCGGCCCCCGTCCTTGTATCCAAGAAGGTGCCCTATGGGGTCGCGATCGGCATCGCTGGCATGCTGACATTCTGGAGCTCGCCGATTGCGGTGAGCGCGCTGACCCTCCTCCAGAAGTGAAGGCTGGGGTTACAAGGTTTCGTTAACCAAGCGCGTAACGAGATCATTAACCTTACTTACACCATTGGCAGCCATTCTGCGGGCAGATTGAGTCCCGCGAGGAATGGTGATGAAACCCGCTCGTATCCTGATTTTGACGGTTGCCGTCGTTGCAGCAGGCCTGGCTGGCGTGCTGGCCATGCGGCTGTCCGGGACGAGCGCGCCGCAGATCGCCGAGACGATCATTGAGAAACAGCCGAGCATCAATGTCCTTGTGTCGTCAGCGAACCTGCCGGTCGGAAGTCGCCTGAGCGAGGAAAACCTGCGCTGGCTGCCCTGGCCCGAGGATGGTGTCGTCGAAGGAGTGATCACGCAGTCGGCGCGGCCCGAGGCCATCACCGAGCTGAGCGGCATGGTCGTCCGCCTGCCGCTTTTCGAAGGCGAGCCGGTCCGGGCCGAAAAGATAGCGGACTCTTCGAACCGGATCATGTCGTCGCTCCTGCCTGCCGGCAAGCGGGCCGTCGCCACGGAGATTTCGGTAGCGACGGGCGCAGGCGGTTTTGTTCTGCCGAACGATCGCGTCGACGTAATCATGGTTCGCCGCAGCGAGGAAGGGCGTTTCCTGACAGAGGAAGTGCTGACGAACATCCGTGTATTGGCGGTCGACCAGCAGATTCAGGAAAGCCAGGACGGCCAGAAAACCGTCATCGGCACAACGGCCACCCTCGAGCTCACCCCGGACCAGGCGAAGGTCATCACCGTGGCCCAGCAGATGGCGGACCGCCTGACGCTTGCGCTTCGCTCGGTCGCCGATGCGCAGGAGCCCGATACCATAGCGGCTGACTATCTGCTGAGCGGCGGCGGGCGGGCAGAGATCCAGGTCATCAAGTCGGGTGCCATCGTCGGCAACCAGAAGGCGGCAGGGGCAGATGCACAGTAACGGAGTGCCGACGTTGACAATCTTGGGACGCATGGGGCGGACAACGGCCGCGTTTGGTCTGGCATTTGCCATGGCGGTTTCAGGCATTCCCGGAGTGCCGGAATCGGGGGCACTCTCCGTATCGCGAGCCATGGCTCAGGAAAGCAGCATCGTCCGTATCAGCGAGATCGGCATGGGTGCGCGCAAGCGCCTCAAGATAGGCCTCAACAAGGCGATCGTCGTGGATCTGCCCGCCGATGCCCACGACATCCTGGTTGCCGATCCTTCCATGGCCGACGCGGTCACCCGCACCTCGCGGCGCATCTATCTCTTCGGCAAGACGGTCGGCCAGACGAATATCTTCATCTTCGGCCGAAACGGGGAGGAGATTGTCGCAATCGACCTTGAGATCGAACGCGATATCTCGGGGCTCGAGGCCAATCTTCGTCGCTTCCTGCCGGATTCCAACATCAAGGTGGAGATCATCTCCGACAATATCGTGTTGAGCGGGACGGTTCGCACGCCGCAGGATGCAACGCAGGCGACGAAGCTCGCTTCCATCTTCCTCAAGGGCGGCGAGGCGACGACCCGCAACACGGTGGCAACCAGCGAAAGCAGTGGCGATGGCGCCGTCGCCATCTATGCGGAGGGACGCCAGCAGTCTCAGGTGGTGAACCTGCTGACTATCGAGGGCGAGGACCAGGTCACGCTCAAGGTAACCGTCGCCGAGATCCGTCGCGAAGTCCTCAAGCAACTTGGCTTCGACAACAGTTTCACGCGCCAGCCAGCCGGCACCTCCTCGGGTCTTGACGTGCTGACCATCGGGGCGGGCAGTGCAGGCTTGTCGGGCACGATCGCCGGCAACATTGGTCGCCTCGGGATACAGACCGCGTTGAGCGCATTGGAGCAGGCAAAGGCGATCCGCACCCTCGCAGAGCCGACACTCACCGCGATCTCGGGTCAGTCCGCGACCTTCAACTCCGGCGGCGAGCGTCTCTACACCACCACCAACTCCGATGGCGAAACCGTCATCACACCCTACGAATACGGGATTTCGCTCGGCTTCACGCCGACGGTGCTGTCCTCGGGGCGCATCAGCCTGCGGATCCAGACGCGCGTCTCCGAGCCTGTCATAACGGGTGTTGGCGGCATCGAGTTCCGCAAGCGCGACGCCGAGACGGTGTTGGAACTGCCGTCTGGCGGCTCCATTGCTCTGGCCGGCCTCATCCGCGATGACGTGCAACAGGACATGACGGGGACGCCGGGGGCGTCGAAGCTGCCGCTGTTCGGTGCGCTGTTCAGGCAAAAGACCCTGGAGCGCACCGAGACGGAACTAGTCATCATCGCGACGCCCTACCTCGTCCGTCCGGTTCCGCGCAACGAGCTGTCCCGTCCTGACGACAACTTCAATCCGGCCAGTGATGTCGCCAGTGTCTTCCTCGGCCATGTGAACCGCATTTACGGCCGAAAGGATGCTCCACCACCTGCCCTTCCGTATGAAGGCAATGTCGGGTTCATCTACAAATGACGAGCCTGCACCCAGATCCCCTGACCAGCCAGAGGCAGCACGAAAGGCGCCGGACAATGAGCAATCCTGTCGCAACTGGAGTAGCCGGTCCCGGAAGACGGACCGTTGCGACGGTCCTGCTCGGCATCGCCGTATTGATGTCCGGCTGCGCCAATCCGGACGGTGTCACGACCGGATCACTCCCGGACGATTACCGGACCCGTCATCCAATTACTGTGGGCGAGGCCGAGAAGGTCAGAGACATACCGATCGCCGCGGGAGACCACGGCCTGACCGTCGGCCAGCGCGAGGTGATTGCCGGATTCGCGCAGGAATACCAGCGGTCGTCGAAGGGCATCATCCAGATCATGACGCCACAGGGAGCTCTGAATTCCGGTGCCGCGGCCTATGCAGCGGGGGATATCCGCCGACTGCTGGTGCGAATGGGCGTGCCGAAGAACCGCATCTTGCAGACAGGCTTCGCGGCCCATGATTATGGCGCCTCGGCCCCGATCAGGCTCACCTATGTCGCGATCACTGCCCAGACCACTCCATGTGGTGAATGGCCCGAGGACATCACGCTCAACACCATCGAAAACCGCAACTACTACAACTTTGGCTGCGCCAGCCAGCGCAACCTGGCGGCACAGATCGCCAACCCCAACGATCTCCTCGGCCCCCGTCGCTCGACACCGGCCGATGCCGAACAACGCGGCCGCGCAATTGAGCGCTATCGGGGAGCCTATACCGAACTGAGGGACATGCGATGAACCTCCTTTTCCCGGCACGGCAGGTCGGCTCATGAACCAGATAGACTACAGCATCCCGGCAGCGCCGGATGAACATCACGGAGCCGGGCGCGAGGTCGAGTCCCAGGCTGATCTCGCCTCTCTTCGGCCCCTGCCGCGCATCTCCATTCACGCCTTCTGCGAAAGCGATGCCCTGCAGAGGACTGTCGAGCGCATGGCGCGTGACCGGCGGATGACGAAGGTCAACATGCGGATCACCAATGGCAGCATCGAGGCCGCTGCCAACATGTTCGCGTCTTCGCCAACCCCGAACCTGATCATCATCGAGACGGATACCGACCCGGGCCACCTCCTTGGCGAACTCGCACCGCTTGCCGAAGTCTGCGATCCGTCCACCCGCGTGATCCTCGTCGGCCAGTACAACGACATCGCGCTCTACCGCGACCTGATCCGGAGCGGCATTTCCGAATATCTCGTCGGCCCGGTCCAGATGGCCGATCTCCTGGCCTCGGTGGCGGCGATCTTCGTGGATCCCGAGGCGGAGCCGCTCGGCAGGTCGATCGCCTTCATCGGCGCCAAGGGCGGCGTCGGATCATCCACCATTGCTCACAATTGCGCTTTCGGCATTTCCAACCTTTTCTCCACCGAGACGATCCTGGCCGATCTCGACCTGCCCTTCGGCACCGCCAATATCGACTTCGACCAGGATCCGGCGCAGGGTATTGCCGAAGCCGTCTTCGCTCCTGAGCGCCTCGACGAGGTATTCCTGGATCGCCTGCTGACGAAGTGCTCCGAGCACCTCTCCCTTCTGGCGGCTCCGTCCATTCTTGACCGCACCTATGACTACGGCGGCACCGCCTTCCAGCCGGTGGTGGAAATACTGCAGCGGAGCGCCCCGGTGGCAGTTCTCGACCTCCCGCACACGTGGTCGGAATGGACCCGATCGTTGCTGGCGGAGGCCGATGAAGTGGTCATCACGGCTGTTCCGGATCTCGCCAACCTGCGCAACGCGAAGAACATGCTCGACGCGCTTCGCAAGCTCAGGCCGAACGATCATCTGCCCCATCTCGTTTTGAACCAGGTGGGAATGCCCAAGCGCCCGGAGATCGCGCCTTCCGACTTCATGGAGGCGCTTGAAATCGAGCCGGCCGCGATCTTGCCGTTCGACGTGCAGCTGTTCGGCAACGCCGCAAACAGCGGCAGGATGATCACGGAAGTAGATGCGAAGTCGGCGGCGGCCGAGACCTTCTCGCAGATCTGCCACATCGTCACCGGCCGCACCGAGATGAGGAAGATCAGGAAGGGCGGGCTTTCCAAGGTGCTTGGAATGCTCCGCCGCAAGTAGAAGACCCTATCGAGGGACAGGTTGCACTGATGTTCGGAAAACGTGGACAAGACGGCTTTGGGAAGGCTTCCGGCGTGGTTGCGCCGGCAGCGCCGGCACCTGTGGCCCCCGCACCCGCGGCAAGCCAGGCGACCGGTCCGGAAGTCTTCGCCGAACCTCAGAGGGATTCCCAGGCGGCCCGCCAGCAGGTCGCGCCGCCGCCGCTTGCTCCGACGAGCGGCCGCAAGAAGACTCCCCGGACCGAACTCTACTACGACACGAAGAGCCAGGTCTTCTCGGCGCTCATCGACACGATCGACCTCTCGCAGCTCGCCAAGCTCGACGGCGAAAGTGCACGCGAGGAAATCCGCGATATCGTCAACGATATCATCACCATCAAGAACTTCGCGATGTCGATTTCCGAGCAGGAGGAACTGCTCGAGGACATCTGCAACGACGTGCTCGGTTACGGTCCGCTCGAACCGCTTCTTGCACGTGACGATATAGCCGACATCATGGTCAATGGTTCTGGCCAGACCTTCATTGAAGTGAGCGGAAAGACCATCGAGTCGGACATCCGCTTCCGCGACAACGCCCAGCTCCTGTCGATCTGCCAGCGCATCGTCAGCCAGGTCGGTCGCCGGGTCGACGAATCCTCGCCGATCTGCGACGCCCGCCTGCCAGACGGCTCCCGCGTCAACGTGATCGCTCCGCCGCTTGCCATCGATGGTCCCGCGCTCACGATCCGAAAGTTCAAGAAGGACAAGCTCACCCTCGAGCAACTGGTCAAATACGGCTCGGTTACACAGGAAGGAGCGGTGCTCCTCCAGATCGTCGGCCGCGTCCGCTGCAATGTCGTCATTTCCGGCGGTACCGGCTCGGGTAAGACGACGCTGCTTAACTGCCTCACCCGCTACATCGATGCGGACGAGCGGGTGATCACCTGCGAGGATACCGCCGAACTGCAGCTCCAGCAGCCGCATGTGGTGCGTCTCGAAACCCGCCCCCCGAACATCGAGGGCGAGGGCGAGATCACCATGCGCGATCTCGTCAAGAACTGCCTTCGCATGCGCCCTGAACGCATCATCGTCGGCGAAGTCCGCGGCCCGGAGGTGTTCGACCTGCTCCAGGCGATGAACACCGGGCACGACGGCTCGATGGGAACCATCCACGCCAACTCGCCGCGCGAATGCCTGAGCCGAATGGAATCGATGATCGCCATGGGCGGTTTCGGGCTGCCGGCCAAAACCGTCCGCGAGATCATCGCCGGCTCGGTGGATGTCATCGTTCAGGCCGCCCGACTGCGCGATGGCTCGCGCCGCATCACCCATGTGACGGAAGTCATCGGGATGGAAGGCGACGTGATCGTTACCCAAGATCTCATGCGTTACGAGATCGAGGGCGAGGATGCCAATGGCAGGCTGATCGGCCGGCACGTTTCGACTGGCATCGCCAAGCCGCATTTCTGGGATCGCGCCCGCTACTTCAATGAAGAGCGGCGGCTGGCGGCCGCGTTGGACGCGATGGAACAGGTCGCGGGGTAGGGCTTGATGTTCGGTTTCGACCCCAATGTCCTGCTGGTCATCACCCTCGCCGCCATCGCTGCCGGCGCCCTCTGCTACGCACTGCTCTTCTCCCGTATCGAGACCGAGAAGAAGACGGACGCCCGCCTCAGCCGCGTCAAGTCGGCGGAGACTGACATGGGCAAGGTCAAGGCGGCGCGCGATCGCGTCCAGGAGATGTCGAAGCGCCGCAAGTCGGTCCAGGACAGCCTCAAGGAGCTTGAGAAGAAGCAGGAGGAGAAGTCCCGCAAGATCGGCAATTCGAGTATCAAGTCTCGCCTTGTCCAGACGGGCCTGCCCCTGCGGATGTCGCAGTTCTACATCATGAGCGCCGTCCTCGGGATCGTCGTCCTGCTCGTGACCGTTCTGGCGGGAGCGCCGCCACTGCTCGCCATCGGCGCCGGTTTCGCGGCGGCCATAGGCACGCCACGCTGGATTCTGAGTTTTCTCGTCAAGCGGCGGCAGAAGAGCTTTCTTGTCGAATTCCCGAATGCACTGGACGTCATGGTGCGCTCCATCAAGTCTGGCCTGCCACTGAACGACGCGCTGCGGCTCATTGCGGCGGACGGCCAGGAGCCGGTGAAGACCGAGTTTCGCCGGGTGATCGAATCCCAGCAGGTCGGTCTCAGCATTCCTGAGGCCTGCGTGCGGATGATGCAGACCATGCCGCTGCCGGAGGTGAATTTCTTCTCCATCGTCATCACCATCCAGAGCCAGGCAGGCGGAAATCTGTCGGAAGCGCTCGGCAACCTCTCGCGCGTTCTTCGCGAGCGCAAGAAGATGAAGGCCAAGGTGCAGGCCCTGTCGATGGAGGCGAAGGCGTCGGCAGCCATCATCGGCGCCTTGCCGTTCATCGTCGCAACGCTCGTCTACCTGACGTCGCCGGACTACATGACCGTCCTGTTCACGGATCCGCGCGGCCACATCATCATGCTGTTCTCGGGGATCTGGATGTCGATCGGCATTCTGGTCATGCGCAACATGATCAACTTCGACATCTAGGGGGCAGCCATGACACGGGATATAGCCGCGACGCTGACCGATCCGGTTCTGCTCCTTGCCCTCTTGGTCGCCATTGCAGTCTTTGCCACCTTCTACTCGCTCGCGAGCCCGTTTCTGGAAAGGGGCGACCTGAACAAGCGCATGAAGGCAGTGTCCACCGAGCGCGAGCAGATGCGCGCGAGGGAAAGAGCGCGGATGAATGCCGAGGCGTCGAAGGCGTCACTGCGAACCCAGAACAACCAGTCCGCCCTTCAGCTCGTCGAGCGTTTCAACCTGCGCAAGGCGCTGGTCGACGACAATACCGTGAACCGCCTGCGCGCCGCCGGTCTGCGGTCACAGAACGCCCTGAACATCTTCCTTGCGGCACGCTTCCTGCTGCCCTTCGTCTTTCTGCTCCTCGCCATCGTCTGGATCTTCGTGCTCGGCAATCTGGCCGACCGGCCGATCGCGATCCGGATGCTGGTGGCGATCGTCTGCGCCTATGTCGGCTTTTACTTGCCGAACATCTACGTCAGCAACCGGGTAACCAAGCGCCAGCAATCCATCAAACGGGCCTGGCCCGATGCGCTCGACCTTATGCTGATCTGTGTCGAAGCGGGGATCTCGATCGAGGCCGCCATGCGAAGGGTGGCGGAGGAAATGGGCAACCAGTCGCCGCCGCTGGCCGAGGAAATGGTGTTGACGACCGCCGAACTCTCCTTCCTTCAGGATCGCCGGGTTGCTCTCGAGAACCTCGGTCTGCGGACGCAGCTCGATACGGTGAAGAATGTGACCCAGGCGCTCATCCAGGCCGAGCGCTACGGAACCCCCATCGCCCAGGCATTGCGGGTTCTTGCCCAGGAGGGGCGTGACGAGCGGATGAACGAGGCCGAAAAGAAGGCGGCTGCCCTGCCGCCCAAGCTGACGGTCCCCATGATCCTGTTCTTCCTGCCGGTGCTGGTTGCCGTGATCCTCGGCCCGGCCGGCATACAAGTTGCCGACCGCTTCTGACCCGAGAGCGCATGAATACGGCGCCGCAGGAGCCATCGGTCCCGCGAGATCCATGTCCAGCTATGTATTGGAAAACGGTAGCAGAGACCTTAGTTGGTCGCCTTCTGCTGGCTGTCCTTGTCGGCGAGCTTCGCCCAGGAATTCTGCTGCGACAGCATGGAGCGCAGATAGGTGACGTTCGCATCCGCCTGCTGGGCGGATAGCTCGCGCCGCGCGATCTCCTCGGCCTCCTTGAAGCGGCCCTGAAGGCCAACCACGAGCGCTAGGTTCTGGCGTACGCGGCTATCGGCGGCGGGCTGCTGCGCGGCCGAGCGCATATAGGTCTCCGCCGTCCGCAGATCGCCGCTCAGCACATAGGACATGCCGAGATTGGAAATCACGGTCGGTTCATTCGGCTGTGCATCGAGTGCCAGTCGGTATTTCTGCCGCGCTTCGTCCGAGCGACCCAGTTGGTCGAGAACCGCCCCTTCGGCGGAGTAGAGGCGCCAGTCCGGGCGATCCGGCGTCTGGGCGCGCTGGATGGTCGTGAGTGCCTGCTCAAGCTGGCCCGCTGCTGCCTGCGCTTTGCCATAGGCGGCCAATACATCGCGATCTGTCGGATGGGCGATGACCACCTGCTGCATGACGGCCAGCGCCTGCGCGTGCTTGCCGGTCATGCCGAGTACCTGCGCATAACGAAGCCCGGCATTGCGGTCCCTTGGATTGCGCTCGTACGCTGCGCCGACCGAACGTTCGGCATTCTCAAGCTGTGTGGCGCTCATGCTCTCCAAAGGAGCACCCGAGATCGGGATTGATCCCGTCGTTGTTTTGTCCGGCCTTGTGGCGCATCCCGCCAGCGTCGCTGCCAGAAGCAGCATGGCGGTCGCCTGTGCGAGGCGTGCCTTGCGATGCGTCGGGGATGCGTTAGCTGCCATGGTCGGTCTCGTGTCTTCTGCTGCGCCTTGCCCGTGGCGAAGGTCCCGCCGATGGCGCATTGCTTGCTCCAGCAATAGACTGTTAACCCTAATAGACCGTTAAGGCGCTGATTCCCCACGAGAAGGCTTTCCATGAACAGCTATAGCCACATCGACCGCCCATCACCGTTCACGCAGCGCTCTCCTGCGTCCCGTCCTGTCTATCTCGTTTCGCCATCGGACATCGAGAACGGCGCGATCGAGGCCTCGATGCTTGGCTGGGCGCGCAATGCGGGTTTCGCGGCCGAGCCTGGCAGCCTGCTCCTCGTTCCCGGAGCGGACGGCGAGCTTGCTGCGGCACTCTTCGGGTTCAGCGGTGAAACGGAAGAGGCATTTGCAGCCGGCAGGCTGGCCAAGCTCCTTCCCGCCGGCGACTGGCATGTCGAGAGCGCGTTGGCACCGCAGAAAATCGCACTCGGCTTCGGCCTGGGGAGCTATGTGTTCGGCCGTTACCGGAAGGACAAGCAGAGGCAGGTTCGGCTTGCGCTTCCCGACGACATTCGGGTCGATGTCGAGCGGCAGCTTGCCGGTGTGTTCCTTGCCCGTGACCTGATCAACATGCCCACCAACGACATGGGGCCCGAACAGCTGGAAGCCGCATTGCGCGCTCTCGGCAAACATTACGGAGCAAGCGTCACATCCATCGTCGGCGATGAACTTCTGGCTCGGGACTTCCCGCTCATTCACGCTGTTGGTCGTGCCAGTCCGCAAGCACCCCGGCTCCTCGAGCTGCGATGGGGCAGGGAGGGTGCACCGCGCATCGTCCTGGTCGGCAAGGGCGTCTGCTTCGATACCGGTGGCCTCGACATCAAGAGTGCAGCCAACATGGCCATCATGAAGAAGGACATGGGCGGCGCGGCGAACGTCATGGGTCTGGCATTGATGATCATGGATGCCGGTCTGGACGTGGAGTTGCGGGTGCTCATCCCTGCGGTCGAGAATTCGATCGCCGGCAATGCATTCCGCCCCGGAGACATCTATCGCAGCCGCAAGGGGCTGACGGTTCAGATCGACAATACCGATGCGGAAGGCAGGCTCGTGCTTGCCGATGCTCTTGCGTTCGCCGACGAAACGCCCTGCGATCTGCTCGTGGACATGGCGACCCTCACCGGCGCGGCGCGCGTTGCGCTCGGGCCGGACGTGGCGCCATTCTTCACCGACGACGATTCCCTGGCGGCGCGTCTGTCGGCCATCTCGTCCGAGGAGAACGATCCCATGTGGCGGCTGCCACTGTGGAAAGGCTATGACAAGGACCTGAAATCGCGTGCCGCCGACATCACCAACGCGCCTTCCGGCGGAATGGCAGGGTCCATCACCGCCGCGCTCTTTCTTAAGCGCTTCGTCCGCCCGCAGACGCGTTGGGCGCATTTCGACATCTATGGCTGGACCCTCTCGGAGAAGCCGCATGCCCCAGTCGGTGGCGAGGCATTCGCCATCCGAACGCTTTACCGGTATGTCCGGGAACTCGCACGGCAATGATCCTCTAACCGCTTCGCACTAGCATAACGCTCCTGTACTCTGAGGCGCATGTCGCCGTAGCTGAACCTTTCCGTTGATCTGGTTCACGGCAGTGTATGCGTACTGAACATGGAAGATGCGATGACATTGGACAGACGGCTCCACGCCTTCCGGGCGGATCTGGCAGACGAGGCCCTGCGGGGGCAGGTGGAGGCTGCGCGCTTCGTGACCGGCGTCCCCGCGCAGGTCGGCGTGCCGGTCGTGCCTTTGAGGTCCAGGCCGGATCCAGACTGCGGCATAGATACCGAACTCCTGCTCGGCGAAGCAGTCCGCGTCTTCGAGCGGGCTGACGGCTGGGCATGGGTGCAGTCCTGCGGGGATGGCTATGTCGGGTATCTGCCGACGGACGTGCTAAGGGAGCCCGAGGAGACGACGCACATCATCTGTGTCCAGCGCACCTTCCTCTACCCGCGCCCGGAACTGCGCCATCCTCCCGTCTTTTCACTGTCCATGGGAAGTCGCGTCAGGATCGTGGGAGCGACGGAAACCCGCGGCACGGCATACCTCGTCCTGCCCGACGGGACCGCACTCATCAGATCCCACTGCCGGCCGCTCGCCGAGACACCGCCGGAAGACTACGTCGATGTGGCGGCGCGCTTCCTGGAGACGCCCTATCTCTGGGGTGGCCGCTCGGGTTTCGGCATCGATTGCTCCGCGCTCGTGCAGTTGTCGCTGATGATGGTCGGCCAGTCGGCGCCGCGTGATTCCGACATGCAGGCGGCGATCGGAACGGAAATCACGAGGGAGGAGCTTCGCCGCGGCGACCTCGTTTTCTGGAAGGGTCATGTCGGCATCATGGAAGATGCCGAGACACTGCTGCACGCCAACGGGCATACGATGACGGTGGCGCGGGAAAACCTCAATGCCGCGATCGAGCGGATAGGATGGCTCTACAGCCGTCCGACCGGCTTTCGCCGCCTCGCGCCGTTCACGCGATCGTAAACATGGCGGCGTGGCACCTATCGAATGAAGCGCCTATCTTCCTTCGATTCGAGGGATGAAGATGCTGAAACGCGCCTGGATATTGCCGCTTCTGATGCTGATCGCCATAGGTTTCGCAGCGCTCATGCCGGCCAGGGCCGCAGCCGATGACGAGTTCCGGCGCAAGCCGTTGAACGTCTACAAGGATCTCCCAGGCGTCGTTCCGGAGGAGGAGCGAGTCCGGCGCGACAGCTACAGCTGCACGACGAGCATCGAGGACGTCTATGTCGGGCGGGGGCGCTATGACATCCTCTATGGCGATGTCGCACCGCGTCGCGTCTACCGATGCGAGAGCGAGAGCGGCCTTACCTATTCCGGCACCCGCCCGCCCGACACGCACTGGGTTCCCGGTCTCAATCCGCTTCATCTGCCCGAGTAGGCAATCTTTATGCCGCCTCGCGTTTGCGGGCGACCTTATCTTGCGAAGTCGGGAAGGATCATTGACGCGGCGCCGGGCGTGCCCCACAACCATGACCTGACAGAGGCACGTCGGGGAGGAGACCGGTGTTCCACGCATCGATGAAATTTGCAGTTGGCGAGGACGTCGAGGCTGTCCGCGAGACGGTCCACCGGTTCGCCCAGGAAAGGCTTGGCCCCCGCGCGGACGAGATTGATCGTACGAACGAGTTTCCGCGCGATCTCTGGCCGGAGCTTGGCGCCCTCGGCTTGCTTGGCATTACCGCCGATCCGGAACTCGGGGGTTCGGGGCTGGGCTACCTTGCCCATGTCATTGCCGTTGAGGAAATCGCCCGCGCCTCGGCCTCCACGTCGTTGAGCTACGGCGCGCACTCGAACCTCTGCGTCAACCAGATCAACCGCAATGCTTCCCCTGACCAGAAGAGGCGTTATCTGCCGAAGCTGTGCTCGGGCGAGTATGTCGGGGCGCTTGCTATGTCGGAGCCCGGCGCTGGTTCCGACGTCGTTTCGATGAAGCTGCGTGCCGAGAGGCGCGGCGACCTCTATGTGCTGAACGGCAGCAAGATGTGGATCACCAATGGCCCGGATGCCGATGTGCTGGTTGTCTACGCCAAGACCGACCCATCGGCGGGTGCCAAGGGCATCACGGCCTTTCTGGTGGAGAAAGGCTTCAAGGGCTTCTCCACGGCACAGAAGCTCGACAAGCTCGGCATGCGGGGGTCCAATACCTGCGAACTTGTCTTCTCCGATTGCGAGGTTCCGGCCGAAAATGTCATGGGAGCCGAAGGAGAAGGCGTCCGTATCCTCATGTCTGGCCTCGACTATGAGCGCGTTGTGCTCGCCGCCATTGGAGTGGGGATCATGCACGCCTGCCTCGACGTGGTGATGCCCTATGTTCACGAACGTAAGCAGTTCGGCCAGGCGATTGGCGAGTTCCAACTGATCCAGGCGAAGATCGCCGACATGTACACTGCCATGAATTCCGCGCGTGCCTATGTCTACGCCGTCGCGGCCGCATGCGATCGTGGCGAGGTCACCCGCCAGGATGCTGCCGCCTGCTGCCTCTACGCATCCGAGCAGGCCACGCAACAGGCGCTTCAGGCCATCCAGGTTCTCGGCGGCAATGGCTACATCAACGATAACCCCACCGGCCGCCTGCTGCGGGACGCGAAGCTGATGGAGATCGGTGCCGGCACGTCCGAAATTCGCCGCATGCTGATCGGTCGGGAGCTCTTCCGCGAGACGGCCTGAGGCACTGATCGCTGCAAGGATGTCGGGCAACCGGTATGTCAAGTTGCCTAAGGTGGCCATTTCCGCAGAAGAAATGGCTTGTGTATACCGCCGGCATCGCCGATGACTGTCGTGCGCCGGCGGGGTCCTAGAGCATCCCGGACGGCTGAAGTCGTGTCCGCGAGGAGGTAGCATGTCCACGAAGCTCATCATTCCCGACCTTTCCGAAAAAGCCGTTCTGATCACCGGCGCCTCGACTGGCATCGGTGCGGCGCTGGCCCGGGAATTCGCCGCGCAGGGGGCGCTTGTCGGCCTTCACTACAACGCAAGCGTAGACGCCGCGAAGACCCTGGCGGAGGAGATCGAGGCAGCCGGAGGGCGGGTCCACCTGGTCCGCGGCGATGCCTCCAAGTCGGGAGAGATGGCCCGCGTGGTCGAGGAGACGGCGGACGCCTTCGGTCGCCTCGACGGGCTCGTCAACAATGCCGGTGGCATGGTCGCGCGCGTGGCCTATGCCGAGATGACGGACGAGCATTATGATGCGGTGATGGACCTCAACGCGCGTTCCGTCCTGGCAGCGTCCACCGCCGCGATACCGCACCTGAAGAAGAATGGTGGTTTCATCATCAACACAACCTCCATCGCTGCCCGCAACGGGGCGTCGAACGGGGCCGGCATCTATGGTTCGTCGAAGGCCTTCGTCTCCAACGTGACGCGAGGCATGGCGAAGGAATTGATTCCGTTCGGGATCCGCGTCAATGGCGTGGCGCCGGGCACCATCACCACGCCCTTCCACGAGCGCTACTCGACCCCTCAGCACCTGCAGGCGGCGCTGGCCACCATTCCGCAGGGTCGCCTTGGCATTGCCGAGGATTGCGTTGGCGCTTACCTCTTCCTCGCCTCCGAGAAACTGTCCGGCTACATCATCGGGCAGGTCATCGAGGTCAATGGCGGGCAACTGATGCCGTGAGACAGGTGGTGCTGGCGCACCGCCACACCATCGAAGGCAATGGCGGCCGCTGACTGTGCGGCCGCCGGGCTCGTTACGCAGCTGATCGCCTCAGTTGCGCTCCCAGTACCAGGCCGCATACATCATCTTCCGGTCGTGCCCGCGGCTCTTGAGGAACTTCCGGATCGAGCGGACGTCCTCCTTTTCGCAGGCCACCCAGACAAATGTCTTGCCGTCGGCATTGGCGATTGCTTCCTTGCCCGCCTCCGCCAGCACGTTGGTAGAGCCGGGGACATAGCTGTTCCGGTGCAACCATCGGATATCGATGGAGCCGGAGGTCGCAAGCGGTTGTTCTTCCGCCGCATCGGCCACCTCGATGATCGCCTTCATCCGGGTGGTGGAGGGGACCTCCTCGGCGATGCGGGCAATCGCCGGCAGGGCGCTTTCGTCGCCGATGAACAGGATGGAATTCGCAGAAGGAGCATCACCGCCACCCGGTCCCAGCAGGCCAACGAGTTGTCCCGGTTCTGCGTCGCGGGCGAAATCGGCACCGGGGGTGGCGACGCCGTCTGCCGGGTGCTGCAGGAAGTCGATCCACAACTCGCGCCGGTCCCTGTCGACGCGACGGATCGTATAGACCCGGACCAGAAGCTCGTCTTCTCCCTCCGGCCAGGCAACCCGGCCGTTTTCCTGCAGGCCCGGCCAGACCGGTGCCCGCCCCTTTGGCGGCACCAGGATGCGGACATGCATATCGCCGCCCGTGAACGGTTCGATATCTGGGCAGGAAAACCTGACGCGACGCATGCGGGGCGTGACATCCTCGGCGGAGACGACGGTCACCTCGTGGATGTTCGGTAGCCGGGCGAGAGTGGTGGGGTTTGACCAGGTCAGCTCCAGCGGGTCGTCACCGGCGAAGTAGAACAGGTGTTCGGCGAGCATGACGCGGGTACCCTGCAGCGTTTCCTCGGTGGTGCAGGCAAGATCGATCAGCAGCTTTCCGTCCTCGAGACGGATGCCGGCCGTGCCGTCCTGGTTTTTGAGGACGACGAGATCGCCGTCGCGCTGGACCTCCGAATGTTCGATGAAGTGCTCGCAGACTTCCTCGAGCATGCCGAGGGCATCCTTCGGCAGCGCAACGCCGGAGAGTTTGAACTGCTGGGCTGCATTCATGAATGGTCTTCCTTTTGGGGATTGTCGCTTGAGTATGGGAGGGGGGCTCCAGTGCCGGTCGGCTCCGCCGTCACCCTGTGACGGCCGATCGGCAACATGATGGGACGCCCCGAGATCGGATCGGAAATGATGCGGCTGTCCAGGCCGAAGACGTGGCGAACGGTCTCTTCCGTCAAGACCTCTTCCGCAGGTCCGGAAACATGCAGGCGCCCTCGCGCCATGGCGACAAGATGATCCGCGTACCGCGCCGCCAGGTTGAGGTCGTGCAGCACCATCACGATTGTCGTGCCGCGCGAGTGGTTGAGGTCGGTGAGGAGATCGAGAACCTCGATCTGGTGGCTGACATCCAGGAAGGTGGTCGGCTCGTCGAGCAGGAGCAGGTCTGTCCGCTGCGCCAGCGCCATGGCGATCCATACCCGTTGCCGCTGCCCGCCGGAAAGCTCATCCACGGGTCGTTCGGCGAGCCCGGCCGTCTTCGTCATCTCCAGCGCCGCCGCAACCGCCTCGTCGTCTCCGCGGCTCCAGCGGGAGAACATGCCTTGGTGAGGATGTCGGCCCCGGCCTACGAGATCGGCTACGGTGATGCCTTCGGGGGCGATAGGCGATTGCGGCAGGAGGCCAAGCATTTTAGCCAACTGCCGCGGTGGCATGTGGTGGATCGACTTGCCGTCGAGAAGGACCTGCCCGTTGTGAGGCGAAAGAAGCCGGGACATTGCGCGCAGCAGGGTGGATTTCCCGCAGGCGTTGGCACCGACGATTGCAGTGATCCGGCCGGGGGGCACGTCCAGGTCCAGACCGTTCAGGACGACGGTATCGCCATAACCGGCGGAGAGGGCCTTGGCAGCCAGGGTGTGAGTGATCATAGGGACCCTCCGCTGCGATTGACGCGTATGATGAGGTAGATCAGGTAGGGCGCGCCGAGCGCACCGGTGACGACCCCCACCGGATAGCGGCTGGGCAGCAGGAACTGCCCTGCATAGTCAGCGAGCATCACAAGGACTGCCCCGAGAAGGGCGGCCGGCAGCAGTATGGACCCGTTCCCGCCGACAAGACGGGCCGCGATGGATCCCGCCAGGAAAGCGACGAAGGACACCGGTCCCGCCACTGCGGTTGCGACGGCGATGACGCCTACGGCCGCGATCATCACGGTGATGCGGGTGGCGGCCACGTTCGTCCCGAGTGCGGCAGCTGTATCGTCCCCGAGCCTCAGTGTATCGAGGTCGCGGGCGCGGCTGAGGAGGAGTCCGCCGAAGAGGAAAAGCGCGACCAGCAACGGCAGGGCCTGGCTGGTCTGCGTGCCGTTCAGGCTTCCGGCAAGCCATCGCATGGCCTCCTGCAGGCTCCAGGCAGGCGCGCGCGAAAGCGTGTAGGCGATGAAGCTCTCGAGCATTGCGGCAACGCCGATGCCGATCAGGATCAGCCGCGTTCCCGCCACGCCATCCCGGAAGGAGAGGCCGTAGATCGCCATGGCGACCCCTAGGGCGGCAACCACCGCGAATACCGAGACGGCCGGACCGTTCATCTGCAGGACGACGATCGCAAAGACGGCCGCCGCGCTGGCGCCGAGGTTGATGCCGATGATATCAGGACTGGCGAGAGGATTGCGAAGCATGATCTGGAACGCGGCTCCCCCCAGGCCGAAGCTCAGCCCGGTCAGCACGGCAAGCACTGCCCGGGGCAGCCGTAACTGCCCTACGGTGAAGCTTGCCCCCTGAACCTCCTCGCCGAACAGCACCCGGAGAACCTCCCCGGGCGGCGTGAAAGTCTGCCCGAGCATGAGCGTCAGGGCAAAAAGCAGCACGACCAGGGTGAGGAGCGAGCCGATCACCAGTCGCCGCCGCCGCATGCGGCTCGCGCGCCCGTTCCAGACGATGTCGATCGAAGATGCTTGCATGGTCACAGTTCGCGAACCCGTTGCCGCCGGACGATCCAGATGAAGAAGGGCGCGCCGATGAAAGCTGTGACAACGCCGACCTCCAACTCGTTGGGGCGGGCGATGATGCGGCCCATCACGTCTGCCGCAAGAAGCAGGGAGGCCCCTGCGAGGGCGGCGAAGGGCAGCAGCCAGCGGTGGTCGACGCCGACCAGCAGGCGGCAGAGATGCGGCACGACGAGCCCGACGAACCCGATCGGTCCACACACGGCGGTGGTGGCGCCGCACAGGAGGATTGCCGAGAGCGCTGCGGTGGCGCGTGCGAGGGCCACGCGCTCGCCAAGGCCGGTTGCAATCTCGTCGCCGAGCGCCAGGGAATTCAGTCGCCGCGCCGAGATGAGGGCGAGGAGCACGCCGCCAACAAGGAAGGGCGTGACTTCGCCTATTGCGCTGAAGGTTGCCCCGCCGACGCCGCCGATCCGCCAGGACTGGATGCCTCCGGCAATGTCCGCGCGTGGCAGGATGATCGCCACGACCAGCGATGCGAAGGCGATGGATGTTGCCACGCCGGCAAGGGCAAGCTTGAGCGGCGTCGCGCCGCCACGGCCCAGCGACCCGATGGTGTAGACGAAGACCGCCGTGACACCTGCTCCGAGGATCGCGACCCAGATAAAAGCCTGTGAGGAGGTGATCCCGAACCATGCGACCCCAACCACGACAGCGAGCGATGCACCGAGGTTGACGCCCAGGATCCCCGGATCTGCGAGCGGATTGCGGGTGACGCCCTGCATGATGGCTCCGGCCAGTCCCAGGGCGGCCCCGGCCGCGCCTGCCAGAAGGGTGCGCGGAATACGCACCGTCACCGCCGCCTGGTCGATCGTCCCGCTGGCGCCGCCCAGCGCAGCTACGACTTCGCTCCAGCCGACGGATCGGGTGCCGACCGCGACGGAGAGGCCAAGCAGCAGCGTGAGGCCAGCGATTACCGTCGCCAGCCAGAGCAGTCGCATCCCCTCCGCGCCCGTCGTCATTCTGTTTTTGCTGCTGCCTTTGCCAGCAGCTCCACGTAATCATCGAGAACCCAGCGTATGGAGAGCGGCGTGGGATTGGCCGCCGTGCCGAGCGGATTTCGTCCCAGCATGACGATCGCGTCATGGGCGACAGCCGGCATTCTCGACATCAGCGGATCGGCCGCCAGCGCTTTCTTCAGATCCTCGCCGCCATAGGTGACGACGATGTCGACATCATCGAACGCATCGATCTTCTCTGCGCTGATGCCGCCAGAGAACTGGCCGGGACGGGAGGCCTCTGCCACGCTACTGGGCATGCTCAGGCCGAGGTCCTGGAAGAACTTCACCCGCGTGTCGCTGGTCGTATAGAAATTGATGACGCTGAGGTTGGTCGTGTCCAAATGGGTGACGAACATTGCCGACTTGCCCTCGAGCTCGGGATGCTCGCTTCTCGCCTTGGCGATGTCAGCCTCGATCCGGTCGATCAGCGCCTGTCCTTCCTCCTCCATGCCGAGGCCGGCGCTGTTGAAGCGGATCATCTCCCGCCAATCCGTCGCCCAGGGCGATTCCGGATAGGCGATGACCGGCGCGATCTGGCTCAGCGTTTCGTAGTCTGCTCTCGACAGTCCAGAATAGGCAGCAAGGATCACATCGGGATTGGTGGCGGCCACACTCTCGAAATCGATCCCGTCGCCCTCGTCGAAGAGCACGGGCGTCTCTGCCCCTAGCTCGTTCAGCCTCTCCTCTACCCAGGGAAGCAGCCCGTCGCCGTTATCGTCACCGAAATTGGCTGCCGCAAATCCGACCGGAACGATGCCGAGCGCCAGCGGGACTTCGTGGTTCGCCCAGGCGACGGTCGCCACACGTTCGGGCTTGCTGGCAATGGTCGTCGTACCGAACGCGTGCTTGACGGTGATCGGATACCCCGCCTGCTGGGCCGACGCCCCCGTGGTGGATAGCGAGCAGGACGCAATCGCGAGTGCGGACAGGAGAACGAAACGCAGCAACGGGAGAGATCCTCCTTGGCAATAACTGGAGTGTCCGTGTCATCTTAGATTGCGTCCGTCAAGTCCTCCGCAGGCTTGTCTCCATGCCCTGCGGAAGTTTCCGGGGCTTCGTACAAGACCGCAGGAATCGACAATACTGGATTAAAGCTATCAAGTTATGGGCGGATGAGGTACAGGCCGATCGCTGCCATCGCCAGGGGTTTGAGGGGGAACTCCTGCAGGCCGCAGATGCAGCTCGTGCCAACCGGCTGCTGCTGCGGCCGGGCTCCAGCAACATAGTGATCAGTTTCCGGGTTGAATGATGAAGATCCATAGGCGAGGCGGTAATCCCACGGGGGGCAACATGGCAGGGTGGCAGGCGATCCTGCTGAGTTGCACGGCATTGGCGGCCATCTCGGCCACGTCAGCCGTGGCCCAGGACGGGTCAGAGGCCGCCGGCGGCACCCAACTTGAAACCATCGTCATAGAGGGCAGCGGAAACGGCGACGATGACGCCCGCACGATCGTGGCGAGGAAGGCCACTGGCGTCGGCAAGATGCCGACCGAAGTCCTGCAGACGCCCGCTTCGGTTTCGGTCATCACCTCCAAGGAGGTCCAGGAACGTGGTGCCTCGACCGTCGAGCAGGTCGTCCAGTACACGGCCGGCGTCGTCACCGACTTCTACGGGTCGGACGACAGGTTCGACTACTTCGACATTCGTGGCTTTACCCCCTACACCTATCGCGACGGCTTGCCGATCGGCCGGACCTTCGGCGCAGCACGGGAAGAGCCCTATGCGTTCGAGCGGATCGAGATACTGAAGGGCACCAGCTCGGCGGGCTTCGGCGCGGCAGAGCCCGGCGGCTCGGTGAACTACGTGACCAAGCTTCCCAAGAGCGAGCGCTTCGGGGAAGTCTACGGCACCGTGGGCTCCTTCTCGCACAAGGAAGCGGGGATCGATTTCGGCGACAACATCACCGAAGATGACACGCTCTCCTATCGCCTGACCGGCATCTATCAGAATGCCGATGCCGAGTATGATCATTCCCAGGACAATAAGAAGTTCATCATGGGTGGTCTGACATGGCGTCCCACAGACCTGACAAGCCTGTCGTTCGTCTTCGATCACCTGAACACGGATGGCGTTCCCGGCAGCGGCGGCCACCCGATCGGGTCCGATTTTGACCGCGACCGCTTCTTCGGCGAACCGGACTACTATTTCCGGACGACCAACCGGAACACCTACAGCGTGATGCTCGATCATGACTTCGGTAACGGGCTGACCTTCGGCTCCAATGCAAGGTACATGAAATCGGCTGACGCATTCGGCGGCGCCTACCTGTCGAATACCCGCACCGACGGCTCCAATCTGGCGGACCGCTATTACTTCGGCAGCGACAAGTCGAGCGAGCAGTTCGTCGTCGACGCGAATCTTATGTACGAAACCCGCTTCAACGATGTGGAAAGCCGCACCCTCGCAGGCGTCGACTACAACAACTTCAATTCTCAGAATTTCGGCCTGTATATCCCCGGGGCACCGAGCATCAACTGGATGAATCCGGTCTACTCCGGGGGGCCTGCCTCGACAGCGCCCAATTCAGGCACGCGCAACGACCAGACGACCAAGGGCATCTACGTCCAGCAGGACCTGACGTTCTTCGACAGGCTGACAGCGAGCGTCGGTCTGCGGAACGACTGGCTCGACCTGCGTGAAACCAACCTGTTCACCGGCGTCGTCAAGGAGGGCGATTACAGCGAGTTCACCAAGCGCTTCGGCCTGAGCTACAAGATCACCGATGAGCTGGCCGCCTATGTCAGCTACGCGGAGTCTGTCGCGCCTCCGGGTGCAGGCAACGAGCCGACGACCGGCAAGCAGTACGAAGCCGGCATCAAGTATCAGCCGGAGGCCTTTCCGGCGCTCTTCACGGCTTCGGTGTATGACCTCACGAAGGGGAATATCACCGTATACGACAGCGTGACCTACCTGCCGACCACGGTCGAAGAGGTACGTCATCGCGGCATAGAGCTCGAGGCCAAGGCGGAAATCACCGATAACATCGGCCTGATCGCGGCCTATACCTATATCGACTCCGAGATCAAGGAGCCGGGCGGAGCGAATGACGGAAATCGCCTGATGCGGGTGCCTGAGCATATGGCGTCCATCTGGGGCACCTACACGCTGCCAGGAAACGGCATCCGAGGGGACATGACGTTCGGTCTGGGAGCGCGCTATGTGGACTCCTATTTCACGAACATCACAAACACCATAGCCTCGGAAAGCGCCGTGGTGTTCGATGCTTCGTTCACCTATGAGATCAGGGAGAATACCACGCTCCAGCTGAACGCCAGCAATATCTTCGACGAGAAGCATGTTGCGAGCCAGGACGGCGGCGGCGTCTACTACAATCCCGGCCGCGCAATCTACGCCACGCTGCGCCAGACCTGGTGACAACGCAAATCCCCGCCCGGGTCAGTTCGGGCGGGGAACTATCGGTAGCGCTGCAGGCGGCGCCAGGACGCAGGGGTATCGCCGGCGACCTGGCGGAAGGCCTTGGTAAGATGGGCCTGGTCCGCAAATCCAAGCTGCAGGGCAATGTCGGCAACCGTCAGATCGGTCTCGGTCAGCAGCTTCTGTGCCAGCGCAACCCGGCGCGTGCGCTGCCACTGCTGCGGCGTCTCGCCGGTCGTCTGCTTGAAGACGTGGGTGAACCAGCTCTCCGACAGCCCCACGGTCTGGGCCATCTCGGCAACGCTGAGGCGCCCGTCGGTGCGCGCATCGAACCGGCCATGCAGCTTTTTAAGCTGCGCCTGCGTGAGCCGGCCGCCGGCCGGGGCCTTCTCTTCCGCCGGAAGATCGAGAAGTGCAGTGGCTATGCTGCCGACGAGGCTTTCGCCATAGACGGCGTGCCTGGTGGGTGCGGCAAGCTCCTGGACCAGCAGACCCGCCAGCGTCTCGATCGGTCCGACATTCTCGATCTCGACAGGCCGGCGCAGGATGGAACGTGCGGCCGCTCCTCCCAGGGCCGGGGCGATGAAGCGCAGAAGCCGGTCGCTGTGGAGGTGGATATCGAGATGCGAGAAGCGATGCGAGGAGGTGAAGGCCGTCCAGAGCGGGACGCCTGCCGGCACGTAGACCGCTCGTGTCATTGGCCGCGCGTCGCGTCCGATGCCGCCTTCCCGGTTGGTCATTTGGATATGCGGCGATACGTCGTTGAAGAAGATGACGATTCGCGGGTCGGGAGAGAGGTAGTAGGCCTTCGCTCCCGACTGGCCCTCTGCATCCCAGTAGACGCCGACGATGCCGTCGAAACTCCTCCACTGCGCAGGCACGAGCGGGCGGATACCCTCCGTGTAGCAGGTCATCGAGTGTCGGTAGCTCAATGGCGTTTCCTGAAGGCGGCGTAACGTCGCCGGGTATGAGAGTGATGACGGGCTGGCACGGCTGGACATCTCGGTGATGCCCTATCGTTCAGGCCATTGGATAGACCTGAAACGACCGTCCCGATTTAACCTGAACATTCTCGTCATGTTTGTCCATGCCCTGAGCGGATTTTCTACCGTCTGCCGTTCGTCGAGGACACGGCTGGCACAGAGGCACAGGCCTCGTCGCAATTGTCGTTCGCGGCAAGCAAACGGTGTCGCCGCTACGCACTGCCCTTTATGCGGTTGCATTCCCCCTTCTGATGCCAGCCTTCGTACCGGATGACGCATCGAACAAAGCTTGCTAGTCTTCGAAGGCAATCGGCTCCGGAATAGGCTTTTCGCGAATGCTGGCACCCAATTACGATCTGGTCCTGGTGTTTGCCTCGATCGCGGTATCGATCATGGCTTCCTTTACGGGCCTGACGCTTACGAGGGGCATCAACGCTCTGCCGGATGTGCGGCGGAAGTTCATGATCGTCATGGCATCGATGGCGCTCGGCGGCGGCATCTGGTCCATGCACTTCGTCGCGATGCTGGCGATGAGCCTGCCCGTCCCCATCAGCTATGATGCGATCAGCACCCTTGGCTCGGCGCTGATCGCCATCCTGATGTGCGGCATTGCCATCCTGATCATGCACTATGTCGGGCGCACCTGGATCCATACGGCGGTCGCCGGGACGATTCTCGGAAATGGTATCGTCGTCATGCACTATGTCGGCATGTCCGGCATTCGCGGCTGCTTGCCGACCTTCGAGCTGCCGGGCGTCGTGCTGGCCGTCCTGGGCGCGACGGCTATGGGGATTGTGGCGCTGCGGATTTCCTATGTTCGCCGCTCGACCGGCCATATCTTCCTGGGCGCCATCATCTTCGGGCTGTCGGTCGTCCTCGTGCACTTCGTCGCCGTCGGCTGGACCGGTTTCCGTGTGGGCGAAGGATCAGGCGACGTTGCGCCGCTGATCGACAATGGCATTCTGGCACTGCTGGTCATGCTGTCGGCCTTCGTGATCTGCGGGACGTTCCTGCTAACGGCGACCAACTTCGTGCTGGTAGGCACGTCCGAGGCATCGCCTTCCGTTTCCGCCTCCGCTCCGGTGACGAACACGCCCAAGCCGCAGCCCGAAACGAACGAGGCGCAACTGCCGGAGCATGGTCGCCTGCCCTACGAGCGCGACAAGCGCATTTATTTCGTTGAACCGTCGAAGGTCGCGGCCATTCGGGCGGAGGGGCATTATTCCATCATCTACACCTCCGATGAAAAGCTCTTCTGTCCCCTCTCGATATCCGTGATCGAGAAGCGGCTCGACCCGCAGCAGTTCCTGCGTACCCACAGGAGCTACCTCGTCAATATCGAGCAGGTGGCGGCCTTCGAGCGCGCAAAGGACAACGGTCGATGTCTGTTCGAGGGAGTGGCCTCCCTCAAGTCCGCACCCGTCAGCCGCGCCTTCGTGCCGCGCGTTCGCAGCGCCTTGAGCATCTAGCGAGCTCAATCGGCCTTTTTGCGCGTTTCGTGCAGCTATTTCGCATTTCGTGCAGAACCGTTCGCCGCCAGGGTCTTCGACGTTGCGGCGGCAGATGTCCCCTTCATCCTTCCATTAGAGGCGTGCCTGCCGGCTCGCTTCGTTTCTGGGAGGAAATCGATGATACCGGCACCCTTTGAATACCACCGCCCGGAGTCCGTCGAGGCGGCGGTGAAACTCATCGCCGACTTCGGCGACAGCGCCCGCGTGCTCGCCGGCGGCCACAGCCTTATCCCGATGATGAAGATGCGCATGACCGACATCGCGCATCTGGTCGACCTGCAGAAGATCGGCACCCTGAAGGGCATCCGGATCGACGGACGCAGCGTCACCATTGGTGCCATGACGACGCAGCACGAACTGATCGAAAGTACAGCGCTCGCGAATGTCGCTCCGATCCTTCGCGAGGCCGCGCTGCAGATCGCCGATCCGCAGGTGCGCTATGTCGGCACGCTCGGCGGCAACGTCGCCAACGGCGATCCCGGCAACGACATGCCGGCCCTGATGCAGTGTCTCGACGCGAGCTACCACCTGCAAGGTCCAGATGGGGCTCGCACGGTGAAGGCGCGTGACTTCTATGAGGCTGCCTATTTCACCGCTCGCACGGACGAAGAAATTCTCACCGCGGTCAGTTTCGAGGCGCCGGCCGGCGGCCACGCCTATGTGAAGCAGAAGCGCAAGACCGGCGACTATGCCACGGCCGCGGCCGCGGTGGTGATCGCAAAATCCGGCGGCGCCTGTTCCGCCGCATCGATCGCCATGACCAATCTTTCCGACACGCCCGTCTGGTGCGAGGCGGCGGGCGACGCGCTCGTCGGCACTGCACTGGGCGCCGCCGATGTTGAAAACGCGGTCAATGCGATGCTCGAGGTCATCAACCCCCAGGACGACAACAAGGGTCCGGTGGCCTTCAAGCGCCACGCAGCCGCCGTTGTCCTGCGCCGCGCGATCGAACGCGCCGCGTCCCGCGCCTGAAGGAGTTTCCCATGAGCAAGACGCACATCAAGATGACGGTCAACGGAAAGGCCGTGGAACTGCTCGCAGAACCCCGTGAACTGCTGATCCACGTGCTCCGCGAGGAGCTTTCGATCACCGGTCCCCATATCGGCTGCGAGACCACCCATTGCGGCGCCTGCACCGTGGACATGGACGGAAGGTCGGTCAAATCCTGCACCGTCTTCGCTGCCCAGGCGAACGGCGCCAGCATCACCACGATCGAGGGCGTTGGAACCCCGGACGGCCTGCACGTGCTGCAGACGATGTTCAAGGAGCATCACGGCCTGCAATGCGGCTTCTGCACCCCGGGCATGATCACGCGCGCCTATCGGCTGCTGCAGGAAAAGCCTGATCCGACCGAAGAGGAGGTCCGCTTCGGCATGTCCGGAAATCTGTGCCGCTGCACCGGCTACCAGAACATCGTCAAGGCGATCCTCGCCGCGGCGGCTGAACTCAATGCGGTCAAGGAGGCGGCACAATGAACGAGATGACACCCCCGAACACCGAACGCGCTGCAGCCCTCAAGGGCTTGGGTTCCTCCCGCAAGCGCGTCGAGGACGCCCGCTTCACCCAGGGCAAGGGCAATTACGTCGACGACATCAAGATGCCCGGCATGCTGTTCGGCGATTTCGTCCGTAGCCCTTATGCCCACGCCCGCATCACGTCGATCAACGCCGACAAGGCGAAGGCGCTTCCCGGCGTGATCGCGGTGCTGACCGCGGCCGATCTCGCGCCGCTCAACCTGCACTGGATGCCGACGCTCGCCGGCGACGTGCAGATGGTGCTGGCCGATGGCAAGGTTCTGTTCCAGGGCCAGGAGGTCGCCTTCGTCGTGGCCGAGAACCGCTACATCGCCGCCGACGCCGTCGAACTGGTGGAGGTCGACTACGAGGAGCTTCCGGTTGTCGTCGATCCGTTCGCGGCCGAGGCTCCGGATGCGCCGGTTCTGCGCGAGGATCTCGCGGGCAAGACCGAGGGCGCGCACGGGCCGCGCCGGCACCACAACCACATCTTCACCTGGGAACAGGGCGACAGGGACGCGACCGAGAAGGTGCTCGGCTCGGCGGACGTGGTGGCCGAGGAGATGGTCTACTATCACCGCACCCACCCCTGTCCGCTGGAGACCTGCGGCTGCGTCGCGTCGATGGACAAGGTCAACGGCAAGCTGACGGTCTGGGGCACCTTCCAAGCGCCGCATGCGGTGCGCACGGTCGCCTCGCTCATTTCGGGCATCGCCGAGCATAATATCCGCATCGTCTCGCCGGATATCGGCGGTGGCTTCGGCAACAAGGTCGGCGTCTATCCGGGCTATATCTGCGCGATCGTCGCCTCCATCGTCACCGGCGTTCCGGTGAAGTGGGTCGAGGACCGGATGGAAAACCTGATGGCCACCGCCTTTGCCCGCGACTACTGGATGAAGGGGAGGATTTCGGCGACCAGAGACGGCAAGATCACGGGCCTGTCATGCCACGTCACGGCCGATCACGGCGCCTTCGACGCCTGCGCCGACCCGACCAAGTTCCCGGCCGGATTCTTCAACATCTGTACCGGCTCCTACGACATCCCGGTCGCGCATCTGGCGGTGGACGGGGTCTACACCAACAAGGCGCCGGGCGGCGTCGCCTATCGCTGTTCGTTCCGGGTGACGGAGGCGGCCTATTTCATCGAGCGGATGATCGAGGTTCTGGCGATCAAGCTCGGCATGGATGCGGCCGAACTCCGGCGCAAGAACTTCATCCGCAAGGACCAGTTCCCCTATCACTCGGCGCTGGGCTGGGAATATGACTCCGGCGACTACCACACCGCCTGGGACAAGGCGTTGAAAGCTGTCGACTACGACGGGCTGCGCAGGGAGCAGGTCCAGCGGATCGAGAATTTCAAGGCCGGAAAGACCCGCAAGCTGCTCGGCATCGGCCTCACGCATTTCACCGAAATCGTCGGTGCAGGCCCGGTCAAGAACTGCGACATCCTCGGTCTCGGCATGTTCGACAGCTGCGAAATCCGCATCCATCCGACGGGATCGGCGATCGCGCGTCTCGGCACGATCAGCCAGGGCCAGGGCCATGCCACCACCTTCGCCCAGATCCTCGCCTCCGAGATCGGCATACCCGCCGACGACATCACGGTGGAGGAGGGCGACACGGACACGGCGCCCTATGGTCTCGGCACCTACGGCTCACGTTCCACGCCGGTCGCGGGGGCGGCGACGGCAATGGCCGGCCGCAAGATCCGCGCCAAGGCGCAGATGATCGCCGCCTATCTGCTGGAGGTCCATGACGACGACGTCGAATGGGATGTCGACCGCTTTGCGGTCAAGGGTGCGCCCGAGCGCTTCAAGACCATGAAGGAGATCGCCTTCGCCGCCTACAACCAGGCGATCCCGGGTCTCGAGCCGGGTCTGGAGGCGGTGAGCTATTACGACCCGCCGAACATGACCTATCCCTTCGGCGCCTATATCTGCGTCATGGAAATCGACGTCGATACCGGCGAGCACGAGATCCGCCAGTTCTACGCGCTCGATGATTGCGGCACACGCATCAATCCGATGATCATCGAGGGTCAGATCCATGGCGGTGCGACGGAAGGCTACGCCATCGCCATGGGTCAGGAGATTGCCTACGACGACATGGGCAACGTGAAGACCGGAACCCTGATGGACTTCTTCCTGCCGACGGCCTGGGAGACGCCGCACTACACGACCGACTTCACCGTCACCCCTTCGCCGCATCACCCGATCGGCGCCAAGGGCGTGGGCGAAAGCCCGAACGTTGGTTCGGTGCCTGCCTTTTCCAACGCCGTGCATGACGCGTTCCGTGCCTTCGGGCTGACACAGACGCACATGCCCCACGATCACTGGCGGATCTGGAAGACGGCGTACGAACTCGGCCTGCACGGCTGAGGATGCGGAAAGCGGGCCGGTACGCGGCCGGCCCGCTTCTTGCCGGATGGATGCGATGACCTGGAAGACGTTGAAGCAGGACCTTGCGGAGCATGGCTATGTCGCCTCGAACGACCTCGCCATGGCGCTGCATCTTGCCGTGACAATCGGCAAACCACTGCTGCTCGAAGGAGCGGCGGGCGTCGGCAAGACACAGCTCGCCAAGACCCTGGCCGAACTGTTCGACACCCGCCTCATCCGCCTGCAATGCTACGAGGGCCTCGACGCGGCTGCCGCCATCTACGAATGGAACTACCAGCGCCAGCTCCTTTCGATCCGGGCCGCGACTGAAAGCGGTGGTGGTGCCGCCGACGACATCGAGGATCGGATATTCTCCGAGAAATACCTGCTCGCGCGGCCGCTTCTGGAAGCGATCCGTCAGGACAAGGCGCCGGTGCTGCTTCTCGACGAGGTCGATCGCGCCGACGAGGAATTCGAGGCCTATCTGCTGGAACTCCTGTCGGATTTCCAGGTGACGATCCCCGAACTCGGCACCATCACCGCGAAGACGCGGCCCCATGTGATCCTGACCTCGAACGGCACGCGCGACCTGTCGGACGCCCTGCGCCGCCGCTGCCTCTATTCCTATGTCGATTACCCCGACCGGGCGACCGAGCTTTCGATCCTCGCCGCCCGCCAGCCGGGCCTGGAGGCGCGGCTTTGCGAGCAGATCGTCGGCGTCGTTCAGGCGCTTCGCAAGGAGGATCTGGAGAAGAAGCCGGGCGTCGCTGAGATGCTGGACTGGGCGGCGGCGATCGCCGGCCTCGGCATCAACGACCTCGCCGACGATCCCGTCGAACTTCAGGCGACGCTCGTCTGCCTGCTGAAAACCCAGGCTGACCGCGCCGCCGTGCCGATCGAGGTGCAGCAGCGGCTTGTCGGAAAGGCGGCCTGATGCGCGCGACCCGCTTTCCCGAACGCCAGACGGTCCCCGAACGCATGGCGGGCTTCATGGCCCATCTGCGGCTGAACGGGCTCAATGCCGGCATGCCGGAGAGCGAGATGGCCCTTGCCGCGCTTTATGCCATCGATGCGACGGACCGCGACGAGGTGCGGCTTGCGCTGAAATCGGTCTGCGCCCGTGGCGCGGATGGCTTTCGCGCCTTTGACGAACTCTTCGACGCCTATTGGCTTGCCGATGGCAGGCGGCGCGAGCGGCCGGGGCGGGAACGCCAATTCGAGCGCCGGCCGCCGCGCCAGACCTCCAACATTCGCGAGATGATGGAGAGCCGCGCCAGCGGCGGCGTGGCGGACGTCCCGGACAGCGACGGCGAAGGTGAAAGCGAGGCCGGCGGGGCCGGACGCCTGCTCGCCTCGCGCATCGAGGCCGTGCGCCGTGCCGACCTTCGCGGTCTCGTCACGCCGGACGAACTGGCCGAAGCCGAGGCCGTCGCCCGGCAGATTGCCCGTGCGCTGCGCGACCGGCGCTCGCGGCGGCGCAAGGCCGCGCGCCGCGGCGCCATGCTGGATCTCCGCCGCATCGCCCGCCGTTCGGTCGCCCATGGCGGCGATCCCGTCGAACTCCTGCGCCGGCGCCGGCCGGACCGGCCGGTGAACATCGTCGCGATCTGCGACGTGTCGGGCTCCATGAGCGTCTATGCGCGCATCTTCCTCGCCTTTCTGCAGGGGCTCGTCAGCGTCGACAGCCGCACCGACGCCTTCCTCCTGCACACGCGGCTCGTGCGGATATCCGACGCGCTGCGCGACAATGATACCTTGAGGGCGGTGGAGCGGCTGTCGCTGATGGCGAACGGCTTTGGCGGCGGCACGAGGATCGGCGCCAACCTGAAGCAATTCAACGATCAATATGCGCGCGGCTTGGTGACGGGAAGAACCGTAGTGGTGATCCTCTCCGACGGCTACGACACGGATCCCGCGGATCAGATAGGCACCGAACTCGCCCGGCTGAGGCGGCGGGGCTGCAAGATCGTCTGGCTCAATCCGCTGAAGGGCTGGGGGGGTTACGAGCCGGTGGCGCGCGGCATGGCGGCGGCGCTGCCGCATCTCGATCTCTTCGCCGCGGCCAATACGCTTGATGCGCTCGCGGCGCTTGAACCGCATCTTCGAAAGGTGTGAGCGGAGGAGGCTCGCATGATGAGGAAACCGAAAATCGACGAGATCGCACAGGCGCTGAAACGCGCCGGAACGCCCTTCGTCATGGCGACGGTCGTGCGCACCGTCGCGGCGACGGCGGCGAAGGCCGGTGCCAAGGCCGTGATCGTCGAGGATGGCACGATTGCCGAGGGCTGGATCGGCGGCGGCTGCGCGCGCGGCGCGGTGCTGCGGGCGGCAAGGGACGCGATCGCCGATGGCGAGCCGCGCCTCATCTCCGTCCAGCCGGAGGACCTGCTGTCCGAACTCGGCGTGGCGCCGGGCGAAGTCCGAGACGGCATCCGCTTTGCCCGCAACATGTGCCCGTCCAAGGGAACCATGGACGTGTTCATCGAGCCGGTGCTGCCGGTGCCGCATCTCTACGTGCTGGGCGCAAGCCCCGTGGGCGTCGCGCTCGCCGATCTCGCCCGCCGCTTCGGTTTCCATACCGTCGCCTGCGCGCCGGCGCCTGATCAGCCGGCCTTTGCCGAGGTCGACGATCGGATCGAGGGCTATCTTCTGCCGGCCGATACGCCGGGAGAGCGTTATCTGGTGGTGGCGACGCAGGGCCGGGGCGACGAGGCGGCGTTGCGCGCCGCCCTGGGCTCGCCGGCGGCCCATGTCGCCTTCGTCGGTAGCCGCGCCAAGGCTGCCTCGCTCAAGGCGGAACTGCGCTCGACCGGGGTGGCTGAGGAGGATCTGGAGCGCGTGAAGGCGCCCGCGGGCCTGGACATTGGCGCGGTGACGCCGGAGGAAATTGCGCTCTCGATCGTCGCCGAGCTGGTGGAGGTGCGGCGGCGCGGCCAGCGGCGGGTGATGCGCGAAGGCCCGGCCGAAAAAGAACGGCTTGGCGCGGGGCCGGAAAAGGACGATGCTTTGGAGGCTGGTCCGGCTGATGCTGCAGCCAGGCCGGGCCTGTTGAGGAGGGCAGGAGATCGTCTTCGCGAGAAGATGTTCTCGACTATGCCGGACGAAAAACAGCGGCAGGAGGAGACATCTGATCTCTCTCTGCTTCTGCATCGTCGGTTTTGTTGCATGTAAGGGTGGAGACAAGATGGAACTGAAAGACGAAATCCGCATCGAGGCGCCGAAGCACGAGGTCTATGCCGCGCTCAACGATCCCGAGGTGCTGAAGGCTTCGATCCCGGGCTGCCAGGAACTTGAAAAGGTGTCCGACAACGAACTTGAGGCGAAGGTGACGTTGAAGGTCGGTCCCGTGAAGGCGACCTTCGGCGGAAAGGTGACGCTCGATACCGCCGGGGCACCGGATCGTTTTTCCCTCTCCGGCGAGGGAAGCGGCGGCGTCGCCGGCTTCGCCAAGGGCGGCGCGGATGTCGAACTGGAGGCGGACGGTGACGCGACCATCCTGCGCTATGCGGCCAAGGCCGATGTCGGCGGCAAGCTAGCCATGCTCGGCAGCCGGCTGATCGCCAGCACGGCTCAGAAGCTCGCGGGCCAGTTCTTCGAGAACTTTTCCGAAAAGGTCGCGCCGAAGCAGGAAGTCAGCTGAACGTTGGACACTCTCGCGGCCAGCCTGAGGAACTGTCGCGGTAGTCCTCGCGCTGGCCTACGAAGTCGCAGTCTTGGAAGGCGCCGCGGATCGAAACTCCCGCCGTTCCAGGCAATCAATACTGAAGGCTGATATGCAGCGTAGCGGCAGGGCCACGCGTGACGTGACCGAACTGAATGGGATCAGTTATTTAGTGGGAAATGGTGCCCAGAAGAGGACTCGCTCCTTAGAAGCTGATGTGTCCCCAAATGCCTGAATTTGCTCGACGAAGTCTATTCAGCTGGAGACTCGACTATCACAGAGACTGCCACACATGCAAGAGGCCGTGGAAGATAGCCGTCTGCGTAGCCAGAACCGGAGTCACAAAACACAGCCGCACGCAATTGGAGGATATCCCAGGAATGGCGATAGCCTCGTTGAGGAGCAGGCAGCCCTTCCAGAAAGTAGATTTGCGACGGAATTGGCCACGTGAGCTCAGGGTTCGAACTTGCTTTGCTGAACGTGTCGGCCACCCTTTCCACTTGATGTATTTCGAGGTAAAAATAGCTTATAAATCTTGTACAGCTAAGATTTTCTTGAATATACAATAATAATACGAGAACCCGCTATTTTTCCAAAGTAAATAACTGTATTTTTTGCTAACCTCCAATAAGCATTACTTATCGGCGGTGAGCCACCGCGGGCTCTTTTATACCGTGTGTAGAACCGTAGAAGCTCACTAGCTTTCGTTTAAGACATCGTTTACCATAAAAACAATGGTTTATGATCTCACGAAATTGCCCATCTCCACCCTGCTGAGACCCGTGGCCGACGCCAGCAGCGCTCTCGCCCGCCTCGACGAGAGGATCTCGCGGTCTCCGGTCGGGCAGGGGTGGATCGAACGCCAAAACTTCACCGACGCCTGCGCCTCCCTCTGGATCGACGGCGAACTCGTCCACCTCGAAGACCTCGTCCTCCACGACGCTCTCCGAGACATCCGCACCCCAACCCACGAACTCACCATCGCCCGCGACGTCCTGCGCACCCGCCGGCGCATCGCCGACCACCCACCCGCCTGGGCTCTGTCAGAAGAAGGCCTGCGCGGCCTGCGCCGGCCGTGGGCCGGGGCATCTTTGGGTGATGGGGGCGCCGGCGTGGCCGACCAGCCCACCGCGCGTGAAGTGGCTGATGGGGGAGGGGAGGGGCCGGAGGTTAGTGACGTGGACGGTGAGGCTGGCGAGGACGTCCTGGATGCCGAGCTCGCCGCCATCGATGCGCTGCTGGCGCGTTCGGAGGCGGCAATCAAGGAAGCAAGAAAGCCCGGCCCCATAAAGAAGTCCGGCGGGGCGGCCGAAAAAGATCCGATGATTTATGATCTCGATTGGGACGAGGATGCGCGGCTGGAGGAGTGGCGCGCCATGCTGCGACAGGCGCAAGATTTCCCCGCAGTGCTGCAGGCGATCATCGCCCTCGATGCCTGGAACGAGATCGGTGTGCTGCAGCACGCCGGCTGGATGGGCCGGCTCTTGGCCGCCGCCATCCTGCGCCAGGGTGGTGTCACATCAGGTGGTCACCTCGCGGCCATCAATCTCGGCCTGAAAGCCATCCCCGTCGATCGGCGGCGTCACCGCAACCGCGAAACCCGGCTGCTTGCCATCGCCCAAGGGTTTTTGGCCACCGCCGAGAACGGGCTAAAAGAGCATGACCGGCTGGCGCTGGCGCGGCAGATGATGGAGCGCAAGCTGGCGGGACGCCGCGCGTCGTCAAAACTGCCGGAGCTGGTCGAGCTGGTGATGGCAAAGCCGCTGGTGTCGGCCGGGATGGTCGCAAAAACGCTCGAGGTCACGCCGCAAGGGGCGCGGCGGATCGTTTTGGAGCTCGGCCTCAGGGAGATGACGGGGAGGGGGAGGTTTCGGGCGTGGGGAGTGATTTGAGCGGCGAACGGGTTGCGCTGCGACTTGAGCAAGATGGACGAAGAGATTTCCGCTGTTCACTTGCGGTACCGGAAATTATTCAAACGCCGAACATCCAGACGACCGCTGTGGCAGTGGGAAGGTCAGACTTTGTTTACCACGTGCGACAGGTTGAAGGCCGTGAAAGCGCCGAGAGCGCAGACGCCGACAGTGAATCCTATCATCTGGGTGGAAAGCGCTATCCGACGCCATACCGTGAGAACATCGCGATACCGATCACCGTCGAGGCCTTTCCGCTCAAAGCGCTGATAACTGGCATAGATTCGTTCCCACGCAGCAAGCTGCCCAAAGCCGCCGACCATTGAACCTGAAAGCCCTATCCAGGAGATCCAAAACAAGTACGAGTAGACCGGCAGCTGAAGCTGCGGTCTAAATGACACCGAAAACGCGAAAAGGGCGCCTGCGACAAGGATCAACGTCTTGATGAATTCCTGTCGGTAGGCATTAGCAAGGGCGAGATCGCGGTGAACGGTCTCAAGGGTATGGTCGCTCGTGTTCTCCATTTCACACCGTCCGATCTAGTGCTGTACGCATTGATTTTGCAAGGTAACTGGAGAAAATTTCAAGTCCTATGTCGCTGCAACATATGCTAGGCTCCGTTTCGTGAAAACGACGAAAGTCATGGAGATAGGGAACATGGTAATCGCGATATGGAGTAACGATTGAGACTGATGAACGAGCTTGAGAAGTGGCGGTCTCCGGGGGATGGAGTGAGGGCTAGAACTAGATGAAAACCGCAAGAGGGGACTCCAAGGCGGAGCAGTCGAGGGACGAAAAGGCTGATGTTCTAAAGCAAGTGGACACGACCGTAATCTCGTTCTACCGGGCAAACGAGCGTCCATACGGCGTCTTAAGCAATCTTTACCGGCGCGAGATTGAGTTTGAGGGAAGAATTTTCCCAACCTCGGAGCATGCTTACCAGGCTGGGAAGGCAATCAAACCGGCCGTTCGAGAGTGGATCCAGGCCGCACCCAGTCCCTCACTCGCCGCGATGGCTGCCCACGGGCTGTACACCTGGGATGTCGTACCGGACTGGGCGTCTATAAAATTTGATCGCATGCGAGCAGTTCTGCGTGCCAAGTTCACCCAGCACCCGGATCTGGCCGAAATTCTCATCTCAACAGGTGCGAAAAGGCTCGTAGAGGCCGGGACTGTCAACAACGCTGTGAACAGGCTCTGGGGCGAAGTTAATGGCAAGGGCGAAAACATGCTCGGCATTATGCTAATGGAACTGCGTGACCAACTCGCGAGCGGCGCTCTATCGCCGGTGTCGTGCGAAGAGATGCCGGGTAAAGGCCTGCTTCTCAGTGAAAAAATACGTGCAAACTCTCGATGACGCCTTACGAACTCGAGCTGGAACAGCTTCAAGCGAGTCTCGACAAAGCCCTCGCTGCGTCGATAGAGCCTCTGAAACACGCGATTGCTGGAGCGAGTCAATCTAGTGTTATTGCTGTCGGATCGGGGGGATCTTTCACCGTTGCATCCTTGCTTTGCAGCCTGCACGAAGCTTACACCGGCCGCATCTCGCGGCCGATAACGCCGCTTGAGCTGATCTGTAATCCAACCTTGGCTTCGACGAGCCCAATCTTCATTTTTTCTGCTGAGGGCAAAAATCCGGATATATTAGAAGCTTTGCAGCGTGCGCGTCAGCATAGTTCACGGGCAGTCCACGTGGTTACTAACCGACAGGATAGCCTATTGATGGACGTTGTACGTTCGATGAATGACGTAACCGCGCACATATTCGAGCTCGATCAGAAGGACGGTTATCTTGCGACGAATAGCCTGGCGTTGAGCGCCTCTGTCTTAGCGAGGGCATTTGGCGAACTCGATCAAGACGGGCCACCTGATTTCTTCAGGATGACGGATATTCGTTTCGAACAACTCTCCCTGTTCGATTGGCTTGAAAGTGCTGCGGGATTCGCCCAGGAAGCTGTTGCGCGCAGAAGCGTGATAATCGTGTTTTCGCCGCGTCTTCGGCCGATTGCTGAGGATCTCGAATCACGGTTCGCAGAATCGGCTCTTCTGTTCATCCAACTTGCCGACTTCCGATCTTTTGCGCACGGTCGCCACCTTTGGCTTACGGAGCGCTCAAGAGATACGGCGCTGCTAGTTATCACTGAACCGAGCGTTGGAGGGCTCTGGCAGGACATGCGCGAACAGGTCCCCGCCGAAGTCGCCACGTTCGAAATGCCTTTGAACGGCTCCGCTCCCCCTGATTTGATTGCCGGCCTGCTTGGTGGCATGCATCTTGTTTCAAGAGTCGCGAATGCCGCAAACAAGAATATTGCCAAGCCGACAATCTCCGACCTTGGCCGCAAACTCTACTACGCGAAGCTGGCGGAACTCGTCCCGCCGCCGGAGGTAGAGCAAACGCGTGGGGAGCACTCTAAGTACGAAGTGCTAGGGGCTAGGTGGCCGAGCCGGCGCAATAGTGGTAAGATCCGCCGCGCGAGGTTCGAGGCGGAAACCTCGTTGGAAAGTCAGAAGTTTCGAGCTGTGGTCTTCGACTACGACGGCACGTTGTGCAGCTCGAATGCAACCGACACGCCACCGCCTGAGCCGGTTTGCGCCCATATCAGGAGATTGGCCGAGGCCGGGGTGATGATTGGTATCGCCTCGGGTCGAGGTGGGTCCATTGCCGAAAGCTTCGAGATGCTTTTCGACAAGTCGCGTTGGCCTAAAATCAGGTTGGGCTTGTATAACGGCGGTTGGATTGGAGAGCTCGGCGATAGACCCCCCGTTCGGTCGGGTTTGAGCGACTTCCTAATACACGCCAAACGGGTGCTGACAGCCTTAAGATCCAGCGGCGTCCCCATTCATATGATACGCGAAAATCCCCCATACCAGCTCAGCGTGCGGTTCGAGAATGGGGTCAGCACCGAGGATATGTGGTTTGTCGTTGCTGACGCAATGAAGCAATCTGGACTCGAAACTGGAACCATATTGCGAAGCAAGCACTCCATTGATGTTCTCGCTGAAGGCGTCAGCAAATCTCACGTAGTAGCTAATATCGTCCAGCGAGATAGGATCGACCCATACGAAATCCTGACCATGGGAGATCTTGGTGCCTGGCCGGGAAATGACTCGTCTTTGTTACAACATCGTTTCTCGCTGAGTGTCGACCTCCCCTCGCGGCGGCTTGATCGCGGTTGGAAGTTAGCGCCTCGGTTTAAGCGGGATGTGGACGCAACCTTATGGTATCTAGACCGGATGCAGACTAACCATGATGGCAATTTTAAACTGTCACTTTCTGGGGAGTATGAATGAAGGACATCAACGCACAGGCCCTTCTCGCTCAAGTAATGGACTGGAAGGATCCCGAAGTCGTTGGACGAAACGCTTCTGTTTTGCAGCTACTGGCCGACTATAAATACAATCATTATCAAAGATTTGGCCCTGGCAGACAGTTCATTGAAAGTCTCGCCTTGTGGCTAAATCAGTTCGAAAAAGGAGATCGCCAGTCGGCACTGGATCTGGTGCAAGATAAGCTTATCTTCATCTCAGAACGCGAAATATCCCATCTTGTTAAATTGTCGTATCCGGACGTGATTGTACAGGATAGGCTTAGACTCGTCGCCGAGGAAAATGAAATACCGCCTTATAAGGTGGCGACTCTGTCAAAGCACCGGCGATTTGAAGAACTTAGGATTCGGTCGCTGTACCTCGGTCTGAGTGACGGTGCCCACACCAATGAACTAAGGCGCGCGAGTAACGGCGCGATCAACAACGAGCAGATATGGCAAGCATACGAGCTCGGTGACGCCAAGGCTGAAGACATGTTGGAGGCGTTACGCAAGTCACTGGCTGCCGCAAATTTCACTGAACCCGGCGGCACAGGACCGAGCGACAAAGAACGTTTTAGCCTGATCTGGTTGGTGGACGACTTCTCGGGCAGTGGGAATACATACATCCGCTACGACGCAAATGAACGCAAATTCAAGGGGAAGATAAAGAAGATTTATGAGCGGATTTATGAGGGGGACCTTATCAATCCAGATTACTATGAAGTTTCTTTGCTACTCTACGTGGCGACCCGCCAAGCGATAGATCATATCGAATATTGGTCAGAGCGCTTTACGAATGAAAAGGGCTACAAGCCACTCAGAGTGCAAGTCCTTCATCCGATCGAAAAATATAGCTCGCTTTCTGCCTTTCGCGACCCCTCAATCATTGAGATCTCCAAACAAGACCGATATTACGACGAGCGTGCCAGTGATGAGCATATAAAAATCGGTGGCACTGACGACGCGAAACTCGGCTTTGCGGCCTGCGCGCTTCCCCTGATCCTGTCTCATAATACTCCCAACAATTCGATTTATACCTTATGGGGTCCAGAGGAGAACTCATTCTTCGGTCTATTCCCCCGGGTGAGCCGACATCGAGAATTATAATGGCCTATCGCGCGAACCCTTTTCTGGAACGGATGTCTGAGCGAACCACTTCAGACCAGGACTTTGTTCATCTGTTTTCGCCCAAGATCCTAGAAAAGCTGCATGAGGATTGCTTCAAGGGCGCCGTACATATTTTTCGGAGTCCACCTGGCGGCGGTAAGTCAACCATATTGCGCGCCTTTACACCAAATTCGCTGAGAGCCTTTTGGAACGCGGGTCCGAACCAGGCGGAAACCTACAAGCTTCTGATCGACCGTGGCGTGCTTGGTGAGGAGGATGGTCCCATCCTTTTGGGCGTTATGCTCTCTTGCTCATCTGGCTATGCAGATCTTCCACCAGGGGCGTCCAATGCCAGCGCCGAACTGTTTCGGGCGCTGCTTAACTGCCGTATTGTAATGCGCACATTGCGCAGTCTGTCTGAGTTCCTCAACAACGGTCTGCCCGACGCGCTCGATGACGTGCAGTTGCGGTATGCTTCCGATGCAAGCGGATTGAGATCCATTCCGCTTCACGATACCGCAGCCGCCATGATGAAGTGGGCCGAAGAAAGCGAACGGTCCGTTTACGAGCATTTGGACATTTTGTCGTCGAGCAGAACGCAGAACCCGCCGCCAGCGCATGCGCGGCTCGAATCAGTGCTCTGGTTGCAATCCGTTCAATTTTCCTACAAGGGTCGGGACGTGGCCAGCGCACGATTGTTGATGATCGACGATGTTCAAGCGCTGCGAAAAGCTCAGAGAGCACTTCTGATCGATGAACTGGTCACATTGCGTCCCTCGATCCCCGTCTGGCTCGCAAGTCGCACAATTGCGTTCGGTGACGAGTTCTTATCGCAGGGAGCGAGAAGTGGCCGTGACGTGCGGGAGTACGCTCTAGAGGAGCTGTGGGGCAGTGGCGGCAACAGCCGCCAGTTCGTGTCGTTTGCGCAAAGTATTTTGGACAGACGATTCCAAATGCAAACGGTCGTTCCTGGCCAGGCCTTTGGACAGTATCTCCAGGAAAACTTCCCACTGAACGAGTTGAACGACGCGTATATCGAAGCCCGTTCGCTGTTCGACGCTTTCGCAGCTCGACACAAACGAAACGTAAGATATTCGGAATGGTTGGCAAATGCAGCTGTGGGACCACCGACACCTAGTCTTGATGCGATCATCAGCCTTTATGTTACACGTATCCTCATTGCGCGTGATGAGGCCACTAAGCAGCTTTCGCTTGAGCTGGCACCGCTCCCGGCCGAAGAACTTCAAGAGCGGGACAGTGCCGCCACTAAGGGTGCTGCCGAGATATTTCTCAATTTCGAACAGAGATTTCCCTATTATTATGGGCTCGATCGGCTCTGCACCCTAGCTACGAACAATGTGGAGGAGCTTCTGTCATTGGCTGCGGCCCTTTACGAGGGGATGAAAGCCAAGCAGGTTCTGCGTCAAAGAGCGTCTAGGGAGCTTCTGCCACAAGAACAGGAGAAGCGGCTACAGGACGCGGCTGCGAGCAAACGTGACTTCATCACTCGGACCCACAAAGACGGCACGAAGGCACAGCGGCTGCTCGACTCTATTGGTTTATTCTGCCGAGAGCGGACGTTCCAACCGAATGCTCCCTACGCTCCAGGGGTTACCGGCGTTCGTTTGTCCAATTCTGAATTGTCAAAATTAGAGCGTGTTCAAGATCAGGCAAAGATCGGAAAACTAAAAAAAGTGCTCTTTGAGTGCGTGGCCGAGAATCTTCTGGTGACCCGCGAAAGCGCGGCAAGCACGAATAGGGAAGGCGGTACGGTTTTTTATCTTAACAGAACGCTTTGCGCACATTTCTCGCTTCCCCTTCAATATGGCGGTTGGCAGGAGACAACTATTCAAAGGCTGTCGGACTGGATGGACGGCGGCTATCAGCCAGCCGCTAAGCTGAGCTTGGGAGGGCGATGAAATGATCTGGGAAAACTATGTCTTTCGTCGGGGGGTGGAGGTCGAAGACCTTTGGGACGACATGTATTCAGATCGCAAGGCGAATAACCGTTCAATGCGACTCTTATATATTGCGGGCCGCGGTTTTGATTTACGAGCGAACAACGTCATTTCCACATATGTTGAACGGCTGAATGCCTCAGGATGCAAGGTTGACCAGGCGACGCTTCTTTTAGTTGGCTTTGGCGGCTACCAGCTGTCGACCGAACTCGAAGCGTTGACGAACGAAAACGCATCTATTTTGGAGGGGATATTCGGCACCATCGGGAAAGTTGAAACTTATTTTATTGATGAGACCGAGGAAGACGAAGAGCTGAATGCAACGATCATGCTTCGGCTGGGCGCCTCCAAAATTCTTGATTATCTGGAGGGCGTGACTGATGTCGTTCTCGACGTAAGCTCGCTGCCTCGGATTGCTTACCTTACTATTTTGCTGTCCATCTTAGCACGCATTATTCCTGCGACGGGCGATCAGGATCTGCTGACGCACGGTGGGGTGACGTTTCAGGTTCTCGTCGGCGAAGATCCAGAACTGGACAGCAAAATTGCCGCCCAAGACCCGAGCAACGACCTTGTCCTAATCCCTGGCTACTCAGAGGTCTTCCAATCCGAAACGCTGCGCGATATGCCAATGGTCTGGTTCCCGATTTTGGGGGAAAACCGGCTCGCCCAAGTGCTGAAAGTGGAAAGCAATATCCCCGACTGGGCGGAAATTTGTCCTATTCTCCCGCACCCCTCAAAAGACCCACGCCGAGGTGACAAACTTCTTACAGAGTACGACAGCACGCTTTTCGCTAAGCGTCAGACGCCTCTAAGCAATATCATTTATGCACATGAGGGCCATCCATTCGAAGTCTACCGACAATTGCTTGAGGCGATGCTTCGTTTTCGGAAGACACTATCTGTGATTGGAGGAAGCCGCCTGGTTGTAACGCCACTTGCCAGCAAGCTAATAACGGTGGGTAGTGCGCTCGCATGTTTTGAAATGAAAATGCGTTCTGTTGACAGCAGCTCCGGCGTCGCGATTCCGTATGCCGAGCCGAAGCGGTACGTGGCAGATGTTGCCGCGCTGCGTTCCTCGAAGCCAGATTTATCGGTCTTAGTTCTGACGGGCGACCCCTATTTGATTTGATCGGTTGGCGGCGACGTTGAGACATGAGTAAAGCGAGGCGTTTCAAGACCAAAGTTGAAGCCTGACATCAAGGGTGTCTCCGTGGCAAACCTCGCGCAGGTGCCAACACCCGCAACGGAATCTGGCCGGATTCGATTTAATCGCAAGTAAGGTAACTGGAAAAATTAGTTGTCTTGGATATTGCAAGGGCCGCTTCATCAGCGGTGCCCGAGACTTGTATCAAGTCGGCCTATCTTCGATTGCCCGATGGTCTCTCACAAAGTGCTGAACTCGCCAGAGAGTTTTCGCGCGGCCTGTTCCCAAGTCAGACGAGGGGTCAATGCTCTTCGCAATTCGGCCGCACGCTTGAACGCCGACTCGCGATCGAATAGCGCTAGATCAACTTTTTGTGCCCATGCGCTTCTTGTATCTGAGTGGGAAAGGTGAACCGGCGCAATACATGACTCCACCAACTCCGAAGGTAGCCCGTCGTATTGGGCGGCGGCCCGAAGATATTCGGCTAAGCCACTTGCGTCTGAAATTATCACCGGGACACCGGCCGCGATCGCCTCAAGTCCTGTTAGGCCAAACCCCTCTGCCACCGAGGGCATCAAGATCAACGCGGCCTTAAGGTAACCCTTGGCCAATTTCAAAGGGTCTGCGGTGAACGATCGAAGCTGCACAAATTGGGCATAGTCCGAGTAGTCGCCAATCTGTGAGAATTCTGTGTTTGCGTCCTCCGAGAACCCACGCATTATGAGCACCGGTGGCCCCGGCGCTGTCCAACTTCGGCCGTGGCCAACGATCTTTATGACGTCGCACGCCAACAGACCACCTTTAGCGACTGCATCCTCCATCCGTGCTGACATGACGCACATGTTGACACGCAAGCTGGTAGGATCCGGGTTGAGCGCTAGGAGATCCGGGTTTAGCCCAGGCACTAGAACACAGACCCGCGGAGGGTCAACTGCTTCTGCAATGAAACGGGCCTCAATCCGTGGGCCAACGGCCACAACAAGATCGGATGCGCTGGCAAGATCTAACTGGTCCTGGAGCTTGGTCTCACCCCTTAGAACGTTAAGTGGTCGATCAGACCGCGGACGTTTCAAGCCTTCATTCTCCTGCGGAATGGTGTGCAGGAAGTGAACGTACTTCGCTTGGAAACGCTTTGCGAGCGCTCTCGCAAAACGGCCAGTGATATGATCGTGCCCAAGGACCAGCTCAGGCGATCCTCCGATATCGGAGGCTTGGCACAGGAGCGTTCGGTCCATGCCTGCGATACCAACCGACTCTGGGCACCCAACCAAGGTGACCTTAACACTTCTCGCGTCGTTCACGTCGGACTCGGGTGCATTCGGAACCAGGCAGATAACGGTGTGCCCCAAGGCCGCCAAAGCCTTGCAAAGCTCTCGATTGAGAGTTGATATGCCCCCGTGATGAGACAACCATTCTGTGGCCACAGCTAGGACGGTCTTCCGCTCCGCTTCCGGAAGTGGGCCTGGCTTGCTGACTTTGGGCGTGGGAACATCAGTGTCTAGGCTAATGTCTGCCAAGTGGTCTGAGCCAGCATGCTCTGGAGGGGGAGGTGGTTCTTTGGTTACTGGTGCGAGGCCCATACTGGAGATGCGGGCGAGAATATCTGCTGGATCCTCGAGCCGAACGTGGTTGGCACGCACGTTTCGTCGCGCCTGCTCGATTGACCACCGAAAGGCTTCTTGGCCATCTCGTGTGGCTTGCTTGATGCGGTGCAGTTGTTCAAGCGAGACATTTGTTCCACGCGACACGAGGTTACTGAGCAGGCCACTGCGCAGCTGGTCGACAAAATCTGGCGCGCGCAAAATACGCGCTCCTGTTTCATAGGGAGCACGCTCTGGAAGAAGAGCGACTAGATCGATATAAGCTTGGGCGAGAGCGTATTCGGAAAGCTCATCGAACTTCGGCGAACGATCATAAGCCACCTGTTCTGCGAACTTCGTCCATACGGTCCTAGCGAGGACGGCGTCCTTCTCTCGTAATTCCAGGAGCTTCAGCCAAATTTCCTGCGGTTCGCGAAACAGCAGCTCGACAGTGGCCTCCGCAATCGTTTCCGCATCTGGCCGCTCCAGCAGCTCGCTATTCTGGCCATTTTCCAGCGCTGTAATTACATCCGCCCTGGCTTGAGGGTCACCATTGCGGGCGAGGTAACTTAGTATCGACGGACTATTACCCTCGCGCTTGAGACCCGGCGATTGGTCGATTTCACGCAGAACGCCCGCAATGCGGGTATCTAGCGGCCACTCAAGCAGGTCTAACAGACGAGTTGTGATACCTCTCGAGGCGCTACCAGTGGCAATTTGCATAACCGCGCGCACAACTGCTTCCGGCGATTTTAGATATGCGTCCTTAACGAGATGGCGCTGCGCGTGATCTTCGTAGGAATCATTACCAGTGAAGCCAACCGTTGCTGCAGCCCAAATAGACCAGGTCTGGTCGCTCAATTGTGCGTAGGTCTCAGGATCATGCTCCATAAGAAGCCTGAGGGCGCGGACGCCAGCATTCGCCGGTCGATGGCTCGTGCTTGTGCCAAGCCAGCTCGTGTCAGCGAGGGGCGCCTTCAGCAGATACGCTAATGCGGCTCGTATAATTCTTTGGTGCAGGCTGGCATCAAGTGCTGACCAGCCGGGCGTTTTAGTGATGTCCGATATGAACTCAAATTGTTGATGGTAGCTCCCTGTTCTCTCGTAGAAGAGCTGCAGATTGAGGTGCCACCAAAGTTGTGCATCACCCTCTTCAATTCGGAGAAGAAGACTTTCGATCCCGTCTCGCCAAGTGGCTGCGGCCACTTCTGCTGATGCGCTTAGCTGCGCTGCATCGCGCTCCCTTTCAAATCTGCTCCGCATGAAGTCAGACGCTGGAGAACCCAGCTCAACTGAGTAATGCTGCGTCAGCGTGTCCTGCAAAATCGGGATTTCTGAAGCGATGTTCCAAACGTCGTTGAGCGTATCGATCGGAAGCTGTACGGCGAGTTCTACGACTATTCGAGATAATGCCGCACGCAGGGCATCGTCGCGGACGAGGGTAAGTTTCTTGAGGTATTCGCCGAGATCATCTGTTACAATGAGGTCTGGAAGGGTTTGTAGCATGAGTATCACGCTACGGAGCGGGTCTTGGCTACGCTGAAGGATCTTCTCCGCCACAGCTGCACGCGCCGCGGATTTCTTCGGCCAATGCCCGACTTTTTCATCCCGCTGGGAGATGAAGCCCGCTAAGCTGCGATCCGCATCGACAACAAGTGCGGCAACTGCATCGGCTACCTCAGGTGCTTCCACCTCGTTGGACGCAGCCCAAAACAATCGCGTGACGACGGTCTCGAGATAGCTTCCTTTGTCGCCATCGACATCAAGGCGTAGCTGCAACCATTCAACTGTCTCGAGAGCTTGCGCCACCGTCAGCTCTGGCGCCTTGAACCGCGATAGAAACAGTTGATATGGCCCAATCAGATTGTCCCGCTTTGGAGTCGTCAGAGACGAAAGCAACTGGCTGAACGAGAGAGCGCCGGGCCATGCGATCTGCAAAATGGTCCCGCGGAGGCGATCATCGGTATCGCTCGTGAGATCAGAAAAAAGGACTGGAGCTAAAAGTCCGCCGGCTTCCGGCCCAGCGATCGTCCGGATAGCTCGCGCCGAGATTGTCCGAAGGACCCCGTCGACGCGAGGAGCGGCAGCCACCTTAAGAATCGCGGGAATGAAGGATTTTCTACCGGACTCTGCAGCAAGGTCGATTGCTGCCCTCCTTTCGAACAACGGGGTATTGTCGCTCAAGATTCTAGGAAGTAGCTGCTCCTCCAAGTCGTCATGATCAAGTCGACCAAGGAGCGGGATTATCTCGTTGTATCGATCAACAAGATCCTCTTCGGCGAAACGGTCAAGCAAGGCCCCGATAACCCGGGCACGATCGGTGGGTTCGAGGGCCAAAGCCTGCGATTGAATCAGCACATCAGGTTGTCTGTCGAGTAGCGCGTTGAAAACGCCGGGAACCATCACGGCAGTCCATCCCGCGACCTCTGAGAGGTGAAGTGCGACGCCACCTGGGCCGCCGACCTCAGGCACGATCAGCAGCGAGAGAATTTCCTCTACGGATAAGTGACGGTCGGCGAGATAGCGTGCCGCTAAAAAGTCGCTGAATATTCGGTGCGACCACTCGAAAACGTTTGGCGCAACCTCAACAAAGAGGGGCGACTGCAGGCACAAAGAGAATAGCTTTGGTGTCGCGATTATCGGTCCGTCTGCGGTTGCCTCGACACCTCCGGCTATCCTCGAAACAGAGAGGGCGTCGATTTCGGAAGAGCCAACTGTGGTCGTGAGCCTGCGCGTGTCCGAGAAAGTGCAAGCAGCAGCCAACCGGGCGGCCATCGCCACTTTAATCTGAACTGACGACCTTTCTATGGACTCAAGGGAGGCGACAATTGCGGAGTTAATCAGATCAATTTGTCTGCTGGGCGAGGAAGTCCCGGTACGATACTGCTCCAGTAAAATTGCTAGCAGGATTGGTCGGCCTGCGACCGCACGCATCTTTTTGTCCGACAGGTGAGCCTTCAAGATTGATTTGTTTTCAGCTGACAAGTCGGAATGTTCGACAGCTGCTTGTATTTGAATGTGGGTCAAAGGTAGAAGCGACAGCCGTTTGAATGCGTGTGGCGACCATCGATCTTCGACCATTTGATCTAACAGGTCTGTCCACGCTGCAGTTCGGCTTGTGAAGGCGACTTTGAGACTGCCGAGCTTCTTGTTGAGTGCGAAGAGGCGATCAAGAAAGTCCTCGAGGACGCGTTTCGGATCGAGCCCGCCACCTAGTTCATCGATTCCATCGATCAGGATATGCCACTCCCGATCTTCATCGATCCAACCCCGCGCGTGATCGGACAAAAGCAGGGTATCGAGGGTGTCGGGAAAGCTTTGGCCGCGAACTGAGATCAAATCGACTTGACGACCTTGATCGCGGAGCGATTGTGCCAGCGCATTTAACTCCCACGACTTTCCCATGCCTGGTTCGCTCAGGAGAACTAGGCAAGGGGTGTCCGCAATATCGAGCAGCGCTACCGGATCAGACTCGTTTTCTGCGTCTTCGCGCGAAGCGCTCGTATCGGCCTCATGATTGGAGGTAATTGGAATCCATTCGCGGTTGCAGAGGAAATCTGTACGTTCGCCGATATTCACCAATTTCAAACACCTCAAGGAAATAGCTAGACCATAATAGTCATCTATCCGCTTGATACAATGTGTCTTTTCATTCCCAACGAAGTGGAGGGGCAGACATAATCAGTGCGCAACCAGGTTGCGCTGAATACAGCGCATTCCATCCCACAGGAGGTCGCACGCTTCGATGCAGGTCGAAGAGATGTCGATCCCAAGATACGCAAACGCAGGATTAAACGGTTGACGTTTCGTCCACCGGGTTGATCTTTGAGCTCTGACTTCTCTCGGAAGGCAACGGCGGATTATTTTTGGAATAAAGTTCCATGAATCTCGTAGGCTGACGACGATGCGCCTGAAAGAAGTGGCCGAGGTTTCAAACACTTATTGATCAGATGACTGAGTCGATGGTTCGATTCCGTTCAAGAGCGAGGCTACGGAGCTTCAACGGGCATAGGTGGTCGGTTGCGTCCCCTTCGTGCGGTCGGTTCGAAACTTTCTGTGCCACTCAGCTTGTCCAGCTTTCAGTCGCTTCATCGTACAATGGGAGCCGGTGGAACTGTGTTGGCGAGAGGACTGGACGGACCGCGGCTTAATCGCTACTTCCCCTGCTTGTGAGCGTCGAGCATCTGGCTGGGACATCGACTCCAGAACAATCAAAGGCCCCAAGTGAGAAAGCCCCCACGCAGTTTTGCCGTCGAGTACAAATCCGGCCGCCGTAGGACAGAAGCAAAGCCGAACTCCATCTGGGGCAATCTGGATCTGAGGTCTGTCGCACTTGACGTAGAGAGATCGGTAATGCCGATGCAGCCCGATGGCCGCGCAGTTGCTGAATCTGACGTCGAAGTCTCCCCGCCAAAAGCATTTCGTGTGTTGCCGACATTGACAGCGCCGGCCGCGACCTTGAAAGCTGTCGCGGAGCAACAGGAGATCTCTATGGCCGACGAGAACGACACGACTGTCAATGCCGACAATACCGCCAATGCCGATGCTGTTTCCGATGCCGGTGCACCAGGCGCTGTCGAAGCAGAGCCTGCGCCTAAGAAGCAGCGCAAGCCACGCATGAAGAAGGGCTCTCCTGAAACAGCTGCGGCTAACACTGCAGCGGAAGGCGGTGCTGGTCAGAAGAAGCGCGGTCGCAAGCCGAAGGCGCTCGCAGGAGCAGCAGCCGCAAATCGCGAGCCAGTGAAGCGTGCGAGCAAGAATGAGCAGCCAGCAGCCGTGGAGGGGACTTCCGCTGGTGACGAAATGGCAGACCTTCTGCAGTTGGAGGAGGAGAACCAGAGACTTCGTAAGCTTCTGGCTGAAAAGCTACGCGCGGAAAACGCCGACCTGCGGAAGAAGCTCAACCTCGGCTGACGTAGAAGGAGCCTCCAATCCCGGCCATAACTCGTCGCTCGCGATAACACGCTAGCGGCCTGTCAATTCATTGCCAGACCAGGGGAGCTTATAGCGCTCATGGTGAAGCTTGAGGTTAGATCATGGCATCTCCGTTGAGGTTTCTACGCCGACTGGTGTCAGGTCGAGGCGAGCGAAAGCAAGACGCCGATGTGCTGAACGAGGCAAAACCGGATGTCCTGGCGATTGCCGATGCCACCGAGCCGGTTGCAGGGGAGGCGGCTCCGCCAGCAGCTCTTGAGCCACCTGATCAGGAGCCACACGACGCTGTTTATTCAGAGACTGCGTCGGTGGACGAGGCGGCGACCGAGATCGGCGTAACGGCCGACAGCATTCCAGCATTTGGTGGTTTAAGTTCAGCTGGTGAACCTGGCGTCGCTGTCACCGCTACAGACGCCATGGAATTCCAGCCGGCTGTCGAAGTCCCAGCGCGCAAGCAGAAGGCCCCTAGTAAGTACAGTCGACCGGCCGTCGTTGCTGATCAAGTTTTGCAAGGGTCCCGTAGTCAGTCTGATGACACGATAAGCCTGGACGATGAGATCAAGGTGCTCAGGGCGCAACTGGCAAGCAAGCTTAGGATCCAAAACGCGCAGCTGAAGAAGATGCTCGAGCGCTTCGAACGATGACCATCTTCTTCCTTTGAACGCTGGACCATTCCGTGTCGCAGGAATCTCACAGAGCTTCGGGTGGATTACGACGAGACAGAGCGCTATCGCGGCGAACTGCTGCCGGTCCGTAGCCCTTTCTGCGTTTGCCTCGATCAGAAATTGAAATGGCGCAGAGCCGGCGACGTCTGTCGCGTGGCA
>NZ_CABFWE030000011.1:82320-84553 GCF_902153235.2 Pseudorhizobium halotolerans | reverse complement strand
CGGCGAACTGCTGCCGGTCCGTAGCCCTTTCTGCGTTTGCCTCGATCAGAAATTGAAATGGCGCAGAGCCGGCGACGTCTCTGTCTCAAGCCACTTGCTCATTTTCGCCACCAGGCTTGCCGATGCGATCCAGGGGTCTCGCGACTTCCGCCTCGCCAAAAGGGTGGGCTGCATCGACAGCACATAGTAACGGGCTATGGCCCGGGCGCTGACGACCACATTGGTGCGAACTCATCACCTGAGCAACATTGATGTTGGTCGCAGGTTCACATACCATCAGAAGCGGATGCTTCGGCAGCTTTGCGCCAAGACGGTCATCGAGAGCGGCACCCGTTACCACGGACGGACGAAAACCACGCTGGGCCGCCACCAAGGGGACGGCATCGAGCCCATTCATCCGATCCACCTCCAGGCCATCCGCAAGCTACGAACCTTTCGGCAGCGGCCACCCCCGCAAGATAAACCCTATTTGGAGTCGGCCTGCTCGGACTTTGCATAAGCATACACAGCGGTGGTTCGGTTTAGAGTATCACGGTTTTTCGCCTCAACTGCTCGATCTCCGCCTCTTGCAGACCTAGCATACCGGAGAGCACCTCATGATTGTCTTCCCCTAAGAGCGAGGGAGGCGACGCTGGAGCTGGGCCATCGCCATCGAACCGGATCGGGCCGCGCACAACCCGAAGATCACCAATGACGGGATGCTTCACCGTCTCGATCAGGCCCCGGCTTGCAACATGTTCCTGATCAAGTGCCTCACCGATTGAGAGTATAGGTGCATTGGGGACGTCGAAAGCGGTCAGTCTCTCTAGCCAGTAAGCCGTGTCATGATCAGCCATTCTCCCGATGATGATCGGTTCAAGCTCATCTCTGTTAAGGAGGCGAGCTTCGTAGAAAGCAAACCTTGGGTCCTCGATGAGATCCGGTCGCTCAAGGCAACGTGCGAAGTTATGCCAAAACCTTTCCGTGAGGCAGGCTACAATGACGTGTCCATCCAACGTCGGGAACGCCCCATATGGCACGAGATTTGGATGTTGCGTGCCAACTGGCTGCGGGCTCTGGCCTGTCACAAAATAGATCTGTGATAGGTAACCCTGCATGGCGATGAGACTGTCGAGCATCGCAATCTCGACGTGGCGCCCTCGGCCCGTGCTGTTTCGTTCGTGTAGTGCGGCAAGAACTCCAAAAAGCGAGAAGATACTTCCGGCCATGTCTCCCAAGGGGATACCTAGCTTGTTTGGAGCCTGACCAGGCTCGCAGTTGACGCTCATGATCCCGGATAATGCTTGAGCTACAATATCGAAGGCGGGCTTATCCTCATATGGACTGTTCTTGCCGAAGCCAGTGATCGAACAGTAGATCAGTGCAGGGTTAACCGCCTTCAGTGTTTCGTACCCCAAGCCAAGTCTATCCATCACGCCTGGTCTAAAGTTCTCCAGGACGATGTCACACTGTGCCGCCAACGCCTGCGCTATCTTGACGCCCTCCGGAGTCTTGAGATCAAGAGTGATGCTTTTCTTGCTACGATTGAGCGCGATGTAATAGTGACTTAATCCGCCCACGAAAGGCGGGAAATGAACCGCCCCGGGTTTGCCGGAGACCCCAACTCGTGAGAAGTAGGGTCTATGACAAGCAAAACGACGAACAAATTTTCTCCTGAAGTCCGCGCCCGCGCCGTTCGGATGGTGACGGAACATGAAGCCGAATACTCATCGCGCTGGGCGGCGGTATCATCGATAGCGACCAAGATCGGCTGCTCGGCGCATACCCTCCATGAATGGGTGAAGAAGGCCGAGGTCAACAGCGGCAAGCGTGCAGGTCTGCCAAGCGACGTGGCTGAGAAGATGAAGGCTCTGGAACGGGAGAACCGGGAGCTTCGTCAGGCGAATGAGATTCTACGCAAAGCCTCGGCGTATTTTGCCCAGGCGGAGCTCGACCGCCCACTGAAGCGATGATTTCCTTCATCGACGAACACCGCTCGGTGCTCGGGGTCGAGCCGATCTGCAGGCTGCTGCCGATTGCCCCGTCCACCTATTATGAGGTCGTCGCCAAGCGCACGGACGTGGGTCGCCTATCGGCCCGCGAACGGAATGATATTGCCATGAAAGTCGAGATACGCCGGGTGTTCAACGAGAACTTCCAGGTCTATGGCGTGCGGAAAGTGTGGCGACAGTTGCAGCGAGAAGGCTTCGATGTCGCTCGCTGCACCGTCGCAAGGCTGATGAGAATGATGAGG
>NZ_CABFWE030000011.1:76895-81990 GCF_902153235.2 Pseudorhizobium halotolerans | reverse complement strand
TACGACAATGCTCTCGCCGAAACGATCAACGGTCTTTACAAGGCCGAGGTCATTCATCGGCGAGGACCATGGCGCAACTTTGAAGCCGTAGAGTTCGCCACGCTCGAATGGGTCGACTGGTTCAACCACCGCCGTCTTCTGGAACCCATCGGGAATATTCCGCCAGCAGAGGCAGAAGAACGATACTACGCCATGCTGGACGCTCCAGCTATGGCCGCATAACTTAAGCTAAACGGTCTCCGGCAAAGCCGGGGCGGTTCAAACTTGGGCTTGGTTCGATGCTGACATTCCCATGCTTGTGGATATAGCGCTCACTCCCTCAGTATTGATCGCCAAGCACCTTCAGTGCGTCAGGTGAACCGACAATGTTCAGCAGCCCGATAGCCTTCAAGAAGGTGGAAAGACGGCATCTGTTTGTGGAGTGTTTCCCGGAGCGGGTGGCAGAAATGCCTGAGCCGCTCGGGGGCTACTGAACTGCCCCCCGTTTCGACCGGACAGTCGGCATAAGCAGAAAGGCTCAAGCACAGGCTTGGGTATAGGCTTATGTCTAACGAGTACCGACACATCGAATTGCTGACGGGTGATGTCCGCCGCAGGCGGTGGACAACCGAGCAGAAGCTGACAATCATTGAGCAGAGTTTCGAACCAGGCGAGACGGTATCGTCTACCGCTCGCCGCCATGGCGTTGCGCCCAATCTGCTTTACCGGTGGCGCAGGCTCTTAAGCGAGGGAGGTGCTGCAGCCGTGGGTTCTGACGAGCCGGTTGTCGGCAATTCGGAAGTGAAGAAGCTGGAGGATCGTGTTCGCGAGCTGGAGCGCATGCTTGGCCGTAAGACGATGGAGGTCGAAATCCTCCGCGAAGCATTATCCAAAGCAGACTCAAAAAAACGGATATCGCGGCCGATCTTGTTGCCGAAGGACGGTTCCCGATGAAGACCGTCGCCGACACGCTGGGCGTCTCCCGTTCCAACCTCGTCGAGCGCCTGAAAGGCAGATCGAAGCCGCGCGGGGCCTATCACAAGGCCGAGGATGCAGAGCTTCTGCCCACCATTCGAAGGCTGGTGGATCAAAGGCCAACCTATGGCTATCGGCGGATCGCCGCGCTCCTCAATCGCGAGAGGCGAGCCGCCGATATGCCTGTCGTCAACGCCAAGCGGGTTCATCGCATCATGGGCAACCACGCCATGCTGCTGGAGAAGCACACGGCCGTTCGCAAGGGCCGCCTCCACGACGGCAAGGTGATGGTCATGCGCTCGAACCTGCGCTGGTGCTCCGACGGGCTGGAGTTCACCTGCTGGAATGGCGAGGTCATTCGTCTCGCCTTCATCATCGATGCCTTCGACCGCGAGATCATCGCCTGGACTGCGGTCGCGAATGCAGGCATCTCCGGCTCCGACGTGCGAGACATGATGCTGGAGGCTGTCGAGAAGCGGTTCGTAGCCACCCGAGCCCCGCACGCAATCGAGCATCTCTCGGACAATGGCTCGGCTTACACCGCGAGGGACACGAGGCTGTTTGCCCAGGCGCTCAATCTGACACCCTGCTTCACTCCTGTAGCGAGCCCTCAGTCGAATGGTAGTCCGAGGCGTTCGTCAAAACCCTGAAGCGGGATTACATCCGCATATCGGCTCTACCGGACGCCGAAACAGCGCTCCGGCTCATCGACGGATGGATCGAGGACTACAACGAGATCCATCCCCACTCCGCGCTCAAGATGGCTTCCCCACGGCAGTTCATCAGGGCTAAATCAAACTAGCCGACATGTCCGGCGAAACGGGGTGCACTCCAGCTACCGACTCGTGAGGAGGGACGCCGCGACGACCAGGTACTTCTTGTGTTTACTTAAGGTTTTCATAATTGAGATATGGGGTTCAGGAGCCTTGGATGCGACCCATGGACGACACGCCAATAGCTGCTCGCCATCGGTCCGACAATTTTGGCTGACCGGTGTAATTCGCGAGCCGATAAGTAGATCGGCGACCGTGTCACCGTTTGTGGCGCAATGCGTATCCAAGACAGCAACCACATCGTGCCAGTTCGAGACTGCAGCTGTTTTGCAGCAGCCAGTTGAGGTTCGCTTTACTCAAAGCTGCATTCCTAGAAAACTTAACTCTACCTTAGCTAGTCAAATCCTAGCTTGAATGTGACGACCTGCCGGAGACAGCTCAAACCCATGCTGCCGACCTGTGGACAAGGTCTAGCGGGAACGAGATGCCAAATCAGCTTCGTCAAGTCATCCAGAGTCTCCAGTTGTCAGCAGACCAAGGGAGGCATGAGTGGCTCGAGGCGATGATCAACCAGATTCCCGATTACATCTATGCCAAGGACCTTGAGGGCCGCTTCCTTTTCGCCAACGATGCTGTCCTTCGTGACAATGGACTGACCGAGCTCGATCAGTTGCTTGGCAAAACCGACTTCGATTTTCACCCATCCGAGGCCGCTCTGAAGATCGCGGCGGTGGAAAGACAGGTCATTGAGACGGGAAAGCCGGACCTCGGGATCGAGGAGCTCGCTCTTGGGAGCGAGGATCGGTGGCTCATGATGTCGCGCCTGCCTCTGCGCGACATGCACGGTCGCACGATAGGTGTCGTGGGGATGTCACGCGACATCACTGACCGTAAGAAGGGAGAACAACTGATGCAGGCGCAGGCTCGCCTGCTGGAACTCGTGGCTACGGGGGTCGCGCTCGATCAGGTCCTAAGTGAACTTATTTTGATGATTGAAGGTCAAGCGGACGAGATTGCCGGTTCCGTGATGATGAAGTCGGAAGACGGACAGTACCTGACGCTGGTGTCCGCGCCCTCTCTTTCAGAATTCTACAAGCAGCGCATTCGCCGCGTGCCGATTGGACCGGAGATGGGCAGTTGCGGGACGGCTGCATGGACCAATGCTTCCGTGACGGTGATGGATATCGCGCATGATCCACTTTGGAGAAATTACCTCCACCTCGTGGAAGGCGTGAACTACAATGCCTGCTGGTCCACCCCGATCCGCTCCTCTCGTGGAGATGTTCTCGGGACGTTCGCGCTCTACTCGCCACACCGCAGTGCCCCGAATGGCAAACTCAACGAACTGATCGGGATCGCTGCACATCTCGCAGGCATAGCGATCGAGCGCCGGAAAACGGAAGAGCGTGTCCAGTTTCTCGCGACGCACGACAGGTTGACTGGGTTGCCGAATCGCCATTCGCTCGACGTGAGTCTGGAGGCTGCCTTGGCCTCAGCGAAACAAGCCGGTACCAGTCTCGCTCTGGCTTTCCTCGATCTGGACAACTTCAAGCTCGTCAATGATACACTCGGCCACGCCGCAGGCGACGAACTGCTGAAGACGGTCGCCAAAAGGATTGAGCGAGTGATCAACCGCGACAGCGTCGTAGGGCGCATCGGCGGCGACGAGTTCGTGATCTTTTCGAAAGCGCCGGGTGCCGACCTCCCCAACGCAATGGAGATGTTTGAAGCCGTTAGAAGCGCCGTCGCAGAGCCGGTTACCCTGAACGGCATGGCCCTAGAAATGTCCTGCAGCATGGGCGTAGCGACCTACCCTCAGCACGCTTCGGAGGCTGCCACCCTATTGGCCCATGCCGATGCCGCAATGTATCAGGCAAAGGAAACGGGCCGCGACAGCCTGAAACTTTTCTCTTCCGAAATGGCAGAGAAAACCAGACAGAAACTCGCTGGAACCGAGGACATGCGGCGAGCCCTGCGGGAAAATGAATTCCTGTTGCATTTTCAACCCCAGCTCAACCAACGCTCGGCGAAGATCGTTGGCGTCGAGGCACTGGTGCGTTGGCAGTATCCGACGCGCGGATTGATTTCACCCGCAGAGTTCATCCCGTTGGCCGAGGACAGTGGACTCATCGTTTTACTCGGACGTTGGGTGCTGAGGGAGGCATGCAGACAATGCAGGCGCTGGCTCGCGGATGCGGAGCCCGGGTTCAGGGTCAGCGTCAACGTATCGGCGCGACAGTTCAAGGAGAGAACCATAGTTGCCGATGTCGAGGCCGCGCTCTCCGATGCGGGCTTGAGCCCGCAAAATCTCGAGCTCGAGATCACGGAAAGTCTCATCATGCAGGACCTGCCCTTGGCGATCGAGTTGATGAACGAGTTGGCAGCCATGGGGGTAACTCTATCGATCGATGATTTCGGTACAGGCTATTCAAGCTTGGCCGCGCTGAAGCGATTCCCCGTTTCCAAGTTGAAGATCGATAAGTCATTTATAGCCGATATCCCTCGCGACGCAGACAGCATGGCCCTGACCTCGGCAATCATCACGATCGCTCGTAGCTTAGGACTGCAGATCGTCGCAGAAGGCGTGGAGACGGAAGCGCAGGTCAAGTTTCTACTGGAGTCCGGCTGCGATCACATTCAGGGATACCTCGTCTCCAGACCGCTGCCCCCGGCAGAGTTATCCATGTTCATCAATGGAAGCACATCAGACATTCCACCTTTGAACTGATTGGAACCGAAAGCTCCTGGGGCAAATTTCCGATTACCTGACGCCTCTGCTAAGTTTCAGGGTGCCTTGTTCCATGCCGCCGAAGCCTTGTTTCCAGCCAACACCACCACCGCCAAGCATCAGATGGGCCTAGCTTGCCGGACTTCCATCCGTCAGGACGTCCAGGCCTAGATAGTCAATGCCGGTCAAACTGCCGATCTATGTAGTCGATCCAGTCTCGGACATTGCCAAGTAGGACTTTCAGATCGTAGCGCCACTCCAAGAGAAGCAAACGCCAGTTCATCCCCTCGCATGGACGTCCCGCCTGCGCCATCAGGCCGCGAAGGAAGTCCATCTTCGCCGTCGGGGAGGTGTGGAGATCATGCACATGATCACGCGATCGAGAGTAGGTGGCCCTTGGAAACTCTTCTTGCGAGCCGACTTGCGATATAGCGGGCATCACGCGTCCTCCTCCAGGATGCACTTCAGCTTCAACAATCATACGCCGATCTTCGAATTTGCGAAACCAGGTGGCGTGATCACAATGTAGAAAGACCGCCGCAAAAAATCTTCCGAGACGGAAGGGCGATAGCCCCTGGACTCAACGCGACTTTGTGTCAAACAAAAAGCCCGCTGAAACCGGTAATGCACTGGGACAGGC
>NZ_CABFWE030000011.1:75638-76885 GCF_902153235.2 Pseudorhizobium halotolerans | reverse complement strand
AGACCAGAGGCCCGGTAGGATTGGGTGCGAAGGAATTCTGAGTACCGCTGTTTCAGGTCCTGGATTGAAATCCGGCCCTCGATCCAGTCGTCAACGCTGGCGCGGAATATTTGACTGGTCTCAAACTGAAAACCGCGCTGAGCCCAACGATCGACAACGCGATCAAAGATCTCCCTGCGCCGTTCAGGCGTCATGCTGAACTCCCACTTCACCGGCCTCACGTCTGGATGAGATACAGGATTCGCCTGGTCAACGCAGCAGCTAAATTGGCAGGTTGTGCGGGTGCCCAAGCGAAAAACATCCGGAGTGAGCTACGGGCCAGGGACAAGCAGATTACGATCTTGAGACGCGTCTGACTTCGAGGCCTGCAGTCCGCAGCAATGCCATCAGCATCGGTCCGAGCGAAAACTCGCCACGGCTCGCCTTACGGGTCAGGTCGCGCACATAGCCGCCGGCCGAGTTGATCTGCCCCCCCTTCTCCAGGATGCAGGCCATCGCAGTCGCCGCATTCTCAGGCCCCATCACCTCGCAGGCTTCCTGATAGGCTGAAGGACTAACACCCAGCATTGATCGCACCACCACCGCCGCGCTCATCATGTCGCGCCAGTTGGCAACTACGCCGCCGGGACCGTAGGCGGAGATGTCCGGGCAAGCACGCAACACCATACCCACGGGGGAACGGCTTCAACGGCTCGGGCTCACGTCGCGACTCTTCCTCAGGCCTTGCCCCTACGGCGCCCGATCGATTCCTGGATTGCTCACTGACAAAAAGAAGGCGCGACCAGCTCTGCAAGCCAAAATAGGGCTCGGTACTGATGCTCCTGGGAGCGAGGTTGAATCGTCGGGGGTGTCCGCCGATGCACTCTACTGATCGTCCTCGTACTGATGACGAACTGACTACGTAAAGCGAACTAAACCAATGATTCTCCGCCGACTGCCCTTGCGCACTTTGAATCTCCTGGTTGATCCGCTCATTTCCAACCTGGCGCAGATCGACCAAGTTCGATCGGCTAGAGCGGGCGCTTCTGCCTACCCCCGGTGCACCTGTGCAATATGCGGCAGGGACGTGGCACGTCCATGCTCCCCCCAACTTCCCGCCGCGTCAACTCTATCAGGCATCGCGGACTCTCGAACACGTCGCAGCCCTGTTTGCCAAACTTGCCGTTCCAGCCTAAGCCATTCCTCAAACTCCGGATCGCGGACGTCAATGCCGTCCAGGAGTTGATCATTCGTTTTGTCCCAAGCCA
>NZ_CABFWE030000011.1:2588-75628 GCF_902153235.2 Pseudorhizobium halotolerans | reverse complement strand
AGCTCACGTGCAGAGCCAAGCGATTTTCGGATTTCCAGCAGAGTCTGTCGGAGGCTAGCGAACGCGTGTTCTTCGGATCGATCGCTCCATGTGTCTCAAATTCCTCATCCGGGTGTCGCTTTGCACTTAACCCCAAGAATCCGTCGCAGCAATTTCAGAGAGACCGGTAATTTCTCTGGGGTCGGACACGGGTTGTTAGGTCAGTGCAGTCCATCAGCATCGCTTTGTTCGGAGAGGCAGCGATGGCGGTGGAATGGACGATCACGATCGAGGGGAAGAACGAGTTCGGCGACGTTTGCAGGAAGGCCGTTCGTATCGACAAGAGTTGGGAACGTCTATTTGACGGCGGCATTGGCCTGTCGCTTGAGGACAGCAAGACGATCATGACGGCGATGCAAAGCGCTGTCGTAGCCCATGAGGCAGAGACCTACTCCCTCTTCCGTCGGGTCTGCCCGGATTGCCACACCTTTCGGCGGGTTAAGGACTACACATCACGCCGGATCCGAACCGTCTTCGGCACAGTGGAGGTCCGCAATCCTCGCTGGATGCTGTGCCGGGATTGTCATCCGGGCATGGACGGCGCCTTTGCGCCGCTGAAAGAAATCTGCCCCGATCGAGCGACGCCCGAACTGTTGGAGCTGAGTGCCCGTCTGGGAAGCATGATGCCCTACCGGCAGGCAGCCAAGGTGCTGGCCGAGTTCCTGCCGATTGAACCCACCGAGACGTACGCGACTGTGCGCAAGCGGACCATCAGGATCGGCGAACGGCTCGACGACCAGATTACCCGGGAAACATGGAAGGCGAGAGCTCAAGCAGATGATCGTAGCCAGCTTGAGCTGCAGCTCCCGGGCGATCGCCGCAAGGAATTCGTCATCAGCATCGATACCGCTTATGTTCGCAGCGCGGACCCAAATGCAGCGCGAAGCTTCGAGCTCGTCGTTGCCCGATGCGGCCGCGGAGGACGAGGCGAACCAGGTGGTCGCTACTTCGTCACCGGTAGCACCGCTCAACAAGCAATTCGCGACCGCGCCCTCCACACGCTTGAAGGAGTCGGATATCGCGGCTATGGCGATGTGACGGTGATTTCGGACGGCGCAGAAGTTCTCAAGCGAGTGCCCCGCGCCATGCCGAATCCGACAACCCACATCATCGACTGGTTCCACATCGCCATGAAGATCCAGCCCATGCAGCAGATTGCCAATCACATCACGCGATCGCAACCCAGTCCCCTTGAAGCGCTTCCAGCCATAGACAGAGACATCAGAGCAGTGAAATGGCGCTTGTGGCACGGCCGCGTGGATCGTGCGATCAGGGACCTGGAGCGGCTCTTGACGAACCTGCAGGGATCAACGCAGATAAACGAGTTCTCGATCGCACGGCTGCACTGCCTCGGCTTGCAACTCCTGACCTATATCCGCTCGAACCGTGGTGCGATTGTCAACTATGGAAAGCGCCACAGAGCTGGGCTCCGTGTTGCTACGACCCTCGCTGAGTCGGCCGTGAATTCTCTCGTCGGGAAGCGGATGGTGAAAAAGCAGCAGATGCGGTGGTCGCTCCACGGTGCTAATATGCTCATGCAGGTTCGAACTGCGGAGGCAAATGGCGAACTCCGTAATCGATTGCGGGCACCTTTCCGACAGCCTGAAGCAAACGTACCACCGCTATTCAAACCACAACCGCCCCTACTGCACGCCGCCTAACCCCAGAAAGATTACCGGTCTCTCTGAAATTGCTGCGACGGATTCTTGGGGTTAAGTGCAAAGCGACAGCCGGCATCGATTACCAAGCGGCGATCCAGGTGATCATGAACTCGCTCGGCGGCATACCGCTGGGTCGCCCTGCCAAGCCAGAAGAAGTCGCCGACCTGATCGCCTTCCTTGCATCGGATCGAGCTTCGTCCATTACAGGCACTGAGCATGTTATTGACGGTGGGACAGTCCCTACCGCCTAAACAGTATGTGATGAACCGCCTAACGCCACCACCATTCACTCAAACGAAGTGAGAAGGCGAAACGTCGTCTGCAAGTGGCTAGGCTGGCTATGCCGCTGCAGTCATCCCACGGTCCGGCGGGTGCGTCCCACCCGCCGATCTGGGAGTAGACTGCGTTGCGGAGGCGGCGGACATTATGGTTCAGAGCCGCCAGTTCCTTCGGCATTCGCGTCGCGGCCGCCAGCAACGTGTCGCCGAGGCAGCCTGCCTTGTGCTGCAAGGCACATCCTTCGTCAGTCAGCGCCATCAAGACCTGCCGCTCATTGCTGAGGTTCCTGGTCCTGCGCAGCAAGCGAGAGGACTCTAGCCGCTTCAGCAGTGGCGTCAGCGTGCTGGATTCAAGAGGGAGGGCGTTGGCGATGATGCCTACGGTTGTGCGTCTTCGCTCCGCAGCACGTTGAGCACGAGATACTGCGGGTAGATCAGGCCCAACGAGTTGGGGAGAATGTGGCGCTACGCAATCATCGCTGATCTGGCGCGCAAGAACGTCAGGACACTCGACGACCGGCGCTGGCGCAATCAGCTTTGCCGGACACAGCAGAAATTCAGACGGTAGGTGTTCGGCTGAAGGGATGCTTCCGAGCCAACGTTTCGAGCTGCGAACTTCCTTCCTAACCTGCGCGAAATGCCACAGATCGAGGTTGCAATAAATATTACATTGTGGCGTTATGTTTGAAACAATAACTACAGAGGGCACTGAATTATGTACACGACCAATCGTCGGAGGCTCCTCAAGGGCATGGCCGCAGCCGGGCTCATCGCGCCGTTCGCGAGCCAGACTTTCGCGCAGGATCTCCGCAAGGTACGGCTGCAATTAAGTTGGGTCTCGAACGTCCAGTATGCTGGCGACTGGATCGCATTCGAGAATGGCCTTATGGAAAACAACGGGGTTGCGATTGATTGGCAGCCCGGTGGACCGAATGCGCCGGCGTCGCTGGTAACGCTCGCCGCTAACGGGGCGGACGTCGCGTACTCCAACTGGTTCCAGTTTCTGGACGCGATCAATCAAGGCAATGATTTCGTGATGATCGGGGCGTCGTTTCCGCGCAATCCGCATGGCCTGATCTCACTTGCCAAGAAGCCGATCCTGGAACCAAAAGACCTCGTCGGTGCGAAGATCCTTGCTCAGGCGCCGAATGATAAGACTGCCATCGATGCCACGCTTGCGCTGGCGGGCCTCCCCGGCGACTGGACCTGGGTTCCGACCGGATTTTCGCCCGAGCCGCTTCTGGCCGGTGATGGCGATGCTTTCACCGCCTTCAGCACGAACCAGCCGATCACGCTCGAGAAGATGGGAATGAAGCCCGGCGAGGACTTCCACTTCGTCTTCTTTGACGATTTTGGCTTCCGCACCTATGGATCGATCATCGTCACTACCCGCTCTTTCCTCGACAGCAATAGGGGAGCCGTCGTCGGCTACATGCGCGGGCTGATCGATGGGTGGGCTCTGAACAAAGAGGATCCGACGGTCGCACCACGCCTCGTCGTCGAGAAATACGGTGCCGATCTTGGCCTCGACCTCGACCAGCAGATCCGCCAGAACGAACTGCAGATCCCGCTCACACAATATGCCGAGCCGGACAAGCTGCCGCTCTCGCTCGATCGGGAGCTGATCGAGACCAGAATGTACAAGGCTGCGGAGGCTACTGGACGAACCAACCTGCCCGATGTCACTAAGATTGCCGATTTCGACATCGTGCAAGAAGCCTACGAAGGCAAGAAATGACCATTCCTGCAAACGGGCCGGACACAGCCCTTCCGACCGACATCGACCTGCTGATCACCGGCTGCGACATCGTCACCATGGACCCGGCGGGCACGACCCTCAGCGAGGCCGCGATCGCGGTGAAGGGTAACGCCATCGTCTGGATGGGTTCGGCAGCCGAAGGCAGAAAGATCGAGCGTCCTGCTTCCGTGATCGATGGAAGCGGGCAGATCGCCATGCCGGGGATGATCGACGCCCATATTCACACCGCGCAGCAATTGCTGCGCGGTAAGCTTTCGGCACTGCGCAGTCGTGGCCCGCTGCGCAACCCGCCCTGGAAGAACTACTATGTACCGTTTGAGGGGCTTCTTGAGCCCGAAGACGTTTATCTAAGCGGCCTCGTCGCCTACACCAACATGCTTACCGTCGGGACCACCTGCTTTGCGGAAGCCGGAGGCCCTCATCCGACCGAAATGGCGCGCGCTGCAATCGAGGTTGGTATTCGCGGCTTTGTGTCACTTTCGACAGTCGACCAGAACCCGGCCTTCGCCGGCAGCAGCGTTCCTGGTTCAATGCTCATGACGACCAAGGAGGCCTATGATCGTAACATCGCCCTGGTGAAGAGTTTGAGCGCGCAGGAGCGCGTCAAGGGCTGGCTTTCACTGCGCCAGATCATCGTATGCTCGCCGGAGCTCATCCAGTCGCTTTCGGCCGCGGCCCGGGAGATGGGTGTCAAGATCCACACGCATCTGGCCGAGGGCACATATGAAGTCGACTATGCCCTTGAGCATTACGGCAAGAGGCCGACGGAATACCTCGACGACCTGGGCGTACTCGGCAGGCATCTCCATTGCGCCCACTCGATAATCCTGACGCCCGAGGAAGTGGATCTTTACCAAAGGCACGATGTCTCCGCCTGCCATTGCGCGCTCGGCAACTACGGGGTTGGAATACCGCGCCTTCAGGAGATGTGGCGCCGCAATATCGCAATCGGCCTCGGAACCGATGGCGCGGCGGCGGCCGGTTCGCTCGATCTTTTTGCTGTGGCCCATGCAGCCCGCATCGGGCAATCGGCATCAATCGGCCATCCCTATCATGTAAGGGTGCCGATGTCAGCCGAGGAGCTTCTCGCTGTTGCAGTCAATGGCGGCGCGAGGGCGCTCGGTTTGGAGAGGGAAATCGGCAGTCTCGAAACTGGAAAGCGGGCGGACATCGTCCTGATCGACACCAACAATATCGACCAGTTCAGCGCTGGCGATGCTCTGTTTACGGCCGCGAATCTCACTGTCGGGCGTGACGTCCGCACGGTCATCGTCGATGGTCGCACCGTAATGAAGAACCGGGAGATCCTGAGCGTCGACATGGACCAGCTTCGCTTCAAACTGTCGCGCCGCCTTCCCCAAATCATGGCCCGCTTCGATCAGGCCATCGAGCACTATGGCAAGAGAGGGCCAGCATGAATGCTTCGGTCAATTCCAGGCCTTCGGTTGTGGTCCACGACGTCTCCAAGGAGTTTCGTCTCGATGACGGCCAGCGCCTGCTCGCGCTCGACGGGATGTCGCTTGAAATTGCGGCCGAATCCTTTGTCGCGCTGATCGGTCCAAGTGGATGTGGCAAGAGCACGGTGCTGCGCATGATCGCCTCGCTCGACACGCCGACGTCGGGCAGCGTAGCCGTCAATGGCAACCCGCCAGCCGCGCTCGCCGCCACCCACCGGCTGGGCGTGGCCTTTCAGGATCATGCGCTGCTGCCCTGGCTGGACGTGCGCCGCAACATAGAACTTCCTTATCGGGTGTCCGGCATGGAGGTGGACGACGAGCGGGTGAAGCAGCTCATCGCGCTGGTGGGCCTCGCGGGGCTTGAGCGGGCGCGGCCGAAGCAGTTGTCGGGGGGAATGCGGCAGCGCGTGGCGATTGCTCGCTCGCTTGTCCTTCGTCCCGAAGTGCTTCTGCTCGATGAGCCGTTCGGTGCGCTGGACGCCGTTACCCGGCGCCATATGAATCACGAACTGCAGAGGATCTGGGCGGAAGAGAAGCTGACGACGCTGCTGGTTACCCATTCGGTCGACGAAGCCTTGTTCCTTGCCGACCGCGTGCTGGTGATGAGCGGGCGGCCCGGCCATGTCATACAGAGCCTCGACGTGCCATTCGACCGCCCGAGAACCGTCGAAACCACACGATCCGAGCTGTTTCACCGGCTCCAGGATGAATTGACGGCGGCGCTCGATTCACGGGCGGGGCACTGACATGGCGCGATCGGCGGGACAGCGGGACGGTTCTGCTCTGCTGGGCATGCTTGGCATCGCCATGTTTCTGCTGGCATGGGAGGTGATCGGTCAGAACAGGTGGTTGGGCCTGACATGGCCCGCACTTTCGGAAGTCGTGGTTTTTCTTTTTACGCCATCCCGCCAGACATTGTTCCTGCGCGCGCTTTCCGCGTCGCTGGGTTCGCTCTTTGTCGGCTATTGCCTTGGGCTCTTTGCAGGGATTGCGGCTGCCACGCTTGCCCATACCGTCTCCGCCATGCGCTCCGGGCTCGATACGATGAGCGCTTTCATCCATGCGATTCCTTCCATCGCGCTTGCCCCGCTGTTCATCGTGTTCATCGGACGCGAACATACTCCTGCGGCTCTTGCTGCGCTCAGCACCTTCTTCGTGATGTATGTCAGCACGACGTCCAGCTTCGCCTCGTCGAGGCAGGAATGGATCGACCTGATGCGGGTGCTCGGAGCCTCGCGCCTCGATCGGCTTCGGAGGCTCGACATCCCTGCGGCAACTCCCATCATCGTCGGCGGCATGCGGCTTGCCGCGCCCTCGGCGCTGATCGGCGTCATCATAGGTGAATGGTTCGGTGCAACGCGCGGCGTCGGCGTGCTCATCATCAACGCGATGCAAAACTTCCAGATTCCGCTGCTGTGGAGTGCGGTGGTTCTCGCGGTGATCGTGTCACTTGGCCTTTTCGCACTGTTGGGTATGTTACAGAAATATGCGGAGCGACGCTTTCGCTAGTCAAAGCAGGTGGGCCTAAACCCGTGATCGCAAACATCAAGAGATTTATCGGCAGCGCCTGGATTGTTCTTGCGATGTTGGCCGCATGGGAGGCATTGTTTTCGATCCATGCGATCAACAGCATCGTCATGGTTTCCCCTTCCTCTATCGCAAAGGAAGTCCTCAATCATCCTCAGGAGTTCGGCACAGCTACGCTGCGCACACTGCTGCTCGCCATTGCGGGATTGGTGCTTGGCATGACGATCGGAACGCTGCTGGCAATTGCAACCTGGCTTTCGCGCTTTGTTTCTGGCTTGCTCACGCCTGTGAGCATCATCTTCGCATCCGTTCCCGTGGTCGCGATCATTCCTATTCTTGCCCGTCTTTTTGGCTATGAGACCGGAACTGTTCTCGCCATTGTCGCAATTATCTCCTTCTTCCCTGCTTTTGTGTTCACGTCATCCGGACTGCGCAGCCTTCCCGCGGGCAGCGACGATCTGTTTCGGGTCCTGGGCGTGGGAAAAGTGAGGCGGCTGTATCATCTCGCTTTGCCTTCCGCCATACCGCAATGGACCATCGCGCTGCGTCTTGCGGCCGCCAATGCGGTTCTTTCCGCAATTGTTGCCGAGTTCCTGATGGGTACGGGCGGGCTCGGCTATGTGTTCAACGTGGCCCGCGGCGATCTCGCCATGAGCCACGCATTGGGCGCAAGCGCGATAGCTGCCGTTATTTCAATAGCCTGTTTCTTCGGTGCGACTGTTCTGGAGCGCAAGGCACGCTCACGCTGGAGCTGATCAGGGATTTTCGATCCACGGCAACGACAGCTCAGCAAAAATCTTAGCGTCCCTTATCGTGGTCGGATGAGCGTGCAGGACAGCGCCCAGGAGGGCTTCGATCACTGCAAGGATAGTCGCATTCGAAACTGTGCCGAACTGACGGTGTGCCACAACAAAGACGTTGACAGTGCCGGTCGCCGCAAGCGGCGAACGGTGGCTGTCGGTGATGGCTAGTACGGGAATAGACCTCGACCGCGCTAGTGAAGCTAACTTTACCGTATCCTTAATATATCGGGGAAATGCGATCGCTATCACAAGATCCTTCTCGTTCATGGTCGCAATGTGCCTCACGCCAGTAAAACCGCCGGATCCGCCGACGATGCTGTGTACGTCCGGATTAGTTCGCAGCAGGCCGTTGGCCAGTATTTGAGCAAGTGCGGCCCCATTGTCGAATCCGACGACGAAGATGCGCCGTGCCTTCTTTATCGTCTCGACTGCCGCCAGCCACGTTTTGGGTTCGACCGAAGCGATGGTCTCTGTGATGTTGGTAACATCCTCGCGAAGCATATTGCCGATGATCCCATCGGCAGACATTTGCTGCGACATATCCTGCTTCAGCCGGTCGACAGGCTCGTAAGCTACGGCCAGATTCTGTATCAGGTCAGCGCGAAACGCCGCGTAGTTCCTGTAGCCAACGCTACGGACGAAACGGTTGGCCGTAGCCGATGAAACGCCAGCCTCCGCGACAGCAGCGTGGATACTGACGCGGGCCATCTTGACTGGATCCGACAACACAAAATCCGCAAACACCTTCTGTGATCTCGAGAGGGTCGGATATCTCTCCTTTATCCTTGCTGAGATCATGAGCGTCTACATCATCCGGGGTTGCCGACATTGCTAATTGATCTATCCCAAAAGCTATAGGTGCCTTGTTGTGATAGGATGCTGCGATCGCTGCCAACAATAAAGCAGCCGCTAGGTGGGGCAGGGTGGAGCCCCCTTTTCTACAACCCCTGCCGCTTTCGTCAAGTTCACCCTGAACTCACCCTGCGACGCCGGTAATAGGTGCCACCAAGATTAAACGTACCAGCATGTTAGCAATTGTCTCAAGAGCGAGGTAGGACATTATGCTCAAGTCTCTGATGCGCCAGCGCTGGCACCGCTCAAAGAATCCAAAAGCGAACTTTTGAGAAACTGACCTGCCACTGAACTTTCATCCAGCGGCAATTAGAGTCTCGACCGTTTCTGTTACGCCGTTTGGCGCGGGTTGAGCAACCGGCGGAAGCGCGAAGCCTCCGTTGAGCGCCGCGTAGGAGCCGGTTGCCGTGAGAACCTCGGCAAAGGCCGCCGGGGTCCGGTAGTTCAGCGAGGAATGAGGCCTCGCTGTATTGTAGTCGTGAATCCATTCGGAGATGGCGCTACGAGCGTGATCGAGGCCAAAGAACAGGCTCTCGTTCAACAGTTCATCGCGCATGCGACCGTTGAAACTCTCGATAAAGCCGTTCTGCATCGGTTTGCCAGGCGCGATGTAGTGCCATTCGATGCGGTACTCCTTCGCCCAGGCCAGGATTGCGTTTGAGGTGAACTCGGTGCCGTGGTCGGAAACGATCATGTCCGGCCTGCCGCGACGGCCAATCAGGTCGGTCAACTCGCGCGCGACACGGCGGCCGGAGATCGAGGTGTCGGGGATCGCGGCCAGGCATTCGCGCGTCACGTCATCGACGACGTTCAATATCCGAAAGCGCCGTCCACAGGCGAACTGGTCATGCACGAAGTCCAGTGACCACCGTGCATTCGCCTTGGCCTCAACCAGGATCGGAGCGCGTGTTCCCACCGCACGGCGTCGTGCTCGCCGCTTGCGCACCGTCAGCCCCTCCTCCCGATAGAGCCGATAGATGCGGTTGATCCCGGACGGCTCACCCTCCCGCCGCAGCAGGACGAACAGTCGGCGGTAGCCAAAGCGTCTCCGCTCGTTGGCAAGTTCCCGCAACTTGTCGCGCAGTTCCGTCTCTGGCGGACGGCAGGAGCGGTAGCGGATCATCCTACGATCCGCGCCGACGAAGGAACAGGCCGCCGCTCCGACAGGCCCATCACTGCCTGCAGATGCGCTACGGCTTCGCGCTTGGCGACGGACCATACATAATGGGATGGTCCGCCTCGTCCTCCTGCCGCATCATGAGGCGGTCAAACCGAAGGAGGTTGCAATGCCACAACGCAATGTGCCGCGTCCCGCAGCGGTCTATGGGATTGATCTTGGTAAGAACATCTTCCACGTCGTCGCGTTAGGGAGCGACGGCACGGTTGTTCAGCGGGTTAGGTTCCGACGGGACACGTTGCTTCAATTCTTCCAGCGGGCAGCACCTGCGATTGTGGGGATGGAATCCTGCGCAGGGTCTCAGTGGGTCGCAAGGAAGATCCAGACGCTCGGTCACAAGGTTCGGCTGATCCCCGCCCAATTTGTGAAGCCTTATGTAAAGTCGAACAAGAGTGACATCATCGACGCGGAGGCAATCGCCGAGGCCGCCACGCGACCAACGATGCGATTTGCTGCACTCAAGACTGAGGAGCAGACCGACCTTCAAGCCTTGCACCGGGTGCGTGACCAAATGATCGGCACGCGAACCCGCCTGATCAACCAGATGCGCGCTTTTTGCCTCGAATACGGTGTCGCGCTACGTCAGGGTGCAGGTCTGTTCAAGCTCGACCTGCCCGAGGCTCTCAAGGATCCAACTAATGATCTTTCGCCCGCAATGCGCAAACTGCTCAGCGAACTGTTTGCCGACCTGCGTCAGTTGGAAACGCGGATTGCTGATGTGACACGCGAGATCGAAGCGAACGCTGATCGAGAGGATGCCGCACGACGGCTGATGACAATCCCTGGAATCGGAGCTCTCGGTGCGACAGCACTGCTTGCTGCTGTTGGAAACGGCAGACAGTTTCAGAAAGCTCGTGATCTGGCCGCATGGCTGGGCCTTGTGCCACGAGAATACTCGACGGGAGGGAAGCAAAAGCTCCTCGGCATCAGCAAGCGAGGTAATCGATACGTCCGTAAACTGCTGGTCCATGGTGCGCGATCCTGCTTCCGACACCTCGACCGAACAAAGGATCGACTGGGAAGCTGGCTGGATGGTCTCCAAGCCCGAATGCACCCGAACAAAGCCGTTGTCGCACTTGCCGCAAAAATGGCCCGGATCGTCTGGGTCGTCCTGACCAAGCCTGGAGCGCTCTACGAACGCAGGGACCCTGCCTTCACCTGACGCTCCTGGCTCGATTGCAAGGCTCGGGAATAGTGATGACGAAACAGTGGATCAACATGCCGTAAGTCCTGTGCAAAAAAGCGGGCCTCGTGCCCGAACCATTTATTGGGAACGGCGTGTGCGGATCTCATCATGGCCTGGCTGCAACCGCAGCCCACTCGCGAGAGGCCGGATACATTTATGCAACTGGAATCGTCGCTCACGATGTCGCGTACCCTTGCACGGACGAGGCGGACCATACATTTTTTGACAGAAGCTCGCGAAGGGCTGAGGCTTCCAGCATCTGGTCCGCGAGCAACTTCTTGAGCTTCGCGTTCTCGTCTTCCAGAGCCTTCAGGCGCTTGGCGTCGGACACGTCCATCCCGCCATACTTCGCCTTCCAGTTATACAACGTCGCCTCGCTCACACCACCCCAGGCAACCATCTGCGAGCTGAGGAACGCTTTCAGCCGCATTCTACTCCCGCAGAGGTTCATTAACGCGCGAGGTGCTGCCTGATCGGCCATCGGCGACTTCTTCAACAGCCCCAGGGTTCACTTCATGCGCAATGCGCTCGCCCATGCCGGAAAGAGCGGACGCCGTGTTGTCTCCGCCTTCATCGCCACAGCCTTTGCCCAAGACACGTCAGAGGCTGCAAGTACCCAATGGCGCAACGTCGCCGACCAGATCAGGCCGAAGGTGCCCAAACTCGCCAGTCTCATGGACAGTGCCGAGCAAGACGTGCTCGCCTACATGACCTTTCCCAAGCAGCATTGGGCCAAACTCCACTCGACAAACCCGATTGAGCGATTGAACGGCGAGATCAAGCGACGCACAGAGGTCGTCGGCATCTTCCCAAACGACGACGCCATCGTGCGCCTAGTCGGTGCGCTGCTGCTCGAACAGAACGACGAATGGGCCGTCCAGCGGTCCCGCTACATGACACTTGAGACAATCGCCACGATGAGCGATGATCCGCTCATCAGCCTGCCAGCCGCAAGCTGATCCATTCCCGGCTCTGTCCGGAAGCACGGCGACCGCCAAAGCTACACCACGCCGGGGCACACGATCAAAAAACCCGTATTCATACTTGTTGGCCTCGGATTTCCGGCTGAAATCCGTGGCGTGATGGACGCCTATCGACATCTATGTGAATGGCCGGTGTCGCTGAGGGACTCAGCACATTCGCTGGCGATGAAGGCATGCGGCGCCGCACTTCGTGGAGAGATCGAAGCTGAAACGGCCCGCGGCTTGTTCACCGCCTTCGCGAACAAGCATGACTTGCTGGCACCGGAAGTGACCGTCTCTGCTGCGCCTCGGCTAAGGCACGACCAGGATCCACGCATTCGTTGAGAATCTCTTAGGTCGGCAGAAGTTAGGCAGTGCTCGCTCTACGCCTGCGAGACCGGGGCTCGCCGGAAAGGCGCTCAGAACTCCATCAGCCGCGTCCGACGCAAGGGCGTCAGACTCCGGCATCGCGTGTGGCCGTTGGAGCCGATGCCGACGAGCCGCGCTCTTCTGAGCTGAAGCCGGGTCGTGACGGTGTGAGTAGGTATCGCGCCCGATGTTTGCAGGGATACCGTTAACATCGTGGAGGGGCTGATGCCAGCAGCATCTCTCTGACCGAGCCACCTCGCTTGGCAGTTCGTACACCGCTGGAGCCGGCTGAATACCCTCTTCATCTGAAGAGGAAGCTTTAGCTCCAGCAATGACTACCCTTAGATATTCCTACCGTTAAAGTTCATGCGCAAGGCGTGGCCGGCCCGCCGGCGAACAGGCCAGGCGAATTGCATGACAATTAGCCTCAGGTCGTTGAGGATACAAAAAGGCTCAGTTCACGGATACCACGCGCACGCCTCCTCTCTGATCCAGTACCTCAACCGTTACCTGCTTGCCCGCGCGGCGAAGAGCGACATTGACAGCGCCGCTGGCGACAGTGAGGTTTCGGATGACTACCTCGTCCAGGAACGCCGGCAGGACTGGCCGCTCGAAAGTGATCTGGGTGTTCTCGGGCTCAAAGACCAAGCCCAGGCTCGACTGGAGCAGAGACAAGGGTGCTGCGGCTGCCCAGGCTTGAGGTGCGCAAGCGACGGGGTAAAAGGTCGGCCCCTGAGCGCGATGACGCCTAAATCCGCAAAACAACTCCGGTAGGCGCCGCAGATCGATGTAGGTCGAGGCCGCGAAAAGGCCTTCAAACACCTTCGCGGCTTCTTTCCTGTAGCCATAGCGGCCAAGACCAGAAGCAATAAGCGAGTTGTCGTGAGGCCAGACTGAACCGTTGTGATAGCTCATCGGGTTGTACCGTGCTTCGGTGGACGGGACGGTGCGGATACCCCAGCCGCAGAAGGATGATGGTTCCATGAGCGTCCTCACAACCGCTTCCGCCCGTTCCGGATAGGCTATTCCTGTCAGCAGCGCATGGCCGGCGTTTGACGATCTGACGCGGCACGGTCGCTTGTCTCCATCCAGTGCGAGTACAAAGGTGCCCAGAGCTTCATCGAAGAACGCAGCATCGAATGCGAACTGAAGTGCTGCGGCCCGCGCGGAATAGCGTGAGGCGAGCTCTCGTCGATCCAAGCGACGACAGATTATCGCGGCGGCATTGAAGGCCGCATAAGCATATGCCTGTACCTCGGCCAGCGCGATGGGCCCCTTGGCCAGGGTGCCATCCGCGTGGAAGACTGAATCATAGCTGTCCTTCCAACCCTGATTGGCCAACCCCTCCTCGGTCATCCGCCCATATTCCACAAAGCCGTCTCCGTCGCGGTCGCCATAGTCCTCGATCCAGGTGAGTGCAGCTTCGATGTTTGGCCAGAGCCCCCTTAGCGTCTCCAGGTCGCCTGTGCGTTCTAGATAGGCTCCTGCAAGCATCACGAAGAGCGGCGTGGAGTCGACACTGCCGTAGTAGCGGCGGAAGGGTACTTCGCCCAGTTCCGCCATCTCTCCATAGCGCACCTCGTGAAGGATCTTGCCCGGCTCGGCATCCGCCACGGGATCGACGCCGGTTGCCTGATTGGCGGCCAAGTGGCCCAGCACGCCTTTCGCAATGGCAGGATCGAGCCACAACGTCTGTAGCGCTGTGATGATGGCGTCCCTGCCGAACACCGTGCTGAACCAGGGAATGCCAGCATAAGGGTACGGTCCTTCGGGGGTATCCGTCAAAAGCATGTAGACGTCGGACACGCTTCTGCGCAGCGCCTCGTTGAAGATATCGTTGGATGTTTCAACTGCTGCCGCTCTTGACGAAGACAGGCGCAGAGCCCTGCGGGCATCCCGCAGGCCCTTGAAGAAGGCGGCGGTGGGCGAAGTGTCGGGTTCGCAGTTGCAGGCGATCTCGATAAAAATCGAACGAGCTTGCCTGGGCTGGAGTTGAAGACGGAAGACCGCCTGTTGGGCGGTCACCTTCTCTGGTGCAGGTTCAAAGCCGATCGATGTGCTTCGCCGGTATTCATCGAGCCCAGTGTATGAAAGCTCTATTCCGTGATCGCTCGTGATCGTCGAATGGCGTGTCCCTCGGTTGCCACGCTCCGTGCCACGCACCTCGAAAAGATCCGCGAAATCGGCGTCAACGGCCAGTTCGATTGAGATCTCGCGAGGCTGATCGTCAAAGTTCCTCACCACCAGCCGTTCCAGGCAACGGCCTTGCCACAGAAAGCGAGTCCGCCTGATGTGAACCAGATCATGCTCAAGAACCATTTTGCCGGTTCCGTCGAACAGATCAGGGTTTGTCAGGTCACATGTCAGCGTGGCGTTGTCGTCTCTCAAGGTGGAGCTCAGCAGCATAGGCCGCGCGCCGCCGATCGTCATGTAGAAGTGCGAGAGGTAGCGGGTGTCACGGTGGAAGATGCCTTCTGGACTTCCGGGGCCGGATATCACGTCGCCGTTGTGATCAAACACGGCGAAGGTATCGCCGTGTTTGAGGGTGCGAGGTCGGCGCTCCTGCAGGGATGCCGACGCAGGAATGAAGAACTGCCCAACAGAGCTGAGCTGAAGTCCGGGAAGGTTCACCGCATCGGGCTGAATGTTTGCGACGTCCATGGAGCCACCTCTTCCTCAGGCAACACCTTGCAGGTCGACATTATCGTTCGTCGGGGCCTGATGCGAGTGGGTTCCCGACGCCAGGCGCTCGTAGATCGAGAGGTAGTCTTTTGCCATCCGCTCCACCGTGAACCGTCGCTCAAACGCGTCACGAACATCCCGTCTCGGAAGTTCATCAACCAGCTCCACAGCAGAGACCGCCGACTGGATGTCGCTGACAATCAGTCCCGAGATGCCGTGGTCGATGATTTCCGGTACCGACCCGTTGCGGAATGCGATGACCGGCGTGCCGCAGGCCATGGCCTCGATCATCACCAATCCGAACGGCTCCGGCCAGTCGATCGGAAAGAGCAGAGCCCTGGCATTGCCGAGGAAGCTCGCTTTATCGTGCTCGCCGATTTCCCCAATGAATTCGACGTTCGGGCTCTGGCGCACCATTGGCTCGATCACTGAAGTCCAGTAGTCGCGGTCGGCGTCGTCGACCTTAGCTGCGATCTTCAGCTTCACGCCGGCCCTTTTGGCGATTTCGATGGCTCGGTCAGGACGTTTCTCCGGCGAGATCCTGCCAAGGAAGGCCACGTAGTCGCCTACCGGATTCTCTGTGAACGGTAGTATGTCGCGCGGTAGCCCGTGATAGACTGTGCCTGCCCAGTTTACAGGCGGCATTGGCTTGCGCTGATCGTCGGAGATTGAAACCAGCGGTCGGTCGGGGAAGTATGCGTAGAACGGCTGCAGATCCGAAAGGTCAAGCCGCCCGTGGAGTGTCGTAAGCGCGGGAGCATTCAACTGCGCCAGCATGGGGTAATGCAGAAGGTCGATGTGGAAGTGCAGGACATCGAACTTGGGCGCCTGTCTGCGGACTTCCTCCAGCATGATCATGTGATGTGGCAAAGGATCCTTTACCGCGGGATCGAGCCTCAGCGCGGTGGGAGAAGTGGCAACAAGCTCAGCCGCGGTGATCGAGTCACCGCTGGCAAAGAGTGTCACCTCATGGCCCTGCCGAACAAGCTCCTCGGTCAGGTACGACACAATCCGCTCAGTTCCCCCGTAAAGCTTGGGCGGAACACGTTCGGCGAGCGGAGCGATTTGGGCAATCTTCATGATGAACAACCTCCTTCAACAAGCAAGGTAGATCCGCAGTCGAAATCCGCACCGGCCGTGTCTGAAGCACTGGTCGCTGTTAAACGCCGCGGGGCTGGTGCGGCATGAGGAAGAAGAAACGCACGACCTGTCGCGCCAAGGAGACAAAGACATGTGCCTTCACCTGTTCAGCAGGACCAAGATGCCATGAAGCTTGCCGGGATGCGGAAGCAGTTTTGATCTAGGAAGGCGGGGGCGAAGCATCAAGATGTTGATGCCTCGCCACCTCCCAACTGGCAACCAGTCAACGTCCCCCGACATTATGCCCGTGGGTACGGCGCGAAAGGAGAGGCAGCAGATCACCACTGGTGAGAATGCCATTCCGTCGCGCGAATTTTCGGAACGCCGCCTCGGCTGCGTCTTGTGGAAAGACGCCGGCATAGGCCTTCAAGCAAGCGCTTGCTACTGTCTCGTAGGCAAGGTCGCGCTTGTTTTCCGGCCATTCCTCCAGGAAATCGAGTGCGTCTTCAAGGGTCGCAATCTCCTGAACATATCGGCCCCTGTCGAGAAAGATCGGTTGGTTGAACAGCAACATGCCATCACCTCCATTTCTTGAAGCGGCAAATCATCTGCATGAGTCATCTACCAGATGGCAGCCGGTGCGCCACAATCTGGTCCGGTGCGGCCTCTTCCGGCCGCTCGGCCGCCCGTCAGACATTATTTGGCAATCAGGAGCAGATGCCTCCCATCTCGGATGATCTCTAAAGCAAGAGTGGATGGCCGGGCAGCAATTGCGTTCTGCAGCGCCTCTACCGACTCCACGCGGCTGCGGTTGACGCTTACGAGGATGTCTCCCTGCCGCAATCCGGCACGGTCTGCCGGGCTGCCTGGATCGATTCGCTCGATCATCAATCCGGCCCCGTCTGCCGCCCGGCTGAAGGTGACGCCGTCCAGCGGCGTCCCGGCTGCGTCTATGGAAGCCAGATTGTCAGCCGTTATGACAACTTCTATGGCAAGCTCCTCGTCGCCGCGCGTCACAGATAGAACCACCTTGCTGTCCACGGGCATGAGGCCGATGTGGTTCCTGAGATCCCGTGCACTCTGGATGGTGCGCCCGTTCACAGGGGTACCACGTCTCCGGGTTGCAGTCCGGCCTGTTCCGCAGATGAACCAGCCTCAACATTTGCGATAAGGGCACCTCGCAAGCCGGTCAATTGGAGGGCTTCCGCAATGTCAGGTGTGAGGTCTTGAATGGCGATGCCAAGTCTGCCGCGTCGAACTTTACCATGGTCAATCAACTGCTGAATGACAGACACTGCGATATTGCTCGGAACAGCAAAGCCGATCCCGACATTGGCTCCGGCCGGACTGAGAATGGCCGTGTTGATCCCGATCAGTTTGCCGTCTAGGGTCACCAAGGCTCCTCCTGAATTGCCCGGATTAATGGAGGCGTCCGTCTGGATGAAGTCCTCATAGGATTCGATATTGAGCCCACCTCGCCCAAGCGCGCTGACGATCCCGGAAGTAACGGTTTGGCCGAGACCGAACGGATTTCCGATCGCGACCACGTAGTCGCCGACTTTTAGCTTATCGGAGTCGCCGACCGCGATGGCGCTCAAATTATCAGGTGCAATCTTCAAGAGAGCAATGTCGGTGTCCTTGTCACTGCCGATCAGTTCGGCGGCAACCTCACGACCGTCTTTCAGAGTCACCGAAATCTCGCTTCCTCCTTCGATGACATGGTGGTTGGTCACGACATATCCTTCGCTGGCGTCGACGATGACACCGGAGCCAGCGCTCATTTTTGTCTGCGGCCGCTGTTCAGGCAGGCTGAAGAAACGCCGAAAGTTGGGGTCGGCATATAGGGGATTGTCATGGATCGGTGTCCGCGTCAGGACCGAGATGTTGACCACTGCCGGCGTCACATTTTCCAGCATGGGCGCGAGTGTCGGCAGGGAGGTGGAAGACGATGGCGCCGCTTCCGACGACGCGGGTATGCTGCCGGGCGTGAGCGCGGCGGTCGCTAAAGCGAGTGTCATTACGGCGGCAACCTTGCAGGCTCTTATGGACGTCAGCACCATCGTCTGCTCCTTCAGTTCTTTCGCCAACCTTCTCCGTTTCAAGTTCGGCAATTCGCCGCATCCGCCAAGGAGTATCTGGCGGGACCCGACACGCCCAGTTTCGCTGCATTCGTTCGGCCGACCGCAGGCGCCGCCAGCTTTGCCGCGGGCATTTGATCGGTCAGAACAAGCGCCAGTTCATGGCTGGCGAACGCGCCGTTGGCGATCTCCTGCAAGGCGATCTCGGCGGTACTTGCGTTGGCTGCCGTTGCTCGTGGTTCCGCACCCGCATTCAGCGCGTGAGCGCGTGCGGCGGCGGCAATTGTCAGCACAAACGGGTTTGGCAGCACTTTCTGACACATGAAGACGACATGAGGATCCATGGCCCACCTCAAGCAGCTTCTCGCTCCACAGCGTCCTCTTTGCGGCCCGCCTGTCGTTCCAATGAGAGCAGTGCGTGCTCGACCTCATCCAGCCGGGCCGGCCGCCTGTATTCCGGCATACCCTCGCTTGTCGCCTGATCGACGAGATACTCGGTCCACGCCCAGTTCATCAAGATCGACCGCTTCTCCGACAAGGACAGTGCCGGATCGTTGACCACGTCCATTGGCGAGGACCAAGTCCCCGGCCGTGCTGCCTCGCCGGCGTGATCAGCGTCATCCAGGGCCTGCCCGTAATCCTGCTGAAGGGAAGCAAGCCCCAGCCGATCCAGCGTGGCGTCGGTGAATGCCGCAGATGGTTTGTGTCCTTGGCGGCTCGCCTCTCCCTTTGCCCCGGCACGACGCTTGTCAGGTTTGCACTGTACCACATAGGCCAGTCCATGCCGCTGCGCATAGCTGACAGCGGATCGGAGCGTTGGGAAGCTCAGCTCCACCTGTGGCAGCGGATCCCTGCATCCAGTATAGCCGATGAGAGGATCTAGGAACGGGCGGCTGCGACGCTCGAAGGCAAGCCGCCAGCCCTTGGTGAGGGCTGTTCCAGATGTCGTTACCGAGCGGGCCGGCTTATAGATGCGCGCCATTGAGTCGGCTGGAAAGATGGATCGAGTGGTGCTGCGCCGGCAAGTATCATTCGAGGGGCCCAGCCCGGCGAATAACTCAGTAGGGGTAGCGTTTTCCTTTACGATTTTCTCCATGGTTCATCCCTCCCGCAATTGCGAAGGACCTGGACGGCCGCCTGATGCGCGGCCGCCCGCGTGTTGGTTCAGTGCCTGATGGTGATGCGCTTCATCCTCGAGTGCGCCTTCTCCGACTTCGGCAACACGACGGTCAGAACACCGTTCTTGAACTGAGCGTCGACTTTGTCCTCCTCAACCTCGTAGCTGAGAGGAATTCTTCGCTCAAAGCGGCCATAATGGCGCTCGGAGAACTGCCGTTCCTTGTCCTCGATTTCCGAGCGCTTCTCGCCTCTCAGTGTCAGGACACCGTCGTTGAGCAGGACCTCTATGTCCTTCTCGTCCATGCCGGGCACTTCGGCCGTCACCTTGATCTCCTGGTCGTGGTCGGAGATCTCGACGCTCGGCCATACGTTACCGAAGCCAGCACCGCCATTCAGTGAGGGAAGGCCTACACCGAAGCCGCGGAAGACGTCGTCGAACAGCCGGTTAACCTCTCTGTGCAGGGAGAGGAAGGGGTCGCGCCCTTCATTGAAGACCGTGGGTGTGGAATGGCCGTTATTGCGGCCCCAGGGGATCAGATCACGAATGGTCATATGTTCCTCCTTTCTGTTCCTCGAAACCAGACGCCGACCTGGGCGCCGGGTGTCACCCCGGCGCCTGCCGTCGTCTCTGATGTTGTCGGTTTAGGCTGCGACCTTGTCGCCTTCGATCTGCTTCGTGTCGTTCCCAGGAAGAGCCAGATCGCTCTTGATCTCGATCAGGCGAGGCTTCATTTCTTCCGGAACCTCACGCTTGAGATCGACCGTCAGCAGGCCATCGGCGAGGTTGGCACCTGTCACCTTCACATGGTCAGCGATCTCGAAGCGACGTTGGAACGACCGTCCCGCGATCCCGCGGTGCAGATATTCGCCGTCTTGGTCGTTTGCTTTCTGGCCCGACACAAGGAGCATATTCTGCTCCTGTGTGATGCTCAACTCGTCCTGAGAGAAGCCGGCGACCGCCATGGTGATGCGATAGTCGTCATCGCCGGTCTTGACGATGTCATAGGGCGGCCAGTTGTCGATCGTTTCTATACGGCTTGCCGCTTCGAGAGCGCCAAGCAGCCGATCGAAGCCAACGCTCGACCGGAACAGGGGAGAGAAGTCAAAAGTCGTGGTTCTCATAGCCACATCCTCCTTTGAAGCAACATGGATACAAGAGAAGCGCCAAGTCCGAAGCGTCCTCGACGCCAGCTCAGCATTGCCGGATCACCATTGTGCATCCGGCTGAAACTATCTAGTAAAGCGGCTTTTTACGTTCAAGGGTGTCGCGTGCGGCCCGCTTGGCGGCAGGAGGATTATTAATGGCTTCAGGTACTCAGGCAGGTGGTGCCGGCCAGTCCGACCAAGCCCACGGTCTCACTTCCAAACATGCTTGCAGCACATGAGTCGGTCAGCCGTGGCGGCCAACATCGCTGGAACAGCTTCGTTTGGTCTCGTACAGCCAGGCGAAGCGATCGAGTAGCCACGCCTGTCCAAAAAACATGCCAGCAGCGCCAAATGCAGTTGCCCAAGGGTCGAGCCAAACCAGACCTATGATGAGTGGTACGCTGCATAGACTGCTTCCGGTTGCTATCCACCGTACTGCCCGCAGATGATCATCCCGTATGGCGGTAACGTCGCGATCGAGCCAAATCCTCTCTCCGAGGATCGCCCGCGTCTCCCACCGCTCGTCGGTTTGGGCTGGAGCAAATATCCGTGTGTTGAGCCAAAGGAATACGATGATCACAATGACGGGCAGGAGGCTCCACCACCCGAGCCACATCCGAGCGTATACTGCCAGCGCAAATGCCGGGATAGTCGCAAGGCGGGTCCAAACGCTCCATGGATTGGCATGACGTTGCCATTCGTCACTGTCCATACCCATTGCGCGGTTTATGACATGGTCAAGTCTCATCGTTCTGTGCCCTTGTTCAGCGCTGGCAGGTGCGCGTTAGCATGTTCGACAGTACTCAGAGGAAACTGATGACCGGCTCCGCACTGCCGATCGCAGCGCCTCCGCTAGTGCCCGCACACCTGGGCTTGCTCCCACAGCGTCACGGAAGACCAGAAACAGTTCAACGGATCTTCGTGCACGTTCAGCCATCGGCAGTTCCTTCAAGGCGCCGGTCTTGAGGTCCTCCTCGATGAGAGTCTCCGCGAACCAGCTAAACCCCAGACCGCGTCGTGCAGCCTCGATCGATGTCGACGTCTGAGAGAACACGATCCGGTTTTGTGACACGTGCCAGGCACCTTGGTCGGCCCGGCGTTCGCCGCTGTCTCGAATGATGAGATGATGGTGATCTCGAAGGTCATGCAACGTCACTTGATCAAGCTTGTGGAGGGGATGCGTTGGCGCCGCAACCGGCAGAAACGATACGCGCATGATTGGCTCGCCGAGGAACCCGTCGGGAACTTCAGGCGCAATTGCCAGATCGACCTTTCCATCTTCAAGAAGCCCACTGAAGCCAGACACGACTGTTTCAAAGACTTCGACACGAACCGTTAGTCGGTTTGCGGCGTGACGTTGGATGGCTTCTATGAGAATGGCTGGGGGAAACATGATGTCTGCCGCCAATCGCAATTCGGCCTCATGACCAAGAGCCATTTGCGCAGCAGCTTTTTCCAGTCGGTTTGTCTCGGACAAGAGATATCTGGCGCGGAGGTATACTGCCTTGCCTTCGGCCGTCAGAACCGCCTTCCTCCCCTGGATCCGGAAGATCTGGACGCCGGTCCGCTCTTCGATCTGTGCCACTGCATAGCTGACGGAGGACTGGCTTTTGCCAAGCGCCTCTGCAGCCAAGGCGTAGCTTCCAGCATCAACGACGCCGACAAGGGCACGCCATTGCTCAAGTGAGATTAGAAGCATCCACTCATCCGATCGATTTGGTCAAGAAATTGCGCTTTAATATCCATCCACATGATCTATCTTCTCTTCAGCCCTGACGAAAGGGCTCAACCAAAGCAGAAAGAAGTAAGTCAGCTAGATCGCGCGCACGAAGCGCGTCGGCTCCGATCGTGCAGATCCGTGTGGACCACGCATCCGCCTGCCGGCGCTGCAGTACCTGTGATGAAGGAGAAAGGATCATGTCAGCTAAGCCAATCCACCTCGCCATCCTCGTGGGCAGCAATCGCGAGGGCCGACTCGCGCCCACCGTTACGGAATGGTTCATCGAGCAGATTCGATCGGACGACAGCTTCTCGGTTGATGTTATTGATCTGGCAGAGGTCGATTTGCCGGGGGTAATTTCGGACACGCCCGGTCCTGAAGCTGTCGCGTTCTGCCAGCGTCTTGCCGATGCCGATGCCTTTGTGTTCGTTGTGCCGGAGTACAATCACAGCTTTCCAGCTGTTCTCAAGCACGCCATCGATTTTGGCTATCAGGAATGGCAGGCCAAACCGGTGGGATTCATCTCCTACGGCGGGTTTGGGGCAGGCCTCCGCGCGGTGGAGCACCTGCGGGGTGTAATGGCGGAACTGCACGCGGTGACGATGCGCGACACCGTCAGCTTCCGGAACGCATGGGATGCCTTCGATGATCAAGGACGGCCGGTTGACCCAGCGAGTTGTGCAGGGGCCGCCACTGTAATGCTGCATCAGTTGAAGTGGTGGGCCACGGCCTTGCGTCGGGCGCGCGCCGACGAGCCTTACACGGCTGCGCCAAGCAAGAATGAGGGAGGTGAACTGGTCGACGCCGCATAAACGCCGGTCGCAACTTCCCATCCGTCGGCACATCCTTTGGTTGTGGGAGACGTACATCATGTCTGTTGCACATCATCTTGAAAACGCCCGTACGGGGCGGGTAGGCTGGCTTGTCGTATTTGCCGTTGCCGGGACAGGTGTCGTTTCCGCGCTGCAAGTGGGAAAGGCACCGATTGCGCTAAGCCTCATCCAAAGCGACTTGGAGGCCAATCTTGTTGTTGCTTCCTGGGTCATCTCTGCCTTCTCGATCGTTGGGGCTACTTGTGGCGCGCCGATCGGACTAGCGGTGGATCGGCTTGGTGCCAAGCGTATGGTGGTGGGAGGGCTTTTGTTGCAAGCCCTGGCATCTGGACTCGGCGCTACTGCCGGCGGCGCCGGAGATCTGATCCTGTGGCGTGTTCTGGAGGGATTTGGCTTTATCTCAGTGTTCGTGGCCGCGCCCACATTGATCTTCGCCATTCCTTCGCCGAAGCTACGCGAGTGGGCGATCGCCATCTGGGCGACCGTCATGCCCGTCGGAATGGCGCTAGCCATGCTTTGCGCGCCGCTGTTGAGCTATCTCGAATGGCGCGGGTTTTGGATGCTGAATGCCGTGCTCCTGCTCGGCTACGGATTAGTTTCTGTCGCGTCAATTCCGGCAACAACAGTTGGGATGAAGGACCGGTCGGTTAAGGAGCAATTGGCACAGGTCGCTGTCGCACCTGGACCTTGGGTTCTAGCTGCACTTTTCGCGGCCTTCTCCACGGCCTTCTTTGCGATCTTTGGCTTCCTGCCAACGCTGCTTCAAGAGCAGGCCGGGCTCAGCCAAAACCTCGCAGGGGTCGTTTCCGCCATCTCGATAGCGGCTGGTGGGATCGGAAATCTCGCCTCCGGCTTCCTGCTTGCAAGGTGGAAACGCCCGACCCGCGTTTTAACGGGAGGATTCCTCGCAATGATGGGATTTAGCTATGGCATCCTGGCAGCCGGTCTGGCTTGGCAGTTCGTCGTCAGCTTCTCTGTTCTGTTCTCCTTCATGGCCGGGTTGGTCCCGGTCGTGCTGATGACATGCCTGCCAAGACTGGCACCTAGACCGGAACTGGTTGGCGGGACTATGGGCCTGGCCATGCAAGGCAATAATGTTGGGATGCTCGTGGGGCCCGCAATGGCTGGTGCGCTCGCGCCCAGCTTCGGCTGGGGCAGCGTCGCGCTTGCCGTCGCTGCCCTCCTGGCGGCCGCGATAGCAGTGGGCCAGGTTTGGCTACCGGCCAAGACGTGAGCAGTCGGGTTGATCCCCCGCCGGGCCCGCTGAAGAGGCAGGGTCCGAGGGATGAACCTCGCACCATGTGGTACTGTCGGCCGGAGTCGATGGACCTGCGCGGGTTCGATACCTGTCAAAGCGGAGAGAGGCGCCTCTGATCTTCCTCCTACCTCTCCGAGAGCCACTTGAACAATGATATCACATGCACTACCTTGATATCATTGTTGGTGACTAGATGAGGTCGTGAGGATGCCGGCAGTTACCATTCGGAATCTTTCTGATGAAACCCACCGCGCATTGCGTGTGAGAGCAGCTCATCATGGCCGAAGCACTGAGGCGGAAATTCGCGACATCCTGGAGGCCGCTGTTCGCCCGTCTCAGCGCGTAAAGCTTGGCTCATTGCTCGTGGACATCGGTCGGGAGGCCGGCCTGTCAGACAGGGATGTTGAAGCTCTGCAAGGGCGCGATAAGACGCCAGCTGAACCGATGACTTTTGAATGATCTTGATAGACACCAACGTGATTTCAGAGCCGTGGAAGCCGGCTCCTTCTGCAGCGGTTGTGGCTTGGCTGGATGCCCAAGCGATCGAAACGCTCTTCATCTCTGCGATATCGGTTGCGGAGCTTCGGTTTGGCATAGCATCAATGCCTATCGGGCGGCGTCAAACCATCCTCCATAACCGTCTTGAGGATGAGGTGCTACCACATTTTGTTGAGCGTGTTCTGCCCTTCACCGTAAGCACCTCGCGGTTCTACTCTGACCTGATGGCAAGCGCGCGAGTATCCGGCAAAGCGATCGGGAAGGCCGATGGATTCATCGCGGCCATAGCTGCAGAGAGGGGTCTAGTTGTGGCAACGAGAGACACAAGCCCGTTCAAGGCCGCTGGATTGAAAGTCATCAATCCGTGGAATGGTCAGAACTTCGACTAAGAGGCCGTCGGTTCAGATCCCATCAAGAGCGAAGACGCGGGTCAGGAAGCTGACTCGATGCCCTCTGCTGCTCACGATGGTAGCCAGAACGCTTGAGGTGACGCCATACGCGCGACCCAGGTTCAGAAATGGGGGCCTCACGATATGACCGCGAGGTGGAGGTTTCGGGCTAGGGCAGTAGGCGGAGCTTACCGTCGCAGGATCCCCGGAGGTTCAACGGCATTGTCGAAATCTAGATGCTGTCCGCTGCCAGTAAGGTCAGCAACTACATTAAGGAATCCTTCAAGGAGGCGTGCGAGATTCGGGTTCCAAAGGGGACAGATATGACTTCATCTCGCATACTCCTATCCGCGGCATTCGTCGTGGCAATAACCCACACAGCGCAGGCGCAGCCTCCCACGCCGGACGCGGAGGCGCTGATCAATGCGAAGGTTCTCCGGGAGATCAGCGACTGGATCAACACCGACATTGTCCGGGTCACCATCGCCGCCCAGAACAAGCGCTACGACAAGCTCGACGCGTCGTCGATTGCAGCGCTTGATAATCAGTGGACTCAGGAACGCGAGAGCGACGACAAGCCCCTGATTGCGGCCACACTGTCGAACCCCTTGTCAGTCTATCTGTCGCGCATGCAGGGAAGGTCGCTCGGCCTCTATGCAGAGATCTTCGTGATGGACCAGAATGGCCTCAATGTCGGTCAAAGTTCCATCACCAGTGACTTCTGGCAAGGCGATGAAGACAAGTTCCTGAAGACTTTTAACGTCTCCGCCGACGCCGTCTTCATCGATGAAGCCGAATTCGACAGCGACTTCGGCATCTGGCGAGCCCAGGTAAGCATGACTGTACAGGATGCCCAGGCGACGACCCCAATAGGCGCGGTGACGGTGGAACTGAACCTTACGGAGCTCGAGCGCCGTTCGGTATCTGGAACGTGAGGAAGCGGTCGCTATCGGCGCTACCGTTCATCCACGAATGAATTCGGAGCCTGAAGCGGCTCAAGTACAGGACTTCCCACATGATCAGAAATATCTCTGTTACCACCAAGGGCCTGGTAGCATTCGGCATACTGGCGGTTATCGCCGTCGCATCCAGTGCCTACATCTTCAACCGCGCTGTGGTCGCGAATGAGCTTGTTGAAAACAATCAGACGATCATGTCGCTGCTGAGCGATACCGACGACCTGGCGGCTACGGTCACGGCAACCGACCTGGCTGTGAAGAGTTTTCTATTGACCGGCAATCGCGACTTTGTCGACATTTACGACACCCTCGGCACCAAGTGGGCTGAGCAGTCCAAGTCACTTGAGCAACGATACTCCACTCACGCTGCTGATCAACTTCCGGCCCTTCGGGCGGCGTTCGCTGGGATCCAAGACTGGCGGACAGAGATTACCGATCACCAGATCAGGTTGATGCGGGATCCGCTCACGGTAGAGTTGGCTCGCGCATTGGAAGCGACCGACGCTGGCGAGGACGCGCTGAACAGCATATCCAGTCAGCTTGGAGAGATCAGCCAGGCTCTGGAAAAGCACGCCCAAGACGCGGCTACAGAGCAGAGAACAGCTTTGGACCTGGTGACGTTGATGGGAGCTTTGTCGGCAATCCTCACCACCTTGATCGCGGTTCTTATGGGTTATCTGAACCTCCGGCTGGTGTCGCGGCCCTTGCGCCAGCTCAGCGAGATCATGTCCCGACTTGCCGATGGTGACCTCAATGTTCCCTCTATTAAGGCGGGGCGAGACGAGATTGGGACGATGGCGTCGACACTGGAAATTTTCCGGGATGCTGCCGTCGCCAACAAGCGTCTGGAGGCTGAAGCTGAAGAAGCTCGTCAACGCGCGGAGAGCGACAGGCTCTCGGCGCAGGAACGTGCGGAGGCGGAGGCGGCGGAGCGCCTGCAGATCGCAACTTCCGGCCTGGCTGCTGGTCTCAGAAGGCTCGCAGATGGCGACCTTTCTTGCCAGCTTGATGTGCCCTTCGCTCCCGACTTTGAGCCCCTCCGCCACGACTTCAATCAGAGCGTGGCTCAGCTTGCTTCGACCCTGTCGGCCATTTCCAATGGTGTGAGCAGAATGGAGGCAGGCACTCAGGAGATCGCGCATGGAGCCGACGATCTTTCGCGGCGCACCGAACGACAGGCTGCTTCTCTAGAAGAAACTGCAGCGGCCGTTGAACAGATCACAGTCAACGTTGCGAACTCGTCGAGGCGCACAGGAGAGGTGCGAGACGTTGCTGCTCGGGCAAATACTGCAGCATCGCAGTCCTCGCAGGTGGTCGGGAACGCAGAAGAAGCAATGCGCCGGATCGAGGATAGCTCCAAACAGATCTCCAACATCATCGGCGTCATCGACGAAATCGCGTTCCAGACCAACTTGCTCGCTCTGAACGCCGGTGTCGAGGCCGCCCGCGCCGGAGATGCCGGAAAGGGCTTTGCCGTCGTCGCTCAGGAAGTGCGCGAGTTGGCGCAGCGATCGGCAAATGCAGCCAAGGAGATCAAACAACTAATTCAAACGTCCTCAGCTGAAGTGTCTGGTGGTGTTGATCTTGTCCGCAAGGCTGGCGAAGCTCTTAGAACCATCGGCGGCTTCATTGAGGAAATAAACACGCACGTCGATTCGATTGCGACTTCTGCGATAGAGCAGTCGACGGGCCTGAGTGAGGTCAACCAAGCTGTGAACTCGATGGACCAGACCACGCAACAGAATGCAGCGATGGTCGAGCAATCGAGCGCGGCTTCCGCCGCCCTTGCATCCGAGGCGGCAGGTTTGCAGCAGCTTGTCCAGAAGTTCCGCCTTTCTGACGACACCGGCAGAGCGAAGCCACAGGAGATCGCTCTGCACATGCCCGCTACAACGCAGGCTGTCGGGAGGCGGGCAGTCGTTCACAGGTAGTCTAGTTTATCTGACTTGCTGGGCTCGTCTACGAAGGGAGCGTCATATTATCGGCCATTAGGTGGTGTCGGTATTGTGTTCCCTCCGTCCGGAGAAGCCAGCCTTAGAGGCGAATATCCTCCGCCAGTACCAGATATCAAGGCCGGCACGTTTGGCGATACGCTTTTGAGGGTCGCCTTTCCGCATAGTCTCTCCACCACCATGCTGCCGCCCGTTATTGCCCGCTTCCGCGCCGAGCATCCACAGGTCACCGTCGAAATCCTGAGCGGCCCCTATGATGCCATCGAGCGGATGGTGCAATACGCGCATTGCCGATCTGGGCTTTGTCCGGCTTCCTGCCGAGCAGCACTCGTTTGAGGCGCGCCCGCTCATGTCGAGCGGCACAACATGCGTCATGCCTGCCGGCCATCCCCTCGCCTCAAAGCCATCGGTTGGTGTGAACGATCTTGCCCGCAACGACTTGATCCTGCTGGGCCGCCAGCGCGTCAATCGAAACGAACTGGAGCATGAACTGCGCCGGATGGCACCAACCTATCGTTGCAGCCTCGAGGTCCATTCGGTCGAAACGGCCTGCGCATGTGTTGCCCAGGGCCTGGGCCTTGCCATTGTGCCGACCTTGATCGCCGAGTTCTTCCGCAGTGACGCCGTCGCCATGCGCCGCTTCGTGCCAGACAAGGCGGCTGACTATGGGATCATAACCTTGTCGGGTCTGCGGCTATCGTGGACTGCCGAAGCGTTCATCGGAGCGTTGAGCGACAGCCGGTACCAGAAACTTGTTGTCGAATCTTCTTAAGCCTTGAAGTTTACGGGCACGTTCTAACGGTTATAGCTCTATATCGTGACCTGCCATGCCATTGTTCCAATTGCTATCGCGGTCTCGATTCTTCATGCAGAAAACACTGCTTTCTTGCGCGGGGGCAACGCTATTAAATCATCGCTGGGCTAACGCGCTCCCTACAACTCCCGTTGCAGGGAGTTAAATGTCATTGTCAGATGAAAACTTCTGCTTGGGCGTGCAGGCCGGATCCTGATCCTTTGCGGCGACGGCGATGCTGCACAAGCTCGGCAGAGATTACCAACGTAGAGATATCAACGATCTGAATCGGTAGGGTGCGATCGATTCAAATTAGTCGTTAGACCGGCAGCGCTCGATCCTCGAAAATAGCAGCATGGATACTGACGCTTCCGCAATCAGCCTTGAACGAGTCGACGGCAGCAGAAACATGGCGCGCTTTTATCAGCTATCTGTCGAAATCGACTTGTTCGGACATGTCGTTTCTGTGCGTCGCTGGGGTCGGATCGGCAGTCATGGACGGCAGGTCACGTTTCTTCAACGCTCAGTGGCCGAAGCGCTAAGCGAAATTCAGCGACGCGCTGACGAGAAACGGCGTCGTGGCTATCACGACGTTGAGCCCTTACGGCCGGGAGGCACAGCTGAAACTGCCTGCCTTGCCGGAGTTGCGGCGCAGGAGAAACCGATTCCGCTGCAAACGACGTTATAAGAAGTAACGGGGGGACACGGACGGTCAGGAAGATCGACGTTACCGGACCTAAGGGAACAGCGAACGGAAACTCGCAGGTGGCCGTAAGGCAGCGTAACCCGGTGAAGCTTGCGTGGTCACCGTGCGCTCGCTCCCTACGAAGCCACGGCTGACATTCCTGATGCCTCATGCATCCGCAGTGGGATCGCCAGGTTCAGAACCAAGATGGCGCTTTGGCCGGAATGGATAGATGCCATCGGAGTACTTGCGTACCAACTTGTCAAAGACATCGTAGCTTTCCTGGTCGTCAAAGCCCTGCTGCTCAAGACCGGCCACGATCTTGTCTGCCATCTTCCCGATCAGCTCCTTGCCCTTCGCCCCATCCTTTTGAGCATCGGTGACCACCTGCCAGAGCCACAGGCGGGCAATATCATCGCGCGACGGCCGGCGCACTGCCCGGGCCTTCTTGCGGACTTCCTGTTGGCGACGCGCCTGCTCGGCATTGCGTTGCTTCTTCGACCGTGCGGCCATGGTTTGATCTCCTTCGTCTAGACCCCGCGTCCCATTGAGGTCGTCGATTGTGTGCAATCCGGCTCAGTTGGAGCCGGCGTGAAAACGTTCATCTCCGCCCAGCTTAAAGCAGCACGCCGTTTGCATCGGAATCGCAATTGCAGAAGCTGGAATCGAAAGTTCTGAACCAGGAACCGCGCCAGCGTAAATTGAGATGACGCAACGTGAGGTGCAGGCAACGTATGACGATGTTCGGACAATCGATCTGCCGTGCCGCAGTGATGACTCGACAAGCGCGACTGCACGACGGATGTCGCGGCCTCGCAGTCCCCTCCGCTGCGACTGAGAAATCTCGCTGCCCTGCCGTCCACAAGTCTCAAGCAATTCAGGACCCATGGCATCCGCCAAACGAACCCACTTGCAACGACACCGGCCGCTCATCCCATGCTTCCCGAAGGAATTCGATGACGGTTCGCGCATTCTGCGCGTCATCGATGGCTTCTGCGATTGCCGAGCCGCGGCCCAATTCAAGGACGCGTTCTGCCGCCTCAAGGCAGCTTTCATTGAAGCTTGATCCATTCCGGAGGTGATCAGCCGCGGCAGTTACTTCCCCCAGCAGCTCACGTTCGTCTGCCAGCCGTGACAGGTAGTGGGCCACCTCGTCGACAGATAATCGCGCGATGTACTGCTGCACCAGGTCGGGCACGTAGCGATTTACCAGTGCCACCCGTTCATGGAGGTAGGAGGGAGAGAGCTTTTCCGCATCGATGATCTCGACCGCAGGCTGAGCGGCAGGTGTCCTTCCCTGGATACGGCTTGCGAGATCGAGGGCTTCGGGGAATTCGCGCAGCGAAAAGCACTGGTGCGGAGCCAGCGTCTGCCAGGGGGTTCCGTGTTCGAAGTAGACGTGGCCGAACCGGGAAACGCGGATGAGGGGTTCTTGAGAGCGCAGAAAAAGGTACCCCCCAATCAAGGCATAGCGCTGCAGAACCTCGATCCGTTCAGCAACTTGAGCATCAACCAGAGCCTGATCATAAGACCCGCGCTTGCGATCTCCGATCCGTCTCGGTTCGGCGATACCCCTTTTATTGAATAGGACCTTCAGAGCTTCTCGCTCCGTTCGCCCGAAGAATTTTGCGACGTCTCTCATCCGCAGCAGGCCGGGCAGGTCAAAACGCCAGTCACCGAATCTTGCCCTGAATGTTGCTTCATCCGCCGGCAGACGCCCCAGCTGCCAGTAGAACTGTCCCGTCCCGTCAATGCGGAACTCGTCGATCAGGCCGCGCATGCGAGAGACTCTTGCCGCCACAGGCACGGTTGCCTCTTCCAGCTCCGGGATACGAACTGTCAGGTCGAGCGTTCCCATGATCAGCTTACTGCCGCCGCCGCGGGAGAACGCTCTCGTCACGACGGGAAATTCAACTTCGATGTCGGTGGTCATGTGGTACACTCGCTTCTTGGACTGCGGAGCCTGGCGCTCATTAACGCAGTGATCTGGTTCGCTAGGAAGACTTTGGATGCGAAGTCTCGACAGTTGCTACCACCACGAGGAATAGTAGACCGTGTACCCGTCGCGGATGGCCGCACGAGCCAAGGCTACAAATTCCAGGTCACCCTCCACCTCGGTGCCGTCGCTTTCTCCAAAGAAGAAGCCCGCGGTATAGGGTAGGTTGCCCTCCCGAATGTCTGTCTCCAGGCGATCGAGGTCATCCAGCGTCAACCGCACGGGCGTGAGGTTGAATACACGCTTGCCGCCTTTGCTGACGTAGAGATCTTCCATCCAGCCGTGCAGATCGGGATGTTTGCGCCAGTAGTAGAACTCTTCGTATTGATCGCTCTTGAAGTCCACCATTTTGGAGATCTTCTTCTTCGTCTTCCTTGCATACATGTCCAGTCCCATAGGGCATTCCTTCTGCTGTAGAATGTTCAGAAATATTCACGGTAAGTTGCTGAGGGTCTCTCGTCGGGCGAAGCTCTCCCGCGCTGCCTCTCGGACAAGCCGCGGCGGACAGCCTGTCCTGTATCGCGCTGGCTTCTTGACCTTTGCTGATGTGTCGTTCCTCTGAGGCGGTTGGTATTCCTGGCCGGATGCGGAAATGATTTCCGCATCCAGTTCTTCCTGCGCCAGGTTGGCGGACGTAAGCCTGGTCGTTCCCGGCCGGCCTGGAGCGACAGCTCTGGCTGCCATCGCCATCACCTCCATCCGGGATCCGGAACGGGAGAAGCTTTCAGCTTCCTCTGCCATTCGTGCCTCTGCGACATCGTCTGGAAGATTGGCGGAGCGTCCGTCGTGGACTGGTTCCTGAAGTGCCAAAGCACCCCCTCGACGACTGGAATTCCGTCTGCGAAGTAGTTTGCCGCGTTGGCCTTCTCGACCAGCGTCGCGCAGCCGGCCCAGGATCAGGGCGGGCAATGGGCGATCGATCAGAGCCGACATCCGCCGACCAGCCGTGCAGCCTTCAGGAAGGGGAATAGAAACGAGGTACGGCTTGGGGGCAGTATAGAGGTGCTCAACCCGGATCCCACCACGCGCAGAGATGTAGAGCGTGAAGCCAGATAGGGGATAATCAGGACCCCAGCCCGCAAGGTCGATGACGGTATCATTGATCGATCCTGGCGCCGCCGCGAGCTCCGCCCACACGTCGGCCGTTTGACGCGCTTCCCGCACTGGCTCGGAGCGTGCATTGGACTCTGCGATGGCTTGTGCGAAGTTGTGAGTCATCCGTAACCCTCTCTTACGAGGGCGGAATTCGGCGCCTGGATGCCGACGAAGAACCGCCCGTTTGCTGATCCAACTTATGCCTGACACCACCTTCGGTCGATAGGTCCGGCGCGGAACACGCTGGACGCGCGGGACACGCGCGGATAAAATGCAACTTCAAGAGGTGCGCACGTCAGCTCTACACGTCGGCTCCAGCCACTAAGACGTGCCGATTATTAGGCTATCCTTCACCTTACGAATTTGGGCACCGTTAGGAGATTGACTGTAGGACGTTTGGCAGAAGGAGAGCCCTATGCGAGACCAGGTTTCAGACGAAAAAGGCGTGCCGTTTGATTGGCAGGCTGCGATGCGGTCAATGAAGACGAGCGATCCGAACGATCCCGACGCTGACGGATACCAGGAATTCTACATGTGGCGCGAGATTCTGATCGAGAACGTCCGCAGAGGTATTACGACACCCGACGAAGCGGAGAAGATCGTTGAAGCTCGGAAGGCATCGCCTTTGCGCAGGATCCCTGAAGGGATCGATCGATTCAGCCCTGAGATGAGGCTTTGGACGCCTGAGATGTTGCTCGCATGGATAGCTGCACGCGATCCTGCGGACGTCCATCGCCACTTTCCCTCATCCTATGAGGGTGTCCATGTCTGGACCGAAAGCTTGTACAGGTATTCGGTAGAGACGCAAAAATCCGTTCTAAGGGCCGCGCGGAGCGTACCGCCAAGCACCTTTGAAAGCGGCTCTACTCCTCAGGAGTTGCGAGAGGTCTCCGGCATAGTCCGACCCGGCTATCAACTTCACGAGTTGCGAGAAGTCTTTTATCCGGACGGCTACCACGGTTTTGACGGCGAGCAGAAGGATTTCCCCGATCTCCAGGCCGTCTTCCCGGAGCTCCGGACGCACCTTGAACGGGGCACGATTGAAGCAACCGGCCTACCGCAGGCTAAAGGCGAACCTTATGAGATCGACAAGAGGCTTTGGGGGTATGCGGCCTTCAACGTAACTCGAGCGTTGGGAGGCGTCCTTTCGCTGAACGGTGTCGATCAATACCACCGGGTGAAATTCAAAGCATCGGGAGTTCTGATGGCGTACCCCCCGAAGCCAGGAATCCACCTGTCTAGGATTACTGTGCAGCGGTGGACGCAGATGATCCAGACCGATGGAGATTACAAGGAAAAGATCCTTCGAAAGTTGCAGGAGAAATATCCCGACGGTCTTCCCTTCACGAAGACGGTCAAAGAGCGCGATGAGCTGATCCGTCAGGCTCTGGATGAAAGCCATCTTGAGCGATGGAGGCCTACCCATGATGCCGCTCGCGATCTCGACAACTTCCGAAAGGCTATGGACAGAATCGTCAAACCCTATCTTGAGGAGGATGCGGTAGAGATCTTCAGATTCTCCTGAAGGTAGGTGACCAATAGCCAGTAATGCGATTCAGCTGCAAACGGCGTGATAAGGAGTAATGGGGGGAAGACACACCTCAACGACAGGACGTCGTTTGCACGAAGCTGCCAGGGCAACTGGGCGAAATCGCCGCGACGCTGGGGCAAGAGTGGTCCGTTGGCACGGTTGATGTCAGCATCATGTCAGTCAACGAGATGCTGCTTCGGGCGAAACGGGAAGCGTCCGCTCGGCTGGCGGATCATCAGGTTTCGGAAGACCTTGTCACTCTCATGTAGCCGAGGCCCCCCACTCAGTGCCTTCAGCCTCATCCTAAACCGGCTAGACGGCCCGCATATCCCGCCGACTTGACTGGACAGCATGGATGGTTAGCCACAGAGCATCCTTCCGAAATCATACGGCCTCTCCCTCGCCTCATCGTCAACCCGCTGCAGACCTACCTTCCCTTCTTGAACGCCTGAGACCGGCCACCGGAGAGGCAGGCAACAGAACTCAAACGGCGTTTGGATGGGAATCGCGAGTTCAATGTTCAGAATCGAAAGGTCGCAATCCGGAATCGAATCTTTCTGATTCGGAATCGCCTCAGGGTAAATTGAGACGACCTACCTCGATTTGCAGGCAACGCGTCCTCAGTTGCCAGCGACGCATATCGCTTCATGTCCGGCGAAGGTGGTTTGAATCGAGCGGTCGAAGCTATACCTTCGCCGGCTGGTTGGGAGGTGGGGGCAGCGGTGCGCGCAAGGTGCACCAGGGCAATCCCAGGGATCGGCCTTCTTCAGTCGCGGATCAAAGGCTCGGCATGCGGCATCCTTCCGCCCTGTACAACCAGCGCCCTCACCTGCTCGCCATCAAGCACAGGATGCTCATTCAGCTCGCGGGCGACATTCAGGAGTCCTCGTTCGTCCGGGAGTATGGTCGTCGCCGGCTCTATCTCTGCCTCCTTGATCGTCGCGTGCTACAGTCAGCACGCGCGGGCTCCTCAGCGAGTCCCCGACTAGCACGAGAGCGGATAGGCCGCGGATTGTCAGCCACGAGTGGTGCGTCGCGTGCTAATGGAAGGTCAACACGGTTTCTCAACATCATCATGACCGGCTGCCGACCGGCTCGATCGTCGGCAGACCTACGGACGGACCAACTGCACGAGTAAGTGGAATTCTCCCTATTCGGAAAACCCCGAAATTGCATCTTCCACGGCAAGCGCGGCGCCTAGAAGACGATCGTCATTGTTGGCAAGGCCGGACAGCAACAGACCCACTGGCATGCCCGCATCTCCGAAGCCACACGGTAAGGATACCCCGCACCAGTCGAAGAAGTTGCCGATCAAGGTATTGCGTAGTGTTTTCGCATTCGTCTTCACGAACGCGTCGTCGTCCTCGAGCAGCGGCGCGATAACGGGCGCGACATGCGGCAATGTCGGGGAGACTAACAGCTCGTCGACACCGATCTCGTTGGACAGTTCGGCGATCATGCGGTTCCGCGCCGAAAGGATCTCGACATACTTAGGCATCGTCGTGTTTTCGCCGAGACGGGCCCGCGCCACCACCCTGCGGTCGATTTCCGCAGCATCCGGGCCAGTGAGCCGCATGCGGTGTAGGGCAAAGGCCTCTGCAGAGACCAGCGGCCCATGGCTAGCCATCAATGCGAACAACTCCGAGAACAGCGAAAAGCGGGCGCGGCGGATCTGTGCACCGCGCCTAACCAAGCGTTCGACGGCGGCTTCGAATGCCGCATTTACGCCTCCCTCCGCCTCATCAAAGAAGATTGTCTCTGGAATGACGAGCTTCATGCCCCGCAGATCGGCGCGCACCGCCAGGGGCGTCGTCTGTCCCCGCATGGCGGCATCGACCCAAATTGCATCCGAGACAGTGCGGCATAGGGGACCGAGGGAATCGAGACTGCGCGACAGCGGATAGACGCCTTCCATGGAATAGCGGCCGCGAGTGGCCTTGTATCCCACCACCCCGTTGAATGCGGCTGGAATGCGGATTGAGCCGCCGGTGTCGGTTCCAATGGCGACGGGCACGAGACCGGCCGCCACCGCCACTCCCGCGCCGGACGACGAGCCGCCCGGCAGGCGCGGCGTGTCCCCCGAATGTGGATTAACCGGGGTCCCGTAATGCGGGTTCAGCCCCAAACCCGAAAAAGCAAACTCGCTCATATTGGTACGCCCGACCGCAACCATCCCAGCCGCGCGGAGATTAGTGACGACTGTGGCATCGGCCCCCGCCGGCGCTTCCCGAGCTAGTACCCGCGAGCCTGCCGTTGTGACGACACCTTCGAGATCGAACAGGTCCTTCCATGCCACGGGTATACCCTCGAGACAGCCGAGGGACCGGCCGCTGCGCAATCGCCGACGGGAAGCCTGCGCCTCCGCCAGTGCCCGATCCCGAGTAATGCAGGTGAAGATGGCCGGATCCTGATGCCCTTCTATAGCATCCAAAGTCCGTTCCGCCAGTTCAATCGGATCCAGTTTACCGCCCTGGATTTGCACCGCCAATTGCGCAAGGGATTGTCCGCCTTTTTTCATCTTTTTTCCAATGTCTTGCAGTTGAAATGCGCGTTCCAGCAAGCCGGCTGCTGTGTTCTGGCCGCATGGCCGCCCGGGTCCGTACCGCGTCAGATTGCATGCGCCGCGATGACGGCCGTCGCGATGGTGGCGATACTCTGCTTCGAATCCATTGATCGTTCGCGCAGCCGTTTGTAGGCTTCCGCTTCGGTGATCGAACGCGTCTCCACCAAAATCTGCACCGCCTGCTCGATTGTGCGGCGGGCCTTTAAGGTTTCGTCAAGCGATGCGACACGCTTCTTCAGCCGCATCTCATGGCGGGCAAGGCTCACGGCCGTCGTCAGCACGGCCAGCACGCCGAAGAGACGGATTGGTTTCGATAAGACACCATGAACATGGAGCCTCTCCAGCTCCTGAAGGATTTCCGGGGTTTCGAAGCTGATGATACCGACCCGCGCTATGTTGTCGGCAGTGGCCATCCAGGCCAGCGCACCCCTATCGTGAATCCGGTTTACGACGAACAGAACGACATTAACCTGTTCCGGCAGGCTGGCCGGCGCCGGCCAGACGCTTTCTACCTGACATCCGATCCGCCGAAGATGGGCGAGAAACATTTCGCGCTCGCCGTCGTCGGGATGAATTACAAGGACGCGCATCCGCCGTAAGCGGCGTAGCAAGTTGTCGCTTCTCTCCGTCAGGTCTTCTGTCATTAAGACATCCGCTCCGAAACGGTTCGGTCATAGCTAACGAGATAAGGGTCCGGCGCGACGACGGTCGCGCTTCGCCATAGGATTTCAAATTGCCCGGAACGGGTGCTTCTTCCGATCATCGGACGCAGAGTAGCATGGTTGGTCTGAGTATCTAGGAAGACGTCGCCACCAGGACTCTTGAAGACGGAACCGGAAAGCGAGGATAACAGGGCGTCGGTCTCGTCGCCTCCAGCCTGCCGTGCGGCATCCGCGAGCATGTGAACTTGCCAGTAAGGCACCTCACTGTAGACTCCCGGCTCGCAGTCCTTGCCGAAACGGGCCAGATATGCAGCGCGAAACGTTTCGTTCAACGGTGTTCTTAGCGTCGAAAAATAGGAGGCAGCCGAGATGTGGCCCGCCCGCGCCTCGGGACGCATGCACGCTATTTCGGATTCTGTCGCTGTCAGCGAGGCAATTGGCAGTGCTTGCCCATCCAGACCAACATCGCAGAAGGCGTTGTACAGCGTCACGCTGTCTTGTCCCACCACTGTCGATATTATCGCATCAACTTGGCCGGGTTCGAGCCGCGAGAGCACGACTTGAAAATGATCGTCGCTAGCACCGATAGGGAGGTAAACCTCTTGTGTGACCTTGCCGTCGCTTCCGGCCAGGAACTCCTTGACGATGCGATTGACCTCTCTGGCATACAAGGTTTCCGAACCGATAAGAGCGATGCGTCGGCCCTCATTTTGGTAGAGATAGTCCAGTAGCGGCAAAACCACCTGGTTGGGAACGGCGCCACCATAGATCACATTGGGGGAATATTCGAAACCCTCGTAAACAGAGGGGTAGAAGAGAATGCCGTTGAAGCGCTCTACAACCGGTAGCACTGCCTTTCGGCTGGTGGAAAGGCAGGCTCCGAAGATTACGTTAACCCGGTGCTTAACGAGCAGCTCCGTCGCCAGCGCCGCATATTTTTCGTCTGATCCCGCTGGATCAAGAATAATCGGATCTATCATCCGGCCCTGTATGCCGCCAGCGCGGTTGATCTCCTCGCAAGCGAGTAGAACACCCTTTAGATGCGCATTCTCCGTCACCCCCATCATACCCGACTGCGAAAACAGAACCCCGATCTTCATCGCATCCTTGCTCACTGCAATTCAGCTCCCCTCAACCGCATGTCGATCATCTTGGCGATTGCTAGAAGCTCCTCGTCTCTTCCGGGGCGTCCCATTAGCATCATGCCCACTGGTAGGCCGGGGACGGGCACTGGAATCGAGATAGAGGGAAGTCCGGCGAGATTTCCCATCCAGCAGAACCAGGTCATGCTGTCCTGCGTGGTGATACGTCGTCCCCCGAACTCCTGCCAGCTCTCATCCTGCCTCGGCGCAACCACCGGCAGCGTCGGCAGAACCAGCGCGTCCCATTCTCCAAGTCCATTCAGAAGCCGCGTCGTAAACGATGCCCTGATGGACTGAGCATGGAGATATTCTTCGGCAGTGAGGAAGCGGCCCGCCTCCAGATGCGCTCTCGTCACCGGATCGAATGCCTCAGGCATTTCGCTGAGGCGCTGTTTGTGGAACGCCGTCGCCTCGCAATGCATGATCGCCTCCCACGCGGCGAAATAGCTGCTCAGTTGAGACAATTGCTCTGTTGAAACGGACATCCCGCTGCGTGACAACGCCCAGGTCACCTCCGCATCGACCTCATCCGACCTTTCAAGGCCGGGGCCGCATAGGGCCAACAGCCGTGGTTCAGCCGCAGGCGCTGTCACGGCGCGCGCTTTCAGTGCTCCAAAGGTCGCCGGATCAGATGGGTCGCTGCCGAGGAGATGGGGAAGCAAGAGTTCGAGATCCGCAAACTCTCGCGTGATAGGTCCTGGCGCGTCGAGCGACCAGCTTAGTGCCAGGATGCCGTCGCGCGAAGCACGGCCATAAGTCGGCTTGAAACCGTATACTCCGCATGCTGCCGCTGGAATACGGATTGAACCGCCGGTATCGCTTCCGAGTGCCGCGCCGACGATTCCCCCGGCGACTGCTGCCGCCGAACCGCCGCTGCTGCCGCCCGTAATACGCGTCCTGTCACACGGATTGGCCGTGGGCCCAAAGGAAGACGTGCTGTTTGTGGCACCGTATGCCCACTCATGCATATTGGTCTTGCCAAAGATCACCGCGCCCGCCCGCCGGAGATTGGCGACAAGCCGCGCATCTCGCGTGCCGTCATCAACGACGCCAGTTCGAGAACAGGCGGTGGTGGGGAAACCCGCGGTGAAGAAGTTGTCCTTGACGGCGATGGGGATGCCGTCAATGGGGCTGAGCGGTCGGCCGGCATCGCGCCTCGCTCGCGCGGCTTTTGCCTGTGACATCACAGCATCTTCGTCCAGCGCCACAAAGGCGTTGAGATCCGCCATTACCCGGGCCTTGTCTAGTGCCCGCGCCGCGAGCGAGACGGCCGTTTCGCTCCCGTTCGTTAGCGATCCGACTTGGCCCGCAACACTTTCATGACTGTTGTTCATCGAAAGCCTCCGGCCGAAAAATATGAGCAGGTTCGTTCGTCTCGGCGCCGTCAAAGCGCGCCAATCCGGCTCGGATACGTTTGAGAGTCGCAGCAATTCGACCTGCACGGTCCGGACTCGAGGGATGATTTTTTTCCATGTCAGACTCCCAACAATTCTTGCTGAAGGGCCTTGTCGTTCCGAAGACTTTCTCGATCTGTCTCCAACCGGATCGCTCCCTTCTCCATGACATAGGCTCGGTTCGAGATCGAAAGACAGAAATCGAGATCCTGCTCGGCCACCAGAACGGAAATGTTCCGCTCCTGGTTTATCCGCTTCAGAATGCCCGCCATCTCATCGATGATAGACGGCTGGACGCCCTCCGTCGGCTCGTCCAGCAAAAGGATGGAGGGGCGGATTGCCAAGGCGCGCGCGAGAGCGAGAATCTGCTGCTGCCCACCCGAGAGACCCCCGGCTAGATCCTGCGCCTTAGGTTTGAGCATCGGGAAGTCGACGAACGCCTCCTCAACAGCACGTTTGCCGGGATGCCCGTTAGCTTCCGCGGCCACGGCAATATTTTCCGTCACCGTCATCCTCGGAAAGACGTAGCGACCTTGCGGAACATAACCTAGCCCCTTCTGCGCTCGTTTGGCTGGTGTCGGGGGCGCGGGTTGACCATCGATCTCGACGGCGCCTTTCATCGCTGGGATCAGCCCGGTGGCAAAACGCATCAGGGTGGATTTGCCGACGCCGTTGCGACCAAGAAGAGCGACGATCTCTCCCGGGTTAACCTCGATCGATACATCACGGATGATGATTGTCTTGCCGTAACCGCCGGTCGCGTCCACGATCTTAAACATGCTGTCGTCTCCCCAGATAGATATCGAGGACACGCTCGTCTGCACGCAGAGTCTCGATATCTCCTTCAGCAAAGACCGCCCCCTGGTGGAGCAGTGTCACATGACCGTCTAGCGTCCGCACAAATTCCATGTCGTGCTCCACAACGATGACGGTGGTGAACTTTGCCAGGGTCCGCACGAGCTGAGACAGCTCACGAGTTTCCTCGTTGGTCATGCCGGCCGCTGGTTCGTCCAGCAGCACGACGCGCGGCGCCAAGCACAGGACCATGCCGATATCCAACCATTGCTGCTGACCGTGCGAAAGCGCCGAGCCCCTCACATCGGCCTGTCCTTCGAGCCCCAGCATCGTCAGGACCTTTTCCGCGATCGCACTCGCCTTCCGACGGTCGCCCACCCGGGCATAACAGGCGATCCAGAGGTTTTCTCGCACCGATAAGTCACCGAAGACTTGAGGTTTCTGGTTTTTCACGCCCATGCCCGCATGCACGCGTTGGAAGACCGGTGCACGGGTGATGTCCAGGCCACCGATGGCGAGCGATCCTTTTTCCGGCCGGTAGACGCCTACGCAGGTCTTGAGGAAGGAGCTTTTGCCGGCACCATTCGGGCCGATCAGCGAGAATGGCTTCCCGGGTCTAAATTCCAGCGAAACGTCGTTGACCGGGACTACGCCACCAAATTTCTTATAGAGATGCTCTGTCTTCAGAACCTTGGCGCGACCGGCCTGGCGCTCGGCTTCGACCAGAATGGTCTCAAGCTCCTGCGGAACGATCGCGACCGGACCGGCTGCGCGAGCGGCGGCATCGGGATCAGGCAGCCTCGCCGCCCAAAGTTTTGCCATGGTCCCTACGATGCCGTTCTTCAGAAACAGAACGAGCAAGATGAGCATGGCACCGAGGATAAGTGTCGTCTGCCCACCGACGGCGCCGCCGCCCAACCAGAACGATAGTCCCCCAATCAGCAGCGCGCCGACGAACGGACCTGCCAATGTTCCTAGCCCGCCGACAAGCACATAGATCGGCACCAGCAAGGCTTCCTGAACGGAAAAGATAGACGGATTGAGATAGTTGGCCCAACCGGCGAACAGAGCCCCCGCCAGACCCGCCAGCCCGCCCGACCACGCGAAGGTAAGCAGCTGATACTTGCGAACGTCATACCCAAGAAGCTCGGTCTTCTGGATATCAAGACGGATGCTATCCACGATTTTGCCGAACGTGCTTCCCATCAGGCCGCGCGTCGCGAAGAAGGCGACGGCTGAGACGATAACGACCAGGATCAGCCCGTCACCCGGCCCAAGCGTCTCGGCCTCCGGGCCAAAGCCTAAGATATATCCAGGAATGTTCGACATTCCGTTGTCGCCGCCAATGACCGCCGAGCCGATTTCAATTTTGAAGGACTGGCTGACTGACCATAGCAGCAGCGTGAACGTGTAGGACAGGATAGTACTCTGCAGCGGCCCCATGCGCGCGTAGAAGATCACCCATGCCAGCGCAGCGGCAACCGCTGCGCCAAACAGGGTGCCGGCGGGCAGCGTCCACAGCAGAGAATGCCCCGTCACTGCTGACAGGTTGATTGCGACGATGCTGCCCACATAGCCGCCGAGACCATAGAACGCGGTCTGAGCTAAGCTCAGAAAACCGCCCCGGCCCCAGACGACGTCGAGGCTCATCCCCAACAGACCGAAGATGACCCAGGAAGTCGCGACATAGGCGAGATAGGGATCGATGACCTTGGCGAGGAGTAGCGCAAGAACAACGGCCAGTAGGGGAAAGATTAGTCCGGCGCGATGATAGAGCTTTTGTGAAACGGTCATAGGACGCCTCAAACCTTACGGCGCCAGTTGGCCGAGATTCCAATCGGAAAAAGCCAGAGCAGGGCGGCGGTAACAAGGAAGAAGAAGATGTCGCCGGCGACCGATGTCAGGAAGCTGGCAGTGATTGAGGCCCCGCCACCCAGTCCGATGGCCGTGAGCACAGAACCGGTTAGCGTGACCGGTCCGGCCACGACGACAGCAAGGAACGCCTTGATGACAAAAGCGAATCCCATCGAGGGAGTTGCCGGAACGATGGGAAGCAGCACCGCACCGGCAAAACCAGCCAGACCGCAGCCGATCGAGAAAGTCAGCGTGTTCACTCGAGAGGACTCGATGCCGATGGCCTGCGCCATGGCGGGCTGCTGGATCGACGCGCGCGCCTTCATTCCGTAAACTGTCTTTGTCATCAGCAGATAGATGAAGCTGCCGGCGAGCGCCGCGACTACGATCATCAGCAGTGGATAGCCAGCAAGGCTATAGTCGCCGATCCGGATGCTGTATTGCGGCATGCCGATACCGGGCGTCACGGTCCCAAAAACCAGCACCGCGAGCTGATAGAATACGATGCTGATGCCCCAGGTGGCCAGCATCGTGTCGAAGATACGACCGTAAAGCCGCCGGATGATTAGAAATTCCACCACCGCACCGATCGCCATGGTCACGGCCACCGCCACAGGGATCGCAAAAATGAAGGGAATGCCCATCTGCGTCGCCGTCAACGCCGAATAGGCTCCGATCATAAGGAACTCCCCATGCGCGAGGTTGATCACTCCCATCAGGCCGAACACGACGGCGAGGCCGATGGTTGCGATTAGCAGGATGGACGCGCTGGAAAGTGACGACAGCAACACTGTCGCCAGATAATCGATACCCATTAAATCCTCCTGGGCCGGAACAAGCATGAAGAGGGCCTTGCGGCGCGAGAGCCCGCTCCAACGGTCATCGTTGCGATGACCGTTGGAATATCTGCGCCAGTAGGCGAAGCTAGGCTTCGGCCAACTGAACTTCTCGATTTGGCGGGATCAGTTGGTTTCTGGTGTGAAGTGCTCAACTAGGTCGGGGTTCGCCACGAGGTCGCATTTCTCGTTCTCGAACACCGGCGCAACATCGTTGATCGTTTCGAGAATGTTGAAGCTGTGCTTGTCGTCACCCTCGGCGATGTAGATGTTTTGGCGTAGATGATGCGAGCCGGGTTCCAGCTTCACCGTGCCATTAGGCGCATCGAAGGTGAGGTTGCTTTCGAGCGCGGCGATTACCTTATCAGCATCGGCCGACTGCGCTTTCTTTACGGCTTCCGCCCACAGGTGTACGGCATTCCAGGTATCTACGGCTTCGGAGATGATCGGCTCCTTGGCACCGTACTTGGCATGCCACATCTTGACGAATTCCGCATTGGTGGGATTGTCGACCACCTCGAAATAACCTTGGTTGGCAATCAACCCCTTGCCCGCTGCGGGCGAAACAACAACCTGCTGGTTACCCGAACCGTAATTGGTCGAGACGAGGCCGATGCTGTCTTTGAGACCGGCGGCGGCAAACTGCTCAAGGAAGCCCGTCTGGTTTGCTCCAACCGGCAAAGCCACCACAAAATCGGGCTTTGCCGCCTGGATTTTCTGGATGGTAGGCGCGTAGTCCGTCACCGTTAGCGCGAGGATGTCTTCGCCGACAACCTCGGCGCCGTGCTGCTTGGCATACTCATGCACCCAGTGGGCCGAAATGGTTCCGAAATTGTAGTCGGGAGCCATGATAAATATCTTCTTGCCGTACTTCTTCACCGCCCAGTCGACCAAGACAGAAAGCTGCTGCGAGGCGGATGGACCCGTCGCGAAGGTCTGCTTGTCGCAAGCGCCACCTTCATAGAGAGCAGGATAGAAGTAAGGAATATTGGCCTTGCGAATAACCGGACGAACCGCCTCCCGGGCTGAACTGGTCAAGCCTGCGAAGAGCGCGTCGATCTTGTCTCTCAGGATCGCCGTGTTCGCATATTGAGTGTACTTCGAATCCTGTGATTGGGCGTCATAGGTGACGACCGACACCGGCTCTCCCAACAGCCCGCCGCTGGCATTGATTGAATCGACAGCAAGCTGCAGCGCGTTGGTCTGCTGAATCCCATAAATATTCAGGGAACCCGTTAGGTCGAAAATTGCGCCGATCTTGGTTTCGGCATGAGCTGCAGAGGCACCAAGCAGCGCAGACGCTGCGATTACGATCTGACGTGCGGAAATTTTTCTCATAGTTGATGTTCCCTATCTCTGGAGCAGAGCCGAACATCAATCTTGTGTAGGAGGCAACGCAATGCGATTCACAAGACCGTATGTCCAGCTAAGTCGCATTGGATTTTGCGTGCTTCGTCGCACATGATTAAGCTATCTCCGCGACATCATCTTGTCAACACCGCCGCGAAGCGTGCCTTGCTCAGGTTCCGTCGTATTTAGCAGCGAGGCTGGTGACAGCCGCCTTGGCTAGATGAACGGCAGCCCGCGACGGGTGTTCTTCTTCATAGGGATCGTGTCGCTCCCGAACGACGATTCCTGAGCAAACGGCGTGATAAGGAGTAATGGGGGGAATACGCACACAAAATAGCTCACCGGCGTTTGCTGCAGCCTACCAGGAGGTCGCGATCGTCGCTCGCGATCACGGTATCGCTGGCGGCGACTGTCAACGTCAGTGGCGTCGATCCTCTGCCCCACCGAGATGGCGCTTCGGCCGGAAGGGGAAGAGCCCACTCGCATACTTCGCGACCAGGTCCTCGAAGACCTCCTCGCTCTCGCGGACACTGAAGCGCTGCCGCTCCAGGCCTTCGACCACCTCATCCCGCAGCCGGTCCAGGACCGCCCGCACATCCCGCCGTCTTGTCTGGACGCCATGGATCGTCAGCCACAGCAACATTCTTGCCACGTCATCCCTGGAAGGTCTGCGCTTCTCCCTCGCCTGATCACGAACCCGCTGCTGGCGGACCAGCTGCTCCACATTCCGTTGTTTTCGAGATTTCCGGCTCATCTGCCTGCTCCTGTTAGAGCTTCAGGCTGGCCGACGGTGATGCAAGGGACAAAGAGGCCAAACGACGTTTCTCCAGGGATCGCCGATCCGGCATTTGGAAACGAAGGTTGACAATCTGGAATCGAACCTTCCTGGTACGGAATCGCGTGAGGGTAAATTGAGATGACCTATCTTGATTAGCAGGCGATGTTCCCTGAGTTGCCGTCAATCAAACCGCGTCGTCATCCATTTCTGGCGATCTGCAACACCTCTTCGAAGGCGCATTTTTGCGTGACCGCAACAGCGTTTCAGCCGGGCGTTGCCTTATCGGGGCGGCAGCAGGAATCGCCTTTTCTGGATCAGGAATCGAGCTTTCGGCATTTGGAATCTTCCGGGCGCCGGTCGGAATCGGCCTTCCCGTGTTCGGCAACGCTGATTCAGGGAACGGACCTTGATATCCCCTGCCGCTGCTAGTGGCGGCGCTCCGTAACCAGCGCTCTCACCTGCTCGCCGTCGAGCACGCGATGCTCGTTCAGCTCCCGTGCGACATTCAGCAGCGTTTCCTCGTTGTCCCGGAGCAGGGTCATCGCCGTCGCCATCGCTGCCTCAAGGCGTGCATTCACGCGCTCCATGAGCTGCGGGTTGTAGAGGAGCGCGTCAGAGCCCTCAGGCGGCCGGTAGAGAAGCGGCCTGTCCCTGGATACGCCGAGGCTGGTCTCCGCGTCGACCGCCAACGCCGTCGCTCGCGCCAGATCGCTTTCGGGATTGCCGCCAGACCCGACGAGGACTGCATCGAAGAGAATGGTCTCAGCCGCACGCCCGGCCAGCATACAGGCCATCAAGCGCATCAGCCCCTCCTCGACCTGCAGGACCTCCTGGTTTACACGGGCCAGCACCTTGCCGCCCTGGGGCGTGCCGATCATCACCGTCTCGACGTCGCCGACGTCGAGCAGGATGTAGGCAACGGCGTGACCGGCTTCATGAACCGCCATGCGCCAGCGAAGCGCGTCGGAGACTTGATCGGCCCGATCCCGCAGAGCCTCCTCGATATCATTCCACGCTATCGGACGGCCCGCCCGGCTTGCACGCCTGCGCACCTCCCGGACAAGCCTCTCGATGTCTGCACCGGTACGTCCGGTTGCGAGCAGCGCCAGAGGGCGCAGGGATCGCAACCAGTTGGCTTCTGTTCTGGTCTCAGTCATGGGCGGGACCTTTCTGTTCTTCTACGAGCGAACCAGTCACAGGTGTGGTTGGAACGGCTTTAGGTAGAGTATCGGCGAGCTTCTCAGCTTTTCTCGGCGAGGTGGCGGCTGGTGCGGATTTCAGAACGGCGGCAAGATCATCTCCGAGATGATGGACGAGGATGCCGACCATCGCGTCGGTGTCTGGCGGCGAAATGACGACATGCTTCTCCAGCCGTCCCGACCGCAGCAGCGCAGGATCGATCTTGTCCGGAAGATTGGTGGCTCCCACGACGATGACACCTTCCGTCTTCGCTGCACCGTCGAGCAGCTCGAGAAGCCTGTTGATCAGGGATGCCCAGTAGTCATCATATTGCTTTCCGGTGTTTGTGCCGCGGCTGCCGATATTGTCCAGCTCGTCGATGAAGAGAATGCAGGGGGCCCTCCTCGTCGCCGACGCGAATGTTCCCGTGATGGATTTCAGCACATCGCCCAGATAGCCCGGCTCGAGCCATGTCGCGACCGAGGTTGCGACCAGCGGCACCTGCAGCGTATTGCAGAGTGCCCGTGCAAAGGTCGTCTTGCCCGTGCCAGGCGGACCGGACAGCAAAAGACGTGTGCTCATTTCCGACCAGTCGAGCTGCCCCTCCCGCCAGAGGTTCAGGTCTTCCTTCAGATCGAGCGCCCACTGCCGCGCCTCGCCGTAGCCGGTGAGCTTCTCGACACGCAGCGGTCGCCGGGGTGGCCGGGGCTTGAGGCACTTACTCGTCCCCTGCCCTTCCACTTCCGTGACCTCCAGCGGCTCCGGCTCGATCACCTCCCCCGCCAGGGCACCTGCCTTCCCTTTACCCGCCGCGCCTGATCTGCCTGTCGAGGACAGTCCTTCGGTCCAGCTTTCCTCGCCGTCCTCTTCCTTGACGCTGCCGCGGTTTCTCTCCGCGAGCTCGCCAAGCAGGCGGATGACCTCCGCAACATGCCTCCCCGGCCGAACTGCCAGCGCCAGGTCATCGAGGCCGAGGCCTGCGGGATCGAGCTTCATGCCTTCCATGACCTTCAGGGACCGCTTCGGCGCGATGCCAAGGCAGAGCAGCAGGAGTTCGGCGATAAGCTCCCGGTCGATTGGCTGACCGACGAGAGCCAGATCAGGTGTCCGCGCTACCAGCGGAAGTGCGGTGCCCGGTGCCTCGTCGGCAGTAACCAGTGGCCGGTCTGCCGCAATCAGGGCATCCGCGATGTAGCGCCGCAGGGACGGCTCGTTCGCCTTCCGCGCCTCCTGGCCCGACAGCGTAGCGATCTTCCGATGCGGGCGCGAACGCCACTTCTCGTTATAGCGGCCGGAAATCCCCGGGCCTTTCATCACGTCGGACAGGACGCATCGAGACGGGATGATCAGACCCTCCTCGAGCTGCATGCCGAAACGGCGCTCGAACTGACTGACCGGAACGCTAATGGAGAGGAAGGGTGACGAGCGGCGCAAAACCTTGAGAAGGGCCTGAACATCATCGATGCTGTTTCCTACAGCTCGAGCCACCAGCAGTACCACGGCCACCTGAACCGCGTTTGGCCTCGGCAGATGTTCGCGAAGCAGCGCCAGCAACCGGATCGTTGCCAGCCGGCGTTCTCGATCGGCCACTCCATCTTTGTCCGAGGCTCCTGCGGTAGAAGGCTCGCCATCACAGATGTCCTGCAGCACCCGGACGACAGGGTGTTCGCTCTGATGGCTGAAGTCGTACATCTCCGTCTCGTCGGGAGGTGCGATCGGCCTTGCCCGTTGAAGTGCCCTGGCAACCGCTGCTCGATCCTTGTCCGGATCACCGGTCAGGAGGGCCATGGCAGCGTCGGTGATGCTCCAGGCGGTTCCACTGTCCTCGCTGTCATCGACGAACCGAGACGTCAGCAGCTCCACGACGGCGGCGCTCTCGTAGAGGTCCAGCACGGCCCGCCGACGGATACGCCTGAGGAGATAGCGGCCGATGCGATCGGTGACGGTTTCCATTACATCCCCTCCCCGTCGCTGGGGGCCCAACCGAAATTATGTAGATGGCCGTTCCCCTCGAGCCAGTCGCGGACCACCCGTGCAGTCGGATCACCCTGGTCGCAGAGTTCGAGCAGCCACTTGCGCATCTGCGGTGGCAGCGACGTCAGCGAGCGGCCCTTGCGCCGGGCAAAGCGGATGGCTGTGCCGATGACGGTCTCGGCGAACTCCTGCTGTGCCTCGGAGGAGGCTCCGCCCGGTGGTGTTGCCATGGCCAGGGCGATAGCTTGCGCAGCCGGCGCAGGTTCGTGGGAAGGAATGGCTTCGTTCAGACGGACGGAGCGCGGTTCAGCGCCGGTGGCTCCATGATGGGGGAATGCGATGATGTTCGATGTCTTCACGGCAGACGTCTCCCTTGCGACCGGCCCAAGGGGGGCGGCGCGATCATGTCTCAGTCATTGTGGGTTCGGGTATGGACGAGCTTGCGGGCTATCCTGTCCTGGCGATCGGGATGCGGGCAAAGCCGAAGCGGACGACCCCTTCGGGCGCTGGACCGGCATCGGCGTCGGGCGGACCTGCGACAGGCGTCTCATTCGCCTGAGGCGGCGAGGCAGCGGTTGCAGACACTCCCCTGCTCTCGCCGCGACCTGTTACCTGCTGGAGCGCCTGCTTCCAGTTCTGCTCGATCCGGTCGCGGAACGCCTGCTGGAGAGACTTCATCATCTCGCCTGCACCCGCAACTTCCAGCAGGTGATCGAGATGCGAAAGTGGCCATACACCACCTTCGATATCTGTCCGCTGGTTCTCGGCATTGAGGATGACGACGCGGACGTCCTCCGCGACCAGCCGGCGGTGTTCCTTGTAGAGCAGGTCTGGCACGATCAGCGACGCCGCCAGCATGCGGGTCTTCAGATCGGTGATCCGAGACGTCTCATACGAGTTGAGGCTCCGCTTGACGTCCACGACATGCGCTACATGCGTTTTGCGGTTGAGGACGATGAGGTCGGGCGTATAGCTCTTCCGTCCACTGCAGTCGGCGTCGAGCGTCAGCGACCGGTATTGAGCGGGTCGGTTCATCTCCACCAGCTCGACGGCAGCCTTGCTCACCGGCAGCCGGATATTCTGCGTCAGCACCACGAGGTCGGGATTGAACCCGGCGAGCATGGCGATGCCGCGCTCGAGCAGCCGCCCCTCATGCGATGGAACGGATCGTACGATGGTCCCGACAGTATCGAGGCTGGTGTTCAGCCCAGTCGCGATCGCGTCGACAGAGAAGACGGCATGCGCGAGCTCCTCAACGAGCGCATCGAAGCGAGGCCTCACCTCGTCAGTGTCGATGCGGTGGGTATAGGTGGGCGTGTCTGCCTGCGGCAGCTTGGTGATGGTCATCTATGTCTCCTGGATATGATCGAAACCGACAGCCACACAGGACGAGCGCCGTCATCGAAGGGGAAATTATTTCCGCATCCGGCACACTAGAACGGGGCTGATCGCTGGTTCGATTGCTGGTCGCTACCGGGGAATGGCACGAACCGGTCGCGTGCGGAGGCCGAGGCTCGCATGGAAGCGAGCAGCCATCTGCACCCGGTACGGCACCGGGGCGATGACGTCGGTTTCAACAGGAGATGGTGGAGACATGGCTTCCCCGTTGTGCGGGGAGAGGTTAAGGGTCGACATAGCCCAAGGCCTTTCACAGGAAGGTTGCGGGTCAGGCCCTCGTTGGTGTTGGAAGCACCGGCGGGGGCCGCTAAGTGCCTGCTGCGACTTCAGTTTCAGCTGACGAATGATACCTAGTCCGGAACAGACCCTGCAGCAAGTCGACAGAACGCATCCGGAACGGGAGAGCTCGCGTATGGTTAACGGGGCACGTTTGCCTTTGCAGTGATGAGTTCGATCTCGTGAAATGCACTTCTATTAGTATGCCAGTCATAGACTTAGGTCGTTGGACAAAGTGCGCTTTCACCTTACAGATCTCTATAAGAGTGCCCACACTTCCGCGCGTAGACTTTTGACGTTCCTTGCCGGGTGCCGCTGCACTTCCAGCATTTGGTAAAAGCCGTCAGTAAGTCAGCCGCCGGAGCACGGCATCATTTGCCCGTTGCAGAATGTTCCGTCGCGCAGGGTTGGCGCTAGAGAGCACAAGTTGGCCGCGGCCAACTCCGCGCCACAATGCAAAACGCCACCGTTATGAACCCTCATTGGCATTGCTGCCGAATCGTGTAATCCTGCAAACGATATTTTTGCGCTTGTCGGTCTAAAAGCGTATCGACAAGGAGAGCCGATGTTGCAGGAAAATAACGATTTGCGGATTAAACGCTCTTCTGACGCTCGCATAGCGAATCACGCAAAGCGGCTGTCGGAGCAACTTCAGATGTTAAGCGAAAGGATGTTTCCTCCGACCGCTCAGAAGTCCTTGAGGACCTTTTCGTCCACAGAGGCAGCCGCTCTGGTTGGTGTATCGGATGGTTTCCTGAGGGCCCTTTCCCTGGAGGGTAAAGGTCCCTCGCCTGATCTTTCTGATAGCGGTCGTCGGTCTTATTCTCTGGCACAGGTCAATGAGCTTCGCCAGTACATGGCGGCCGCGAAACCAAAGGACGCGGTCAACTACCTCCCTCATCGTCGTCGCGGCGAAAAACTTCAGACGATTGCTGTAGCGAATTTCAAGGGCGGCTCAGCAAAAACGACGACGACGATCTATCTTGCTCAGTACCTTGCTCTGCATGGCTATCGCGTGCTGGCTGTAGATCTGGATCCTCAGGCTTCGCTGACATCGCTTTTCGGCATCCAACCTGAGTTCGATCTCGGTGATGGCGACACGCTTTATGGGGCCATCAGGTATGATGACAAGAAGCGCCCCCTGAAGGATATCATTCGCAAGACTTATTTCGACGGTTTGGATTTGGTTCCTGGCAACCTTGAACTGATGGAATTTGAGCACGACACCCCGACTGCCATCCACCAGCGCAAGACTGGCGCTCAAGAGATCTTTTTCAGACGTGTAGGTCTCGCACTAGCTTCGGTCGAAGATGACTACGACATAGTCGTCATCGATTGCCCACCACAGCTTGGTTACCTGACGCTTGGTGCTGTTTGTGCTGCCACTGCTCTACTGATCACGATCCACCCGCAGATGGTGGACGTCGCGTCGATGTCGCAGTTCCTTTTAATGACCTCTGACCTTATGTCGGTAGTTAGAGATTTCGGCGGCGAGTTGAACCATGACTTCATCCGCTATGTGGTGACGAGGCATGAACCCAGCGATGGGCCACAGGCTCAGATTGTGGGCATGTTGAGGAGCCTATTTGGAGAGGAAGTCCTAACATCCACCGCAGTGAAGTCGACAGCCATCGCAGATGCGGGGCTCACAAAACAGACTCTGTATGAACTGCCGAAGGGTCAAATTTCTCGGAAGACCTACGATCGGGCGGTCGAAGCGATCGACGCGGTGAATTCCGAAATTCTCGCAGAGGTCCAGAAGGTTTGGGAGAGATCATGAGCCGTAGAGACAAGCTTGCGGGTATCTTCAGCGACGCTGCCGCCGAGACTACGCAGAAGTTGGCCGCGGCCAACTCTGAACCAACCCTCAAGGAAAACTACAGGGTTCTGGCGGGTCCAGTTCGCTCAATGAGTTTGTCACTTGATCGAATGGATCAGGAAGCCAAGGCTCTAAGCGAAGCGCTCCAGAGCGGCGAAAAAGTCGTAGAGCTCGATCCTGAGCTGATCGAAGTCTCGTTCGTCAGAGACCGCTTAGACGGCAGACTGACCCTTCAGGATGACTTAGTACGATCAATTGAAGAGAACGGTCAGGAAGTTCCGATCTTGGTCCGCCACAACCCGTCAGCCGATGGTCGCTTCCAGGTTGCCTACGGTCATCGACGATTAGCAGCATGTCGACTGCTAAAGCGGAAGGTGAGGGCCGTGATCAGGCCTTTATCAGACGATGAACTCGTTATCGCTCAAGGTATCGAGAACACAGCTCGAAGGGATCTTTCCTACATCGAGCGGGCGACATTTGCTTTGAACCTCGAGGGCAGGGGATTTCCCCGTGACGTTATCATGCGGGCGCTCTCGACGGATAAGACCGAGCTGTCCAAGATGCTGTCCGTAGCCAAGAGCATTCCGGCCGACGTTATCTGCGCTATTGGAGCCGCCCCAGCTGCTGGTCGTCGTCGTTGGATGGAGCTGGCTGCGAAGCTTGAGGACGCGAATATGCTCAAAAAGGCCGATGCAAGCATTCAAAAGGCCGGCTTTAGCGAGATGGATAGCGATCAACGGTTCGTTCGGTTACTGGCAGAACTGACGAATACTACGAACACTGATGATGCAGCAGATGCTTGGGCTCCCGCGGATAAATCAGTCACCGTTGCCTCGAAGTCGAAGGCGAAGGCCTTCATGATCGAGCTGACGGACAAGAACGCGAAGCCCTTTGGCGAATGGATCAAGACCAATCTGGATGACCTCTACGAGGCGTTCAGGAAATCGGAAAAGAATCGAGGAGACTAGAACCGCAAAAGAAAAAGGCCCCCAAACGTCACCGTCCTGGAAGCCCTTCTCTGTCTCTTAGCAAAGCAAGAATCGCACTTCCTCGAATCACAGTCAAGAGTCTTGGCGCCGTTTTGGTGAGCGGATTTCTTTTGCCCAACTAAAGGTGAAAGACAATGCAGGTTGGAAGTGTGACGACGCCCTTTGGGCGGCGGCCGATGACGCTTGCCATGCTGGCAGCGCAGGTGGCGACAAAGGACGTCAGGGACGACGCTTGCGTCGACAAGTGGAAGCTTTACAGGGCGCTGTGTGAGGCACGAGGCAAGCTGGGCATCACCGATCGCGCCCTGGCGGTCTTGAATGCGCTCCTGTCGTTTTATCCCAAGCAGGAGCTGAGTCAGGAGCAAGGACTGATAGTCTTCCCTTCGAACGCCCAGCTCTCGCTGCGGGCGAACGGCATGCCGGAGGCGACGCTTCGGCGGCACCTTGCTGTGCTGGTAAGCGCGGGGCTTCTGATCCGCAAGGACAGCGCCAATGGCAAGCGGTATGCAAGACGTGACGGAGAAGGCAGACTTGATGAGGCTTTCGGGTTTTCGCTGGCACCGCTTGTGGCGCGTGCAGAGGAGATAGAATTCAAGGCTGCCGAGGTCATTGCGGAGCGCCTGCAACTACAGCGGCTTCGTGAGCAGTTGACGATCTGCCGCCGCGACGTGGTCAAGCTGATCGAGACGGCTTTGGATGAGGGTGCGCCTGGCAATTGGGATGCAATCCACCAGGATTACAGAGCCGTCATGGCCTCGCTGCCGAGGAATTCGGGTGTGCAACAGGTGACAGAAACATTGGGCCGCATGGAGGAACTACGGAGTAACATCGTCATCCGATTGGAAAAGCTGGCAAATGTTCGAAAAACGAGCGGCAATGCCTATCAAAGTGAGCGGCACTTACAGAATTCAAAACCCGACTCTATTTCTGAACTTGAACCTAGCTCTGGACATGAGCTGGGGGCAAAACCTGAGGAAGAGCCGCGACGTGAACCCGAGCCGTTGAAGCCTTTTCCCTTGGGTATGGTCCTGCGTGCTTGCCCGGACATCTCCGCCTATGGACCTGGCGGCGCGATCTCCAGCTGGCGCGACATGATGAGTGCGGCGGTGGTGGTGCGATCAATGCTGGGTGTCAGTCCTTCAGCCTATCAGGAAGCCTGCGAGGTGATGGGGCCTGAGAATGCGGCGACCGCGATGGCCTGCATCCTGGAGAAGGGGGGGCAGATCAACTCGGCCGGCGGCTATCTGCGCGACTTGACCCGTAAGGCGAGCCGTGGTGAGTTCTCGCTCGGACCGATGCTGATGGCATTGCTGCGGACTGCAGGCCTCGAAGTCAGACGCGCCTCATGATCGCAATCTGCTTGTCCTTGGCCCGTAGCTCACCCCGGATGTTTTTCGCGTGGGCACCCGTACAACCTGCTAATTTAGCTGCTGCGATGACCAGGCGAATCCTGTATTCATCCGGACGTGAGGCCGGTGAGGTGGGAGTTCAGCATGACGCCTGAACAGCGCAGGGCAATCTTTGATCGCGTTGTCGATCGTTGGGCTCAGCGAGGTTTTCAGTTTGAGACCAGTCCAATATTCCGCGCCAGCGTTGACGACTGGATTGAGGGCCGGATTTCAATCCAGGACCTGAAACAGCGGTACTCAGAATTCCTTCGCACCCAATCCTACCGGGCCTCTGGTCTTCCGCCAACGGCAACGGAGTTCTAGGCGGCAACGTTCAAGCGGACTGATTACTCCTCCTCGAGCAAGCCATCGAAAACCTCTAGCAGGGCGTCGACAATCACCTGTCCGAGTGCATTACCGGTTTCAGCGATCTGCCCCTCATCCATGTCGCGTGCCGCCAGCGCCAGGTTGCTCCCTTGCTCCGCGACGATGGCACGGGAACGTTCGATCGCCCATTGAGCGAATTCTGCGCGGTTGCTGATCGTGGTGGTTTCCATGGGAATCCAATCTTTAGCTGATCGTCAATGATTGCCGGTTATCGTCTCTTTGCGCGAGGAGTTGTGCGTTCGCGCGTCTTTACCGTGGTCGACACCCTCTGAACCGCAGGGGGCGCAAGCCGACGTATTCCGCGTTCTCAATGGTCTCAAGGCCAGAACGTGGCATTGAGACCCTCTTTGTCCCGCGGCTGTTAATCGAGAAGACGCGCGGCGCGTCCAGTCCGTCTGTGAGCGTTGTTGTAGTAGCTCGACGCCTGCTGCACGGAACGATGGCGTGACTGCTCCATCGCCTCGGGGAGCGGGATACCGCGGTTGGCCGCCTCGGTCAGAAATCCGGAGCGCAATCCATGGGCAGAAAACTCTGCTGGCTCCAGGCCAGCCAAAGCGGCGCGATGCTTGACGATGTCGTTGATTGCCTTCGGATCGAGCGCTCGCAGTGAGAGGTTTCCCCAGCGATCAATCGCCCGAAACACACTGCCGCTTTCGATCCGGGCGGCATCAAGCCAGGCGTTCAGTGCCTCCACCGGTCGACCGGTGAGGTAGACGACCTCGTCATTCTCCACGCCACTGGTCTTGGTCCGGCCAAGATGGATGGCAATCGAGGGAAGGGGAGGGCGGCCCTCCAAAATGATTGGCGCCTCCGCAGTCAGCTGCTCCGTGCGCATCCCGGCGATCTCGCTGCGACGGCGGCCGCCGGAAGCAAAGGCGACCATCAGGATCGCCCGATCGCGTGTGTCGCGCAGGCTGTTGGTCCTGCAGGTCGCCAGCAGCCTGGCCAGGACATCACCGGTCACAGCCTTGGCGCTTCTGCGTTTCCTCGGCCGTGGCGTTGCGCGAATCGCGAGCCGAAGAGCGGATTTGAGGGCAGGGGAGCTGAAACTGCCCTCAAGGCCGCGCCATTTGGTCAGGGTCGACCAGGTAGCGAGCCGACGGCGCACCGTGTCAGGCGCATGCGGCCCGGCCGACCTCAGGAACCCTTGCATGCGTAGCCTGTCCTCGACATCCGCCGGCATCCCGTGCTGCGGGTCGATCACACGCCGTTCCGGATCCCAAAGATGATGAGCGACGAACTTGAGCAGCAAGGCTTCCGGTGCCGGCCAGGGCAGGGAGGATCCGTTAGCCGCCAGCGACCAGGCCTGCAGATAGGCCAGGTCGGAGGCAAGCGCGCGGAGCGTGTTCTCGCCCATCCCCTGGTTTACGAGGTGGCGGAGTGTCTCGACGTCCTGGTCGCTGAGCAGCTCGGCGAGTTCGTCGCGCCGCTCCATCGGCAGCACGGCGGCAATGGTGTCCAGGCTTTCTGCCCGGAGATCAACCGCACTCCTCCCCGGGCGATCAGTCGCCATGGGCGAAGGGTCCAAGCACAGTCATGCCTTCCTTGCGCGCGGCAGCGGCAAGCTTGCGATCAAGCGTTGCCAGCGGTACGTTTCGATTGAGGGCAAGCGCCAGATAGGCGGCGTCATAGGCGCTGAGTGCGTGATTGGCAGCCAGCAGCAGGACAAAACTGTCGCCGCCAATGCCGGCATCGTCGAGCGGCAGGCGACGAACCCGTTCCATGTTGACCAGCGCGCCGCCGGCAGAGACGCGACCGCGGCGTTCGGCCATGGTTAGAATGTTGCGGATTTCGAAGAAGAACAGCGACGGCACCGGGCAGGGGGCGTTGATCGACGCAATGACGATTTCGGCGGCGTCTGAATATTCCTCCGGCAACAGCCAGGCAGCCGCCATCGAGGCGTCAATAACAAACGCCATCAGCGACGGCCCTCGTCACGCCAGGAGAGGATTTCCTCATGGGTGGAGGCGGCAGCTTTCTGTCGGGCGGCGCGTACCTCTGCCAGCAGCAACTGCATATCGGTTTCCTTGGCGATACGCGCCAGGCGAATGATGGGGTCGTTGCCGCGCGCGATAACAATATCTTCGCCAGCTTCCGCGCGAACAAGCAGATCCGATAGATGGGTTTTGGCTTCAGAGATTTTTACCGTCGTGGTCATCGCGCGCCTTTCGGAGTGATTTCCCGTAAAAATACGCGCACCCTCGCAGTTGGTCAACCGGTTGGTCTCCTCACCGCCGATAAGCATTACTTATCGCATGCGAGCCGCGTGGGGCTTCTTTATGTCATGTGTAGAACTCTTGTCGCACAGTAGCTTTCGTTTAAGACATCGTTTACCATAAAAACAATGCCTTACGACCTCGCCAAATTGCCCATCTCAACCCTGCTGAAACCCGTCGCCGACGCCAGCAGCGCCCTTGCCCGTCTCGACGAACGCATCGCCCGCTCCCCCGTCGGCCCAGGCTTCCTAGAACGGCAAAACTTCACCGACGCCTGCGCCTCCCTCTGGATCGACGGCGAACTCGTCCATCTCGAAGACCTCGTCCTCCACGACGCTCTCCGAGACATCCGTACCCCAACCCACGAACTCACGATCGCCCGCGACGTTTTACGAACCCGCCGGCGCATCGCCGACCACCCACCCGCCTGGGCTTTGTCGGAAGAAGGCCTGCGCGGCCTGCGCCGGCCGTGGGCCGGGGCATCTTTGGGAGAGGGAGGCACCGGCGTGGCCGACCAGCCCACCGCGGGTGAAGTGGTTGACGGGGGAGGGGAGGGGCTGGAGGACAGGGAGGAAAACGGCGAGGCCGGCGAAGATGTGCTGGATGCCGAGCTCGCCGCCATTGACGCGCTGCTCGCCCGCTCCGAAGCCGCCATCGAACAGGCCAGGAAGCCAGGTCCCGCCAAAAGCGCTCCCGGCTCGGGCGCCGGCCGGGAACGCGACCCTCTCGTCTACGATCTCGACTGGGATGAGGATGCGCGGCTGGAGGAATGGCGCGCCGTGCTGCGCCAGGCGCAGGATTTTCCGGCGGTGCTGCAGGCAATCGTCGCGCTCGACGCCTGGAACGAGATCGGCGTGCTGCAGCATGCCGCCTGGATGGGCCGGCTCCTGGCCGCCTCCATCCTGCGCCAGGGTGGTGTGACCACGCAAAATCATCTAGTCGCCATCAACCTCGGCCTGAAAACGATTCCCGTCGATCGCCGTCGCCATCGCAACCGGGAAACCCGGCTGCTGGCCATCGCCCAGGGGTTTTTGGCGGCCGCCGAGATCGGACTCAAGGAGCATGACCGGCTGGCGCTGGCGCGAACCCTTTTTGAGCGCAAGCTGGCGGGACGCCGCGCCTCGTCAAAACTACCCGAGCTAGTGGAACTCGTCATGGCGAAGCCATTGGTGTCGGCCGGGATGGTGGCAAAGACGCTCGAGGTGACGCCGCAAGGGGCGCGGCGGATTGTATTGGAGCTGGGGCTGAGGGAGATGACCGGGAGGGGGAGGTTTCGGGCGTGGGGAGTAATGTAGCCAGCCTGTCTGCGATTGCGCGCGGCGCTGTGCTAAAGGAGCAAGCGGGTCCACACGCTGTTACCGCTGATCGCGGCGTGCGAAAAGCTGCTTGTAACCCGGCAGACAGGTGCAGTATTCGGCATTTTCGATGCCTATGATACTGACAACATGGGACGTGCTTTCTGGAGGAATGCGCATTCGACCGTCGCGCAGTGCCCGGAATAGGGCCTCCCTGTGACCCTCAGCTCCCAGGCTATCAGCAGTAACCGGATGAAGAACGAGATCGAGCGACCATGCCGGTTCGACACCCATGATCGCATTGGCACGAGTACGGCCGCGTTTCTCGTCTATTACCGGGAAGAGGCCTCTCGCGCTTGCGAGCGCGATCGTCGCCGCTTCTCCGTCATCGAGCGAAGGCGAAACTGAAGTGAGTTCGAAGAACATCTCAAATTCCTGATCCGTGAGATCAAGCAATGAGACGTGTCCAGCCGCAGAAAGTGCACCCAGGAACGCCTCCTCGCCGTTGCGACGGCTCGTCTCGTTTTCAAGCTCGCCAGCTACGACGTTCGCGACGATGATCGGATTGGGAATCGAAGTGAGGATATCTACACCGCACCGGGTGGCATGCAGGTTGATCAGCACGCTGGTATCGAGAACCAAGGGGACGTTATTGTCACTCAGGGAATTTGAGTAGGTCATCCGTCTCTTTTTCCTCAAGCTCGATTTCGTCGACGATCTCGCGCAGCTGCAGCCTAGTGATTTTCAGGAGTTCGGCGAGTTGCCCCTCAGACATCAGCTCGCGCTTCCAAGCCGCATGTGCCATCAAACTCATTCGTTGTGAGACCAACCGATCTGCATCGGCCTTACCGGCGTCGCGCCGGTCTGCGGCGCTTCCGAGCACTTCTCGTGCGTGCTCATCCGTGATACCTCCGTTATCTTCGAACCAGGACCACGTTCCCTTCTTCACAAGTCCCAGCTCTTCCAAACGCAGAACACAGGCTTGGCGAGAAATCCCGTATTGGTCAGCAAGGAGGATGACGAGGCGGCGCGTCGTCTTCCCAGTGATCTCCTTCAGTTCTCGAAAGCTCTCGCCAAAACTCTCCGCCGGCGTGACGAAAGCGCGGCCGAAGGCATTTGCGTAGCGCTCGTCCCGCGACAGAAATTTCTCATCCTCTTCTAGGACCTCAGGAATTTGCCGCGTCCCATAGAAATGCCCCGTTTCGTGTGCCAGGGTCTGAACCCGACGAGGCAGCGGATGGTTTGCGTTCAGAAGAATGCAAGCGCCCACGTTTTCATCGTAAGTGAACAAACCCGCTACCCGAGACCGTGAAGAAAGGCGCCGCTGGTAAAGGCGAATGCCAAGCCCCTGCTCCACGATGGAAAAGATATCTGCGATCGGGCCCGATCCTAGGCCGAGCCAGTCTCGAAGCTCTTTCGCATGGGATTCCCCTAAAGCGACTGCGTCACCCTCGTTGACGCCCCGTTCCGGAGGATAGTTTCGGCGGCGCTGTATACCGAGAATGTTTTCAAGCTCCACGTCTGCTTTAATGAGCTCGTTGAGCAGCCGTATTGCCTCTAGCGTATGTTCGTCTTCCGTCTTCCGCAGCTTGCGGAACCGCGGCATCAGGTCCGTATGGACGGCCTCGCGTCGCAGCAGTGCATTTACCGACACGCCGTAGTGGCGAGCCAAGGTCTGGATCTCTTGGATGCGAACGCGCCTTACGCCCTTCTCGATAGAGACCAGCGTCGGTCGAGAGACGCCGATGAACTGCGCAGCGTCATCTTGGCGAATATCGGCGTTCTCACGGGCAATCCGGAGCCGGCGACCGATTTCTTGCGCGCTCAGCTCATTTAGAACGGTCATAGCGGCCTCCGCCCATCCAGCTGTTCAAGAAGCTTTTTTCACCTTGCGCGGACAAGAAAGTCCGCCATTCTTGGGCATGCGTCATCAACATTATTCTCAGGTTTCGAAGAGTTTGCTCATAGGCCTCACCAGTCGCGGCGGCAATCTGTGAAGCGAATGGCCGTAACGCTGCATCTGCCAATGCGGACATCGTGGCGAGGTGGTCGAGATGGCGGGCCCCCACGCTTCCGTATTCAACCATGATGTCGCGATCAGCGTCGTCGGTGATGCTCGCGAGCGCCGAATCAACTTCCGAAGCGGATAGATCCGAGACGACATAGGTGTCACTCGGCTCTACGATTTCTGCGGCGTGAAGACTCATTCGGCGCAAAAGGCAGGCAGCGCAGAGACCGCATTGCCGCCGGTGCTCGGCATTGACGATCCTGCGCGTCTGCCAGCACGAACGGGTATTGATCAAATGCTGGTGTTTCCTGCCTGGCAAACCTAGGAACGCCTTCATCGTCTCACCTTTGGTCGACCATAGGCGTGGCTGTTCGAATTTTATGCTGCAGTCGAGCAAGGCCCGAGTGAACCGCTCCATCTTTCTGAAGAATGCCGGAAAATTCCGGTAATCAGTGTAGATATTGTAGAGCGGCACGAGAACCGGTCCGAGAGCACCTTGTCCGCTCTCGGGCACGATGATCCTGCTTATATTGGAAAGATGCGAAGCAATTGTCGCCATTGCCGCGAACTGGAAACCACGAGATCGGAAGCTACTCTCCTTGCCCTTGAAGCCTTTCACTCGGAAAGGAATCTGAGTGAAGTGGCTGTCGCCATCCATCCGGCGCTGCTTAGTGCTGGCAACACGGATACATAGTGCCTCGGAGGCCGGGCCGCTCAGCGCAGATACTGCACGCGAATCCAATCCGTTGCTGTAGGCGATCGCGAAAGTCTTCGGCTGCTCAAACATAAGCGGGACCTGCCGCCAACCGACTGGGGACGCGTTCGCGGCTTTGACAAAAGTGAAACGCCAGCTGTCGCCGGTCAGAAAGTTCATGGCGCTTCGGAGTGACGACTGCACCTCAGGCCTCGACCAACATGCGTGGTCGATGACAGGGATCGTAACATGCAGATTGCGCAGCCATGATGCCGGTCGCCTCCACCGGCGGTCGGCGAACTCGATCGCGGCTGCCAAGACCATCAGGTCATAGTGTTTGGCGGCAAACCCTTTTACGTCAAAAGTATCAAGAATATCTGGAACGAACTGTATATGTTTGCCTATCTCGGCAACGACAGCTTTATCCAACTCCGGATGTCGAGCTGCCCGGCCTTTCTCAACAGCGAAAAGGTGTTTTTCATGATGGACTTCAGAGTGCGATTCAGTCTTCATCCGGTCCATCGTTCACATCCGTGCGCGCGGTCCGACGGAACGCGTTCTTGTTGCCATTTTCGAGAGCAGCACACACGCCGCCAACATCGATACTCGCGAAGGTTTCTCGATTGCGTTGAACGCCTTTTGCAAAATCCGCTGGGCTCATATCGCCAACATCTCTGGCGCGAAGACATTCCTCGTGAATGCGATTCTCAGCGTTCTCCAGAAGCTCACTCACAGCGCTTCCAAGGGCCGCATCGAGTGACTTTCTCTCCGACATCCCTTCGCGGAGATTGCTGAGTAGATTTCGTTCGAGCGCGTCGCTGAGAGACGAGCGCTCGTAGTTGTCGAAGATGGATTCCGTCGCGGCTACTGAATCCAGATCCATCTGGTCACGAGATGCACGAGAATCCAGCTCACGATAGAGCCGATCGAATGCCTTCATATCGATGGCACTAAGAACGCTGTGACAGGCCTGCTTAGCACGCTCGTCCAGCGAGGCCGCGTCATTGACGAGGTCCCGTCCATACTGCTTCCACTTATTGCTCAACGCAGAATTTCGGAAAGGTCCGTCGGTCATCATCGCCTCCAATGTTGGCAATATTCACTGCAAAGCTGACAAAGTCAATTTACAAGAAGAAAAATCTGACAATCGGGGATTCAATCCATGAGCCAGCAAAGATGGCGGCGAACATTAAGGCCGATAAGCCGAGCCGCCGGGCCTTCCGAGTTCCTTTAAATCGAAAGCGGAGCACGTTATCAGAGGATTGAATAGAATCGCCAGCAATAGATTTGACGGACATGGTTACGTACTCATCGCTGCGTCGCGGACAGCTTGGCGGGGACAGCTGGCACCGACTCGAGGGCTTTCGTTTCGAACTTTGGTCGATAAACGCCTTTGAAGGGGTAGGCAGAGGATCCCTTACTCTGAGGCTGTGCGAGATTGATCACACGCTTGTCTTGACCATCCCTTTGATACAACCATGAATCGCGGTGTTTGGTCGCGCGACAGCCGGGGGGATGATGCGAGTAGCTCGAATAGTGATCCAGAATTTTCGCACATTCGCGTCACTCGACGTGAATGTCGCGGATGATCTGTGCTGTATCATCGGAGAAAACAATACTGGCAAGACCGCGATCCTTCGCGCAATCCAAATTTGTCTAGATAACATGCTGCCGTCGAGTTTCCGGGCGCTGATGCGCGAGGACATCCACTCCGCCATCGATATCGCCCAGCCCAGCCAGGTTCTGATAGGAATTGAACTGGCTGGGTTCGAGGGACGTGTGAATGAAGAGGCGCTAGTTAGTACCTGGAAGACGGCTGCGGACCGCGCGCGTATATTCTACCGCTTCCGTCCGCGGCCAGCTGTCCGGGAGCAGCTTGTAAGTGGCGATATCTTACCCGGGGCGCTGACCCTCGAAGATTATCAGTGGGAAATCCGCGGTGGCGGTGATCCTGCCATCGACCTCACGGAGATTGCCTGGGATGACGACGGGATCGGCGAGTCGGTGCGCTTTGCAGATCTGCAGTCTTACCTTCTTGTTCATCTGCCTGCGCTCCGCGATGTCGAGAGCGACCTGCGTAATCCCCGCCAGTCGCCACTCATCCGTCTGATCGAGGCGTTCGAGATTGATGCGGCCGAGCAGGATGCCCTAATCGCCATACTCGACGAGGCCAATCAGGCGATCGCGAACTCGGCGACTATTGCCGAAATAGCGGGGGCAATTGACGCACGGTTCAAGGATGTCTCTGGCCCCGCGTTCGAGATGGACGCCACTCTCGGCCTCTCCGCAGCGACCTTCCGCGCGATCATACGCAACCTCAAAATTATTCTATCGGACCTTTCACTCACCTCGTTCGAACCTGGCCGCAACGGTCTTGGGATGAATAACATTCTCTATATCGCGATCCTGATGGAATACCTGCAGCGGCGGATCGCGCTCAACCGCTCGGCCGGCCAATTGATACTGATCGAGGAGCCAGAAGCGCATCTTCATCCTCAATTGCAGTTCTCATTGATCGCGGCACTACGCGCGATCAACGTGCAGACCATCCTGACCAGTCACAGCACCCAGGTAACCTCTCAGGTTCCACTGAGCAGTATTGTATCTCTCACCAAGCGCGAGGACGCGACCATCGCTGCCGGCAATCTCGCGCTCAATGCCGCGCTGACCGCGCCAGAAATTGCCGATCTCGAACGCTACCTCGACGCAACCAAGAGCGCCTTACTCTATGCGCGCAAGGTCATGCTGGTCGAAGGTCCAGCCGAGATGTTCCTGATCCCGGCGATGATCGAGCAAGTGTACGGCGTGAGGCTTGAGCGGCTCGGCATCTCAGTTATCGCGATTCATGGCGTCCACTTTGACGTCTATGCCAAACTGTTCCGCGCCGGATCGCTCGAGAAGAAATGCGCCATCGTGGCCGATGCTGACATGAAGCCGTCCGACGCCGAGGACTTCGATCCGGAAACCCACGCGCCCGATTTGGTGGCACTAGAAAACGACTTTGTATCCACGTTTGAGGGCGCCACCACCTTCGAACGCGAGTTGGTATCGCTCGGACGCCTGCCAATGCTGATCGAGACCGTCCGCGCTCTCGGCGCGCCGCAGATCCTTGCGCAGATGGAGCAAGGGTTCGCAACGCTTGCGCTCGGGGGACTGAGCCCCGCCGACGAGACAGCGCTACGCATCGAACTTGGCCGTATCACGCTCAATACCGCCAAACGCTTTGGTAAGGCGCGTTTCGCGCAGATAGCTGCGCGCTACGCTCACCTCGCGACCGATCTGCCGACCTATATTGAGGAGGCGTATGAGTGGCTCACCGAATGATCCGGCTGACATCGGAACAGCGCGAGGCCGTCGAATACGACGGCAATCTGCTTCTCACTGCGTGCCCAGGAAGCGGCAAGACGCGGGTCATTCTCGCCAAGCTACTGACGCTGGCCGATCAGGTTGTCGGTACGCCACAGTTCATCGGCTGTATCACCTACACCAATGCTGCAGTCGACGAAATCGAGACCAGATTGCGCGCCTACGGCAATAACGCGATCGCAGACCGCTGTGAAATCTCCACGATCCACGCTTTTTGCCTGCAGTTCATTCTTCGTCCCTATAGCTGGCTGTTACCCGAGGTGCCGGCGTCGTTTCAGGTGCTCTCCCGGGAGAACAGTCAGTTTGAGCAGATCGTAACGTCAGTCGAGGACGCTTTCGGTCGCATGCCCGTCGGGCAGGTGTTCGAGGATTATGAATCTCTTCGCATCGACGTGAACGGCGGACCCTGCGGCCAAGGGATCGAGACAGGCATTGTCACTGACGAATCTGCCGCGCTCTATTGGGAGCGGGTCCGCGCCCACGGATACCTCGATTTCGCGATGATCCTCTATTATTCATGGAAGATTCTCGAACAACATCCGTTCGTCGGGCGCGGCATCGCGAGCCGCTTTGCTTGGCTGCTCATCGACGAATTTCAGGACACCACGGACATCCAGATCGCCATCTTCGGAGCACTCCAGGATTTCCTTCACACGCGCTTCTTTCTCGTCGGTGACCAGAATCAGTCGATCATGCGCTTCGCAGGTGCTCGTCCCGAGCTCGCGGATCAGTTTGGAGATCAGATCGGCGCGCACCGCGACACATCCTTGACCGGTAACTTCCGATGTGGGCTAGCGATTGTCGAGACTGCATCAACACTGATTCCGACCGTCCCCGCGATGCAGTCGGTGGGCCATGCTGCCCAGATCGCGGCGCAAGTGAACTACGTTCATGTTAGCCGGCCGATTGATGCCATCACCGACTATTTTCTGCCCGCACTGCAGGATGCCGGCATCCCGCTCGGCAAGGCAGCAATTCTTGCACCATGGTGGACGCATCTCGTCCCAGTCGCCCGCGCCCTCCGAGAATTAGACGTGCCGGTATTCGGTCCGGGCGCACGGCCCTATCGACGTCGGCGACTGCTTGCCGGGCTCGCCGAGCAACTCGGAGCATGCGCCGAGGCTGGTAACTACCTTGGGCTCCCGGGTGTCGAGCGGGCTCTGTTTCGGCTCATCGGCGACCTCACCGGAGAGTCGCGCTACGACATGTTCAGCTATCAGGGGCGCCGTGTGGCGCTCGGCCTGATCTATCTCGCTCGTGGACTTGCTGACCAGCATCCCGGCGGCGTCGCCTGGCTGCGCGCTATGGCCGACGAGGCAGGTCACTACCTCGAAAATGAGGAACTGTTGCCGGGTAGTGCCAAACAAACGCTGATCGATTCGGCCGAAGAGATGTTGTCTGACATGCAGGCCAGCAATGTCGATCTCCCGAATCTGCTCATTTCGGATATGGGTCTTTTCGCCAATCCCGAGCAGGCGCTCAAGCTAATTACGCTGCACAATTCGAAGGGACGTGAATTTGATGGTGTTGCCCTGATCAGTATGAATAATGGCAGTATCCCGCATTTCTCGACGTCGACGCAGGAGGCATATGACGAATCTCGGCGATTGTTCTATGTTGGCCTGACCCGGGCCAAGCGCATCCTACTCGTCGCATCCGACCAGTCCCACTGGAGAAACAGACCGACACCCTTCATCGCATAAGCCGGCTTTGGATGAGACTTCTGCCTCCTTGAATTCGTTGATGCTACTAGAACCGTGGCGCGTTGACGGAAAATGCTAGTGCTCAGTAGTTCAGCGATCTTGTCAAGCACCACCAGAAGCTGCAGTCTATGGGCAATAATGATTTGCAGGAAGCCCGTGAATTCTGATGCGTTTTACAGTTATCCCTTATTCTGAGCGCGCAAAGAAGTACGAAACCATCAGCGGCCAGGATGAGGTGTTCCTGCTTCGAGATAATTGGGACGATTACGGCTTTAAGACCAAATGCTCACTCATCTACTTTGATGAAGAGGGTGAGCGCTTCGATGTGGGTGAAGTGAAAATTATGCAGGCCGGCATGACCGGCGGCTATACCCGGATGGATGAGGCGTTTGAGACACTCGATCCAGACTATGCCTCACTTGGCCAGGGACAAGAATATTACGAGAACCTGCTGGCGTTAAAGGAAGAAGCTCGGTTCGCCATCCTGAACAATCTTCGTGATGTCGTGTGGAGCGCCGTGATTCGTGCGGCGGTTGACGACGAGCAAGCCTATGGAACGTCCTTGATGAGGAGCGTGGGCGAGAAGCGCTTTGCAAAGCTTGATTCCATAGTTCACCATAATCCGGAATTGACCCCCTTCAATTTCACCTACCTGTTTCCAGGCTCGACCGAGAAGATGAGCATTTCGGTCACTCCCCACAGCCTTCCGCCATCCAACATTCATGTTGTGATCGGCCGTAACGGCGTTGGCAAAACGCGTCTTCTGACTTCGATCAGCGCGCTTTTGCGCAATGGCCGCGACAAGCGTCTCGGCCGGCTTCGTTTCAAAGATGAGGACGAGACGGCACCAAAGGATCAGTTCGCAAACCTTGTGACTGTAGCGTTCAGCGCCTTCGACAAGTTCGAACCTCCCCAGCGATCGGCTGCCGGTCGCCTGCGAAGCCTAAAGGCCGGAACGAAAAGCGGTATCGAATACACTTACGTCGGCCTCAAGAAGCGCGTTCGCCGTGGTGAGGAACAAGCAATTGCCAACAAAAATGAAGCGGACCTGCAGAAAGATTTCGTTGGAAGCACTTTGCGCTGCCTGAGGAGCGCAAGCAGACCGCGGTGGCAGGCAGCGATGCGTACGCTGGAGGCAGACCCGCTTTTTGCAGCCCTACAGTTGTCCGACCTTGCAAATCTCCCGGTCGAAGAGGTTGAAGATCGTGCGGGAGAGCTCTTCGACACAGCTAGTTCCGGGCACAAAATTGTTTTGTTGACCCTCACACAGTTAGCCGAGGTCGTCAGCGAGCGAACCCTTGTTCTTATTGATGAACCAGAGGCCCATCTTCACCCGCCGCTCGTCATGGCATTTGTCCGCGCTCTTTCTGACCTGCTAATCAAACGAAACGGCGTTGCTATTTTAGCGACCCACTCGCCGGTTGTTGCACAGGAGGTTCCGGCCGATTGCGTATCCCTAATGTTTCGGCCGGGAGGCTCGATACAGATCGAGCGGCCGGAAATCGAAACCTTTGCAGAAAACCTTGGAGCCCTCACAAGGGAGATATTCCGTGTGCAAGTCACGGAAAGTGGTCATCACAATCTGATCGCCAGAATCGTCAACGATGCCGAAGACATTGATGAAGTCCTTGATCGGTTCGGTAACAAGGTGGGCGCAGAAGGCAGGGCGTTGGCTAGAACAATGCTTCGGACGGGCCGCTAATGCTGAGCATCGCATTGCCTGAGGACGATGCTGGCGTCGTATTCTCCGCCTGCGCTACTCGCACCAAATCGGTCGTAAAGAGGGCGGCGTTACTTGCCCAGCGCGCTTGGGTCGAGGAGCGCGCCGCGCTCTATATCGAGCATGCTCAGCAAGATTCGCTTCACGCCTTCGCTCCGGACGACCCCGTTGATATCGAAGCCGCCGAGCTCAGCGGCATATACGGTCGCGTGCTGGTCAAGGGAGGAGAACGACCGACTTACCTCCGCTTAAAGGGATTGGCTCGATACGGTCGTTGCCCTCTTTGTGCACAGCGTGACGTCAAGACGCTCGATCACTACCTGTCGAAGGACGATTATCCTGAGCTGTCCGTGTTTCCCGCAAACCTCGTTCCTTGCTGCTTCGATTGCAATCACGAGAAGGGGACCTATCGGGCGCAGCATGCCAATCAGCGGCTCTTCCATCCCTATTTCGACGATTGGAGCCAGCATTCTCTCATACAGGCTTCGCTCAATATTGGGGAAGGCGTCACGGTCACCTATTCGGTACAGCACCCGGACGGTGTCGACCTCGAGGTCGTGACGAGGGCACGTCGCCATTTCAGGAAGCTTAACCTGGGACAGCTCTACAGCGACAATGCCGCTGTCGAGTTGGTGGACAAAAAATTATCCTTTCAGGAGACGTTCGATGCAGATGGGCCGGAAGGTTTGCAGGATGAGATGGAGCGCGAAGCCCGTAGCCGCTGGCGTCGGAACCGCAACAGCTGGCAATGTGCCTTGTATACGTCGCTTTCGTTGAGCGATGAGTTCTGCGGTGGAGGGTTCGAGCGAATTGATGATCTTTGAGACAACGCTGCGTATTTCATCTCCGCTAGCGGCGTATCGCTTCCGACCGAGCTTGGGGTCTTAAAATGATCGGATATCGCAAGAGATCTTTTTTCCTTGCCCATAAGCTCCTGACAAACCTGAGGATGGATCAGGACGATCTTAAATCGCTAAGAGGCTTGCAGGTGCTTCTCGCGCACGAGATCGTCCGCACTGAGCGCGGTGTCCGCAAACTTAAAGCCGAACTGAAGGGGTCTTCAGTCGATGACAAACGCCAAACCTATCTGCAAAAAAGGATCGAGAGCTGTAGATATTGCGCTTATGTCTGGCGATCTTTCGGCGATGCGATTGCCTTCGTTTACCTCGACAAGTTCGCCTTAAAACATACCTACTATCAGACTGGGAAAAAAAGCCCGAAATCTGACGCAGGTTTCCTCAGTGACAAGGATGGCCTCGAGCACGAGTTACGTCTCTTGTTCACTGCTCTCGATCACAATGTGCCAGCAATTCTGACTGATCTCACAAATACGATCCGCCACGGCGATGTTTGCCTTATGGGCGCCAGTGATCCTTTTCTCATGGAGGTCAAAGCCACGCCTTCGCGAAACGAGCGTGCGCGGAGGCAGAAGGACAGCCTCGATATCCTGCATAACTTCTTCGAGACAGATGGATCGACCAGGCTTTGGGGCAACCCGGATTTGCGTCGGGAAGCTCTGACGGACCCCGAGGTCGCGTACATCCAACAGCTGAATGAATGCATCAGCTCATCGTTGGCAGCTGGCTTTGGGTCCGCAAGCCCCGAAAGCGGCCTACAATACTATGCGCTCAGGTCCGATAAGAGTTTACCCAAGGCAGTAGCAACTTTTGGTGACGCGAGAGCACCATGGGCCTTTGTGTGGAACGATCCCTTCGGCCGGCGCAATTGGATGCCCTATTTACCACCAGTCTTGTCTATCGCGAATTCGGATCACTTATGGGCATTTGTACGTGGAGAGATCGTGATCATGATTGTCGTGGACATGATCACTCTCGAGGAAATTGTCGCAGAACTTGGTTTCGAAGGTCGTTTCGATCCTGAAGAGGCGAGCCACCCGCTGAGCATCAAGTTCGGCAACGACGGTGGCGGCATGTGGATCTCCGAAGATATGCTGGGGCGCATCGGTATGGAGTGTGCGTCACCACTGGATGACCAAAAATGGTATCGAGACCATTCTGCGAGCGACGTCGGAAACTTCGAAGGTCCTGGATGGAGACCTTGCCTCTAATGGCCTCCGGATGATGGATGAGAAGTCCAGGCTGGAGCTGGTTCGCATGGGCATGCCGGAAGACATGCAGGTTGTTATCAAAATGGATGCGATCCTCGATGAGGCCAGAGGGCACCCAGGAAAATATCAGTGACAGCGGATTGCTGACGGCGATGTAGGGGACCATCAGCGTCCCAACTACTCAAGGAAATGGAAATGTCTGGCAATATCGACGTCATCGTAACGGTCAACACTCCTCTTACCGCCGAGGAGAGAGTGCGCCGTGCTCTACCAGGCAGCAGCGCAGTAGCGCAAACCGCCCATGTCTCACTCGACAGTGCCCGGGTCGAAGAGAATATGATCGAACTGATCAACAAGTTCGGGAACCGATTGCTGGCCCCGCCGCCGGAAATGCAACCGTTTCAGGTGGATGAAATCGAGCTAAGCCTTTCGATCGATGCGAAAGGCAAAGTCTCATTGATTGGAAGTTTTGAAGTAGGTGGCCATGCCGGGATCAAGGTCAAACTGAAGCGTAAGGCAGTCGACAAGTGACCCGAGCTTCAGCAGGGCGAATCAAGAGACGACAGGAAACGGACACGCTCTCCTGGGTTGCAACAAGGGTTGAGCGTGCGCGCAATAGCAAACGAAAGCTCGACCCGGACAAGCTCGCCCGTGGCATGGTCACGCGGGCGTGGAAGGAGGCCCTTCGGCGAACCCATCAATGCTTCGGGAGGTCGATCGACAGGTTTTTCCGCCTTGAAGTATCGCCGGAAGGTTCAGACCTCGCATCAATTGACCTGTCGAGCGTCCCCTATCAGGTCAATGTCAGCATTGGCATGCCCACCTTTCTATACAAGATCACAAGGCTTCTTGCGGCGCGGTCAGCACCATTCTCGGATGGGCAAGTGCCAGGTCAACACGGGCGCGACGTTACTGTCCCGTACGACGAGTCGGTTCTACGGATGAACCGAGCGTTCTTTTGGTACTCGGCGACACGGAGCTCCACCGTGTTTCAAGATTTTGACATTGATGAGCATCAGGCAGTCGTGGCCGGAATGCTGGCCATGGAAGCGGAGATCTTTTTGATTTGTCACGAGCTCGCTCACGGGCTTCTGGCTGATATGCCGCCAGGTTCTGACGCTTTTCTCAAAGAGCTACAAGTCGGCTTGGGCGGACTTTCCGCGGACTGGCGAGAGGAATTGTCGGCTGATCGACTTGCGCTGTTCCTCGCAATTGGAAAACGGCCGGGCCCTCGAGACGGTCATCAGCTCTCGATGCAATATGCAGGCTGGGAATTTTCCCTTCTTTTGCACCGTGAATGGGAGCGTTACGAAGAAACGGTGACGTCCGCGAGCGTGAGCTTTACGACGCATCCGCCTGCACGGGATCGTGTGCAAGATTTACGCGACACGCTTCGCCGGTACACGGGTTTGCCCGAAGCATCGAATGCATTTTCCGCCGCTGAAGCCTTTGCAACGGTATTCAGTGGAATGGTAAACTCGATGTTCTCCGAAGAGTTTCGACAAGGCGCGGCTCGGCGTGATGAATTGAGAGCCAATAAACTTGTCGCCCTGGCGCATATGTGTTCCGCTGGCGCGGTCCCTGACTATTCGCGGTTTGTGCCTGAAGCGATGGATCTGTTGCAGCAGGCGGAAGGCTGGACGCTTCTCCAGCACGTTTGCGACGCAACTGCACCTTTGCGCGATGAAGTCGCGATGGATTTTAAGAATTTGCAGGTTGCAAAGCTGATCTGGCGCGCCTGCGAAGGCTTGGAAGAGCCTTTGTACTCGGTATTCAAGAGGGTGACTGCACTTCCAGACCTGTTTTGAGCCACCGACTTCTCACTGTCGATTGATCAAGGACTTTATCTCGTATTTTCAGCACCGTAGATTTAGCTGGTTAACGGGCCGCAGGTTCAGATCCGTCTCAAGAGCGAGGCTACTACCCCTTTGCGCCTTCATTGCGGTCGTATACGCCATCGTTTGTTGATTTCCACTGAGAGCTGACCCGGCGTTTCCACCGAGAATTGACCCGCCTTTAGGTATCGTTCGTGTTGTTGGTCGGGGTCAAGTTCCTGCGTTTCTCCTTGGTTGTTTTGGGCTGATGGGCCGAGCTGTTCTTGAAGCGGAAGCTGTCGTTTCCGGTTTCCAGGATGTGGCAGTGGTGGGTGAGCCTGTCGAGTAGCGCGGTGGTCATCTTTGCGTCGCCGAAGACGCTTGCCCATTCACTGAAGCTGAGGTTGGTGGTGATGATGACGCTGGTGCGCTCATAAAGCCTGCTCAGCAGATGAAAGAGCAATGCGCCGCCTGAGGCACTGAATGGCAGGTATCCCAACTCGTCGAGAATGACGAGATCGGAGTGCACGAGCCGATTAGCGATCTGCCCCGACTTGCCTTGAGCCTTCTCTTGCTCGAGCGCGTTGACCAGTTCGACTGTCGAGAAGAACCGCACCCGCTTGTGGTGATGCTCAATGGCCTGAACGCCGAGCGCGGTGGCGATGTGCGTCTTTCCCGTGCCGGGACCGCCGACCAGAACGATATTGTTGGCGTCATCGAGGAAGTCACAGCGATGAAGCTGTTGCACGAGCGCCTCGTTGACCTCGCTACTGCCGAAGTCGAAGCCATTCAGGTCACGGTAGGCCGGAAAGCGTGCTGTCTTGAGCTGATAGGCCGTCGATCGGACCTCGCGCTCCGCAGTCTCCGCCTTGAGAAGCTGCGACAGGATCGGAAAGGCAGCCTCGAACGCCGGCGATCCTTGTTCGGTGAGTTCACCGACCGCCTGGGCCATGCCATGCATCTTCAACTGCCGCAACATGATGACGATCGCGCCGCTTGCTGGATTATGACGCATGGCGAACCTCCGTCTTTCTCAAGGTATCGTATCGTTCGACATTGGCCTTGGGTTCATTGGTGAGCGTCAGTGCCTGCGGTGCGTCAAGGGTCGGCGGCGTGAAGGATTTGCCGTCGACGAGGCGATGCAGCAGGTTCAGCACATGCGTTTTGGTCGGAACGCCAGACTTCAGCGCCATGTCGACGGCCGACAGCACGGCCTGTTCGTCGTGCTGAAGGACGAGTGCCAGGATATCGACCATCTCGCGGTCGCCACCCGGCTTCTTGAGCAGGTATTGCTGCAAGGTTCGGAATGCATCGGGAAGCTCGGTAAACGGTGCACCGTTACGAAGAGCGCCGGGCTTACGCTGGACAACAGCCAGATAGTGTCGCCAGTCATAGATGGTCTGTCCTGGCCGATCATGGGAACGATCGATGACGCGACGGTGCTCGCAGACGATCTGGCCTTCTGCGGCGACCACGACACGATCCGGA
>NZ_CABFWE030000011.1:1640-2578 GCF_902153235.2 Pseudorhizobium halotolerans | reverse complement strand
GGAAGCGCGCTGTCTTGAGCTGATAGGCGGTCGATCGGACCTCGCGTTCCGCAGTCTCCGCCTTGAGAAGCTGCGACAGGATCGGAATGGCAGCCTCAAACGCCGGCGAACCCTGTTCGGTCAGATCGCCGACGGCGTGGGCCATGCCATGCATCTTCAACTGCCGCAGCATGATGACGATCGCGCCGCTTGCTGGATTATGACGCATGGCGAGTCTCCGTCTTTCTCAATGTATCGTATCGTTCAACATTAGCCTTGGGTTCATTGGTGAGCGTCAGTGCCTGTGGCGCGTCGAGGGTCGGCGGCGTGAAGGATTTACCGTCAACGAGCCGATGCAGCAGGTTCAGCACATGCGTCTTGGTCGGAACGCCAGACTTCAGCGCCATGTCGACGGCAGACAGGACTGCCTGCTCGTCGTGCTGAAGGACGAGGGCCAGGATATCGACCATCTCTCGATCGCCACCCGGCTTCTTGAGCAGGTATTGCTGCAAGGTCCGGAATGCATCGGGAAGCTCGATGAACGGTGCGCCGTTACGAAGAGCACCGGGCTTACGCTGCACCACCGCCAGATAGTGACGCCAGTCGTAGATGGTCTGGCCCGGCCGATCATGGGACCGATCTATGACGCGGCGGTGCTCACAAACGATCTGGCCTTCTGCGGCGACCACGACACGATCTGGGTAGACCCGGAGGCTCACCGGTCGATTGGCGAAGGATGCCGGAACGCTGTAGCGATTGCGCTCCAGATGCACGAGGCAGGTGGGCGTGACCCGCTTCGTATATTCGACGAACCCGTCGAACGGCCTGGAGAGCGCCATGAGAGCTGGGACTTCCTCGGCCCAGATGTCGGCAATAGTGCCACGCAACTGACCGTGGGGTGTCTTGGTCCAGAACTCCTTGCAACGGGCCTCGAGCCAATCGTTCAAGGCCTCCAGTGA
>NZ_CABFWE030000011.1:720-1630 GCF_902153235.2 Pseudorhizobium halotolerans | reverse complement strand
ATTGCGCTCCAGATGCACGAGGCAGGTGGGCGTGACCCGCTTCGTATATTCGACGAACCCGTCGAACGGCCTGGAGAGCGGCATGAGAGCTGGGACTTCCTCGGCCCAGATGTCGGCAATAGTGCCACGCAACTGACCGTGGGGTGTCTTGGCCCAGAACTCCTTGCAACGCTCCTCGAGCCAATCGTTCAGGGCCTCCAGTGCTGGAAAGCGCGGGATCGGTTGAAAGAAGCGATGACGCGCATCCTGCACGTTCTTCTCGACCTGTCCCTTCTCCCAGCCGGAAGCCGGATTGCAGAACTCGGGCTCGAACACATAATGGCTGGCCATCGCCATGAAGCGGACGTTGACGTCGCGCTCTTTGCCACGACCAACCTTGTCGATCGCCGTGCGCATGTTGTCGTAGATGCCGCGACCAGGAATGCCACCGAAGACACGGAAGGCATGGTTGTGGGCATCGAACAGCATCTCGTGCGTCTGCAGGAGGTATGCCCGGACGATGAAGGCCCTGGAGTAGCTCAGCTTCGTGTGGGCGATCTGCAGCTTGGTGCGCTCATTGCCAATGATCGCCCAATCTTCCGACCAGTCGAACTGGAAGGCCTCGCCTGGTTCGAACGCCAAGGGCACAAATGTCCCGCGGCCCGTCGTCTGCAATTCCCTCTGACGATCATCGCGCCATTCCCGCGCAAAGGCAGCCACACGATTGTACGACCCCTCGTAGCCGAGGCTGACAAGATCAGCGTGTAGCTGCTTCATCGTCCGCTTCTGCTTGCGGCCTTTCTTAGACTCCGTCTTCAGCCAGGCCGATAGACGATCTGCAAACGGATCAAGCTTGCTCGGCCTCTCCGGCACGTTGAACTTCGGCTCCACGGCGCCGGCGCGCAGATATTTGCGGATGGTATTCCGGGAC
>NZ_CABFWE030000011.1:0-710 GCF_902153235.2 Pseudorhizobium halotolerans | reverse complement strand
CCGGAAGCCGGATTGCAGAACTCGGGCTCGAACACATAATGGCTGGCCATCGCCATGAAGCGGACGTTGACGTCGCGCTCCTTGCCACGACCGACCTTGTCGATCGCCGTGCGCATGTTGTCGTAGATGCCGCGACCAGGAATGCCACCGAAGACACGGAAGGCATGGTTATGGGCATCGAACAGCATCTCGTGCGTCTGCAGGAGGTATGCCCGGACGATGAAGGCCCTGGAGTAGCTCAGCTTCGTGTGGGCGATCTGCAGCTTGGTGCGCTCATTGCCGATGATCGCCCAATCTTCCGACCAGTCGAACTGGAAGGCTTCGCCTGGTTCGAACGCCAAGGGCACAAATGTCCCGCGGCCCGTCGTCTGCAGTTCCCGCTGTCGATCGTCTCGCCATTCCCGCGCAAATGCCGCCACGCGATTGTAGGACCCCTCGTAGCCGAGGCTGACAAGATCAGCGTGTAGCTGCTTCATAGTCCGCTTCTGCTTGCGGCTCCTCTTCGACTCCGTCTTCAGCCAGGCCGATAACCGATCTGCAAACGGATCGAGTTTGCTCGGCCTCTCCGGCACGTTGAACTTCGGCTCCACGCCGCCGGCGCGCAGATATTTGCGGATGGTATTCCGGGATAAGCCGGTCCTGCGGCAAATCTCCCGGATCGATAGATGCTCTCGAAAATGCCAGCGTCGGATTACGCTCAGTAACGCCAT
>NZ_CABFWE030000010.1:0-522 GCF_902153235.2 Pseudorhizobium halotolerans | reverse complement strand
TGGCTAAAGGAACCGCCTGTAGAAGACGACGCGTTGAATGGGGCGAGGCTGCGAGCCAGCACGCTGAATGCTGGTGGCAGGCGAAAGTCTGTACCCACAGCGGCGACTCAGGGACACGCACGCGGTAGGGTCGCGAGGTCGCCCTCGGCCAGCCGTCGAGGCCCAAGGCCGAACCCCATTTCAGACAAACCAGAGCCGTTATTTGAGGCGAACGAGAACCTGAGTTCCTTTGCCGATGCACTCGCCTATCACATGCGGCGCTTTGGCGAGAGCTATTGGCAACTCCACCGGGCGGTCGTTCGGATAGACGAAACATTCGATGCAAAGACCTTGCTATCGTGGATCGAGGGCCATCGTGTGCCTCGTTCCGCCGCAAGCTTCACCATCCTCGGCCGGATCGAACACAGGTACGGGCTGGCGCAGGGATACTTCAAAGCGAAACTGCCACATCAGTCCCGGGCGCTCTATGGCCACCATCTAGATGACGTTAGTCCGGCCGAACGCCGCCGCCTTGCCTGGCAT
>NZ_CABFWE030000009.1:0-890 GCF_902153235.2 Pseudorhizobium halotolerans | reverse complement strand
CTCATTACCATATCCTCCGTAAAGCAACATGGATTGGAGACGCCACCGAAAACCTGCGTCTCCGGCCTATCGGCCCCTACTAAGGCTGCCGATGCAATGAATCTGGTTGGCGAAAAATGCCTGTTCAAGAACCTGGGAGGAAATTTTTCGCCGCCGCGTAATCCCGCTCTGGTATGGGGCAATCAGCTACCCGCCAACCTGGCTTGCTGTGCAGTAAGCGCCTACGTTCACGCCCGTCGACATGTACGGTTTCCCTATCAGATTTAGTGACCTGAGTGGTGTTCCGACTTGAACGGAAGGACGCGGCAAACCACATCGATAATCGGCGTTGGCCACAGCGCCTTCCTTGTTGATCACAAACAGAATCAGTGAGGTGGAAATGATCTCGAAGCTCTTTGATCGTCCGGTGTATCTGAAGGAACAAAAGAACCTCGTCCGCGAGATTACGGCCGTGGAGGAGGCGATTGATTATCTGGAGGATTGGCCAGAACGGGAACGGGACCTGATCCATGAGGCGGCCTTGAGGACCTGCTACATGGCACATGACGGTTTGAAACCTCTTTGGGCAGCACGCGATGCGATACGCTCTTTTGCTAAGAAGAAGGGCATCCTTGCCAAGGAACCTGCTGTGAAGCCTTGGATGATCAGGCCTGTTGGCGGTAGCGGCAGGGCATCGCTCTAACCCGTTGAGGCGAGAGGTTGGAGATGCTGCCTCTCGCCTTCATCAAGGCCACATGGGCGCAGAGTCGGCTTCGCTTCTTCCCGCCGCCGCTCTGCAACGGGCGCGGACCTCCGACCACACATCGATAAGGTAACGTGGCAGGTGCACACATTCATCTGAGTGACGGACTTGACCTTCCCACGTTGGAAGCATCAGCGTCGAGAACAGA
>NZ_CABFWE030000008.1:47020-253006 GCF_902153235.2 Pseudorhizobium halotolerans | reverse complement strand
GTCGGCAGGCCGTAGTAGAGCGCATCGATGATGGTCTGCTTGTCGATCGCGGCATAGATCGCCTGACGAACCGCAAGATCCTTAAACTGCGGGCGCTCCATGTTGAGGTAGATGGATTCGACCGTTGCGGTGGAAACGGTGGTGATGACCTTGCCCGGAAGGGTCTTGGCCTCTTCGTAGTTGTCCGGCGTGATGTACTGCGAGCCGATGATGTCGATGTCGCCGCTCTTGAACTGCGTGTAGAGCACGGTGAGATCGGGAATATACTTGTAGATCAGGCGCTCGACATAGGGGCCTTCGCCAAAATAGTCCGTATTGGCGACAAGCTCGACATGGTCACCTGCGGTGCGGCTGCCCCACTTGAACGGACCGGTGCCAACCGGCGCATTGTTGAAGGGTGCGGTATTGGGATCCTCCGCGGCGCCCAGAATATGCTCCGGCACGATGAAGGTGTCGGCCAGGAACGAGAGGTAGGGTGCAAACGCGCTCTCCATTTTCCAGGTGATCTCCGTGGGAGAGACAACCTTGATGTCGCGAACGAGCGTGTGACCCGTGGTCCGCCAGCTGCGGAAGTTAGGGTTGACGATGAGCTCCAGCGTATACTTCACGTCCTCGGCGGTGAAGGCTTCGCCGTCATGCCATTTGACGTCGTTGCGCAGCTTGACGCGCCATTCCAGGCCGTCCTCGGAAATACCGCCATTCTCGATGGATGGAACTTCCGTGGCGAGGCCGGGCGTGAACGAGCCGTCCGGAGCAATGCGGAACAGCGTGTCGAAAAGCGAGAAGTGAACGCCGTCATCCACCTCGATGCGCGGCATCAGCGGGTTGAAGACCGTGGGCTCCTGCGAGAAGCCGACCACGATGCGGCCGGTCGGAGTTTCGGGAGGCGTTGCGCCGAAGGCCGGCCTGCCGAGAAGGTTCGGCATGAACACGCCTGCGGCGGTGGTGAAGCCCAGCATCTTGAGGGCTTGGCGACGTGTCGCGGCGAATTTCTGTTTCTGATCGGTCATGCGCATGTTCCCCTGCTTGTTGAAGTTATGAACCGTCGATTGTGGAGGTGTTGCTAGGCCGCGATCTTCTCTCCCGGAATCGCGGCAACCAGCTCGCGTGTGTAGCTGGACTGCGGATTGCGGAATATCTGCGAGGGCGGGCCATGCTCCACGATCACCCCGCGCTGCATGACGAGGATCTCGTCGCAGATCTGGCTCGCGACACGCAGGTCATGGGTGATGAAAATCATCGCCACACCCGTTTCGCGCTGGATGTCGTTGAGGAGTTCCAGGATCTGCGCCTGGATCGAGACGTCGAGCGCAGAGACAGCCTCGTCGGCCACGAGAAGCTTCGGCTTGAACATCAGAGCGCGCGCAATCCCGATGCGCTGGCGCTGGCCGCCGGAGAACTCGTGCGGATACCGGTCGAAAGCACCGCCGTCGAGGCCGACATGCTCGAGCAGCGCCCTTGCCTCCTGGCTCGCCTTCGCCGGTGCCATGCCATGCGCGACCGGTCCGGCAGTCAGAATGCGACCGATCGTCGACCTCGGGTTGAGCGAGGCAAAGGGATCCTGGAAAATCATCTGGATCTTGGGGCGGAGCGCGCGGAACTGGGCTTCCTTCATCGGTGCGATGTCCTGGCCGTCAAAGAGGATCCGTCCGCCATCGCTGTCCATGAGCTTCACCAGAAGCCGTCCGAGCGAGGACTTGCCGGAGCCGCTTTCCCCGACGATCCCGAGGGTCCGTCCGGGCTGGAGCGCGAAGGAGGCCCCCTGCACTGCCTTCACCACCCGCTCCTTGCCGAAGAAGATGCTACCGCTGCGGTATTCCTTGCGAAGATCGTCGACCTCGATGACCGGCGCGCTGCCCGTCACCTCTTCATGCGTGCGATCATTATCGGAAAGATGCGGAACGGCGGCGATCAGGCGCTTCGTGTAGGGATGCTGGGCGTTGCGGAGCACCTGCTCGGCACTCCCCTGCTCCACGATGACCCCCTGCTCCATCACGATGACGCTGTCGGCGATCTCGGCCACGACGCCGAAGTCATGGGTGATGAACATCACGCTCATGCCCTTGCGGCGCTGAATATCGCGGATGAGGTCGAGGATCTGTGCCTGGGTGGTGACGTCTAGAGCGGTCGTCGGTTCGTCGGCAATGAGAATGGCGGGCTCGAGGGCAAGCGCCATGGCAATCATCACCCGTTGCCGCTGCCCCCCCGACAACCGGAATGGATACTGGTGGTACATCAGCGTTGGATCCGGCAGGCCCACCTCCGCCAGCAATGCGAGCGACCTTGCGCGCCGCTCGTCCCGCGTGCCCTCGCCATGCGCAAACATCACCTCTTCGATCTGGTCGCCGACCGTCATCAGCGGATTGAGCGCCGAAAGCGGGTCCTGGAAGATCATCGAGACGACGCGCCCGCGGATGTCGCGGAGAGCCTGCGGCGATGCATCCGTGAGTTCGACATCACCACATCGGATGCTGCCGGCAGAAATGCTAATGGCACTTGGGAGCAGACCCATGACGGCATTGGCGGTGACCGATTTACCGGAACCGGATTCACCAATGATGCAGAGGATTTGACCGGCTTTCAGATCGAAGGAGATTCCGCTCACTGCGTGCTTTCGCTCCATGCCCTTCGGCAAGTCGATCGTCAGGTTGCGAACTGTAAGCGCACTCACAGGCGCAGCTATAGGATCATGATTGGCCATGGCCGAACTCCAACCCTTCTTGTTCTCATTTTCATCGATGATAGGCTTATAATGAAAATTTTGACAAGGGCCGACCGAAGGGCATTCGCACCAGGAAATCTTTGCGAGGATATCATTTGTATTAAATATCTGATTTCATGAACTTATTCTTGCAAAACTATTTTCTTTCCGGATTTTCATCCGCATACTGCTGAACAAACATATTGAAAATCTACTCGAGATATTTCAATTTCCTGCAGGGTGGCTAGAGGGGTGTTACGGATGTCCAGGGGAACACAATCGTTGATTGGGGCGACCGTCAGGCAGTTGCGCAACGCCAAGGGCATGTCCCTTCAGCAGCTGGCGGACAGTTCGGGCGTGTCGGTCGGCATGATCAGCCAGATTGAGCGGGATCTCGCCAATCCGTCGATGCGCGTGCTGACCGCGATCCGACGGGCACTGAATGTGTCCATTCAGGAAATGTTTGGCGAGCAGCCGGACGAGGCGCCGGAACAGGGAGATCCGCCCTTCGTGCGCCGCCTGAAGGATCGCCCCCAGATCGACCTCGGACTGCTCAAAAAGGAGCTGCTGACCGCGAGCGGCCATCATCACTTGCAGATCATGATCCTGCGGGTCGAGCCCGGTGGCGTCTCCGGCAACACGGCCTTGAGCTATCCGGCGGAAAAAGGTGGCCTGGTTCTTTCCGGTGAGCTCACGCTGACGGTCGGTGAGCAGACAAGCACTCTGCGCACCGGCGACAGTTTCGTCTTCGACAGCGCGCTGCCACACAGTTTCAAGAACGTTTCGCAATCCACTGCGGAGATCCTCTGGATCATCGGCGCGGTGCAGTTCGACCGTCATCTCTAACAAGCTCAAGACACTAAGGGAGCATCGAGACCGACATGCCCGAGAACAATCCAGCGCCGGCACACAAGACCACCCCCTTCTGGTGGGAGGCAGCACCGGTTCGCCCGCTGCCGGAAGAATCGCTTCCGGCCACCGTCGATGTCGCGATCATCGGCGCGGGTTACGCGGGCCTTACCGCCGCATTGCATCTCTCCCGTGCGGGCCGCTCGGTCGTCTGCCTCGACAAGATGAACCCCGGAGAGGGTGCCTCCTCGCGTAACGGCGGCATCACCAGCGGCAATATCCGTCTCGACCATGCAACGCTGGTTCGCCGCTTCGGAGAGCCCCGCGCGATGGCGATCGAGGCGGAGGGCAAAAAGGCGCGCGAATTCCTCTATCACCTCCTGGCGACGGAGAACATCGCCTGCGACTTCAGCCTCTCCGGCCGTTTCAGCGGCGCGCTGGGCCCGTACGACTACGACAAGCTCGCCCGCACGGCGGAGAAACTCGAGAAGAAGCTGGGCATCCAGGCCTATGCGGTGCCGCAGTCCGAGCAACGCAATTATCTCGGGACGGATTTCTATCGGGGCGGGTCCGTGCGCATGGACATCGGCGGCCTGCAGCCCGCCAAATTCCATGCCGAACTGCTGCGTGTCGCGCTCGAAGCTGGCGTGGAGGTTCGTTCGGGCGCCGCCGTGACGGCGGTCGAGAAAACTGGCAGCGGTTTCCAGGTCACTACGGAGGCCGGTCGGATCTTTGCACGGCAGGTCCTCGCCTGCACCAATGGCTACACCGACAATTCCGACCGCTGGCTGCGCCGGCGCATGGTGCCGATCCGCAGCCGTATCATTGCGACGGAGGAACTGCCGGAAGGCCTTATGGCAACATTGATGCCTAAGCTGATGATGTGCAGCGAGACCCGCAACCTCGGCTTCTACTACCGCCCGTCACCGGACAACAAGCGCATCCTGTTCGGCGGGCGCGACGGCTCCACATCCGGCGAGCCGATCGAGGCCACCCTGCATCTCAAGCGCAACCTCATCGAGATTTTCCCTGAACTGAAGGACGTCACCCTTACCCACAGCTGGTTCGGCCACGTCGCCATGCACCGCGACATGATCCCGCGCATCTTCGAACGGGACGGCGTCGTCTACGCCACAGGCTTCTGTGGCTCCGGTGTTGTCTGGGCTCCCTGGATCGGAACGCAGGCTGCAAGAAAACTGATGGGCGACAGAGACGTGGAGCCATCGGCCTTCGACTTTCGTCCGCCCTCGGCCGTGCCATTCTACACCGGCAAGCCGTGGTTCATGCCGGGCGTTATGGCGTGGTACCGCCATCTGGATCGCAAGCTCATGCGACGCGCCGGTCGCTGAGGCCTGGTGCGGCATGCAGGGTGACTTGAGTGCCGCTCGTCTTCACCTGCTAAGGGAAACGCCGTGCCATGACCGTTCCAACCTTCGCGCACTACAACCTGGATGCACCCGGCTCACGGTATGCGCTCAACACGCCCGCACTTGTTCTCGATCTTGATGCCTTCGAACGGAACGTCGAGACGATGGCGGAAATCATGCGAGCCCACGGCAAGAACCTACGGCCACATGCGAAGTCCCACAAGTCGCCGACGATCGCCAAAGCCCAGATCGCGGCCGGTGCGGTCGGCTGCTGCTGTGCGACGCTGGATGAGGCCGAGGTCATGGCGGCAGCCGGAATAGCGGGCATTCTCATCACCTCGCCGATGACGACCGCGCTCAAGCTCGACCGGCTGATCGCGCTGGCCGGCAGAACTCCCGATACGATGGTTGTGGTCGACAATCCGGCCAATGTTGAGGCGCTTGCGGCAAGGGCCGCTGCCGCCGGCATCAGGTTGAACGTGATCATTGACGTGGAGCTGGGTTTCGGACGGACAGGCGTCGCCTCGCCGGAGGCCGCCGTTTCGTTGGGTGAGACGATCAAGACGCTGCCGTCCCTCGCGTATCGGGGCCTCCAAGCCTATGGCGGGCACATCCAGCACACCATCGATCCTGACGAGCGCTTGGCGCTGTGCAGGCAGGCGCACCTCAAGATCGACGCGGTGATCTCGGCACTGGCAGCAATCGACATGAAGCCGGACATCGTCACCGGCGGGGGTACCGGAAGTCACGCAATCGACGCGAGGGAAGGCCCCTTCACCGAAATCCAGGCCGGCTCGTATATCTTCATGGACGCCGAATATGAGACGGTGATCTACCAAAGTGGCACGGCTTGGCCCTTCGAGAACGCGCTGTTTGTCCAGACGGCGGTGATCAGCACGAACGTCGCGGGCGCCGTGACGACTGACGCGGGAACGAAAGCATTCGCGCTCAATGGCCCCGCTCCGCGAGTGGCAAGCCCCGGGCTGGATGCCGCCACCTACAGCTACGCCGGCGATGAGCATGGGCGCCTGCACCTGCACGATGCTGCACGCCCATCCATCGGGGAGGTCATCGAATGTGTTGTGCCTCACAATGACCCGACCGTGACATTGTATGACCAGTATCACTGTGTCCGAGGGGACAAGCTGGTAGCCCTCTGGCCGGTGCTCGCCCGCAGGTGAACGGCCGGCCAGAGTCAAGTCTCACTGGTCACCTGGAGAATCCGTCTCGGGAGAGCATCACGTACTAGGCCGGCTAGCTTGTGTTTGGGCAGATGCGGGATCATCCCTCCACTTTAGACCATAGCGGATCGCGTTCATGATACGGGTCGCCACCTTTACTCATCGACTCGCGGCACGCCGTTCTCCGAAAGAAGAAGTGCGATATCTTTAACTGGTACTTCGCTTAGGCCTCTGCCGGGGTGATTTTCCGCTTCCGGGCAGTTTGATGACAGCCTCTATGACCGAGATGAAGGCGCGAAGCGGAAATCATTTCAACAAGGGGGCCGAACGGACCGCCCGCTGTCATTCTGTTCAAGCGGAGAAGCGGGATATGAAGCATCTTGCCTTTGGCACCTGAAGGGGCAGTCGCACGGTCGCTTCTTAGTCCACGACAGCCTGAAACCAGGCATCCAGGAACTTGCTGCGCTTGATCATATCGCGGAAGACGAGGAGCTCAGGCCCCAGTTCGATTTTCTGGATGCTCTCAAGCCCCTGAAGGCCATCCGGGACTTCAAAGCCAACTGACGAAAAGGCAATTTTGTTTTGCGGCGCTAGAAGGCTATGAAGCAGGCTGCGCCCCCCGCGAGGGTTTGCTGCTCCCTTCGGTACAAAGACTGACCAGGGCACGGCGAGCACGTAGTCCTGTGGCACTACGATCTCCATGCCTTCGGGCGGGTCGCCTGCAACGAGCAACGCGGATAGCGGCACGTTGTAGAGAATGTCCAAATCACCTGTTTGAAGCGCGTCAAGAATATCATCGGTCGTGTCATAGATGCGCGCTTTTGCGGCGCCAAAAGCACGCATCAGCCGCCAGTACAACGTGGAGCGCAGGGAATCCTGCGATGCCAGCAGATAGCTGACATCATCGATGCCAATGTTGATGATGCCGACACGGCGGTCGAAGCGGCCACCCCCCTGCTCCAGGGCACGCACCAGCTCGATCCGTGTCTGTGGCATCCGATCAGGAAACGCAGCGCGCCGAAGGACCATCACCCCCGGATCCGACCAGATTCCAAAGACCTCATTGCGCCATTGCGCAATTGCCATGGCTCCTGCGGCTTCATCTTCGAAGGCATATCCTTCGTTCGCAACCGATACGGCGATATCGGGCGACGCCAACAGTGCGAGGTCGAATGGCACATCCTCGCTCCTCCTCGCTGCGGCTGCAATCTGAGCGGAAGAAAGCCAGTCATAGGACAGCGTTGCCCGCGGCAACTGTGCCCCCAGCAATTGGAGCAGCGGCGCCATTCGCTCCTGTGAAGCCACGCCTGCGATCCTAACCGGCCGCTCCTGCGCGACGGCTGGCCCAACAGCCAACAGCAAGAGGTAGAGAACGCAGCCGCGCAACAAGGTCATACGTTTTCATCCCTTGCAGCCATTGGCAGCTTCACCTCGATCACCGCGCCCCCGCCGTCGCGGTCAGTGATCGCGATTGACCCGTCGAAAGCGACGGCCACATCCTTAGCGATGGCAAGTCCAAGACCGGTTCCGGGGCGCTGGATATCCGTTCGAGCGAAGCGCTGGAATACCAGATTTTTTGCATTATCGGGTATTCCAGGTCCCCGGTCCATCACTTGCAGGACAACAACCCCCTCGCCTCCATAAAGCCGTATGCAGACGTCTCCCGGTGCGTGGATGAAGGCATTCTCGACAATGTTGCGAACCATTTCCCGCAAGGCAATAGGCTCCGCCTTTACCATCAGCGGACGGTCGGCCATGTCGAGCGTTACAGATCGCATGAGCGAGCCATAGGCGCTTTCGGCACGCAGCATCTGCAAGGCATCCTCGGTCGTGCGACAGAGATCGAGGATCTCGCGTACCTGCGTTTCAAGGCGGTGGATCGTCGTGGCATCGGACAGCAGCATGTTTGCCAATAGACCCGCGTTGCGCGCATTCTCATGGATCCGGACAAGCCGTCGTTTCACCCGCGGATCTTCAGCCTCTTCAAGACCCACCTCTGCCTGCGCCTGTATCGCCGCCAACGGCGTTCGCAACTGGTGTGCAGCGTCGGCAGTCACCCGTTTTACGCCATCAAGAACCGAACCCAGCCGATCCATGAATTCGTTGAGAGCGGAAACAAGAGCGGAAATTTCGATCGGCACTTCCCGATCGATAGGACTGAGTTCGGAGGGACGACGCGCTCGCAGATCACCCTCGATGAGGCGCAATGGGGAAAACGCCGAGCGTACGGCAGCGAGGATGAGCCCCCCGGAAATGAGAGCAATGGCGGCCGCTGGCAACATGCCGTTAATCGTCAACTGGCGCGCAAGTTCCTGTCGCGCCTCGCGGGTCTCGGCAACCATGATGCCGATCCAGCCACCGGTCCCCGCTGCCGTGTCGGCGGCACGGTACCGCTGCACGGCGGCAACCCGCACCGGATCACCCCGATAGACCGCATCATAAAGCTGCAACGCCTGATCCTGCGCAAGCGGCAAGTCCAGACCAAGAACAGGCGAGCCCGTAACCAAACTGCCGTCAGGCGCCGTCACCTTGTAGAAGACGCGGTTGAGACGCGAAGTACCGAGAATGGCGAACGCTGAATAGGGAATGTCAACGGTCACGGCCCCATCTTCGAAGCTAACGGTATCGGCGATAGACAAGACGGACGCGGTCAACACGCGATCGAAAGCCTCGTCGGCGGCACGCCTAGCGTAGGCACCGACCGTCAATGCGAGCACGGTCCCTATCACGAGAAATAGACAGGCGGTGGTAATCAGAAGCCGCCGTTCGATGGACACTCGCGCCATCAGTTCACCGCGTCCACCCGGGCCCGCAGCATGTAACCGGAACCGCGATGCGTGACGATCTCGACATCATTGCCCTCAAGCTTCTTGCGTATCCTGGAAACAAGCAGCTCCAGAGCATTCGGCGTACCAATGTCTTCATGTCCAAAGAGCTTCAGGTAAAGCCGATCTTTGCTGACGGTATTCCCCGAGTGCGCGGCCAGTGCCTCCAGCACCTCGAATTCGCGCTTACCCAGCTCCAGAGGTTCGCCACCGAGGCGCGCAGCGCGGACCGTCAGATCAATTTCAAGAGGTCCAACTCTGACCACCGATTGCGAAAGCCCCTGATGCCGACGGGTGACGGCTCTCAGTCGCGCCTCCAGTTCGCCAAGGTCGAATGGCTTGACGATGTAGTCATCTGCACCAAGGTCAAGGAGACTGATTTTGTCATCAAGCTGATTGCGAGCGGTGATGACAAGAACTGGGGTGGGCGACTGGCCGTACCGCATATTGGCCATGACCTCAAAACCACTTCGACCCGGCAGGTTGATATCAAGAACAACGACATCGAAGGCACCGGAAAGGGCAAGCTCCTCCCCCGTCACACCATCCTGCGCAAGCGTAACGTGGTGGCCGGCTCGCGAGAGCTTCGCCTCAATGGCCTCGGCGATGTCGACCGAATCTTCGATTATCAAGATGCGCATTTGGCTGACAGGACTCTGACAGGGATACCGGAGATAGTCTCATCCTACAGCAAGGGTTCTGCCGAACGCGAGACGGTTTATCCCTTCGGGAGGAGAAATGAGACGCTATCATGCCTTGGCGGCCTCGATAGTGCTGGCCGCAACAGTTTCGGTCGGTGCATTCGCCGCCACTGAACCACCATGTCATCAGCGGGCAGATCTCAACGAAGCCTATTGCGATGCCAATGGTGATCTTGTGGCAGATCTGCCGGCGGATCCTTCCAGATGGCGAAACCCGGACACTTTGGTTTGGGCGTTCGCTCCCATCGAGGACCCTGCAGTCTACGCCCAGTTGTTTCGCCCCTTCACACAGCACCTCTCCTCCTGCCTGGATCGGCAGATCGTGTACTATCCCGTCCAGTCGGTTGCGGCCGAAATTGGCGCGATGCGTGCCGGCCGGCTACATTTTGCGGGTTTTTCCACTGGACCAACGGTCGAAGCGGTGAACACCGCCGGTGCCGTACCCTTCGCGGCAAAAGGCCAGAAAGACGAGGTCCGCGGCTATCATCTGATCGCCATTGTACGCGCAGACAAACCTTACCGGACGCTGCAGGATCTGAAGGGCAAGCGCGTCGCGCATGTATCGCCGGGCTCGAACTCCGGCAATGTCGCCGCGCGCGCGCTCTTTCCTACGCAGGGTCTCGTCCCCGACGTGGACTATCGACCGATCATGTCAGGAGCCCATGATAAGTCGGTGATGGGCGTCATCTCGGGGGACTACGACATGGCAGCCGTCGCCTCGGATGTTGTCGAACGGTTGGTCGAACGAGGAGCGATAGACCCAAGCGCCATCCGGATCCTCTACGAAAGCCCGCTTTTCCCCACATCCGCCTTTGCCCATGCCCATGATCTCCATCCGGATCTGACGACCAAGCTCAAGTCCTGCTTCTTTTCCTTCCGATTTCCCGCGCAGATGAGCGCCGCCTTCAATGGGGACGAGCAGTTTTTGCCAGTCCGATATGACAAGGAATGGCAGACAGTTAGGGAGGTGACCGCCGCAGTAGGCGCCCTGCCTGACTGATCCAGAGGTCTATACTGCCTCGGGACGCCACTCCTTTCCACACCGACTTACGACAATGAGCCCATGACGCTGCAAGCCGCTTTGCCGGAGGATCCGTCGCATCCTCGCCCCGCCTCATCCTGGCGACGCTATGCCTACCAGGTCCGCGTCAACAGCGCTGATCCGACACTCCTGCTTGCCCTGCTGCTGCTTGCAGTCTTCGGGTACCTCATTCTCGCTCCTGTCCTACTGCTGCTGGTAGACGCGGTGACTGTGCATTTCCCCGATATTGCACGCAGTGGACAAGATCTTGGCGCGCTCACGCTCTACTACCTGAACCGCGTACTAATGTCCCCGATTTCGCGTGACCTATTCTGGTGGCCCCTTGCCCACACGGCCGTCATATCGGTCGCCGCGATCATGATAGCTTTCCTTGTCGGCGGCCCGCTGGGCTGGCTGCTCAGCCGCACCGACCTTATGGGCAAGAAGTGGTTTTCGACAGCGCTACTGCTTCCATACATGCTGCCGTCATGGACGTTCGCACTCGCTTGGCTCACCCTGTTCAAGAACCGCACAACAGGCGGCGTTCCCGGTTGGATGGAGACCCTCGGCTTCACCCCGCCTGACTGGCTCGCGTATGGTGCCTTTCCCATCGCGCTGATCCTGGCGCTGCACTACGCGCCCTTCGTCATCCTGCTGTTCGGCAACGCACTCAAGCAATTCGACACGCAGTTGGAAGATTCGGCCCGCAGCCTCGGCGCACGGCCGAGGGACGTGGCACGCCGGATCATCCTGCCTTTGATGATGCCCTCGCTCGCTTCCGCAGCAACCTTGATTTTCGCCAAATGTCTTGGCGACTTTGGAGTGGCTTATGTGCTGGGCGTCCCCGTCGGCTTTGACGTTCTGGCAACATCCCTGTTTCGCGCCATCTCGACCAGTCAGGCAGGTGCATCGGCCGTCATCGCGGGCGTGATTGTCCTCCTCGGCACGCTTTCCGTCATTATCGACATGCGCCTCATGAAGGAAGCCAAGCGCTTCGTGACCATCGGCGCCAAGGGCGCCATGGTACGCGAGGCACCGCTTGGGAAATGGCAGATGCCTGCGGTGCTCTGGGTCCTTACAGTCTTCCTGGTCAGTGCCGCTATCCCCCTCGTGGCGCTGACGCTGACGACGGTCATGCGTGTGCCCGGTTCGTTCGAGCTCAGCAATTTCACCCTCGACTACTGGATTGGCACGGATCTCGGGACAACTGCTCTGCATCAGGGGATTCTCCTGACCGGCGAGTTCTGGCTGGCGCTGTGGAACACGGTCTGGATGGTCGGCCTTGCCTCACTTGGGGCAGGTCTGCTCGGGCTCCTGGTTGGCTACGGCGTGGTGCGCTCCCCCATACGGGTGGTCTCCGTGGCGCTGCGGCAGATTACCTTCCTGCCCTATTTGGTCCCCGGCATCGCATTCGCGGCAGCCTATCTTTCGATGTTCGCCGTTGCCCGTCCGCCCCTCCCGGCACTGTACGGCACGCATGCGATTCTCGTCCTGGCCATCCTTGCCGACCAGATGCCCTTTGCTTCGCGGGCCGGCATATCGTCGATGATGCAGCTTGGCCGCGAGCCCGAGGAAGCTGGTCAGATCGTGGGCGCGGGGTGGTTCCGGCGCATGCGTTCCATCGTGCTGCCCATTCAGCGCGGCGCACTTGTGTCAGCAATCCTCTTGCCCTTCATCTCGGGGATCAAGGGCCTCAGCCTTGTCGTCGTCCTTGCTGTCCCTGGTACCGACCTCCTCACAACTTATGCAATCCGCCTTGTCGACTACGGCTACAGTCAGGCTGCCAATGCCGTCGTCGTGATGCTCTGTCTCGTTGCCTTCGCGGGCACGATGCTGGTGCAGAAGATCGGCAAGGCCTCCCTCTCAGACGGCATGGGAAGCAAGTAATGTCCAGCATCACCTTGGAAAACATCCGCAAAAGCTATGGGCGAAATACACCGCCAGCCATCGGCAATCTCAACATGGAGATCGGGTCCGCCGAATTTCTGTGCCTGCTGGGCCCCTCCGGATGCGGCAAGACCACGACGCTACGCATGATTGCTGGGCTCGAGCATCCCACGGAAGGTCGGATCCTAGTGGACGGCAAGCCCATCGTCTCCGTCGATGAAGGGATCTTCACCGTGCCGGAGAAGCGGAACATGGGGCTGGTCTTTCAGAACTATGCACTTTGGCCGCACATGACGATCCGCGAAAACGTCGCCTTCGGCCTTGTTCTGCGCAAGACACCCGCTCCGGAGCGCAACGCAGTCGTCGATCAAGTCATGACGAAACTCGGTATCGCGCAGTATGCAAGCCGTTATCCGGCACAGCTATCAGGCGGACAGCAGCAGCGTGTGGCGCTTGCGCGCATGCTGGCGCTCAATCCATCGGTCATCCTGCTCGACGAACCGCTTTCCAACCTTGACGCCAAGCTCAGGCTGGAGATGCGATCCGAACTCAAGCGCATTCATGCCGAAGCCGGCTCCACCATCGTGTTCGTCACCCATGACCAATGGGAGGCCATGACGCTCGCAACCACGATCGCCGTGATGAGCGAGGGCGCATTGCAGCAAGTGGGAACGCCCGACGACATCTACGAACGTCCGGCAAACCGCTTCGTAGCAGAATTTGTCGGAAGTCTCCCAATCAACATCATTGAACGGAGTGACGCGGAACCGGCGCCGCTTTGCCGTTGGCTCGATGGGTTGCTTGCTCACTTCGCTCTTGCCGGCGCGCCCGTAGCGTCGGCGGGCATCCGGCCAGAGGCCGTACGGCTCAGCAGCCTCAACGACGAGGATGCAAAGCGCTGTGCTGCTGGTCAGGGAACGATCGTCGACGTCGTCCCGACCGGCGGTAGCTGGATCGTCGAGCTCGACATTGAGGGTGTCCAGTTCTTCGCGATCACCACCGACAGCCCGTCAAAACGCACGGGCGACAGTATTCATTTCTGGGTTGAAAGGCAGAATCTGCACCTGTTCGACCGGGAGAAGAACCGTATCGCTCAGTAGCTGAGCGTACGCGATCAAGGCAAAGGAGGAAATCATGCCTAAGACAACGATCGGCCTCATCACCGGGGTTTCCATTCTAACGATGGGCGCAGCAAGCGCCATGGCTCAAGATGCCAAGGAAATAGGCATCCCCGACAGCGAATATTCGCTGGAGGCACTTATCGAAGCGGCCAAGAAGGAAGGTCCGATCACCGTCATCGATGCTACGGGCAAGATCGTGACGATGGCTGAGAACTTCTCCAAGAAGTATGGCCTCCAGGCGACCGGGGTCAAGATGAGTGGCCAGGAGCAGGAACAGGTCATCGCCCGTGAAGCGGCTGCCGGCAACGTGCGGACCGACGTCTTCAACATGAGCAACCTGCCCTCGGTCACCAGCCAGATCCTCCCGCAGGGCTTCGGCGTGTCCTGGCTTGCCCCAGACCTGAAGGACAAGATCCCCGCCGAATACCAGAGCCCCGCGATCACCAGCAACAATCCATGGGTCTTCGCCTACAATACGGATGTTCATGGCGACACCTGCCCGGTCGACAATCTCTGGGCCCTCACGACGGAGGAATGGAAAGGCCGTGTCGCCATTCCCGATCCGCTGCTTCGCAATGAAACGATGTTCTGGTTCAACCAGCTCGCCACCCATGAGGATGCCGCCATGCGCGCCGCCTATCAGGAGCAGTTCGGCGAGGAGCTGACGACCGACGAAGCGAGCGCGACGGCGGAATGGGTCAAGCGTTTGGCTCAGAACAAGCCGAAGGTGACCAAGAGCGACAGCGACGTCGGTCCCATCGTCGGTGCCAAGGAAGAAAAACCACCGATCGGCTTCCTCAGCGCCGCCATTTTCCGCGATGCCAAGAAGGACGGCTATGGCATGGGCATCTGCAAGGAGATGAAGCCGTGGATCGGGCAGCTCACCCCGCGCGTGGCCGTGATCGCGGCCGGTACGAGAAGCCCCAGTACCGCCAAGCTTTTTGCCCGATTCATGATGACCGAGGAAGGCATGGCACCCCAGCTTGGTGACGGCAAGATCTCGACGAACGTCGACGCGAAAATGCCAGAAGGAGAGGCGTCTGGAATCGCCAACCATCTTGATCGCCTCTACATCAATCACTCCGAAACGACGCAGGATGACTTTGCCAAGTTGCAGGACTGGCAAGACTTCTGGCTTACGAACTCCCGCTAAGTGAGAAGCCCCGCGCCCTTCTGTGGGCGCGGGGCGACAGAGGCGCGCCAACCGTGACTCGGTTGCCCCAACACGCGCAGATGCTGAGCCCCGTGGACCGCTTGATGGATCGCCCAGCAACGGATCTTGCGCATCATCGACCGACAAGGCGGGTTCAATGCCTAGTGTCAGGACGCCAATATCTGCATTCGGCCCGCCGCTTCACAATTTCTGACAACTAGTGCCAATGGCCCGTTACGGCGGCGCGAGGTTGCCTGCGGGATCGACCGAAATGGAGGCCGCAGAGAGGACGTGATGCTGCCCCAACCATGTCTGCTTTCAGGATGCGCACTAAGCGGATTCTATGACTGAGATGAAGGCGCATAGTGGCTCCCGACAGGGCACGGCCCCGCTGTAGCGCGAGGCCGCATGTTTTCATATCTCTGTATGCTCCGCCAGTTCCAGCGCATCCTCTATGTCGACTCCGAGGTACTTGACCGTGTTTTCGATCTTGGTGTGTCCGAGCAAGATCTGGATTGCACGAAGATTGCCCGTTGCCTTGTAAATCATCGCCGCCTTCGTACGTCGAAGCGAGTGTGTCCCATAGTCCTCGCGCCGTAGACCGATGGCTGTCACCCACTCGTCAACCAGCCGAGCATACTGCCGAGTGCTTAGATGATCGGCGTGGTCGACCCGACTAGGAAAGGCATAGTCATCGACCGTTCCTCCCCTCCGCTCAAGCCAGGCAAGTAGGCTGGCTCGAACCTCGGTCGTGATCTCAAACTGGACGGGACGTTTAGTCTTCTGCTGAACGACCATCGAACGAGTTCGAATTTCCGAGCCCATGACGAGAGTGCCGATTTTGATCTTAACGAGATCGCAGCCGCGGAGCTTGCTGTCGATGGCAAGATCGAACAGAGCGCGATCTCTCATTCGCCCCTCTCGGTCAAGGAAGAAGCGGATCGCCCAAATCTGGCGCTGCTTCAGAGGTTTCTTGACACCAACTTGTCGGCCGGCATTCCATGCCGGGCGGCCCAATGCGGCAGGATCATATTGTGCAATACCCATTTTCGTTCTCCTTTGGCCACCATGGCCGCGGAAAGAACGCAAAGGTCTCAGCTCCAAGGGGGCCGTCTGCGGTCTGACTGCTTCAAGACGTAAACGAAGAAAAGCAGCCAGAGCGCTGCGAAGAGGTGAAGCTTGTCGCCTGCATAGCGGCAGATCAAAGCAAACTGGGAGCGGGTTCTCGCAGTCGTCGCTAGTTTCGAGTCAACCGTTCCGATTCCCTCCAGGCGCAGCGTAGACCTCCAATAAACGTCCCACCCCGTCTCGCCGCTCGATCCCGATGAGATCACTTCACAATGAGGATCTTGGCGTTTCCTCTCCGGTTCAGGACATTCGTCGAAACGTCACTGCCATACCGATGCATCCGAAAATCAGCATGCGATGAGCCGAGCCGGACATTGCGTAAGACGATCTCATCCAGGAATTCGGGCATGATCGGATGGCGGAAACGAATTTCCTTCTCAGCATTCGCCTGCTCGAGACCGAGACACGCCCCTAGAATGCCAAAGATCGAAGACGCCGCCCAGGCCTGCGGTGAGCACGCGACCGGATAAGGTGTCGGCCCTCGCCCCGGCTTTCGGATGAAACCGCAAAACAGCTCGGGCAGGCGGCGCATTTCCTGCTCTTTTGCAGCATCGAACATTGCCCCCAGCACACGCACCGCCTCATCCTTTAGACCGTAGCGCGCCAGACCGACTGCGATGGCAGCGTTATCATGCGGCCATACAGATCCGTTATGGTAGGACATTGGATTGAAACGGGCTTCTCCCTGAGCAAGCGTCCGGATGCCCCAGCCACTGAACCCGTCCTTGCTCAAGAGGGTCGCGGCTACCCGCTTGGCCCGTTCGGGCGAAGTGATGCCCGTAAACAATGCATGCCCTGCATTCGAGCTGCGCACGCGGCACGGCTGCTTCATCCCATCCAGCGCCATAACGTAAGTCCCAAGTTCTTCGTCCCAGAAATCGGCTTCGAAACGAAGGCGCAGTTCTTCAGCGGCTTTTCTTAGATCGGCTGCAAGATCGTGATGACCCAACCGGTCAGCCATCCCCGCCGCAGAACGCTTGGCTGCGAAGACGTAACCTTGGACCTCGCATAAGGCGATGGACCCTTCTGCGTCCGTACCTTCTTTGTGAAAGATGGAGTCGTGCGAATCCTTCCAGCCCTGATTTTTCAGGCTGCCGTCGCTTTGAGCTTGATACTCCACTAAGCCGTCGCCGTCGCGGTCGCCATAGTCATCTATCCAGCGCAGCGCAGCGTCGATGTTCGGCCAGATCTCAGTAATGGTATCGAAGTCGCCTGTGGCGTCCAGATACATTCCCGCCAGCATGATGAATAGCGGCGTGGAATCGACACTTCCATAGTAGCGGCCGAATGGAACTTCGCCGAGATTGGCCATTTCGCCATGGCGCATCTCGTGCAGTATTTTGCCGGGCTGCGCATCCGATCTGGCATCCGTTTCCTTGGCTTGCATTGCCGCCAGTGTACGCAGAACACCCTGCGCAATTGACGGATCCATCCACAGCATGAACATCGCCGTAAAGATCCCATCACGCCCAAAAATCGTGCTGAACCAGGGAATTCCTGCATACGGATAGGGACCCAACGGTGTAGATGTGATCAGCGTGTAAACGTCGGAGGTGGCTCGACAAGCGACCTCGTTAAAAAGATCGCTGGAACTATGCAGGGTCGCGATACGCCGCGTTTGGGATCGCCGGGCTCGACGGCTGTGACGGTAGGCGCGGAAGAAATCCAGCACAGGCGTCGGCTCACCCTCGTCACAAGCGATCGAAAGGAAAATTGATGTCTTCTCGCCAGGTTCAAGGACTACGTCGAGCGTCGCGCGATTTCCCTCAAGCAGTCTCGGCGCTGGCGTAAAAGCGATCGAGGTTCGTCGTTTCACGCTATCGAGGCCCAAGTAGCAAAACTCGACTCCATTGGGCTTGACTACCGGGGAACTCTCTTGCCCACGCTTCTCCCGTTGCATCCCGCGAACTTCGAACAGATCGCGAAAGTCGGCATCGAATGCATAGTCGATGGTCAACCGGCGTTTCGACGTCGTGAAGTTCCGGACGCTTAGCCGCTCGTAATACACTCCGCCGTAGAGAAACTTGGTGCGCTCAAAGAAGATAGTCTCGCGCGGCAAAGACTCGTCATCATGTTCAACTTCCGGATTGGTGAGATCGACCGACAGCGCCGCCTTGTCATCGTGAGTGGACGAATTCAGGAGCAGGAGCTTACGCCCGTCAAGACGGAGCTCTAGCTGCGATAGAAATCTCATATCGCGGTGGAATAGTCCCTCAACGGCATTGTCACCAGTAATGTCTCCATGGCTGTTCAAGACAGCGAAGGTTTCTCCATCCTTGAGGTTTTGAAGTGATCGGCCAACAAGAGAAGTCTCCACTTCCAGATCATACCGGACGGTTTCGAAGCCATTTGCTACGTTGTTCGACGGGTCGACGGCGAGCACCATCAGATGGGCCGATGAAAGGCTGAGACGCTGGCGCCATCGCCGGAGATCTTTGGCGCAGTTACCATCAGATTTAAGGGTGTTGGAGAAGCATCTGCTTCGCGCCAGGGATGCGGCACCATCATGGCTGACTGTTCCAACAGACCTTCGTATTCGGCGACGTAACTGGAAGCCATCCGACTGGCTGTGAACCGCTCTTCGAAGCGTTGCCGGACCGCAGTGCGGTCAAGTTCGACAGCCCTGCGAACTGCCACCTCGGCCTCTTCGATCGAGTCGACGATAAAGCCGGTCATTCCTTCGTCCACAACCTCAGGAACCGAACCTCGGCGCCAAGCGATCGTCGGCGTTCCTTCTTTCATGGCCTCGATCATGACCAAGCCGAACGGCTCGGGCCAATCGATCGGGAAGAGGAGAGCGATGGCGTTTCCGAGGAAGTCGCGCTTCTCATGATCGCCGATCTCGCCGATGAATTCAATCAGCGGGTGGTTCAGCTGCGGACGAATGACATGATCGAAGTAGTCTTGATCTGCCGGATCCACTTTTGCAGCGATCTTCAGCGGAATGCCGGCGCGCTTCGCAATTTCGATCGCTCGATCCGGCCGTTTCTCAGGCGCTATGCGGCCCAGGAAGGCAAGATAGTCACGCTTGTGTACATTGGAAGGCGCAGGGCCTTGTGGAAGACCATGCTGGATGTTGGCCAGCCAGTTGGCTTCGGGAAGCGGCAAGCGCTGATTCCTGGAGATCGAAACGAGGGGCATCTGGGGAAATGCACGGTAGATCGGATGAAAGTCTGGTAGATCCAGTCTACCATGCAGCGTGGTCAGACAATGCGCGGACGAATGTCGAAACGCCGGAAATTGAAGCAGATCGACGTGAAAATGGATCACGTCGAAGGACGAAGCCCGCCGCCGAACCTCTTCCAGCATCACGAGCAAGCTGGCAGTGTGATCGCGCACACCTCCAAGCCGCAAGCCCTGCGGAACTGCTCGCACCAGTTCAGCAGACGTCTTGGAGTCTCCGCTAGCGAATAGCGTAACATCATGACCCTGCTCGACGAGTTCTTCAGTCAGCCAGGAGACGACACGTTCAGTGCCGCCATAGAGCTGGGGCGGAACGGATTCCGCCAGGGGTGCGACTTGTGCAATACGCATTGGATTTCTCTGTGTTACGCCAAGCGTCAGTCCAGTACGAGATTTCGTAGGAACCGCCGGCATCCGCTCACGAGGGCCTTGCTAGTGCACAGGAACAGCGAAGAACTGGATATGGGAACGAAGAATGGGTTTGGCTAGGCTCCCCGCATTACTAGCGACGTCTGTGCGTTGCTAAACACGCAAGCACCTGCCGGAATCGTCATAACGCTATCGTCCCGCAGAAGTGGCGGGTGGGTCCATTTTGGGATTGGTCGGCTCTGCAGCATGCAGGGACGGTTGAACGTCGAAGCCCAGCAGGTGCGCTAAGAGCACGGAAGATCAACGAGGACGAGCAAGAGTTGATTATGTGGTCCCGGCTGGGGCCGCACCCAGCCGAGAGACTCAGTGTTTGATTGGAGCGCCTGATCGCTCGGTAGAGGCCCTAGTGGCCGCCTTGTCGCCTGGATGGTTCTTGTCCTTTCCAGGCTTTTGGTAGGGCAGCTCTGGTGCCCGCGGATCAGACGCACCCGCAAGCGGTCGTTTTTCGCGCGAGATCCCGAGGATGGAATACGGCACGCTCAACAGGTCAAAGAAACGGTCTCTCCATTGGATAGACATTGCGTTCTCCTCGGAGACTTTGTGTCTCCTAATCCATAACGCGCTCATTGTGACGAGATAGCAACCGCCAATGTTCTTGAGGGGCTGGAACTTTCGATGGGAGGCTCAGGGCGAGGAGGACGGCGCATCCACAACAAGCGCCATGTCGATTCGACTAATGTCATGGTAGCGATCGGTGGCTCTTGCCCAGCCGGAGCATCAACTGGCTTCGACGCAACACCGATTGCGAACTAACAATAACCCCACACCAGCGGACTGCTACTTGCAAAGGACGAGAGGCAGCACGACATAGGATGAGATAGCAGCTCGTCTAAAGGGCGCTGCCATTGAGGGTTAGAATCCTTGCCCCAACGAAGGAGGACGGCATGTCTTCCATCTCCCACCCAGAAGAGCTCGATCCCGCCGATCTTGCCTTGATCAGGGATGTACTTAGAGCCGGAGGCTTCAGAGGCGTTGACGCTGAGGAGAACTCTGACGCCAAACGCGCGGCTTCAGCCCTACTCCAGTCAGAATTCCGCAATGGGACGAGAACGAGGGAAGCTCTGCTCCTCGCCCTCCAAAGCAAGCGCGAGGATCTCCATAGAGGTGCGCCGGTCACGAGCTCCATGAAGAGCGAGGCCATGGCGAGGTGGCGAGACGAAGGAGGGCAATGATGACGCTTTCCTTTCCTAACTCAGCCCGAAGCTATGACGAAGCCCATTCGCGCGTACGGTTTGTCGGCCATGACGGCATGTTCGAGGTAAAATTCTTCGTGCTTGCGGAAGTCCTTGCAGGCAGCCTCTCTCAGCGGACGGCGACGGAACGGGACTATCTCGCATCCTTTGACGCGCTCCGTTCCAGAATATTAGAGGCGGCCAAGCGCGCCTACAAATCCCGCCCCAACAGAACCATCACCTTGGCGCTCGATCATTTCAAGTGAATACGCTTGAGCCGCTCCCATGGGCGGACAGCGGAGGAACACCCTCACGAGCCAGGAGAGTTCGATGAACACCGAAAATGGCAGCAGGAGCATATCTGTGTTCCAGCAACTGGACAGCTACCAGCCGTCGAAGACTATCCTGGTCTGGGCCTGCGGCATGACAGCCGTCGCGACGATGGCAGTGGGATTCGGCTGGGGTGGCTGGGTTACAGGAGGAAGCGCCGAGAAAGCAGCAACGGCCGCGGGTGAAACGGCAAACAGGCAACTCGCATCGGCTATATGCGTGGAGCGGTTCAGTAATGCGCCTGATTCCGCGATGCGACTGGTGGAGTTCAGGGCTCTTCCGGACACTTACAAGAAGCGGCAATTTATCGAAGCTGGGGGCTGGGCGACAATGCCTGGTCAAGACTCCGCCGACAACGGTGTCGTTGAAGGTTGCAGCACAGCCTTGGCTGCCTGAGGCCTCCGCCCCTTGCGGTATAAAGTCCTTCATTCACTTCGGCAACAGGAGGATAGATCATGATCCGCGTCACAAGGAAAAGCCGGTATTCGGCACTAGGCGGGGCCGGGAAAAATCCGTTCGATCTAATCCGAGAAGCTGCGGCTCAAAAGCGGACAAAAGTGCCACCAGGGCCTGTTCGCGCCCTTGCTCTCGGCGCAATTTCAACGGAACCGGAACCCAGTGAGCAGAGTGACGACCGGGCTTCCCAGCGCTGATTGCTTGATTGTGCTTAGCTCATCAGCATCCGTTTCATAAGCAATGCCTGGCACAGTATGGTAGAATTGCTTCCTGAGGAGCTGGCCTCCCAACCTGACCTGCGAGGATTCCTGATGGGTTCCGTGATCGACGTTGCTTTCGCTATCGATTGGGGACTTCCTGTCTTCGTCACCGAAGGAAATTTCGACGACAAAGCTATCGAGGGGCCACGCGCAGGCCTGAAATATCTCCAGCAGAATTTCAAGAAGCGCTCTGGTCAGCCCTACTGGACGGCCGTGAGCGCCTGCAACTCCGCTCTCTTAGGCCGAAGTACGCCCGACCACGCGCGGGTGTGCTTCATCGCTGCTTACGCAGACCACATGTGCAAGATGGGCGGCCACTAGAAGAAGCGGCCTGGGCATCGCCTCGGACTACGTAGCGCGTGGTTCATGGGAACGTAGGAAACGCCACGGCCCCGATCGGGCCGTAGAGACGTCACCATGTCCTGAAAGGACAAGAACATGAGCAGCACAACCGTCAAATTGATAACGTTCGCCCATCCTTTTCGGATTCCAGGGATGGACCGCGATCACCCGGCAGGGACGTTCGAGCTAAGAATCTCTCGGGAGCCACTGGACGTATCATGGGAGGCATATCATGAAACGGTGACGCTAATGTTGGCGTCGGGTGGGCTGGTTGAAGCCTGGAACGTGAATGCAGCCGAACTTGAGGCTGCTCTCTCGAGGGATGCATCTGCTGGAAACGATTCTCGCACCGCACAGGAGGGGCAAGCTCCCTCCGCGACAGCAGGCATCCGGCAGGCTAGCGCCGACGATGTCAGAGACCTCGAAGAGTTCTACCGTAGCAACAACGGTGACCGATGGTTCCTGGAAACCGACGTCCGCACAAGTCAGTCGATGATCCTTCACCGGGGCAATCAGTCTTCTGGCGGTCACGAGACCCAAACCTCTATTTCTGACTTCTTAGCCCGTAAACCTGCGGGACCAGAGCAAGCCGCGCTGCGCGCAATCCTTGATGCCAATACGCAGATCACCGCCGGCGAGACGCAGCATTAGACTCGGTCATTATCTGCGGACACCGTCCCCCGTTCCGGGACTGCTTACCGTAGGGCATAAGCCGGATCCCGTCGCAGTTCTAGGCCAACTCAACGCTCCTTCCACGGAGAGGTCAATGCTCAGGACATTCGTAATCACCGTCGCGCTCGCAGTTACCGCTGCAGGCGCTTTGCCCCAACAGCCGGAGACTGTCGTACCAACGTCGCGCCCGGTCTCTGAAGAGGTGTGATAGGCTACGTAAGAAATCAGCCCCTTCCGCAAAATCCGATTCAGGTGACGGAGCTCTTGCCTGCCGGAAGCCGTCTTCCCGACAACCTTCAACTAACCCCGATCCCCGATGCGCAACAGTATGGGTTCATTGTGGTGAACCAGGACCGCCTGATCGTCGATCTGGCAACCCGGAGGGTAATCATGATAGTGGATTAGAGAGAAGCGGCCCGCGGCGGCGTTGTCGATCTCAAGCGGGTATCGCTGCGGGCGCCTGACCAGGGACGGCCACAGCACCCGCAGTAATGGGAACAGTCTGCGGCTGTTTTCGCCGTGGCACTGCCCCTCAGCAACGCAACTAACGCGAGCTGTTATCGTCGCCGAAAAGGCCGTTCCTGAAACCGGTAGGTTGGCCGCCTCACGCTGCAGCGGCCCTGCGCTTTAGACACCCGCAAGGCCAACGCCTGATATCCTTGGGCGCAAAGTAGCTAATGCCGCCGTGGACGCGGTAGCTGTGCCATTCTTGGGCCTCGCATTCCTAATTTAAGAATTCAATCAGGTAAGGAAGAACTGATGCCGATTAGACCACACCTGTTGGCGGCGATCCTGTTTTGCACGTTCGGCGTGTCTGAAGCGGCGGCAGTCTGCAATATCTCTGATGCGAAGCTTGAAGAGGCTATTCTAAAGAAGCCGGAGTTCCGAGACCAAAATCACCAGATGGTGCAAGATCTGCGCGCGCTACGAGACGCAGCCTTCGTTTTGTGGGCCTATGGTCGGCACGAAGACTGCGAACGCCTCCTCGGCAATATCCGAGAGCTGATCGCTACGCCAAGCATGGGGAGCTTGGGCGGTAATGATGAAGACGAAGCAGATCAGCAGATGGCCGCGGGGGAGCCCATGCTTCATTCTGGAGGACAAGTTGAAGGAAATCGCGGCCGTGAGTCCGCATTGCCGCTCCTGGATATCAACGAACTAGGGCCTGGCCTTCGGGCCGACGAACTCCTGGGTGCTGAGGTGCGCAGTTCAGATGACAAGATCATCGGCGAAGTCCGCAACGTAGTCATCGGCACAAAAGATCGATGGGATTACGTTGTCGTCGCTTCAGGCGGCTTCTTCACGCCGGGGAAAGATAGCATCGTTGTGCCGCTGCGGTTTCTCCAGGTCGATCAGGAGCGCGATAGCTTTTTCGTTCGCATCCCGGAGGAGGAAGTCAAGAAAGTACCCCTCATGCCAGATCAAGATTATTCTTGGCTTGCGGATGAAGAATGGCGGACCAAGAACGACGCTTTCTTTAAGCCTTGAACCCCTGTATTGCCGGATCGGCGAGGCGCCTAACGGGTCTTGCTCAGCCTCGTCCTGGCGCGATCAGGTGGTGTGGGCGCTAAGCCTCACGGCTGAGTGGAGCGAGGTAGTTGCCACGACGGCACCATCCTCTTTGGCAACTTCAAACGTCGTTCCGTCGATTTAAATCATCCCGCAAGATTGGTGCGTCAGCTCTCGGAGCGGCGCAGGCAGGTGAAGCTCCAAGCTAGGGGGAGCGTCGGCCGATGTGGGACACGGTAGCGACTGCTGCAGGCCAGATAGGCACCATCTGTCATCAAAATTCTGGAGTTGTCCGTTCCTCAAACCTGGGCACTAGCGGACAGCGGCGGCTTAATGACCGTGATCGCCGCCTCGCTCGGACAGCGCCACAGTCAGTTCATCTAGAACTTCCCAGAAGGTGATGATCTTTAGCTGCCATGAGCTCGCCAACACAACTTCCTGTGAGATCGCCCGCGTCATGCGCCGGTCATCCGCGAATTGTAAGACAGGTTCGCGATGAGATTTTCTTGCTTCATGCCTGGCGGGGCGTTGCGGCGCTGGTCTTTGCGTCCCCACGCTTCGCTCATTGCGAGAAAGCGGCCTTCCTAAGTCCTTAGCCGGAAATGGGCACGATAGGGGCTCGGGCGCCGTCGGTAGGATTTTCCGGCACCTTAGCAGACTTCTCGGATTTCGTGGCGCCTCGCATCTGGTCCCGAAAGCGAATTTTTTGCACTGTGATGCTTGCGACGGCCTCAAGCAAGATGGCAGCTTCTGGAAGGATGAGCCTCGGCGCGGGATGACTTCAATGAGGGCGCTTAAGCGACACTATGTCGAGAACCCAATGGACGGGTCGGCGACCCGGAGCTAGACGAGATCGAATCTCTGGCAACAGCGACAGAGCTCGGCATTCGATGACGATTGCCACGCTCCTCGCGATGAAGATCAAGTAAAAGACCGAAGTATGGGATGAATTTCAGGTGCTATTCCCTGATCGCGAACACTTTGCGCGTCCCCGAGACCTGGCCATCCTCATCCATGTATCCGTCGGAAGTCAGCGTGACTTCATCTTCCAGGAACGCGTCGAAGATCCGCGCGATCTCGGGCGGTGAAAAAAGAAAGAGCTGCGTCTTGCTTTGCGTGTCCGAAGCAATCAGCAAGCCGTCCGGCAGATAGGCGCTTCCGGAAAGGACGCCGATAACACGCGCATGCAGCATCTTGTCGGAAATCACTTTTGGCGTTCGTTTTTCGGAACACCGCGCTGTCAAATCATAGTTGTTGAAGATCTCATCTGCCGTGCGGCTTACGAATGGCTCTCGCCATTCCACATCCTTCTTAACGACGATCTCATGAACTTCCAGCGGCGTCTCGCGAAAGCGATCCGTCACCAGACGGCATTCAATGAGCCGTCTCATGCACACGGCGGCGATTCCAATCGCTCTCTCCAGCATGTGATAGGGATTGTGCTCGGTATCCGCCTCCGCCAGCGCCTCGCCGAGATGAAGGATTATTCTGCGTCGCTGCTCTGCGAGCTCGTTCTTCCAAGTGTAGGACTGCCAATCAGCAGAGCATATGCTTCCCAATTTGCGCGCTTTATCAATCCGAGCTTGGAAATCCTGGTCCGACATTACCAATTCCTTTCGCTCATCCATGCATCCCTTCACCATATCATGACCGGCAGATCGCGGTATCGCGCGGAGATCCGCGGGATGGATCAACTCGATCTCACCGTGTGCGAGGACGAGTTCTTGCAGCTAGGCAGACTACTGACATCCGTCTGCGACCGTTTAGTCGCCCGTTGCGGGACAACCGATTCTGGGCGCGAAGGTGCCACCGCTTTTAGCCACACGAATGTCCGCTTCCGGGCAACAGCCATTATCGCGGCAATGACCGAAAGGGAGGCGCAAAGCGGAAATGATTCCCGCTGTCGGCCGATACTGTTGAAAAACTAGCTCAACTGTCTGCTTATTCGCCTACCGAGCTTTGGGCGGAGCAGATATGCGGTAAGGCAGCGCCCTGCTCCTAAGAAAACGAAGTCCGGACGACATGCTCGCTTTGGCACGTCCTGAGTCGACTACTGGCATTGTATGACACGTGACGGCAAGAACTTTGCCGCCACCTGTCTTTGCCGGTTATTTCCTCTTCAATTCCATCTGCAGGATCTTGCGGATCACATCCTGCGTTTCGAGGCTGACCTGCTCGGCAAGTTCGCCGATGTCGCGGCCGCCCGGGTTGCGCTGCTTCTCTCGCATCTTGCTGAACAGCTCCTGCTTCACGTCAGGCTCGACATCGCCGTAGTACTTCAACGTTGTGCTGATCTGGTCATGGCTGAGGTTCTGGCTGAGCGCCTTCATATCGCGCAATGACGACGCCCATTGATCGCAGAGCTTGGCGACGGTCGAACGTATGGCGTGGGGCTTGAAATAGGGAACACCGGCGGCAGCGGCTGCCTTTCGCAAAACCTGCCGGACGGGAGCGGCTGTGGTGAGAAACTCCAGTTCAATGCTGTGCCGACCGATCCATGGCTTGAATGGTGCCGTGGGAAAGAGCGGGGCATCGTCTCCGGCCCCCATGCCCCTTAGTTCTTCAATCCACTCGATGACGATCCGTTCGATGTCATCCCCGACGGGGAACCAGTCAACGAAGCCTGTTTTGCTGAACTTCGTTTTCACTTCACGGGCATCCTGGAACACCTGCTTGTGATCTATGTCGACATGCTTCAGGCGGAGCGAGATGAGCGCACCATCACGGACGGCAAACAGGAAGAGCGCTGCCAGCATGGCGCGGTCCCGTCGTTGCGCCGGCGCATTCGCCGGCATTACCTCCAGCATCGCCCGAAGCTGATCCGCGCTCGGAACGAACTTCGGCGCCGCAGCTCCTGCGAGCTCGATCAGATAACGCGGGGAGTTGAAGTGATTGTACAGCTGGGCCGTGATCGACCGCCTGTAGCCTTCCTGATTGGAAAGCCATGAGAAGAAGGCTTTCAAATTCCCGAACGTGTGCACGATGGTGGAGGCGGACAGTCCCTCCTTGCCCGTCTCGCCTGCCCGGCTGATGAGCTTGTCCTTGAACTCCTCGATCATCCTGAGGGTTACCGACCGGAAGTCGACTGAACCCGTGTGCTCCTCGAACTGCCAGATGTGGCGCAGGATGTCGTCAATAGTCTTCGGGTGAAACCCTTTTCCGTGCCTCAGTTCGCCTTGATAGAGATAGACGATGGAGGCGTTAGTCTTAGTGACATTCATATTTGTTACTTTCAATCAATTGCGATCTGCCGAGACCGCATGAGGTTAATTCGCCGAAGGCGGACCTACGGCTAAGGGGAGTGTGTTGGCTGGGGATGCTCCATGAGCTGTGAGATGGACTGGGTGCTGAGGCGGCCTCGGAGTCGAGACCGCCCGATTTGCACAAACCCGGAGTGCAGTAGCGAAACATATTAGTCGCGAGTCTCGCGTCCGGGATTGGCTTCGCGAAGCCTCTGGATCGTCTCGACTTCCTCGATCGAAAGGTACCTGTTCGCGGTCTTTCCCGTGTCCGGACACGTGATGGAGGCACGAAAGACCCCATGCGTCCGGCCGGGAATGATGGCGATCTCACCATCCATCAGCGAGTGATATCGCTTGCAGTGAAACAGTTGGCCATGAAGGGGCCAAGTGGCGCCCCGGAAACCCTCTTCCTGCGGCGAGCGTGGAAGGCGTTCAGGTCTTTGCCGCGAAACAGGCTCGTCCCCGCCTCGATGAAGGGAAGTCCGTCGGCAATCCAGTTCGTCAGGGTGTTGCGTGAGATGTCATAGAGCTTGACGACATCATCGCCCGAATAGCGCTGATGGGTTCTGGCCTTTTTATCACTCTGGAGAGTGCAACGCTTCTTGCGAGGAAACTGAGACCTGTTCACCGGCCGGCCTCCCTACGCGCAACTTCAAAGGCGATGATATCACTCAGGCGCCAGCGGGTGGAGCCGTTGAGGATCTTGATCGGCTTCGGGAACGCCGGATTGTGCTTGGTATGGCGCCAGACGGTCTGGATGCTGATCGCATAGCGGCGCGCCACATCCTGAACAGAAAGATAGCGCTCTTCAGCGTACGGGTTGGCGGGCAAAATGGCCCTACCCCTGCGGCGCGCTTCACCGTATCCCGGATCCAGGGGCTCTGCGAGAGGCGCCAATTCGGCAACGGCCACAGGCTTGGCGGTAGCGGCTTCACCAGAGTTGGCGGAATCAGTCGCTACATCATTCGATGAAGTCGCTTCAGTGGTAACCGGGCCAGAGAACAGGCCCAACTGCGAATCAGAAGACATGGGTGCTCCTTTGTTCGGAACACCGCACTCTTGCGCAGTGGTAAGTTGATTAATGGATCTCAAGTAGCCGAATGTCGTAACGATTCGCAATCGGCTGATTTGAATTTTTCATGGGGATTGTCGAAAAAAATACGCCCGGAAAGATCGTGGCGGGCTGACTGGCGGGCCAAGAACAAGCGTTCTGAAAAAATATATGGAAATCAGCGGCCTACAAGAAGCAATGGCGGAGAGGATGGGATTCGAACCCACGATACGCTTTTGACGTATACTCCCTTAGCAGGGGAGCGCCTTCGACCACTCGGCCACCTCTCCGGTGCGGCCTGATTATTTCGGATGCCGGGCGATTGCAAGGTCTTTTCGAGCCCGCCGGCGAATTGCCGGCGGAAGGGGCGTGTGTGCGGCCGGAGGCGGGGCTCAATAGCCGGAGGAGCCGCCTGTCCCCCGGGTGCCGCGGCCGTAGCGGGCGGCGAGGCTGCGCAATGCGCCGGCAAATTCCGCCACGTCCGATCCGACAGCAACGAAACGGGCACCGAGGTCGATATAGCGCAGGTTCAGCGCCTCGTTGAAGGTGAGGATGCCCGCCGCCTTGCCGGCGGCGGTGATCGTGCCAATCGCCTTCTCGATCACCTCCTGGACCTCCGGCGCCTCGATGCGGCCGATATAGCCCATGTCCGCGGAGAGGTCGGCAGGGCCGATGAAGATGCCGTCAATGCCGTCCACGGCGGCAATGTTCTCGAGGTCAGCGATCGCCGCGCGGGTCTCGGCCTGCACCAGCAGGCAGATCTCGTCAGCGGCGGTATCGGCATAGTCGGGAATGGTGTTGAAGGCCGAAGCGCGAGCGACCGCCGCGCCCACGCCGCGAATGCCATGCGGGGGGTAGCGGACGGCACGCACCAGTTCGCGGGCCTGTTCGGCCGAATCGACCATCGGCACCAGCAGGGTCCGGGCGCCGATATCGAGAAGCTGCTTGATCATCCATGTTTCGCCCATGGGCGGTCGGACAACTGCCTCGGCGGGAGAGGCGGACAAGGCCTGCAGCTGGGTCATGATGCTGCGCAGGTCGTTCGGCCCATGCTCGCCGTCGATCACCAGCCAGTCGTAGCCGGCCGTGCCAGCAAGCTCGGCTAACAGCGGCTCGCCGGTATTGAGCCAAAGGCCGATCTGCGGCCTGCCGCCCTGTCGAAGGGCTGCCTTGAACTGGTTCTTCGGTGCTGGCATTCGAATTGTCCTAGGAGAGAAGTTGCTTCAGGTCTGCGGCCGCGTCGGCGAGAATGGCGCGATCCGGCTCGATGCCCATGTCGAGGAGCTTCTTTCCGGTGACATAGGCTTTCGCATCGTTGATGGCGTCGACCGCGACGAAGCGCCCCTCCCTGAAATACCAGATGGAGACGCTGCCCTCGCGCATGCCGGGCCGCACGAGCGTTTCGTCATAGCCGAGATTGAAGCCGGCGATCTGCAGCTTGACGTCATACTGGTCGGACCAGAACCACGGCTTCGGCTGGTAGGGCTCGGCTCCGCCGGCGAGCACCGCGGCGATGGCCTCCGCCTGGTCGACGGCATTCTGGACCGATTCGAGGCGGATGCGCTCCCCCCTCCACGGCAGTTGCGTGCAATCGCCGGCCGCATAGATGGCGGGGTCGGAGGTGCGCCCGAAATCGTCGACGATGATGCCGTTGCCGATCTCCAGCCCGCATTGCTGCGCAAGGTTGTCATTTGGCGCGACGCCGATGCCGATGATGGCGAAATCGACGTCGATTTTACTGCCGTCGGAAAGCTCGGCGCCGCAGACCCGGCCGCCGCGGCCGATCAGCCGTGTCAGGCCGGTGCGCTCGCGGATCGTCACGCCGTGCTGCAGGTGGATGGTGCGAATGACATCGGCAGTCTCAGGTGCGGCAACGCGGGCGAGGATCCGGTCGGCCATTTCGATCAACACCACCTCGACGCCCCGGGCGCGAGCCACTGCGGCCGCCTCGAGCCCGATATAGCCGCCGCCGATCACCAGCAGGCGCCGGCCCGGACGCATTTCATGAGCCAGTTCGTCGGCGTCGCGCTTGTCGCGCATCAGGTGGACGCCTTCCAGGTCGCCGCCGAGTGCCGCTGGCAAGGTCCGGGGCGCAGCGCCGGTCGCAAGCACCAGCGTCTCATAGTCGAGCCAGGAGCCGTCCTGCATCCGGACCCGCCGGCCGCTCCGATCAATCTGCTCGACATAGGTGGAAAGCCGGAGATCGACGCCGTTTTCCGCATACCAGTTCTCGGGCCGGAAGGTCAGGCGATCAAATTCCATCTCGCCGAGCAGGTATTTCTTTGAAAGTGGCGGCCGCTGGTAGGGCAGCGCATCCTCGGCTCCGATGAGGGTGATCGGGCGCTCGTCCTTCAGGCTGCGCAGCTTTGCCGCCAGCGCGAAACCCGCCTGCCCTGCCCCGATGATCACCAGCCTGCCCGCCAAAGACCTGCCCCTCCTCTGCCGCACCGATCCTTCTGCCGGCAGGGGTAGCCGCGAGCCGTCCGCGCGTCAACCGAATGTCCCGCTCGTCGGCCCGAGGCTTCAGGAAGCGGGTGCATCCTTTTCACCCGCTTATCTGCAATTGCCGGAGGATCGTTCAGGATGTGTTAGTTGAAAAAGGCTAAGATCGTGCCGTGAGGAGACAGAAGGAGGGTGTCATGCCCTTGAACATGGACCGCGACCCGAGACAGAACATTCCCCGCGACCAGGTCTTCGAGAAGTTCACGATCGATCGTCCGGGCAAGATCATCTTTGTCGGCCACCATCTCAGCACCAAGACGCACCTGCGCTGCCTGATCCGCACCATCTCGCTCTATGGAGCCGATCTGGAGGTCAGCCCGCATGTGCCGGTGCCGAGCAATTTCTTCCTTGAAATCCTCGGCATCCACGACGAGATCGGCTGCACGGTCATCCGTCGGGAAGAGGAGAAGGTGACGGTTGGCTTCAACATGCTGATCGACCCGGAATTCCTGCATCACGTCATCCGGCTCGGCTTCGAGACCAACTGAGTACCTTCCGGCCAGCGTTCTCCATAGGGTCCGGTCGACCTGCCGAACTGTGCTGGCGCAGCAGAAGCGCGATCAGCGGAATCGCCCAGCGGAACGGCTGCCACTCGCCCGCATCGAGGGGATCGTCGAGGCGCGACGCCCGCTTGCGCCTCGCATGGTCACAAAGGGTTACCCAGGTCACGGTCCAGTTCAGAAGCATGGTCTTCATCTCCAGCGGAACATGGATCTCAGCTAGCTCCTGCCGGGCACCGCTTGTAGACGCGCAAACGAAAGCCGTTTTTCACCGGTGAATGATGCGGTTCTCGATGAGCGCGCTAGAATAGGCCCCGATGACGGAACCGGACTGGGATGACCTGAAGCTCTTCCTGCATGTCGCGCTGACCGGCGGCCTCAGCGGCGCGTCCGAGCGTACCGGCATCAGCGCACCGACGATCGGGCGCCGGATGCTGGCACTGGAGCGGGCGACCGGGCGGACGCTGTTTGTGCGCAGCCAGCGGGGCTACCGGCTGGCGCCGGATGGCGAGGTGCTGCTAGCCCATGTGCAGGCCATGCAGACATCGGCGGAGAAGATTGCGGATTGGCGGGGACAGGCCTTCACCCTGCCAATCGTCTCGATCGGCGCCGATGCCTGGCTCTCGGGCGTCATCGCCGACGAGACACCGTCCCTTCGCGGAGCCACGGATCCTTTCCGCCTCTGCTGCCAGATGCGCCATGCCGGCATCGACTTCACCTATCGGGAGACGGATATCGGCCTCATGCGCGAGCCTCCGCAGACCGGCAATCTCGCGCTGCGCAAAGCGGTGCCCGTCGCTCATGCCGTCTACAGCGCCAAGAACTCGTCCCGCACTCCCCTCCCCTGGGTCTCGCTCGGGACGCAGAGCGCCCATTCGCCTGCGGACCGGTGGGCCTTCGAGCATCATGAGGCGGACATCATGACCTGGGCGAACTCGCCGGACCTGCTCTTGCGGCTGATCCGGGCCGGCAATGGCCGGGGCGTGCTTCCATGCTTCGTCGGGGATGCCGATCCTGAACTGGAGCGGGACGGGCCGATCCTGGAGGGCCTTACCTATACGCTCTGGATTGTCGCCAATGATGACGACCGGCACCGGCCGGAGATACGGCTTGGGATGGACCGCCTGGCGGCGATGTTCCGGCGGCTGGCGGACCGCATGGCAGGCCGAACCGGTTGACGCTCTCACGTACTTGCGTGTGTCGGATTCGGCCCTATGGTGAGCCGATTCCAGCAGCAGGTCCGCTTCCATGTCCGCATTCTCCCGCTTCACACCGCTCATCCAGTCGCTCCCCGCAACCGTTCCTTTCGTCGGGCCGGAGGCGATCGAGCGCAACCGGGGCCTGGAGGTCAAGGCACGCATTGGCGCAAACGAGAACGGCTTCGGTCCCGCCCCGTCCGTGCTTCGGGCCATCACCGAAGCGGCACCGGAAACATGGAAGTACAATGATCCGGAAAACTATGCGCTGAAGCAGGCGCTTGCCGCTCATCTCGGCTGTCAGCCGCAAAACCTTGCGATCGGCGAGGGCATCGATTCGCTGCTCGGCCAGATCGTACGGCTGGTCATCGACCCTGGCATGCCGGTTGTGACCTCCTTCGGTTCCTATCCGACCTTCAATTTCCATGTGAACGGCTTTGGGGGCCGGCTCGTCACCGTGCCCTACGTGAACGACCGGGAAGACCTCGATGGACTTCTGGCTGCAGTGCGAAGGGAAAACCCGCCCCTCGTCTATTTCGCCAATCCCGACAATCCGATGGGAAGCTGGTGGGACGCCGACAGCGTTGTCGCATTTGCGCGGGCGCTACCGGAAACGACACTGCTGATCCTCGACGAAGCCTATTGCGAGACGGCCCCTGAGGGTTCGACGCCGGACATTGATGGGCTGATCGACCAGCCGAACGTCATTCGCACCCGCACCTTCTCCAAGGCTTACGGGCTCGCAGGCGCGCGTATTGGCTACGCGATCTCGACGCCGGGGACGGCCGCAGCCTTCGACAAGATCCGCAATCATTTCGGCATGGCGCGGATCAGCACTGCCGCGGCGCTGGCTGCCCTGGAGGACCAGGCCTATCTCGGAGAGGTTCTGGAGAACATCAGGCTGTCCCGGGAGCGCATCGGCGGCATTGCCCTCGAAAATGGGCTCTTGCCGCTTCCATCGGCCACCAATTTCGTCGCCATCGACTGTGGTCGAGACGGCGCCTATTCCAAGGCCATCGTCGACGGCCTGATGGAGCACGGCGTCTTCATCCGCATGCCGGGGGTCGCACCGCTCAACCGGTGCATCCGGATCAGTGCCGGGCCCGAAGCCGACATGGCGCTGCTCGAAGAGGCGCTACCCCGGGTCTTGAAGACCCTCTGAGGTGGCGCCGCCGCAACGGCGGCCACTCATCAGTGCATCGTCATCCATTCGCGAGCGGCACGCAGTGCTGCTGCGAGTTCGGCCTTGCTCATCGTCTGGGCCAGATCAGCCCGCAATTCGGCCGCACGGTCCGAGCCTTTGATGGCGGCTATGTTCAGCCACTTGTGAGCGGCGACGAGATCGACCGCGCATCCGCGGCCAGTCGCATACATCAACCCCATTTCGCAGAAGGTATCGGCGCGGGTCTCGCCACCCATCGTCGCATATCCGGAATTCTGAATTTCGAAGCGTGCCATTGTCTTTGTCCCTGTTTGAAGCTGTTGCCGTTGAACTTGCTCTGTTTCTTGCCCCTTTCGGGATCCTTCCGGAGGCACCGTCTTCGGCGGCTTGTCTCCGTCAGGCCGGCGGATTTTTCCGCTCGTTTGCTGAGGAGGACTATGCGGCAGATCTTCAAACAGTCGGCTAAAAGGCATGATTAATTGCGAGAAAACAAAATACAAATGCTTGGTAAAATTGGCTTTTCGTTAAACATCGGGATGCCTGCAGCGCTTGGCCTTGAGGAAAAATTTTACGCAAAGTTGAGATTTCGGTCTCAACTCTCTGCTAACCATCCGCAAAGCTCCGATGGAGCGGCAGGTGGAAAGGCTGCGCAGAAAAAGCCGCTCGCCGGCGCATCGCATCGTTTACCTTTACGTACGCGTAAGCTAATCTGATGCCTGCTCGCCTTCCGGGCGGGCTGGAGGATGTGACTGTCGGTCCGGCCGACACAGGGATGGAGAAATTGATCATGCGTCATGTACTACTTGCTGCCGCCTTCTTGTTGTCGGCAGGCTTTGCTCATGCAGCCGAGCCGCTGGAGGGCAACTGGAAGACGGCGAGCGGCGAAACCGCTACCATCGGCAAATGCGGCAGCGCCTTCTGCGTTACGCTGAAGACGGGCAAGCACGCCGGCAAGCAGATCGGCAAGCTGTCCGGGACCGGCGGCACTTACAAGGGGGAGATTACCGACCCCGCAGCAGACAAGACCTATAGCGGCTCAGGTACTGTCAGCGGAAACTCTCTGAAGATGAAGGGCTGCGTCATGGCGGTGCTCTGCAAGACGCAGACCTGGACTCGCCTCTGATCGTTCGGGAGCGACGTCACGCTCCACGTCGTGGCTAGATTTATCGCCAACGAATACGACGCCCGCGCTGCCGCGGCTCCCAATAAAGGAGTTGCGGCAGCTTTTTGATGCCGTAAAAAACTTGTGAAGGTGCGTGAATCGCGTTTTTCGACGAGGAGCGGCCAAGAGTTGCTCTTGCTTTTTCCTCGACCGTGACAATCCTGCCACCTGCGGTCACATGCAGATCTGCTGATATTATATAGCCCCTGATTTGCAGGCGGTAGCACGGAAAAAGCGCATTTGGCGCGGGGCGCTGAATGCAGCTATCAACGTTCCTGTTTATCAACCCTGCGCTGCACTTCCCGGCAGTTCGGCTTGGATTGTCAACGACGCGTTGACAGCGGATTCCATTTTCTGACCTTCCGAACCGATCGTTTCGATCCGATATGGCAGTCAGCAAGCAGCACTGCTTCGCTTATGCCGAAAGGAATACGAAATGACCAAGTTCAATCTTTCCGTCTTTGCTGCCGCCCTCGCCGGCTCTGCCGCGTTCGGTGGCGCAGCCCTCGCTTCGGGCGATTACTACCCAGGTGCATCCTCCGAAGCTCCTGCCGCGGTGGATACCTTCCAGACCAGCAGCATCAACAATGAGCCCCTGCTCGCGAACGACCGTTCGACCGTAGAGGTTGCCTCCCAGTCGCCCGACCACGGTGACTACTATGAAGGCGCAAACCGCCCCAACTAAACCGCAGTTCATTCAAGACGCCGGCTTGTCGTGCCCCAGGTCGCAAACTCTCGGCACGCCAGCCTGACCAAAGAAGGAAAACTCCAATGACCAAGTCTCTTACCTCGACCCTCGCCGCAGCCCTCATCGCTTCCGCTACCTTCGGTGGCGCAGCTCTCGCCGACGGCGACTACTATGAAGGTGCCTCCAAGACGACGGAAGCATCCCGCATCGACCGTGTCCAGACGGGCAGCATCGGCGACCGCGCCGGTTCCGCTGATCAGGACGTCCGCCAGGCGCCTGACCGCGGCGACTACTACGAAGGCGCAAACCGCCCCAACTAACGCAGTTCATTCGAAACACCGGCTGGCCGTGCTTCAGGTCGCAAACTTTCCGCACGGCAGCCCTATCAAAGAAGGGAAATCCACCATGACCAAGTCAATCGCCACCCTCGCCGCAGCTCTCATCGCAACCGCCACCTTCGGTGGCGCAGCACTCGCAGCTGGCGATTATTACGAGGGCGCAGCCAAGGACGCCGCAGACAGCCGGATCGACCGTGTTCAGACCGGCAGCATCAGCCATCGCGCTGAATTCGCGTCTCAGGATGTACGCCAGGCCCCCGACCGTGGCGACTACTACGAAGGCGCCAACCGTCCGCAATAATCGCGCCCCCCCGCACGGCTCAACGCATTGATCCACCGCCTGCTACGAGCCGTACGAGGCCGAACCTCTTACGAATACCGAAAGACCAGCCGCTCTCGCGGCTGGTCTTTGCAGTTCATTCAAGACACCGGCTGGACGGCGGGTCGCAATCGCCCTCCACCTGACACGATGAAGAGGCCTGCGGCTCGCCATCGCGTGGTCATGATAGAACAGGTGGCGACGCGAATCAACGAAGACCGCGGGGGTAAAGGGAGCGCTGGCGATAGACTGGGCTCGCCCCAGCCACGGATCAAATCCAGATCACGCAGAAGATAACATCCGCTTGATGTTGCTCGCATTCTTTGTGAACGCCGATAATCATCTTTTGCGGAACGATGTTCTGCCGAGTGGGTTTCTGTCCTGCAAGCCGCCACACGGCGCGCTGGCAAAGGATAACCCAAAGAAAGGACAGGACATGAAAACCTCCCTTACCACCGGTTTTGTTGCCGCTCTCATCGCTTCTTCTGCTTTTGCGGGCTCGGCATTGGCCCAGTCGACGCAGTACGAGCCATATGCAGAATCCCCGCCGAGCATCGATGATACCCAGGTTGATACCATGTCGACCGGCAGCATCAACGGTGACAGCAACTGGATGATCCGTGATCGCAACATGGCCAATACCGACATCGACGGCACCCAGGATCGCGGTGACTACTACGAAGGCGCACTGCGTCCGACCAACTGATCGGTTCATTCAAGCCACCGTTCCCGCTCGGGTCGCACTCTTCGAGCGGAAATCGAAAAAGCCGGCGCAACGCCGGCTTTTTTTGCGTCTCGGGTAGAAGTACCGTGGACGGAATCGCGAGCTTTACTTCGCTGAACCCCAGATGAACCGACGCCTCAGGCGGAGTTCAGCCGGCATTGGTACTCTCTGCTCCCAATAGGGTTTGGGGAAAGAGAATGTCTGCACTTGTTCGCCACTTCATCATCGTCACGCTGATCTGCGTGAACTTCGCGATCCTCCTCGGTGCGATGGTCGGGAATGCCGGAAACTGGGCAAGGCGTTCGGATCTCGGCTTCGCTGGCCGGTGCACCGGGTTGTCTCCCTTCTGCGGAGCCCTCCTATGAGGACAAGCGAACAACAAACAAAAACGCGTTCCCCGCGCCTGGCGCCGACGCTGCTGCGCATGACGCTTGCGGCCCTCCTTCTCGTCGGCCCGCTGGCTGCCGTGACCATTCACGCGAAGGCCAATGGTCTGGCACCCAAGCAAGGCGCAGGCTTCGTGCTGTTCGTCAGCTTGCAGCGCCAGTCGATGTCTTGACGCCTGTCGACGGGATGACGTCTTTTGCTTGTCAACGACTTCATCCTATAATGGCCCATGAGCAAGCGAATCTTTTCTCTTTCCCCTCTCCCCTTCATCAGCCCCAGCCCCTACGAGACAGGTGTCTTCGACGATCCGGCTGAAGCCGTGGACGCGCTCACAGAGCTTTATGAACGCAACACCCGCTTCCTGATCGATGCCTTTGGAGCCTTGGCCAATGGCAGTCCGGTGACCGGGCGGTACCGCGCCTGCTATCCCCAGGTCAGCATAGAGACGACGTCGTTCGGTCATGCAGACTCGCGCCTTTCCTATGGACACGTCACGTCGCCGGGGATCTACACCACCACGATCACACGGCCGAAGCTCTTCCGTCACTACCTGAAGGAACAACTCGGGCTGCTGATGAGGAACCACAATGTCCCGGTCACGGTTTCGGAATCCGCCACGCCGATTCCGTTGCACTTTGCCTTCGGCGAGGGTGCGCATGTGGAGGCGTCGGCGACCGCCGGGCTTGCCGATGTCTCGCTTCGCGATCTGTTCGATACGCCGGATCTCAACAACACCGACGACCTGATCGCCAATGGCGAATACGACCAGGTAACGGGCGAGCCCGCCCCGCTTGCGCCCTTCACGGCCCAACGCATCGACTATTCGCTGGCCCGCCTCAGCCATTATACGGCGACCAGCGCCGAGCATTTCCAGAACTTCGTGCTGTTCACAAACTACCAGTTCTATATCGACGAATTCGCCGCCTGGGCACGCGAGATGATGGCCAGGGGCGGCGAAGGCTATGATGCGTTCGTCGAGCCGGGCAATCTCGTTACCTATCCGGGAGAGCCGCGCGAGGAAACTTCCATCGTCGGGCGCCTGCCCCAGATGCCCGCCTATCACCTGAAGAAGAAGGGGCATGCCGGGATCACGCTGGTCAACATCGGCGTCGGCCCGTCAAACGCCAAGACCATCACCGACCATATCGCCGTCCTGCGTCCGCATGCCTGGCTGATGGTCGGCCACTGCGCCGGCCTGCGCAACAGCCAGCGGCTGGGTGATTACGTGCTCGCACATGCGTATGTCCGCGAGGACCATGTGCTGGACGACGACCTGCCGGTCTGGGTCCCGATCCCGGCCCTGGCCGAGGTCCAGCAGGCGCTCGAGGATGCGGTCGAGGAGGTGACGGGCTATGAGGGCTTCGAGCTCAAGCGCATCATGCGCACCGGAACGGTCGCAACCATCGACAACCGCAACTGGGAACTGCGCGACCAGCGGGGTCCGGTGAAGAGGCTGTCGCAGTCGCGCGCCATCGCGCTCGACATGGAATCGGCGACGATCGCGGCGAACGGCTTCCGCTTCCGCGTGCCGTACGGCACGCTGCTCTGCGTTTCCGACAAGCCGCTGCACGGTGAGTTGAAGCTGCCGGGCATGGCGACCGCCTTCTACCGCACCCAGGTCAGCCAGCACCTGCAGATCGGCATCCGCGCCGTGCAGAAGCTCGCCGCGATGCCGGTGGAACGCCTGCATTCGCGCAAGCTCCGAAGCTTCTACGAGACCGCGTTCCAGTAGCGGGCAAATGCGGTGATCGCTATGGCTTCGCCCTTGCCGATAGGAGCGACAGCGTCGTGCCCACCAGCGCGGAGATGATGACGAGCAAGTGCGTGTTGACCGCTGCCTGTGCGAGATCGGCGGACAGCGGGCCCGTTGCCGCGGCGCCGAAAGCGATCGCACCGACGCTGATCCCTGCCGGATAGGTTCCGACGCCCGCCGGCGCATGGAACGGCAGGACGGACGACAGTTCGCCCCCAAGGGCGCCTCCGAGGCCCGGCAGGATCTCCAGCCCGCCGAGAAGGCCGAGCACCCAGGCGAGAACCGCAATCTTCGTGGACCAGTTCAGGAGGGTTGCCCCCCAGGCGCGAAAGAAGGCAGCGGCATCTGCCGGGAGGCCAGCCTCTATCTCCGCCAGCAGCCGCCTTGCCTTTGCAGGCAGCACCCTTGCCGCAAATCGCAGGCCAATGCCGTGCAGCATGAACCCCAAGGGAGGCAGAAGGAGAAAGGCTCCCCACAGGATCCAGGCCCAGATCGCGTCCGCCTCGAGCGCAAGGGCGATACCGCCGGCTGCCAGCAATGCGTGGAGATCAAACAGCCGCATGACGAGGAGTGCCGCCGTACCGCGCGCAAGCGAGATGTTGAAGTCGCGCATCATCAGCAGCGGAAAACTCGCCTCGCCGGAACGGAACGGCAGCATGACATTGAGAAGGTTCTGCACCTGGCTCAGCCGCAGCAGGGCGCCGAACCGGCCGGCGGTTTCCTGCGGGAAATAGTCATAGATACGCCATGCCCGGAGCACATAGGTGGCAAGCAGCGCCGAAAGGGCCGCAAGACCCGTCCCCAGCCCCACGGTTTGCCAAAGCGCCAGGACACTGCCCCAGCCCCAGACCCACTGGATGAAGGCGGCATAGGCAATGATGATCGCGAGCGTCAGAAGGGTCATCGCATTGCGCATTATCCACACCCGGCGGGTGGCAACGGAATCACTCTTCATATAGTAGAGCCCTGAGCGTTTCTCGGGTCGTCGCAGACCAGCCGCAGCATGGCGCAGGCCGGACCCGAGCTTTAGGAGAAAGACACGTTGTCTACAACAGAAGAGTCGGTCATCCGCCTCGCCGAAACCGCCGATCCGGTTGAACTGTCGTTGGTCGTGCCTCTTTTCAACGAGGAGGAAAGCGTCGGTCCGCTGATCGAACAGATCGTCGCCTCCATGTCGGGTTACGCGGAGCGCTGGGAGTTGATCCTTGTCGACGACGGCAGCACCGATGCCACGATCCTGAAGGCGAGAGCATCACTCGCCCGTCCCGACCTCGAACTCAGGATCGTCGAATTGCAGCGGAATTTCGGACAGACCGCTGCCATGCAGGCCGGCATCACGCATGCGCGCGGTCGTCTGATCGCGACGCTGGACGGCGACCTGCAGAACGATCCGAAAGACATTCCGCTCATGGTCGCAGAACTGGTTCGACGCGAACTGGACCTGCTGGTCGGCTGGCGCCAGAACCGCCAGGACGGCCTCGTTCTGCGCAAGATCCCCTCCTGGATCGCCAACCGGCTGATCGGCAGGATCACCGGCGTGCGCCTGCACGACTACGGCTGTTCGCTGAAGGTCTACCGTGCTTCGGTCATCAAGCAGGTCAAGCTGATGGGCGAAATGCACCGCTTCATCCCCGCCTGGGTTGCCGGCGTGGTGCCGAGTTCTCGCATCGGCGAAATGCCGGTGACGCACCATGCCCGCCAGCATGGCGTTTCGAAATACGGTATTTCGCGCACATTCCGTGTCATCCTGGACCTGCTTGCCGTCATGTTCTTCATGCGCTTCAGGGCGCGGCCGGGACATTTCTTCGGTTCGCTCGGTCTCGGCCTCGGCGCCCTCTCCGGCCTGATCCTGTTCTATCTCGCCGTCGACAAGTTCATCTTCGGCAACGATATCGGCACAAGGCCCCTGCTCATGGTCGGCATCATGCTGTTCCTGTCCTCGGTACAACTGATCACGACCGGTATTCTCAGCGAACTGATCACCCGGACGGAAACAGACGCGTCCACCTACATCGTGCGCACGGTCCACGAAAAGGACGGTTGATGGTCCGGCTGCTGGAAGAGAAGCCCGGCTACGTCTTTGCGCTGCTTGCGGGATACTTCCTGATCCAGGTTTTCGTGCGCCTGTCGCTACCCCATGCGCTTGAACTCGATGAGGCGGAGCAGCTGTTCCTCGCACAGTGGCTGGCGGTCGGCTATAACAGTCAGCCGCCCTTCTACAACTGGATCCAGTACCTCGTGACGGGCGCCCTCGGCCCCTCGCTTTTCAGCCTGTCGATCGTCAAGAACAGCATGCTGTTCCTGAGCTATCTCCTGTACGGACTGGCAGCCTGGCATCTGATCGGTCGCAAGTCGCTCGCCATGCTTGCTCCGCTCGGCCTCATCACCATTCCCCAGATAGGCTTTGAGGCGCAGCGCGATCTCACCCATACCGTTGCCGTCATCTTTGCCAGTTGCTTCTTTCTCTACGGGGTGGTTCGCACGCTCGAGCGTCCGTCGATCCTGGCCTACGCGTTGACGGGGCTGGCGATCGGTATCGGCTTCAATGCCAAGTACAACTTCGTGCTTCTGCCTGCCGCAGCGCTCATCGCCATTCTGCTCGATCCGGAAATGCGCCGAAGGCTGTTCGATTGGCGGCTTGCCGTCACGGCCGTGGTCGCACTCTCCGTGGCTCTGCCGCATGCCCTCTGGTTTCTCAGCAACCTCGACGCTGCTACCGACAGGACAATGGGCAAGCTGATCAGCGAAACGGATGTTCCCTATCTGCTGCGCGTCGGTGGAGGAATGCTGACGCTCATGCTTGCAACGATCGGCTTCTCGGCCCTCACGCTGATCGTCTTTGTCATCGCCTTCGGCAAAGATTGGCGTCAGGCACTCCGCGCCTCCTCCCGCTGGACGCGGCTCTTCGGACGGCTTCTCGGCGTCATCTATCTCGGCCTGCTGCTGGTCATCCTAGCCGGCGGCCTGGACCAGATCCGGGATCGGTATCTAACACCCTACCTGCTCGTCCTCCCGCTCTACATCTGCCTGAAACTCGACGCTGCCGGCATTGGCGAGCGCAGCCAGATCATAACCTTCGTCCGGATCGCGGCAGGGGCGATGGTCCTGATACCGGCAATCCTCGTGCTCCGCATCGTCACGTCCGGGTGGTCGGGCGACTACAACTATTTGAACACGCCGATGGATGCCTATGCAGAGGCGGTCCGCGCGGATGCCGGGGAGCCCTCGGTCATCGTTGGCGACATGCTTCCCCTTCTCGGAAGCATGCGGGTGCAGTTTCCGGAAGTCCCTGCCGTTCTGCCAGACCATCCCGACTTCCGTCCCACCGTCAAGCCGGCCGCGGACCGACCTGTCGTGATCGGCTGGATGCAGTGGCGCGACAATCCGCTGCCTCCCCTCAGCCAGGACCTGGAGGCCTTCGTTCAAACCCAGTACGGCCCGCTGCGCCGGGCGGGGATGCGTACCGTCATGCTGCCACGCAATTATGGTCGTCCGGGCGATGAGTACACGTTCGGCTATGCCTGGTACGTGCCGGCGGCAGACGGCGAGACTACTCCCTGACCGTGTCCCGCAGGTGGTCGAGCGCCTTGCGCAGCTTGTCGACCACCTCGTCCACCTCCGAACGGCTGATGGTGAAGGCCGGCGAGGCGAGCATGCGGTCGCCCGTAGCGCGCATGATCAGGCCGTTTTCGACACAGTGGTTGCGCACCAGCGTACCGATGTCGTCAGGCTTGGCATAGCGCCGGCGGGTCGATTTGTCGGCGGCCAGTTGCAGGCCACCCATCAGCCCGACGCTCTCGGCCTCGCCCACCACCTCGTGGTCCTCCAGGCTTTTCCAGGCGGCGGAAAAATAGGGCCCGATGTCGTCGCGGATACGCTCGACCAGCCCCTCTTCCTCGATGATGCGCAGGTTCTCCAGCGCCGCCGCGGCACAGACCGGATGCCCGGAATAGGTGAAGCCGTGGTAGAAATCCCCGAGCTCCTCCACCATCACGTCCGCCACCCGGTCGCTCACCATCACCCCGCCGATGGGCAGGTAGCCGGAGGAGAGCCCTTTGGCGATCGGCGCAAGATCGGGCTCCACCCCGTAGTGCTGGTATCCGAACCAGGAGCCGAGCCGTCCGAAGCCGCAGATCACCTCGTCGGAGACGAGCAGGATGTCGCGTTCGCGGCAGATGCGGGCAATCTCGGGCCAGTAGGTGTCCGGCGGGATGATCACACCGCCGGCGCCCTGGATCGGCTCGGCGACGAAGGCGGCGACACGATCTTCTCCGAGTTCGTCGATCTTCTGCTCCAGTTCGCGGGCCACCTTCAGGCCGAACTCTGCGGGCGAAAGATCCCCGCCCTCCGCATACCTGTAGGGCTGACCGATGTGGTGAATCCCCTCGATCGGCAGGTTGCCCTGTTCGTGCATCCACTTCATGCCACCGAGCGAGGCACCGGCGACCGTCGAGCCGTGATAGGCGTTGCGGCGGGCTATGACCTGTGTCTTCTCCAGCTTGCCAAGCGCCTTCCAGTAGACCCGCGCCATGCGGAACCAGGTGTCCGAGGCTTCGGAGCCGGAATTGGTGAAGAAGACGCGGTTCAGCTTGCCGCCAGCATGCGAGGCGATCTTCTGCGCAAGCAGGGTCGTCGGCGGTGTCGTCGTCCCGAAGAAGCTGTTGTAATAGGGCAGCTCGCTCATCTGGCGATGAACCGCCTCGGCGATCTCTCGCCGCCCATAGCCGACATTGACGCACCAGAGCCCGGCAAAGGCATCGAGGTACTTCTTGCCGGTGCTGTCGAAGATGTGCACGCCCTCGGCCCGCTCGATAACCCGCGTGCCTGCCGCATTGAGCTTCTTCATGTCCGAGAAGGGATGCAGGTGGTGGGCGGCATCGATGGCGCCGAGATTGGAGAGGACTGTGGCAGAGGTCATTGGGGTCTTCCGGAGGCGAGATTGTCTGCCCAAGTCTTATCGGCTACGAACGAAGCTTCGCAACTCCCTTCTGAAGACTTCCCATGACCGCCGAGAATGCCCCTCCCCGCATCGAAATCCTGCTCGTCGGCATGAATGGCGACCTGCGCGGCAAGCAGATCCCGCTGGAGGCGGAAAAGAAGGTTTGGGATGGTTCTGTCCGGCTCCCCTCCTCGACGCAGTCGCTCGACATCTGGGGTGACGACAATGACGACATCACCGGGCTGTCCCTGTCGATCGGCGACCCCGATGGCCTCTGCATTCCGGACCGCCGCAGCCTTGCGCCCATGCCGTGGGCACCGCAGGGGTCACAGCAAGTGCTGTCAACGATGCACGAGTTGGACGGCAGCCCGAGCTTCATGGACCCGCGCGCCATCCTCGCCGCCCTGCTTCAACGATATGAGGAACGCGGGCTCACGCCAGTGGTGGCCACGGAGCTGGAATTCTATGTGGTGGAGGACGACTGGCGCGAGACCGGACGGCCGCGCCCGCCGAAAAGCCTTGCATTCCGCGGGGAGCCGAACGGCTTCCAGCTCTACGACATGAGCGCCGTCGATGCGCTGGACGGTTATCTGCAGACGGTCCGGGCCTGGTCGAAGGCGCAGGGCCTGCCCGCGGACGCCACCACGGCGGAGTTCGGCCCGGGTCAGTTCGAGATCAACCTCCTGCACCGGGCGGATGCGCTGGCCGCCGCCGACGACTGCATCTATCTCAAGCGGATCGCCGAGCAGGCGGCGAAGCGCCACGGCCTGAAATCCACCTGCATGGCGAAACCCTATGCCGAACATGCCGGCTCAGGCCTGCATGTCCATGCGAGCATCATCGACCGCGACGGAAACAACATCCTTGATGCCAGGGGGAGCGAGCCGGCGCTCCTCAAATCCGTCTGTGCCGGAATGCTCGACACGATGCGCGACGCGCAACTGATCTTCGCGCCTTTTGCCAATTCCTACCGACGCTTTCAGCCCGGATCCTTCGCGCCTGTCGAGATCGACTGGGGCTATGGCCACCGCGGAACGGCCGTGCGCATACCCGACAAGGGCGGACCGGCAGCGCGCATCGAGCACCGCGTCGCCGGCGCCGATGCCAATCCCTATCTCCTGCTGACTGCCATATTGGGGGGAATGCTGCTTGGCATCGAACAGACGCTCGACGCAGGCCTGCCCACCGAACCCGGCCAGCCGGTGCCGGGCAATCGCCGCCTGACGCATGACTTCCTGACCGCTGTCGAAGACTTCGCCGCATCCGCCTTCATTCGCGACGTCTTCGGCGAACGCTACCAGAGGCTCTATGCGGATACGAAGCGGAAGGAGGCGCTCACCTACCTGCGCACCGTCTCCGATTTCGACTACCGCACTTATCTTCCGCGCATCTGAGGGATCAGATGCCGCTTCCCGCCTCTTCCTGCTTAAGTTCGTCAGGTTCGCGAGGCACGAGAACCTTGAGTTCACCGGCGTGTATGCGCAGCTTGACGTCGCGGTCCATGGGCAGCAGTTCTCCGTCGATGACGCAGCGAACATCATGCCGCTCGCGAGGGAAATGCAGCTCGACCTCGGTGGTGGTCATGGCAGTGACCGCCGCGTTTTCCTTCAGGCGACCCCGCAGGATGTCGTAGGCGAGTTGCGCCACGCCCGCAGGCGTCAGCGGATCGGCTATATAGAAGCCGAGATGGCCGCCCGTCACATCCGGCGCAACGAGCAGCGGATCCTGGCCGAACTCGTTGTTCGACACGGAAATGGCGGAGACCTTTCGGTGGCCTACCTTCCCTTCGGCATTGAATTCCACCTCGAATTCCGGGGGATTGAACATCACCCCCAGCACGGCCCGCGTGCTGGCGCGGATCTTCCCAAGACGTGACCCAAACGTCATGGAATTCCGGTAACGGACCATGCGTGCGTGAAGGCCGGCGGAAAACTGGTGGATGAAGCTCCTGCCGTTGGCGCTGGCGATATCGACATTCTCGACGTTCCCTCGCGCCAGGACATCCAGGACCCCCCAGATGTCGAGCGGCAGCTTCAGGGAACGTGCAAACAGGTTCATCGTGCCGGCGGGGACGATGCCGAGCGTCAGACCGTTGCGCCAGGCGATGTCGGCTGCCGCGGAGATCGTGCCGTCACCACCTCCGGCGATCAGCCCCTCGACGTCGGCATTGGCCGCAACACGCTGCATCGTGGCGACAACGTCCTTGCCGGCAACGACGTGACACTCGATCCGATGGCCCGCGTCCTTGAATGTCTTTGCCGCACGAGCGCAATAGGCGTCCATGTCGGTTGTCTTGAAGGTTCCGCCATCGCGGTTGAAGACGGCAACAAGGTTCATCTGGCGCTTTCGCTCTGCCTGCAGGTCAGCCCGCCGAACAACGAGCCATGGCAGAAATGGTTGCTCATCGGCCGTTTTGCCAGCAGGCGGGGGAATGTTTCCGCTGAGCGGGATTTTACCGATATAGCCCCGAAGTCCTTCGCCGTTGTTGCAGGTCACGGAGATAGGCTGCAAAATCGAGGCCTGCAACGAACAGGGAGAGCCGCATGCGCGCCGTCGCCTTCAACAAGCCCCAACCCATCGACGCGGATACCGCGCTCATCGACATCGATCTGCCTATGCCGCAAGCGACCGGCCACGATCTCCTGGTCGAGATCAGGGCGGTTTCCGTTAACCCGGTGGATACGAAGGTCCGGGCCTCGGCAGCGGTGGAAGGCGGGCAATACCGGGTGCTGGGCTATGACGCGGCGGGGGTGGTCAAGGCAGTCGGAAGCGAGGTCACCCTCTTCAAGCCTGGCGATGAGGTCTTCTATGCAGGTGCCGTCAATCGGCAGGGCACCAATGCGGAGTATCACCTCGTGGATGAGCGCATCGTCGGCAGGAAACCTGCAAGCCTCAGCTTCGAGGAGGCTGCCGCCCTGCCGCTTACCGCCATCACGGCCTATGAAGCCATGTTCCACCGTATGAAGGTGCAGGACCCGGTTCCTGGTGCCGCCAATGCGGTCCTCATCATCGGCGGTGCTGGCGGCGTGGGATCCATCGCAATCCAGCTCGCCCGTCGCCTGACCGATCTCACCATCATCGCGACCGGATCACGCCCCGAGACAAAGGCCTGGATCAGTGAGCTCGGGGCTCATCATGTGATCGACCACAGCCAGCCGCTGGCGCCACAGGTGGAGGCATTGGGCATAGGTTCGCCCGCTTTCGTCTTCTCGACCACGCAGACGGAAATGCATGTGGCCGACGTTCTGGAACTGATCGCACCGCAGGGACGGTTCTCACTGATCGACGATCCAAAGGAACCGATGGACCTGCGTCCATTCAAGCGCAAGTCGCTCTCCATCCACTGGGAGATGATGTTCGCCCGTCCGGTCTGGCAGACGGCGGACATGATGGAGCAGCACAAGCTGCTGAACCATGTGGCAGACATGGTGGATGCCGGCGATATCCGCACCACGCTGAACGAGACCTATGGTGTGATCAATGCGGCGAACCTCAAGCGCGCCCATTCGATGATCGAAAGCGGCCGGACGAAGGGCAAGATCGTCCTATCTGGCTTCTAGCCCCGTTCACGGACCGGCGGCAGCTTCAGCGCACCGCCGGTCTTGACGGCCCGGATTGAGAAATTCGACTGGATGTCGGTGACCTGCGGCAGGACGAGCAGTTTCTCCGTCAAGAGCCGCTCATAGGCTGCAAGATTCTCGACCACGACCTCAGCCAGGAAATCCGACTGCCCGGAGATCATGTGGCAGGCAATCACTTCCGGAATGTCGATCAGCGCCTGCTCCAGCGCCTGGGCATTTTCGCGGGTATGGCGGATCACCTTGAAGGAGACGAAGACCGTCAGTTCCAACCCGATCGCCTGCCTGTCGATGTCGGCGCGGTAACCACGGATGATTCCGCCTTCTTCCAGCATGCGCGTCCGCCGCAGGCAGGGCGAAGGAGAGAGGTTCACCCGTTCGGCAACTTCCACATTGGTTGCCCGGGCGTCCTGCTGCAGGGCCTCAAGAATGCCGATATCGAACTTGTCAAGTTTTGGCATGTTAGTCCGTCATACCCAATGATATTGGCACAGAATGCCAAATTCTTGTCATTCCCGGCGCGATTTAGCAAGGACGGGTCTCCTCTAACGGAGCTATGATCCGCCGTCGTCGTTGCAGAGGAAGACCGTGATGGCAGTGATCGAACGCCCGCCTGCATCCACATCGACGATGCTCGGTGCGGCAGCAGCCTTGTCCGTCGTCGGCATCTGGGCAACCTGGCTGATTTCGATGCGCTACAGCAGGGGCGGCATGCTGACGCCGCTCGACCTCAGCCTGCTGCGCTTCGGCATCCCGGCGCTCGTACTTTCGCCATTTCTCCGCCGCACCGGGCTCTGGCCCCGCAGTGCCGGCACCCTACCGCTGGTCCTAATGATCGTCGGCGCAGGCGCGCCCTTCTTCCAGGTTGCCGCATTTGGACTGCACGCCACTCCCGCCTCCGCCGCCGGGGTCCTGTTGCCGGGCACCATGCCGCTCGCCACCGCGCTAATCGGAATGCTGGTGCTGGGGGAACGGCCGGATCGCTTGCGCAAAATCGGCATGCTGGCGATCCTTGCGGGCGGGCTGATGCTTCTCATCGGGACGGCATCCGGCGCGGCACTCACCTGGCGAAGCTATCTCGTCCTGCCGTTCGGCGCGGTGCTGTGGGCTGTCTATACCCATGCCTTTCGCCGATCTGGACTCGGCGCCTTCGAGGCCGGCGCTCTGATCTGTTTCTGGTCGACCGTGATCAACCTGCCGCTGATCCCCCTGATGGGCTCGAACCTCTTGGTCGCTCCCGTCTCGGAGATCGCGCTGCAGATCGTGCCGCAGGGCCTGCTCTCCGGTTTGCTCGCGACTGTCCTCTACGGGATCGGCGTGCGGATGCTCGGTGCGACGAAAGCCGCGGCTTATACCGCCGTCACGCCCGTCGCCGCAGCGATCGGTGGAGCCGTCTTGCTGGGGGAAGCCGTGGACGCACTGACGATCGCAGCGACATTCGTCACCGGCCTCGGCGTCCTCCTGTCGACCGGATTGCTGTCGCGGCGACGCGCGTGAAGCCACGTCGCCGCTTCTAAGATCAGGCCTGCAGCACGACGACCCGGTCGCCGACCTTCACCCGTTCGTAGAGATCGATCACGTCGTGGTTCATCATCCGAACGCATCCGCTCGACATGGCGTAGCCGATCGTCTGCGGCTGGTTCGTGCCGTGGATCCGGAAGTGCGTGTCGTTGCCGTTGCGGTAGAGATAGATGGCGCGTGCGCCGAGCGGGTTGTTCGGCCCGCCCGGCACGCCCCCAGCGTATTTCAGGTTCTTTTCCGGTTCCCGGCGGATCATGTTCGGGGTCGGGGTCCAGGTTGGCCATTCCGCCTTGCGACCGACATAGGCATTGCCGGAGAGGGCGAGGCCTGCTCGACCGACGCCGACGCCGTAGCGCATCGCCTGCCCATTCTCCATCACATGATAGAGGCGGCGGGCGGGCGTATCGACCACGATCGTTCCCGGCTTGTGGCTGGTTTCATAGGCGACGACCTGACGGCGAAGCTCGGGCTTGATCTTGTCCAGCGGGACGCGCTTCAGCGGGAAAGCTTCATCCGGCAGAGCCGCATAATTGGCCTGGTGATCCACGCCACTGGAGGCGCATCCAGTGACGAAAAGCGGCAGTCCGAACAGAAACCCGCGGCGGGAGATCGACATGAATCGTGTCCTCAATGTGTCGGTTTGATGGCACGAAACTACGGAGTTTATGGTTAATGAAGCGTTAGTGTCACGGCGAAGTGATACCGCCCACCGCCTGCGCGCACCCACGCGCAAGCTGCTTGTTGAGAGAAATGTGCGGCGAGCTCAGTTCCACTGCTCGCTACGCCATTCCCATGGCGTGACATTGCCGTCCTTGTCGGCGTCGGCGCTGTCGTAATGGGCCTTGGCATGGGCGATGAACTCCGCCTGTGTGACGGTGCCGTTGCCATCACTGTCCATCTGGCCGAAGCGTTCCTCCTTGGCAGTCTGACGCTCGGTCTGGCGCTGCTGGTTCCAGCCCATCTGCGGGCCCATCCGGACGCTCATGTACTCGTCCTTGGTCAGTTCAGCATTGTCGTCGGCGTCCATGGCCGCGAACACGCCCTCGGCCGCGGAAGCAGCCTCTTCGGCGCTGATCGTGCCATTATGGTCGGCGTCGATCATGGCGAAGCGGCCGCGGCCGGGCATCATCTGGCCGCCGCCCCAGCCCATGCCCATGCCCATTCCAGGTCCACCGCCCCAGCCGGAACCCATGCCGGGTCCGCCTCCCCAGCCCGGTCCGCCGAAGGGCTGAGCGGAGGCAGCACCCGCAAAGAGCGCCGCAGCAACGACCAGTGACAGCCTCACATGCTTTTTCATCGTCATTCCTCCTACGAAAGGTTCGAAATCGCTGCGGTACCTGTCTCGCGCCGCAAGGAGCATCCTAGGCCTTATCGGGAGGGGAGCTTTGCTTCAGATCAAACCGGCGCCGGCCGCCGCGAGCCTCACGCCGGGGCCAAAACAAAAAATCCCTCCGGTCGGACTGACCGGAGGGCCTTAATGTCGGATTCAGCGCGGTCTCACATGCTCGGATAGACCGGTCCTTCACCGCCCTGCGGCGGCACCCAGTTGATGTTCTGGTTGGGATCCTTGATGTCGCAGGTCTTGCAGTGGACGCAGTTCTGGGCGTTGATCACATAGACCTCCTCGCCATCCTTCTCGACCCACTCATAGACGCCGGCCGGACAGTAGCGGGTCGACGGACCGGCATAGACGCCGAGCTCCGACCGCTTCTGCAGGTCCATGTCCTTCACCTGCAGGTGGACCGGCTGGTCCTCCTCATGGTTCGTGTTGGACAGGAAGACCGAGGACAGGCGATCGAAGGTCAGGACCCCATCAGGCTTGGGATAGGTGATCGGCTTGTGCTTGGCAGCCGGTTCCAGGCTCTCGGCATCGGTCTTGCCGTGCTTCAGCGTCCCGAAGAAGGAAAAGCCGAAGATCTGATTGGTCCACATGTCGATGCCGCCAAGCCCGACACCAATGGCTGTGCCGAACTTCGACCACAGCGGCTTGACGTTGCGCACCCGCTTCAGGTCCTTGCCGATGTCGCCGTCGCGCCATTCGTTCTCGATCTCGACCACCTCGTCATTGGCGCGGCCGGCGGCGATCGCCGTTGCGATCTTCTCCGCCGCCAGCATGCCGGAGAGGACGGCGTTGTGGCTGCCCTTGATGCGCGGCACGTTGACCATTCCGGCGGAGCAGCCGATCAGCGCGCCGCCAGGGAAGGAGAGCTTCGGCACCGACTGATAGCCACCCTCGGTAATCGCGCGGGCGCCGTAGGAGATGCGCTTGGCGCCTTCAAAGGTGCCGCGGATCGCCTCATGCGTCTTGAAGCGCTGGAACTCCTCGAACGGGTAGAGATAGGGGTTCTTGTAGTTCAGGTGGACGACGAAGCCGACGGCGACGAGATTGTCGTGCAGGTGGTAGAGGAAGGAACCGCCGCCAGTCTTGAGCCCAAGCGGCCAGCCGAAGGAGTGCTGAACGAGGCCGGGCTTGTGGTTCTCCGGCTTGACCTCCCAGAGTTCCTTCAATCCGATGCCGTATTTCTGCGGCTCCCGATCCTTCTGGAGATCGAACTTCGCGATCAGCTGCTTTGCAAGCGATCCGCGTACACCCTCGCCGATCAGCACGTATTTGCCGTGCAGCTCCATGCCGCGGGTGAAGGCCGGGCCCGGCTCGCCGTTGCGCTCGATGCCCATGTCACCGGTCGCCACGCCACGCACCGCGCCGTTCTCGTCGTAGAGCACTTCCGTTGCGGCGAACCCCGGATAGATCTCGACGCCGAGCGCTTCCGCCTTCTCCGCAAGCCAGCGACAAACAAGACCGAGAGAGACGATGTAGTTGCCGTGATTGTTCATCAGCGACGGCATGAAGGCGTTCGGCAGGCGGATCGAGCCCGCCGGCCCCAGGAAGAGGAATTGGTCGTCGGTGACAGGCGTGGTGAAGGGATGCCCCTCCTCCTCGCGCCAGCCGGGCAGAAGCCTGTCGATGCCGATCGGATCGACCACGGCGCCGGACAGGATATGGGCGCCAACTTCCGCCCCCTTCTCGAGCACGACCACGGTGAGGTCCGGATTGACCTGCTTCAGGCGGATCGCCGCCGACAGCCCCGCCGGACCGGCACCGACGATTACCACGTCGAATTCCATGCTCTCGCGCTCGGGCAGTTCCAATTGCTCGCTCATCACCTACTCCGCTTTGCCGGCTCCACTCCGGCACCACTTGTCTGACAACCTCATTGGCAAAAGCCACAGGCATTGTCGACCTCCAAAGCGATACGCCACCGGATTTGCGAACGGGGCGCCGCTTACCTTTACGTGAACGTAAGAATAACAAGGCGCACCCGAAAATCAAGTTGCTGGTACGGAGGCGATGATCCGATCTTGCCGAACGGAGCCGCACTGCTAAGACGGCCCATTCGCCTCCAACGAAGTCGACAGAATGACCCTAGCACAGTCCACAACTCTGACACCCCTCGAACTCCACCGCCGCCTGAGCGAACTTCATCCGGAACTGACGGTCCTTTCCCCCCAAGATCTCCAGGGCCGGCATCCGGGCGAGCATTTTCGGAATTTCGGCGCCGGCGTGATGGTTCAGCCCGCGACGGTGGAGGGTGCAGTCGCACTCGTCGGCTGGTGCGCGGAAAACAACATCGCGATCGTCCCGCAGGGCGGTCTCACCGGGCTGGTAGGCGGCAATGTCAGCGTCGCGGGAGAGGTCATACTGTCTACCTCGCGTCTCAACCGCATCCTGTCCATCGAGCCTGAGGGGATGACCGCAACGGTCGAGGCGGGAGTGACGCTGGAGGCCCTGCAGCAGGCTGCGGCGGAACACGGCCTCACTACCGGCATCGATCTCGGCTCGCGTGGCACGGCGACGATCGGCGGTATGGTGTCGACGAATGCCGGCGGCATCCTCGCCTTCCGCAATGGCGTGATGCGCCATCAGGTGCTTGGACTTGAGGCAGTCCTGCCGTCTGGGGATATCTTCTCTGACCTGACGCGTGTCGTGAAGGTCTCGGCCGGGCCGGACCTGAAACAGCTCTTCATCGGCGGCGAAGGCGCCTTCGGCGTCGTCACCAAGGTGGTCCTGAAGCTGGAGCCGCAGCGCCCGTACCGGGCGACCGCGATGCTGGGCGCTGCCGATGCCCGCACTGCATTGTCGGTCATCCGCCATCTCCGGACCCTGCCGGGCGTCACCCTTGAGGCAGCCGAGATGATGTGGCCGCGCTACATTCGCGATCATGCACATCTCAAGGGTCTCGATCTGTCATGGCTCGAAGAGGACGCCTCGGCACTGCTGGTCGAGATATCGGCAGAAAGCGTCGATGCCGCCGCGGCCACCCTGGAGGATCAGCTTGCGGAGCTCTGGGAGCCGCTCGACCTCAAAGGCGGCATCGTCGCCAAGTCGCTCGACCAGGCGCGGCGCTTCTGGGACATCCGCGAGGATTCCGGCTTCTACTATGCCGAGATTCCCGAAGCCGCCTCCTTCGACGTCTCCGTTCCGCCGACCCGTCTCGACGCCTATGTCGCCCAGTTGGAGAGCCGGCTGAAGGCGATCGATCCCACCTATGCGGCCTATGTCTATGGGCACATCGCCGACGGCAACCTGCACCTGACGCTGATCAGGCGCGGACCGCTGCCGCAGGATGAATTGCGTGCCGTTGAAGATGCCGTATACACCGGCATCCGGGAAGCCGGTGGCAGCTTCTCCGCGGAACACGGGGTAGGGCTCGAAAAGCGCTACGGCTACGAGACCTTCACCTCACCCGCAAAGCGGGCTCTGGCCCGTACGCTCAAGCAGGCGCTCGACCCGAAGGGGCTGTTCAATCCCGGGAAGGTGCCCTTCTGAGGGCACCATTCACCGGGCGCGGTCGTTCCCCTTGCCGAACTTCTTTGGACCGCCACCCGCCTTGCCCTTCGAACCGAACGGCTTGCCCGCAGTATCCTTGCCGGAAGCCTTGCCCTTGAACGGCTTGTCGCCGAACGCCTTGCCGGCGCTCTTCTTCTGCGGATGCCCCGCCGTATCGCCGCCACGGGCAGGCTTGCCCTTGCCGAAGCTCGCCTTCGGCTTCGGCTCACCCCAGACTTCGTCGTCGACGCTGCGCATGTCGCGCGGCGCGTCAGCGGACCTGCCCTTCGGTTTCCAGTCCCGTGCAGGCGCCTCGCCGGAAGGTCTCTCGCGGAACGGCTTCTCCCGCCGGGGCCGCTCGGCGGCATCGCCATCACCGGACTTCTTGCCCTTCCACGGCTTGTCCATCCGCGGGCCATCGCGGCGCGGGGCCTCGTCGTCACCACCTCGGGTAAACTTGCTGAAGTCCGGCGCCTGGTCGAGGCGGGTAACGCGGATGCCGCGGTCCATCATCCGGTCCTTGCCGAGCTTCGCCATGAAGCGTTCGGCATGGTCGGCGGCAATCTCCACATAGGTCTCGTCCGCCTGCATCTTGATCGCGCCGATCTCGTTCTTGGAGAGATCGCCGTTGCGGCAGATGGTGGGGATCAACCAGCGGGGCTCGGCGCGCTGCTTTCGGCCGACCGACAGCGAGAACCAGACGGCGGGACCGAAATCGCCGCGGGGCGTAAGCGGCCGCGAGGCGGGATCCCCCTGGTTCGCATCGCGCGGCTTGCGCGGGCCGCCATCCAGCGAAACGGGCAGCAGGTCTTCCGGCGCGGCATTCTTTGCCCGGTGCAGGTTGACGAAAGCGGCAGCGAGCTTTTCGGCGCCATAGGTTTCCACCAGACGGGCAATCAGCTCCTGCTCTTCCTCGCGCGGCGCCTCGTCGAACACCGGGTCGGCCAGCAGGCGCTCCTGGTCGCGCGCAATCACCTCGTCGGCAGACGGAGGATGCGCCCAGGTCGGCGTCACATCGGCGCCTGCCAGCAGGCGCTCTGCCTTGCGACGCTGGTTGACCGGCACGATCAGCGCGCTCACACCCTTATTGCCGGCACGGCCCGTGCGGCCGGAGCGGTGCAGCAGCGTTTCGGAATTTGTCGGCAGGTCGGCGTGGATGACGAGGTCGAGGCCCGGCAGGTCGATCCCACGGGCGGCGACGTCGGTGGCGATGCAGACACGGGCGCGGCCGTCGCGCATGGCCTGCAGCGCGTGCGTGCGCTCGTTCTGCGTCAGCTCGCCGGAAAGCGCTACGACGTCGAAGTTGCGGTTGTTGAAACGTGCCGTCAGGTGGTTCACCGCTGCGCGCGTAGAGCAGAACACAATCGCATTCTTCGCATCATAGAATCGCAGCGCGTTGATGATGGCGTTCTCGCGGTCGGACGGAGCGACGAGCAGTGCCCGATACTCGATGTCGGCGTGCTGCTTTTCCTCCGTCGTGGTCGAAATGCGCACCGCATCGCGCTGGTAGCGTTTCGCAAGCTTGGCGATCCCCGACGGCACCGTCGCGGAGAACATCAGCGTCCGCCGGCCCTCTGGTGCTGCGTCGAGGATGAATTCCAGGTCCTCGCGAAAGCCGAGGTCGAGCATCTCGTCCGCCTCGTCGAGCACCGCGACCCGAAGCTCCGACATGTCGAGTGCATTGCGGCGGATGTGATCGCAGATGCGGCCGGGCGTGCCGACGACGATATGGGCACCGCGCTCCAGCGCCCGCCGCTCGCTGCGGATGTCCATGCCGCCGACGCAGGAGGCGATCACCGCGCCGGTCATCTCGTAGAGCCAGGTGAGCTCGCGGTTCACCTGCATGGCGAGTTCCCGAGTCGGAGCGATCACCAAGGCCAGCGGCGCGCCTGCTCGGTCGAAGCGCTCGCCGTCGTCGAGCAGCGTCGGCGCCATGGCGATGCCGAAGGCGACCGTTTTGCCCGAGCCCGTCTGCGCCGAGACCAGCGCGTCGGAGGTCTGCAGCGCCGGGTCGAGCATGGCCTGCTGGACGGGGGTGAGCGTCGCATAGCCGCGCTTCGCCAATGCCTTGGCGATCGCCGGAACGGCGCCTTCGTGATCGGTCATCTTCTTGGTCTTTCGGAATGTTCGGGCGCCGTGGCGCGTAGCTGCAACTCTCGCAGCCAGACATGCCGCGTTTCCTAGTGGCAGAAACGGCAAATGTCAAAGACCGCCAAAGGAGTGCGCTACGCCTTAGGGGTGCCGCCGCACCAGCGATTGCGCCGTGTAGACGAGGATCGCCAGTCCGACCGCCCCCAGAACCGCAACTCCCAGCAGCACGATCATGTCGACCGGCCCGCCAATGTCGCGGAAGTGGGAGTCCGTGACCGCCTGGACAAACAGCACCGCGGCCACCGCCCCGATCGGCATGGAGAGCTGCGCCATCAGGAACTTGCGCATCGACAGCGCCCGGTCCCGCGCCAGCACGTAGAGGTAAAGGAGGGTGATGACGATGGCCGCTAGCACCAGGATCCAGAAAAGCACCGGGCCGAACATCTCCTGGAAGACCGCCAGCATGGTTTCAAGCGCATGTCCTGCATTGTCGCCTCCCCTCAAGCCTTGCCACGCAGCATGGCATTGTAGGTGGCCTTCAACGCCACCTCCTTCATCAGCCAGCTGATCCACAGCTCCTCCCCGTCACTCCTTGCCGGAAAACGGCGCGCACCATGCCCGCCGGTTCCAGCTTTGAACCTTCGCCTGCATCTATCGTGCCTCGGGAACATTTGCGCTTTGACCTGGATCGTTTTCGCAGCGCCGGGCCTTTTCGACGCCCGCTCGCATCGCTAAGTTCGCTGCGCATTCACAGCATTGGAAGGACATCACCATGGATCTCGGACTGGCCGGCAAGCGCGCGCTCGTTCTCGCCTCCTCACGCGGCCTCGGCCTCGGCATTGCCAGGGCACTTGCAGACGAAGGCGCGCATGTGCTCCTCTGCGGCCGCAGCGGCGACAAGCTGAAGGCCAACGCCGAGGCCATCAACGCCGCCGGCAAGGGCAAGGCCGACTGGGTCGAGGCGGACCTCGCCGATGCGCACTTCGTCGATGCGATGCTGAAAGCCGTCCACGAGAAGCTCGGCGGCATCGACATCCTCGTCAACAACACCGGCGGCCCGACGCCAGGCATGGCCGAGGAGATGGATGCGGAAAAGCTTTACAACTTCTTCCAGTCCATGGTCGTCCGCGTCATCACGCTGACTAACGCGCTCTTGCCGCTGATGAAGACGCAGGGCTTCGGCCGCGTCCTCACGGTCGCCTCCTCCGGCGTCTTCGAACCGATCCCGAACCTGGCGCTCTCCAACACGCTGCGCGGAGCCCTCGTCGGCTGGAACAAGACGCTGTCGGCCGAGGTCGCTTCCTATGGCGTCACCTCAAACATGATCCTGCCGGGCCGCATCCACACCGACCGCATCGACGAGCTCGACGGCGCCAATGCGAAGCGCCAGGGCAAGCCGATCGAGGAGATCCGCGCCGCTTCCGTCAAGTCGATCCCCGCAGGACGTCTGGGCAAGGTGGAGGAGTTCGCCGCAGCCGCGGCCTTCCTTTGCTCGGTCCCGGCGAGCTACGTCACCGGAACGATGCTGCGGGTGGATGGCGGCGCCTCCAAATCGATCTAGGGCTTCCCCAGTGCCGCGCAGGGTTTCCTACGCGGACTTGACAAATATCAAGGCCTTGCGAAATCCCTGGAATCCGGCCTCGTCTCTGCTAATGTGGGTGCGACAAATTGCTCCATGGGAGGGAAGCTTGGAGAAGATCAGGAACTGGATGGTCGCGGCAGGGCTTGCGATCATCATCGTCGGCCTCGCCTGGGTCGGCCACGGCACGGGCATCATCCAATTGCCGGCGACAGGCTTCATGAGCGAACTCAGCGTCTGGACGATCAACGGCTCGCTGGTGGTCGCCTTCGGCCTGATCGTGCTGATCGGCTCGTGGAAGCTCTTGCGCGACGAGCCGCATGGGCCGGGCTTCGGCGACGACCAGTTCCTCGGCGAATCCTGATCCGTCCTGCGGGAGGACGCCGCCCATGAAGCGTCTCGGCATCGTGATCGGCGCCCTCGCCATCCTCATGGGCCTCCTCTGGATGGCCCAGGGCAGCGGCATATTCCCCTACCCCCTCGAGCTTCATGATCGACCAGTCGCCGTGGATCCTCTACGGCGCGATCCTGGCGCTGGCGGGAATGGCGCTGATGTGGTGGGCGCGGCGGTAGGGGTCTTACTTGCGCAGATACGGAATTTCCGTATACTGGCTCTCACGTGACGCCACGGTTTGACCCTACGAAGGATGCCATCAACCGCGAGAAGCACGGCTTGTCTACAGCTTCGGCGACCGGATCCTTGAGGACATGAACCATCTCGTTCTGCCGTCGATCCGGGAGGTCGATGGCGAGGAGCGCTTCAAGGTCATCGGGCTGGTGGAGGAGAAGCTGTTCACCGGCATCTTCGTCTGGCGGGCCGAGTTCCTCGCTTCATCTCCGTGAGAAGGAGCAACACAGGTGAAGACCGAGCCTATCATTCTTCCGGCTGATCCGGCCGACCCCGAGGACTTCGACGTTACAGCCGAAGCATTGGAACGGGGTCAGCGAGCACGCCTCATCCGCCAGACGCGGACCGAGCTTGGCCTCTCCCAGTCGGCTTTCGCCACCCGATTTCGAGTCCCGGTCGGCACATTGCGTGATTGGGAACAGGCTCGCGTCACTCCTCCGGACTTCGCCATTGCCTATATCCGGGTGATCAGGCTGCACCCGGACATGGTCGCGACGACCGTCGCCTAGCAGATCGCCCGGCGTCGCTGGTTATCTATCTGCCACCAGTCCCGGCAGGTCCTCGATCAGCGAATCCCGTACCACGAAGCTGATCGGTTCGTCGTGCGGCTTTGCATCGACCAGAAGCCGCGCGAACACGAGCTCTCGCCCTTCCCTCTCCGCCCAGCCGACGAACCAGCCGATGGGACGGTCGCTCCTGGGCTTGCCGTTTGCGTAGCGCATCCGGCCGCTGCCGGTCTTGCCGTGGATCACCCAGCCGTCCGCCGCCTCGAAGCGCGGGGTGATCGCCTGCGTCATCGCCACCGCATGATCCGAGAGCGGCAGTTCCCGCTTCAGGAAGCGGCGGAGGAAATCCACCTGCTCGTCCGGCGAGATCTTGAGCGACGACATCAGCCAGGACTCCGTCAATCCGTCCAGCTTCCCAGGCCCGCCGGAGACGTCCGCGTTGCCATAGGCGAAGGTCTTCACGTAGTCGCCGAACCGGTCTTCGCCGAGACGGCGGGTGATCTCCTGGGAATACCAGACGATCGATTCCCGCTCCCAGCCGGTCGGGTCGAAGGCCTTCTTCACCCGCGCCGGACCGCCGAACTTCGCCTGGTAGTCCCAGCGCGGCGTTTTTTCGTCGGTCAGAATGCCGGCGTCATAGCCCATCATGGCCAAGGGCAGCTTGAAGGTCGACATGGGATAGACGCGCTCATCGCAGGCTCCCTGCCGGTGGATCGCCTCGCCGCTTTCGGCGTCCACCACCACCGTGCAGCGGATGGGACCGGCGGCGGATGCCGGCCCTGTGGCAATAAATGCGGCAAGAACGCCGATGGCAGTGGCCAGAAGGCTTCGTCTTTCCAGGATCATGATATGTCTCCCTCGATGTGAACGCGCCATTTCTAGGGCCCGTTGCGGGAGCGCCGCAAACGATGATAACTGGCGGGAGCCATAAGAAAAACTGGGGCATTGCATGGTCCGGCCGCATCTACCGCTGAACGCGCTGCGCGCCTTCGAGGCCGCCGCCCGGCATCTATCGTTCACCCGTGCGGCGATCGAGCTCTGCGTCACGCAAGCCGCCGTCAGCCATCAGGTGAAGCTCCTCGAACAGCGGCTCGGGGTCACCCTCTTTCGCCGGCTGCCGCGCGGGCTCATGATCACCGAGGAAGGGCTGGCGCTCCTGCCGACGCTTAAGGACAGTTTCGACCGCATGGCGGACATGCTGGAGCGCTTCGAAGGCGGGCACATGCGCGAGGTGCTGACGCTCGGCGCCGTCGGCACCTTCGCCGTCGGCTGGCTCCTGCCGCGCCTTGGCGGCTTTCGCGCCCGCCACCCCTTCATCGACGTCCGGCTCTCCACCAACAACAACCGCGTCGATATCGCCGCCGAAGGCCTCGACTATGCGATCCGCTTCGGCAACGGCGCCTGGCACGATACGGAGGCGGAACCCTTGTTCGAGGCACCGCTTTCGGCGCTGTGCGTACCGGCGATCGCGGCCAGGCAGAGGCATCCGGAGGATGTCGGGCGGGAAACACTGCTCCGCTCCTACCGCGCCGACGAATGGCCCGGCTGGTTCGAGGCCGCCGGCGCCCCCGCCCCGGCGATCACCGGGCCGGTGTTCGATTCCTCCGTGCTGATGGTGGAAACGGCGCTGCAAGGCACCGGCGTCGCGCTCGCCCCGCCGCTGATGTTCTCCCGCCACCTTGCCTCCGGCGCACTGGAACAACCCTTCCCCGTCTATGTCTCCAAGGGCAGCTACTGGCTGACGCGGCTAAAATCCCGCACCCCGACGCCGGCGATGACGGCGTTTTCCGACTGGATGGCGGAGATGGCGGCGGAAACCAGGGCGCTGGTCTAGCTCCCCCTCCCTTGCCATCCCACCCGCCCTGTGCCATCAGGCGCGCTCGATTTCACCGGGGCGCGGCAGGCGCCCTTTGGCGTTCCGGGCGGATGCTCCGGGTTCAACGATCACGACTGGACGAGGAGCACCGCCATGGCACGCGCGCTGGGGCTGGATTTCGGCACGACCAACACCGTCATTGCATTGGCGGAAGGCGATGGTGCCACGCAGTCCATGCCGTTTTCGAGCAGTGCCGGCACCACCGACACGATGCGCACGGCGCTCTCCTTCATGAAGGACAGGCAACTCGGCGCGCAGGCGCTGAAGGTCGAGGCGGGACAGGCGGCAATCCGAGCCTTCATCGACAATCCGGGAGACTGCCGCTTCCTGCAATCGATCAAGACCTTTGCGGCAAGCCCGCTCTTCCAGGGTACGCTGATCTTCGCGCGCCGCCACCAGTTCGAGGACCTGATGGAGATCTTCCTGCGGCGGCTTTCCGCCTATGCGGGCGAGGCCTGGCCGGCAGAGGTCTCGCGCATCGTCGTCGGCCGGCCGGTGCAGTTCGCCGGCGCCAGCGCCAGCGCAAATCTGGCACTCGAGCGCTATAACACGGCCCTGACGCGGCTGGGCTTTCCGGAGATCGCCTATGTCTACGAGCCGGTCGCGGCGGCCCATTACTTCGCGCAGAACCTGCAGAAGGACGCCAATGTCCTGGTGGCGGATTTCGGTGGCGGCACGACCGACTATTCGCTGATCCGCTTCGAGCGCCATGCAGGCAGGCTCTCCGCCACCCCGATCGGCCATTCCGGCGTCGGCATTGCCGGCGACCAGTTCGACGCGCGCATGATCGAACACCTCGTCGCGCCGGAGATCGGCAAGGGCAGCCAGTTCAGGAGCTTCGACAAGGTGCTCGACGTGCCTAGCAATTATTACACGAGCTTCTCACGCTGGAACCAGCTGTCGATCTTCAAGGGATCGAAGGAGTTCGCGGACCTGCAATCGCTGGTCCGCTCTGCCCTGGAACCGGAAAAGCTCGAACTCTTCATCGATCTCGTCGAGCATGACGAGGGCTATCCGCTCTACCAGGCGGTATCGGCGACAAAGATGGCGCTGTCGGCGGCGGACGAGGCGGAATTCAGCTTCGCGCCGCTCGGCAAGGCCGGCCGCAAGACTGTCCGGCGCCGCGACTTCGAGAGCTGGATTGCCGACGACCTGTCCCGCATCGAGGCTGCCCTCGACCAGGTACTGGTCGAGACAAACACGGCGCCTGCGGCCATCGACAAGGTCTTCCTCACCGGCGGCACCTCCTTCGTGCCGGCCGTCCGCGACATCTTCAACCGGCGCTTCGATGCAGGCCGGATCGAAAGCGGCGGCGAGCTTCTGTCGATCGCCCACGGCCTGGCACTGATCGGCGAGAGTGGCGAGATGGCGCGGTGGGCGGCTTGATGCTTCCCCCGCCGCTTCCGCTTCGCTAGAGTGGCCTGATGATCCAGGCGAAAGACCTCGACCCTCAGGAACTCTCCGCACTTCTGCATTTCTATGCGGACAGCGGCGTGGAATGGCTGCTGGAGGATGCGCCGATCGACCGCGTTGCGGAATTTGCGGCGCAGAAGGTGGCCCGCGAGCAGGCCAGGGCTTCGCAACCCGCTCCCCAACAACGGCCCGACCGGCAACAGCCAGCACGCGCTGCCGCAGCGACCCAGCCGCTCAATCCGCCACCCGTCGCCATGCCGAATGTCGATGCGGTGGCCGCCGCGCAGCGGGCAGCGGACAGCGCTTCCTCGCTTGCGGAACTGAAGGCGGTGATCGAGAGCTTCGACAGCTGCAACCTGAAGAACGGCGCCCGTTCCACCGTCTTCGCCAGCGGCGATCCCGCCGCGCGGATCATGGTCATCGGCCCCATGCCGAATGCCGACGATGATCGCGACGGCCTGCCCTTTTCCGGCCGTACGGGGCAGTTGCTCGACCGAATGCTGGCAGCCATCGGACTGTCGCGGGAGGCGGTGCTGCTCACCAACATCATTCCGTGGCGCCCGCCGGGCAACCGCATGCCCTCGCCTGCCGAAACCGCGATCTGCAAGCCCTTCATCGACCGCCAGATTGCCTTGACCGAACCCGATCACGTACTGCTGCTCGGGAATTTTCCTGCCCGCTTCTTCTTCGGGGAATCGGGTACGATCCACAGCCTGCGGGGGGAATGGCGGGAGGTGACGGTCGGCGGTCGCTCCGTCCGTGCACTGGCAACGCTGCATCCGCAGGACCTCTTGGGCGCCCCGGCCACGAAGGCACTCGCATGGCGCGACCTGCTCATGTTTTCCCAGGCGATCACGCGCGGCTGATGCCGCGGGAATAATCAATGTTAACGGATTATGAAATCTGCCATGCAATTTGCGCATGGCAGCGCTCCTTTATGTCGCATTGCCGAATCGATGCTGCACCGCAATATTGGGTTTGTCTTGGGAGGAACCACAGATTTAGGAACCAAGGCAATGATGACTCGTGCCCGCCCCATCCATTCCGGCTTTGAAAGCCTCCGCGCTGCCGGCATGCCGCAGCGCTCTTCGCAAGGCTACCATCGTTTCGGCTCCGCCACCAACGAGCAGCTGACGGCGCGCGCCATCGGCCGGATGGACAAGATCACCCGACCGTCCGCAATCTTCACGGATTTCCGCGAGCGCTGAACCGAGACGAGGAAGGAATCAGGATCATGAGCCAGCTTCACCCTATCCGCGCACTGCGCGAAACATTCGAAGGCATCAGCACCGCCGTCAGCGCCGCCCGCGAATACCGCCATGCTGGTGCCGTCCGCCGCGGCGACGCTCGCCCCGCCAATGCGACGACGGCCTACATCCCGCTTTAACCAGCGGTCAGCCGGGCGGCGCTGAAGCCTTGCGCGCCGCCTTGCGCTCCAACCCGAGCCGCCGCTCCCGATAGACGATGAAGATCCCGGCTGCCACCGTGATTGCCGTACCGATCATCATCGGCGCAGTCGGCACGTCGTCGAAGATGACGAAGGCGATCGCAATCCCCAGGATGAAAGACGTGTATTCGAACGGCGCCACAGCCGATACGTCCGCATGCCGGTAGCTCTCGGTCAGGAATATCTGGGCGATCCCGCCGCAGATGCCGGCCGCGATCAGCAGCATTGCCTGTTCCCCCGTCAGCGCCGTCCACCCGAAGGGCAGGCTCAGCAGCGACAACAGCGCGCCTGACAGCGAGAAATAGAAGACGATGGTCGGCGTCCGCTCCGTCTTCACCAACTGGCGCACCTGCACCATGGCAAGCCCGCTCAGGACCGCGCCCGCCAGCACTGCGGCCGCACCCAAAGCCTGGGTGGACCCGAAACCTCCCTCGCTGAACAGCGTCAGCTTCGGCCAGGACACGATCAGTACGCCGACCATGCCGGCAACCACGGCGCTCCAGCGGTAAAGCCGCACCTGCTCGCCCAGGAGCAGCGCCGCAAAGACCACCGCCATCAGCGGTGAGGCATAGCCGATGGCGATCGCCTCCGGCAGCGGCAGGTGGACAAGACCGTAGAAGCCGAGGACCATGGACATGACGCCGAACAGTCCGCGCTTGAAATGACCGAAGGGCTGATCCGTATGGACCGCCGTGCGCAGGTCGCGTCGCCAGGCGAGGTAGGCAATGATCGGGATCAGCGCAAAGGCAGAACGGTAGAAGGTGATCTGCCCGGCCGGGACGCCACTTCCGGCGGCCTTGATGCAGGTCTGCATCAGCACGAAAATCGCGACGGAAATGATCTTGAACATGATCCCGCGCAGGGAATTGCCCGCATCAACGGTCATCTGGCATTCTCGGGCATTGCAAACTCGACGGGGACATGGTGGCGGGTGCAACCGAAACTATCGGAGTACGGCTAAGATCAAAGCAAATTGTGCCGAATTCCCATCAATGTTGCTGATGGATGCTCACGCCGTCGCCCCAGCGAAGCCTTAGCGACTGCGCCCCGGTTGGCCTCGGACAATGGCGAAGGTGGCACGAACACTGCCCGAGTCGCTGCGGTCGGTCGGAACAAGGAACAAAGGCCTCTCCACCGATGTTCGTCAGTCGGCAAAGGAGGATGAGCCATGAAAATGATTGTCTTGATGCCGGCAACTATCGCTTTGATAGCTGCCACCCACAGCCCCAGCTTCGCCGACTGCCCGGAAACGACCGGCTCGGTCAGCACGGAGCAGCAAGCGGGCATTGCAAAGGACGGAACCCATGCACCCCTGGAGGGCGATGCCGGCCAGGTGAAGACGGAGTCTTCGACCGGTACGACGACTACCAGCAAAGAAGCTCTTCCGGAAACGGCGGCAAAGGACGGCAAGGACATGCCGATGGGAGAAAGCAGCTCTCTCGCCACGTCCGGGCAAGATGTCGCCGCCCAGCAGGAAGGCGAGAAAACTGCCGCTGCCACCGCGGCGCAGCAAGCCTGCGATTGATACGAACAGTTTTTACCCGCCCCCAGACGAGGCGTCTGGCGGCGGGTTCATTCCAGCTGCCGAGCGTAGTGGTTCCCTCACCTCAAGTGCTGCCGGAACCTTCCGGTGGTAGAGAAAATCCTCACCGCGATTTCCGATAGACTTCGTCTCGGCACGCTTGCACTTAAAAGAAGCTGCAGCCGTTAGGATCGTGTTAGCAACCCATTGATATCGTGGCGCCGTCTCGCTCACCGAAGGACCCGCGCTTGCCCTATTCTGCAGACCTACCGAACCGCGCGGCGGAATCCTTGAGCGGTGAGGCTGGTTGTAGACCGATTCAGGTTCGGTCGCGTTCGCAGGCCTGCTGCCCAGGCCTCTCGTTTTTCAAGCACGCATAGGAACCCTGTACTTATGGGTACATCCGATACCAAGACGGTTGAACTTGCCAACTACCGCCCGACCGATTTCGTCCTGGAACGCGTCGACCTCACCTTCGAACTCGACCCGACCAACACAAAGGTCGATGCCAGGCTGATCTTCCATCGCCGCGATGGCGCCGATCCGGGCGCGCCTCTGGTGCTCGATGGCGACGAGCTGACGCTTTCGGGCCTGCTTCTGGACCAGAACGAGGTTCCGGCAGGTCAGTATGATGCCACGCCGCAGAGCCTGACGATCCGGAACCTGCCGGAAGCAGTGCCCTTCGAGATCACCGTCACCACCTTCATCAATCCCGAAGCCAATACCCAGTTGATGGGGCTTTATCGGACCAACGGCGTCTATTGCACGCAGTGCGAGGCTGAAGGCTTCCGCCGCATCACGTATTTTCCCGACCGCCCGGATGTGCTGGCGCCCTATACGATCACCATCATTGCCGACAAGGCCACGAACCCGCTGCTGCTCTCGAACGGCAATTTCCTCGGCGGCGGCAACTATGACGAAGGCCGGCACTTCGCCGCCTGGTTCGATCCGCATCCGAAGCCTTCCTATCTCTTCGCGCTGGTCGCCGGAGATCTCGGTGTCGTCGAAGACACGTTCACCACCATGTCCGGCCGCGACGTGGCGCTGAAGATCTATGTGGAGCACGGCAAGGAGCCGCGCGCCGCCTATGCCATGGATGCGCTGAAGCGCTCGATGAAGTGGGATGAGGAGCGCTTCGGCCGAGAATACGACCTCGACATCTTCATGATCGTCGCCGTCTCCGACTTCAACATGGGAGCGATGGAGAACAAGGGTCTCAACGTCTTCAACGACAAGTATGTTCTTGCCGATCCGGAGACGGCCACCGACCAGGACTATGCCAATATCGAGGCGATCATCGCCCACGAATACTTCCACAACTGGACCGGCAACCGCATCACCTGCCGCGACTGGTTCCAGCTGTGCCTGAAGGAGGGCCTGACGGTCTACCGGGACCATGAGTTCTCCGCCGACATGCGCTCGCGCGCGGTCAAGCGCATAGCCGAGGTACGGCACCTGAAGTCGGAGCAGTTCCCGGAGGACGCGGGACCACTCGCCCATCCGGTGCGGCCGACGAAATACCGCGAGATCAACAACTTCTACACGACGACCGTCTACGAAAAGGGCTCGGAAGTCACGCGAATGATCGCCACCCTGCTCGGAGCGGAAGGCTTCAAGAAGGGCATGGATCTCTATTTCGAGCGCCACGACGGCGACGCGGCTACCGTGGAAGACTTCGTCAAGTGCTTCGAGGACGCCAACGGCCGCGACCTGTCGCAGTTCTCTCTCTGGTACCATCAGGCGGGCACGCCGATGGTCTCCGCCTCGGGCGCCTATGATCCCGCGGCAGCCACCTTCACGCTGTCGCTGGAGCAGATGATCCCCGCCACACCGGGCCAATCCGCCAAGGAGCCGATGCACATTCCGCTCTCCTTCGCGCTGATCCTCGACAACGGCTCCACCGCGACACCCACTGCCGTGGCAGGCGGAGAGGTGACGGGCGACGTCCTGCACCTGACCGAACGCAAGCAGACCTTCATGTTTTCAGGCATCTCCTCGCGGCCGGTCCTGTCGCTCAACCGTGGCTTCTCGGCGCCGATCAACCTGCATCTCGACCGCAGTACCGATGATCTGGTCCATATCGCACACCACGACAGCGATCTCGTCGCCCGCTGGCAGGCGCTGAATGACCTGATCCTCCCCGTACTCATGGAGAGTGCCCGCGATGTTCGCGACGGCGGCACAGTCACCTGCCCGCCGGCCGTTATATCCGCGCTGATCGAGATTGCCGGAAACGACGCGCTGGAGCCTGCCTTCAGGGCCCAGGTCCTGGCGCTGCCGAGCGAGGCGGATATCGCCCGCGAACTGGGTAGCAACAATGATCCAGACGCCATCCATACGGCTCGCACCACCGTCCTGACCGCAGTCGCCGATGCCGGAAGACCGGTGTTCCAGCACCTCTTCGACACGATGGAGAACGGTGCCGGCTTCAGCCCCGACGCTGCGAGCGCCGGCAGGCGCGCGCTTCGCAACAGCGCACTCGGCTATCTGACCTATGCCGAACAGTCGCCGGTCCGGGCAGCCGAGGCCTTCGCATCGGCTGACAATATGACGGATCTCGTGCAGGCCTTGTCCGTGCTGGCCCACCGTTTCCCAGACGCCGAGGAGGCCGACGCCGCGCTTGGCGCATTCGTGACGCGCTTTGACGACAACCCGCTCGTCATCGACAAGTGGCTTTCGGTGCAGGCGACCATACCGGGCGCCGGCGCGCTCGATCGGGTAAAGGCGCTGATGGAAAACCGTCACTTCGTCGCCAGCAATCCGAACCGCGTGCGCGCGCTCGTCGGCAGCTTCGCCTTCTCCAATCCGACGGGCTTCAACCGGGCCGATGGCGAGGGCTACCGGTTCCTGGCGGAGCGGATCCTCGCGATCGATCCGAAGAACCCGCAGCTCGCGGCTCGCCTCCTCACATCCATGCGTTCCTGGCGGTCCCTGGAGCCCGTGCGGGCCGATCACGCCCGGGCGGCTCTCTTGACAATCGACCGCAGCGTCCAGCTTTCCAGCGATGTCCGCGACATTGTAGACCGCATGCTGAAGGGTTGAACCTCTCCCCTCTACAACCTCTGATTCCGCCGGAGAATCCGGCCGAATCGAAGATTTAAAAATGTCTTAAACAACCTCTGGACACGGCGAATCACTCGTGATTCATTAAGTCAGATTCGGGCGAGCGGCGCGCCGGATTTCCATGAGGGGACTTATGAAAACGATGGCGGACGTGCGGCGGGACGCCGCCGGCGATGGATGGTTGCGTCTCAAGATTCCGGGGCGTGATGGGGCATCCCGGCTCTTCTCGGGCCGGCCCAACCTGACGGTGACGCCGATATCGCGTCAGATGCCGCGCGTCGAACTGGTCCTGAAGCGCTCTATCCCGCTCCTCATCCTCGCCTTCCTGGCGGTGGTCGCAACCTCGCGCAGCCTGGGCCTGGTCTCCGAATACGAGCGGCTTCAGGAAGGCGCGCGGGACGCAACGGCGCTAGTTGCCGCTACCGCCGTCGCGGCCTTTGCCGGACATGACGCCGCGCTGAGCGCCGGCGACCGCGCGGCTGCCGAGGCGCAGCTGGCGAAATTCCTGCCCGCTGACCGTCTTCATCCCGATGCCTTCCTTCTCCTGGTCGATCCTTCCGGCAAGATTTTCGGCGGTATTACCGCCGGTTCCTATGTCGGGCGCCAGCTGACGTCGCTTCTTCCAGAAACCGCGGCCCAGCGTCGGTTCGTCGGATCCGGCCTGATCGAGACGACCATAGGCGAAGACGCGCACTATGCGGCCATCCAGCCGCTTGGCGACGATGGCGCGCTCATCGTCGTGGCCCGTTCGCTTGCTCCGATACAGTATTTCTGGCGGCACGAAGTATCGCTCAACGTGACGCTGTTCACCTGCATCTCGGTGATCCTGCTGGTCATCCTCTATGCCTATTACATGCAGGTGAAGCGGGCGCGGGAGGCGGACGAGACCTTCCTCGAGGCCAATCTGCGCATCGAGACCGCGCTGTCGCGCGGGCGCTGTGGACTATGGGACTTCGATGTCGCCAACCGCCGGCTGTTCTGGTCCGGCTCCATGTATGAGATGCTCGGCTATCCGCCCGCAGGCAATGTCATGTCCTTTGCGGATGCGGCGCGGATGATGCATCCGACCGACGGCAATCTTTATGCGCTTGCACGCGCCATCAGCCGCGGCAATGCCAAGCAGGTCGACCAGATCTTCCGCATGCGCCATGCCGCCGGCCACTATGTCTGGATGCGCGCCCGCGCGCAGGTGGTGCGGACCGCCGCCGGCCGCACCCATGTGATCGGCATTGCCATGGACGTGACCGAACAGCACCGGCTGGCACAGCGTTATGCGGAGGCCGACCAGCGCTTGGCCGATGCTATCGAATGCACCTCGGAGGCCTTCGTGCTTTGGGACAAGAACGACCGGCTGGTGATGTGCAATGCCCACTTCCAGCAGGCCTATGGTCTTCCGGACAACGTGCTGGTTCCGGGCACCGAACGCTCCGTCGTCAAGGCCGCCGCAGCGCGACCGGTGATCGAGCGGCGAATTGCCGATGCGGACCAGAACGGGCTGTCGCGCACGACGGAAGTTCAGCTTGCCGACGATCGCTGGCTGCAGATCAACGAGCGCCGTACCCGCGACGGTGGCATGGTCTCGGTCGGCACCGACATCACCCTCATGAAGCGCCAGCAGGACCGTTTGCGCGATTCCGAACGCCGCCTGATGGCGACGGTCGGCGACCTTTCTGCCTCGCAGAAGAAGCTGGAGAAACAGAAGGAAGAGCTGTCGATCGCCAATGCCAATTATCAGGCGGAGAAGGAGCGCGCCCAGGCGGCCAACAAGGCGAAGTCGGAATTTCTCGCCAACATGTCGCACGAACTGCGCACGCCGCTCAACGCCATCCTTGGGTTCTCGGAAATCCTCGTCAACGAGATGTTCGGGCCGGTCGGCTCGCCGAAATATAGCGAATATGCCCGCGACATCCATGACAGCGGCAAGCACTTGCTCAACCTGATCAGCGACATCCTCGACATGTCGAAGATCGAGGCCGGCCACATGAAGATCCAGTGCGAGGCGATCGACCTCGTGCCGCTCATCGAAGAGAGCCTGCGCCTCACCGCGATCTCCGCCCAGGAGAAGAAGATCACGATCGAGCAGTGCCTCTCGGACGATCTGGAAATGGTCGGTGATCGCCGTGCCATGAAGCAGGTTATGCTGAACCTGCTCTCCAACGCGGTGAAATTCACCGACGAGGGCGGCAGGATCATCGTGAGGGCCCGCCGTTCCGAATCCGGCTTCCTGCTGACGATCGCCGATACCGGCATCGGCATTCCGAAGACCGCACTTGCCAAGATCGGCCAGCCCTTCGAGCAGGTGCAGAGCCAGTATGCCAAGAGCAAGGGCGGTTCGGGGCTGGGGCTCGCGATCTCCCGCTCCCTGGTCGCCCTGCACGGCGGCAGCATGCGGATCCGATCCTGCGTCGGCAAGGGCACGGTGGTGTCGCTCAGCGTTCCGGAATGCGCGACTTTCGCAGTCCCCCGCCCGTCGATCAGCTGACGAGCTTGCGGAATATCCCGCGAACCGCCTTCGACAGCCGCTTCACCTCTCCCTCCAGCGTCCGGACGTCGGGGCAGTCCCCTGCCCTCGAAACCCGCTCCACCAGTCCGGCGGGCGCCTCCTTCGGTGAGAACGGCCCGTCGATGCAGAGCCGGATGATCTGCGAGAGTTCGGTAAAGAGGCGGAGCGCCTCTCGTACCGTCGTCAGGTCGTCGGGCGGCAGCATCTCGTTGCCAAGCGCCTCCAGCGCCTGCATCGTACTCATACCGTTGGTGTCGATCGTCAACCCTCGAGCCGGCGCAACCAGCCGCAGATACTGGGCGATGAACTCGATATCGATGAGCCCGCCGGGGACCAGCTTCAGGTCCCAGATGTCGCGCGGCGGCTTTTCCTGCTCGATCAGGTCGCGCATTTCGCGCACATCTGTCGCGATCTTCTGTTCCTCACGCTGCCGCGAGAGCGTTTCGGCGACGACAGCGCAAGCCTCGTCCACCAGTCCGCGATCGCCGCAAACCATCCGAGCCCGGGTGAGCGCCATGTGCTCCCAGGTCCAGGCTTCCTCCTGCTGATACTTGCGGAAGGTCCGGATCCGGGTTGCTACCGGTCCCTTGTTGCCGGACGGCCTCAGCCGCATGTCCACCTCGAAAAGCACTCCTTCGGCCATGGGGGCCGAGAGCGCCGCGATCAGGCGTTGTGTCAGACGGGTGAAGTACCGGCTGCTGTCGAGCGGCCTTGCTCCGTCGGATTCCCCGGCCTCATCGTCGTAGTCGTAGAGCAGGATCAGGTCGACGTCGGAGGCTGCCGTCAGTTCAAAGCTGCCGAGCTTGCCCATGCCCATGAGCGCCACCCGGCCGCCCGGATAACGACCATGCGCCGCCTCGATTTCGCGCTCCACAGCAAGCAGCGCCTGCTCGATCAGCAGGTCGGCGAGATCCGTGAAGGTGCGCCCTGCCTGAATGCCGTCGATCGCCCCGGTGAGCAGACGGATGCCGATCAGGAAGCGTTGCTCCGCCGCGAAGATCCGCAGCCGGTCCAGCTGTTCCTCGTAGTGGCGGGCGGCCGTCAGAAAGGTGCGCAGGCGTTCGGAAAGGTATTCGCGCGTCGGCAGTTCCGCCATCAGGCCGGGATCGAGCATGCCGTCGAAGACATGCGGGCGCGACGAGATGATGTCCGCCAACCGCGGCGCCGAGGACATGACGGTGACGATCAGCGAGAGCAGCGCTGGATTGTTACCGATCAGGGAAAAGAGCTGGATGCCGGCCGGCAAGCCGGAGAGGAAGCTGTCGAAACGAAGCAGCGCCTCGTCCGCACGGCTGCTTTCTCCGAACGCCTTCAGGAGATCAGGCGTCAGCTCCGTCAGCCGCTCGCGCGCCTCCACCGACTGGGTGGCGCGATAGCGGCCGTAATGCCAGGTGCGAATCACGCGGGAAATGTCCGCGGGCCGCTCGAAGCCGAGCGAGGCGAGCGTCTTCAGCGTCTCCGGATCGTCCTGCTGGCCGGTGAAGACGAGGTTTCCTTCGACGCCCGAGAGCTTGGTCTCCTGCTCGAACAGCCGCGCATAGCGCTTCTCGACCGTCCGCAGCACTGTCTCCAGCCTTGCCGAGAAGGCGGCCGTATCGGAAAATCCCAGCATGAAGGCGATGCGCTTCAGCTCCGCCTCGCTATCCGGGAGGCGGTGGGTCTGCTCGTCGCGCACCATCTGGATGCGATGCTCGACGTCGCGCAGGAACCAGTAGGCTTCCGTCAGTTCGGCAGCGATTGCCGGGGTGATCCAGTTCGCCTCCGCCAGCATCTCCAGCGCGACCTCGGTCTGCCGGGTCCTGAGCGGCGGCATGCGACCGCCGGCGATCAACTGCTGGGTCTGGGCGAAGAATTCGATCTCGCGAATGCCGCCGCGGCCGAGCTTGACGTCATGCCCCTTCACCGCGATCGCGCCATGGCCCTTGTGCACGTGGATCTGGCGCTTGATGGAATGGATATCGGCAATCGCCGCATAGTCGAGATATTTGCGGAAGACGAAGGGCACCAGCTGGCGCAGGAACCATTCGCCGGCCTCCAGGTCGCCCGCCATGGCGCGCGCCTTGATGAAGGCGGCGCGTTCCCAGTTCTGGCCGCGGCTCTCATAGTAGAGCAGCCCTGCCTCCACCGGCACGGCAAGGGGCGTCGAGCCCGGGTCGGGGCGCAGGCGAAGATCGGTGCGGAAGACATAACCGTCGGCCGTGCGCTCCTGCAGGATGCGCACCAGCCGGCGCATCATCCGGCCGTAAATCTCCGAACCGTCCAGCGAGTCCGGCAGGATGCCGCTTTCCGGGTCGAAGAAGATGACGAGGTCGATGTCCGAGGAATAGTTGAGCTCGTAGCCGCCGAGCTTGCCCATGCCCAGCACGATCAGCCCTGAGCCGATGCTCGGCTGTTGCGGATCCTTCAACGTCAACTTGCCGCTCTCGTGGCCGACGAGCAGCAGGTGGTCGATCGCGGCCGCCACCGCTGCATCCGCGAGGAGCGTCAGCCAGCGGGTCGTGTCGCGGGCGGTGAAGAGCCTGGCGAGATCCGCCAGTGCCACCAGGAAGGAGACGCTCCGCTTCAGCGACCGGAGTGCCGTCATTACCTCCGCTTCGGACGGAGTCCTGCCCTCTCTCGGCTTCCAGCAGTGGCGGGTCTCGGTCACCAGCCGCTCCAGCGTCGGCTCCAGCGGCTCCGTCACCGCAGTCGTCAGCAGATGCGGAGAAACCGACGCGGTCTCACGAAGATAGGGCGAGAGGGAAAGTGCGGCGATCAGGAACCCTTTGAGCGCGCCATCACCGGCGATGACCTCCGCCAGCGCCGCCTCCTGGTTCGCAAGGTCCTTCAACAGCGACGTGACGGTCTTTGCCTCGGTCTGGCTCTGCGGCCGGATGACCTCTGCGGCGACGTCCTTCAGATAGGTTGCAGTCTCTCCCACGGCGTCCTCCCTCGACGACCCTCTTCTTAGGGCCTGAACGACGGGAATACCATGGTGGCCGTCAACCCCGGCGCATTCTCCCGCTCGGGATGGGTCGCAGAAAGCCTGAGAGATCCTCCATGCAGGTCCATCACCGCCTCCACCAGCGAAAGCCCGAGCCCTGTGCCGGGCTTCGATCGGCTGGCGTCGAGGCGTACGAAGCGCTTCGTCACCTCATGGCGCTTGTCCTCCGGCACGCCGGGGCCGCTGTCGCAGACCGAAAGCCGCGGCGAGCCATCCTCGAGCCTCAGCACCAGCCGGATCTCGCCTGCCCCCTTCCCCTCGCCACCATACTTGATGGCATTGTCGAGCAGGTTGAAGATCGCCTGGCCGATCAGTTCCCGATTTCCCTTGACCCTCACGCCCGGCTCGATCGCGGTTGCCAGCTTCAGACCCGCTTCTTCGGCGACGGGCTCGTAGAGTTCGCAGCTGTCTGCGGAGATGGCGGACAGGTCGACCTCGCTCATCTCGGCGGCGATCGATCCCGCCTCCACGCGAGAGATCATCAGCAGCGCGTTGAAGGTTCGGATCAACTGGTCGGATTCCGCTATGATGCCTTCCAATGCCACCCGGCGGCTTTCCGGTTCCTCGTCTCCCAGAGCATCCGCCGCCTTGTTGCGCAGCCTCGTCAGCGGCGTCTTGAGGTCGTGGGCGATATTGTCGGAGACCTGCCGCAAGCCCTCGTTCAGCTTCTCGATGCGGCCCAGCATCGCATTGAGCGATTCCGACAGTCTGTCGAATTCATCGCCCGAGCGGCCAACCGGCAGGCGCTGCGAGAGATCGCCGGCCATGATCTTCTGGCTTGCCGCCGACATCCGGTCGATCCGCTTCAGCGCGTTGCGGCCGATTCCGAACCAGATGAACAACGCACCGATCCCCATGATCGTCAGCGCCAGCATCAGCGCGCGGCGGACAATGCCGCGGAAGCGGCCCGGTTCGCCGAGATCCCGGCCGACCATCACCCGCAGGCCGTTCTCCATCACCACGACGTTGGCGATTGCCATATGCTCGCGCTCCGCGCCCGCTTCGGAGAAGGGCTTGTAGGCGAAGGGAAAGCGGGTCCAGCCCTGCTCGTCGAGCACCCCCGGCTGCAGCGAGGCGACGTTGCCGGCGAGGATTTCGCCGTTCGGCCCGGCGACGACGTAGAGATTGGCACCGGGCTGACGCGCCCGCCGCTCCATGAGCCGCAGCATGCCGTTCAGTCCGCCGCGCTCGTAGGAACGTTGTATGTCGGCCACCTCCTGGACGAGGTTTTCCCTCGTCTGCTGCGCCAGAATTCGTTCCGACATTGCCGTCACGTAGACGACGAGGAATGCCGCGCAGATGGCGAAAAGCAGGATGTAGAGAGCCGACAGCCGCACGGCCGTCGAACGGAACATCAGACGAAGCCGGGTCAGCACGGGCTCACGCCTCGTCCTTGATCATGTAGCCGGCGCCGCGGATCGTCTTCAGGAGCGGCCTGTCGAAGTCCTTCTCGATCTTCGAGCGGAGCCGCGACACATGCACGTCGATCACATTGGTCTGCGGGTCGAAGTGATAGTCCCAGACATGTTCCAGCAGCATGGTGCGGGTCACCACCTGCCCGGCATTCTTCATCAGGTATTCGAGAAGCCGGAATTCGCGCGGTTGCAGCAGGATATCCCTGCCGGCGCGCTTGACCTCATGGGACAGCCGGTCGAGCTCCAGGTCGCCGACTCGATAGACCATGTCCTGCTCCGGCTTGCCCTTGCGGCGGCCGAGCACTTCCACGCGTGCCAGGAGTTCGGAGAAGGCATAGGGCTTGGGCAGGTAGTCGTCGCCACCGGCTCTCAGGCCGGTCACCCGGTCATCCACCTGGCCGAGGGCGGAGAGGATCAGCACCGGCGTCTCGACGCCACGCTTGCGCAATTCGCTGATCACCGACAGGCCGTCGCGGCGCGGCAGCATGCGGTCGATGACCATCACGTCATAGCTGTTCTCGCTGCCCATAAAGAGGCCGCTCTCGCCGTCGCTTGCATGGTCGACGACGATGCCGGCCTCGCGGAAGGCCTTCGTCATGTAGGCGGCCGCTTCGAGGTCGTCTTCAATCACCAGAATCTTCATATGCGGCACCATAGCGTCCGCAGCGCCGTTTGCACCATCGGATTCACGGCTATCGGCATGGCGGGCGGGGACGTCCATCTTCGCTCCTTCAACTGCAGACCGGCGGAGGAAATGAAAAAGGGGCGCCGACGTGACCGGCGGCGCCCCCTCCTGATGCCGATTGGGAGGATCAGCCTTCGTTGATCGGGAGCGCGATGAAGCGGCTGCCACGATCGGACTCAACCTGGAACAGCGCGCGGCTGCGCCCATCGTTGCGGGCCTGCTCGATGACCTTCTCGATGTCGCCCGCAGTCTTTACCGACTGGTTGTTGACCGAGACGATCTTCTCGCCGGCACGCAGGCCGCGACCTGCCGCTTCCGAATCCGGATCGACTTCGACGACAGAGAGACCTGCGCCGTCCTCGGCAGGCGCTACCGTGATGCCAAGGCTTGCCAACGCCTGCTCCGTCGAAGGCGCGGGAGCTTCCGGTGTCTCCGTATCGGCGCTTGCGGATTGCTCGCTCGCCAGGTTGCCCAGTGTCACTTCGAGGTTCTGGGACTTGCCGTCACGCCAGATGGCGATATCGACCTTCGCGTTCGGATTCATGGCGGCAACCTTGCGCGCGAGATCCCGCGCATCCTTGATCGGATCGCCATTGAGGGCGGTGATCACGTCGCCTTCCTTGATGCCGGCCTTCTGGCCCGGCGAACCTTCCTGCGGAGCAACGACGAGGGCGCCCTGCGCCTCAGAGAGGCCAAGCGATTCGGCAATGTCCTTGTTGACCGGCTGGATCTGCACGCCGAGCCAGCCACGCTCGACCTTGCCGTCCTTCATCAGCTCCGTCACCACGTCACGGGCAACCGAAGCGGGAATGGCGAAGGCGATGCCGACATTGCCGCCCGACGGCGAGAAGATCGCCGTATTGATGCCGATGACCTCACCCTCGAGATTGAAGGCGGGACCGCCGGAATTGCCGCGGTTCACGGCCGCATCGATCTGGATGTAATCGTCATAGGGACCGGAGCCGATGTCACGGCCGCGGGCCGAGATGATTCCCGCCGTCACAGAACCGCCGAGGCCGAACGGGTTACCGACCGCCACGACCCAGTCACCGACGCGCACCTTCGTATCGTCCGCGAAGTTGACATATGTGAATTCGCGATTGGCATCGACCTTCAGCACCGCAAGGTCGGTGCGGCTGTCGGAGCCTATCAGCTTGGCGTCGAGTTCGGTGCCGTCATCCAGCACCACCGTATAGGCGGCACCGTCGGCGATAACGTGGTTGTTGGTGACGAGGTAGCCGTCCTCGGAGATGAAGAAGCCGGAGCCCTGGGATGTCGGGCGCAGGCGACGCGGGCCGTTGCGCTCGCTTCGGTCGCCGTCGGGACCGCCGCGGAACTGCGGACCACCGAAATCGCGGAAGAACCGCTTCAACGGGTGATCGTCCGGCAGATCCTCAAAGCCCTGGCCGCCGAAGTTGAAGGAGAAGTTGCTGTTGTCGCTGGCCGTCTGGGTTTCCGACTGGACGCGCACCGACACGACGGCCGGCGAGACGGCGGAGACGACGTCGGCGAAGCTGGGCGCCTGCGGCGCCTGAACCTTGACCGGATCGGCGAACGACTCGATCACCTGTCCCGGGATGCCGGTCGACAGCATCACCGCGGTCAGCCCGGCGACCGTCGAGGTCTTCAGCACGGTCTTCAGCGAGGGACGTCCGAATTTGCTGTTGAGCATTGTGAGTACCTTCTTCTCTTCACTGTGTCTGGATCCGGGAGGCGCCCGGAAGGCGGTGGATGCGAAGAGATATAGGAAGGCTCACCTTAACTGCAGGTGTCAGGCGGATGAAAACTTCGTAATGTTGGGGCCTGCTAGCGCCTGTCGAGAAGCTCGTCGATACGGGCCTGCTCCTCGGCCGAAAGAGGAGCCGGCGCGCGTGCCCGAAGGCGCCCGCGGGCCATCATCGCGAGCACGATGCCGCCGATGCCGAGCAGCAATGCGGGCGCAGTCCACAGAAGCATGGTGCGGAGGGAAAAACGCGGCTTCAACAGCACGAACTCGCCATAGCGGGAGACGACGTAGTCGATCACCTCCTCGTCCGTGTCACCCTGCTGCAGCCGTTCGCGCACCAGGACCCTGAGGTCCCGGGCCAGTTCCGCATTGGAATCATCGATCGACTGGTTCTGGCAGACCATGCAGCGCAGGTTTGCCGAGAGGTTTCTCGCCCGCTCCTCGAGCACGGGATCGGCGAGGATCTCGTCGGGATTGACCGCGAGCGCCGGAAGGGGTGCGAGCAGGATGAGGAGGACGAGGAGAAGCTTGCGGATCATTCCGCCGCCTCCATCACCGTGCGGACGGCACGGGCGCGGCGCGTCGGGGCACCCACCCGCAGCCGCCGGTCGGAGAGCGAGACGAAGCCGCCAAACATCATGATCAGCGATCCACCCCAGATGCAGAGGATGAAGGGCTTCCACCAGATGCGCACCACCATGCCGCCACCGGCGATCGGGTCGCCCAGCGAGACGTAGAGCTGGCTGAATCCGAAGGTGACGATGCCGGCTTCCGTCGTCGGCATGCGCCTTGCGGTGTAGAGCCGCTTTGACGACCACGTATCCGCAACCACCACGCCTCCTTGGCTGATGGTGAAATGTCCCTGTTCCTCGGTATAGTTCGGACCGACGGCCTCGCGCATGCCGTCGAAGACAAGCGAGTAGCTGCCGGCTTCCGCCGTCATGCCCTGCTTCATCTCGACAACTGTTTCCGTCTCATAGGTCGTCACCATGACGATGCCGAGGACGGTCACGCCGAGGCCGAAATGTGCAAGCGCTGTCCCGAAGGCCGACCGCGGCAGGCCGACCAGCCGACGCCATGCGACGTTGAAGGGAAGCTTGCCGAAGTTGGCGCGATACCAGAGGTCGGCCAGCGCACCGAACATGCCCCAGAAGGCGATGGCGAGGCCGAAGACGGCCATTACCGGGCCGCCGTTCTCGATATAGTAGAGGGCCAGGCCCGCCACCAGCGCCAGTCCGGCAGCAACGTAGAGGCGCTGCAGCGCGGCGAGCATGTCGCCCCTCTTCCAGGCGAGCATCGGCCCGAACGGAACGGCGATCAGCAGCGGGATCATCAGCAGCCCGAAGGTCATGTTGAAGAACGGCGCCCCGACCGAAATCTTCTTGCCGGTCAGTGTTTCCAGCACCAGCGGATAGAGCGTGCCGATCAGCACCGTCGCCGTGGCGACCGTCAGGATCAGGTTGTTGAGTACGAGCGAACCTTCGCGAGAGATCGGCGCGAACAGCCCCCCCGACTTCAGCATCGGCGCCCGCCAGGCAAAGAGCGCAAAGGCGCCGCCGATGAACAGCATGAGGATTGCCAGGATGAATATCCCGCGCGATGGGTCCGTGGCGAAGGCGTGGACCGAGGTCAGCACGCCCGAGCGGACGAGGAACGTGCCGAGCAGCGACAGCGAGAAGGTCATGATGGCCAGAAGCACCGTCCAGATCTTCAGCGCCTCGCGCTTCTCCATCACCAGCGCCGAGTGGAGGAGCGCGGTCCCGGCAAGCCAGGGCATGAAGGAGGCGTTTTCGACCGGGTCCCAGAACCACCAGCCGCCCCAGCCGAGTTCGTAATAGGCCCAGTAGGAGCCCATCGCGATGCCGGCCGTCAGGAAGGTCCAGGCGGCCAGCGTCCAAGGACGCACCCAGCGCGCCCAGGCCGCATCGATACGGCCGTCGATCAGGGCCGCAACGGCGAAGGAGAAGCAGACGGAAAAGCCCACATAGCCCAGATAGAGGAGCGGCGGATGCACCGCCAGCCCCGGGTCCTGGAGGATCGGGTTGAGGTCCTGGCCTTCGGCAGGCGCGGGATTGAGGCGCGCGAATGGGTTCGAGGTCAGCAGGATGAACAGAGTGAAGGCGGTGGCAATCCACGCTTGCACCGCAAGCACATTGGCATGCAGCGTATCGGGGAGGTTGCGTCCGAAGAAGGCGACGAGCGCGCTGAAGAAGACCAGGATCAGCAGCCAGAGCAGCATCGAGCCTTCGTGGTTGCCCCAGACGCCCGAGAACTTGTAGATCATCGGCTTCATCGAATGGGAATTCTCGAAGACGTTCTTCACCGAGAAATCCGAGACGACATAGGCCCAGGTCAGCGCCGCGAAGGCGAACAGCACCAGCAGGAACATCAGGATCGAACCGACCGGTGCCAGCCCCATCATCGCCGCGTCGTTGCGGCGCGCGCCGATCAACGGCAGGATCGAGACGATCAGCGCGGTGGCGAGCGCAAGGACGAGCGCATAATGTCCGACTTCGATGATCATTGCGTCGCGGCCTCCTCGCCGTGCTGCCAGACCCCCTGCTCCTTCAGGCGGTCGGCCACTTCCTTCGGCATGTAGTTCTCATCATGCTTGGCCAGCACGGAATCCGCAACGAAGGAGTGGGTCGCAGCGTCGAACGCGCCTTCGGTCACCACGCCCTGTCCCTCGCGGAACAGGTCGGGAAGGATGCCCGTATAGCTGACCGGCACCGTGTTCGAGCCGTCGGTCACCGAGAAGCTCACCGTCGAACCTTCACCACGCTTGACCGATCCCTCGGCCACCAGGCCGCCAAGGCGGATGCGGGTGCCCGGAGAAACCTCCGTGGTGGCGAGATCAGCCGGCATGTAGAAATAGGCGACCGACTGGCTGAAGGCGAACATGACCAGGAGGACCGCGGCGAGGATGAAACTCATGCCGCCGGCGATGATGGTGAGACGTTTCTGTTTGCGTGTCATTGCGTCGCTCCTTCGACGGCCAGGCCAACCTCGCGGGCAAGCGCAATCAGTTGCTGCCCCTCGCTGCCTTCCGCCGGGAATGTCTTCAAGCCGCTCTTAAGCGCTTCCTCGGCCTTTTCTTTGTCGCCGAGCACGGAATAGGACCGCACCAGCCGGAGCCAGCCTTCAAGGTTGTTCGGATCATCCTGCAGGCGGGCCGCGAGGCTCTCCACCATGCCGCGGATCATGTCCTGGCGATCGCCTTCGGACATCTGGCCCGCCGCAGCCATGTCGTCCGCGGAGGGATTCTTCGGCGCCTCGGCAGTTTCGGCGACCGTACCGCCGGTCGCGGCGATATGCTGCCGGATCAGCTCCATCCACGGCGCGTCGGGCGGCGAAGCCGCGGCGATCGCCTCGAAGGCCGCGCGTGCCTCGTCGCGGCGGCCGGCCTGCTCCAGGCCGAGACCGACATAGAAGCGGGCGCGGGGATTGTCCGGCTGAAGGCGCAGGCTTTCCTCGAAGGCGAGCCGCGCATCCTCGGTGACGATGCCGTCATTGGCGGCAACGAGGGTTTCGCCGAGCCCGTCAAGTCGCTCCGGGCTGGTCCCGAGCAGCCGCATGGCATTGCGGAATGCGAGTTCCGCATCGCCCAGCCGCATCGCCTTGAAGTAGATCGGCGCCAGCAGGTCCCAGCCCGCACCGTCGTTCGGGTTCTCGGCCAGGTGCCGTTCGGCCTTGGCGACCAGCAGGGCCATGTTCTGGCCGGGATTCTCAAGTCGGGCGGCAAGCGGCTGGTCCGGAAGCTGCGGATTGCCGAGCAACAGATAGAGGGACAGTCCGACGGTGGGGACGAGAAGGGTCACCGCTGCGCCTGTTGCGGTCAAGCCGGTACGGCCGGTGGGAGCCTCGCTCTGGGTCTCCGCCTCGCCGGCAGCCGACAAAAGCCGACGGCCGATCTCGGCCTTGGCATACTCGGCCTCTTCCGCGGAGATCAGGCCCTGCTCGCGATCGCGCTCGAGTTCGGCCATCTGGTCTCTATAGACGGCGATCTCTCCGGCGCGATCGGGAATTTCGGATTTGGCGCCGCGCGCCAGGGTGACGAGCAGGACGGCCGCGACGGCGGCGGTCAGGACAGCGAGGATGATCCACAAGAACATAATGGTCCAAATACTGGAACCGGGCTGCCTTTCCAACGGCAAAGCCGGTCATGACGCGGATTTGAGGCGTTTGGCCGCAAGTTGCTTGTGCCCCAGATGCACCTGTAGCGCGATTCCGGCCATGACTTATGTCAAATTGTCAGATGAGCGGGGTCCAGCTGCCGTCCTTGTTCCGGCAGGCCGCACCGCGCGCAATCGCCTGCCGTCCGCTGGCGGTCAGCGTGTGCTTGTACTGGCGGCAGTTCTGCGAACCGACCTGGTAGGGAGCAGCCGCGACCACCTGTCCGCTGACATCCCTGCCGCTCCAGGTGACCGGCTGACCGACCGCCGCCGCTTCAAGTGCGCGATATTCGGCTTCCAGCGCCCTTGCCCTGTCGCTGTTGCTGATCTCGACGCCGCTGCGGCTGACGATGCCGCCCTGCAATGCAGCGATATAGGGCGTCGAACCCGATGACCGGGACGGAAGCAGGCTGCCGCCTCCGGATGTCGTCGAACATCCGGCAATGACTGCCAGACCAAGGAACGTCGCACCAATCTGCAAACTTCTGAGACGCATGTGTTCAGCACCGGTTGGAGTATTTCCCGCATCGAGGCAGGGCGGCGATGCTCGCCGGGACCCGCCATGGGGATATGGAGCCTTTGCCCGCGTCAGGCAACATCCTTCGTCACCGACGGCAACAGAAGTGTTGCGCGCAGGCCACCCTTTTCGCTGCGTTGAAGCTCGAAGCTGCCTTGGTATTCGCCGGCGATCTCGCTGACGATCGAGAGCCCCAGGCCCGCACCGGGCCGGCTCTCGTCGAAACGGCGGCCACGCTTCATCGCCTCGCCGAGCTGGCCGGGTTCCAGTCCCGGTCCATCGTCCTCGACCACCACTTCCAGCCATGTCCGGCGGATCGTATCCGCCGGTTCGCCGGCCGGAGGTCCGGCTGCCGCAGCGACGCTGAGCCAGACGCCGGTCCGGCAGAAGCGGGCGGCATTCTCCAGGAGATTGCCGACCGTTTCCTCGACATCCTGCTGCTCCATCGCGAGGACAGCGCCAGGAGAGACCGAGAGGCTGAACTCCCTCTCCGGGTTGAGGCGGCGCATCACGCGAACGAGCCTTTCCAGCACGGGCTCGACCTCCGTGCGAACCAGCACGGATTCGCGCTGTGCCGCAATGCGCGCCCGGTTGAGATAGGATTGCACCTGCGCCTGCATGGCTTCCGCCTGCGACCGCATCAGTTCGCCCTGCGTGGCCTCGAGCGAGCGGGCCTCGTTCAGCAGGACGGCAAGGGGGGTCTTCAGCGAATGGGCAAGATTGCCGACCTGCATGCGGGCACGGTCGACGATGCGGCGGTTGCTTTCGATCAGCGCATTGATCTCGTTGACGAGCGGCAGGACCTCGCGCGGAAACTCCCCTTCGAGACGCTCCGCGTCGCCACGGCGAATCCTTTCCAGTGCGCGGCGTGCCCTGTCGAGCGGCTGCAGGCCGAAGAGGATGGCGCCGCCATTGACGACAAGGCTGCCGAGACCGAAGACCACAAGGGCGATGTAGAGACTGCGGTTGAAGGTGGCGATGTCCTCTTCCATCGCATCGAGATTGCCGGCAACGCGGAAGCGTGCCGCCCGCCCCTGACTGTCGAGAACGACCTCCGTCTCGGCCACCAGCACATTGTTCCCGAAGGCGTCGACCACCGGATAGAAGCGCTCATAGCGGTTGTTGAAGGGGACGTTCAGTATGCTCGGGACGGCAATCTTCGAGACGCCCAGGGACGGCGAGGAAAGCGGCGCGGCGGCGAAGGTCCCGAGCGGTTCGATGATCCAGTACCAGCCGGTTTCCGGCTGCGAATAGCGCAGATCGCCCAGCTGCGGGTTGCCGGCGAGGTTGTTGCCCTCGCCGATCGAGACCGAATTGATGACGTTGTAGAGTTGCGCCCGCAAGAGGTCGGTGAAGGCCCGTTCGGCAGACTGGCGGTAGAGTGCGGAAATCACGAGCGCGATCACCACCAGGGCCAGTCCGGACCAGAGGGTGGCGAGAAGGAGAACGCGGGCGGTAAGGGATCTCGGCCCGGTCATGGCGTCAGCTGACGTCGGTCGGGGCTTGCATCCTGTAGCCGAGGCCGCGCACCGTCTCGATCAGGTCCACGCCGAGCTTCTTCCTCAGCCGCCCGATGAACACCTCGATGGTGTTGGAGTCGCGGTCGAAATCCTGGTCGTACATGTGCTCTACGAGTTCCGTGCGCGACACCACCTGGCCCATGTGATGCATCAGGTAGGAGAGCAGCCGGAACTCGTGGGAGGTGAGTTTCAGCGGCATCCCGTCGACGCTCGCCTTCGATGCCTTGGTGTCGAGGCGGACCGGACCGCAGATGAGTTCGGAGGACGCGTGCCCGGCGGCGCGGCGGATAAGCGCGCGCACGCGCGCCAGCACTTCCTCCACATGGAAGGGCTTGGCAACGTAGTCGTCGGCGCCCGCATCGATGCCGGCCACCTTGTCGCTCCAGCGATCGCGCGCCGTGAGCATCAGGACCGGCATCCGCCGGCCGTCCGTGCGCCACTTCTCCACTACGCTTATTCCGTCCATGACGGGCAGGCCGATGTCGAGGATGGCGGCATCATAGGGTTCCGTGTCGCCAAGGAAATGTCCTTCCTCGCCGTCGAACGCCTGGTCGACGACGTATCCCGCCTCCTTCAGCGCATCGGTCAGCTGCCGGCTCAGATTGACGTCGTCTTCAACTACGAGAATGCGCATGGACTGCCCCACCCTATGCGACGATCGCGGATCACCGCCCCTGTCATTACATCGGCACCCGCACTGTTACCTTGCGCGGTCTCTCATTGCCATTGCCCTGGACGAGAACGGTGACGACGCAGGTCTGGCCGTCGGAAGACGGCTGCGCAGACAGAAGCTGGCCGCCCGTCTCGCTGACGACGCGGCTTGCTGCCGAGCCGCAGTCGGCGGCAGCCAGGATGAAGTAGTCTCCCGCTGCCGGGGCGTCGAAGGCAGTCAGACCGGCAAGGCCGGCGATGAGCATCGCAGGTATCGGCAGTCGCGCCATCGTGTTGCTATCCATCGTCAGGGCGGATCGAACAGATCCAATGCATGTGATGGATTATGTAACCAAGCACGCCTGAATGGCAAATGAATGCGAAGGAAGGGATGGATCCAGGCCTACCGAACGCATCGTCAGGACACCTGCCGATGGGCTTCCACTTCCACTGCAAGCTGGTCGAGAAGGCACCGGAAGAACCGCCGCGCCTGCTTCAGGCGCCATGCGTCCGCCACCGGATCATAGATGATGTCGCAGAGGGAAACGACGACACAGGACGCGGCCTGTGCCAGGGGTCCGGCGCCTGCTTCGCGCAGGATCTTGAGTGCCAGGGCGTACATGCGCCGGTAGTTGTGCGCCTCGCGAGCCTCGGCCAGCCAGGCAACCATCCGCTCCGTCATCGAGCCCCCTTTTCCGTCCGGGCATCAAACCCCGGATCTCAAGAAAGGGTCCGCACTTAAGGAGGCGTCGTGGACCTGTGGTTATGGAAGGGTAAAAAACAGGGGGGCGCCCGGAAAGGTTTCGATAACCTTCCCGGGCCGATGGCGCTCATCGCCGCCCAATGGCAGTGCTGGCGGAGATGCGTCCATAGATGGACAAGGCGCCGCCCAGCGCACCGCCAAGCGCAATCGCAAGGTCGGCAATGTCGTTCTGCACGTCAGGCGCCAGATCCACCCCCGCCACCTGCGCGATGGAGGCCGCTACCGCGATCAGCGCGCCCCATACCGTTTTCGACTGATACCAAGTCTTCATTCCGTCCATGCTCTGTCTCCTTCTAGGTTTGAATGGTGGCGGTCGCCGCAATCCCGAGCGGCACCGCCCGGCCCAGCTGGCGGACGCGGACAGTCACAGTCGGCAGCGGCTGGCCGAAATCGGTGATCTGCTCGTCGAGGCTGTAGAGCAGTTGCGGCGCCGCGACCTCCGCCGAACGCCGGAGGCTCGAACCCTCCAGAATGTCGAGGCGGTAGCGCTCCTCCGGCTCGTCGAGCGGTATATCGGCGGCATCCCAGTCATCCGCCTCCGCCCTGCCCCGACGGATCCACGACAGCAGCAGGTCGCCATTGGCCAGTCGGCGGGCGCCCAGGTGCACGGGCGAGAGCGGTGTCTCCGCCCTGATCCCGCCGTAGAATGGCAAGGGCCCGACACGGCTGCCGGCGGACCCCCTGCCTTCGGCGATCCAGTTCAGCACCCGGCCACGTTCCTCTGCGGCAAGCCGGAGCGAAGCGACCGCCTCGTCCAGGAGCACCACCGGCGAACCCGCCGGCGCGCCCTCGGACATTGCGTCCTCCGTTCCTGCCAGTCCGCGCAGCAGCCTTGCGAGCCGCCAGCGAGCAGGCGCGACTTCCTGCGCCTCAAGGAAACTGACGATCTCCCATGTCCCGCTCGCAGCCTTCACCGCCAGCCGGTTCTGACCCGCCAGCACCGCTTCCAATGAAGCGGACGACAGGCCGCCGAAGAAGAGGTCGAGCTCCACCCTCGACCCGTGGTCGAAGCGCCCCGAGATGGTGCCGGGCTCAAGCGGCGCCGTGAGCCGTCCGATCCGGGCCGGCCGGTCAAGCACTGCACGCAGCCCATATCCCTCCGTTGTCGGCGACGAGGACAGCATGATCCGTTGCCAGGGACGCGCATGGCCCGCCGCCCGGGCGAAGCTCTCCCCCGGACCAGAAGCGAAGCGCGGCAGGTCGAGAAGATGGAGGATCGGCGCGAACGCGTCTGAGCCCGTGTCGCCACCTCCCGGCCCCGGCGTCTCCCGGACGGGTGCGGCAGGCGCGGAGGTCGCATGCTGGCGCGCCTCGATCCGGCGCACCGGCCCTTCCTCGACGCGCGAAACGAGAAACGTCCCACCAGCCTGCGGCAACGTGATCGGATCGCCCGGCTGAAGGCCGACGTCGGCCGGCGACAGCGCGAAGCTCAGTGTCCGTCGCGACACCCATTGGTCGCGGACGGCGGCCTCCGCTGCGGAAAGCGCTGCTTCCTCCGCCAGCACGGCCGGCATGTCGTAACCAAGCACCCGGTTGCTCGCCGTCCTCGTCCGCCGGGACCGGGCGCTCGCCTGCTCGTAGTTCAAGGCCGGATTGGAGGAACCGATCACCACTTCGGCGGCGAAATCGCTGTCATGGCCGCGGGTCTCGCTCCACAGCGGCTGATCCTCCACATCGGCGAGCACATCGATGACGGCTGGCGGAAGGCTCGCAGCGCCTCGCGACCGGAACCTGAGCCGCCCCGCTTCCTCGATCGCGTCGATCCTGAAGACGTCGAGCAGCGGCGCGAGCAGGGCACGCGCCGAGGTCACCTCCGCCTGCACATAGCCGATGAGATCACCGCTCACCTCGGATACGTCGAAATCGTGAAAGCCATGATCCGCCAGGATGGCAGCGATCGTGTCGGCCAGCGTCGCCGCGCCCAGCCTGCCGTTCAACCAGTGTCCACTGCGCCAGTTGCCGCCTTCGCTCCAGACCGAAAGATCGGCGGGAAAGGCAGGAAAGGGGCGCGCGTCCCAGGTCCAGACGAAGACATGGTCCGGATCGACCGGCCCCGCAGCCTGCCCCTTTCCCTGCCAGTGCCGGTGATGCGCCTCCAGGAAGCGCCGCTGCATGGCGTCGGATCGGGCCAGGCTCGAAAAATGCGGGGCAGCACTTTCGGCCGATTTCGGATCGACGAAGACATTCGGCTGGTTGGCCCCCTTGTCTACCGCCGGACAGCCGAGTTCGGTGAACCAGATCGGCTTCATCTCCGGTTGCCAGGCAGTCGGCTGCGTTACCTCCTCGCCGCCGAGGCGATCATGATGATAATTCGACCACCAGCCGGCCAGATCTTTCGGCCGGAACACCCAGGGCTTGCCCGCCGCCCCGTCGGTGGTCGGCGTCCGAAGTCGTGCGGCTCGATCCGCATCGCTCGCATAGTACCAGTCGAAGCCTTCCCCCGCCGCGATTTGCGCCCGCATTGCCTCGCCGTCCTCGGCGAGACGGAACCCGTCAGGATTGGCGGTTGCGAGATCCCCGTCGCGCCAGTCGGCGAGTGGCATGTAGTTGTCGATGCCGACCGCATCGATCGCCGGCGACGCCCAGAGCGGGTCGAGGTGGAAGAAGACGTCGCCGGAGCCATCCTGAGGGTGATAGCCGAAATACTCGCTCCAGTCGGCGCCGTAGGTCAGCTTCGCCTGCGAGCCAAGCATCGTCCAGACATCCTCCGCCAGTTGCACCAACTGCTCGACGAAGGGGAACCGCCCGACCTCGTCGCGCAGCTGGCTCAGCCCGCGCAGTTCCGAGCCTATGAGGAAGCCGTCAACGCCACCGGCTTCGGTCGCCAGTCCCGCATAGTGCAGCACCATGCGCCGGTAACCATCGGGGCCTTCGGCAAAGGCCACCACCTGGGTTCGCGCCGCTGCCGTCTGGTCAACCGTTCCTTGCCGACTTGGAGCGGGATGGCAGGTGATGCGGCCGCGCCAGGGGTAGCTCGCCTGCTCCGCGCCTCCATGCGGATCGGGCAGGCCGTTGCCAGGCGGAACGTCCATCATCAGGAACGGGTAGAGATAGACCTCCAGTCCCCGCGCCTTGAGGTCCGCAATGGCCTGGAGCAGGCTATCGTCGCTCGGGGTGCCGCCATAGGCCGGGCCGCCCCCGTGCCGGCTGACGACATGGGCATCGACGCGCGTGAAGCCGGCGACCGACCAGGGCGAGCTTTCGCCGTCCCGGTGCGGCACCTCCACACCCGGCAGGATGCGGCAGTGGCCGGCCCGCAAGTCCGTCCCGAACCAGCTGACGACCAGCGCCACCCTCTCAAGGTTCGGGCAGAGCGCCGTCAGTTCGTCGATCGAGCACTCCCAGTCGGTCGTCGCCGTCAAGGTATGGCGGTTCATGATCCGGGCGCTGCCCTCGCCCGTCTTCTCCGTCACCTGCACGTTCGCATAGCCGTGCTCGGTCGCGCCGGGAATGATCGTCACCGCACGGAGCTGCCGCTCCAGTGCGCCGACCGGACGCAGCACCTCGAACTGCAGCAACGGAATGCGGTTGCCGAACGGATCGAGCGGCAGGCGTTCGAAGACGACATAGGCGAGGCCGCGATAGGCAGGCGCGTTGCCCATGCCCTGCTTTGCCTCGATCAGCGGATCGGGCAGCTGTTCCTCCCCGCCCCGATAGACGCGCATCTCCACGTCCGTCAGGTCGATCTCGCGACCGTCCGCCCACACCCGCCTGATCCCGGCAATCTCGCCCTCGCACAACCCGATGGCGAGGTTGGCGAAGTAGCGGAAGCTCTCAACCTTCGGACCGCTCGCCTTGCCGCCGGAGCGTTCCCGCCGCACCTCTTCCTCGAAACGCGTCGCCCAGATCAGCGTGCCGCCGATCCGAGCCGTCCCGTAGACGCGGCTGACCGGCGCGCCTTCGTCGGCACCCGGAATGCGTGCAGTCGCCAGCCGCGCTCCGGAGATCGTCCGGCCACCATTGATCAGCGCGCGATCCACATAGCTGCCGGCCAGCCCGCCCGCCGCGCGCCCAAGCATCGCGCCCACAGGACCGAAGACACCGCCGAGCGCCGCGCCCGCCGTCTGGAAGAGAATAGTGGCCATGGAAGCCCCTCGCGCCACCCACTGGATGCGCGCCTAGATTGTGCTAGGGTGATGATGTTCGGGAGCAGAAGCAGCGAGCGCCGCGCCAGCCGCCGCGCCGGTGAGGACGGGCCCCACCGGCCTCGGCAAGGGCCTTGCTCTCGAACCTGGAGGTAATGCTATGAAGCTCACGCCGATTGGCATTGCGCTTACCTTGAGGATAACCCGGACGGGCTGGTCAGTGACCGTCCGGGTATACTTCACAAAGTAAGTCCGCGGTGGGCGAGGTAGCAGCCTCGCTCACCACTCCTGAATATAAGCTAAGAGGCCCGCTTTATCAATTACTGCCCACTTCAGGAAACCGGTGCACTGCCACGATCCGCCGGCGCCATGACGGCACCAGCGTCGAGCGGATCACCGCCGCCTGCTCATAGGCATGGATGAAATGCCGTGGCCCCGCCAGGATGCCCGCATGCTTTGCCGCGCAATCCGGCCGCCAGCGGAAGAGCAGCAGGTCACCCGGTGCGGCGGCGTCCATCGGCAGCGCCGGGCCGAACAGCCGCAGCCCTGCCTCCAGCAGCCGCTCTTCGCCGCTGCGCTCGGCCCAGTCCGGCGCGTAAGCCGGCACGGCCTCCGGTTCGTTGCCATAGAGTTCCCGCCAGATGCCGCGAACGAGGCCGATGCAATCGCAGCCGACCCCGTTCATGGCACCCTGGTGTCGATAGGGCGTGCCGAGCCAGCTCTCCGCCAGCGTCACGATTCGCGCACCCTGCCCGCTCGGGACTGCACTCATGGAAAAATGGCCCCGCCATCGTGACGTCCCTCCCCGGCCGCATAGGAATAGGCGAAGTCGCTGCCCGGAACATGCGGAAAGCCGCGGAAGTTCACCTGGTTTGAAAAGCACCCGCGGCAGGTGGCGAAGGTCTTGTCGCAGCCGGCGGTGATGGTGAAAGCCTGCCCCGGCGTCAGCACGTCCCCGGGCGCACCTTCCAGCGGCAGCCAGAAGGAGAGTTCCCGCGCGCCGTCCGGCAGCCGGCGATCGCCCTCGACGTCGATCCGCCGTCCGTCGACGAGCGACAGGACGCCGAGGCGGAAGAATCCTTCCGCGAACCCCTCCAGTCCGCCGACGCTGATCGTGCTCGCGTCCGTGACCGCCAGAACGCTGCCGCTCCCCTGCCAGGCAGACAGATCGACCCGGCACCGCCCGTCGCCGAACTCGGCGTCGCAGCGGCGGTTGTAGACGCGCCCCTGCGGCTGTGCGAGGCGATGAGCCATGCCGCGCAGCTCGGCGGAAAAGGCCTCGCCCGACCGGGTCACCTCTCCCACCTCGCGCATGTCGAGCAGCATGTGCGCCTCGGGCGCATCCCAGTTGACGAGGAAACGCTCCACACGCGCTCCGTCATAGAGCCCGGCAGCAAGGTCCTCCTCGCGGATCACCTCGCTGGAAAAGCCGCCCGCCACCTCGTCGACGCTCGCAGCAAGCCCGGTCGCGGCCTCCACCTCGCTGCCCGCAAAGCCGCTGGCTGCCAGGAAGAGCGTGCCGTCGAAGGCAAGGTCGTGATCGTGGTCGGTAAAACCGAGCACTGCGCCATCGCGCCGCGTCACCCGCCAGCAATGGCAGGTGGTGGTGGCCTCGCCCGCAAGATGCGTGGCAAGTTCCCTGGGTATGCTCCTCATGGCAGGATCTCCGTCAGCGGAATGGTTGGAATGCGCCCGGCATCGAAGTGACTGAGGTCGACGTCGATGCGGTCGGTGTCGAAGCGGACCGGCACGTCGAACTCGAACCCCGCCCGCACCACCGAACCCGTCGCCGGGATCTTTCCGGGCACGAAGGTCACCGTGCCCGCCACGGCATCCACCGTATAGTTCGCCGGCGCCACCGCGACGCCATCGATCGAGGCCTGCACCGTACCCGCCACCGGCTTGGCGATCCGCCGCACCCAGCCTGTGCCCGCCTCGCCGTAGGTCTTCACCAGCGGAAAACTCGCCGTCACGCCGTCGCCGATGCCGATCTGCTGGTCGCCGGCGGAGACTGCCGCACCCGGCGCACAGGATTTCCAGTCCAGCGGGTCGCGGAAGCGGAAGCCGTGCAGCCGGCCGCGGCGCGCCTCGAAGAATTCGAGCACCGCGTAGAGATCGGCGACAGACTTGATGCCTGACCCCGCATCATAGCTGCGACGCGAATCTTGCCAGCGGGCATTGCGGTTCTCCCGTCCGTTGGACAGGTTGACGATATCGGTCCGCCGTACCGGCCCGCCGCTCGTACCCAGCGCCAAGCGCAGCGGAAACTGCACCTCGTGAAATGCCGTCATCGCTGATCCTCATTTTCGTCAGCCGAAAGATCGCTCTCGCCCTGCCCCGCTACAGGCCGCGCTGCCCGCGCCCGACGCTTCTTGCCAGCATGGCGGCGATCTGCCCCTCGCTCTTGCGGAAGCTCGCGGCATCCGTGGCGGTCACGTTGAAGACGATCTGTGTCGTCCCCCCGCCACCGCCCGCCGCGACGCCCAGGACGCCATCCAGCCCGCGCCTCAGCGGCAGGATCGCCTCCGCCCCCGCCTCGCCCATCAGGCCGAGATCGCCGCCCATCGGAAAGAAGCTGGGGCTGCGCACCACGCCGCCGTCCGCAAACGGCACCACGGACCCCATGAACCCGCCGATCGCATTGCCGAGCGCCCCTTCGAGCGGCTTCAGCGCCGCCGAGAGCGCAATGTCCGTCAGCCGGTTTCCGAGCCCGCGCAGCACATCCTCGAGCCCCTTGCCGCCGACCGTCGCAGAGCGCAAAGCCCCCGTGAGCGCCGCCCCGAACCGCTGCGACCGCGCCTCCAGATCCGCCATCACGCGCGAAAGCTCCTCCGCCTCGCCGATGGTATCGGCAAGCGAAATGTCATCGTCTTCCATTGGGTTTACCTTTCGTGGACGCAGGCGTAATCTGGCCGCAGCTCTCTGTTCTGTCCGTCATCGCCTACCGCTTGTTATAGCTGGCATAGGTGCTAACCTCTCATGATGAGCGATAATCAGAGCGGGTCCACGCGACGGCTCACCCTTGAGACCAAAGGCGGAAGCTACTCCCTGTTTATGCGGGAGCAAGGCGCCGCCAACGCGTCGGCTATCCTTTTCCTCCACGGCTTCCCGACCAGTTCGCTTGATTGGACGCATATTCTGCCGCACCTTGACGAGGATCGCGCGATAGCACCCGACCTTCTCGGGTTCGGCCGGTCGGAGAAGCCCAACATCCGCTACAGCTATCCGCTCCAGGCCGATCTGATCTCGACCTTGCTTGAGCAGCTCGGGATCGAGCGTGTACGCGTGGTGGCGCACGACTATGCTGTTACGCTCGCCCAAGAGCTGCTGACGCGGGAAGCGAAAGGTGCGATACCGTTCTGCATCGATCGAATCGTGTACCTCAACGGCGGCGTCTACGCTCGCCTGCACCGGCAGCGGCTGATCCAGCGAATACTGCGCACGCCCATGCTTGGTCCCATCGTCGCGCGCCGGATGACGTCTGCATCGCTCCGGAACGCCCTGAACGCGATGGCCGGTGAGCACGATGCCTGGAGCGAGGCGGACGCCGAGGCGCACTGGCGGGAGATCGCGCATGCCGACGGTCTCGCCCGCCTGCCTCAGTTGCTCCACTATATCGACGACCGTCGCCGCCACGGCGCGACGTGGGAATCAGCGATGGAGGCAGCCGCCAGCCGAAGCGCGTTCGTATGGGGACCGGCGGATCCGGTGTCGGGCGCTCACATGCTGGCCGAGGTCCGCAAGCGCATGCCGGATGCCGAGATCCATGAGTTGGACGGGCTCGGCCACTATCCGCACTGGGAACATCCGGGCCGCTGTGCCACCGCCATCAAGCATGCGCTTGACCAAGTCAAAGACCCATAAAGCTCCCGTCAGCGCCGCCCCGAACCGCTGCGACCGCGCCTCCAGATCCGCCATCACGCGCGAAAGCTCCTCCGCCTCGCCCAGGGAATAGGCAAGCGAAATGTCATCGTCTTCCATTCGGATTACCTTTCGTGGACGGCGGGGCGGTCCGGCTGCCGGGACGTCCTTACTCGTTTCGAGTACCGGTGGCGCGAGCCGGAAGGAGGTCGCTATCCGCTGGATGGGGAAGCCGTCCCTGATGTCCGAGAACTGGACAATCCGGGCTCCCACTGCCCGGAGACGGAGCGGACACCGTAACATAAACGGGAACGAAGTTACCTTTGGTAGGTTTCTTCGATATGGCTGCGAAGAGACCTGTTACACCGACCCGAGCCGAGCGCCTTTCCTACGAGGCCCGGCATCGGCAACTCCTCGAAATCGCACGAGGCATGGTCGGCGAAGAGGGAACAGACGGACTCACCCTTGCGCGCCTCGCCGAGCGTGCAGGTGTCTCGAAGCCTGTCGCCTATGATCACTTCCGCAGGCGGATCGATCTCCTGCTTGAACTCTATCGCTGGATCGACATCGAGAAAATCGATGCCTTTCGCGAACGCATGGCGGGCAGCAAGATTGGCACTCGCGCAACGGTCGAGGAACTGGCGCGGGCCTATATCGATTGCGCGAGCGACGTCACCGGCGAGTTTCAAGCGGTCGGCGCGGCCCTCGGCGGAACGCCGGAAAAAGCCTCGGTCTTCGCCGATCTGCTTGAGAACAGCGTTCGGATGTTCATCGCCGTCCTCCGTCCGCATGTCGCCCTCGCTCCCTCCGAACTCGAGAGGCGATGCCGAGCCTTCGTTGCTGCTGGGGAATGTCTGGCGGCAGATGTCGTCATTGGCAGGAGCTCGTCCGCCGACGCCACCGCCACGTTCGCCGCCATCATCGCAGGCGGCACCGGTCTCGAACGATTTGCCCCATCTGACTGCACCGGAACTTAGAAAGGGAAGACATGAAAGTCCTCAGATTTGAACCGGCTGATGCCATATTCGAACGCTCGCCTGGGCAGGACGCCGACATCTTCGCCGCGAACCTGGCGGATCAGCGGCAGGGGGGGCCGGTCACGGTCGGGTATGGAAAGTATGGCCCCGACCAGGTCATGGAGACCAATATCGTCGTCGACGACGTCATGGTGGTCCTGGAGGGAAGGGTTTCGGTCGAAGCCAATGGCGAGACTCTGACCGCGGGTCCCGGCGAGATCATCTACATGCCAAAGGGCAACGCGGTCGTCATCCGCTCCCACGCAGAAGGCGCGCTTACCGCCTATGTGACGTATCCTCACTGGTCCGAAGCGGAATAGTACTTCGTTATCGACCTCAATGACCGAGATGCGGGCGGCAGACTGCCCTACCTTCTCGGTCACTGGGTCCGCTTTGGGCCGGAAGACGTCCTGGCAAGATCGCGCCAACACCGGACGTTCGCTCCCCTTATAATGATTGCGATGAACCCAGATCATCCGCATAATTTGCGCAGTTAGAAAGTGGAGGGAGAGAGGCGATGGCCCCCAGGCTCGGCGGATGTCTATGTGGCAATGTTCGCTATGCCGCCGTTGGCGAGCCAGTGTCGGTCTCGATCTGTCACTGTGGGAGTTGCAGAAGATCTGCCGGAGCGCCATCGGTCGCCTGGGCCAGTTATGCATTGGGTGACTTCAGGATTATTAAAGGGGCGATGACCGCCTACACGTCTTCGCCGGGGGTCCAACGCCAACATTGCGGAGCCTGCGGGACCTGCCTGACGTTCCACGAACGTGGCGAAGAGATGATTGATATCTCCCTCGCAAGTCTGGACGACCCTGATCAGCTTTGCCCGACGCAGGAAATCTGGCTGTCTCACCGGCTTGCCTGGGAAGTAGTCAGCCATGAGCGCACAGGATTTGAGGAAGGCTCGCCCACCTCAGATTGATCTCTCATCCCCCTGGATTCCGAATGTCGCCTAAGGGCCGAAGGAAGACGTCGGCCTCAACCTCCAGCCTCAGCTCCCACGTCATCACCCCGTTCACACGTCGCCCCATCCGGAAACCGCCTCATCAACCCCTCCAGCCCGTCCCGCGCCATCTCCGGCCGCCTCGGCCGCAGCCCACCGGTCATGGCGAAAAACTCCACCGGCGTCAGGCGCCAGAACATGTCCGGAGAAAGCCGCAGCAGGCAGAACCCGGCATGCATCACCGCTTCCCAGGGAAACGGTTCGGCATCCCGCCCGCCGGCTGCGGCGCTCAAGGGTCCGCGGAGGCTGCCTCCTGCGGGCCACCGAACGTCGCCACCAGCAGTTCGCCGACGACCCTTGCGCAGCCGGCAATACCGCCTTCCACGCTCATCGCCGCCACCTCCTCGTCGGAATAGAGGTTGCCGGCGCCCCTGAGGCCGGCGCCCAGGATGCGGATCATGTCGGCCGCCTTCATCCGACCCGAGGAGAAGCGTTCGGCAAGCCCGCCGAGATCGCCGGCGCCGAAGGCCGTTTCCAGTTCCGCCAGGCTGCCGAGCGTCAGGCAGAGCACACGCCGCTCGCCGTCGATCACCGCCTCCACCTCCCCGCGCCTGCTGTTCGCCCTTGCGCCCGCACCCATCAGAGCGCCCCAAAACTTAATTGGCCGGCCGATTCCAGCGCCAGTTCGAAGCGCAGCTCGCCATTGTGCTCGCCGGAATATTCCAGCGCCGTGATCTGGAACGGCCCGGTCACCGTGCCGAAATCCGGGATCAGTACCTGCCAGGAGAGGATCGTGCCGGCAAAGAAGGCCTGGCGCACCAGCGCGTCGCTCGCCTGGTCCTTGAACAGGCCCGCCCCCGTGAGCGAGGCGCGCTGAACGCCGGCACCGCCCAGAAGCTCGCGCCAGCGCCCGGCGCTTTCGGCATCCGTCACATCCACTGTCTCGGCATTGAACGCCAGCCGCCGCGACCTCAGGCCCGCCACCGTCACATAGCTGCCGCCGTCGTTGATCTTCAGCAGCAGGTCCTTGCCCTTCTGCGCCACCATGATCTTGGTTCCTTTCCTGTGAGTAAGAGTCCGCTAGGGAGAAACAGGCTCCAGTGGCTCCGTCACCGCCCCGAACCGCAGTTCGGCCGCAAACAGCTTCGCATTCGCCTGCCGGCGCGTCCGTGTCCGCTCATGCGTGAGGCTCACCAGCACGTGGCCGGCCAGGATCAGCGCCGCATCCTGCAGCAGCACCCGCACCCGTTCGGCAATTTCCTCGGCCTCTCGTCGTCCCGCCGCTTCAGACCAGACTTCCAGCGCTAGCCGATGCTCCTCTCCCGCCTCGGTGGCGGTGGAATAGTCGCGCGTCTCCATCTCGCCGATGACGATCGCGGGCAGCACCGGGCGCGGCAGCAGCCGGTCGCGGATCCCGTCCGGCCCGATCATCGCCACAAGCTCGGGATCGGCGGAAAGCCGCGCATGGATCGCCGCCAGCAATGCATTGGCCGCGCTCATCCTGCTGCCTCCTCGCAATGGCAGACGAGAAAGCGCCGCGTCTCGTGCGGATCGCGCACCAGCTTGACAGCGAACAGCCGCGCACCCTTCCGGAACCGCTGTCCCGCCACGACGTCCTCGCAAAACCAGATCCAGATGCGGTGGCTGATGGTGGCGCTTTCCGCCCCCGCCTCCTGCCGCTCCGAAACCCGCACGGGCTCCACCCGCGCCCAGAGCGAGCGCACTTCTTCCCAGGTCACCGCCGCGCCGCCCTGCCCGTCGGGCATCTCCACCGGCGCCTCGAGCACCAGCCGCGCGGTCATTCGTCCCGGATCGAAGATGTGGGTCATCAGAGCCTCCGCATCCGAAACGGCGCGATCAGCCGCTCGTAGCCGGCGGGAATGCCTGCGGGCTGCTGGTCGGGCGAGACCACGCCGCGGAAGGCGAACATGTGGCCGATATGGATCAGCATCGCTCGCTTCAGCGTATCCGGCACGTCGGTTCCGGCCTCGCCGAAGCCGGCGGAAAACTCGATCTCGATACCGTTCAGCGTCTGCCCCGGCGCGGACGGGTTGCGCAGCCAGAGCCGCGCCGGCCGGCCCGCCCCGTCAAGAAGATGGTCTTCAAGTGGAACTTGAAGCGGCGCGCCGTCCGTGTCGAAAACCGTAACCGTCTGAATCGCTTGCACCGGCGATTTCGCGATGCGGATGATGCCGTCGGCCGGCCAGTCGTCGAGATAGAGCCGCCAGGCCTGCGCCATCAGGCAGAGCCCGGTCTCGCGCTCCAGGTGCTCGCGCGCCGTGGCGATGAGCGAGGAGAGCAGCGCGTCCTCCTCGGCGTCATCAAGACGCAGATGCGCCCTCACCTCGGCAAGCGTCAGCGGCTCCGCGATCGGCGGAGTGGTCTGGGCATAGGTCATTGGGGTGTCCGAAAATGATTAGGGAAGTTCCGTCGCCATGGCCCCCTCACCAACAAAATCTGAAGTTTAGCCTACGGCTAAGCCTTCGATTTTGTAACCTCTCCCACAAGGGAGAGGTTAGGCGCCGAGGGCGCGGCAATGGTTCCTCTCCCTTGGTGGGAGAGGATAGTTCGCCCCAAGAGGCAGAGCCGATTGGAGAGGCGAACTTGCTGAGGGGGCTGCCTGAGCCCCCTCAGCTGGCCGCAAACTTCACCAGCTTGATCGCTTCGAAGTTCTGCACCCCGCCGCCGACGCGCTTCGTCGTATAGAACAGCACGTAGGGCTTGGCGGAATAAGGGTCGCGCAGGATGCGGACACCTGCCCGGTCGACGACGAGATAGCCGGAGCGGAAGTCGCCGAAGGCGACGGCCGTGGCGTTGGCGCCGACATCCGGCATCTCCTCGGCTTCCGCAATCGGGAAGCCCATCAGCGAGGCCGGCTGTCCGGCCGATGCCGGCGGCCGCCAGAGATAGTTGCCGTCGGCATCCTTGAACTTGCGCACGTCGCCCTGCGTCTTGCGGTTCATCATGAAGGTGCCGTTCTGGCGGTGCCCGGCCTTCAGCGCATAGATGGCGTCCACCAGCGTGTCGGAGGGGCCGGTCGTCTTCCAGGCCCCTGCCGCGCCCGTCGCGACATAACCGAGATTGCCCCAGGTCCAGGTGCTCTCCGCCACGGCCGTATAAGTGAGGAAACCCTTCGGCTTGTTCACCCCGTCGCCGCGGATGAAGGCGTCCCCCTCCTGCTCGGCGAAGACGATGTCCACCTCGCCGGCAATCCACGCCTCGATGTCGACGGCCGCATCGTCCAGCAGCGCCTGCGTCGCCGCCGGCATGGCGTAAAGCTCCATGGTCGGGAAAGACAGTTCGGCAAGCTGCGGCGTGTTGGTCTGCGGCCGCGCGGCCGTCTCCGCCACCCAGCCGGTCGACAGGCCGGAGGCCGCGAAGGGCTTCTTCAGCACCGAGGACGAGACGGTGCGCACTGTCGAGAGCGCCCGCATCGGCGAGGCGATGGAGATCCGCCGGCCGATCTCGTTGTCCGTCTCCGGCGGCACCAGGTAGCCGCCATCAGCACCGGCGGTGGCGGAAAATGCCTTCGCCTCCAGCTCGCGCAGCCCCGCTTCGTCGCCCCGGCGCACATAGGCGTCGAAGGCCGCCTTGTGCTCCTCGGCCTCCGGCGAAAGCTCGCGGCCCTGGGTGGAACCCAGTGCCGGGCGCGCCTTCTTCAGCAGCATCTGGTCGAGCACCTTCTTCTGCTCGTCCATCGCCCGGTTGATGCGGTCCATCTTGTCGCGCGTCACGACGTCGGCGACAAGCTTCTGCTCGATCTCGCCGAGCCTGCGGTCGTTGACGTCCTTGAAGGCCTCGAAGGCCTCCATGAACTCGTCGAAGGCCGCCGTCACCGTTTCCGGCACGCCCTTGATTTCGGGAGCCTTCACCTCGGGCGCCGTCCTTGCCATGTCCGTCATGTCGCTTTTCCTTTGAAGCTGGGTTTCAACATCATCTTCGCCGCCCGCCGCATCTGGCGGACGAGCTCGGTTTCCCGGTCGCGGAAGAACCGCGCATGCTTGACGTCGGAGACGCGCGCCGAGGGCAGCATCGGAAAGGTGACCACCGAGATCTCCCAAAGGTCCGCCTCCAGGATGCGGCGCACGCCGCTCTTCGGGTCGGACCGCGCCTTCACCGTCCGGAAGCCGATCGACAGTCCGTCGAGCGCCCCGGATTTCATTAGCGAGAACACCTCCGCCGCGCGTCCCACGCCCGGCGCCAGCCGCCCCTCGACGTAAAGGCCGCGGGCATCCTCGCGGATCACCGTCCAGGCGCCAATCGGTTCTGCCGGATCATGCTGGTAGAGCATGCGCACCCCGCCCGCGCCGCGCTCGACGAGCGAATTGGCAAAGGCGCCGCGCTCGATCCTGTCCTTGCCGAGATCGACCTCGCCGAACACCGAGGCATAGCCGGAAAACGTCCCGTCGCCGGAAACACCCGCCAGCTCCAGGTTGGCGAACTTCCGCGCACTCGGGCGCAGTATCGGGCGCTTGGGTGCACCCATGGGGGTGCGGGGCCCGCGGTCAGCGTGCATGAAAGTCTCCTGCAATCGTGATTGTCTGTTCGAGAGCCGGCGGAGGATCAGCCCGCCCGCTTGCCCCATCGCTCCGCTACACGCACGAGCGCGCCGAGCACCCACCAAGCGAGAAGGCTCGCTGCCGCCGAGCCGGTAAGTGAAATTTCCAGTCCGGTCAGCTCGTCGGCGATCCCCATCCGGTCGGAGAGCCACAGCCCGGCCGGCTTGCCGAAGATCAGGCCGCAACAGAGCCCGGTGAAGAAGCGGCTCGCCGCCTCGCGCCGGCTCTTCGGCAACAGGTAGATGAGCGACACACCCGCACCCGCCGCCGCCCCGGCCGCCTTCGCCGCCAGGACGCCAGCCTCGTTGCCAAGGTCAGCCATTGTTAATCTTCCTTGATTAGGATGAACGCATGGACCAGCGGCCGGCGATCACCGCCCCGCCGCTCCGGCATCCGATTGCCTATTCATTTGAATCGGTTGGCCCGGGATGTTCGTGCAGCGATTCCGGTTGTTCAGAAACTGGGTGAGCATCTTCACAGATTTATGCCGCCGAGCAGGATGGGCTGCCAAGGCCTAATCTTCAAAGTTGTCCGCGTCTTCCTCATGGCGTTCCTCTTGTCGTCCATGGCGGATAACGAGAATCATGATCTCGTCTGGGTGGATCTCATACTCGATCACATATGGCGGGACGACAAGAACCCGTGCGCCACCGGAGCCGGGCTTCACCTTCCCCATCTCGGGATGCCGGCTCAGCAGCATCTGAGCATTGCGCAACTTGCGGCTCAATTCGCGCGCCGCCGGAATGCTGAACTTGGTTAGATAGCCCCGTTCCGACCGGATGTAGTCCGCGGCCATGGTCGACACGCGGATCTTCTTCATGCGGCGTCTGTCCGCGCGCGTTCATCCGTGTCGGTCAAGGCATCCAATTCATCCAGCAACTCGTCCATGTCAACGGCCTTGCCCTCTCGGACCTCCTGACGCGCGGTGGCAATCTCCAGAAGTTCCGCCCCCTCCGCCATGAGATAATATTTCAGCGCCCGCACGATCACCCAGGACCGGCTACGATCCGCAGTCTCGGCAATCTTCTCGACATCCTCTAAAATATCCAGCGGCAGCCGCAGGGTGATGGGATCGGACAGAGCGGGTTTATCGGCCATGGTCTGCTCCTGCTTGTAATACGCCGTATTACAACCATACGCCCCTTCTCCGGTTCCCGCAACCGCCCTCAATATCCCACTGCCTGCCGCTTCTCCTCCTCGGTCAGAAACTCCGCAGCCCCGACCCTTGCCCAGAGCGCATCCCGCTCTGCGGACAAGCCCGCGATGCGGTCGAGGTCCGGCTCCAGCCTGATCGACCCGCCATAGGCCTCCGAGAGCCAGGCGGAAAAGCTTGCGGCGGTGCGCGTCAGGAGCGGCACCACGGTCAGCCGGTAGAAGGCGCGGTTGGCTTCCTGGTAGTTCGCATAGGTATTGTCGCCCGGAATGCCGATCAGCATCGGCGGCACGCCGAGCGACAGCGCGATATCTCGCGCGGCGGCGTTCTTCGCCTCGATGAAATCCATGTCCTTCGGCGACAGGCCCATGGACTTCCAGTCCAGCCCTCCTTCGAGCAGCAGCGGCCGACCGGCATTCACCGCGCCGGCATAGCCGCTCTCCAGTTCGGCCTTCAGCCGCTCGTACTGGTCGGCGGAGAGATTGCCGCCCTCCTTCGGCTGGTAGACCAGCGCGCCTGAGGGCCGGGCGGAATTGTCGAGCAGCGCCTTGTTCCATTCGCCCGCCGCATTGTGCAGGTCGAGTGCCGCACCGGCCGCTGCCAGCGGCGGAAAGCCGAGGTGGTCGTCGAGCGGATGGAAGAGTTTCAGGTGCAGGAGCGAAAGCCGCCCCTCGCTCTCCGCCGGCAGCCGACGGCTCACATGGCCGGCACGGTAGTCATAGGCGGTGATCCAGCCGTCGCGGCCCTCCACCACACTCATCCGGTCCGGCCGCAAAAGATGCAGTTCCCGCAGGGTGTCGCCCAGCACCAGCGGTTCCACATAGGCATTGCCGGAGAGCAGCAGGTGGCCGTAAAGCGCCTCGAAAAAGTCCGGCCCCGCCTGCCGCGCGTTCGGCTGCGAAAGCAGCGCCAGCGCCGGGTGCGCGCTCACCTCCGCCTCGCCCTCGTAGGCCAGCCACGGCACCGAAGCCGCCGCCTCGGCCACCAGCCGCACGGCCCGGTGCGCCACCGGGTTCTTCATGAAGCCCGCCCGCGCCAGCCCGCCATAGGAGCGGCCGGACCAGTGGGCGATCCCCTCGCCAGCAACCAGCGCGAAGGCCGTCGCCGCCTTGGCCTCGACAGCTGGTGGTTCGGCCATGCGCCCACGTCCCGCCGCAGTCGCCCACGGCAGCCTGAATGGAGATTTCATGATATCGGTCCTTTCCCCGTCGCTAGCCAAAGCCTCGCCGCCGCCCTGCCGTTCACACGGAGCGGGAGCGCGAGCTGCTCAATCCTGCGCCTTTTCCCACATGATCCGCTCGATCCGCCGCAATTCGCGCCGCGAGCGGATCTGCCGCGCGGTCGGCTTGTCGGAAACCAGTGCGCGCCGCCCGTGCTCGTGGCGCACCGTGAAGTTCCGCTCCGCAGCCACCATGCCGTCCTTCCAGGGATAGATGCCGACCGCCGTCAGCCCCAGTTCGCGCAGGTCGTCGATCTCAGCCGCCCCGCCGCAACTGTCCATGGCCGCCCGGGCTATATCCTCGAAGGTCCCGAGATCAAGATATTCCCCCACCGACAGCGGCCCCTGGAAGAGCTCGCTGCGCGGGTCGCGCTCCTCGCTCGCCACCTTCTCGACGTCGCTCAATGAGCAGAAGAGCTCCCTGTCATCGAAGCCGAGCCTGACGAGCAGGCCCTGGATGAAGACGATTTCCGGGCTCATGTTGGTCAGGATCCAGCGGGCGGACAGCTTGTGGCCGCCACCGCGCGTGATCAGGATCTTCGGCCGCAGTTGGTGGCGGTAGCTCATGTAGAAGAGCTGCAGATAGGCCACCCAGACGCCGAGCGTCGCAACGCTCGCCACTGCCGAAACCACCCCGTAATTCTCGCTGAGCCAAGTCGACATGCGGCCTATTCCTCACCATCGTCAGCGGACGCAACGAGGCGGCCGCAGATCAGGTTCCGGGTCAGGGGCACATCAACATCCCAGCGCCCGCGCGAACTCCCGCGCATGCCCCGCCACCAGGTCGGCCCGGTCGCGCCCGTTGATGATCCTGCGCGCGCCCAGCCAATCCTCGCGGCCCGGCCCGAAATAGTCGTCCAGCCGGTGGCCGGTGAAGCTGCCGCGGCGCATGCCCTCGATCAGGATCGCCACCGACACGTCCATCTCCATCGCCCGGCCCGGATCGGCGACGAGGTCCACCCCCGTCACTTCCGACATCGCCTCGTAGTTTCGCCGATGGGTCAGCTGCACCAGGCCGCGGCCGAGCCAGCACTTGCCCTCGCCGTCGCGCCGCCAGTAGGGCGTCCTGACCGACCCCAGCCGCCCGGCGGCGAAGGCGGCGTCCAGCCTGAGGATCGCCTCAGCATCCGTCCGCGCCAGCGTCTCGCGCACCGGCTGCATGGTCGCCGCCGTCTCGTGGAAGGCGGTCGCCAGCACATAGGCGAGTTCCCGCCGGCCGGCCTCGGCGCCATCGTCGCCGGTGCGGGCGCACCAGCCGTCGAGGATGGCGGAGAGCCCCTCGACCTGCCTCTGCATCAGGCGACCGCGGAACGGCTTCTGCCGCGCCCTGGCGAAGAAGGACGGGCGGTCGATGGCCCTGGAAACCATGGCTGTTAACTCCGTTGAAGAAATTCGGCGATCTTTCAATCGGTTTAGAAAAACTAAATCGTTTGAAGTGGTTAGACGCTGATTTACAATTCCTTCATCTTGTGGAACCAACGGCGCCACAGGACGTTTTGGTCGGCCTTTGAGATGGAGAGATCATGATGATGAACCCGCAAGCCCCGGCCCCGCAGCCCAAGCAGCAGCCGATTCCCCAGCACGTTCTCGATCGTCTTGAATCCGAATGGCGCCAGATGCGCGAAAACGCGGCTCCACAGCCGCGCTTGGCTGCAGCCGAATAATCTAGATTCCCCGCACCCGCGGCTCTCCCTGCCCCTCGATCAGGAGAGCCGTGAGCGCCCAGACCAGCGCGTCCAGCCGGTCGGGCGAGCGGCCCGAGGACAAGCCCTCCGGCCCGAAATCACACATCTGGTCTTCCAGTTCCACGAACCGCCCCGCATGCACCACCCGCCGCTGCTCGTAGAGGGCCGCGACCGGCTCGGCGCGCAGGTATTTTCCACGCGTTGCCCGAACCAGCGTCAGCGGCAGGGACACGTCGACGCTTCTCAGCATTGCCGCCACCATCTCTCCGCCCTGGTTCACCTCGGCGACGATCCGGTCGGCGGCAAACCGCCGATAGGTATTGGCCACGGCCCTCGCCCAGCCGGCCGGCGTCATGCCCTCTACCGAACAATCGGCCAGCACCACCGCCCGCCCGCCCGCATCCAGCCCCGCCACGACGATGCCGCAGCAGGAATGCTCGCCGGAACCGGAGGGCGGATCGACCGCCACGACGATGCGCCGCAGCGCCTCCGTCACGCTCACCGTGCAGGCCTCGATCTCGGCGCGCTTCCACAGCGCGTCCTCGCGGTCCTCGATCAGTTCGCCGTCGATCTCCTGCCGCCCGAGCCTCGTGCCGCCATAGCGCTTCTGCAGCTCGACGAGGAAGCCGGGCGCCAGATTTCCTGCATTGTCGCTGGTCGCGATCCGCACCAGCCGCGTGCCGGCGTCCGCCATCAGCCGCTTCAGGAGCGGCACCGGTCGCGGCGTGGTCGTCACCAGTTGCCGCGGGTCGCGGCCGAGCCTTAAGCCGAACTGCAGCATGTCGAAGGTCTCCTCCGCATGCTTCCACTTCGCCAGCTCGTCGCACCAGGCATAATGGAACTGCGGCCCGCGCAGGCTTTCCGGGTCTTCCGAGGAGAATATCTGCGCCACCGCGCCGTTGCGCCAGACGATCCGCCGCCGCGAGATCTCGAACTCGGGCCTGTGGCGCCCGCGGGCGATCCGGCAGATGCCGGAAACCCCGTCCACCATCACCTCGCGCGCCTCGCCCAGCGTTTCCGCCACCAGCGCGATCCGAAGCTCCGAGCGGTCCCCATCCGCAGAGATCAGCGCCTGCACCCATTCCGCCCCGGCCCTCGTCTTGCCCGAACCGCGCCCGCCCATGACCAGCCATGTCCGCCAGTCGCCCGGCGGCGGCCGTTGTTCGCGGCGACCGGCAAAGCGCCACTCGCGTTCGAACCCGATGTGGAACTCTTCGTACGGATCCTCGCTCCCGGAGGCGAGAAAAGGCGGCGCACCCGGTCCTTCGATCTCCCCCCTTGAGGGGGAGATGCCCGACAGGGCAGAGGGGGGTATCCCTGCGTAGCCCGAGCTAAGCTCCTGCAAACCGCTAGGGAAGACAATCTGCTCTCTTGTCTCCCGCGACATCTCACCTTCAGGAGTAGAGGTCTCAGGCGACACTGACTTCGCATCGTCGTGCATCGATCCGACGAGCGCCGCACCCAGGTCAGCCGTGCGCTTCGCCGTTTCCCGGGCCACGATAATCCTCTCGAAGCCCCGGCCCATGTCGGACGACACCTTCACCGTTTTGCCCAAAAGCTTCTCGTTTCGCAGCCTGATCGTCCGCTGGCTGTCTGGCTTGGTCGCCGAGACGCTCCGATACCCAGGCTGGCGGGCCATCCCGCTTCCAGGCCTCGTAAAGACGGAAGGCATCTTCATCGGCACGGTCCTTGATCATCTGGATGAAGCGTTCCTTCGCCTCCCCATAGCCGCTTGCCTCCGCCGCGCGCTCGGCCTCGTCCTCGCGGTCGCGGGCAAGCTGGCGCTGCAGGCTGTCGACCTTTTCCAAGGTCCGGACGATCAGTGACATGGCGTCCGTCGCCGCCTTGATGTCGGCGCGGGCAAGCTTTCCCGCCGTTTCGTCGCCACCGGCAAGCAGGCCCTCGGCCGCAATCCGCATCTTGCGGAAGGCGTCGAACTGGCCGCGCATCTCCACGGTCATCTCGTTCAGAAGCCGCCGCAGCTCTTCGGCCGCGGAAACCAGCACCCCCTCCGCGGACTTCGTTTCAAGCACCAGTGCCCGCACATCCTCGGCCAGCACATCGCCTTCCGGCAGCGCGTCGCGATAGGCGGGTGCGGCCTCCCAGCAGCCAAACAGCGCAAGGTCCACCGCCAGCGGATCGAAGGCGTCGGGTTGATCGGCATGATCCACGGCAAATCTCCAGCCACGCGCCGGCGCCCGGCGAGCCCGAAAAAGGCTCCGGCGAGAAGACATCCGGCGTCAGAACGAAAAAAGGCCCGGCGCAGGGGGCCGGGCCAGCTTTGACTGGAAGCTCTGCAACCCGGCTGCCGGCCAGCTACAGATCTTCGACTATGCCTGCACCCTACCAGACGACCGTGACGCCGTCAAGGATTAAATTCCTATCACGGTGATTTTATGAGAAGGTTGATGGCTCTCGTGGATCGACGCATCGGCTGTGGAAAACGTGGAGAACAATTAATGAACAAAGCTGGCTCTGCCGCCTTCGTTGATTTTGAATAAGAATCAGCTGCCAATGGGGGTGACGGACGAAGTTGCGATTCACCGTCACCCCTGTAACCAAGCCAAAGGGCGGCTCGATATGAACAAGCTGACTTTTAATCTCCGGATGAGTCTCGTCAAGCCACTGCTTTGGCCAAACGAGGATATAGAGCATGACCAGTACGGCTCAGATCAAATGCATCAATAAAGATCCAAGACTAGATCCATATCGCGCGATAACTCACGTGGGTGGCTTTGTAACAAAGCAATGGAAGCTGACGTTAGAAGACGCCATTGGGAAGATAGAACGAAACGAATGGGAGTTCTATGTGGATCGACCCCAAGGAGATCGAGTATGGGTTCAAGTTGCCGTCTCAAAGTACGGGAACAAATATCTTAGAACAGAGAGTGACGGCGATGAGCCGAACAATCTACTAAGCCTACCTGAATGCCCATAGTTCAGGGACGAACCCGGGCGGCGTGAAGCCGCCCGGAACTGAGGTCAAACACTACCCCCTCCCCAGCCCCGCCCTAAATGCCCGCCCGGAAACGAAAGGCGGGCACGGCATGAACAACCCCTTGCAGGACACCCAAGCGCTGAAGGCGATCCTCGAGGAGGTGGTGGAGGATGTCCGCAAGGCCGCCCCCGGCATCTACGAGAAGGCGGTCAGGCAAGCGGAGGAGAACGACAAGCCGTCGCCAAAGAAGGCCGATTTCGAGAAGTTCGGCATCGCCGTCTATACCCGCATGGGCGAACTCGTCTCGGCCGGCAATGCCGGCGTCGGCTTTCCCATCCAGTCGATCTCCAAGGTGTTCGCATTGGAAGTGGCACTGGAGGCGGTCGGCGAAAAGCTCTGGAAGCGCATGGGCCGCGAGCCTTCGGGCGACCCCTTCAACTCGATCATCGACCTGGAGCGCGACCGCGGCATTCCGCGCAATCCCTTCATCAATGCCGGCGCACTGGTGGTCTGCGACATCCTCGTCGGCATTGGCGGCAATGCCGGGCCGAACCGCCACGTGGTGAAACTCCTCGAAAACCTGCTCGAGGACCGGACGATCGATTTCGACAAGACGGTGCTGGAGAGCGACCGAACCGGCGGCGATCTCAACCGTTCGCTGATGTACATGGCGCGCCACTACGGCAACCTGAACCACCCGGTGGAAAAGGTGCTGGACGCCTATATCCACCAATGCGCCATCACGCTCGATTGCCGCGGGCTCGCCAAGGCCGGCTGCTTCCTGATGTTGGATGATCCGGACGATGGCGACGAGGTGACGGTCGCCGCCGCGCGCCGGGCACGGCGCATCCTCGCGGTGATGATGCTCTGCGGCCAGTATGATGGCTCGGGAGATTTTGCCTATCGCGTCGGCCTTCCCGCCAAGTCGGGCGTTGGCGGTGGCATCCTGGCGATTGCGCCGCATCGGGCATCCATTGCCGTCTGGTCGCCGGCGCTCGATCCGATGGGCAACAGCTGGCTCGGCACGCTCGGGCTGGAGCTTCTGTCGAAGAAGACCGACTGGTCCGTCTTCGGCCGTGCAAGGCATTGAGTGGAAACAGGAAAAGGGGTTCGACCTCACCAGCGGTCGCGATTGCGTTCCCGCCTTCGTCGCTCTTCCTGCGGCTGCGATATCATCGATTTCTTGAGGTCTACCCCGGCCATCTCTTCGATGACCAGCAGAAACAGCAGGAAGATGGATACCGCCGCCATCCAGAACCCCGTCCAGCCACCGACGCGAAGCCCGGTGCCGATGGCAAGCTGAAGCGCGATGAAGGCCAGCGCACAAAATCCGAGTTGGCTCAATCGAAGCATGATCGGTCACCTTGTCGCAGTGGGTGATGCCGCAGTTAACACTATACTAAAGTCTAGGTTCCCTGCAAAGTTCTGGAAACGCCCAGGCGCCGGCGCGAAAGCGATTCGGCTACCCTCGCCACGTCTCCTGTTGCCGCCCGCTGGGATGATCCAGGCCGGGCCGGAACAATCGCAAAGCCCTTCCGTTACCACGGCACCACTTTCCGGAAAGGGCTTTCCATGGACATCGCCACGGCACATGCGCAGCCGAAGACGCGGGTTGCGCTGACCATCAACGGCCACCGACACGACCTCGAAATCCACCCCTGGGTTACGCTGCTCGACCTGCTGCGCGGCCCCATGCAGCTCAACGGCACGAAGAAGGGCTGCGACCACGGCCAGTGCGGCGCCTGCACAGTGCTGATCGACGGCGAGCGCATCAACTCCTGCCTGAAGCTCGCCGTCACCCTCGACGGCACGAACATCACCACCATCGAAGGCCTCGGCACCCTGGACGAGATGCACCCGATGCAGAAGGCATTCGTGGAGCACGACGCCTACCAGTGCGGCTATTGCACGCCCGGCCAGATCTGTTCCGCCGTCGCCCTTCTTCGGGAGGGTCATGCCCGCACACGCGAAGAGATCCGCGAGATGATGAGCGGCAATCTCTGTCGCTGCGGCGCCTATACCAATATCGCCGATGCAATCCAGGACGTCATGGACCAGGAAGTGGAAGTCGGCATGCGGGAGGCTGCGGAATGAGGCCCTTTTCCTATACCCGTGCCGAAACGCTCGGCGATGCCATGGCAGCCCTTGCCGCCGACCCGACGGCCCGCGTGCTTGCCGGCGGCACCAATCTCATCGACCTGATGAAATATGATGTCGAGCGCCCGGCCGCGATCGTCGACATCAACCGCCTGCCGCTGAAGGAGATCGAGGAACTGCCGGATGGGTCTTTGCGCATCGGCGCGCTCGTCTCCAACGCCGCGCTTGCCTATCACCCAGCGGTCACCGAGCGCTTTCCGCTGCTCGCCAGCGCCATCCTCGCCGGCGCCTCGCCGCAGCTCAGGAACGCCGCCACGACCGGCGGAAACCTCCTGCAGCGGACCCGCTGCTACTATTTCTACGACCCCTCGACGCCCTGCAACAAGCGCGACCCCGGCTCCGGCTGCGGCGCGATCGGCGGCGTCAACCGCATCCACGCCATCCTCGGCGCCAGCGAACACTGCATCGCCACCCACCCGTCGGACATGTGCGTGGCGCTCGGCGCCCTCGCGGCTGTGGTCGAGGTCGAGGGACCGGAAGGCCGGCGCGACATTCCCTTCGCCGATTTCCACCGTCTGCCCGGCGACCACCCCGAGCGCGACAACACCATGCGCCACGGCGAGATCATCATTGCCATCCGGCTGGAGGGCAATCACTTCGCAGCCCATCACAGCTACCTGAAGCTGCGCGACCGGCTCTCCTATGCCTTCGCGCTCGTCTCGGTCGCTGCAGCACTGGACGTCAAGGACGGCATGATCGTCGACATGCGCGTGGCGCTCGGCGGCGTCGCCCACAAGCCGTGGCGCGACAGCCTGGCGGAAGCCGAATTCGCCGGGGAGCCGGCCACGGAAGAAACCTTTGCCGCGCTCGCCGACCGACTGCTCGCCGGCGCCGAAGGCCAGGGCGACAACGACTTCAAGATCCCCATGGCCCGCAAGGCCATCGTCCGGGCGCTGAAGCAGGCCGCCGCCGGCACGCCGCAGGTCCAGTCCGACAAGCAGATCCGGTGAAGGAGTTCCAGATGTTGAACGAAAAACCAGTCTTCGGATTTCCGCTGCCGCGCATCGACGGCCCGCTGAAAGTCACCGGCACCGCCCCCTATGCCGCCGAATACCACGATCCCGGCATGCTCTTCGGTTATGCCGCCCAGGCGACCATCGCGAGCGGCCGCATCGCCTCGATCGACACCATGGAAGCGGAAGCCTATCCGGGCGTGGTCAAGGTCTATACCTACAAGAACCGTCCCTCGGCCGCCCGGAGCGACAAGAAGTGGAAGGACGAGGTCGCGCTTCCCGGCCACCCGTTCCGTCCGCTGGAAAACGACCGCATTCTCTTTGGTGGACAGCCAATCGCGCTCGTGGTGGCGGAAAGCTTCGAGGCCGCCCGCGACGCGGCAGACCTCATCCGCGTCGAATATCATCCGGACGAGCCGCATACCGACATCACGGTGGAGCGGGCGAAAAGCTATGTGCCGCCGGAGGCGCGCAAGGAGGAGATGCGCCCGACCGATCCGCGCGGTGATGCAGAGCGTGCGTATGAGGCCGCGCCCTTCAAGATCGACGTCGAATACCTGCAGCTGGGCGAGCACCACAACCCGATGGAGCTCTTCGCCTCCACCGCCATCCGCAACGAGGACGGCACGCTGACCGTCTACGACAAGACGCAGGGCTCGCAGAACAGCCACGACTATGTCTGCAACGTCTTCGGCCTGAAACCAGAGGATGTGCGCGTCGTCAACGCCTATGTCGGCGGCGCCTTCGGCTCCGGCCTTCGCCCCAAGCACCAGCTGTTCTTCGCGGTGATGGCAAGCCTCGATCTTGAACGCTCGGTGAAGGTCGAGATGAGCCGCAGCGAGATGTTCTACCTCACCTGGCGGCCGGCGACGATCCAGCGCATGCAGCTTGCGGCAAGTGCCGATGGCCAGCTGATGTCGGTCCGCCACCACGCGATCCAGACCACCTCGCTCCACGAGGACTACCAGGAAAACCTCGTGAACTGGTCCGGCCTCACCTACAAGTGCGACAACGTCAAGCTGTCCTACGAGCTTGTAAAGACCACGCTTTCCACGCCCGGCGACATGCGCGCACCCGGTGCCGCCACCGCCTTCCTCGCACTGGAATCGGCGATGGACGAGTTGGCCTACGAAGTCGGCATGGACCCCCTGGAATTCAGGGGGAAGAACTTCGTCAGCTATGACCAGAACGACGACCTGCAGATCACCTCCAAGGAGCTCGACACCTGCTACCGCGTTGGCGCGGAACGCTTCGGCTGGGACAAGCGCAGCCACGAACCCGGGTCCATGCGCGACGGCAACGACCTGATCGGCTGGGGCGTCGCGACCGGCGTCTGGGAAGCGACGCTGACGCAGGCGGAAGCCAAGGTGCGCCTCTTCCCCGACGGCAAGATCACCGTCATGGCGGCGGCCTCCGACATTGGTACCGGCACCTATACGATCCTCGCCCAGGTCGCGGCGCAGGAACTCGGCCAGGGCGCCGAACGGGTCAGCGTGTTGATCGGCGATTCCAGCCTGCCGAAGACTTCCGTCGAAGGCGGTTCCTGGACTGCCGCCTCCTCCGGTTCCGCCGTCCAGGCCGGCTGCCTGGAGATCAGGAAGACGCTCCTGTCGCTGGCCCAGAAGATGGACAATCATCCCTTCGGCAATGCTCCCGTCGAGGAACTGGCGATCCGCGATAACCGCCTCGTGCTCGATCGCAACGACCAGGTGGGGCTCTCGATCGCCGATATCCTAGGCCACCACGGCATGGCCTCCGTGGAAGGCCACGGCAAAGTGGCGCCGGATCAGGAGCAGGCCAAGAAGTTCACGAGCTACACCCATTCCGCGGTCTTTGTGGAAGTCAGGATCGATGCCGAGCTAGGCGTTCCGCGGGTGACGCGGGTGGTCAGCGCCATCGACGCCGGCCGCATCATCAACCCGAAGACGGCCCGCAGCCAGATCCTCGGCGGCGTCGTCATGGGGCTCGGCATGGCGCTCCACGAGGAAGGCATGATCGACCACCGGGCCGGCCGGATCATGAACCACAATATCGCCGAATACCACGTCCCTGCCCATGCGGATGTCCACGACATCGACGTGATCTTCATCGAGGAGGAGGACAGGATGGCGAGCCCGATCGGCGTCAAGGGCCTCGGCGAGATCGGCATCATCGGCGTCGGTGCTGCCGTCGCCAACGCCATCTTTCACGCCACCGGTACCCGCCACCGGCATTTCCCGATCACCATCGACAAGATCATGGAAGGACTTCCCGTCAGATGATCAGCCGCCTTGCCATCCCCCCCGTCCGGTATACGCCGGACGTCGAGACGCTCGAGGCGGATGAAGCGGAAACCAGCCGCAAGATCGCCGAAACGATGATCTCGATCTGCGAGACCACCTACGCGAACTCCGGCCACGCGATCCGCGCCGTCCATGCCAAGAGCCACGGATTGCTGGCGGCGAGTTTGGAGGTATTTGACGACCTGCCGCCGGAGCTGGCGCAAGGCCTTTTCGCGGTACCGGGACGCTACGAGGCCGTGGTCCGCCTCTCCACCACTCCCGGCGACCTGCTTCATGACAGCGTCTCGACCCCGCGCGGCATGGCGCTGAAGATCCTCAACGTGGACGGCCCGCGCCTGCCGGGCTCGGCCCGATCCACCAGCCAGGACTTCGTGATGGTCAACGGCAAGGAGTTCAATTCGCCCTCGGGCAAGGCCTTCCTGCAGAACGCACGGCTTCTCGCCGCCACCACCGATCGCATGGAGAGCGCCAAGGAGGTGATCTCCAAGGTCTTCAAGACGGTCGAAGGCGCACTTGAGAGCGTGGGCAAGGAGAGTGCGGCGCTGAAGGCGCTCGGCGGCAACCCCGAGACGCATATCCTCGGCGAGAGCTTCTTCGCCCAGCTGCCTCTGCGCTACGGAGATTATATCGCCAAGATCGGCGTCGTCCCCGCCTCTGCCAACCTGAAGGCGCTGACCGGCACCACCGTCGATACCGGGAAGGACCCGGATGTCATCCGGCACGAGACGCAAGAATTCTTCACCCGAGAAACCGCGGTCTGGCACCTGCAGGTGCAGCTCTGCACGGATCTAGACGCCATGCCGGTCGAAGGCGTCGATGCCTGGGACGAGGCGAAAAGCCCCTTCATCACCGTCGCTACCCTCACTGTGGGGCCTCAGCAGGCCTGGAGCGAGGAGCTGTCGCGACAGGTCGACGACGGCATGCTTTTCAGCCCCTGGAACGGGCTTGCGGCCCACCAGCCGCTCGGCTCGATCATGCGGCTAAGAAAACTCTCCTATGAACGCTCGGCGGCCTTCCGCTCGGAGAGGAACGAGACTTCTGTCAGGGAGCCGTTGACATGCCCCTTCGGCCATGGCGTTCCTACGCAGATGGAAGGCCAGCCAATGCGCCGGTTGTAAGCCTCTTCCGCATGGGGGATGCGGCAGGCATCGGTGCGTGGCGGGAAGAAATCCTTCCACGGCACCGACGATGCTGGATCGAAGCGCGGCAAGCAGCTACATGAATGCCAGTCGCAGCCAGTTCAGGAGCGCTGCAACCGACGCAAAGGAGCGCCCGATGGCCAAAGAGCCGAAGCTGGAATATTCGGATTTTTCAGGAGAATTCGAGGACGATGGCATCACCGTGCTCGTCGACATCCATCGGCCGGTCGGAAGCGAGGGCGGATGGACGCTGGAGGTAATCTCTCAGGAAGAAGACGTCACCACCTGGGAAGGGACGTTCGAGACGGACAAGGATGCCTGGGAAGAGTTTCTCGCCACCGCCGAGAAGGATGGCATCCACTCGTTTTTTGGTGACGAGGACACGGACGAAGAGTCCGTGCACTGAGCCTCAAGCGCATCGACCGGCATCCTGCCTAGGCCCGGAACGGCAACCGTAGCCTGCGCCACGGCCGCCCCGGCGGTTCATCCTAGAAGATGAACAAGTAGAGCAGGATGATGACGAAGATGGGCACACCCATCGCCCACAACACGATACCTTTGAGCATCTTCTTTCTCCTTTGGTTCGATCCCACAACGCCTCGAGCGCGCCGGAAGTTCCTCGCGTCGTGCGGGGTTTAAGCCGCCCCTGCAAGTGCGACAGCATCGGCGCCGGCGGGATAGCGAAGCCGGTCCGATCTGTCATTCGCCGCGCACCACACCGCCGCCGCCACATCGGCTTCCGTGGTCGTGAGGGCAGGATTGGCGAACCCTGCGAAGATGGGCTGCGCGAAATCGGCATAGGCGGCAGGGATAAGATCCGCGACAGGGATGTCGGTATTCGCCGCAAATCGGGTGGTCGGCGCATAGCCGGGCTCCACCAGTTTCACCCCTATGCCGAAATGGGCGAGTTCATGGGCAAGTGCGCCCGTGAAGCCTTCGATCGCCTGCTTGCTGGCGGTGTAGGCGGCCGTCAGCGGCATGGGCGCCAGCGTGACGCTGGAGGTGACGTTGACGATGATCCCCGACCGGCGCTCCCGCATTTGCGGGATGACGGCATGCGTCATCGCCATGGTGCCGAAGGTATTAGTGTCGAACACCTTGCGGATATGAGACATCGGGGTCGCCTCGAAGGCGCCCACCACGCCGATGCCGGCATTGTTGACCAGTACGTCGATCGGGCCGGCTTCCTGTAGCGCAACCTCGATGCTCTCCCGCCGCGTGACGTCCAGCGGCAGAAGGCGGATACGGTCAGATTGCGGAAGCAGGCTTTCCTGAGGTCTGCGCATGGTGGCAATGACGCGCCACCCCTGCTCATGGAAGTGCCGGGCCGTTGCAAGCCCGTAGCCGGACGAGCATCCGGTGATGAGGACAGTGTTCATGTCGATCTCCTTTGACGTTGACGCCTCCCCTCTAGCAGCGGTATCCAAGACGATCTTCAACATGAAGTCCGTCTTTCATTGGTGATCGTCCAGATGTCCGATCCACTCACGCAGCTGATCCAGCTTCTGAAGCCGCAGGCCGTGTTCTCGAAGGGGATCAGTGGTGCCGGCTCCTGGGCCGTCCGCTATTCTGAGTTCGGCCACCCGGGCTTCTGCGCCGTGACCCAGGGAGAATGCCGGTTGGCGGTGGACGGACTGCCTCCGGTTATCGTGGAAGAGGGCGATTTCGTGCTGCTGCCGGGCACTCCCGCCTTCACCATGTCCAGTCTGGAGCCCGGCATTCCGCTGCATGTGGACCCGAAGACGGCCACCCTCCCGATGACGGAAGTCCGCTATGGTCGTCCCGACGGACCACCGGACATGCGGCAGTTCGGAGGGTACTTCCGCTTCGGTTCGCCGGATGCCGGAATGCTGGTGTCGCTCCTGCCGGCGATGATCCATGTGCGCGGCAATCCAAGGCTGTCACAACTGGTGCGGTTGGTGGGCGACGAGACGGCACACGAGGGCGTCGGACGCGACTTCATCCTCGAGCGCCTCGTCGAAATCCTGTTGGTGGAAGCGCTTCGAGCGGTCCCGGCACAGGAAACCGAACCGGGACTGCTGAGGGGGCTGGCGGACGCGAGGATCGCGGACGCGCTGCGGTCCATGCACGATGACATCACCCACCCATGGACGGTGCCCGAACTCGCCCGGCTCTCCGGCATGTCGCGCTCGGCCTTCTTCGAACGCTTCGCCCGCGTGGTGGGGGTGAGCCCGATGGATTATCTTCTCGGCTGGCGGATGACAGTTGCGAAGGACATGCTGCGCGGCGGGAAGATGCCGCTTGAGCAGGTGGCCGAGCGCGTCGGCTACGGCTCCGCCACCACCTTCAGCACCGCCTTCAGCCGGCGGATCGGATTGGCGCCTGGCCTTTATGCGCGGCGCGAGAGGTTGCGGACGGCAGAAGCTCAGTCGTCGGGATATTCGATCCGGTAGCGGCTGACGAGCCGCAGCGACCGGTCGGGCTGAATGACGTAGCGCTCGCCCCATTCCTGGTTGAACTGGTCGCGGAACCGATGGGTGACCGTGCTTCCGACCGGCGCCTTGGTCAGCCGCGTTGCCGGCTGGCCGCCATAGGTGATGCTGCCGGGAACCGGCTCCAGTTCGCCGGCGGTCGTGCAGCCGCTCAATCCGAGGGTGAGGCCAACGCTAAGGGCGGGTATCAAGAGGCGCATCATTGTGTTCTCCTGTCGGTCGGAGCTTCAACAATGGCTGCTGCAAGAGGTTCCGCAGGCCTGCGTGGTTCCCGCAAGGCTAGCAGCTGTTCGACGAAAGACATTGAAGCGGGACGGCCAGCGTGATCTCGCGGCAGCAACGTGACGTCAATCGGTCGCCCGACCCCGTTCTAAAGATAACGGCAGTCGCGTCCCGGGTGGCTTGTGACAGAGAGGGAGCGCCAAGTCCAACCCAAATGAGGGACAAGGCGCTCCTTCAACCTCACTCTCGGCAGGTCAGATCACCTGTCCGCCGGAGACCTCGATCCGCTGGCCATTGACCCAGCGATTGTCCTCACTGAGCAGGCTTGCGACCATCGGACCGATGTCATCCGGCACGCCGACGCGGCCGAGCGCGGTCATGTCGGCGAAGACCTTGTTGAGGTCCGGCATGTCGCGGACCGCGCCGCCGAGGAAGTCGGTCTCGATCGCGCCGGGGGCGACGCTGTTGACGGCAATCCCGCGTCCGCCGAATTCCTTGGCCATGTAGATGCTCAGCACTTCCACCGCCCCCTTCATCGCCGAATAGGCGGCAAAGCCCGGATAGGAGATGCGGGTCAGGCCGGAGGACAGGTTGACGATCCGGCCGCCATCGGCGAGCAGCGGCAGCAGCGCCTGGGTGAGGAAGAAAACGCCCTTGAGGTGGACGTTCACCAGCGCATCGAACTGCGCTTCGGTGGTATCGGCGATCATCGCCATGTCGCCATGGCCGGCATTGTTGACCAGATGGTCGAAGCTGTCGCGGCCCCAGGTCTTCTTCAGCGCCGCGCGCAGGTCCTCGGCAAAGTACCGGAAGCCCGAAACGTCGCCGGTGTCGAGCTGCAGGGCGACAGCTTTTCGACCAAGCGCCTCGATCTCCGCAACGACGGCCTCGGCTTCGTCGACGCGGGTGCGGTATGTGACGACGACGCCGTCGCCCCGGCGGGCGATGCTGAGCGCCGTGTTGCGGCCAAGGCCGCGGCTGGAACCGGTGACGAGTGCGATCTTTGTCATGGCAGAACTCCTTTGGCTGGTGACCGTCGGAATATGATCGTCCCTCCCCTCCTGCGGTTGCCGGAAGCTCTGCCTTCTTTGCCTGATCCTCCAGATGCCGTTTACGCGACCGCTCCGCTGCCTTAGGGTAGGCTCATGACCAACACCCTGCTCGATGCCGTTCGCCGCTATACGCTGAACCACGCCGACCGCACCGGGGTGGCCGCAACTCCGATTGCGGGCCTGACGGTGATCCGAACGACGGCCCGTAGCGAACTGCAGTATGCGATCTCCCGTCCGCTCGCCTGTCTGGTGCTGCAGGGAACCAAGCATGTGATGATGGGCGAGCGCTCCTTCGACTTCCAGGCCGGCGATTCCATGCTGATCACCGCCGACGTGCCGACAGTCAGCCAGATCACCAGGGCAAGCGTGGCGGAGCCCTATTTCTCCATAGTGATCGACCTCGATCCGGCGGTCATCGCCGAACTGACGCAGGAGATGTCGGACGTCCCGGATAAAGGCGGCGCGCCGGTCCGGGTGGACCAGACGAATGCGGAGGTGGCGGACTGCGCCCTGCGGCTGATGCGTTTGCTCGATCGTCCGACGGCGATCCCCGTGCTGCACGGCCAACTCGTGCGCGAGATGCATTACTGGCTGCTTGCCGGACGCCACGGACCGGCGATCCGGCGGCTCGGTTTCGCCGACGGCCACATGCAGCGCATCGGCCGCGCCGTGAGCCTGTTGCGCAACGCGTTCGCACGGACGATCAGCGTCGACGAACTCGCCGCCGTGGCCGGGATGAGCGTCTCCTCCTTCCACCAGCATTTCCGGTCAATCACGTCGCTGTCGCCGCTGCAGTTCCAGAAGCAGCTCCGCCTCATCGAGGCGCGGCGGCTGATGCTAACGGAAGGGGCGACGTCGAGCAGCGCGGCCTTTGCCGTCGGCTACGAGAGCGTCCAGCAGTTCACCCGGGAATACCGCCGCATGTTCGGCCTGCCGCCGGTGAAGGAAATCCAGGCCGCCCGCGCCCGTCAGCAGGCGGCGTGAACCGGAATATCTAGGCACCTTTCGGCCGGTCCTGAGCCAGCGTGTGCGCCACGACCGCGTTTGCATGGCCGTGGCCCATCCCATGCTCGTTCTTCAGGATGGCGACGAGCTGCATGTGCGCCGCCGGATAGTGCTTTCGAACCACGTCCTGCCACTCGGCGATCGGCCTGCCATAGGTCTTCTCGATTGACGGGAAGTAGGAGGCGGGGCCCTTGGGGCCCGCCGTCATGCCGCCTCTCCGCGTCGCGCCGCCTCGATCTTCGCAACGTCGATCTTCTGCATGGTCATCATCGCGTCAAAGGCGCGCTTGGCTTCCGCGCCGCCGGCGGCGAGCGCCTCGGTCAGCACGCGCGGCGTGATCTGCCACGAGATGCCCCACTTGTCCTTGCACCAGCCGCATTCGCTCTCCTGCCCGCCATTGCCGACAATGGCGTTCCAGTAGCGGTCGGTCTCCTCCTGGTCTTCGGTCATGATCTGGAAGGAGAAGGCTTCGCTGTGCTTGAAGGTCGGGCCGCCGTTCAGCCCGATGCAGGGAATGCCGGCGACCGTGAATTCCACGACGATCACGTCCCCCGCCTTGCCGGATGGAAAGTCCGAGGGTGCACGGGTGACAGCGCCGACCGCACTGTCGGGAAAGGTCGCCGCATAGAAGCTGGCCGCCTCCTCGGCGTCCTTGTCGTACCAGATGCAGATCGTGTTCTTGGCCATGTCGCTCTCCTCTCGAAGCTGGATCGCACGCCCATCGGCGATCGATAGCCCAAGGACGAGGCTACTCCCGTCGCGCCGACATCCCACGAACAGATTTTTGTGGCTGCCACTAGCGCAGAAAAGCGATATGGCACGTGTCGCTCACCACCTGCGCAAACGAAAACCCCGCCAGTTACGGCGGGGTTATCTTAAGGCCATTGCAGACTTGTTATCGCCCTCGCAACGACCTGCCACCGAAGTGGTCTTTCAATCCGCCTAAGCGGTAACATCGTGAATATAGTCATCTACCAATGAATGGTCAATGAATGCATGCCCGTCGAATGCAACACGCAACGACGGACTTCCCTCAGCACTTCAGCAGGGACCATAGGCGCAACGTAATTTCTGAAGCCAACCTTGATCCGGTCAAGACGATGGCAACTTACCGCCATCAGGGTATCGCCCTTGATCCATGCTTGCTCATATTTGTCGCCGGGAACGATGCCGTCGGGCAATCTATAATGGTGATGAAGGACAGGTTCCGGCGCTTGGCTACTAATAGGTACGACCACACATAGCCTCGTCCAAGGATTGACTTTAGGCGAGATCACTACGACAGGTCGCGTCTTCACCATCTCAGGCGAACGAAAACCAAGGCCAAAGTGGCATATCAAAATCTGCCCAGGGCTCGGCTGCCAGCTTATCCCGTGGACCCGCTGCTCTTTCTCCAGGCAATCTGCGAAATCTCGTAGTTGCTTGGAGAAGCTATCGTTAGAGCGCAGACAGTTCGCCAGTTCTTGAATGACGGCCTCATCTGAATCTTGGTTCACCACTACTGTGACTGCTTTTGCCATTGGCCCTCCACCGGCCAAAGGTACAATAATTCTTGGCTACATCAATCTGTTGAAAATATTGGCTCTGCAAGAAACGGGTATTACTTGTCGCATTCTGCCACCCATGGAGGGTCCTCCGCCTGTGGGTAATCCTTCCACGCCAATGACAGCGCCTGCCGTTGTCGCTAACGACGTCTGCGGCGCGCCGGCCGCAGATCGTGACGGCGCAGAGCGAGACGGACAAGCAAGAGGCATACCAATGGGCGAGAGTGGCGGTTATTTTCCGCGGTGGCGGCTGAAGACGGAGGGGCGCATCCTGCCCGATGAGCGGCTGCCGGCGGGGCAGACCATGGTGCTCGGCCTGCAGCATGTCGTCGCCATGTTCGGCTCGACGGTGCTGGCGCCGATCCTGATGGGCTTCGACCCGAACGTCTCGATCCTGTTTTCCGGTATCTCGACGCTGATCTTCTTCATTGCCGTCGGCGGCCGGGTGCCGAGCTATCTCGGCTCCTCCTTCGCCTTCATCGGTCCGGTCCTGGTCGCGACCGCAGCGACTGCCGGAGCGCCCAATCCGAACATCGCCCTGGCGCTCGGCGGCATCATCGTCGCAGGCGCGCTCTATGCGCTGATCGGCGTGATCGTCATGGCGGCCGGCCATCGCTGGATCGAGCGGCTGATGCCACCGGTGCTGACGGGTGCCATCGTCGCCGCCATCGGCCTCGTGCTCGCGCCGATCGCCATCGCCAGCGCGTCCGGAACCGGCCCGGACAGCCCGGACGGCAGCCAGCTGTCGCGCTGGGTGGCCATCCTCACGGTCGCGGCGGTCGGTCTGATCGCGGTCTATGCCCCCGGCATGACCCGCCGCCTGCCGATCCTCATTGGCGGCGCGCTCGCCTACCTTCTCTATCTCGTCCTCGCCAACGGTTTCGGGATGGGTATGCCGGTGGACTTTTCCGGCGTCGCCGCGGCCGCCTGGTTTGGCCTGCCGAGCTTCACCACGCCGGTCTTCTCGGTTCCGGCGATCACGCTGATTGCGCCGGTCGTCGTCATCCTGGTTGCGGAGAACCTCGGACACATCAAGGCGATCGGCGCGATGACCGACCGCAACCTCGATCCCTATCTCGGCCGCGCCTTCATCGGCGACGGCGTCGCCACCATGCTGTCCGGCTCCTTCGGCGGCACGGGCATGACCACCTATGCCGAGAACATGGGGGTGATGGCGGTGACGCGTATCTTCTCCACGCTCGTCTTCCTCGTGGCGGCCGCAATCGCCATCCTGCTCGGCTTCTCGCCGAAGTTCGGGGCGCTGATCCAGACCATCCCCGGGCCGGTGCTTGGCGGGTTGTCGATCGTCGTCTTCGGCCTGATCGCCGCAACGGCGGGGCGGATCTGGGTCGAGAACAAGGTGGATTTCGCCGAGCCGCGCAACCTCATCACCGTTGGCGTGGCTCTGGTGCTCGGTGCCGGCAACTTCAAGCTCGAGGTCGCCGGCTTCACGCTCGACGGCATCGGCACGGCGACCATCGGCGCAATCGCGCTTTACCATGCGCTCGGCTGGGCGAAGCCGGGCAAGGCGTAAGCGGGCACAAGATCGCGGCCGGGGGAGAGCCCCGGCCGCATTCCCATGACCGCGCTTTGGGGGTATGCTTCCCGTTTTGGGGAGCAGTTCCGATGGCCTTCATCTCCACCCCCGGCCCCGAAGCGGGCGACGCCACCGCCGCCATGTATGTCTCGGCGGAAGAGAGCTATGGCTACCTGCCCAACATGTACCGCATCTTCGGCCACCGGCCGGAGGTGATGGAAAAATGGGGGGCGCTGCTCGCCAGCATCCGCGGGCACATGAGCCTGCGCCGCTACGAACTGGTGACGCTGGCGGCGGCCAGGGAACTGAAGTCATCCTACTGCATGCTGGCGCACGGCTCCGTGCTGCTGCGCGAAGGCTTCAGCGAGACCCAGCTGGCCGACACCGCCACCGACGGCGCTCACGCTCCGCTCGACGAGGCGGAGCGGGAAATGATGCGCTTTGCAGCCAAGGTCGTGCGCGACGCCACCTCCATAACCCGAGAGGATGTCGGCAGGCTGAAGGCGCAAGGCTTCACCGATGCGGAAATCTTCGACATCACCGCGGCAGCCGCCGTCCGCTGCTTCTTCAGCAAGACGCTCGACGCACTGGGTGCCGAGCCGGATGCAGCCTATCGCGAGCGGCTGCCGGCGAACCTCGTCCAGACGCTCACGGTCGGGCGCAAGATCGAGGGAAGCTTTCAAACCGCGACCGCGACGCCGTGATCACGTGCCGCAGAAGGTCTGCAGCACCCGTTCCTCCGGCTTCGGGGGGACCGTATAGGCCTCGAATTCAGGACGATCCTCGTAGGGCCGTTCCACCGCCTGCAGCAGCCTGTTGAAGAAACTGAGGTCGCCGTAGTTGGCGGCAGCCAGCGCCTCCTCAACCTTGTGGTTGCGCGGGATGATGGCCGGGTTGACGGCGCGCATGGCGGCAGCGCGTTCCTCTTGCGAAGCCCTCTCCCGCTCGAGCCGCTGGCGCCAGGTTTCGAGCCAGGTGGTTGCCTTGTCCTTTTCCTTGAAGGACGAGAGGAAGGCCTCCTCACCCGCGCCGGCTGCGACGTCGCAGAGCCGCCGGAAGGTCAGCGTGAAGTCGGCCTCGCCGTCCTGCATGGCGGCGAGCAGCGCCTGGACGAGTTCGCCGTCTCCCTCCTCCTCCGATGACAAGCCGGTCTTGTTGCGGAAGACCGAAAGCCATGCCGCCTGGAAGCGCTGGCCGAATTCGCTCAGCACGTGGTTGGCGGTCAGCACCGCCTTGTCCTGATCCTCGTCGATCAGCGGCAGCAGGCATTCGGCGAGCCGGGCGATGTTCCACTGGGCGATGCCGGGCTGGTTGCGATAGGCGTAGCGGCCGCCCTGGTCGATGGAGGAGAAGACCTTCATCTGGTCGTATTCGTCCAGGAAGGCGCAGGGGCCGAAGTCGATCGTCTCGCCCGAGAGCGTCATGTTGTCGGTGTTCATCACGCCATGGATGAAGCCGACGCCGAGCCAGCGGGCGACGAGATCGGCCTGCGCGAATGCGACGGCGCGCAGCAGCTCCAGATAGGGTTTCTCCACCTCGCGAAGCTCGGGATAGTGGCGCTCGATCACATAGTCGGCCAGTGTCCTCAATCCGTCGACATCCTGTCGGGCGGCGAAATACTGGAACGTGCCGATGCGCACATGGCTCGACGCCACCCGCACGAAGACGGCGCCCGGCTGCGGCGTCTCGCGATAGACCTGTTCGCCTGTCGCGACGGCGGCCAGCGCGCGTGTAGCGCGGACGCCGAGCGCATGCATTGCCTCCGAGAGGATATATTCCCGCAGCACCGGGCCGAGTGCCGCACGGCCATCGCCGCGGCGGGAGAACGGCGTCGGCCCTGCCCCCTTCAGCTGGATATCGCGGCGGGTTCCGTTCCGGTCGATGACCTCGCCTATCAGAATCGCCCGTCCGTCGCCGAGCTGCGGGACGAAGGAACCGAACTGGTGGCCGGCATAGGCCATGGCGAGCGGGGTGGCACCCTGCGGTACGACATTGCCGGCAAAGATCGCGGCCAGCCGCTGTGGGTCGGTCACGTCTGCCTCGATGCCGAGCTCCTCAGCCAGGCCCTCGTTGAACTTCAGGAGGACCGGGCCCTCCACGGGCTCCGCATAGACCGAAGCGTAGAAGCGCTCGGGCAGGCGCGCATAGGAATTATCGAACTGGAACAAGAGAAAACTCCTTCGCCTCATCAGGCATGGATATGGGGACTCCTGCCCGTTCAACAAACAAGGGCGCTGCTTGGTTTCCCGTCGGCGGAGCCGGTGCGGCGGTGACCTGGCGGCTCAACCTGCCTGATGCAATTTCGCAACAGCGGAACTTGTTTGATGCGAGGGGCCGGAACCGGCGGAACGCGGCGGCTTCCGGCTCGTTCTTTCGCCATCATCAACTACGGACGGCCGGGGCAACAAACTGTCATTTCTCATTTACAAAAAGCTGTTGTAATTCAGCTACAGCTTTATCAGTGAGATAGACTACATCTTGGGCATCCGCATTCGAGTAAGGAGACGCATCATGAAGAGAACTCTCATCCTGGCAGCAAGCGTTGCAATGCTGGCATCCACCTCGGCTCTTGCCGCCGACGCCGTGGAATATGTTCCGGAAGCACCGGCTGCCGTTGAAATGCCGGCCGCATTCAGCTGGAGCGGCCCGTATCTCGGTGTCCACGGCGGCTACGGCTGGGGCAGCGCAGACGTTGACGGCGTCGGCGACGGCGACTTCGACGGCGGTCGCTTCGGCGCCTTCGCCGGCTACAACTGGGAAGTCTCCAACGGCTTCGTCGCCGGTATCGAGGGTGACCTCAACTACGACTGGAACGAAGAGGAAATCGTTGCAGGCGTCGATGGGCAGACCGGCCTCTCCGGCTCCGTTCGCGGCCGCGTCGGCTTTGCGATGGACCGCGCGCTGATCTACGCAGCCGGTGGCTGGACGGCAACCAATGTCGAGGTTGACGGCGGCGCGCTCGGCAGCGAGAGCGACACCCTGCACGGCTGGACGCTTGGCGCCGGCGTTGATTACGCCTTCACCGACAACATGTTCGGACGCCTGGAATACCGCTACAACGACTACAGCGAAGGCGACCTCGGCGGCTTCGACGTCGACTTCGACCAGCACGTCGTACAGGTCGGTCTTGGCGTGAAGTTCTGATCCTTCCCGAGAAGCATGCGAAAAGGGCTCCGTCAGGGGCCCTTTTCATTTGCGAACAGCGGATTTCAAGCCTCAGACGACAAGACCGCGTCACCGCGTGACGCGGAACTCCGGCGGCAGATCGGCCAGCTTCTCGTCCCAGGTCTCCACGGCCGAAACCAATGCGCCGGGCGGACCCTGCCACAGGCATTCCACCATGGCGGCAACCGCCGCGGGCGGACCCGCGAACACGACGGCGACCGTTCCGTCCCGTTCGTTGCGCACCCATCCGGCAAGACCCAGCTTCCGTGCCTGGCCCTGTGTCCAGGCACGGAAGCCTACCCCCTGCACCCTTCCCGAAATGCGTGCGCCCAGGATCCGTTGGTCGTCGGTCATCGCTGCCCCCTCAGCCGGATCTAGCGGACGGCAGCCGGCGAGGCTGCTGTCTCGTGGGGCCCGAACCGGTCACGAGATATGCAGGCGCCCGGTATTGCGAACCAGCCTCGTGGAGGTCATGAGCGCGGCCACCGCGCCAAGCTTCTGGGGCTCGTGAAGGCCCATCCTGTAGAGCCGGATGATGGAGCGCCCTAGGTCCTCGCCCTTGTCGCTTCCATCCAGGCCTTTCTCCGAGCTCAAGGCAAGGTGAAAGGCATTGCGCATCAGTTCGAGATCATCAGGCGTGAATACACCAACCTGAAGCCCGTCCTGTCTCGTCAACATGCCGCACCTCCTTCCATGTCTGCAGGAGCCCGTCGAGAAGATCGTTCGACGCTTATGACAGGCTATCAGGAAATGATCGGGCGATGTGGCTTTGTACGCTAGGGGACCAAGAACTGCATCGTCAGGATCGCACCAGCCCCGGAAGCCGCCGGAGAGCAGCCGTGCACGCGCCATGATTGTCCGCCACCGTACCCAAAATCCGCAGCAAAATCGCGGTGCTATACGATTCTGAACCGCCAGGGGACTCATGGGCATGGCGGCCGGACCTTCCGCCCGACATCAATGAGAAAAATGTCCATCGCATACCACCCGGCCGCGCAAAACCGACTGCTAGCCCTGTTGCCCGAACGCGAGTTCGGAGCGGTATCGCACCACCTGGAGGCGGTGAAGCTTCCGCGAGGCTTCGAGATCGTCGGCGCCGATGGGCAGATCGAGCATGTCTACTTCCTGTGCAGCGGCATCGGTTCGGTGGTCACCGTCGCGGCCGAGGCGCAGCGCGCGGAGGCCGGCATGTTCGGCCGCGAAGGCTTCGCACCGACCTCTGCCGGCGTGGGCGGCACGATCAGCGTGCATCAGGTGCTGATCCAGGTGGAAGGTCGCGGATTCCGGATGCCCCTCGACGCGGCGAAGGCGCTGCTGCCGGAACACCCCACCTTCTCCAACCTGCTGGCGCGGTTTATCCAAGCCTTCTCCTCCCAAATCTCGTTTACGGCATTGTGCAATGTAACTTGCCAGGTGGACGAGCGGCTCGCGCGCTGGTTGCTGATGTGCCATGACCGGGTGGACGGCGACGAGATTGCGCTCACCCACGACTTCATCTCGCTGATGCTCGGCGTCCGGCGGCCGAGCGTCACGACAGCACTGCATGTGCTGGAGGGCCGGAAGCTCATCCAGGCCGAGCGCGGACGCATTACCATCCGCGACCGCCGGGGCCTGCAGGAATTCGCCGCAACCGCCTATGGCAAGCCGGAAGAGGAGTACCGCCGTCTGATCGGCGAGTTCTGACCCTCAGCGCTTCAACTGCTCTTCAATCACCTGCCGGAACGAGATGCTCTTGAGCACCGCGTCGGTTTCGTCGCAGACGTCCAGGAAGGTGTTGCCGATCACCTCGCCCGTCCTGATCCGGGCGGCGGCGAGTTCCTTGATGGCATCGACAGCACTCTGGCGTGCCTCCTCAAGGCTCCGGTGTTCCTCCCCTTCTTCATCCAGCACGGTGCCGCCTTCATCGCGGATATGAAAGTAGTATCGTTTCATCGACACGGGACGTCTCCTTCGGGGACCCCCTTGATGGATGGTGAGGACCTGCCGGCTGCACCATCCTGCTCAGAACAAGTCCTTCATCAGACGCCGGTATTCCTCTTCCGGTCGCCCATAGGCATCCCGTGCGAACTCCTGGAGACCGGGTCTGTTCCTGACGATGACCTTGCCTCTCTCCGATTTGATGAAGCCGCTGCCTTCCAGAAGATGGAGGGAGGTCGTGACGCTCGGGCGGCGGACAGCAAGCATTACCGCCAGATATTCGTGGGTCAGGGCGATCTCGTCGCCGGGAACGCGATCGTGGCACATCAGCAGCCATCGAGCGAGCCGCTCGGTGGCGTCATGAATGGCATTCGAGGCGAGCGTATAGGATAATTGGATCGAGAAGGCTTCCATGGCGCGGATGACGACGCGGGAAAAGCTCCGGTTGGTCTCCATGGCATGCCGGAAATCGGCAAAGCTCATCCGGTAGGCTTCAGCATCCACCTGAATGCTCACGTCATGGGCGTGGAGTTCCACATCGGCCACGGCCGAGGTGGGAACATAGCCGTCAAACCCGAACATGCCCGCTTCGGCCCGGTGTCCCTCCGGCGTTTCCACAACAATCGAACCGATGCCAGAAGTCAGGAAATAGAGGTAGTCGATCGGCTGTCCCGACTTGCCGATCGAAGTTCCTCGCGGCAGCAGGACATGCTCGAGCTTGCCGCTGATCCGCTCGAAGTCGTCGGGCGGCAGCAGCGAAAGCAGCTTGTTGGAAATGGTGGTTTGGAGCGGAGTTTCCATCGCGCGCCTCCAAATTGGGGCAAGAGCGCGTTTGGTCCCTCAGCCGTCTGCGCCCTTTTTAGTCTGCAGACGATAGGGCGAATATAGAGGTCACCTACCGGGAGGAAAGGCCGCTTTGGCCGCAGGGCCTCCTGCGCATCAAAGAAGGTTGTTGCTCCAATGGGTTGACGGATCAAAAAATCCACTGACGCCGGAAAGGAGGCAAACCTCCTCCGGTTCGCGGAACTATTTGAGCCGGTTTCAAAGGCCCCATGGTTATCTCCGTTCGCTAACGTACGGGAACGATCTCCCTTCCCTCTGCGTATCCTCGCAAAAGCAGGTTGTCATAGCGGGCTGCAACCGGAGAGACCGGAGGCAAGAAAATGGAGACGAGACGAGAGAAGATCGACACCACCTTCGCAGGAAAAGCGGTCCTGGTCGTGGAGGATGAGTATCTGGTAGCTTCGATGATTACGGATGCCTTCGAGGATGCCGGCGCGGACATCGTCGGGCCGGTGTCGGATCTGCGCATGGCACTCGACTTGCTGAACAACGAGCGCATTCGCGTGGATGCTGCCACACTCGATGTAAAACTCGGCGGCGAAGACGTCTTCCCGCTCGCCGAGCGTCTTGCAGAAGAGGGAATCCCGTTCGTCTTCCTGACCGGATACGAGTGCCACTTCCTTCCCGAGCGGTTCCAGGGCAGCCCCTGCCTCAGCAAGCCGTTCGAGCCGGAGGAGGTCGTGGAGGCCCTTCGCCCCCACCTGAAAACTGCCGCACCGGTCTAAGTCCGAGCAGAGAGAGGGGGCGATCCCCCACGGCCCTGCCGGATCGCTTCCGCAGGGCGGCTTCTCCTTGCGAGCCTCAGGCAGCCTTTTCCGGCGTATAGCCGGCATCCCGGATCGCTTCTTCGGCGCGGGCGGCATCGCCTTCGACGGTGACCCGCTTGGCGTCGAGGTCGACGGTCACGGCAGCGCCCGGCAGTGCCTCGCCAAGGGCGGAGCGGACGCTCTTCTCGCAGTGGCCGCAGGTCATGTCCGGGACGTTGAAAGTGGTGGTCATCGAGCAGTCTCCTTTTGTTGTTGTTGCCTTCTGCACCTTCCCACAGTGGGAGGGTCAAGCACGTTTCTTCGCGCGGACGGGAGCCGGAGCGACACCCGCCAGATCGTCGAGGATCGGGCAGTTGGGGCGGTCGTCGCCGCTGCAGCAATGGGAGAGATGCTTCAGCGTCTTGACCATGCCCTGCATCTCCGCAATGCGCCGCTCCAGATCGACGATGTGAACCTCTGCCACCTCCTTGACGGAGGCGCTGGTGCGGCCCTTGTCCTGCCAGAGCTTCAGGAGCGTCTCCGTTTCCTCCAGCGAGAAGCCCAGATTGCGGGCACGCTTGATGAAGCGGAGGATGTGCACCTCCTCGGCTCCATAGACGCGGTAATTGTTTCCGGTGCGGCCCATGGGCCGGATGAGGCCGATCTGCTCATAATAGCGGATCATCTTGGCGGAGACGCCGGAGGCGTCGGATGCCTGGCCGATGTTCATCGCAATCTCTCCTTAACTGACCTTGACCGCGCGCAGCCTCAGCGCATTGAGGACGACGAAGACGCTGGAGAAGGCCATGGCGCCGGCGGCGATCATCGGCGACAGCTGGATGCCGAAGGCCGGATAGAGAACGCCGGCGGCGACCGGGATCAGCGCGACATTGTAGCCGAAGGCCCAGAACAGGTTCTCCTTGATGTTGCGGATGGTCGCCCGGCTGACGGCAATGGCATCGGCGACGCCGGAGAGCGCGCCGCCCGAGAGCACCACGTCCGCACTTTCGATTGCAACATCCGTGCCGGTACCGACGGCAATGCCGATATCAGCTTCGGCCAGTGCGGGCGCATCGTTGATGCCGTCACCGACGAAGGCAAGCTTGCGGCCTCCGGCGCGAAGCTCATGGATGGCGGCGACCTTCCCGTCGGGCAGGACTTCCGCCACGACGCGGTCGATGCCTGCCTGGCGGGCGACGGCTTCGGCGGTGCGGCGGTTGTCGCCGGTGACCATGGCAACGGTCAGCCCCATCTCCTTCATCGCAGCGATCGCTGCGGCGCTGCCGGGCTTGATAGGATCGGTAACGGCGATCGCAGCCGCGACCTTGCCGTCTATGGCGGCATAGAGCGGCGTCTTGCCCTCGTCGCCCAGCCGGCCGGCAGCCTCGGCGAAGGACGCGACGGAAAGCCCGAGCTTTTCCATGAAGCGGTCGGCGCCGACGGCGATCCGACGACCGGCGACCTCCGCCTCGATGCCGTAGCCGGCGGTTGCCTGGAAGCCGGTGGCGGGCTCGACGGCCAGCCCCTTCTCCTCTGCCGCCCGGACGATGGCCTCGGCAATCGGGTGTTCCGAGCGCCCCTCGACGGCCGCGACGAGCGCCAGCACCTCGTTCTGGGTAAAGCCTTCGGCCGTGACGAGATCGGTCAGCTCCGGCTGGCCCTTGGTGATCGTGCCGGTCTTGTCGAAGACGACCATGTCGACGGACCGCAGTTCCTGCAGCGCATCGCCCTTGCGGAAGAGGACGCCGAGTTCGGCGGCGCGGCCGGAGCCCACCATGATGGAGGTCGGCACGGCAAGCCCCATGGCACAGGGGCAGGCGATGATGAGGACGGCGACGGCGGCGACCACCGCATGGCTGAGCGAGGGGCCGAAGACGAGCCAGGCGAAGAAGGTGACGACAGCGAGTGCGATGACGGCCGGCACGAACCAGGCGGTCACCTTGTCGACCATGGTCTGGATCGGCAGCTTTGCGCCCTGGGCCTGCTCCACCATGCGGATGATCTGCGCCAGCATGGTATCGCGGCCGACCTTTTCCGCCCGGAAGCGGAAGGAGCCGGTCTTGTTGATGGTGCCGCCGATAACGGTGGCGCCCTCGCCCTTGGCAACCGGTACGGGCTCGCCGGAGATCATCGATTCATCCACATGCGAGGCGCCGTCGATGACCGTGCCGTCTACGGGCACGCGCTCGCCGGGCCGTATGACAACCACGTCACCCACCACGACCTCCTCGGTCGGGATGTCGACGGCCTTGCCGTCGCGCTCGACGCGGGCGGTCTTGGCCTGCAGGCCGGCGAGCTTGGAGATTGCCTGGCTGGCGCGACCGCTGGCACGCGCCTCCAGTATGCGTCCGAAGAGGATCAGGGTGACGATGACGGTCGCGGCCTCGTAATAGACATAGCGGGCATTTTCCGGCAGCAGGCCGGGCAGGAAGGTCGCGATCAGCGAATAGCCGTAGGCGGCCAGCACGCCGACGGCGACCAGCGAGTTCATTTCCGGCGCGCCGTGCAAAAGCGCCGGCAGGCCGCTCTTGAGGAAGCGGAAGCCGGGGCCGAAGATGACGACCGTCGCCAGCGCGAAGTAGAGGTAATAGAGGTTCTGCGTGGAGATGACGCCCATCAGCCAGTGATGCATGGGATCATAGACGTGACTGCCCATTTCCAGCACGAAGAGCGGCAGGGTGAGGATCGCGGCAATGGCAAGGTCGCGCTTCAGCGTTGCGTCGCCATGCATATGCATGTGGTCATGACCGGCTGGCTCATCGGCGGCGGCATGGCCGGCGTGCTGATGATACGCATGGTCCTGGTGCACATGGTCATGCGCGCCGTGACCGGCATGCGGGCCGGCCGCGGGCACCGCGTAGCCAGCGTCCCGAAGCGCCCGCTGCATGGCGCCGGCGGGAACTTCGTAGCCGACCTTCTCGATCGCCGCGGTCAGCGCCTCGGGTGAGAAGTCCTCGGTCGGTTCGACGGTCAGCTTCTTGGTCGCGAAGTTGACGGAGCTTGTCGCCACGCCCGGCACCTTGGCGGCGGCGGTTTCCACGCGGCGCACGCAGGAGGCGCAGGTCATGCCTTCGACGGGGATGCTGATCGGTTCGATATGGGGCAGTTTGACGGTCTGGTTCATGGCGGAATCCTCTGTTCCGCATATAGGTGGACCTTCCCATCATGGGAAGGTCAAGCACGATGTGCAGAGAAATTCGCCAGGGGTGTCGGAAGCGTGTTTCTGCCCGCGTCCTTGAGCCGGAATTCATCAAAGACGGGAGTAGTGCGATGAGGAAGATCATTGTCGGCGCATTCACCAGCCTCGACGGCGTCATGCAGGCACCCGGCGGCCCGGACGAGGACCCGACCGGCGGCTTCCGGCACGGCGGCTGGGCCTTCCCCTTCTTCGACGAGGACATGGGCAAGGCGGTGGACGAGATGTTTTCCGAACCTTTCGACCTGCTGCTCGGGCGCAAGACCTACGACATCTTCGCCGCCCACTGGCCCTATGCCGGCGCCGATGATCCGATCGGTTCGCTGTTCGACCGGATCACGAAATATGTGGCGACCCGCGATCCGGGGATGACGCTCGACTGGCAGAACAGCCGGACGCTCGGCAGCGACGTGGTCGAAACTTTGAAGGTGTTGAAGAAGGAGGACGGCCCGAACCTCCTGACCCAGGGCTCGACGGATTTCCTGCAGACGTTGTTCCGGCACGGACTGGTGGACGAAATGTATGTTTCGGTCTTCCCCGTCATCCTCGGCGGCGGCAAGCGGCTGTTCGCCGACGGCGCCACTCCGGTGACATTGAAGCTCCTCGGCTCGAAGACCTCGGGCACCGGCATCGTGGTGAACCGCTACGCCGCCGCCGGCCCGGTCGTCACCGGCTCCTTCGAATTCGAGCAGCCGAGTGAAGCCGAACTGGAGCGGAGGCGGAAGCTGACTTAGGGGGACAGCCTCTGGAGCAGTCGCAGTCCGTTTCCACGACGCCGTCAACGGCTATTGTTGCGCCTGATCAATGCGGGAGGAATGGCGGCAGTGATACTGGGTGCATGGAGGTTTCGACATGCTGCCCTTTGCCCGCGACCAGTTCCTGGCGGTCTTTGCCGCGTACAATCAGTCGATATGGCCCGCACAGCTCTTTGCTCTGGCTCTGGGCGTCGCCATCATCTACGCCGTCGTGAGGCAGACGAAATCGGCGGGCGTGCTCGTGAGCCTCGGGCTGGGCGCCATGTGGCTCTGGACCGGTCTGTTCTATCATCTGGCGTTCTTCAGCAGCATCAACGGCGCCGCCTACGTGTTCGGCGCCGGCTTCCTTCTCCAGGGACTGCTGTTCCTGCGGGCCGCTGCCCGGCGGGACCTGGAATACGGTGATGCTCCCCCGCTCAGGACCTATGTCGGCTACTTTCTCGCGGGCTATGCCGTGGTGCTCTATCCGCTGATCGGCTTTTTCTTGGGGCACGACGTGTTCGCGCTTCCCGCCTTCGGGGTGACGCCATGCCCCGTGACGATCTTCACGTTCGGCGTTTTGCTGCTTGCAACGCGGCGGGTACCGGTTGCGCTTCTCGTCGTCCCCCTGCTCTGGTCGCTCATCGGCGGAAGCGCCGCCTTCCTGCTGGATATCCCGCAGGACTGGATGCTGCTCGTCAGCGGCGTGGCCTCGCTCGCTCTCCTTACGATGTTGGACAGAGACCGGAGGCCTCTACCGCGACAAACATCGGGAGCGCCGTGATATCGCTCACGCCTCCTCACCCACCTTCCACGGCCAGTCCACCACGTATTCCTCGAAAGCCTCCACCGGCACCTCGGTCTCGCAGACGGTCTCGTGGCCACGGGCGGAGATGCCGGCCTGGTGGACGGTTTCGGGATCGCCGGAAACCAGCGGGTGCCACCAGTAGAGGTCGTGGCCTTCGCGCAGCAGGCGGTAGCCGCAGGTGGGCGGCAGCCAGACGATCTCGTCGACCGCCGACGGCGTCAGCTGGATGCACTCCGGCACCGTCGCCTGGCGGTTATCGTAGTCGGTGCAGCGGCAGCTCGTGCCATCCATCAGCCGGCAGCGGACGGAGGTAAAGACGACGTCGCCGGTTTCCCAGTCCTCGAGCTTGTTGAGACAGCAAAGGCCGCAGCCGTCGCAGATGCTCTCCCATTCGCGCTGGTCCATCTCCTCCAGCGATTTCGTCTTCCAGAAGGGCAGTTCGGTCATTCACATATCCGTGCCGGGAACCGATAAGGCGGTCGCCGCTTTTGCCTGTTGCGATTCTGTCATCGCATTTCAACATTTCATCAGCTAATGCTGATTATGCATGCCCGCTGCTCTGGCCGCTCATGATGGCGACGTCAAGCAACCGGCATGACGATCGGGGGATACACGGTGCAGGACGATCCGACAAACAGCCAGAAGCAGCCGCGCAGGAAGCGCCACCTGCTGCTGCGCATCGATTCCTGGATCGACTCCACCGTCTGGAACCTCGGCTTCCGGCTCGGCGAAATCTGGGAAGAGATCACCATCTTCTTCCGCCGGTTCCGCGTCCGCGGGTGGAAGAAGGCCGTCTTCGAACTCGCCGGCGAGGCCATGACGCTCGGTACGGCCGGCGCGGTCGTGCTGCTCGCGCTTGCCATGCCCGCCTTTGAGGAAACCAAGGAAGATTGGCGCAATCGTGGCGATTTCGCCGTCACCTTCCTCGACCGCTACGGCAATACGATCGGCCATCGCGGCATCATCCACGAGGACTCCGTGCCGATCGACGAACTGCCGGACCACCTGATCAAGGCGGTACTGGCGACCGAGGACCGCCGGTTCTTCGACCATTTCGGCATCGACTTCTTCGGGCTCGCCCGCGCCATGAACGAGAACGCCAAGGCGGGCGGCGTCGTCCAGGGCGGCTCCACGCTGACGCAGCAGCTCGCCAAGAACCTGTTTTTGACCAATGAGCGCTCCTTCGAGCGCAAGATCAAGGAAGCCTTCCTGGCGCTGTGGCTCGAGGCCAACCTCTCCAAGAAGGAGATCCTCGCCTACTATCTCGACCGCGCCTACATGGGCGGCGGCACCTTTGGTGCGGCGGCGGCGTCGCAGTTCTACTTCGGCAAGAACATCACCGAGGTGAACCTTGCCGAAAGCGCCATGCTGGCCGGCCTCTTCAAGGCGCCGGCGAAATATGCGCCGCACGTCAACCTGCCGGCTGCCCGCGCCCGCGCCAACGAGGTGCTGACCAACCTCGTGCAGGGCGGCATGATGAGCGAGGGACAGGTGATCGGCGCCCGGCGCAGCCCCGCCACCGTCATCGACCGCGCCGAGGTGAAGGCACCGGACTATTTCCTCGACTGGGCCTTCGACGAGGTCCAGCGCCTGGCAAAGACGGGCAAGGTCAAGGAGCGCTCGGTGATCGTCCGCACCACGCTGGACATGGGCCTGCAGCAGGCGGCGGAAGCCGCGGTCGAATCCAGCCTGCGGGAATATGGCGAAAGCTATCGCTCCAAGCAGGGCGCGCTGGTGCTGGTCGAGAACGGCGGTGCCGTGCGCGCCATGGTCGGCGGGCGCGACTACGGCGAGAGCCAGTTCAACCGCGCAACGCGGGCGCTGCGGCAGCCGGGCTCATCCTTCAAGCTCTATACCTATGCGGCCGCCATGGAGAAGGGTTTTACACCGGAATCGGTGGTCTCCGACGCACCCGTGACATGGCGCGGCTGGTCGCCCCAGAACTATGGCCGCTCCTACAAGGGACGGGTCACGCTGATGACGGCCATGTCGCAATCCTACAATACCGTGCCGGTTCGGCTGGCAAAGGACGAGCTCGGAACCGAGCGGATCGCCCAACTTGCAAAGGACATGGGAATCGAGACGCCGCTCAGGACCGACAAGACCATTCCGCTCGGCACCTCCGAAGTAACCGTGCTCGACCAGGCGACGGCCTATGCGGTCATGCCGGCAGGCGGGCTGCAGTCGCGCCGCCACGGCATCGCGCAGGTGGTGGGCTATGGCGGTGACGTGCTCTACGACTTCCAGCGCGACGAGCCGCCGCCGCGCCGCGTGCTCTCGGAGCAGGCGACCTCGTCCATGAACCGGATCCTCACCAACATTCCCTATAACGGCACCGCACGACGGGCAGCGCTCGACGGGGTTCTGACAGCCGGCAAGACCGGCACCTCGCAAAGCTATCGCGACGCCTGGTTCGTCGGCTTTACCGGCAACTACACCGCTGCTGTCTGGTTCGGGAACGACGATTACACGCCGATGAACAACATGACGGGCGGTTCGCTGCCGGCGATGACCTTCAAGAAGCTAATGGACTATGCCCACCAGGGCATCGAGCTGAAGCCGATCCCGGGCATCGAGAACCCCTTCCCCGAGAGCGAGAAGAAAAAGGATGTGGTCGTCGCCGAAAAGCCGGAGGGCGAGGAGGCGCTTCCGCCGCTGGTGAGGCCGCGCTCCATGTCGGCGGAATCCACCCGCGTCCTGCGCAGGATCGCCGACCAGCTGAAGGCGGCAGCCCCGCTTCTGCCGGCAACAGCCAAGGTCGCCGATTCCACCATTACCGGCGCGGTCGAGGCCACGCCTGTCGCAGCGCCGGTGCGGTAGCCGGGGCGTTTCTTTCCGGGGGAATCAGTGGTAACCCTCGACCGCAATCATCGAGGGCAGCCTTTCCGTGTTTCGTGTGCCATTCCTTGTCGCCATCGCGCTTGCCATTGCCTTCGGCGGCGGCATCTGGTCGACGCTCCGGGCCCTTGAGGCGACCGCCGGTTTCGGCGCCATCCGCCTCGGAGCCTGGGAAGCGTTTCCGAACGCACAGACCGCTGCGGCTGACCCCTACGCGAAATCGCACCGGGCGAGCGCCGGCGCGCTGCTCTATGCCACGGCAGAGGGCCTGCAGTTTACCGCCAACGTGGACGACAGCGGTGCTGCGTTGCGGGGCGATTGCTCCTATCGCATTTCCGGCCATACCCCGCCGACACGGCTGTGGACCCTGCACAGCGTGCGGACGGAGACGATGAGAAAGGCCGAGGATGCAGGACTTCCGGTCGCGCTCAACTCCCGCGCCATCCTGCGCCATGCGGACGGCTCCTTCGAAATCGAGGTCTCGGCCGATGCGAAGCCCGGCAACTGGCTTGCCGTTCCCGGCGACCGCCGTTTGCGACTGCGGATGACGCTGCTCGACACGCCAGCAGCCGGCAGTTCCGGGTTGATCGACCTCTCCATGCCGTACATCCAGCAGACCGGATGCCGCGATGCTTAAGCTTGGTCTCGCGATCGTCACGGGGCTGCTCGGGGCCGCGCTGCTGCACTTCATCATCATCCTGTCGCTTCCCTATTTCAGCGAGAAGGATGCCTATACGCGCGTGCTTGCAGAAGGGGAGCGACACAGCTTCCACCGGCTGCCCGACATCCGCGACCGCGCCGGGCTGGTGCAGGACGATCCGTTCGTGGAACTGTCGGTCTGTGCCTACGACATCTCTCAGGGGCCGATCCGGATCTATGCGCGGGGGGACGTGCCGTTCTGGTCGCTCGGCATCTACGACGCCGGGTCCAACGAGGTCTTCAGCATCAACGACCGTACCGCCTCGAACGGCGTCCTCGATGTCGTCCTGGCAACCCCGGTCCAGCTGACTCTGTTGCGCAAGGCGCTGCCGGAGCCGATCAGCGAGGCGATCCTGGTGGAGACCCAGCAGGCCGACGGCTACATGGTGTTGCGGACAATGGTGCCGCAGCGGAGTTTCAACGCGGCGGCGACGGAATTCCTGTCGCAAGCCGTCTGCGCACCGTTCGACTGGCGACCGCGCCAGCAGTTCTGAAATCCTCCAAGGCCGAGGGTCAGGTCTGGCCCTGCTCCAGAACCATCAGAGCGCCAAGCGAGGGAGGAGCCTGTTCCAGCCTCTCGTAGCGAATGCCGGTAAACAGAAGCAGCCTGCCGGAGACCACTTCGTCCGCCTTGCCGATGCGGATCTCCGCGCGCCTCGGCTGCCGGTCGCGCCAATTCTGCAATATCACTATTTCTGCCATGCTCGTCTCCTGACAATTCGAGACGGATGAAAGACGGTCCAGCTTCACCCTGCCTCACAAGAGGCCGACGCATCCCTCCAAGCGGGCATCTGCGCCTTTCTCGCCGATGCGCACAACGCGCCACCGACACTCAACCACGACCCGCAGCCGCTCCCGGACTTGCCGAGCGTGCTCTTTCTGCTGCGAACAGGTCCATTCAGCCGATTCTGGGTAAACCATTCGTTAATGCTAATAAAGCTTCACGGCGCTACCGCCGACTTGCGAGCGTGAAAGGCCGGCAGCGTGGCAAAATGCTCACACCTTCAATTCTGAGGAGAGACGTGCCGGCCCGGCACAGATTCACCCGCCATTAACCGTGGCCAGTTACCGTTCGGTTTACCATGACGGTCCGGTATGCCTGGAGCGAGGGCGAGTGCCCGGCGCCGGGACGTCACCGGAGTTTCTGCCGCGACAGTGTATTGCGTAACGTGAGTGTGGCCGTGACGGACCAGTTTCGAGATCTTGAAAGGCCCTCTGCCATGCGCAGGAAGGATGTGGTTCTGATGGCCACGGTAACCAGTTTCGAGGCCTTGCCGCATCCATCGCGAAACGAGCTGAGACAGTTCGCAGAACTGTTCGTGCCGCTGTTCTCGGCTTCCAGCGAGGAGGCAAGGCGCCAGGCTGTCGCCGCCCTTTCCAGGTCCCCTACCCTGCCGCCTACGGTCGTCTTCTTCATTGCCAGCCAGCCGATCGCGATCGCGGCGCCTTTCCTTGCTTCGTCCCCCTGCCTCGACGACGATACGCTGATTGCGGTCGCCCGCACGCAGGGTGCGGCCCATGTGCGAGCCATCGTGCGCCGCGAGAACCTTTCCCCCAAGGTGATCGATGCGCTGGTGAGCCTGCGACAGGATCGACCGGCGGCACCGCCCGGCGCAACCGCCGAGGTCGAGGATGCGCCCTCGCCTTCCGCCGCTGCCGCCCATGAGGCGGAGCGTCGCTGGCGCGAAGAGGAATTGCGCCAGCGCATCAAGGCGCTCGCCAACCACGTGCATCGCAGCGACGACGATCGGCTCGGCCTGAGGACGCTGAGCCCGGTCCAGGAGGCGCTGCTGGTGCGGTTCGCCCGCAGCCGCGACGGCGGCATGTTTGCCAGCGTCCTGGCCGACAGCCTGTCCACCAGCCGCTGGCTCGCCGAGCGCATCCTTCTCGACATTTCCGGCCAGCAGCTGGCCACGACGCTCAAGGCACTGGGTATGGAGCGGACCGACGCGCTGCTTGTGCTGGAGCGCTTCTACCCGCATCTCGCCAATCCGGTGAACGCCACTCCGCGTGGCGAATTCCTGTGGAACGCACTCGATGCGGACGAGTGCGGCCGCCGCGTCGAGGCATGGCGGCGTGCAGACGGCTACACGGCCCGGGAGAGCGAGTTTGCCACCCCGGCGCAACAGGATGCACCGGCAAACCAGTCGGGCAGCCGGCCGCTGCGGTCAAGGACGGTGCTGCGCCGCCAGGCGTGACCGTTCAGCCCGCGTCGACGACGGCGAACAGACCGTTGATGTCGTCCGCTTCCAGTTCCACCACCCAGAGATCGCTATCGAAGCGCCTCTCGCCGCTCAGATGCTCGGCGATGCGGGCGGGCTCCTGCCGCTCCAGCCGCTTCTCGAAGCGTCGCTCCGTGGCATCGCCGGGATCTTCGAAGACGTTCTGTGGCGCCGGAGCATAAAGCGTTTCCGTGCCGTCCCGGAACCGCTGCCGGATGAAGACGGCGCCAGCTGCTTCCGCCCCCTTGTGCTCGATCGCCGCAAAGCCGCCCGCCGAAAAGACGCGGCGCATCAGCGCGGAGACGAAGATATCGGAACGGATACGCATGGGTTCTCTCCGGTTGATGGCCGAGAGCGGGACGAGCCTGGCCGCGCCACGGATTTCAGAGCGCGCCGATCGATTTCAGCTTCTTGAGCACCAGTTCGTTGGGCTCGCCCGTCTCCGGAAGCCGGTAATGCTTCTCGAAACGGCGGATCGCCGCCTTGGTCTGGGCACCGGCAACGCCATCGACGGTGATGTCGGTATAGGCGATGTTCGACAGGCCGCGCTGGATCTGCACCACAAGGTCCCCGGATGCCGGAATGGCCGCGGCCATTTCGCCGGCGGATGACGGGCGGGGCGATGCGGAAGCGGCACTGCCGCGGCCCTGTTCTGCCGCACGGATCGCGGCGGCGACGGGATCCTCGATGGTGAGGCTCACATCCTCACGCGGCCGCATCTTGGGGACGGCAACCACCTCCGGTGACGAAGGCTCGGCCGAGGCCGTCATGATCTCTGCCGCGGGCTGGGGTGCTGCGCTAAGTGCCGCAAGCAGGGCAGGCGTGGCCTCGCCGGTCTGCGGCAGGCCCTCGGCCTCCTCGAAGAAGAGGATGGCCGCCGTCGTCTGCGGACCGACAAGCCCGTCATCGGCCCCCTGATAGAGTCCGCGGCGGGTGAGCTGGCGCTGCACCTCGGCCACGAGCTCGCGTGGCGGGCCGGCGGTCGCCGCAGGGGCCTCCACCGGAGAGACTGGTTGCGGCAATGCGTGGGTCGCGCCGGTTGCCTCGTCGCGGGCGATGCGGAAGGTGGTCATGTCCTGCGGTGGGACCGGGCGCGCGGGGCGATAGCCGGCAATGCCGTTCGGATCTTCCGGATCACGGGTCGCGAGGAAAGGCGAGGGATGGCTTGAGGGCTGATACCATAGGGCGTTTGCTGCCACGAAGCCGAAGACTACGGCAAAGCCGGAGACGCCAAGGACCACGCGCGGATGACGCGCCGCCATCCGCCCCGTTGCCTGGAAAAGCCGGGACAGGATACCTGGTTCCTGGGCCTTCTTCTTCCTGTCAGGCGATTTTCGCTTTCGCGGCGTCGTCATTCTCTATGTCCTGTACGTCCTTCATGGCCGGTCGGGTGGCATTGCGCAGGCGTGGGGGAAACTCCACGGACGAAGCCTCTCCCGCCTCGCCGGGCGCGCCGATCCCACGGCCGTCTGCGGGAAGCGTGACGGTGACCACGGTCCCCTCGCCGGCCGTGCTCCTGATATGTAGCCGTCCGCCGTGCAATGCAACAAGTCCCTTCACCAGCGCGAGCCCAAGCCCCGTTCCCTCGTATTCGCGCGTAAAGCCATCCTGGACCTGCATGAAGGGCCGGCCGAGAAGCTCCAGCTTTTCGGCCGGAATGCCGATGCCTGTGTCGCTGACGGTGAGGACGAAGTCGCTGCCCGACTGCGCGGCATCAATGGTGACGATCCCGCCGTCGCCCGTAAACTTGATGGCGTTGCCGGCAAGGTTGATCAGTATCTGCTTGACGGCCCGGCGGTCGGCGACGACATCGCCGAGCCCCTTTGCGGTGCGCGCGGTCAGGGTGACGCCCTTGCCCCTTGCCTGCAGGTCGAGCATGGCGCGGCAGGACTCCACCACATCGGCGACACCGAACGGCTCCGCCAGGAGCTCGTAATGACCTGCCTCGATCTTGCTCATGTCGAGCATGGTGTTGACGAGCGACAGGAGATGGGCGCCGGACTGGCGGATCAGGCCCACATATTCCTTCTGGCGGTCGTTCTCCAGCCGGCCGAAATATTCGCCGGCCAGCACATCCGAGAAGCCGAGGATGGCATTGAGCGGCGTGCGCAGTTCGTGGCTGACGGCGGCGAGGAAGCGCGACTTCGCCTCATGGGCGGAGTGTGCCTCCGAGACACGCTCGGCAGCCTCGCGGCGCAGGGCTTCGTCGGCCGAGATGTCGCGCAGTTGTGCAAAGATTGCGGAAAGCTCGCCATCCGGCTGACGCAAGGCCGTCAACTCGAGGCCGAGGTGCAGGAACTGCCGCCCTTCCGAAGCGCAGTAGAGGCCCTGGACCCGAACCGAGGCGGAAGCCGCATCGGCACCCTGGCGAAGCGTGTCGAGGGCATGGATGAGAGCGATGCGATCGGAAACGTGGACGAGTTCGGCAAGGCGCTGGCCGCAGGATTCCTGCAGGACCGGCGGAAAACCCACTCGGTCGCGGCCACCGCATTTCGTCACCATGCCGCGGGCGTCGAGCATCAGCGACAGGCCCGGGCAGGCATCGAAGACGAGCGTGTCGGCGCTTGCGAGGCTATCGGCGACGGCCGGCGCGCGGGCGGAGGCGAAGGTTGCAGCGACGAGCGCGAGGAAGACGGCGACGACCAGGGTGGCGCCGACCGGAAGGGCGAGCGAAGCAGGCAGAACGAGCGTAAGCGCGATCGGGGCAGCAAGGGCCGCCGCGACGGCGCAAAGAAGCATTATGCGCAAGAGGGCGACGTCACGGGCGCGGTTTTCCTGTGGCTGCCCGAGGCTTTCCAGCCAGCGGGCGGCGGTCCGATCGATCTCCGCGACCGCCTTTCCAGCCATTTCAGCAACTGTGCGCACGCAATACCCTGACGCCGTTTGATACCGCCCGACATTACCGCCCGCCGGCTTAAGGAAAGTATAAAAGCAGGGGCCGCCAGCCACCCCGAAAGCCCCCGGTTTCCCGTTTTGACACGCCTCGGGCGAGCCTTTTCCGCTCGTGGTTAACGGGGCGTAAGCGGCGGATTTGCTTGCATTTTCCCTATCGCGTTAAGAATTGGGGCAAGCACGGGCGGAGAAAGCACAGGGAACTCCGCCGAAGCGCCGCAATTATGCTTAACGGTGGACAGCAGGATTTGCGACGAATGCTGCCGACTGCCACCCGAACGGGAGAAAAGATCGCATTTTAGATAAATACCGCGAAAATTTGCCGACCGGCGTCAAAGGCGGATTTGCTTCTCGCGACTAGGTTGGCGTCAAGACCGGGAACGACCCGGCGGCCCCAAAGGCATTCAAGGGCATTTGGGCATTCACGGGTGGTGGACAGGGAAATGTGGTTTCTGATCAAGACCGGTTTGACATTTGCGATGGTGCTGGTGGGGCTCTCCTACTTCAGCGGCCGCCCGGTTGCCGAGGTGAGCGGCAGCCAGCAGATCGAGATGCAGGATGCCGTCAGTGCCGCCGCGCAGGCTTATCAGTATCTAAGCGCCATCTGCATCGAGAAGCCGCAGGTCTGCGAAAAGGGCGCCGAATCGATCGCCGTTCTCGGCCAGCGCGCCAAGGAAGGCGCTCGCGTTGCCTTCGAATTGCTGGACAAGCAGTTTGCCGACGATACGCCGGCGGTGGCTGAGGTCGCAAACCCGCAGCCCATGCCGGAAAAGCCCTTGACGACCGCCTCCACCCGCCCTCTCCCGGCCGAGACCGCTGTGGCGCCGGCCACCACAGTCCCGCTCCCCATGAAGCGACCGGCGCAGAACTGACCCGGCTACCGCCTTCGAATTCACCTCTTGCGCCGGAGACCATTGTCCGGGTCCCGGCGTCGGACTGCCTGCCCGACTTCAGCCTTTGCTGAGCCGTGAGGTTTTCGCCTCACGGCCTTTTTTCTGTTCACCCCGGCGCCGATCCTTCCTATATGCGTGGCTAAGACAAGGATGGAGCACTCCATGGCGACGCTCGAGCAGATCATCGACGACTTTGCCTTCCTCGACGAATGGGAGGATCGCTACCGCTACGTGATCGAACTGGGCAAGGCCCTGCCGGAACTGCCGGAGGAGAAGCGCACGGCCCAGAACAAGGTCCAGGGCTGCGCCAGCCAGGTCTGGCTCGTCAGCCATCCGGAAGATGGCAGCGCCGATCCCGTCCTCACCTTCGAAGGCGATTCCGACGCCCATATCGTGCGCGGGCTGGTGGCGATCGTCCTCGCCGTCTATTCCGGCAAGCACGCCTCGGAGATCGCCCGGACCGACGCGATCGAGATCTTCGATCGCATCGGTCTCGTGGAGCATCTTTCGTCGCAGCGCGCCAACGGCCTGCGCTCGATGGTCAAGCGCATCCGCGACGAGGCGCGACTGAAGGCGGCGGCCTGAGGCTCATGGTTGGGAGAGCGGCGGGCGATAGCCTTCGGTTCCCCAATGGTGGCTATTGCGGCGCTGCGGCGCCGGCGGCGCATAGTGGCGAGCAAGCGCCAGCAGTGCCGTCCGCAGCATCAGCTTGGCCGAACGCGCCGGCCACTGCCGCTCCCGCTCGACCGTCTCGAGACCCTTCTCGAAGCAGCAGACATCGACGGCGACGCCGGAAAGCTCCGGTCCTATCGCTTCGACGGCGCGGAAGAAACGCTGGCGGGCAGCGATGGCGCTATCGGCCAGTACCGCCTGTCCGCCGGCCTGACCCTTGCCGCGACTGGAAAGCCGCGGCTCCCATGTGGCTGTGACGCGTGGGCGCAGCTGCGCCCGGTGGAAGTCCGACAGAAGCCGCTCGCCCGCCTCCCGCGCCTCTTCGGGAAAGAAGTCCTGTCCGGTCCTGTCCTTGAGGCGCGCCAGCAGCGACAGAGGGGATTCCGCGAGGTTTCGTCGCGCGGACTGTCGTTGGCCTTCATAGTCCACGGACACGTCGACCTCGATCCGGTGCTGCCCTGCGAAGGTATCTTCGGGCAGGAGGGCGCGCCGCAGGAAGGCGGCGGTCGCGCCGGTTGCGGCCAGTCCCCCGGCGCCTTTGACCAGCAGGCCACGACGCTCGATCCGCGCTATAAGGGCGGCGGGAAAGGCACCTGGAAGGTCGGCAAGGTGAAGCGTGCCACCGTCACCGGTGCTGAACTCGCAGGGGCCGCGCAGGAGGCGGCGAAGCAGGCGCTGCAGGTCGCGCATCTCGCTCTTGGTCCACTCATCCGTCATGGGCGGCAACCTCCAGCGTGCCGAAGACCGCAACGACGATGCGCTCGATGGCGGAGATGAAATCGTCGAAGACCGGGTCATCGCGGCGATCCTCGACCACATGGCAGGCGTGGCGCACCGTGGTGCGGTCGCGGCCGAAAGCATCGCCGATATCCGTCTGCGATATCCTTAGCGCGACATGGCAGACATACATGGCGATCTGCCGGACGTGGCAGGCGAGCCGACGACGGTCGCGGCGGACCAGGACACGGTCGCCGAACAGGAGGACCATCTCTCCCACCACCTGCCTGACGATGCGGCACGTGGTCCTGAGCGGGAGCGAGTGGATGCGGTGCGGAGGCCAGCGCACCTCCATGGGAGGCAGGGGCGGACCGGAAGCACCGGACTGGAAAGTTCTTTCGGATGACATGACAACTCCTCAAATAGGAATTTATTCATACATCCTTGGGTGCAAAGGGGGATAAGGAAAATGAGGCTTTAGCGCGCCTGCAGCTGATTTCCCATCACATTTCACCGCTTCCGCCAAACATGATGTGAATTTCTTCCTTCCTCTATCCCCGCTTGCCCCAAAAAGGAAAGGGTCGGAAGCAATGCTTCCGACCCTTTAGGTCTCAGTATGGCAGTCGCGCTTACTTGCCGCGCTTGCGGCGCTGTCCGAGCCCCATCTGCTTGGCGAGACGGGAACGGGCTTCCGCATAGGCGGGCGCCACCATCGGATAATCGGCCGGGAGACCCCACTTCTCGCGATACTCGTCGGGCGTCATGTTGTAGTGGGTCATCAGGTGCCGCTTCAGAGACTTGAACTTCTGTCCGTCCTCCAGACAGATGAGGTAATCCTCCTCGATCGACTTCTTGATCGGCACGGGCGGCTTCGGCTTCTCCGGGACCGCAACCACGGGCGTCGGACTCGACGTATTGTTGAGCGCCGCATGGACGTCGGAAATGAGGTGGCTCAATTCGCCTACCGGAACCACATGATTGCTAACATAAGCCGCGACGATATCCGCCGTCAGTTCGACCAGGAGACTATCTCCCTTGATCGGTGCCACATCTGTCATTTGGACGTCTCCTGTCTTTTCTTATCGTTGTCGTGACGCGTCCAAAGCAAACCGCGCCACAGTACATTATGGACATCGCCAGAGGTGAGACATCGCAAGATGTCCGCTCGCTTGCGGCCCGCACCGCAATAAAGCCTCATCGCATTGCAGGAAGATGAAATCCGGAGGGGAACCTTTGCAATAAAGGAATGCCTCGTCTCCGAATCGGGACATGCATCTTCATGCAAGCAATCACACTTGGCAGATACTGCCGTAGCACCAAGTAAATGGAAATTCAAAGAATGAAGTTCAAGCCGCAGCAATATTTTCCGATTTTACCGCGGACTGACCTGATATGTGAGCTTTTGTCACATCGGATTTGCAATAAATCAAAAGAAAATGGCTAGTATTAAATTTCTCCCCGGCCTTTGTTCATGTCATCTCGTACTGAGATACCTGAGAGGGGATAGCCCGTCTCATGGGCGGCCTTGGCGAGAAGATGCGCAGAGACCGGGGCGGTGAGGACAAAGAAGAAGAAGCCGGCGAAGGAGCGCGCGAGAATGGCGAGATCGGCGGCATGGATCCCGACGGCGATCAGCATCAGCGCCGATCCGACCGTGCCGGCCTTCGACGCCGCGTGCATGCGGGAATAGAGATCCGGGAACCGGTTGAGACCGAGGGCAGCCGCGAGGACGAAGACGGCGCCGACGAGGATCAGTGCCGCAGTGACGAGCGCAAACAGGATGTCCATCACGGTGTGTCCTTCTTTGCCGGCCTGGCGGGTTTGGTGGGATTGGTTGCCGTAAGGGGCTTCGTGGCCTTGGCCGGGCCCGCAGCCGCCTCCGCGGCGCCAGCAGCCTTGCCCGCTGCCTTGGCCTTGGCGATCTTCACCTTTGCGGCGCTGGCCTTGGTCGCATCCGCCTTGCGGGTGGCAGGCTTGGCCGGCGCTCCTGCCGGGCTTGCATCGGCAACCACGGGCACGAGGCCGACTTCGGCCTGCTCTGGAGCAGTGCCTGGAGCTGTAGCGGAGGCCCGCCGGTCCTTGGCGCGGCTCTTCACCGCGGCAGGCTTTGACGCGTCCTGCGTCGCAGGCTTCAGCTCCGACTCCACCGGCTCGGGAGGAGAACCGTCCTCCCCTCCCCGGCGCTTTCGCGACAGGATGAAGCGGGCAAAGGCGACGGTTGCCAGGAAGCCGACCAGGCCGAGCGAGATGGCGATGTCGATATAGAGCGTGAAACCGGTGCGGATCGCAATCAGCGCGATGAAGCCCATGACGATGCCGACCAGCATGTCGAGCGCGATGACCCTGTCGGGCAGGGTCGGGCCCTTGATGACGCGCCAGACGGTCAACAGGAAGGAAGCACCGAGGACGAGGAGGCCGACATGGACGGCGAATTGGGTGATGGTGTCGGCCGCCATCAGCGGAAGGCCTCCAGGATCTTGCGTTCAAAACCATCCGCGATGTCACGACGCGCACCATCCGGATCGGAGCAATCGAGCGCGTGCACGTAGAGGACCTTGCTGTCGGCGGAGACGTCGACCGAAAGCGTGCCGGGCGTCAGCGTTATGAGGTTTGCCAGGAGCGTGATCTCGAAATCCCGGTCGACCGTCAACGGGAAGGCGAATATGCCCGGTTTCAGATCAAGTCTCGGGCGAAAGGCCATGATCGCGACCCGGATGGCGGACATCGCCAGTTCCTTCAGGAAAAGGCGAAGCAGAGACAGGATGCGGCGAACGCGCAGCCAGTATTGCGGCCCGCCCATCTCGCCACGCACGATCCATAGCGCGATCGTCGCGATAAAGAAGCCGAACACCAGGTTGACGAGGGTAGCGCTACCGGTGATCGCCACCCAGATGACCGCGAAGAGGACGTTGAAGATATAGGTCGTCATTCGACACCTCCTGCCGGAAAGACCGACTGGATATAGGCGGCCGGATCGGCAAGGCTCAAGGCGGCCGCCTGGGACAGCCGTACCGGCACTTCCGGAAACAGGCCGAAGAAGACGAGAAGGAGGACGAGCCCCGCAAGCGGCCCGGAGCGCTCCCACGCCCCCGCAGCGAGCGGCGCGGCGACGGCGGCCGCGGGCTCGGCTGCATCACCGCCCGGTCGCGGCCGCCAGAAAGCGAGCAGGAAGACGCGGCCGAGCGCCAGCGTGATCAGGAACGCGGAGACGAGGATCGCGGCCGAGAGCCACCAGGCGCCGATGTCGAGCGCCGCCTTCAAGAGCACGATCTTCGGCCAGAGTCCCGAAAAAGGCGGTAGGCCGGCCGTCGCAAAGAAGATGACAAAGGCGCCCGCAGCCACCCACGGCGCCTGGCGATAGATCCCGCCAAGCGTCTGGAGGGACCAGGAACCGCCGATGCGGGCAGCTTCGCCGACCATGAGATAGAGCGCTGTCATCGCGACGATTGAGTGGAGGGCATAGAGGATGGCGCCACTTGTGCCGGCCGTGCCGCCGATCGCGATGCCGGCCATCACGTTGCCGATGCCGGCTATCACTGCAAAGCCGGCCATGCGCCTAAGGTCGTTCTGCGCCAGCGCGCCGAGCGCGCCGATGACCATGGTAAGCGCAGCCGAGACGGCGATGACGAAGCTCAACTCCTCCCGCTGCAGCGGAAAGAGCATGACCATGACCCGCATAAGCGCGTAGACGCCTACCTTGGTAAGGAGGCCGCCAAACAGCGCCGCGACGACGATGCGCGGCGTGTGGTAGGAGGCAGGAAGCCAGAAGTTCACCGGGAAGGCGGCAGCCTTCATGGCGAAGGCAAGGATGAACAGCGCGCTCAGTGTCATGAGCGGGGCAGTGTCCGCATGCGCGCTCGCCTGGCGGGCAATGTCGGCCATGTTGAGGGTGCCGAAGATGGCGTAGAGATAGCCGACCGAAATCAGGAAAAGCGTCGTGCCGATGAGATTGAGAATGGCATACTTCAGCGCGCCATCGATCTGCTCACGCTCCGATCCCAGGATCAGCAGGCCGAAGGAGGAGATCAGCAGCACCTCGAACCAGACATAGAGGTTGAAGATGTCGCCGGTCAGGAATGCGCCGGTCACGCCGGCCATCAGCAGCATCAGGAACGGGAAGAAGCCGTAGCGGCGGCCGGTCGTGTTGATGTCGCGCAGGGCATAGATGCCGGCGGCGAGCGCCACGAGCGCGGACGCAAGCGCCAGGAGTGCGCCCAAGAGATCGGCAGTGAAGGAGATGCCGAAGGGAGGCAGCCAGCGGCCGGCGGTCATGGTGAAGGGCCCGTCATGGGCGACGCGCCAGAGCAGAAGGCTGTCGAGCACGACGAGCGCCACCAGGCCGGGAATGGCGATCCAGCCATGCAGATGCACCCTGTGGCGGACCATGACGAGGATGGCGCCAAGCGCGATCATCAGGCCTATGGGGGCGATCACCAGCCAATCGGCAATAGGCGTCGGCGCCATCACCATGGCTGCGGACAGATCGATAGGGGCGGAAGTGGTTGCGGCCATCCGTCAGTGTGTCCTGTCAGTAACCGAGCGGCGGAACGGGTTCGTTCTGCGGCTCGGCAAGCCGCATCTCGTCGGTATTGTCGGTGCCGAGTTCCTGATAGCCGCGATAGGTCAGCACGAGCAGGAAGGCGAAGAAGGAGAATGAGATGACGATTGCCGTCAGGATCAGGGCCTGCGGCAACGGGTTGGCGGCACCGGCCGGCAGGACGTCCATGCCGCCCGGGATGATCGGCGGCACTTCGCGCGTCAGGCGACCGGCGGTAAAGAGCAAGAGGTTGACCCCATTGCCGAGGATGGCGATGCCCAGCAGGATTCGAACGCTGTGCTTGGAGAGCATCAGGTAGACGGCGGCGCCGAAGAAGACGCCGATCAGAATCGAGAAGATCGCTTCCATCAATCCGTCTCCCTTTCCTCAAGCGCGAGCGCGATCGAGGAAATCGCGCCGAGAACCACGAAGTAGACACCGATGTCGAAGGAGATCACGGTGGCGAGCGCCAGTTCCACGCCGAAGAAGCTCGGATAGATCCACAAGCCGGTCATGAAGGGCGCGCCGACGAAAAGCGACAGGAAGCCGGACAGCGTGGCGATAAGCAGGCCGAAGCCGGCAATGGCCAGGGGATGGAAACGGATGGCTCGTCGGACAGCCGACACACCATAGGCGATGCCGTATATTGCAAGCGCCGAAACGGCGATCAGGCCACCGATGAAGCCGCCGCCCGGTTCATTATGGCCGCGCAGGAGCACGAACACGGAAAAGACCAGCATCAGGGCCGTGATCGGCGGGGCGACGGTGCGCAGGATGAGTGTATTCATCGGGCGGACTCCTTCACCGGAGCCTCGACACGGGTATCGGCCGTGTCGGGGAGCGGATTGCGCAGGCGGACGCGGATGAGGGCGAGTACGGCGAGGCCGGTGATCATCACCACCGAGATCTCGCCCAGCGTGTCGGTGCCGCGGAAGTCGACGATGATGACGTTCACGACATTGGCGCCGTGAGCGATAACCTTCGAATAGGCGTTGAAGAACTCGGTCAGCGCCGCATTGAACGGCAGCTGGGTGGACTTCATCAGCAGAAGGGCGAAGCCGAGACCGCAGGCGACGGCGATCACAGTGTCGAACAGGAGTTGCCCGAGCGGACGGTGGTCGCGGGGCGACAGCCGAAGCCGGGTCATGACCAGTGCAAGGATGACGACCGACAGCGTTTCCACCATGAACTGCGTGAAGGAAAGGTCGGCCGCACCGAACAGCAGGAAGATCACCGCAACGGCGAAGCCCTGAATGCCGAGGGAGACGATCGCGGTCAGGCGGTCGCTGGCCCGCAGCACCGCGACGAGTCCGATCACCGCCAGCACGAAGAACGCCCATTCGTGGAAAAGGACATCGGACGGCCATTGCGGCATGTCCGGCAGTTCACCGTAGACGAACGGCGGGACGAGCAGCGTTAATGCCAGCAGGATGAAGGTAACGGTGATGTAAATCTCCAGGCGGCCTGGCTGCACGACGCGGGTCACCGCGACCGAAGTGCGCACGAGACCGGAGACGAAGTGGTCGAAGCCGCGATCGGGACCGCTGCCGATGGCCGCCAGCACCCGAACCATGAGGTCGCGAGCCTGGTCGAGCTTGAGATAGACGAGGACACCGAGGGCAACGGTGACGATCGAGAGCAGCAGCGGCATGCCGATGTGCGGGATCGTAGTGATCTCGACGAGGGTCGGCTCGCCGGCGACGGCGCTTGCCATGGGCGTCGAAACGAAGCGATGGGTTACGCCGGAGAGGATGCCGGCAAGCAGCCCGAGCGCCGCCAGCACAGCAGGACCGATCCACATCAGCGGAGGACCTTCATGCGCGTGCTTGGGCGTTTCGAGATGGGGTCCGAGGAAGGGCTTCAGCGCAACGGCGAAGCCGACGACGAACATCAGTGCATTGCCGAGGACTGCCACCAGTGTGAAGAGGATGGAGCGCAGATCGCCGCTGGCGAGCGCGTAGTAGATTTCCTCCTTGGCGAGAAAGCCGAGAAAGAGCGGCAGGCCACCCATGGAGAGCGCCGCAAGCAATGCCGCGGCGAAGGTGATCGGCATGTCGCCACGCAGGCCGCCAAGCTTCGTCACGTCGCGCGTGCCGGATTCATGGTCGACGAGGCCGGCGACCATGAAGAGCGCGCCCTTGAAGAGTGAGTGGGCGACGAGATAGAGTACGGCCGCTTCCACCGCATGCGGCGTGCCGAAGCCGGTCAGCATGACGAGCAGGCCGAGAGAGGCCATGGTCGTATAGGCCAGCATCAGCTTCAGGTCTGTCTGACGGATTGCAAGCAGCGTACCGGCAATCAGGGTGACGCCGCCGAAGAAGGGCAGCAGGATTTCCCAGGCCGGAGTGCCGCCCATGACCGGGTTCAGCCGCATCAAGAGATAGACGCCTGCCTTCACCATGGTGGCGGAATGCAGGTAGGCGGAAACCGGCGTCGGTGCCTCCATGGCATTGGGAAGCCAGAAATGGAACGGGAACTGCGCCGACTTGGTGAAAGCGCCGCCGAGAAGCAGGAGCAGCGCCGCGAGATAGAAAGGACTGTTGCGCAGCGTGTCGTCGACATTGACGAGCAGCGAGAGCTGCGTCACGCCGGTCATGTTCCACAGGAAGATGAGGCCGACCAGCAGCGACAGCCCGCCGAGACCCGTCACCACCAGCGCCTGCAGCGCCGAGCGGCGCGCAGCCTCCCGCTCGTGACCGAAGCCGATCAGCAGGAAGGACGTGATCGAGGTGAGCTCCCAGTAGACGAAGAGCATCAGGAAGCTGTCGGAGACGACGAGCCCGAGCATCGCTCCCATGAAGAGCAGGATGAAGCAGATGAAGCGCCCCTGCTGCGGATGGCCCTTCATGTAGCCGCCTGAATAGAGCACGATCAGGGTGCCGATGCCGGTGATCAGCAGCGCAAAGGTCAGCGAAAGACCGTCGAGGAACCACGAGAAGGACAGGTTGAGGCTCGGCACCCAGGCATAGCCGCCGGTCACCACGCCGCCAGCGGCGATCTCGGGCAGGAAGGTCAGGAAGTGGAGGAAGGCGAAGAACGGCGCCAGCGCCAGGACCCAGGAGGCTGCATGGCCAAGCCGGCCGACCGCAGACGGCGCAAGGATGGCGGCCAGAAATGGCAGCATAAGACAAAAGAACGTCAATGCCGTTGTCTCGGCCATTTCGTCTCCCGTTTTTTTTGCGGATCGCCCCCCAGCGGACGTAAGCCCCACACCACTTAGGACAAAGAATCCGCTGCCTCAAGCCATTAACGGTCAACCCACAAATAGTTGAGGCTTTTCGGAAGGCGGCGCGCAACCTATCTTTAGTCGAAGAAAGGTTCTCGCATGACAGACACCAGCACTCCCCGCATCCAGAAGACCGAGGCCGAATGGCGCGAACAGCTGACGCCGGAACAGTATCGCATCCTTCGCGAACACGGCACCGAACGCGCCTTCACCGGACCCTATTGGGACAGCACGGAAAAGGGCCTCTACCGCTGCGCGGCCTGCGACGAGCCGCTGTTCGTGTCCGACACCAAGTTCGATGCCGGCTGCGGCTGGCCAAGCTATTTCGAGCCGGTAAAGCCGGGGGCGGTGACGGAACACCGGGACATGTCATACGGAATGGTCCGCACTGAGGTGCGCTGCGCCAATTGCGGCGGGCACCTGGGCCACGTCTTCCCCGACGGCCCGCCACCGACCGGCCTGCGCTACTGCATCAACGGCCATTCGATGGTGTTCGAGCCGATCGAATAGCGGCAGGCGGGGCAGCCCCGCCTCCTCAGGATCCCGCAGCTCGCCCGGCCGGATGATGCGCAGAGTGCTCAGACAGGAAACGCTTAAGAAGGCTTGCCTGTCTTCACGCCTTCTTCCGGATGGTGCTGTAGATGATGTTGCGATTGGTGCCGAACCAGACATCGATGTCGACGGATGCTGTATCCGTGCTTGCGCTGGCGACCCTCCACATGTCCTGCTCCGACCGCTGCAAGAGTTCCCAGTTCATGTAGGATTCCATGTAGCCGTCGTCGGCCATTTCATCGGAGAAGTTGGCGAAAAGGAAGACGCCACCGGGTTTGAGCATATCCATGCAGACCTCGGTCAGGCGAATGGCGACCTTGTCGGACAGGTAATCGTACAAGCCTGCTGCATAGATCAGGTCGAACGTGCCCAGCCGATATTTCTTGCCAAGCAGGCCACGCACGGACCCGTCGACGGGTTCGATGCAGGTGTCCGGGAACTGGCCCGCGATCGTGGCTATGCTCAGCGGGTCCTGATCGAGTGCGACCCATCGCTTGATGGCGCCCTCACCTAACGCCTGCGACCTCTCCGCTTCCCGCAGATGGCCCGCCGCGATGGTCAGGATCTCGGTTCCCGGCCCTGTCCGCGCAGCAGTCTCGTCCACGTAGCGCGTCAGGATGTCCCGCCTTTCCCGAACGGCTACGGGGCCGGGTGCGTTGATGGTGTATTCGAAGATGCTCAATCCCTGAGGCGTGGATTTCGCCACCTCGTCGGCAACGTCCGGATGGCCATAGATGAAGTCGATGAGGCTGGCATCCCCGGAATATCCGCGCGGCTTGTCATAGGACCAGCGGGTGAAAGGGCACTGCTGCATGATCCTTGCAGAAGGATGGGCCTGAATGATCGGAATGAGCTTCTGCCAGACGACCGGGCCAGACTTGTGCCGCAGCTCATGCATCTGCGTGATCAACCACTTGACCGCGTCCGGTAAATTCCTGCCGGCCTCGAACCTCTGCATCGCAATGCTGATGATCAACGCAAACTCGGCCTCGGCGGCGAGCAGCCGATCCGCGTCGTCATCTTTCTGTTCTACAGGGATTTGTCTGCTGACGGACTGTGGGGTGATCAGGCTCTCGCCATCGAGAGAAAACAAAGGCTGGGCCACACGCACCTCATTGATTAACCGATAATGAATCCGATTCTTAAAATCTGCAGTATTTTCAGGGACGTCAAGCTTAGAAGCATCATCTTCAACCGGCGCCCTCAAGAAGTTTAGAAACCGTTAAGCCCTTTTGCGCATAATCGCGCCCAGGCCGCGTCTAGGAGACCGATCATGGTTGCCTTCATGAATGTCTGAGGCAACTAACCTTCTCATTGCGAGCCAAGGGTGTGCATCAGGCGCAGCCGAACCATATTGGGTAAACAGGGCATGATGCACGTGTTAACCGATACGAGTGTGCCCACTGTCCGGCCGACGCTGTCGACCGAGCAGATGCGCAGCCTGTACCGACAGGAAAGCGAGGACGTACGGAAGAGGACGACACGGCATGGTCTGTGGGTCGCAGTCTTTTCCTACATCGCCTATTCGGGAACCGACTATCTCTTCATTCCCGACGTCGCATCGAACACGATCGCAGGCCGGCTGATCGTCGGAATCACTGCGCTTTGCGTTCTGGAGCTTATCCTGCGCCTCAAGGTCTCGGCCGACGCGCTCGACCTCTGGGCTGCACTGTCGGTGCTTGCGGGTTACGTCGTATGGCTTGTCACAGCCAACATGACCGGCGCCCTCGACGCATTTTCGTATTACATGGCATTCGGCGCCATCTTCATGATGAGCGTCAACCTGTTCTTCAGCTTCCGCTTTCCGCTCGCCCTCGCGTCGTCAGCGACGAACCTTTTGATCTTCATCGGTGCGCTCTACCTCTTCGAACCGATGCTGCTCCTCCACAAGCTGATCCTGGGCGCATTCTGCATCTCGTGCTTCATCTTCACCAGTTACGTGAACCTCCAGCTGAACCGGGAACGCTACAAGGTCTTCCTGAATGCCTATGAAGCGCGCCTGCAGCAGGAGGCAGCCGATGAGCGGGGCAAGGCACTGCTTGAGCTTTCGCACACGGATTCGCTGACGGGCCTGGAGAACCGCCGCGCTATCGACCAGCAATTGCGTCTCCATTGGCAAGACTGGCAAGGCCGGGACCAATGTTTTTCGGTGCTGCTCGTCGATGTGGACTTCTTCAAGCGCTACAATGATTTCTACGGACATCAGGAGGGCGATCGCTGCCTGATCGCGGTGTCCAAGAGACTCGCAGAAATTGCCGCCTCCCATGGCGCCGTGATCGGCCGCTACGGGGGTGAAGAGTTCATCCTTATCCTGCGAATAGCCAACGCCGATCAGTCGATCCGGCTTGCAGAGGATCTGTGCGCCGCGGTCCATGCGATGGCATGGCCTCACACCTGCCGGCGCGACGGCACCTCCGTGGTCACCGTCAGTGTCGGCGTGTCCAATACCCGCGCCCAGACCAAACAGCTGGAGAAGATCATCCACGAGGCTGACCGGGCCCTCTATGCCGCCAAGGCAAATGGCCGCAACTGCCTGAAGGTCTTCGATCCCGAAGATCCGCAGCACGGCGACGAGAGCGAGAATATCGCAGCCATCCTGCGGATCGCGCTCGAGCAGCGCCTCGTCTCCCTCGTCTACCAGCCGATCCGCAACGTCCAGACGGGCGCCCTGGACGGTGCAGAAGCCCTGATGCGCATGAAGATGCCCGACGGCACGTCGATCATGCCGGGGACCTTCATCCCGGTCGCGGAAAGAACAGGCGCGATCATCGAACTCGGTCGCTGGGCCATCCGCACGGTCTGCAAGGAAATGCTGGCCACCAACAAGGTCAAGGTCGCCAGCGTCAATGTCTCCCCAAGCGAACTGAAGATGCCCGGGTTTTCAACCTACGTGGCAGCGACCTTGGCGGAATACGGCCTAGTCGGGACGCGCCTTGCGTTCGAGATCACCGAGGGCGTCGAACTGGACGTGGACACGGACGTGGTTCGCTGCATCAGCGAGCTGAAGAGACTGGGCGTCCAGATTTGGCTTGACGATTTCGGCACCGGGTTTGCCGGGCTGTCGTGGCTGCGGATGATCGAGTTCGACACCGTCAAGATCGACCGCTCCTTCCTTCACGACTGCGAGACGGAGCGCGGACGAAGGATGATGCGCGACATCATCAGCCTCCTGCGCCATCGCGGCCTCAGGATCCTCGTCGAAGGCGTGGAGACCGAGGAGCAGGAGACGCTGATGCGACAGTACGGGATCGACCAAATCCAGGGCTATCACGTTGGCCGGCCGGAACCGGCAAGGCGCTTCGGAAATTTGGGCTGGCTCCCGTCTCCGGCCGCTGCCGGGCTCTCGTCCGCGTAGTTTTTGCGGCAGCGCCCAAGCCTGTGGCGTACAAGCAGTGAAACGCTATCCTCCCACAGCATCCGTCCGCGACCGCCGATGAAGGGCCTGTAGGCACCATTGCTGCGCAAACGGGTGGTCAAATGGAACGCTCCGGGGGCCGAAGGCGTATAGGTGGGGCTGACAATGCGACCCGCCGTATTGCTTGATCGTCGCGGCATGAATGTACGGGCCACCACCGATGCGGCTCCGACAGGAATGTCCAAGATACCTATAGCTTGAAAGGACTGCTAGATGACTGTCGTGCTTGCCACCGTATGCGAAGATGGAGTGGTGATCGGCTCGGACTCGCAGATCACCGACAAGGGGCGCGGCATGACATATCCCGCGGAGAAGCTTCACCCCCTGGGCGATACGGCGGCCTGGGGCGGCAGTGGCGCGCGATCCGTGCTAACGGATGTAAAACGCTGTTTCAACGAGAAGAGCGCGGCGATCCTGGAAGCACCCGATATCGGTCGTGCGTTGCAGGCACAGGTTCTGCCCATCCTTCGCCATCACTACGATACCTTCATTCCCGACGTGCCGGGAGGGGAAGGCGGAGGCACGCCATCGGCTTATGTGATGGCCGCCGGATGGCGGGACGGCGAGCCGTGGATCATCGAAATCACACCCTCCGGCATGATTGGGCATTATGCCGATATCGGCTTTCACGCCATCGGCAGCGGTGCAGCCATGGCCCAGCAGGCCGGTTCGCTGCTCTCCCACTTTCGCCTCGGCCAGCGGTCGGTGCGTTTCGGCTGCGCAGCGGTCCTGCGCGTGCTGCACGCGCTCGACCTCACCTCCGCCAGCGTCGGCAAGCCGTTCAGCCTGTGCCGGATCGATGCGAAAGGCGCCCACCATCTCAGCGACGAGGAGATCGAGGAGGTTGGCGAGGTGGTCCGCAAGTGGGAGGAAGCCGAACAGGCTGTGATCGCGAAGCTATTCGACTGACCCTGCCGCATCGCCAGAGTGAGCTTGTCCCGATCCGGGTCGATCGCTCCGGACCCTCTCGTGGAACTCAAGCGCTCTCCGCGGCTTACCTGACCGCAGCGAGCGGATGAGGTAACGATGATCGAGATCGGGAGAGTTCTGGAAGTCTGGCGGTATCCGGTAAGTTCGCTCGGCGGCGAGCAGGTCGAGCATGTCGAGGTGTCGGCCGAGGGCGTCTCCGGTGACAGGTTGTTCGGGCTCTTCGACGGCACGACGGGACGCACGGCGTCGCCAGAACAGGAGCCTCGCTGGCGGCCGGCCCTGTTCCTTTCAGCTCAAAGCGGAGAAAACGGCATTCCCTTCATCAGATTTCCGGATGGGTCTGCCATCCGGGTGGACGATCCAGCGATCATGGACCCGCTTGCCGCCCATTTCGGCTTTCCTGCCGGCGTCGGTGCCTACCGGCCGGGCGGCAATGGCGTGGAACTGCGGCTGCCGATCGTCTCTAACCGCTACACGCCCCTGCCCATGCACCTCCTGACGACCGCTTCCCTTCGTCGCCTAACCGAGGCGGGCGGCTTCCCTGCCATTGACCGGCGGCGTTTCCGACCCACTCTGCTGATCGAGACGCACGAAGAAGAGGGGTTCGTCGAGACAACTTGGGTCGGCCAAAGGCTCAGAATTGGAGATGTCCAGATCGAAGTAACGGAACCAACGCGGCGTTGCGGCATGACCCTTACTGCCCAGCCGGGGATAAGCGAGGATCCGGCCATCCTGCGCACCATCATGCGCCACGCAAGCCGAAACCTCGGCGTCTACGCAACACCGCAGGAAAAGGCCGTGATCCGGGCCGGTGACCCCGTCTATGCCGGAAGCTGAAGCAGGGCCGGTCGCTCGCCCTGCTCAACGTCGGCGAGGATGGCCGAGGCGACCGTTTCACCAATCTCGCAGGCGCTGGTAATGCCCTGCACGAAGGGCTGCTTGTGCAGGAGGAAGGCGATCGCCGCGCAGTAAAGCCTGTTGCTGAGCGGCTCGGCCAAATTTGGACGATAATATTCGTCCACGTCCAGTCCTCCGGTACGCACGACATCCGCCGGCTCATTGCCCATCACAAGCGCCTGCGCCTTCGGGGTTGTCGACTTACGCACACCGCCCTGCGCGACAAGCGTCGGGAATGGCAGATCGGTGGCGGAGAGCGTTTCCTGGCCGGTCGCGTCGATGAAGGCATCGAAGTCTATCGCCTTGCCCCCGACGATCACTGCCGCGCCATGCTCCCGCTCCACGATCTCATAGTCCTTGCCAAGCTTGAGAATATCCAGCTTGCCGGCGCGCCGCAGCGCGAGCAGCCGCCGGATCGACATCAGCGGCACCGTCGCATAATCATCGACGAAGATGCTCTTGAAATGGCGATGGAAGCGCCGGAGGTTGCGCTCGTCGAGATGTGGCACGACGCGCGCTATGATCTCGTGGGTGATGAGGATGGCATAGCGCCACGGAACAGTGTGGCGTTGTTCACGATTGTATTCCGTCTCAGCCAGATTCCTGGCCGCCCAGACGAAGGGGTCGCTCTCGGTCCGCTCTGCGTAATAGGCTGGCGCGAACGTCTCAAGCTCCAGCTGCGAAAGACCGATCCTGGCTGCATAATCCGGATCGGCCGCGACGATTTCTGCGCGAAAGAGTTCGAAGACATCGTCAAGGAGGTCGTGACGGCCAGTGGCGATCAGCGCGTCGATGGCCTGCTCGGTGCAGGCCTGTGGCTTCAGATAGGGCAAGGGGCAGTAGAAATCTGCTTCCGGCAGCAAGCCCTTGCGGGACATCATGGTCACGTGGAAGTCCTCGGTACCGGCCGCCGGCTGGTATTGAAGCTCGCCCGCCGCATCGAAGCAGAAGGCGCCGCGGGCGGTCGCAACCGTCATCAGCGCGTCGATGGCGCTGAGCGAAGTCCCCAGGATTCCGACCGGGCCGTTGCCGATCCCCGCGAGCGCCGTTGCAGGCCAGGGCGAGACGAAATAGCCGGGTCGGATTTCGGTTCGCTCAGGCCAATTATGGCCGGTCGCCATAACGACATGGTCGAAGACGGCATCGAATTTCGCACCGTCACCGCGCTGCACAGTCAGGCGGATGTCCTGGGGCTGCAGAGCGATGTCGATGACCCTGTGGCGCTCCAGCACCTCGATCTGGTGGCCGTTCTCCTTCCCCGCCGCGACAATCCGCAGGAACTGCGAGCGCATGTATTCGCCAAGGACGACGCGGGGATAGAATTCCCGTTCGTCAATCGCCTCGCGAGGGATGGAATAGCGCGCCAGATCCTCGTCGGATTGCCGCTCGAGCCACTGCACCAGGGTCTCGATCAGGGCCGGGAACTCGATGCTGGGAATATTGGACAGCATGGCCGGGTCGTTGATGTCGGGATGGTAGGGCGTTCCCTTGCCCGGCTCGGCTTCCGCCTCGTAGACCGTAATCGCAAGCGGCGTCGCCGAGCTAACGAGATTCTTGAGGGTATAGAGGCCCGTTGGACCACACCCGATCACTGCAATTCTGGGAGCCATCACTGTCCTACCCCGCCACCCGGAGAGCAGGATGCCCTCTGGCTCCCTACAATGTGCGGCGAGGCTGCTTGTTCCGGCCCCTTCTCCCTCCCCGTCAGAGCCAGCCGGTCCGCTTGAAGCGGTAGTACAGGATTCCGCAGAGCGCGGCGATGACGGCGATCACCACATAGTAGCCGTAGCGGGTCGACAGTTCAGGCATGTTCTCGAAGTTCATGCCGTAGATGCCGGCGATCGCGGTGGGTACGGCGAGGATCGCGGCCCAGGCGGCGAGCTGGCGGGTGATCGCGCCCTGCCGCTGCTGCTCCAGGAGGTTGGAGGCTTCGAAGACGGAGGTGATGACTTCGCGCAAGCCGCCGACCATCCCTTCCACCCGACTGACATGATCATGCACATCGCGGAAGAACGGCCTGACGTTCTCGTCGATACAGGGCAGATCGAGATGGACGAGCTTGCTGGTGACGTCCGACATCGGCCCCAGGATGCGCCCGAAGAGGATCAGTTGCCGTCGCAGCCTGAACAGGCGGCGGATCTGCTCGCGCTCCAGGAAGGAGGCGAGCATGTGCTTTTCCATCTTCAGCACCTTGTCCTCGATTTCCTGCACCACCGGCAGATAGCCGTCGACGATGAAGTCGAGGATGGCGTGGAGGACGTAGTCCGGGCCCTGCGAGAGAAGCTGGGGCGATGCCTCGAGTTGCGACCGCAGATCGGTGTGGGCGCGGGCGGAGCCGTGCCGCACCGTGATGATGTGCTGCCGACCGACAAAGATGGCGGTCTCGCCATAGCGGATCTTGTCGCCGTCCAGATGGGCGGTCTTGGCGATCACGAACAACTGGTCGCCATACACTTCCACCTTCGGCACCTGGTGAGCCTTCAGGGCGTCCTCCACGGCGAGCTGGTGGAGGCCGTAGGTTGCAGCCAGTCCCTCGATCTCGCTCGGGACCGGCTCATGAAGCCCGATCCAGGCGAAGTCGTGCCCCTCCAGCAGCGGAGGCGTTCCATTGACGGTTACCGGCTCACCTCGTCTGCCATTGCGGTACACGAACGATGCTATGACTGGCATGATGATCCTTGCAGGCGGGAATGGACGAGGGCGGGAAGATAGGACAAGTGCACAGCCGCTCCAAGCCCGCCATTTCACCGGGGGAGGCAGGCGGCCGTTCCTGCAATTCCCGCTGGGAATTGCATCAGACAAGCCTTAACTTCTGCCGCGTAAGAGGGGAGCGATAGCTGCAGGGAGCAAGATGTCCAACGTCGTCCAGTTCAAGAAGCCGCCGAAGCCGCCGGAACCGAAAAAGCCGAACCCGGGCCTGCGGAAACTCCTCACCCTGCTTGGCGTCGTGGCCGCCCTCGTCGCCACGTGGGCCTATTTCCAGTATGTCGGCGGAGAACCCGGCTAGACCCTGCTCAATCATACTGCGGGGGGCACGCGCAGTTCGAGGCAGGTGAGATCGAGCCACCGGCCGAATTTCGTGCCGACCTCGGAAAAGGTCCCGACATTGCGGAAGCCCAGGCTCTCGTGGAGCCGGATCGACGCTGCATTGCCGGCCTCCACGCAGCCGATCATCACATGGATGTCCCGCTCGCCGGCGACCCGGACCAGCGCCTGCATCAGGTCGCGACCGAGGCCTGCTCCACGATGGTCCTTGTGGACATAGACAGAATGTTCAACGGAATGGCGAAATCCGTCAAAGGCCCGCCAGTCCCCATAGGAGGCGTAGCCCGCGACAGTGCCGCCGACATCAGCCACCAGGACCGGGAAATTGCGCGCCTGGCGCGCCCGGAACCAGTCGCGGCGATTGACGAGATCCACCTGCGTGTCGTTCCAGATCGCCGTGGTGTTGGCCACGGCGTCGTTGTAGATATCCATGATGGCGGGAAGATCGGCTTCGCTGGCGTCGCGGATGAGCGGCATGGATGCTGTAGCCCCGGTAAGGTGGTCGATGACCGTCCCTATACCGGCATCGGCGGAGTGTCCATTGGGGAGAAACATGCACAGATCCTTACTGGCGGCAGGCATGATGCTCGTGCTTGCCAGCACCGCCGAGGCGCAGTGGCGAACCTACGAGAACGAGCGGCACGGCTATCGTCTCCACGTCCCTCCCGGTGCCGAACAGCCCGTTCTCTCCGACAGCGGGGACGGAGTGACCTATTCCGTCGAGCACGGTCAGTTACGGGTCCATGGCACGATCCTGATGGGACGGGCATTCGAGGAAGAAGCGAGAGGCCGGCTCGACGCCGCGGTCGCCGAGGGCTGGCGGGTGAATTACGAGAACATCGAGCCGCGCACGGCTACCTTCGACATGTCCGGGGACGGGATCATCCGGTACGTCCACGGAATCGAGATCTGCGACGGTGCCGCGGCTTTCTTCGAGTACGACTATCACCGCTGGGACGTGAAACTGCTCCGCCCCATCTTCAAGCACATGGCGGCAAGCCTGCAGGCAACCGGTGCCTGTGCCGGAGACACGGCTAGAATCCCGTACCCGACAGACTGAAACTGGTGATCACCGCGCCGTAATGCACGGCGGAGGCAGCGACCACGAAAGCGTGCCAGATGGCGTTCTGGAAGCGCAGCCGCTCCCAGACGTGGAAGATGACGCCCAGCGAATAGATGATACCGCCGGCGACGATCAGCCAGACGGTGATGGTCGGGAGGTATTGCGAGATCGGCACGGCGACGATGACGCCGCTCCATCCCATGGCGAGGTAGAGGAGGATCGCCAGCCGGTCGTATCGGCCGGGAAACAGGCATTTCAGGGTTATCCCGCCGATCGCAGTCAGCCAGATCGCGACGAGCATGAAGAGGATCAGCGGGTCGTGGGTCCCGCGCACAAGAAAGGGGGTATAGGTCGCCGCGATCAATATGAAGATGGCCGAATGGTCGAGACGGCGCAGGATCCACTTGGTGCGGGAATGCGGCCAGATATTGTAGGTAAACGAGATCGACAGACAGAGAAGCAGGCCCAGCCCGTAAACCCAGGCGGCTGCGATCTCGCCGAGGCTGGCCCAGAGGGTCGCATAGAAGATCAGCGCCGTGACGCCGATCAGCGCCAGCACGATGCCGATCCCATGGACGATACCATCGGCGACAATCTCGTTGAAATCGTATTTCCGTCCAAAGTTGAACAACTCGCTCATGCAATCCTCCCGGCACCAGTCCGACAAAAATGATCGCACAGGCGCCGCGAGGCAAGAGGCTGTTGATTCAAAAAGAATTTCAACCTGTCAAAGAGCGGCCGCGCAGGTCTTGCAGAACGGCGTATGCGGAACGACGTCGAGTCGCTCCTCGGAAATCGGGTCGCCACACTTCACGCAGGTTCCGAAGGTACCCGCCGCAATCCGGCCGAGTGCGGCATCGATCGCGGCGAGCTCCTTCTGGCCAGCTTCGCCGAGTTCTTCCAGGACCTCGTCATTGTTGCGTTCGACAGCGCGGTCGTCATCATCGGGATTGCGCGGCTGCTCGAAGTCCTCTTCGATCTTGTGCAGGCGGGTATCGAGTTCCCGCTTGCGCTCCGTCAGAATGGCCTTGTACCTGGCGATGTCCATCAATCAGTATCCTTCTCTCATTCTCATGTGATGCGGGCTCAGCGGTCCACGAGCACCGAGCACTGGGCGTGACGAACCACGCGGTCGGCCGTGGCGCCGAGGAAATAGTTGGAGAGGTCCGGACGGTGCGAGGCCAGGATGATGAGGTCGGCCTTGTGCTCTGCTGCCGCGGCCAGAAGCTCCCTCGCCGGCGCCCCCTGGCGCACTTCCAGCTCGGCATCGAGCCCGTGCCGCTTGCGAAGTTCATCCAGCTTCGCCTCCGCATCACGCCGGGCATCCAGCGAGATGCTGGCCGGCACTTCGGCGAGCACATAGCCGGGCAGGTCTTCCACCACACCGACGAGGAGGATCTTGCCACCCTCGCGACGCAGTTGCACCGCTCGCGGGACGATCCGTTCGGCTTTCTCGATGGCTGCGACGTCGACCGCGACGATGATCTTGCTGTACATGATGGGCTCCTTCGGTCCCGCGTTCTTCCAGTGCGTCCCAATCTTCGCCTTTTCGTCGACCCTGCATTGATCGGGATCAAGTTCGACAGAAGCATTGTCAACTTTCAATGAACGTCCTGTCCAGCATCGGCGATCTTTATTGAACGACCCTGAGCCGCCATATTGGTGCGAACAAGCCTCGCGCGCAGGAGAATTCCCATGACCGAAGGTTCGTCCTTTGCACTGACCACATCCGCCTTCGTCGACCACGTCGAACTGACGGTCGGCGATCTGTCCACCGTCTCTTCCTTCTACCAGCGAGTGATCGGCCTCTCGCCGATCGAGCAGCACGCCGGAGAGGATGTGCTGGGCGTCGGCGGCCGACCGCTGCTGACACTCACCGAAAGCCGCGACGCGGCCCCCGCGCCGCGGTCGGCGGCGGGCCTGTTCCACATCGCGTTCCTTCTGCCGACACGCGCCGACCTGGCACACTGGCTTTCCCATGCCGGCGAACAGAACGTGCGGCTCGAAGGGGCGTCCGACCACCTGGTGAGCGAGGCACTCTATCTTTCCGACCCGGAAGGCAACGGCATAGAGATCTATCGTGACCGCCGCCCGGACGAGTGGACCTACCACGACGACGGGACGGTCGAGATGGCGACGGAGCGGCTGGATCTACGGGCGCTGCTTGCGGAGACGCCCCACAAGCCGTTTGCGGGAATGGCGGATGGCACGGCGGTCGGCCATATCCACCTGCAGGTAGGAGATGTCGCGCAGGCAGAGGGCTTCTACCGCGACATTCTCGGCCTCAAGGTGATGGCGCATTATCCGGGCGCGAGCTTCATGGCAACGGGCGGCTATCATCATCATGTCGCCGCCAACATCTGGAACAGCCGCAAGGCGGAACCCAGGCAGAAAAACATGAGAGGGCTCGCCGGCTACCGGCTGCACTACAATGATATCGCCGCCTTTGAATCAACGCTTGCCAGCCTCCGGGAGAAGCAAATCCCGATGCAGCAAACGGACAAAGGCTGGGGGATCAGCGATCCGTGGAACATCGGCATCACCCTTTCGGCGTAACGTCCGGAACCGGTATTCGCGCCGCGCGTTGACGGCGCGCACCGGGGACTCGACACATGGCGACTTCAGACAGCGGCAGTGGCCGCAGGCCGATCAGGACAGCAGCAGACCTTGTGGTCGCAAAGGCCGAAAGCGCCAAGCTCGAGGACGAAGCCGATCCCACCGAATTCTCGCCGCTCGGCCGCGCCGCCCTCGAGGTGGCCGCCAGCTGGGCGCTGATCGGCCTCTTCTGTCTCGCCGGTCTGGCCCTCATCTCCTACATGAAGCTCGTCCTGATCCCGATCACGCTGGCAATCGTGGTGGGCATCATCCTCGGCATGGCCGCAGAACGGCTGGGGGAACTCGGCATCCCGCGCTTCGGTATCGCGATCACGCTGTCGTCTGCCGTGGCCGCCGTCATGTTCCTGATCGTCTATGCGCTGGCCGAGCCGGTCGCCTTCTTCATCAACAGCGGCCCGGCCCTCGTTGAACAGACGATAGACCGGATGCTTCCCTATCTGGAGCGGATGGAATGGCTGAACATCAGCGCAGCGACCTTCGAGACGGGGCCGATGTCGATGGAAAAGCTGCTGGAAAACAGTAGCAGCGTACTGGCGATCCTGAGCGCCAGCCTGGCTCCCGCCGTCATCCAGGCGATGATCTTCTTCGCGGCGCTGCTGCTCTTCCTCTATGGCCGCGTCAGGCTGAGGCGCACGGTCATCATGGCCTTCCCGCAGCGCAGGCAGCGGCTGATCGCCATCCGTGTCCTGAACTCGATGGAGGAGGTGCTCGGCTATTATTTTGCTACTGCAAGCATGCTCTATCTCGGCCTCGGCATATCGATGACCCTGATCGCCTATTTCGGCGGGCTGGCTGCACCGGCGATGTGGGGGATCTTCGCCTTCATCTCAAGCTTCATCCCCTATCTCGGCATTACGCTGATGACCTTCTCCGTGGCGCTCGGCGGGGTGCTGACGCATGACACGCTGATTATTGGCCTGATGCCCGCCTTCGTCTTCTTCATCGTGCACCTGATCATGGAGAACCTGATCTTTCCCGCCATCATGGGCCGCCAGTGGGAGATCAACCCCTTCCTGGTGTTCATTGCCATCATCTTCTGGACCTGGATGTGGGGCGCAGTCGGCGCCATGCTCGCCCTGCCGCTGTCGCTGATCGTCATGACGATCGCCAACGAACTGTTTCCGGAACGCCGCACGGTACCGCACCTCCCGGGGTAGTTAAGGGCGACCCGGCAAGCTCACGCCGACGCTTGCCTCCCGGCGACCCGCCACCTATCTGTGGCACTCCGTTTCCAAAAACCGGAGTGCTTCCTTGGCCGTCTCCCGCAAGCCCGTCTTCCAGAACCTGCCCTCCCCACCCGCCGCTGAAAAGAAACCCGTTTCGGACACGCGCCACGGGATCGCCCGCAGCGACGACTATGCCTGGATGCGGGCCGAGAACTGGCAGGCGATGTTCAAGGATCCGAGCCTGCTCGAACCGGAACTGCGGCGGCACCTGGAAGCGGAAAACGCCTATATGGAGGCCGCCATGGCCGACACGGTGGCGCTGCAGAAGACGCTGTTTGCCGAGATGAAGGGCCGGATCAAGGAGGATGATTCTTCCGTGCCGATGAAGGACGGCCCCTTCGCCTATGGCACCGCCTATGTGACCGGCGGCGAGCAGCCGCGCTACTTCCGCATCCCCCGCGACGCCGACCACAGGGATGAAGCGAGCCGCAAGCTGCTGCTCGACGGCGACAAGGAGGGCAGCGGCAAGGACTATTTCCGACTGGCAGGTCTCGACCACACGACCGACCACCGCTTCGGCATCTGGGGCTACGACGACAAGGGGTCGGAATATTTCACGTTGAGGATCCGCGATCTGGAAAGCGGCGAAGACCTCCCGGACGTGATCGAGAACACCGGTGGCGGCGGCGTCTGGGCACCTGACGGCAAGAGCTTCTTCTATACGCTGCAGGACGAGAATCACCGTCCATCCAAGGTCTTCCACCACATTGTAGGCCAGCCCCAGTCCCAAGACCGGCTGGTCTACGAGGAAAAGGATCCGGGCTTCTTCATGGGCGTCGGCGGGTCGCTGCTGGACGACTTCATCTATATCGACGTGCACGACCACGAGACCTCGGAATATCGCCTCCTCTCGACCAAGGACCTGATGGCGGAGCCGATGCTGGTGGCCGAGCGGGTCGAGGGCATCGAATATTCGATGACGGAGGGCGGCGACGTCTTCTACATCCTTACAAACGACGGCGGCGCCAAGGATTTCAAGATCATGGAAGCGCCCGTTGAGGCGCCGGGCAAGGCGAACTGGCGCGAGGTCGTGGCGCACCAGCCTGGGCGGCTGATCATCAGCCACATGGCCTTTGCCCGGCACCTCGTCTGGCTGCAGCGCAAGGACGGGCTGCCGCAGATCGTCATTCGCGACCGGCAGAGTGGCGAGGAGCATGCCATATCCTTCGCCGAGGAGGCTTATTCGCTTGGGCTGCAGGGTGCGGCGGAATACGAGACCGACGTCATCCGCTTCTCCTATTCGTCGATGACGACGCCCTCCCAGCTCTTCGACTACAATATGTCGACGCGCGAGCGGGTGCTTTTGAAGACGCAGGAAGTGCCGTCCGGGCATAATCCGGACGACTACGTCACCCGCCGGGTGATGGCGCCGGCGCATGACGGTGAGCTGGTGCCGGTCTCGCTGCTCTACCGCAAGGACGTGGCCCTTGACGGTACGGCGCCCTGCCTGCTCTACGGCTATGGCGCCTATGGGATAACGATCCCCGCGAGTTTCTCCACCAATGCACTGTCGCTCGCCGACCGCGGCTTCGTCTATGCCATCGCCCATATCCGCGGCGGCAAGGACAAGGGATTCGCCTGGTACGAAGACGGCAAGATGGAGAAGAAGCAGAACACATTCAGGGATTTCATCGCAGCGGCGGACCACCTGGTGAAGGAAAGCTTCACCTCCTACGAGAACATCATCGCCGAGGGCGGATCGGCGGGCGGGATGCTGATGGGGGCGATCGCCAACATGGCGCCGGAGAAGTTCGCCGGCATTATCGCTGCCGTTCCCTTCGTCGACGTGCTCAATACCATGCTCGACGACACGCTGCCGCTCACGCCGCCGGAATGGCCGGAATGGGGTAATCCGCTGGAGTCGGAAGAGGAGTACCAGTGGATCGCAGCCTACAGTCCCTATGACAATGTCGGCGCCAAGCCCTATCCGCCGATCCTGGCGCTTTCCGGCCTGACCGACCCGCGCGTCACCTACTGGGAGCCGACAAAGTGGATCGCCAGGTTGCGCGAGAAGGCGCCGGACGCCGGCCCCTACCTGCTGAAGACCAACATGGCGGCCGGCCACGGCGGCAAGTCCGGGCGATTCCAGCGGCTGGAGGAGATCGCCTTCGAATATGCCTTCGCCATCAAGGTGGCCGGGAAGATGTAGGCACCGCTGCCCATAGCCCGGTTGCGCTCCATGAGGCGGATGGAACTTCGGTACCCCTTGCCGAATTGACGTTGAAACTGAGCGGTGGGGACGGACATGATTTCGAGGCGGTGGTGGATCCTCGTGCGCTACCTGCGGCGGCTCTGGGTCCGCGCGGCAATCTATTGCCTCGTGGGTGTTGCGGTGGCCGTGGCGGCGATCCTCGCCGATCCGTACATGCCCTCCGACCTGCCGCGAAAGGTCGGTGCCGATGCAGTCGATTCCATCCTGTCGATCATCGCCTCCAGCATGCTGGCGGTGACGACCTTCTCCATGACCACCCTCGTCTCCGCCACGACCGCCGCCTCAACCAGCACCACGCCGCGCGCGACCTCCCTGCTTCTTGAGGATACGACTGCGCAGCGGGCGCTTTCCACCTTTCTCGGCAGCTTTCTCTTCTCTCTCGTCGGACTGATCGCGCTCAACACCGAGCTCTATGGAGCGGGCGGGAGGTTCATCCTTTTCATCGCGACGCTGGTCGTGGTGGTGCTGATCGTCGTCACCCTCCTGCAATGGATCGACCATCTTGCGGGCCTCGGGCGGGTCGGCGAGACGATCACCCGGGTGGAGAAAGCCGTCGCGCGGGCCTACCGGGCCCACCGGCGCACGCCCTATCTCGGCTGCGTTCCCTTGCTTCAGGACGTGCCTGACGGGGCAATCGAGATTCAGCATGACAGCGTCGGCTACCTGCAGCATCTCGATGTGAAGGCCCTTTCGGCCATTGCCGAGAAGGGTGACCTGGACATCTATGTGCGACGGCGGCCCGGCGGGCATTGCGATCCCTCCACACCCATCGCCTCCGTCGTCCTGCACGATGCAAGTGCCACCTATGATGCGGCGCTGACGGCAGGGATCCGGGCGGCCTTCACGCTCGGCGCGCGCCGGTCCTACGACCAGGACCCACGCTTCGGGCTGATCGCCCTGTCCGAGATCGGCTCGCGCGCCCTCTCCCCCGGCATCAACGATCCCGGAACCGCGATCGACGTTCTCGCCACGCTGGTGCGGGTGCTGGTTCCGGATGGCAAGGAGGAGCGGGACCGGGAGGACCGGGATATCTCCTACCCGCACGTCCACCTTCCACAGCTGCGGGAAGACGATCTCATCGACGCAGCCTTCATGCCGATATCGCGCGACGGGGCCGGTCTGGTTGAAGTGTCCATCCGCCTGCAGAAGGCGCTGGCGGCAGTTGCCGCGGCCGCGCATCCGGAGATGCGGCCTGCCGCGCGACGGCTCGCGGCGATCGCGCAGAGACGATCGCTGGAGAAGCTGGAATTCGAACTCGATCGGGAGCGTCTTGTGGCGGAGACGGGCCTCTGAGCGCCACGCCGACTGACGAGTGCATTGCACAACCCACGGACGCAAATCAGCGCATGCTGCTATTCACGAATCTGTCAAGGGCCTGATTCGCCCTACCCGCGTTCGAGGCAAGGTTCGCGCAAGGTTCCAACGTTAACCATTTATTAACGATTGAACCTAGGGGTCTTCCATGAAGATCGAGAGTGGCCTCAGCAGCTATAACTATCAGAGCCGGTCCTCCGACGTCGAGCGCCGGTCCGAGGAATCGGCACTGCGCGAGAATGAAGCGCCGACGAGATTGAGTGCTTCGACGGTCGAGAGCAGCACGCTGCTTTCCACCTCCCTCGCCAACGCGCTCTGGATCGTCGGCGATGGAAGCAAGACCGCCCGGGCCGAGCCCGAGACATCGCGCCCCTCCAGCGTTTCGCCGCGTGGCGAGGAATGGGTGGCGGAGCGTTACCGCGAGTTCGGCGAATTCTGATCTTCCTGCCTGCGGGTAGACGATAGCGGCCCGGAGGGCCGCATCGCTTCTTCATCGATGCACCTCACTGTTGGCCGTCGAATGGCTGTCACCGCAGCAAGCGGACGCGGCGCCACATGCACCTGCCTCCCTGTTCATCCCGCTTTCCGCATCATGGCTTTGACCCGCATGAGGATCGAGCGACACCGCGCCGCCTGATTGCCATTCCCGCCAGGACTGCTGCAGGATCTGGACCGAGGAGGACAGGAAGAGGCCTGCCATGATGGCGGCGACCGCGAGGTCGGGCCATGCCGTGGCCGTCCCCCAGACACCGAGTGCGGCGATCATGACGATGACATTGCCGATTGCATCGTTGCGGGAGCAGAGCCAGACCGAGCGGACATTGGCGTCGCCATCCTTGTAGTTCACCAGCAAGAGGACGCTCAGGAGATTGGCGGCAAGCGCAAGGAGGCCGATCACGCCCATGATCGGGGCCTCCGGGACGCCATTGTAGAAGAACCGCCAGATCGTCGAGCCGAAGACCCAGAGCCCCATCAGGAAGAGGCTGATTCCCTTGGCCGCAGCGGCGGTGGTGCGGACGCGGATCGAGGCGCCGATGACGGCGAGCGAGATCCCGTAGGTCACGGCATCGGCGAAGAAATCCAGCGCATCCGCCTGCAGCGCCTGCGAGCGCGCCATCTGGCCGGCCGTCATCTCGACCGCGAACATCGTTGCGTTGATGGCGATGACGGCCCAGAGCCGTCGTTTGTAGTCGGGCGAAAGCCCCTCGAACGTGCCGTGGTGATGGCCGCAGGATGCACTCATGATGTCACCTTCTCTTGTCTCGATGTCGGTGACGGCATAGCTAATCCCTCTAGCTACTATAGCTTCAAGAGGAATCTCAAGAATGTTTTCGATCGGTGATCTTTCGCGGCGGACCGGGGTGAAGGTGCCGACCATCCGCTATTACGAACAGATGGGGTTGATCAGCGCCGCGCACCGGTCGGAGGGGAATCAACGGCGGTACGAGAAGACCGACCTCGAGCGCCTGGCCTTCATCCGACATGCGCGGGATCTCGGCTTCGACATTCCCGCCATCCGCGACCTGATCGCGCTCAGCCGCCACCCGGACGCACCCTGCGCCGGCGCTGACCGCATTGCCGAGGAACACCTGGCTGCGGTGCGGGAGAAGATTGTCAAGCTCACCAAGCTGGAACAGGAGCTGGAGCGAATCGTCTCCCACTGCAGCGGAGATTCGGTCGAGGACTGCTACGTGATCCGGGCGCTTTCCGACCACGGCATGTGCGAGGCGGAGCATTGAGAATCGATCAGGCGGCCGCTCTAATGTCGAAGTCAAAGTGAACTCGCTCGTACGGGAACACGATTCCCCCTTTCGTCTTGTCCACGACACCATTTTGAACCAGCGTATCGACATCCGTGTGAACGCCCTCGAAGTCGCGTCCCAGCCGACGCGCAACCTCCCGAATACTTAGCGGCCCCTGCCCCACAAGCACCTTGAGGATATCCAGACGCTTGGGCGCAAGAACACGGTGCATGACCTCCCAGGAGGGAAACGATAGAGTGACGGCGGGATCTTCCATAACCGCGGAATCCCACTGGCTCACCACGGAAACCGCGCGGGCCATTGTGTCTTCAAGGCTTTCGATCTTAACGGTCAGCGTTGTCATCTAGCCATCCCGTCACTGCAGCATGGAAATCGGCAATCAACCTATCTATTGATCTGAACATATAGGGCATCTGCTGATCCCCGAGATGCCGATGATCCCCTTTTCCTGCCTCGTTGTCGAAACGCAGCACGCACTCGCCAGCGGAAATTAAGGCGAGACTGTACTTGTAGAGGTGGCGGCTTTCCCTCACGGGCTCCGGGACCCGCCATATGAGGATTTCAATGAAGGCTCCATCGCGAACATAGGCACGCGACTAGTGGATCAACACCGCCTTCGCCATAGCCTCTCCATGTCTGCCGATGTAATTTACTCCATCACCGCCCTTAAGAAAAGATGTGATTGACAACCTCTGAAAACCGGCGCATCTAACTTCGCCATGATCAACACACGCGCACCCATCTGCTGCACGTATTTTTGGGCCTACCGGTAACGGGCGGCTCGACAGATCACAATGTCAACAAGCCGCCGTCAGGCGGCTTTGTTGTTTCAAGACGGCTCCTCCTGACGGCACAAATACCCAGAGGAAGCTGAAATGACCGAAGATACCGAAATCACCCTTCCCCGCCCGGCGGTCGTCACCATCCGCGCCGCCAAGCGCCATGATCTTCCCGAACTCAACGAGATGATCGCGCTTCTCGCTGCCCATCATGGCGATGCTGCCGGAATGACGCCAGACAAGCTGGAGCGGGACCTGTTCGGCCCGATGCCCTGGATCCAGGCGCTGGTAGCCGATAGCGGCGACGGACTGATGGGATACGCCATCCTCGTGCCGCTCTACAGGGCCGATACCGGCACGCGCGGCATGGATCTTCACCACCTTTTCGTCCGCGACGGCCAGCGCGGCAACGGCATCGGCCACCATCTCGTTTCGCGGGCCCGCGAGATTGCCCGCACTGCCGGCTGCGATTATCTTTCCGTCAGCGCCGCCACCGGTAATTTCGCCGCCCACCGCTTCTACGAGCAGTTGGACTTCCGCCCGCGCCCGGTGACCGGCATGCGCTACATGCAGGCAATCGCCTGATCCTGAGGAAACCGAGATGACCCGCATCGCCATTGCACTGACGCCGCATTTTGCAGATTGGGAATGCGCGCTGCTGATGGCGGTGGCACGCAGCTATCTCCAGGCGGATGTCGTGACCGCCTCCCCGGACGGCGACGCCGTCGCTTCGATGGGCGGCATGAGGATCACGCCGGATCTTGCCTACGATGTGCTCGACCCGGCCGTCTTCGACGCGCTGGTGATCCCGGGCGGCCTCGCCTGGGAAACGGAGGAAGCTCCCGATTTCACCGCGCATGTGCAGGCATTCCACGCTGCCGGGAAGGTCGTGGCGGGCATCTGCGCGGCCGCGAGCGCGCTTGCGGCCACGGGCATCCTGAACAGTGTCGCCCATACCGGAAACTCACTCGCGTCGCACAAGCGGCAGGCGGCCTATCGCGGCGAGGCGCTCTACCGCGACCAGCCGCAGGCGGTCTCGCATGCGGGCGTCGTTACCGCGCCCGGCAGTTCGCCCGTGACGTTCACGATCGAGATCCTCAAGGCGCTCGACCTTTGGGGAGCGGAGGCGGAAGCGGAGATTGCCGCCTTCTCGCGGGAGCATCGCAGCTAGCCGCGACGACGACGGTCAGTGTTGATGGCCGTTCGAGCCATCCGTCCCCGCTGATCGCCCGGTGCGGTGACCGATGACCTTCGCCTCGCCTGCCTCGCAGCATGACCTGCCAATGGTCAGTTCAAGCGTGGAATGGGCAATGCCGAATTCCGCGTCGGCGATCTGCTTCAGACGGTTCCTGACGGCGTCCGCCGTCTCGCCGTGGTCCTCTGCCACCACCACATGAGCCTCCATCGCCGTCAGCCTCTCGTCGATGGCGAAGACGTGGACGTGGTGGATGTCCGCCACCCCCTCTATGCCGCAAAGCCTGTCGATCAGTTGCGTTACGTCGACCTCAGGAGGCGTGCCGAGCATCAGCATACGGATCGCGCCGCCGATCTCGGTGAAAGCCTGCCAGAGGATGTAGCCGGCGATCGCGAGCGTGACGATCGGATCAACGATCTGCCAGTCATAGACGAGAATGAGCGTACCGGCGATGATGACGCCGACAGACCCCAGCGCATCGGCCACATTATGGACGAAGGCGGCGCGGATGTTCATGCTCTCCTTCGACATGGTGTAGGTCAGGATCGCCGTCACCAGATCGACCAGCAGCGCCACGACCGCCACGCCGACGACGATCCAGCCCTCGATCGGCTCGGGCGTGATGAAGCGCATTACCGCCTCGTAGATGAGGTAGAGGCCGATCACGATCAGCGTCGTGTAGTTGATGAGCGCCGCCACCACCTCCGCCCGGACATAGCCGAAGGTCATCGTCGCGTCGGAGGGCCTGCGGGCTATACGCCGCGCAAAGGCGGCGATGACCAGCGAGGCTGCATCGCTGAAATTGTGGAGGGCGTCAGCGATCAGCGACAGGCTGCCGGAGAGGATGCCACCGGCGATCTGCGCGAAAGTGAGGGCAAGGTTGACGCCGATCGCCCAGATCATCCGGCGGTCGCCGGCCTCGCCGCCGTGGTGATGATGATGGGCCATCCAGCCTCCTTCGCGGCTTTCAACAGAAACGCGGACACCTGATTCCGACGCTACACCTCAGGCTCGAAGATGCGAACCGCATCATACGCCATCAGTGGCTGTCTGCTTGCCCGAGCTCCGCTTCATCAGACCCAGCCGGATCTGCTTTTCGATCTCGGTGATGGTGAAGGAAACGGCTCCAACCGCAACGATGAGGAAGCCATCCGCCATCGGAATCGACTGTGTGCCGAGGATCGCCTGCAGGGGCGGCAGGTAGGTGACGGCGAACTGCGCCACCACGACGATGACGACCACCAGCCAGACGACGGGCGTGCCGCGCACCGCAGACCATGTCAGGGAGGTGCCGTGCATGTTGCGGATGAAGAAGAGGTGGAAGATTTCCAGCACCACGAGCATGTTCATCGCCATGGTCTGGGCGAGCGGAAGCGGATAGCCACGATCAAGCGCATAGGTGAAGACACCCAAAACGGCCGCGAGGAAGAGGACGGCGACCAGTGCCACCTGCCAGACCAGGAACCCGGACATGATCGGCGTGTCGCGCGGCCGCGGCGGGCGCTTCATGGTGCCGGCTTCCGTGGGCTCGAACGCGAGAGCGAGACCAAGCGTGACCGCCGTTATCAGGTTCACCCAGAGTATCTGAACCGCCGTCACCGGCAGGGCGAAGCCTGCGAGCAGCGCAAGGATCACCGTCGCCGCCTCGCCGGCATTGGTCGGGAGCGTCCAGGTGATGACCTTCCTGAGGTTGTCATAGACCGTGCGGCCTTCGCGCACGGCCGCGGCGATGGTCGCGAAATTGTCGTCCGCCAGCACCAGGTCGCCGGCTTCCTTGGCAGCCTCCGATCCTTTCAATCCCATCGCGATACCGGCATCGGCGCGCTTGAGAGCCGGCGCGTCGTTGACGCCGTCGCCTGTCATCGCGACGGAGAGACCGTGCGCCTGCAGCGCCGTTACCAGCCGGAGCTTGTGCTCCGGGCTGGTACGGGCAAAGATATCGACCGACAGCACCTCAAGGGCAAGCTGGGCGTCGTCGAGCCTGTCGATATCGGCGCCGGTCAGAACGCGGCCGGAATTCTCTAGCCCGATCTGGCGGGCAATCGCCATGGCGGTTCCCGCGTGGTCACCGGTGATCATCTTGACGCGGATACCGGCTGCACGGCATTCGGCGACGGCGGCTATGGATTCCTGCCGGGGCGGATCGATCAGCCCGACGAGGCCGAGGAAGCTGAGGCTGCCGGAAAGGCTCGCCTCATCGATCTCGTCGGCTTCCTCCCGTCGCTCGGCAAGCGCCAAGACGCGAAGCCCGCGCAGCGCCATCGCATCGGCACGCTCGTGCCAGTACTCGTAGTCGAGCCCCGCACACATCCGCAGCACGCGCTCGGGCGCTCCCTTCACATGGGTGATCCGCCCGTCCGCGCTTTCGCTGAGGACGGCCATGTAGCGGTGGCGGCTGTCGAAGGGAATCGCATCGATCCGCCGCGCATCGCGCGGATGGTGGACCTTGCCGGCAAATGCCAGAAGAGCTCCCTCCATGGGATCGCCCTCGACCGTCCACTGGTCGTCCCGGAAGGTGAGCGCCGCATCGTTGCAATGGGCAGCGGCGGCCGCAAGGCGTTGGAGGTCGCCCGTTGGCGTCACCTCGCCCTCAGGGGCATAGCCTTCGCCGGAGACCTCGAATGCGCCGTCGGGTGTCTCGACGGCTGCCACCACCATCTCGTTTCGCGTGAGCGTACCGGTCTTGTCGGTGCAGATCACGGAAACCGAACCGATCGCCTCGATCGCCGGCAGACGGCGCACGATCGCGTTGCGCCGGGCCATTGCCTGCACGCCTATGGCGAGCGTGATCGTCATGACGGCAGGGAGCCCTTCCGGTATTGCGGCGACGGCAATACCGACTACGACCATGAACATTTCCGAGAATGCGTGGTGGCCCACGTAGTAGCCGTAGACGAGGAGCAGGCCAGCAACGACGAGGATCAGGAATGTGAGCCACCGCGCGAAATGATCCATCTGCTGCACGAGCGGCGTGGTGATCTCCTGCACGTCGGAGAGAAGCCCGCCGATCCGGCCGATTTCCGTCGCCCGCCCCGTGGAGACAATCACGCCCCGCGCGGTACCCTTGGTGACGAGCGTGCCGGACCACAGCATGGACCGGCGGTCGCCGAGCGCCGCATCGTCCGCGACCGGCCCCACCGCCTTGTCGACCGGAACCGATTCACCCGTCAGCACCGCTTCCTGGGCGGCAAGGCCACGTGCCTCGAGCAGGCGCATGTCGGCGGGAACCTTGTCGCCCGCCTCCAGCAGCACGACGTCGCCCGGCACGAGATCCGCGCCGTCCACCGTCACACGGCGACCGTCCCGCAGGACCGCGGCATGCGGCGCCAGCATGTTGCGGATGGCCGTCATCGCCTGCTCCGCCTTGCCTTCCTGGATGAAGCCGATCACGGCATTGGCAAGCACGACCGCAAGGATCACACCGGTATCGATCCAGTGCTGGAGGGCAGCCGTGACGACGGCTGCACCGAGGAGGACGTAGATCAGCACATTGTGGAACTGGCCGAGAAAGCGGCGCAAGGCGCTACGTCCTTCCGCCGCCGGAAGCCGGTTGGGACCGAAGACAGCCAGCCGACGCTCTGCCTCGGCCGCGGCAAGACCACCTGGCCCGGCATCCAGAGCGGCAAGGCATTCTTCCGCGGTGCGCGCATGGGCGTTCGAAAGAGTGCTTTGTTCGATCGGCATTCGTCCTTCTCCTCTATGTACTCCGTCTCGTTGGGGGCGAAGCATCAATGCTGCTTCGGTCGGGCATCGTCGAAAGCTCCGGCCCCGGACACCGCAGTTGATCCTGCGAGCTTGTCTCCCGAGGCCGCGTTTCGTGACGCCGGAGAAAATCCTCGAGATCCGCATCCGATACCCGCCACCCCTTGCCGATATCGATTGCCCGAAGATCGCCGTCCCTGATCCAATGGCGAACCGTCGCCTCGCTGACCCTCAGGCGATCAGCCACTTCCTGCACCGTCTGATATCGATCCTGTGGCATCGCATGGCACCGTTTTCTGTCCTATGGCGCAAGATAGCGACGGATCACCGAAAATGGTTGATCTGGATCAAGGGAGACCAGGCAAGCTTGTGGTCACCTGTTCCGGACTTGGATGAAAGGAAGAGAGATGACCCGCGCCCGCCTCGCCTACATGCCCCTGATCACCTATCCGGACATTGCCCCCGACGATTCAGTCTCGGCAGCTGTGGCGGTTGCAGTCGCGCTGGGGCTCGAGCTTCACGCGAAGACCTTCTCAGTGGAAATCCCGCGCGCATCCTCGGCCCTAGGAGGCGTTCTCCTCGACCTGCCCGAAATGATCCGCACCACCGAGGAAAACAGCGTCGTTCAATGCCGCCGCCTGGAAGATCTTGTCAGGCAGCAAGCTGGCACAGCCGTGAAGGCGGAATGCACCACCCGAAAGCTGGCAGCAGGCCTCACCCTCGACGCCGCCGCCATCCAGGCGCGATACTATGACCTTTCCCTGCTTCCCTGGGCGAAGGACAAGCTGACGATCCAGGACCTTGCCCAGGCGGTCGTCTTCGGGTCCGGCCGCCCGGCGATCCTCGTGCCTCCGTCGGCGATCCCCGAGAAGATCAACCATGTCGCTATTGCGTGGGATGGGACGCGCGTTGCCGCCCGGGCGCTCGCGGATGCCATGCCGCTGCTGACCGATGACGCGCGCCTCACCGTGCTCACGATCCAGGATGAGAAACAGCTGGAGCGCGGGGACATCGCACCGGCCCTTGCCTCGTCGCTGCAGTTGCGCGGCCTCGACGCCCAGGCGAAAAGCGTCCCGCTGGATGGCCGACCGATCGCGGAAGCCCTTCAGGCTTCTGCAGCCGAGGCCGGCGCAGACCTTCTTGTCATGGGCGGCTTCGGGCATTCGCGTATTCGTGACTTCATCCTCGGCGGCGCTACCAAGGGAGTCTTCCGGGACCTGCGCATGCCGGTCCTGCTCTCCCACTAGGGCGAAGAGCCATCAGCAGGCAGAAGAGAATCGCTGGTGGTTGAACCTTGCCGTGTGCTACTCCCTCCACCGAGGGAGTTTCCGCGAATGCTCGTGCTGCGTCGCCTGCTGTTGTCCATGATGCTGCTGTCCGTTCCGGTATCGGAGACCGCGGCCCACAGTCTGCGTGCGCCACGCGACACATCGGGCATATCGATCCCGTCGCTCAGCCACGGCCAGATGGAGGTGGTGGCGAGGCACAGGGAGGAGATCCACGCGCTCGCCTCCTGGGTTGCGGTGAAGGATGCAGAGATCCGTAAACTGCTGGCGTTCAGCCGCACGCAGTTTGCCCGGTGCCTATGGGGCCTGATGCCGTTCAGCATCCAGGACGAGGCAAGCCCGATGAACGAGTGCAGCCACGCCTATCTGGCCGCCGATCGCGCCATGCTGGTGCGCATGCGCGACCTGCCCTTTTGGCAGGATCGCTCCAGGTCACTGTTCGACGCGGTTGACATTGAAATGGTCGAGGAAGGGTCGTCGCTGGTGCTCTGCATCTTCAGCGCAACCGACTTCAACACGGCCTCGCCGGTCGGGCCCGACTGGCACGACTTCATCGAGCACCGGCCGAGCCTCATCGTCATCCTCCTCGCCAGCGGGACAGTGATGGCGCTGCTAACGCTGGGAACGAGAATGCTCTTTCGGCGCCCGCGGTTGATGCCCGCGTAGGCTTTTCCGCCGAACCTGACTACTGCCGGGCCGGGACGGCCTTCAAGTAAGCGGCGATCGCCTCCAGATCCTCCTGCGGCAGGTGGGACAGGTTCTTCTGCACCTCCACCATGGAACCGCCGACCGAATCGTAGTCAGGCGTGAAGCCGGTCTGGAAATAGCTGACGAGATCGGCCTCGCTCCAGGAGCCGACCGATTGCGAACCGGGCGTGATGTTCGGGATACGGCCCTCACCTTCGGGATTGGGACCGCCGCCCAGCCATTGGGCCGTCTGGAGACCACCCAAGGCATTGCGGGGTGTATGGCATTCGCCGCAATGGCCAGGACCCTCGACGAGGAACTGGCCCCGTTGCAGCTTTTCGTTGGCGGAGGCAAGCTCGATACGCGGGCCGTCATCGAAGAAGAGGAACTTCCAGCCGCCGAGCGCAAGGCGCATGTTGAAGGGGAAGGAAAGGTCGTGCGGCGGCGCGACATTGCTGCTGGCCGGCAGCGTCTTCATGAAACCGAAGAGATCGTTGACGTCCTGCGGGCTCATGCGCGCATAGGAGGTATAGGGAAACGACGGATAGAGGTGCTCCCCTTCCCGGCCGACGCCCCGCAGCATAGCGTTTCCGAACTCCGCCAGGCTCCAGCTGCCGATGCCGGCCTGCGGATCGGGCGAGATGTTCGGTACGTGGAAGGTACCGAAGGGACTTGTGAGCGCCAGGCCTCCGGACATGATCCTGACGTCGTCGCCCGTCGCGCCCTTGGCTGCATGACAGCCGGTGCAGCCGCCTGCCCAGAACAGCATCTCGCCGCGGGCGAGATCGGGCTCCCCGAGATTGGCCCAGGTCTGATCCGGAAGCGGATCCGGCTTCGTCAGGAACCAGGCGACCGCGGCGCCGACCACAACCACCGCCGCTCCGGCGCCCAGCACCCGTCTCCACCGCAAGGCCATTCGCATTCTCTCCGATCAATTTGGCCGGTGCCGGCGGCACGAACCCACCGCCGGCACCGGTTCACTTACTACTGCTTCTTTGCCCGGAATGTCTCGTGACAGTCCGAGCAAATGGCCCCGAGATTCCGCATGGCCGCACCAACGGCTGCCTGGTCCGCCGGCAGGGAGGCGAGCTGCGCCTGCGCTTCCGCGTGAAGCTTCTCGGCACTGGCCCGGAATTCCTCCGGCTGCTCCCAGATCGACGGCAGCGCCTCCGTCTCATGGCCGCTCTCCGTTCCCGGCGGGAACTGGTCCGGGAAGGCCTGGATGTTCGTGCTGATCACCGTCAGCGACTGCTCGACCACCGCCGCGTCGTAGGGTTTCTCGCCCTTGGCGATCGCCCCCATGGCACCGACCGACTGGCCGATCTCCTTCATCAGTTCCTGCCGCACGACCTGCGGCTCCTCCTGGGCAAGGGCTGGAGAAAGACCGAGACAGACGGCAGCGGCAATAAGACAGGACCTCGACAGCATTCGCATACTCCTCCCGAAGTGCCGGCACCGCCGGCTGTTGACGACGGGCACGATGCTCCTTGCGGCGAAAGGGGAAAAGTAACAAGGCGGTGATGGGTTACCGCTTGGGGAGCGGGCGCGAGAAACCCACAGAGAGGGAGGCGGCAGGCCCGCCGCCTCCGCCGCGCCAGCGTCAGCGCTTGACGCGATAGATTTCGTGGCAGTCGCCGCAGGTGGCGCCCAGCGTCTTCATGGCCGCACCGACGCCGGCCTGATCGGCGGGAACAGAGGCGAGAAGCGTGTCGGCTGCAGCGCCAAGCTTTTCCGCCTTGGCGGCGAAGTCTGCCATATTTTCCCATATTACCGGAGCGGCCTCGGTTTCGGCACCCGTCTCCGTACCGGCCGGGAACTGGTCCGGGAATGCCTTGGCATTCGTGCTGATGCCCTCAAGCGCGGTCTGCACAACGGCTGCGTCATAGGGCTTCTCGCCCTTGGCGATCGCACCGAGCGCGCCCATCGACTGGCCGATCGCCTTCATCTGCTCCTGCCGCACGACCTGCGGTTCCTGGGCAACGGCAACGGACATACCGAGACAGCCGATTGCAACGGCGAGAGCGAGGGACTTGAGACGCATGCAGTGATCTCCTTGTTACGCCGCGGCGCGGCGTTGATGATGCGCCGCAACATGGCCGCTTCGGCGGCTGGAACAAAGTAACAAGCCAGTGATTTCACCGGGAAAAATGCAATGACAATCTTGGCCGAGCCTATCCGCTCCCTTGCAGCGTTTTGTTCACCGGTGAATGGCATCCTGCGGGGCGAACGGGGATCGATGCCATGACCGGAAAGGCTTGGGCCGGACAGCGCGCCGATGTGGAGCTGCGCCTCTTCGCTTGCCTGGCGACCTGCGCGATCGGGCTCCTGTTCTGGCTCTACGGCAGCGGCCAGGACCTCTCCTCGCTCTTCTGGACCAACCGCGATTTCGCCAATTACTGGATCGCGTCCAAGCTTGCGATGGAGGGGCACGTCCTCGACCTCTTCAGCGGCCAGGACATCTATTTTGCCCGGATGCAGGAGGTCTTTGGCCAGGATTATCCCTGGCACAACTGGAGCTATCCGCCCCATTACCTGCTGCTGGTCCTGCCCTTCGGCCTTCTTCCCTATGTTGCGAGCGGGATCGTCTTCCAGTTGGCGACGCTGGCGCTGTTCCTGCATGCCGCGAGCCTTGCCCGGGCGCCCGAAGCGCGCGGCTATTGGCTCCTGCTGCTGCCGTTCATCGTCTGCAACCTGCATCTGTCGCAGAACGGTTTCCTGACGGCCGCGCTGATGCTCTACGGCCTGTCGCTGCGGTTTCGCCGGCCGCTCCTTGCAGGCGTCGCGATCGGGCTCCTGACGATCAAGCCGCAGCTCGGCCTGCTCCTACCGATCCTGCTGCTCCTGGAACGCCGCTGGCAGACGATCGCCGCAGCCGCCTTGTCGGCCGGCCTTTCGATGGCCTTGTCGGCTCTCCTGTTCGGTGTGGATACCTGGACCGGGTATGTCGGCCACAATCTGCCCTACCAGACGATCGTCATGACCGATTTCGGCGGCTTCTTCCTGCATCTCATGCCTTCAGTCTACGGTGCGGCCCGCAGCCTCGACCTCGACGCCGCGACTGCGATGGCGCTTCATCTTCCCGTTGCCGCCCTTGCCATTGTAGCGTTTCTCTACCTTGCCTGGCGGCTGGAGACACCGGAGGCGCGCAGCCTCTCCCTGCTGTTCGCGACCTTCTGCATCGCGCCCTATTCGCTGCTATACGATCTTGGCGCGCTCTGTGTCCTAGCTGCAGCCGAGAATGCGCGGGAACGGATGCTTCCGCAGGGACAAGGCCGAAGGTGGCGCATGCTCATGCTGGCCGCAGTCTGCCTCTTGCCCGTCCTTGCCCTTCCCTTCTCGCTGGCCGGCCTACCGATCGCCCCGGCTGTGCTGCTGCTCGGATGGGCTGCCGCCGTGGTGCCCCTGCCCGAGAGGAAGGCGGTCAACGCAGCCCCTCCGCGAGGGTGACCAGGGATACGGCGACGAGAAGGATGCCGGCGCCGCGGCCGATCCAGATCGTGGCCGTGGCGTTCCCGACGATCGCCTGCCGCGCCCTGCCCGCCGCCAGCGCCAGGCCGCCATAGACGGCAAGCTGGGTTGCGGCTGTCATCAGCCCCATGACCAGCGCCTGCGGCAGGAGCGGACCGAACTCCGGCCGCAGGAACTGCGGGTAGATCGCGAGCATGAAGAGATAGGCCTTCGGGTTCATCAGGCAGGTGATGGCGCCGCGGCGGAAGGCCTGGGCGTGGCTTGCTGCCTGCGCCGGACCGACGCCGTCGATCACGATCGAGCTGCGCATCAGCGTGTAGCCGATCCAGGCCATGTAGAGCGAACCCGCTATCAGGAGCGGCGTGAACAGGACCGGAATGAAGCTTGCCAGCAAACCAACGCCAAGCGCTCCGTAGAGCGAGTGCACGGCGCCGCCCGCCATGATGCCCGCGGTCGCGGCCATGCCGGCGGGGCGGCCACGGGAGAGCGAATTGGCTAGCACGAAGATCATGTCCATGCCCGGAACGATGATGATGCCGAACAGCAGGGTGAAGAAAAGCCAGAGGTTCTCGCCATAGGTCATGTCAGTTGCCCATCTCGGCCGCATTGCCCTCGAGGGTCGAGCGGCTTGTTTTTCCATTGGATCTGGGGCGGTATACGGCATGGCAACTGACAGCGTTCTGTCAGTTGCCATGTGGGAGGAAGAGATGCGCAAGGCCTCGCGGCTGTTCGAGATCATCCAGATCCTGAGGCTTGCCCGCCAGCCGGTGACGGCGGCACAGATCGCTGCACAGCTGGAGGTGACGCCGCGATCCATCTATCGCGACATCGCGGAACTGCAGGCGATGCGGGTGCCGGTCGAGGGTGGGCGCGGCATCGGCTACATCCTGAGGCCGGGCTTCACGCTGCCGCCGCTGATGCTGACGGTAGAGGAGACGGAGGCGATCGTGCTGTCGCTGGCGCTCCTGGAGCGGACGGGAGACACGGGGCTGAGGCAGGCTGCCAAGCAGGTCAACCGCAAGATCGCCGCCGCCGTGCCGCCACCGCTTGCGGCGACCTTCAGCGCCAATGCGCTGCATGCCTGGGGCAGCGTCGCGCCCGCGCCGGAGGCGGTCGACCTTGCCATGGTACGCCGGGCAATCCGCGACGAGCAGACGCTGCAGCTCGACTACCGGGACGAACTCGGCCGGCTGACCGAGCGGACGATCCGGCCGATCGCGCTCATCTACTATTCGCAGACGGCCAACATCGTCGCCTGGTGCGAGTTGCGGCAGGCGATCCGCAACTTCCGCGCCGACCGCGGGGAGAATTGCGAAGCCGGGCCACAGTTCTTCCGCGGCGAAGGCGACGGCTTGCGTAGGCTCTGGATGGATGGCTGGCAAAGTAACGCCAAGGTTGGCCAAGTCTAACCGATATTCCTTCGGCGTGGAGCACTGGAAGCGCAAGCAAATCTATGCTTATTGACCGGCGGGGACTTTCAAACCGGGGAATTTCAGATGCGTTACCTGCCGATAATGGGCATGGCGGCCGTGCTGGTGTCGCTTGCCTCCTGCAATACCATGTCGAAGGAAGAGTGCCGCGTGGCGGACTGGGCGGTTGTCGGCGATACCGACGGCGCGGCCGGCTACGATCCTCAGACCCGCTTTGCCGACCACGTGCGCTCCTGCTCCAAGAGCGGCGCCGTGCCCGACCAGACGCGCTGGTACGAAGGCTACCAGGCCGGCATCAAGCGTTACTGCACGCCGCTGAATGGCGCCTCGACGGGAGAGGCCGGGCGGACCTACCACAATGTCTGCCCGCCGGAACTGGCGACCGACTTCATGCGCGGCTACAGCCTTGGCAAGCGCGTGCACGACTTGCGCTCGCGGATCAATTCGCTGAACTCCAGCGTCAGCTCGAGCGAATACGAAGCCGACCGGCTGTACGACGAGATGAAGAAGGCGGCCGACAAGGATCGCCGCGCCATCCGCGACAGGATCGACGACCTGGAGCGTGACCGGCGCCGTGCGCGCCGCGAGGCCGACGACCTGGGCTATGAGCTGAGCGAGGCTGAGCGGGACGTCGCCTTCTTCCGCCAGAACCCGATGGCGCAGTTTTCGCAGGGCTACTGACCATGAAAAAGGGCTCCGGCGGTAACCGGAGCCCTTTTCCGTTCTGACCGGGCGAAACTACTTCGTGGCGGCTTCGTAGCGCTCGAGCACGTAGTCCCAGTTGATCAGGTTGTCGACGAAGGCTTCGAGATACTTCGGGCGGGCGTTGCGGTAGTCGATGTAGTAGGAGTGCTCCCAGACATCGACGCCGAGGATCGGGTTAGCACCGTGAACCAGCGGGTTCTCGCCGTTCGGGGTCTTGGAGATTTCCAGCTTGCCGTTCTTCACCGAAAGCCATGCCCAACCCGAGCCGAACTGGGTGGTGCCGGCCGCAACGAAATCCGACTTGAACTTGTCGTAACCGCCGAGATCGCTGTCGATCGCGGCTTGCAGCTTGCCCGGCAGCTTGGTGCCGCCGCCATCCTTCTTCATCCAGTTCCAGAAGTGGATGTGGTTGTAGTGCTGGCCGGCATTGTTGAAGAGCGTCTGGTGCGTGCCGTAGGACTTGCGGATCACATCCTCGACTGGAAGATCTCCCATGCCTGCCTCGGAGGCCAGCTTGTTGCCGGTGTCCACATAGGCCTTGTGGTGCTTGTCGTGGTGGTATTCCAGCGTCTCCGCCGACATATAGGGCGCCAGCGCGTCGTAGGCGTAGGGGAGTTCGGGAAGTACAAAGGCCATGATCTTACTCCTTTTCGGCAAAAAACCGTGAACAGCGTCGAGCCGGAACATAGGTTCCAAGCGGACGGGAGGCAACGCCCCGCTTGCCAAAAATCGGGCCGCCAGAGGCAAGACATGCTGCAACCGGCGCGAAGGAGGAAATGTCGGCGGAGTGCGGCCGGTGTGGGGTCCGCACCATGGCCGCCAGCGGCGGATCACGACGAGATGGCGCTTGCGTGAATGATACCGGTGGGCGCTTGCGAAGCGGCGCTGCATTGCGGCATGTTGCGGCAAGCTTCCCTTTCGTGGAGATGGCATGCCCGACATCCTGAGCACCGATCTCCTTCTCTTCATCGCCGTCGGCTTCGTCGCGCAGATCATCGACGGCGCGCTGGGCCTCGCCTTCGGCGTCCTGACGACGACGCTCCTGCTGTCGCTCGGGGTGCCACCGGCCGTCGCCAGCGCCATGGTGCATGTGACCGAATGCTTCACCACGGCCGCCTCCGGCCTCTCGCACGCCTATCATCGCAATGTGGACTGGCGGCTCGTGGCGCGGCTGGCGCCGGCCGGCATGCTGGGCGGGGCGATCGGCGCCTATGTGCTCTCCAGCATCGAGGGCTCGGTGATCGCGCCCTTCATCTCGCTCTACCTGATCGGCATCGGCTGCTTCATCCTGTTCCGCGCCTTCCGGCCAAAATGGCCGCGCGATGTGCGAGACTGGATCGTCCCCTATGTCGGCGGGCTGGGCGGCCTGCTGGACGCCATGGGCGGCGGGGGATGGGGGCCGATCGTGACGAGCACGCTGCTCGGCCGCGGCCATGACCTGAAGAAGGTGATCGGCTCCACCAACCTCACCGAGTTTGCCGTGACGACGGTGATTTCGGCCACCTTCATCCTGGCGCTCGGCTGGTCGGAGCTTTCCGCGGCCATCGGCCTCATCATCGGCGGCGTGATGGCCGCTCCCTTCGGCGCACTCGTCCTCAAGCGACTGCCGGTGAAGCCGCTGATGATCGCCGTCTCGCTGATCATCATCGGCACCGCCGCCGCCCGGCTGCTCTAGGCCGCGCGGCGGAACCGTCAGGGCAGCCTCAGGCTGCCGTGGAGCGGGCCCAGTCCATGTAGAGGTCGAGCGCCTTGCGGGCGACGGGGCCTTCCTGGAGGTCGCGGTCGTCGAGCTTCGTCACCGGCACGATCTTGGAATAGTTGCCGGAGGTGAAGATCTCGTCGGCATTGCGGAAATCCTCGACCGTCAGGGTCACTTCGCGGACGTCATAGCCCGCCTCGCGCAGGAGGCCAATCACGCGGGCGCGGGTGATGCCGGAAAGGAAGGTGCCGTTGGCGACCGGCGTCATCACCACGCCGTCCTTGACCATGAAGATGTTGGAGGAGGCCGTTTCGGCGACATTGCCGTTCATATCGCGGGCCAGTGCATTGTCGAAGCCGCGCGAGCGGGCCTCGATGATCATGCGGCCGCTGTTGGGATAGAGGCTGCCGGTCTTGGCAGCCGTCATCGCCACTTCCGGGTTGGGGCGGCGATAGGGAGAGACGGTGAGCGAGGACGGCTTTGCCGCATGCATCGGCGCCTCGAAGAGGCAGAGCGCGAAGCGGGTCGATTCCGGGTCGGGCGCCACGACGCTGAAGGACGTGCCGTGCTCGGCCCAGTACATGGGCTTGATGTAGATCGCTGTCTTGCCGTCAAACTTCTTCACGCCTTCCAGCGCCAGCCGCTCGATCTCGCCCGCTTCCATGGTGGACTTCAGGCCCATGTTGGTGGCGGAGCGGTTGACGCGCTGGCAGTGCAGGTCGAGGTCGGGCGACAGGCCGTCGAACCAGCGTGCCCCGTCAAACACCGTGGAGCCCAGCCACATCGCATGGGAGGTCGGCCCGATCAGTGGTGGATTGCCTTCCAGCCATTCGCCTTCGACATAGGTCCAGGTTGCGGTGCGGGGTGCGGTATTCACGGGCATCGTCGTCTCCTTGCGTTTGGCGGGAGTGAAGGCCCCGACCACCGGCGAGGTCAAGACAAATCTTGCCGCGGGCGGGCCCCTCCGGTCCGCCTGCTTTCAAGAAGCAGCATTGATTTCGTTCGACCTTTTCCAGAATCCAGCAGGATCCGGAATGGGTCGATCACAAAATATCATGCGAAGGGGGCGAGGGCCGTCAGGAGCGGCTGGGCGGTGGAAGCAGGGAGTTGCGATCCGGCCGGACGGCCTCGATCAGGCTGTCCTGCATGCGCACGGACCCGAACCGGTCAAGCAGCACGATGCTCAGGATGCAGCCGAGCAGAAAGAGCATGAAGAACAGGAAGGGCAGGCGCATGGGAAACTCCGGGACGGAACGCAAAACATATCCACAGACCCATCTCTCGGAGACGGGGCTTTACAGAAACGCCAGGAATGCGACCTGCTCAAGGCAGCACCAGACGTTGTCCCCGGTCGTGTTTGCTGACCGCCAATCAGGGAGGCGCCGGCCCGGCATCCTGCGTTCGCGAAATCGCCGAGGTCGTCAGCATGTCGCGGGTGGGCCCGGTTTCCGGCGCACTTGCGAGCATCGTGCTCAATACCGCCATGATCAGCAGCAGAAAAATCACCGGCAGCGCGAATTGCATGGATCGTCCCTTCTTCGTCGCTGACGGAACCGCGTCCGGCCAGAATCGTTCCAGAACCGGTGCCGCCTAATCGGCGCCTCCAGGCAGAAACTGACAGTGGGGCAAGGCAAGAGATGGCGTCGATTTTGGCGGAGGGCGAAAGCTGCTGGCGCGTGGCGCGAGCCGACCGTTTCTCGGTCATCGTCGATGCGGCCGATTTCTTCCGGTATGCTAAGCAGGCGATGTTGAAGGCGAAGCGGTCGATCTACCTGATCGGCTGGGACTTCGACACGCGCATCCGCCTGGAGCCGGGAAATCCGGAGGCACAAAGGCCTGACAAGCTCGGCCGCTTCCTCAACTCGCTCGCCCGTGGGAACGAGGAGATCGACATCCGCATCCTCAAATGGGATGTGGGCCTGATCGCCTCCCTCACCCGTGGCGAGACCCCCTTCTACATCCTGCGCTGGCTGTTCAACAGCCGCATCCATCTGAAACTGGATGGCGCGCATCCGGCCTTGTCGGCGCATCACATGAAGCTTCTCGTCGTCGACGACAAGGTGGCCTTCTGCGGCGGCATCGACATGACGATTGGGCGGTGGGATACCAGGGACCATAAGGAGAAGGACCCGGCGCGACGCTCTCCCTTCGGGTTTGCCGAAGACCCCTGGCACGACGCGACGAGCTGCTGTTCCGGCCCCGCCGCTGCAGCGCTGGCGGATCTTGCACGGCAGCGCTGGCAGCTCGCCACGGGCGAGGAACTGCCGAAGCCGGAGAATGGCGATCGGTCCTGGGATCCCTGGCCGGACGATCTGCCCGTGGAATACCGGGAGGTCGACGTCGGCATTGCCCGCACGGCACCGGAATATGGGGAGCGCAAACAGGTGGTCGAGATCGAGACTGCAAAGCTCGCCATCATCGCCGCGGCCCGCAAAACCCTCTACATCGAAAGCCAGTACTTCGCGTCCCGTCGTATCGCAGAGGCGATCGCAAAGCGGCTGAGGGAGCCGAACGGGCCGGAGGTGGTTCTCATCAACCCCAAAGGAGCGGACGGCTGGCTGGAAGCGAAGGCGATGGATTCAGCGCGAGTGCGGCTGATGAAACTGGTCCACGAGGCGGATATCCACGACAGGTTCCGCATCTACCACCCAGTCAACGCCGCCGGCACACCGATCTATGTGCATGCGAAGCTGATGATCGCCGACAACCGGATCCTGAAGATCGGCTCTGCCAATCTCAACAACCGGTCCATGGGGTACGATACGGAATGCGACCTGATCCTGGAGGCCGGCGAAGACCAGCCGGATCTTCACGCTGCCATTCTGGAGGAGCGGAACGCGCTACTGGCGGAACATCTCGGGCGCCCACTCGAAGAGGTGGAGGCAGGCCTGCAACGTGCAGACGGCTCATTGATCCGGGCCATCGAAATGCTGAACCGGGAGAATGGGCGCGGTCTTCGGCCAGTCCCGATGCGGGAGCTAACGCCCGACGAGGAACTGCTGGCCGAATCCGACCTTGCGGATCCGGAACGGCCGGCGGGTCTGCGCTATCGGACGCCGAAGCTCCTGCGCCGAAAATTTTCGCGCACCGCCCTCCTGCAGGCCGAGCATTCGGAGGCGAGATGAGCACGCGCTCCACTACCGACCAAGCTGACGCGGGTCCCACCAGCGGAGGCGAACAGGCCGGCGAACGTCTCTCAGATCTGGTGCAGAGCCTCAGTCACCTGGGAAAGCGGCATGACAAGGTCTCCGTCCACCAGATCCGCGAGGAGATCGGCGAACGCAGCTTCGGCCCGTTCCTGGTCATCCCCTCGCTGATCGAGCTCAGTCCGGTCGGGGGTATCCCCGGTGTGCCGACGGCGCTCGCCGCCGTGGTCAGCCTGTTCTCGCTGCAGATCGCCTTCGGCATGAAGCACCTCTGGCTGCCGGACTTCGTGGAAAATCGCAAGATACCGGGAGACAAGCTGAAGGACGGGCTGAACTTCCTGCGGCCGCCTGCGCGGTGGATCGACAAGGTGCTGAAGCCGCGCCTGCGCTGGATTACCCGGCCTCCTGCAATTCAGGTCATTGCAGCGGCATGCCTGCCGCTTGCCGCCGCAGTCCCGCCGCTGGAACTCATTCCCTTCGGCAGCACCCTGCCGATGGGCGCGATCGGCCTGTTCGGCCTCGCCCTTATGGTACGCGACGGCCTGCTGGCCTTCCTGGCCGCAATCCTTGCGGGCGGAACCGTCTACATGCTCTACAGGCTCGTTCTCTAAGGCCGGAGTGCCCCCGGGTTCAGAACTCGCTTTCCGTCAAGGTGCGGAAGTCGTTGTGGACCGCCCACATCACCTTCACTTCGTTGAGAAGGATCGCGGTGGGGCGAATGCCGCCGCCGGCCAGGTTCTTGTACTTGCGGCCATAGGCTTCAAGGAAGGACGAGGCGGCCTGAAGCATGGCGTCTCCCCGCGCGGCCTGTCGGCGCAGTTCCGCATTCTCCCGTTCGAGCGCCTCGCATCGCTCCCGCAGGGCGTCGATCTCGGCGGTCGCATCGGCCGCTGGAGGAGCATTGGCAGAATGGGCTTGCGCGCGCAGGCTGGCAACCAGTTGAAACGGTGTTTCCGTCATGGGCTTTTCTCCGGACGGATCCGATGCCACTGGCATCCCTGCAAACTGCAGGCGCCGTCCTTATCAATATTCGAAATGGGCAGGCGGGTCGTCCTGCCGGCAATGATTTGAATCGGTTTATATACCCCTTCCTGCTGTCGGAAAATCTCCAAATGTCCCTCCCCTCGAAGGACGGCTGCAGTTGAAGCGATCCGCCTGCGGCCCATGTAGAAGGAGCCGCATTTCCGCCCGGGTCCGACGGGCGCACCAAAGGAGTACTTCCATGCATTCAGTGAGCGCAAACGGCGCCAACATCCCCGCCCTCGGCTTCGGGACCTTCCGCATGCCGGAGGAGGACGTGCACCGGATCCTGCCGGAAGCCTTGAAGATCGGCTTCCGCCACGTCGACACCGCGCAGATCTACAAGAACGAGGCGGCCGTCGGCGATGTGCTCCATTCTTCCGGCATTCCGCGCGCCGACATCTTCCTGACAACGAAGGTCTGGGTCGACCGCGTGGGGCACGACGCCTTCATTACCTCCGTGGACGAAAGCCTCGCGAAGCTGAAGACGGACTATGTGGACCTTCTCCTCCTCCACTGGCCGCAAAGCGAGATGCCGCTCACCGACCGGATCGGCGCACTGAACGAGCTGCGCCGGGCCGGCAAAGTCAGGAATATCGGTATTTCGAACTTCTCGACTGCGCTGATGGCCGAGGCGATCCGGCTCTCGGACGCGCCCATCGTCACCAACCAGATCGAGTACCACCCCTATCTCGACCAGACCAAGGTGATTGGCGAGGCCCGCAAGACGGGCATGTCGATCACCGCTTACTACCTGATGGCGGACGGCAAGGTGCCGCACGATCCGGTGCTGCGCGACATCGGCGCCCGGCACGGCAAGACGGCGGCCCAGGTGGCGCTGCGCTGGGCCGTGCAGCAGAAGGACGTGATCGCCCTGTCGAAGACTGCGACGGAGAGCCGGCTCAGCGAGAATTTCGACATCTTCGACTTCGCCCTCGGCGACGGCGAGATGGCGGAGATCCACAAGCTCGCCCGCCCCGACGGCCGCATCGTCAATCCGGGCCATCTGGCGCCGGAGTGGGATTGAGCCAAGAGAAAAGCCGCCGGGGGTGCCGGCGGCTTTTCTATGTTTGAAAGCAGTATCGGATCAGACGAACTGGCTGAGCCCCGGGACGGAGGCGACCACGGTATCGACCGTCTCGTCGCCGGCGTGTTCGCGGGCGACCTTGATAGTTTCCTTGGCGAGCGAGGTGATCTCGCCCATGCCGAGGCCGAGTCCCATGAGCTGCTGGCCGAGCGCCATAACCCCGCCGCCGAAGCTCGCCATCAGGCCGCCGAGCAGACCACCGCCGCCCTGCCCCTCGCCGTTGAACTTTGCGACCAGTTCCGGGGCGCCGGGAATAGCTTCAATCATCCGGGCGACCGCGCCGTCATCAGCTTCGCGCTGCAGGAAGCCGAGCATCATGCCGACGGCCTTCTCGGCCGTATCCGGGGTGATGCCGACATTGTCGGCCACGCGCGTGACGAGTTCGTTCATCAATTTTCTCCTCGAAGTGTTTGACGTTGACGTCAAGGTAATACGGAACCGCAATCGGCGTCCAGAGCCAATCGCGCAGATCCCGGAGCCGATCAACCGATCTCGATCAGGAAGAGGCTTTGCCAACGTGGTCAGCCATATAGGCGCCTCTCTCACCCATCGGCTGTTCAGGCCCGGTCGTGGAATCCTGCGCCGTCTGATGCTCGAGCTCCGCATTCAGTTCCGCACCGACGATGACGATGATGACCGATACCCATGTCCATACCATGAAGCCGATCAGGGCGCCCAAAGTGCCGTAGGTGGCGTTGTAGTCGGCAAAGTTCGAAAGATAGAAGGACACGGCGACGGCAGCGAGAAGCCAGGACACGGTCGCAAAGATGACGCCCCAGCTAAGCCAGCGAAGCCGAGCATCTTCGCGGCTTGGCCCGTAGCGGTAGAGCAAGGTGATGCCGGCCATGATGATGAGAAGCAGGATCGGCCAGCGGAGCGTGTTGATCAGCGTTTCGGCCCAACTACCGAGGGACAGGAAGGAAAGAACCGCCGGCACGACACCCACCGCGACAATCAGCACCACGATCAGGATGAGAGTCCCGAGCGTAAACAGAAGCGAGATCCCGGTGAGCTTCAGGAAGCTGCGCTTCTCCTCCTCCTCATAGGCAACGTTCATCGCCTGAAACAGCGCCTTCATGCCGTTGTTGGTGCTCCACAGCGCAATGCCGAGACCAGCGATCAAGCCCAGGCTGAGGGAGGAGCTGTCCTGAGACGCGAGCGAACGCAGCTGTTCCAGGAAGATGTTCAGCGCATCCGCCGGCATGACGGCGCCCAGGAACTGGATCCGCTCGGCTATCTGGCTGGGGCTGGCGAAGAAGCCGTAGAGCGAGACCAGTGCCGCCATGGCAGGAAAGAGCGCCAGCAGGAGGTAGTAGGTGACGCCCGCCGCGACCAGCATGACGCGATCTTCGTTGATGGCAGCATAGAGGCGCCAGAACACATCCTTCATGCCCTTGGCGGGTATCTGTTGGGGCGTTTCGGCCTCGCGGCCTCGTCCCGGCTCACGCCTCTCCGCCTCCATCACGTCCTCCTGCATCTAGCCGCTCCACATACATCAAGGCTGGCCGACGTCAGCCGGCGCGACCGTTGCCGGGCACTTCGGCTGCCTCTATAACCCTTTGAGCCGTAACGCTGCGAGGGAGCGCCAGTTGCATGATCGAAGAGGGAAAACTGTTTCTCGGCGGCAGCCGGAATCCCGATGATTCCTTCAACAAGCCTGAATATCTGGAGCTGAAGTTCGGCAACCGGCACGGCCTGATCACCGGGGCGACGGGAACGGGCAAGACGGTGACGTTGCAGATTCTCGCCGAGAGCTTCTCCAATGCCGGCATCCCGGTATTCTGCTCCGACATCAAGGGAGACCTTTCCGGCATCGCCGCAGCCGGCGAAGAGAAGGACTTCCTCCTGAAGCGCGCCGAGCAAGTCCAGTTCTCCGACTACGAATTCGCCGCCTCGCCTGTGATCTTCCTCGACCTCTACGGGGAGAAGGGGCATCGCGTGCGCAGCACGGTCGCGGAGATGGGGCCGCTCCTTCTGGCTCGCCTGATGAACGCCACCGAGGCGCAGGAGGGCGTGCTGAACATCGCCTTCAAGATCGCCGACGAAGGCGGAATGGCGCTGCTCGATCTCAAGGACCTGCAGGCGCTCCTCAACTACATGGGTGAGCATGCCGGGGAGATCTCCACCCGCTACGGCTTCGTCTCGAAGGCCTCGGTGGGCTCGCTGCAGCGGGCTCTCCTGGTGCTCGAGCAACAGGGCGCAGAGTACTTCTTCGGAGAGCCTGCCCTCGACATCCGCGACCTGATGCGCACAACGCAGGACGGGCGCGGCATGATCACGGTGCTGGCCGCCGACAAGCTGATGAACAATCCGCGGCTCTACGCGACCTTCCTGCTGTGGCTGCTGTCGGAACTCTTCGAGGAGCTGCCGGAGGTCGGCGATCCGGACAAGCCGAAGCTCGTCTTCTTCTTCGACGAGGCGCACCTGCTCTTCGACGAGGCACCCAAGGTTCTGATCGAGCGGGTTGAACAGGTGGTGCGGCTGATCCGCTCCAAGGGCGTCGGGGTCTATTTCGTGACGCAGAACCCGCTCGACGTGCCGGAGGCGGTGCTGGCGCAGCTCGGCAACCGGGTACAGCATGCGCTGCGTGCCTATACGCCGCGCGAGCAGAAGGCTGTGAAGACGGCGGCCGATACCTTCCGCACCAATCCGGCCTTCGACACGCAGGAGGCGATCACCGCACTGGGCACCGGCGAGGCGCTTGTCTCGACGCTGGAGGGCAAGGGCGCTCCGTCCATGGTCGAGCGCACGCTGATCCGGCCGCCCTCGTCGCGGATCGGGCCGCTGACCGATGCCGAGCGGCGGGACATCATCAACCGGAGCCCGATCGCCGGCCAGTACGACCGCGACATCGATCGGGAGTCGGCTTACGAAATCCTGATGGAGCGCGCGGAAAAGGCGGCAAAAGCAGAGGCCGCGCAACGCGAAGCCGAGGAGCAGGAGAGCGAGAGCGCCGCGGGCCGCTGGAGCCTGCCCGGTTTCGGCGACGACGAGCCGACGAAAAAGTCCGCCGGACGGCGCACCTCCACCCGCCAGCGCGAAACGGTCGTCGAGGCGGCGATGAAGAGTGCTGCCCGTTCGGTCGCAAGTTCGCTCGGCCGCGCAATCGTGCGTGGCATCCTCGGCAGCCTGAAGCGCTAACGACGCCAGGCCGCACGGGCGGAGATGGCGATCACCGCTTACGGACGAATTCGGTGCGCAGCACGAGGCCCTTGATGGCGTCGTGGCGGCAGTCGATCTCTTCCGGATTATCGGTGAGGCGGATCGAGCGGATAACGGTTCCCTGCTTCAGGGTCTGGCCGGCACCCTTGACCTTCAGGTCCTTGATGAGGGTGACGGAATCTCCATCCTTCAGCACATTGCCGGAGGCGTCGCGCACGTCTGCAGCCTGCGCGGCCGCCGCGGCCATTTCGGACGCGGGGCGCCACTCGCCGGTCGCTTCGTCATAAACATATTCGTCATCCGCATCGGCCATGACCATTCTCCTTTGATTGAACCGCTTCTAGGCGGTTGCCCAAGCAGGAGCAAACAGAGTCTGAATGGCCAAGGCGCCTGTCAGTCGCCGTCGTCGGGAATCTTCAGCATTTCCCCACAGGCCTTGCAGTGAACGGCGTCCTGCTCGTGTCGCTGCAGCCCGCACTGGGGACAGGGGTAATGGACCTTGTTCGGACGCACCACCGCCTGAGCCAGTCGCACGAACAGGGAAATTCCGACGATCATGGTCACCACCGAGGTGAGCTTTCCGGCGGTACCTGGAAGCGTGATATCGCCGTAGCCGGTGGTCGTAATGGAGGCGACCGTGAAATAGAGAGCATCGACGAAACCCTGCTCGCCCGGCCGATTGTAGAAGAAGCTCGTGTAGACGAAGCCGGTCACGATGAACAGGAAAACCAGGAGGTTGATCAGCGCCCGGACGACATCGAGCAGGTGTGCATATCCGGCGCGCCGGAGACCATGCTGCAGCAGCGGACTACTCCCGATCGCCCATAGACGCATGGCTCTGAGGAAGGCGAAGTTGAACAATACATCGGGAAAAAGCAGCGTCGCGAGGATGATGATGTCGATCCAGGTCATGAACCGACGGAAGAAGATGCGCCAAGTCGGTGCAACAAGTGCCCTCGCAATCAGCTCCATGCTGATCCAGACCGCGATCATGTAGTCGATGATGAGGTAGGAAGGCCCGGCGCGGAGGTACGGACCGAAGAGGAAGAAGGCGAGGATCGCGATATCGACAACGGCGAAGGCCGCCTGCAGGCGTAGCGCCGTCCTGTCCTGCCCGCGCTCCACCCTGACGAGAAACTGCCGCAATTTCTGCAGGTAAGCGGGCCGGGTCACCGATAAATGGGCTGTCATACGCGCGACCATAGCAGCCGAGATGATTCCATCAAGATTGGCGAAGAGAGGCCGCTACTGAATGTCCACCGTCCCGCTGACGCCATCCTCCCCCAGTGTCTTCAGGATGGCGAGGCGGGCGCGGTTGACGCGGCTCTTGATCGTCCCGACGGGGCAGTTGCAGAGCGCCGATGCGGATTCATAGCTTTCTCCACGCATCAACACGATCTCGAAAGCGTCACGATAGTGCTCCGGAAGTCCGGCGAGCGCACGATCGAATTCCTGGATCCTCACGGCCCATTCCTGCGGGGCATTGATCGACCGCTGCAACGAGGCGCAGTCCTCCGCACCGACGAATTCCCGCTTGCCGCGGCCGTAGCGCGTGCAGAAGGTATTGCGCATGATGGTGAAGGCCCAGGATTTCAGGCTGGTGCCCGGCTGGAACTTGTCCAGATTGGCGAGCGCCCGCAGCACCGTTTCCTGCACCAGATCGTCGACATCATGGGAGTTGCTGTAGAAGCGCCTCGCGAAACTCCTCAACATGGGGATCAATTCCACGATTTCTGTCTGCGGGTGGCTTTCACCTGCTGCTTCCTGCATCGACTGACTCCTCGTTACCAGGGTCAATCCCCGCACAGCGCTTTGGTTCCCCGACAGTGATGATGTGAAAAGGTGATCAGAAGACGGGGCCGCCCACCAGCGCCTGGCGGTCCACCATCAGCCCAGCGAGTTGCAGGAGCTTGTCGTGTTCGGTGAGCCCAGTCCTGTAGAGCCGCAGCACGATCCTGGCCACCGCTTCGGGATCCCGCGCCGCGCCTTCGCCACTTTCGACCTGCAGCACGTTGCGCACCGTCTCGTGAAGCAGCTTGAGGTCGTCGGAGGCAAGGATCCCGGGATAGAAGTACCGGTCCGGCATGGGCATTCTCCGCAAGGCGAGAGGGGCGGCCGCCGATGGCCGGCGCCGAAAGCCTGTCAGGCAACCATAAAAGCCGAGAAATGCGGCGCAATTACAAATGTTACTGCATTGTACTCGCCTCGGAGCCGAGCAGGCTCCGGACGATCGCATTCATGGCCTCCGAATTGGCGGAAAGGGAGTAGCCTCCTCCTGGGGCCGCACGGCCGCTGCCGGCGAAGATGGCCGGTACCGCAAAGGCATCCAGGACCTCAACCACCTGCAGGAGAGTGGGTGCATCGTACTCCACATCGATGATAGCGCCATCGAACGATGCCTCGACAAGCTTGGTCGCAAAATCCCTGGAGTTATAGGGGCCCTCAAGATCGATCTCGGCGCGGCTCCACGCCTGGCGGACGGCCGGAGAAAGATATGGTGGCGGTCCAATCACCATCAGCCTGATCCTGCGCATCCATCGCCTTTCGTCCGGGAGCTGCATCCTATCACGAGCGTCCAACCGACGCCTGTAGCAGCAGTTCCATGAACCCAACTTTAACAGCGATGGAGAAAGCCGGGGCGAACTCGCCCCGGCTTTCTAGTCATTTCTGCATGGATGCGAGGCAGAAGAAGGCACCCTGCGGGTCGGTGCACTGGGCGATCCAGCTGCCGCCGGGAACCTCCATCGGCCCGTTCAGCACCTGGCCGCCGCCGGCACGGACCCGCCCGATGGCGGCTTCGACGCTTTCGACGTTGAAGTAGTAGACCCAACACGGCATGGGGATCTCCTCCGGACGCTTCATCATCCCGCCGGTCTGCTTGCCGTGTTCGGCGAAGAGCCGGTAGGCCCCCATCTCTCCCATGTCGAAGTCGCTGTCCTTCGTCCAACCGAAGATGCGGCTATAGAACTTGAAGGCCTCTTCCATGTCGGCGGCATAGAGTTCGTGCCAGCCGACGGTGCCCGGCGCACCCTCCGGCGGGGGCGGCGGCATGTCATCCGTCGGCAGCGGCGCCATGATGTTGAGGACGGCGCCATGCGGATCGGCGACCACGGCGAAGCGACCCACCTGCGGAATATCCTCCGGCTGCCGATGCACGGTGCCGCCGTTCTCCGTGAACTCCCGTGCGGTCCGGTCGACGTCATCGACGGCAACGTAGCCGCTCCAGTTCGGCGGCATGCTGCCGGCCATCTCAGTTGGAATTTTCATCATGCCACCGATACCGGGACATTTGTCGCCCTCGCCGATCTGAAAGAGATGGTAGGCGTCGCCCTCCCCCATCGGCATGGCGTTGAGCGACCAGCCGAGGACCGACGAATAGAAGCGGCCGGCCGCCTCCGTATCCGACGTCATCAGCTCGCACCAGATGAACTTGCCGTGGGTTTCGCTTCTGGTTTCCGATGCAGTCTGCAGCATTTCAATCTCCTCCTGCCCGGCTTGCGACGGGCGATTTGGGCGCCTAGGACACGCGCCGGTAATTGACTTCCATGAACTGCTTCCAGCTTCCGTCCGCCTGCTTCGCACTGGAGTTGAAGATGCGATGATCATCATCCTTGATGATGATCTGCTCGCGATAGTCCCCGGTCCTGCCGGGATTTTCGAAGTCAGGCCCGGTGGTATAGAGGCTGAGGGTATTGCCGTCGGCAGACACCTCGCCTTCGTACACCCACATGTGGGTCATCATGGACCCGATCCAGCTGCCGACATACCTGCCCTTGGCGGGATCGTAGCCGAGCGTGAGCACTGTGGTGGCATCGCCACCGCCCGGCATCTGGCCATTGCCTTCCGCGACGAACCAGATGCCATGCAGCGACCGGACCACCTCGACCCATGTGCCGGCATCGGGCATGTCCCTGACCTCCCAGGTGCCGACGAGCCTCTGCAGGAAACCGTGCTCGGCCTGCGGCTTCGCCATCTCCATTTCCATGGCCATTCCTCCTGTGCATGGTACCGATATTGCGCCCGCTTAGTGGCAGCAGGATGAAGCTTCGGGCGCCTGCTCGTATTCGTCATGACGCTTGACGAAGTTCATCGTGGTTTCCTCGTTTCGGCCGAACGGCGCCCGATCGAGGATCATCAGCGTGCCGATCAGCTCTTCGCCGCCGCGGGCATAGGTCGAATAGGTGTGGAAGATCTCGCCCTTCTCGTTCTTGTAGAAGGCGGATAGGCCCGGGAGTTCGTCATGGGCCTGTTCGCGCGGGATTTCGGTGAAGTTGTAGCGGACGCTGCCGCTCCCCAGTTCCTCCGGCGTAAACGAGACGTGGAAGTCGAAATTGAAGTCGGAGCCGAAGGACGAGACCCAGGGGAACTTCCAGCCCATGCGCTTCCTGTAGGCCTCGATTTTTTCGATCGGCGCACGGGAGACGGCGACATAGGTCACGTCGTGGTTGTTGAGATGGACAAGCGCACCGTCCACATGATCTGAGTGGAAGGAGCAGCCCGTGCAGCCGGCATCCCAGTCCGGACCCAGCATGAAATGGTAGACGATCAGCTGGCTGCGGCCATCGAAGAGGTCGGCAAGCCGCTTCTCCCCGTCGGGGGCGTGGAAGACATAGTCCTTGTCCATCCTGACCCACGGAAGCGCCCGGCGCTCGGCCCGCACCTTGTCGCGCAGGCGCGTTTCCTCCTTCTCCAGCTGAAGGAGCCTGCGGCGGGCTTCCAGCCACTCCTCCCGGGACACGATTGCATTCTCCGGCGACGTGATCGCGTTCATGCTCATCCTCCTCTGACTTGACATTTACGTTGATATCAACATATATGATCCATGTCAAACGCCATGCCGATTCCTCTCTCCACGACCATCCACGTCCGCGATACATGCCTGTGCCTGCATGTACAGCGCGCGGCCCGAGCGCTTGCCCGCCGTTTCGACAATGCTCTGAAACCGCTCGGCCTCAACAACGGGCAGTTCTCGCTGATGATGGCGCTAAACCGGCCGCAGCCTGCACCCATGGGGCCGGTGGCGGAAGTCCTAGCCATGGACCGGACGACGCTGACGGCGGCCGTGAAGATACTGGAGCGACGCGGGCTGGTGGAGACCCTTCCCCATCCCGACGACCGGCGCAGCCGGCTGATGCGGCTGACGTCGGAGGGTACCGCGCTGCTGTCGCAGGCGCTGCCGATCTGGGAGCGGGTGCATGGCGAGCTCGACGGTGAGCTGGGGTCCTCGATGGCGCCGCTGCGCCAGACGCTCGCGGCGATCAGGTAAGGCGTGCGGCAATCCGCGGATCGGCGGCGAAGTCTGCCATGGAGAAGCCGATGCGCAGGAGGGGGAAGTCGCGAATGGCCTGGACACCGGTGATCGACAGCCGCATGCGCCAGGTCTGCCGCTCCACCGGCTCCCGCGCCGCAAATGCCCCGGCGGACAGAAGCGCCAGGTTGAGCCCGCCTGCCGGGTCGCGAACGGATCGGTAGAGGATGGCATCTAGGCCCGCCTCGCGTGCCGCATCGGCCAGCGCCTGGCAGGCTGCGTAATCGGTGCGGTGCTCCCAGGCATGGCTGTCCCTGTCGAGCGGCGGGATGGTCAGATCGATGCCAGCTTCCGTCGCGACCAATGCCGCGAAGGCGGTATATTCGGCGGCATTGGCAGGAAGCGGCGTGTCCGGCGATTCGGCGAAGAACAGCATCCGGTAGAAGGCCATCTCGGCGATCGCCGTCTCGACCCGCGCTGCTGCATAGAAGACACCGAGCGTGCGGCCGGCACGGCGGAAACGCGATCCGAGCGGATAGCTTGCACCATAACGGAAGGGCGTGGCGAGCAGGTAGTCGAGGCCGACGCATTCGGGCGGGAAGGCCGGCTTCGTCTCTTCCAGCAGGTTTTCCAGCAGGGCCTGCTCGTCCACCGTCTCCACGAGCTTCATCGTCGAGACGCGATGCTGGGCCTCGACCAGCCGCCAGAATTCCCCGGCGACCGGTCGCGCCTCAGACGAGAGCGCGGCGGGCGTCCAGATAGGCAAGAACATCGGTGAGGCCGGTAATGGTGGAGATCCTGTCCGCCGGTATTCCGCCAAGTGCGGTGTTCGTGTTGCGCAGCCACTTGCGGGCTACCCCTTCGTCACCGCCGGTAATGGCATCGAGCGAACGGAACAGGCGGATCAGCAAGAGCGCCAGCTCGAACGGCTTCGTTCCCTTCTCCAGGAGATGATCGAGCCGCTTCATGCGCGAGACGGAAGCTTCAGACACGCCGAGAACCGAGGCGAGGCTGCGAGCATTCAGCCCCAGCCGCTCGGCTGCGACTACAGTGGCCTTGGTGACCACCTGCGCCTCCGAGATTTCAACCCGACCAACCTGTTTCTCCAGCAAACCCATGGCGCAATCCTTTCAGAGGAAAGATAGTAGCACTGGGCCGGATGGTCAAGGGAGCGGCGATGTTCCGCCCCCTCCTCCGTAGGGTCAGGCCACCGAAACGGGTACCTCGGTGGAGGTGCGCATGGCGTGGCTATAGGGGCAGACGATGTGCGCCTTGGCGACCAAATCCTCGGCCTGCGCCTTGTCCATGCCGGGAATGTCCACGGTGATGGAGACCTCAATGCCAAAACCGGTGCCGTCATCGCGGGGACCGATACCGACGGAGACGGTGACCTTGGCATCGTCCGGTATCTTCACCTTCTCCTTGCCGGCGACATTCTTCAATGCGCCGAGGAAGCAGGCGGAATAGCCGGCGGCGAAAAGCTGCTCGGGGTTGGTGCCGGTGGCGCCGTCGCCGCCCAGTTCCTTGGGGACAGTCAGGGTGACATCGAGGACGCCATTTTCGGATACAGCGCGGCCGGACCGGCCGCCGGTGGCAGAAGCTTTGGTCGTGTAGAGAATTGCCATCGTCTTCACTCCTTCAGGTTCAGAGACAAATATCCGTAACAGGCAATTAGATTGCGCGCAATAGAATTTTGCGCATTGATAATCACCAAGACTGGGTGGATAATTGGGAGATAGGCCAGAGATCCGGAAAATCAGGCACGCGATGACGAAAAAGAAACAGAGCAGAGGCGAGGCGCCAGCCAGGCTGGAGACGCAGCTGTGCTTTGCGATCTACGGCGCGGCCCATGCACTGACCCGCACCTACAAGCCGCTGCTGGAGCCGCTCGGCCTCACCTATCCGCAATACCTTGTCATGCTGGTGCTGTGGGAGGAGGACGACCAGTCGGTGCGGGCAATCGGCGACCGGTTGGGGCTGGATTCGGGAACGCTGTCACCGCTCCTAAAACGGCTGGAACAGGGCGGCCTCGTGAGCCGCAAGCGCGACAGCCAGGATGAACGGCTCGTGCGCATCTCTCTGACCCAAAAAGGACAGGACCTGGCGTCACAGGCAATCGACGTCACCCGCGCCATTGCCGAGGCGACGCAATGCAGCCTGGAGGAGATGGAGGGATTGCGGGACAGGGTGCGCGCCCTGACGGGCCGGCTGCAGGAGCAGCAGCCCACCTAGGCGCGCCTTCGCTGTTACTGCCAGACGACGATGCGGGCCTTCTGCGGCACGCGCTCATAGAGGTCGATCACGTCCTGGTTGATCAGACGAACGCAACCTGAGGAAACGGCTCTGCCGATCGAGTTCCATTCCGGCGAACCGTGCAGGCGGTAGAGCGTATCCTGGCCGTTCTTGAAGATGTAGAGCGCGCGGGCGCCGAGCGGATTGTCCAGGCCCGGTGGCTGGCCGCCGTTCTCTGCAGAGTATTTTGCAAGCTGCGGCTGGCGCGCGATCATTTCCGCCGGCGGCGTCCACTTCGGCCATTTCTGCCGCCACTGGATGACGCCCTCGCCTTCCCAGGCAAACCCTTCGCGGCCGATGCCGACGCCGTAGCGCATAGCGCTGCCGTCACGCTCGACGAGGTAGAGGAAGCGCGATGCCGTGTCTACGACCACCGTGCCCGGGCGTTCGCCGGTCGGATCGAGGACACGCTGGCGATAGTAGCGCGGGTTGATGTTCCAGTAGGGCACGGCCGGAATGACGTAACCGCCGTCGACGACGGTGCCATACATGGCGTCCAGCTCGGGCGAACGACCCGCGGGTGAGACCGGCGGCGGCGAGAAGGAGGCAGGCGTTGCGGAGATGATGCGTGCACCCGACGACCCGGAGCCGCTCGAGGCGCAACCGGCAAGGGTCGAGGCCGCGCCCGCCGCAAGAAGCGACAGGACGCCCCGGCGGGAATAGGTAATATTCATGCTCATGTTCGGAAAACCGCCCGACTTGTTCTTCTGACTAGGCCCGATCAACGGCAACCTGAATGCAAAGGTTCCATGATGGGCCTGTGCTATCACGGGAACGTTTACGCTTCCCTACGGGAGGCCAACCAGCCGATCCAGAACGGGATGATCAGATCACGACGATCGGCGCCGAGGCGGGTACGCGATCGTAAAGGTCGATAACGTCCTGATTCAGCATGCGCACGCAGCCGGAGGACGTAGCCCTGCCGACCGACTGCCAGTCGGGCGTGCCGTGGACGCGGTAGAGCGTGTCCTTGCCATCCTTGAAGATGTAGAGGGCGCGGGCGCCCAGCGGATTGTTGAGGCCCGGATTGGCACCGCCTTCGGCAGCGGCGAACTGGCGCAGTTCCGGCTGGCGGGCGACCATGTCGGCCGGCGGCGTCCAGCGCGGCCATTTCGCCTTCCACTGGATGGTGCCGCGGCCCGACCAGGCGAAGCCCTCCTTGCCAAGGCCGACGCCATAGCGGATCGCCTTCCCGCCAGGCTGCACAAGATAGAGATAGTGCTGCTTCGTGTCGACGACGATCGTGCCGGGCGCCTCGGTGGTCTGGTAGGAGACTTCCTGGCGCAGGAAGCGCGGCTCGATCCGTGAATAGGGGATTGCCGGCAGTGTCCGGCCCTCATCGTTGAACGCCCCGTACATGGTGCGATGCACCGGGTTTGAGACCGGCATGCCATAGGTCGGCCTGTAGGTCTGGTGGAAATAGGTCGGATAGAGCTGGTGCTTCTGCGGAATGCCGCCCGGCATCGGTGGCGGCTGGTTTGTCGGTGGATCCGCATAGGGGGGAACGTGGAAGACCGGCGCCGTCTCCTGCACGAAGACATCCGGATTCATGCGGCTCGTGTCGGTGACCAGGATGCAGCCGCTCAGGCTTGCGGCCGTGGCGAACATGCCGATGGCGGACAACATTCGGCGCAGAGACTGGGGCAGGAGCGACATGACGACTCGATTCCGGCTGATGGGACCGGGGCGAGCATGTCCTCCGCGGCTGGTGCGAAGCTGGCGGCGGAAGTCTTTCGCGCAATCGGTTACGAGATGCGGCATCGATCGGTGGATCGGCAGATAGGGAATTACCTATACATCAGCCTTAACTAAATTTCATCCATGATATCTAAGGGCGTCGCCGTTTGATTTTCGTAACGCATGGCTCGCTAAAGTTGCATCGATCGAGGCTGACTGCGTTCGCAGCGCCCTTGAGCCCTCTCGCCCCTGAATGGACCTCCCATGACACGACCCAAAGTTAAAACCGCCCTTGCAGGAATCCTGATTCTGATCGGCATTTCCTTCGGGCTCTTCGCGACCTTTGCCCTCAACCGGCTCGGCGCGATCAATGCACATCTCGAGGAGATCGCTACGGACAACATGCCCACCGCAATCACGGTAAAGGACATGGAAGTTCAGCTCGGCGACATACGGACCGCCTATCGCAGCCATATCCTTCGGTCGGACGCGGAGGGCAAGACTGCCGCCGCCAAGACAGTCGAAACAGCGACTGCCAAGCTTAAGGAAGATATCGCCAAGTTCAACACGCTCAACCCGTCGAAGGAGGAGAGCGAGATCGTTGGGAAGCTCGGGCAAGCCGTCGACGAGTACAACAGGGTCGGTGCCACCGTCTTTGCTTCCTCTCTGGCTGGGCACATCGATGAAGCAAACCGGATCCTCCGCGATGAGATGGTCAAGAGCGCCACGGAGGCAACAGAGAGCGCGACGCGGCTCGTGGAGATCAGCAACAGTGACACCACCGAAGCCTATGCCAACGCACAATCCGCCTATTCGACGACATTGACTGTCTCCTTCATCGCGATCGGCGTGCTTGCAACCGTCATCGCCGCCGCCATCTGGTTCGCCATTACCGGCATCGCGCGGCCGATCCAGACCATCACCGGCTCCATGAACAACCTTGCCAAGGGCGATGCCGACACGGCGATCCCCTATGCGGGCCGCACCGACGAGATCGGCGAAATGGCGGCGGCCGTCGAGGTGTTCCGTGCGAACGCGCTGGAGAACCGCCGGCTCGAGCAGGAGGCCAATGCCCAGCGCTCGCAGTCGGAAGAACAGCGCCGCCGCACGGCCGAGCAGGAGCGCATCCGCGCCGAAGCCATGGCACAGGCAACCACGGGCTTGGCCGATGGCCTGAAGCAGCTGTCCGCCGGCAATCTCGGCGTCCAGCTGACGCAGTCCTTCGCCGAGGAATTCGAGGGCCTGCGCGAAGACTTCAACCGCTCGGTCATGCAGCTTCGCGAAACCATGACGGCGGTGGCGGAATCCACCAGCTCCATCGACAGCGGATCGCGCGAGATCAGCCAGAGCGCCGAGGACCTGTCGAAGCGCACCGAACAGCAGGCCGCCTCGCTGGAAGAGACCGCCGCAGCCCTCGACCAGATCACCACCAATGTCGCCAACTCCTCCAAGCGCGCCGAAGAGGCCCGCACGGTGGCGATCCAGGCAAACGAAAGCGCACGCCATTCCGGCGCCGTCGTCGCCAATGCCGTCGATGCCATGGGCAAGATCGAGCAGTCCTCCAGCCAGATCTCCAACATCATCGGCGTCATCGACGACATCGCCTTCCAGACCAACCTCCTGGCGCTGAACGCCGGCGTGGAAGCAGCACGTGCTGGTGAAGCCGGCAAGGGTTTTGCCGTCGTCGCCCAGGAAGTCCGGGAACTGGCCCAGCGTTCGGCAACCGCTGCCAAGGAGATCAAGGACCTGATCCGCAACTCGTCTGCCGAGGTCGGCAATGGCGTGAAGCTGGTCAGCGACACCGGCGAGGCGCTGAAGACGATCGAGAGCTATATCGTCACGATCAACCAGCACATGGACGCGATCGCCACCTCGGCCCGCGAACAGTCGGTGGGCTTGTCGGAGGTCAACACCGCCGTCAACCAGATGGATCAGGTCACCCAGCAGAACGCCGCCATGGTGGAAGAAGCCAATGCGGCCGGTGCTACCCTCGCCAACGAGGCAAGCCGCCTGCGCGGCCTGATCGGCCAGTTCCAGCTCGGCGGCGCCGCCTCCTACCAGCCGGCATCGCAGCGGGCATCGGCACCGGTGGCCAAGGCCGGAGCCAAGTCCGCCCCGGTCGCCTCACCCGCCCGCAGCATGATGGGCAAGATCGCCAACGCCTTCTCTGCCAAAGGCTCCGCTGCCGTCGCCGTCAGCAACGACAGCTGGGAAGAGTTCTGAGGCGAGCTGACCTCAGCTGAATGAAAAACAAGGGCGGGTGGCGCAAGCTGCCCGCCCTCTTCTTTTGAAGTTACGACTGCGGCGTACTCGCATCGATCATGCCGCCGTAGATTCGTTTTTCCTTCCCACCGGCAAGAAATCACCGGCTACAAGTTCCATTCCATTATTCATGTCTAATTAAGGCGAATGGGAAAGGTTCAACTCGTCTTCAGAGGTGACGGGCCGAGAAGCTGGGCAACGTCAACTCGCCGACCCTAGCAAGCTCCCGTCGTCTCCCTGAAGCTCTGACTTCATGCACAGGAGCATACGGTGTTCGGCCTCATAGCAAATCTTCGAACGATGACGAAGCTCGTCATCGCTTTCAGCTCAATCCTGATCGCAGGATTGATCGTGAACCTTCTCAGTCTCACTTCGTCGAACACCCAGCAGGACGCGACGCGCTGGACGGAACATACTTACCAGGTCCTTCGCGCCGTCGACGACATGATCGCCGGGATGGTGAACCAGGAAACCGGCTTGCGCGGTTATCTTCTTGCTGGGGACGAGGCCTTCTTGGAGCCACAGAAGGCGGGAGAACTCCAGTTCAAGAAGGCCTTCGAACTCGGCAAGAGCCTCACCTCCGACAACGCCGTTCAACAGAAGCGGTTCTCGGACCTCGAAGCACTGGTCAAGGGTTGGGGCACGGAGGTACTTGGCAAGGAGATCGCCTTGATGCGCGATCCCACGACTGTCGAGCAGGCTCGTGCGATGGAAATCGCTGGCGCAGGCAAGAAGTACATGGACTCCATCCGCGCGATCGCGAAGCAGATCTCCGATGAAGAAACTTCATTGCTGGACGCTCGTGCAACCGCCTCGTCCGACGCCGCTAATCGCACCTTCTGGAGCATTATCATCGGCCTCGGCGCGACCGTAGTGATCATCGCAACTTCGCTCGTCCTGCTGTCCGCAACGATGATCCGCCCAATCCAGGCGATCACTGCTTCCATGAAGCGGCTTGCTGGT
>NZ_CABFWE030000008.1:17990-47010 GCF_902153235.2 Pseudorhizobium halotolerans | reverse complement strand
CTGCGCGGCCTGATCGGCCAGTTCCAGCTCGGCGGCGCCGCCTCCTACCAGCCGGCATCGCAGCGGGCATCGGCACCGGTCGCCAAGGCCGGAGCCAAGTCCGCCCCGGTCGCCTCACCTGCCCGCAGCATGATGGGCAAGATCGCCAATGCCTTCTCGGCCAAGGGCTCCGCTGCCGTCGCCGTCAGCAACGACAGCTGGGAAGAGTTCTGAGGCGATCTGATCTCATCAGCTGAACAAAACAAGGGCGGGTGGCGCAAGCTGCCCGCCCTCTTCTCTTGAGGTTACGACTGCGGCGTACTCGCATCGATCATCGCCGTCAGAGTCGAGAGACGGTCCGCGTCGCGGGGCAGCTTGTCCATGCGCAGGCGCGAAATGCGGGGAAACCGCATCGCGACGCCGGACTTGTGACGGGTGGAGCGGTTGATGCCCTCGAAGGCGACCTCTAGGACGAAGCCGAAATCCGGCTCTGCCCGCACCGCCCGGACGGGCCCGAAGCGCTCCACCGTGTTGTCGCGGACGAACTTGTCAAGCACTTCGAGTTCGGCATCCGTGAAGCCGAAATAGGCCTTGCCCACGGGCACAAGCTGCTCGCCATCCGGGCTCTCGGCCCAGACGCCGAAGGTAAAGTCGGAATAATAGCTCGACCGCTTGCCGTGGCCGCGCTGGGCGTAGAGCATCACGGCATCGATGTTGTAGGGATCGCGCTTCCACTTGAACCACGGCCCCTTCAGCCGGCCGGCCTGGTAGGCGCTGTCCTTGCGCTTGATCATCACGCCCTCGATCACCGGATCGGGTGGATCTATCCGAAGGCGGTCAAGTTCCTGCCAATCGGAGAAGTCGACGAGATCGGAAAGGTCAAATCGGTCGTGGGGAGCGTTGTCGATCACCTGGCCCAGCCGCTCGCGGCGCTCGAAGAAGGTGCGGGCGCGGATGTCCTGGTCGCCCTGAAACAGCAGGTCGTAGGCCCGCACGAAGGCGGGGTAGTCGTCCAGCATCCGGTTCGTGACGGTCTTGCGATTCAGCCGCTGCTGAAGATCGGAAAAGGTGCGGGTCGGACTGTTGGAGCGCATGGTGCCGCCAACAAGAAGTTCGCCGTCCACGACGCCTTCGAAGTTGATCGAGTCCACAATGTCCGGGAAGGCACCAGTGATGTCGTCGCCGGAGCGGGAGTAGAGCTTCTTCGTGCCGCCATAGCTCGACATCTGGATGCGGATGCCGTCCCACTTCCATTCGGCGGCATAGTCTTCCGGGTCGAGCTTCTCGAGATCGCCCTCCTCCACCGGATTAGCCAGCATGACCGAGTGGAAGATCGCCGGCGTCGCCAGCACCGGCTTCTCCGCCCGGCCCTCGAGCCATGCGAAAAGCGGCTCGTAGGGCGGACCCAGGCCGTGCCACAAGGTTTCGATCTCGGTGACGTCCTTCTGGCTCTCCCCTGGGCCGCTCATGTCCGACAGCGCCTGCTTGGCGAGCCGGGCGGAGACGCCGATGCGAAGCGCGCCGGTGGCGAGCTTCAGGAAGGCGAAGCGGCTGGAGGGATCGAGATGGTCGAGCAGGTCGCGGACGGCTGCGCGGACTTCGGTCCTTCCGAGAGAGTTCATCATCGTGACGACTTCGCCGAGCCGCGGCTGCTCCTCGTCCGTCGTGTCGTCTTTCTCGCCGCCATCCCAGACGAGCGCGATGGTTTCGGCGAGGTCGCCGACGTAATCGTAGGAATACTGGAACAGGACCGGATCGAGCTTTTCCAGCACCAGTTCGCGCAGGAGCGCCGGCTTGATGTTCCTCAGGTCGAGCGTACCGGCGAGCGCCGCCAGACCATAGCCGCGGTCCGGATCCGGCGTGTCGCGAAAGTAGTCAGCGAGCAACTTCAGCTTCCCGTTGCGCGATGGGGTCAGCACGAGACGGTCGAGGAGGTTGGAGAAGGCCTTCATCAATCCCCCTCGTCCTCATAGCCGACGAGGTGCAGCGGGCGAGCCGGGATGCCCTGCAACTCGCACCAGCGCACGAGCGCCTCCTCACGACCATGGGTTACCCACACCTCGGAAGGTCCGACCTCCCTGATGGTCTCCAGGAGTTCTGGCCAGTCGCAGTGGTCGGAGATCACCAGGGGCAGTTCCACCCCGCCCTGCTTGGCGCGCTGGCGCACCATCATCCAGCCGGAGGCAAAGGCGATCAACGGCTCGTTGAAGCGCCGGGCCCAGCGATCCTGGAAGGCAGAGGGCGGCCCCACGACGACGGCCCCCTTGAAGGCATCGGGATCCTTCTTCTCGAGCGTCGCCGGGCGGATGTCGCCGAGTTCGATTCCTTGGTCGCGGTAGTAGTCGCAGAGGCGAGCGAGAGCGCCGTGGATATAGATCGGCTCGTGGTAGCCGCAGTCCCGGATAAGCCGAATGACACGCTGCGCCTTGCCGAGCGCATAGGCGCCGATCATGTGGCTGCGTTCGGGAAACTGCTTCAGCGAGGTGAGCAGCTTGCCGATCTCTCCCTTCGGATCGGGATGGTGGAAGACGGGCAGCCCGAAGGTCGCCTCGGTGATGAAGACATCGCATGCGACGGGCTCGAAGGAGGCGCAGGTCGGGTCCGTACCGCGCTTGTAGTCGCCGGAGACGTTGATCCTGAGGCCATCCTTCTGGATGAGGATCTGGGCCGAGCCCAGGACGTGCCCTGCGGGGTGGAAGCAGACGGTGACGCCGTCCACCTCAACGCGCTCGCCGAACTCCACAGCCTGTTCTGATCCGCAGAAGTCCTCGCCATAGCGGATCCGCATGATGTCGAGCGTCTGGCGGGTGGCCAGCACCTTGCCATGGCCGGCGCGGGCGTGGTCGGAATGCCCATGGGTGATCAGCGCCCGCCCGACGGGCCGCACCGGATCGACATGAAAGCGGCCGATGGGGCAGAACAGCCCGGCCGGGGTGGGATGAAGCAGCGCCTCTGGTTTCATTTCCTCAAAGATAGGGCGCGACAGGCGACTGCAAAGATCATGCTGATGCCGCCGTCAGTCGCTGGCAGGAGCATAGGTCCAGACCTGCAAGCGATCACGTCCGTCGTTCTTGGCGCCGTACATGGCGCGGTCCGCCCGTGCCAGCAGCGCCTCCGGGGTGTCTCCATCCTCCGGATAGAATGCGGCACCCATGCTGCAGGTGACGTGGACCTCTTCTGACTCGAACATGACGGGGGCCGAGATGACCGCGCGCAGCTCGTCCATCCGCCGAACAACGCCCTCTTCCCCCTGGCCGAGCAGGGAGAAGACGATGGCAAATTCGTCACCACCGAGCCGGACAATCAGGTCGTTGGCGCGGATGCAGCGCGGCAGGCGTTCGGCGATCGTCTTCAGGACCTCGTCGCCGGCCGCATGACCCAGCCGGTCGTTGATCTGCTTGAAATTGTCGAGGTCGATGTAGGCAACGGCGACCTTGCGTTTTTCGCGGCGCGCCTCGGCAAGAATATGGTTGAACTGGATCCAGAAGAGCGCCCGGTTCGGAAGACCTGTCAGGGCGTCATGATGCGCCATGTAGCGAATGCGCTCCTCCGCGCGCATCCGTTCGATGGCGATCCCGGCAATGTCGGTCGCCATGGCGGTCAGTTCGAGCTCGAGCTCCGTCGGCTCGCGCACAGAACCGGAATAGAGCGCGAAGGTGCCGAGGACCCTTCTATCCGGGCCAATGATCGGCGTGGACCAGCAGGACCGGAAACCGAACTGCTGCGGCAGTTCGCGATAGTCCTCCCAGAGGGCGTCTTCCAAGGCATTGCTGACGATGACCGGCTCGCGCCGCCAGGCGGCCGTGCCGCAGGAGCCGGCATGCGGGCCAATCAGGAGACCGTCGATCATTCGGACATAGGCTTCCGGAAGGCTCGAGGACGCCCCATGCCGCAGCCGGTCGGTCCCCTCGTCGAGGAGCAGCACCGACGCAACCACGTCGTCCAGTTCCTCTTCAACCAGATCGACGAGAGAAAGCAGGACCTTGTCGAGCGGCTGGCCGCGCGCGATCATTTCGAGGAGGCGGGCATGGCCGCGCCGCAGATCCTCCTGCCGCTTGCGCTCAGTGATATCGCGGGAGATACCGATCAGCCCGACGATACGGCCCTCAGCGTCCCGCAGCGGGGTCTTTGTCGACTGGAGCCAGCAGGACATGCCGCCGAATGCCAGGCGATGCTCGACATTGGTCATCGCCTCACCGAGCGACATCATTCTCTGCTCGGCGAGAAAGAGCTCCTCCGCCACGTCCCGCTCGAACAGATCGAAATCGGTCTTGCCGAGCATTTCAACGGGATGAGCTATATTGTTGGCGCGGGCGGTGGCGTCGTTCGCCAGCACGAAGCGGCTGCGGCGATCCTTGACGTAGATGAGTTCAGGAAACTGGTCGACGAGGGAGCAGGCGTCCAGCCGGTCGAGGATCGCGAACGTATCCGCCAGTTCCGCATCCGTAACGACGGTCAGCAGCCGCTGGCGGAGGCTCTCGAGAGTGACCGAGGTATCCTGCGAATGCGCGCTTCTTGACATTGGACCGTGCATCCGATGTCTCTCCCAAACCGCTTGCTAAAATGAACGCCCCCAACGTCAGGAAGAGATTGCAGGACAAATCCTTAATCTTCATTAATTTTATCGTAACAATTGTTCATCTCGCCAATCGAATTCAATAACGGGCGCATATAAGCAAGTCCTTACTCTCCGGAGGTGCGGATGATTTCCAGACGAAAGCTTTTGCTCGGCCTCTCGTCGGCGAGTTGTACCCTTCTGCTGAACACGAGGAGCGGACGAACAGCCCCAGCCATGTCGCTGACGGATCTGCGCGGCGCGATCGATGCGGGAGCTGCGGGATTGAGGTCGGGTGGCGGCGAAGAGCAGACCCGGAAGTTGCGGGAACTGATCGCGCAAGCGAGCCAGGCTGACCAGTGGGTGTTCCTGCCGCCGGGGCGCTACGAGGTGAACGATCTGGCGCTGCCGGACCGGACCCGCCTGATGGGCATTGCCGGCGCCACCACCCTCGCACTTGGCGGCGGTGGGCCATTCATCCGCAGCGAACCGGGTACGCGGCGCATAGAACTGGACGGCATCACGTTCGACGGGGCCGGTCGACCTCTGCCTGATCAGGTGCCCGCCCTGCTTCACCTGCGCGACGTTGCCGACCTGACGATGGAAAAATGCACCGTGGAGGGCAGCAGCAAAACGGCCCTGCAACTGGAGCGTTGCGGCGGCGTCCTGAGGGCTAACCGTATCTCCGCAATCAGCGAATACGGGCTCTACGCGATCGACAGCACCGGCCTCGGGATTCGGGAAAACCTCCTGTCCGGCTGCGGCAATGGCGGCATTCTCGTTCACCGTAGGGAGAAGGGAGAGGATGGCACGATCGTTTCCGGCAACCGCATCACGCGGACCGGCGCAGGTTATGGCGGCACCGGGCAGTTCGGCAATGCCATCAACCTCTACCGCGCCGACGGCGTGATCGTATCGGGCAACCACATCTCCGACAGTGCTTTCACGGCCATTCGGGCGAACGCCGCTTCCAACGTCCAGATCTCCGACAATCACTGCCTGCGATCAGGCGAGACGGCGATCTATTCCGAATTTGGCTTTGAGGGAGCGCTGGTGACCGGCAACCTCGTGGACGGAGCGGCAAACGGCATCAACATAGCCAATTTCAACGAAGGTGGACGGCTGGCGATCGTTTCCAGCAACATCATCCGCAACATCTCGCTGGTCGGTCCCTATGAACACGACAGCGTCGGCTTCGGGATCGGCATCGGTGCGGAGGCCGACACGGTGGTCTCGGGCAACGTCCTCGAGAATGTCCCGCGTTTCGCCATGCTGGTCGGCTGGGGTCCCTATCTGCGCAACGTCTCCGTCACCGGCAACATCGTCCGCCGGGCGCGAATCGGCTGCGCCGTATCGGTCGTGGAACATGCGGGCAGCGCGCTCGTCAGCGACAATATCTTCGATGGCGTGGAAGACGGCGCCATTCTCGGCTTCCGCTGGCATGACCGTGCTACGGCCGAACTGCTTGGTGGCGAGGAGCGTTTTCCCCACCTGACGGTCGAGGGCAATCGCCGGGCCTGACCGATCGAAACAATTCATGGCGCCATAACGCCGACCGGTCTTCCGTTCAGCCACCTGCCCCCGTAGCGTGGCGCAGCTTTTCCCAGGAGGACGTAAATGCTGACGATCTACGGAGTCTATCGCTCCCGTGCCACCCGGCCGCTCTGGCTCATCGAGGAACTTGGTCTTGCCTTCCGGCACGTGCCGGTGATCCAGGCCTATCGGCTGGCCGATGCTTCCGCGGCCGGGGCACCGGTGAACACCCGCTCTCCCGAGTTCCTGGCCATCAACCCGATGGGTTCGATCCCGTCGATGGACGATGACGGCTTCGTGCTGCACGAATCACTTGCCATCACGCTCTACCTTGCGAAGAAGCATGGCGGCGCGCTCGGACCGAAGGACCTGCAGGAGGATGCGCTGATGGTGCAATGGGCGCTGTTCGGCGCCACCAGCATCGAGGAAGACGCACTCGACATCCAGATGGCCATCGGCAAGGGCGCGATGGAGACCGAGGAAGGCCGCGCGAAGATGGCCGCTTCCGCCGCCAACCTCGAGCGCCCCTTCGACGTCCTGGAGGATCATCTCAAGGCCAGCCCCTTCATGGTGGGTGGGCGCTTCACCGCCGCCGACATCCTCGTCGCGGAGGTCGTGCGCTACGCGCAGGGCCATGCACCCCTGTTCGACGCTCGGCCGTCACTGAAGGCCTGGCTGGAAACCTGTCAGGCGAGGCCCGCCTTCAAGGCAATGTGGGAGAAGCGCCTGCAGGAGCCGGCGTGACGACCTCCCGGTCGAGCGCCTGCATTTCCGCCCGCAGCCAGTCGGCAAAGGCACGCACCTTCGCGGGCTGACGGATACCTGCACGGGTCACGAGGTAGTGGCCCATGCCTGTCGCCGCCTCCAGGGCAAACGGCTTCACCAGACGCCCTTGCTCGAGGGCAAAGCTTGCCAGCGTCTGCCAGGCGAGCATTACCCCCTGCCCCGCCATGGTCGCGTCGAGGCAGAGCGAGGCGTCGTTGAAGACGTGCCGCGTCGTCATCCTGCGGCCTGCGAGACCCGCCTGCTGCAGCCAGACGTCCCAGGAAAAGGCCGAGGGGCCATCGATGATCGCCGGCAGTCGGAGAATGTCCGCCGGCTCCCTCAGCTCTGCGGCCAGGGCCGGCGCGCAGACGGGGAAAACCCGCTGCTCCATCAGCAGTTCAGCATCGACGCCCGGCCATACCCCACGCCCGACCCGGATGGCGAGGTCGACATCTCCGCCGTTCAGATCGGCAAGCGCCGTCGTTGCCTCGATGCGCAGGCGTATCAACGGGTGCCGACGGGAGAAGCTTTCCAGCCGGTGGACGAGGAAGCGCGCCGCGAAGACCGGTGCAACGGACACCGTTAGAAGGTTCTCGTCAGCCGGCCGCCCGAGTGCCACGCCCTGAGAAAGTGCGCGAAACCCTTCCGTCAACCGGGCGAGCATCGGCCGTGCGGCATCGAGCGGAACCATGCCCTTCGGCTGACGGAGGAATACCGAACGTCCCAACTGGGCCTCGGCCTTGATGACCTGCTGGCTGACGGCGCCGATGGTGACACCCATCTCCTCAGCAGCCGCCTGCAGCGATCCGAGACGGGCGACGGCCTCCACGGCCCTCAGGCCGTTCAGATGCAGCATGTTCAGGTTCTTCATATAGATTTTCTACAGCAGAGTGCTGAAGAACTCAATTGAATGCGCCTGCTCAGAGCTGCATGATCAGCCGGCAAGGACATATTGCCAGGAGGCACGCTATGCGCCCGCTACAGATTATCTCCAGCGCACTCGCTTGGCTGAGCTCCTCCGAGGAAGCTTCTGCCGAGGGACTCGACGTGCTCCGTCATCCTGACCTTGTCCGTATGTCGGAGCGTCAACTGGCCGACCTGCCCTTTCCGCGGCAGCCCAAAACTTGGTCCCAGGGTATCGGCGGTGCATTGGAACTCAGACGCTGCGCCTGAGATCAGTCGGGCCGTTCGACGGAAAGCGCCTTCTGGACGGCGGGGCGCTCCATCATCCGGCGATAGTGGTCCGCAACCTTGGGGAACTCTTCCCTGTCGATGCCGAGGCCTTCGAGCCAGTCGGCCATGGTGAACAGGTAAGGGTCGGCGACCGAATAGGCTTCGCCCAGAACCCAGGGGCCTGTCAGGAAGTCGTTCTCCACCATGCCGAAATACATGCGCATGTTCGGCACGACCTTCCGCTTCATGGCGTCGAGCGCCTCCTGCCCATCCGCCCAGCGATAGCCGCGCTTGTTGTGGGCGTAGGCCACGTGCAGCGATGAGGCGATGAAACTGTTGAAGCCCTGCATCCGCGCAAATTCGAAGGGATCGTCGAGGGGCGCGACCTTTGCGTCAGGTGCGGACTGGGCGATGAAGGCGAGGATCGCCGGGCTTTCGATGAGCGTGCCTTTCTCCGTCACCAGCGCCGGCACGCGGCCGTTCGGATTATGCTTCAGGTATTCCGGCGAACGCTGCTCGTTCTCGGCGAAATTCACCCGACGCACCTCGTAGGGAAGACCGGACTCCGCCAGCGCGATGTGGCTGGCGAGCGAGCAGGCATTGGGCGAGTAGAACAGCGTGTACATGGCAATTCCTCCATCGATGATGCCGGTGATCTGGCGCCGGCGGCGCCTCTATCAAGTCCTGATCGAGACGGCAGTTGGCACCGACAGGTCAGGCGAACAGCGCATCGGTGACCCGGATGTCGCCGACATGGATACCGTTCCAGTTCTTCATGGACTTGTTGGCCAGGGCCATGAGCGTCTGGTGCGTCTCACCGGCCTTGTCGAAGTAGCGGGCGATCAGCGCGAAGATCATCGCCTCGGCGGCGCGCGTCGTACCGTCCTCACATTTCACCGCCATCGCCACGCCCTGTTCGGGAAGTGCTGCGATGAATACGCCCTCGGCACCCGTCTTGGCAAAGATCTTGCCCGGAGCGACCTGCATCAGCTTGGTGCAGGCGCGCTTGGTGCCGGCAACATAGAAGGGCTCCGCCATGCAAGCTTCCATCAGCCGCCGCGAGGCCTTCGCCCGGATGGGCTCCAGCCCCTGCCCCGTCACCATCTTGGCGAAGCCGTGCGCGAGGCCACGAAGCGGAATGGCGTAGCTCGGGATCGAGCAGCCATCGATGCCGCAATTGTCATGGCCGAGGGCGGCTCCCGTCAGACTTTCCATCGTGGCGCGGATGTCGGCCTGCAGCGGATGGTCGTAGCCGACGTAGCCTTCAACCTCGTAGCCGACGTGCGCGCAGGTGCAGACGAAGCCGGAATGTTTTCCGGAGCAGTTGTTGTGCAGGGCATTCGGCTTTTCCAGCGTGCGCGCCTGGTGGATCAGCGTCGCCTGGTCGGAGGACCAGTGGGCGCCGCATTCCAGCGCGGAGGCATCGCGGCCGGCACGCTCCAGCATGGAGGCTGCTAGCGCCACGTGTTCTTCCTCGCCAGAATGGGAGGCACAGGCCAGCGCCAGTTGCCGATTGCCGAAGCCATAGGCGTCCGCGGCGCCGCTCTCGACAAGGGGCAGCGCCTGCATGGCCTTGCAGGCAGAGCGGGAGAAGACGCCGCTTTCGACATCGCCGAAGGCGAACACCGTCTTGCCGTCACCGTCTACCACGATGCCCATGCCGCGATGGCGGCTTTCAATGATGCTGCCTCGAGTGACTTCGACGGTAACGGGGTTTTGCATTGGTCTGCCCTGAAATTGCTGGTTTCAATCGGTCATAGCCGACCGCGATACGACTTGCACGAGGTCTTGCATGAAATACCTGAAGCGGCTGCTTCTCATCATCTTCGTCGTCTACCTGCTACCGACTTTCGCATCGGCAGGCTGGTGGGCGATCCAGGACCGGCCCGGGCGATGGAGCGAGGCGCGCTGGTCGTCCGCCGGGATCCTGCCGGAAGCAGAGGTGAGCGAAGAGGCGGCGATCTACATCTTCTCGGCGACGACCGGAGGGTTGAAGGGCGCGGTCTCCAGCCATGCATGGATCGTCATCAAGGAGAAGGGTGCCGGCAGCTATACGCGCTACGACAAGGTCGGCTGGGGCTCGCCGATCCGGCGCAATCACCGGCCGGCGGACGCGTACTGGTATTCCAACATGCCGCAACTGGTGAAGGCGGTGACGGGTGTCGAAGCGGAACTGCTGATCCCGAAGGTGGAGGGTGCGATCACCGCCTACCCCTATGCGGAGCCCGGCGGCTACAAGATCTTTCCGGGGCCGAACTCCAACACGTTCGTCGCCTTCGTGCTGCGCAGCGTGCCCGAACTGGGAGCCGTCCTGCCGCCGCATGCGGTCGGGCGGGACTACCTGCCGGATGGCGATTTCGTGCATCTGGATGCGGACTGGCGGGACGTCCATCTGACGCTGGGCGGCCTTCTCGGCCTCTCGGCCGGGGTCCGCAGCGGCTTCGAACTGCATTTCCTGGGACTGGTCGCCGGGCTGGACATCGCCAATCCGGGGATCAAGGTTCCGGCGCTTGGACGGATCGGTCTCTGACCCTCCAGAAATGCAAAACGCCCGCTTTGGGCGGGCGTTCACATCCGGCGAGCCTTGTCGCGATTAGAGGCCTGCGGCCTGGCGGGCGACGCGATGGATATCGCACTGGGAAATCCCGAGGTCGCTGAGGTCGCGCGGGGTCATCCGGCTCAGTTCAGCTACGGTACGGCGGTACTGGCGCCAGTTGTTGAAGCTGCGTGCTATGTTCATGATAATTCCCCCTTTCAGTGGGCTTCGAAGCCCGGCGCCGTGCTTGGCGCTCCGTCCTGCTTCGATGTCCCGTAGATAGGTTCGCGGGCGGCGCATGAGTAGCGCCCAATAATCAGCCCACCCATGCGCGCGACGCATAGGGGCGACGCACGACATACCGTCAGACAAAAACGAAAAAGGGCCGCGCGCGGCGACCCTTCTCGTGAATTTGGTCCGTTCAACGAACCCGGACGCGTGAGGCGTCCGAAGGAAGATGCGTTCAGGCCGAGGGCTGCCCCGTCATGACCATCACCTTTCCAAAGTCCGAAACGCAGACCGAAATCTCACTCGACATTGGATCACCTTCCTTTCATTACGTTGACGATGATCAAAAGGTAGGTGCTGCGTCGCATGTATGCAAGGCACGTTATGTGACAATCTTCGGATGTAAGTGAGTTGAAGTCTCCCGGGCTTCGCTTAACATCCCCGAGCCTGCTGATTCACCTTATCGCAGATCGAGGATGATCTTTCCGATATGGCTGCTCGTCTCCATCAGGCGGTGGGCCTCCGCAACCTGGTCGAACGGCAGGACCGTGTGGATCACCGGTGCGACCTTGCCCGCTTCCAGGAGCGGCCAGACCTGATCCCTCAACTCGTCGCGGATCGCGCGTTTTTCCTCAGTGGTGCGCGGGCGCATCGTCGAGCCAGTCACCGTCAGGCGCTTCACCATGATCGGCGAAAGATTGGCCTTTTCCGCAACGGCGCCGCCCAGGAAGGCGATGATTGACAGGCATCCGTCCCTGGCGAGCGCGCTAAGGTTACGGTTGAAGTAATCGGCCCCGATCATGTCGAGGATTGTGTCGACGCCCCTGCCCCCGGTCTCGGCCTTGATGACCTCGACGAAATCCGCCTCTCGATAGTTTATCGCACGCTTTGCGCCCAGGCTTTCGCAGGCTCGACATTTCTCCGCCGAACCCGCCGTGGCATAGACTTCAGCGCCGAAGGCGCTGGCTAGCTGGATCGCGGTTGTGCCGATGCCGCTGGAACCTCCATGGATCAGGACGCTCTCGCCCTCGGTGAGACCGGCCATCTGGAACAGATTGGCCCAGACCGTGAAGAAGGTTTCAGGCAGGGCTGCGGCCTTCACCGCATCATAGCCCTTCGGAAAGGCGAGGATCTGCCCCGCCGGCAGGGCGCAATACTCGGCATAGCCGCCGCCGTTGGCGAGGCCGCAAACCAGATCGCCGATGGTGACCTCGGTTACTCCTTCGCCGAGCGCCACCACCCGGCCCGCGACTTCCAGGCCCAGGATCGGGCTGGCATCCTTGGGCGGCGGATAGTTGCCGCTGCGCTGGGCGACATCGGGACGATTGACGCCCGCCGCCTCGACCTGGACCACCACTTCGCCGGCTCGAGGCTGCGGCACCGGGCCGGTTACCAGCCGCATCACCTCCGGGCCGCCGAAGCTCGTCCGTTCGACGTAACGCATTTCCTTGGACAGCGACATCGCGGCCTCCTCATCATGGCAGGAGATGGAGACTTAGGACGCGCCAGCAACGCTGGAAAGCCAAGTTGCCATCGCGGTGTCAATTTGTCTCGCCGAAGGTGGATACGGGCATCCTGCGCATTCACTCCGATAGAAACTTGATTGACCAGTCAATCAAAACTAAACTGGCCCGAAACTGGAGATGCGTCACATGCCCCGTATCGGAATGGAGCCGCTGCGCCGTAAGGCGCTGGTAGACGCGACGCTGCGAGCCATTGGGCAGCATGGGTCGCTCGACGTGACGATGTCGGACATCGCAAGGGAAGCCGGCGTTTCCCCCGCCCTTGCGCACCACTATTTCGGCAGCAAGCAGCAATTGCTGGTGGCGACGATCCGCAGCCTGCTGACGCGCCTGAGGGCCGATACCGTGGCCGCCATGGAGCATCTCGACACGCCCCGCGAGCGGCTGTCGGCCATCATTCGCGTCTCCTTCCAGGCTGACCAGTTCGCGCCGGAAACGGTGGCCGCCTGGCTTGCCTTCTACGTGGAGGCGCAGCGGTCCGAGGAGGTGCGGCGGCTGCTGGTCATCTATTCGAGGCGCCTGCGCTCGAACCTCCTTCACAGCCTCGAACGCCTCTGCCCGCCGGATGATGCAGCCCGGATCGCCGAGGGCGTCGCGGCGATGATCGACGGGCTCTATATCCGCCAGAGCCTGCGTTCCGCCCCGATCGGCAGCACGGCTTCGGTCGCGCTCACCGAAAACTATCTCGACCTGCAGCTTCGCCACTTCCTGCCCGCGAAGCTTTCCTGACGATCGACGCCGCCCCCTAGGAGAAGAAGATGCGCGCACAGCCGGTAGCCAGCCATTTCATTGACGGCGAATACGTGGAAGACGCAGCCGGGACCGTCATCGAGAGCGTCTATCCCGCGACGGGTGAAGTGATCGCCGGTTTGCATGCCGCGACGCCGGCAATCGTAGAGCGGGCTGTCGCCTCCGCCAGACGGGCACAGGTGGAGTGGGCGGCGATGAGCCCGACCGCGCGCGGCCGCGTGCTGAGGCGGGCGGCAGACATCATGCGCGAGCGCAACCGGGAATTGTCCGAACTGGAGACGCTGGATACCGGCAAGCCGATCCAGGAGACGATCGTAGCCGATCCAACCTCAGGGGCCGACAGCCTGGAGTTCTTCGGCGGCATTGCCGCGACGGCGCTGAATGGCTCGCACATTCCGCTCGGCGGCGACTGGGCCTACACGAAGCGGGTGCCGCTCGGTGTTTGTGTCGGCATCGGGGCATGGAACTACCCGCAGCAGATCTGCTGCTGGAAGGCGGCGCCGGCGCTGGCCGCCGGCAATGCGATGGTGTTCAAGCCATCGGAGACGACACCGCTCGGGGCGCTGAAGATCGCGGAGATTCTGATCGAGGCCGGCCTGCCCAGGGGGGTATTCAACGTCGTGCAGGGCGACCGCGAGACGGGGCCGCTGCTCGTCGATCACCCGGACGTCGCCAAGATATCCCTGACCGGATCGGTACCGACGGGCCGCAAGGTTGCCGCCGCGGCTGCCGGCCATCTCAAGCACGTCACGATGGAGCTCGGTGGGAAGTCGCCGCTGATCGTCTTCGATGATGCCGATCTCGACAGCGCGGTCGGCGGGGCGATGCTTGGCAATTTCTACTCCACCGGCCAGGTCTGCTCCAACGGCACGCGCGTCTTCGTGCAGAAGCGGATCAAGGAGCAGTTCCTCTCACACCTGAAGGAGCGGACAGAGAAGATCGTCATTGGCGATCCGATGGACGAGGCGACGCAGATGGGGCCGCTCGTTTCCCGGGCACAGCGCGAGAAGGTGTTGGACTACATCGAGAAGGGTAATGCCGAGGGAGCAACCCTCGTCACCGGCGGCGGCATCCCGAACGATGTCCCGGGAGAAGGCTTCTACGTCCAGCCGACCGTCTTCGCCGATGTGACCGACGGGATGACCATCGCGCGCGAGGAAATCTTCGGGCCTGTCATGTGCGTGCTGGACTTCGACGACGAGGCCGAGGTGATCAAGCGCGCCAATGCCACCGAATTCGGCCTTTCCGGCGGCGTCTTCACCGCCGATCTCAGCCGCGCGCACCGTGTCGTGGACCAATTGCATGCGGGGACGCTCTGGATCAACACCTACAACCTCTGCCCGGTCGAGATCCCGTTCGGCGGCTCGAAGCAGTCCGGCTTCGGGCGAGAGAACTCCGCCGCGGCGCTGGAGCACTACACGGAGTTGAAGACGGTCTACGTCGCCATGGCCCCGGTCGAGGCGCCCTACTGAGGAGATCGGGATGATGCAGGCAGATTTTGTCATCATCGGTTCCGGCTCGGCAGGCTCAGCCATGGCCTACCGGCTCTCGGAGGACGGCAAGCATTCGGTGATCGTCATCGAGGCGGGCGGGTCCGACATCGGGCCCTTCATCCAGATGCCGGCGGCACTTGCCTGGCCGATGAGCATGAAGCGCTACAACTGGGGCTATCTTTCGGAGCCGGAACCCAACCTCAACAACCGCCGCATCACCGCGCCGCGCGGCAAGGTTCTTGGCGGCTCGTCCTCCATCAACGGGCTCGTCTATGTGCGCGGCCACTCCGAGGACTTCAATCGCTGGGAAGAGCTCGGTGCCCGCGGCTGGGCCTATGCCGACGTGCTTCCCTATTTCAAGCGCATGGAGCATAGCCATGGCGGCGAGGACGGCTGGCGCGGCAAGGACGGTCCGCTGCATGTGCGCCGCGGTCCCTTCGTCAACCCGCTCTTCCACGCCTTCATCGAGGCGGGCAAGCAGGCGGGGTTCGAACTCACTGACGACTATAACGGTTCGAAGCAGGAAGGCTTCGGGCTGATGGAGCAGACCATCCACATGGGACGGCGCTGGTCGGCGGCCAACGCCTATCTGAGGCCGGCGCTCAAGCGACGGAACGTGCAACTGGTGCACGGTTTCGCGCAGCGGATCGTCATCGAGAACGGCAAGGCTGTCGGGGTGGAGATCGAGCGGCGTGGCGCAACTGCTGTGATCCGCGCCAGCCGCGAAGTGATCGTTGCTGCCTCCTCCTTCAATTCGCCGAAGCTGCTGATGCTCTCCGGCATCGGGCCTGCGCAGCACCTCCAGGACATGGGGGTCGAGGTCGTTGCCGACAGGCCGGGCGTCGGGGAAAACCTGCAGGACCACATGGAATTCTATTTCCAGCAGGTCTCCAGAAAGCCGGTCTCGCTTTATTCGTGGCTTCCGTGGTTCTGGCAGGGCGTCGCCGGCGCCCAGTGGCTTCTGTCAAAGGGCGGCCTCGGCGCTTCCAACCAGTTCGAAGCCTGCGCCTTCGTCCGCTCCGCAGCCGGGCTGAAGCAGCCGGACATCCAGTACCACTTCCTGCCGGTAGCAATTTCCTATGACGGCAGGGCCGCTGCCCGTAGCCACGGCTTCCAGGTACATGTGGGCTACAATCTGTCGAAATCGCGCGGCAGCGTGACCTTGCGGTCGCCTGACCCGACCGCCGATCCGGTCATCCGCTTCAACTACATGAGCCATCCGGAGGACTGGGAGAAGTTCCGACACTGCGTGCGGCTGACCCGTGAGATCTTCGGCCAGCAGGCCTTCGACCCCTATCGCGGCCCGGAAATCCAGCCAGGCGAGGCGGTCCAGACGGACGATGAGATCGACGCCTTCCTCAGGGAACACCTGGAAAGCGCCTATCACCCCTGCGGCACCTGCCGGATGGGCGACCGGGATGATCCGCTGGCGGTGGTCGATCCGAAATGCCGGGTGATCGGCATCGACGGCCTGCGCGTGGCGGACAGCTCGATCTTCCCGCACATCACCTACGGCAACCTCAACGGCCCCTCGATCATGACAGGCGAGAAAGCCGCCGACCATATCCTCGGGAAACAGCCGCTGCCGCGCTCCAACCAGAAGCCCTGGGTCAATCCGCGGGCGGAGTTCAGCGACCGCTGATCGCTTAGATGAAACCAATCCACCGTCCGGCGATGATCGCCCCACCCCAGATCAGAATCGACATCGCTGCCCCCACGCGCAGCACCTTCGTCGGCTCCGCCCCTCGGACTGTGGCCCGCCATGCCGGCGTGAGGTGCACTGCAAGGATGTTGATCAGCCCAAGCGCGATCAGTGCGAGCTTGGCGAGGAAGGCGGGATTGGCTGCGTATTCTCCGGGCCGTACGGAAAAGAGCCCGAGGCCCGTGAGCATGGCCAGGCCGAGACCTGTCGCCGCCACCCGCGAGAGATAGACCGCCGTCGGCGCGAGCGGCAGCATCCTTGCCAGGCCGAGGATGCGAAGGTCGAGCGACAGGATTGCACCAAACAGGACGCCGATCGCCATGATATGCGCCGCATTCACCAGCAGATAAAGGGTTGGCGAGAGGATCAGAGCCCGCGCGGGATAGGTCTGCGACAGTGGCTCGAGCCAGTCCACGGGCCGAGCCTCAGTTGGTCTCGATCCGCTCCGGATAGATGTCATAGGTCTTGTTGCCGACCATGACCCGGACCGCCTTCATCCGCAGTTCCTCCCGGTCTTTCGACCGATTGCCAATCAGGGTGACGGCGTCGCCCACATCCGCCACGCCTTCGACGAAACCGGACCGCTGGGTCTTGCCGGGGTTGCTGAGCTCCACCTTCCAGACCCCGCCGTCCGCCTGGACTTCCATCGACGGATGCGGAGGCGCGAAGGAAATCGCCGTGATCGTGCCGCTGAGCTCGATCTGCTCAGCCTCTGCCCAGGACCATCCGTGATGCGCCATGACCATCGTGCTGGCGAACGGGGTGAGCACGGCCGTCGCTATCGCTGCCCGCAAGAGAGTGCGCCTCATCTTCAATCCTCCTTGGCTCGTTTCGCATGAAGATGTCCTCCGCCCTGCGGAACGCCATAGGTTTTCACCGGGAAGTGAACGCGGGGCCACTCGGGCGATCGGATCGTCGCGTCCTCCCGGCGGGCGCGATACTAGCCAGCGCCACCCTCCCGGGCTTGCCGAGCGAGGCAAGAAGCTTAGTTGCTTCCCTTGGCTGAGGCGCGCCGTGTCAAGCCAGCGGGAGGAGACAATGCCGCAGCGACGGAGCCGTGCAGCAAAAGTGACACTTAAGGACGTGGCGACCAGCCTCGGCGTCAGTTCGATCACGGTCTCGAGGGCGTTGCGGGAGCCCGAGAAGGTATCGGAGACGCTTCGCGAACGGATCATCGCCCAGGTCGACGATATGGGCTATGTACCGGACTTCGCGGCCAGGGCGCTGGCCAGCCGCCACAATGGCGTCATCGGCGTCCTCGCGCCTGCCCTGACCAGCCACGCCCACCTTGGCATCATGCGCGGCATCGAAGACCGGGTCCGTACATCCAACCTGCGGATCCATTACGCGAATTCACGCTATGACCCGGAGGAGGAAGTCCGCCAGATCCGCCTCTTCCTCTCGCAGAATCCGGCCGGCATCCTTCTCTCGGGACTTCAACAGCGGGAAGGAACGCTGGAACTCCTGAAGGCGGCAGCCTGCCCTGTGGTGCAGATCGTCGATCTGCACCTTACGCCGAGTGGAATGGCCGTAGGCATCAACCATTGCGAAGCCGCCGCATCAGCAGTTCGACACCTGCTTGCCTGCGGCTATCGCCGGATCGGCCTCATCGGAGGAACGATCGACGTGCGGTCGGAGCGGCGCCATGAAGGCTATTGCCTCGCCATGCAGGATGCGGGCATCGCGGATCCGGCGCTCATCGCATCAGAGGAAGCGCCGACCAGCGTCCAACTGGGCTGCCAGCTCCTGCAGCGCTTGAGGCGGCAGGCGCCGGATCTCGATTGTGTCTTCTGCCAGAACGACGACCTGGCGATGGGCGTCCTTTTCGAGGCGCAGCGGCTCGGTCTTCCAATCCCGGCATTCGGCATCTGCGGATATAACGACCTCGGATTTGCCGCCTTCAGCCACCCACCGCTGACAACCGTACGGGTGCCTCGCTTCGACATGGGTTATCGTGCGACCGACCTGCTGATCCGCGTCCTGAGCGGCGAACCTGCCCCGACCGACCCGATCGACCTGGGCTTCGAGGTGATGCCGCGAGGAACCACGCATCCGCCTGACAAGCGAAGCGCGTGAATGCTTCAGATGTCCTGCGCGGCGTTGGCAAAGATGTCCGCTGCCTGTGAGGCGCTCATGCGACGCACGTCCGTCTCGTCGCGCCGGCTGGCGAAGAGTTCGCTCGCCATGATCTGGTCCGCAAGGTCGGCCGGCAGAGACAGCACGACGCGTTCACCCTCGTAGCGGATCCCGATCCCGCCGCTGCGCTTGGAGGTGATCATACCGCCGGCGATGGTATTGTGCGTATCGGGATCGATCAGGATGAAGGCGCCGGTCGAGCGGTTCTGCTCGTAGGCGTCAAAGATCGCCTGCTCGTCGAAAGAGAGCCGCACCCTGCCGATGGCGTTCATCTGCAGAGGCTCGACGTGGGCGCGCCAGGAGCCGGTGGCGAGATCGAGCTGAGACGTCGGCCTGACCGAGACGCGCTGGCGGCGCGAACCGCTCTTCAGCCAGTAGCGCTTGCCGGGCTCGATGCCGTCCGGCTGCAGGGCGACGATCTGCGCCTCGAATTCGAGCCCCGTCATCGGCTGGGCGTCCAGCGAAACGATCATGTCGCCGCGGGAAACGTCCACCTGCCGGTCAAGCACGAGCGTGATGGCATCGCCGGCCACGGCGGCATTGCGCACGAGATCAAAAGTGACGATCTGCTTGACATTGGCGACCATACCCGACGGCAGGATGACGACGGAATCCCCCGGCTTCACCGAACCGCCGGCGACGGTGCCCTGGTAGCCGCGGAAGCTTTCGCCGGGACGCGAAACGCGCTGCACCGGCAGCCGAAAGCCGCCGGCCTGGGCGGAGCGGACCGTTGCCAGTTCCAGCGTCTCGACCAGTGTCGGCCCGTCATACCACGGCATGGCGGCGGGAGCCGGGTAGACGACATTCTCGCCCTTCAGCGCGGACATCGGGATCGCCGTGATCTGCCGCACGCCGAGCGAAAGCGCCAATTCCTTGAACTCATGCGAGATCCTGTCGAAGATGGCCCGGTCGTAGCCCACGAGATCGAACTTGTTGACGGCCAGCACGAACTGCCGGATGCCCATCAGCGAGGCGATCGTCGCGTGGCGACGGGTCTGTTCGAGCAGGCCTGCGCGCGCATCGACCAGGAGGACTGCCAGATCGGCGGTCGAGGCACCGGTTGCCATGTTGCGCGTGTACTGCTCGTGACCGGGCGTGTCGGCAACGATGAAGGAGCGACGGTCGGTCGCGAAATAGCGATAGGCGACGTCGATGGTGATGCCCTGCTCGCGCTCCGCCTGCAGGCCGTCGAGCAGAAGCGCGAAGTCCGGAAGGCCGAGGTCGTTCTGCTTTCCGGAATCCCGCTGCAGGGTGGCTGCCTGGTCTTCCTTGACCGCCTTGGTATCCCACAGCAGCCTGCCGATCAGCGTCGACTTGCCGTCATCCACCGAGCCGCAGGTGATGAGACGCAAGGGACGCACGTCGCGCGAGAGCGGCAGTGGTTCCGATGCGGGATGGACAGCGACCGAGGTGGCAGTGGCGGATGCGGTCATCTCAGAAATATCCTTCGCGTTTCTTCTTTTCCATCGAGCCCGACTGGTCGCGGTCGATGGCGCGTCCCTGACGTTCGGAGACGGTGGCAATCTCGAGTTCGGCAATGACCTCCTCGAGCGTGGTCGCCGTGGAGCGGATGCCGCCGGTCAGGGGCCAGCAGCCGAGGGTGCGGAAGCGCAGCATGCCTTCCTGGATCTGCTCGCCTGGCAAGGCTTCGAAGCGGGGATCCTCCGCCCACATCAGCATGCCGTCGCGTTCGACGTATTTGCGCTTCTTCGCGTAATAGAGCGGCGGCAGCGGAATATTCTCAGCCTGGATGTAGCGCCAGATGTCGACCTCGGTCCAGTTGGACAGCGGGAAGGCGCGCACGCTCTCACCCTTGCGGACCATGCCGTTGTAGACGTTCCAGAGTTCCGGCCGCTGGTTGCGCGGGTCCCATTTGTGCTCCGGAGTGCGGAAGGAGTAGATGCGTTCCTTGGCGCGCGAGGCCTCCTCATCGCGCCGCGCGCCGCCGAATGCAGCATCATACTTGCCGGCATCGAGTGCCTGGCGCAGCGCTTCCGTCTTCATGACATCGGTGTGGTATGCCGAACCGTGGATGAAGGGCGAGATGCCTTCCGAGACGCCGCGGGGGTTGGTGTAGACGATCAGGTCGAGGTCGAAACGACGCGCCATCTCATCGCGAAACGCGATCATCTCCGGGAATTTCCAGCCGGTGTCGATGTGGAGCAGCGGAAACGGGATGCGTCCGGGGTGGAAAGCCTTGCGCGCCAGATGCAGCAGGACGGAGGAGTCCTTGCCGATCGAATAGAGCATTACGGGTCGCTCGAATTCGGCAGCCACTTCGCGGAAGATATGGATCGCTTCGTTCTCCAGCGCCTTCAGGTGCGGATCGAGCGGTTGCTTGTTGGACGTAGCAGGCTTGGGATCTGCTGCGTGAAGGGTATCGGACATCAGTTACTCCAAGGCGCCTAGCCGGCTGCCGATCAAAGGGAAGTCGAGTTCGCAGAGGCGGCAGCGGCTTCGGGAACATGGAGGCCGCATTCGCGCTTCTCGTCGTTCTCCCACCACCACCGGCCTGCGCGCTCCGGCTCACCGGGCTTTATCGCTCGTGTGCAGGGCTCGCAGCCAATCGAAGGGTACCCACGCTTGTGGAGCGGATTGGTCGGTACGGCCTGTTGCTCGACATAGGCGTTGATCTGGTCGAGCGACCAGTCGGCGAGCGGGTTGACCTTCAGGAGGCCCCGCTCCGCGTCGTATTCGGCGAAAGGGGTGGAGGCGCGATTGCCAGACTGGCTGCGGCGAAGGCCCGTCACCCAAACCACAGCCCCCTCCAGCGCGCGGGCGAGCGGCTTCAACTTGCGCACGTGACAGCAGGCGTGTCGCGCTTCCACGCTTTCGTAGAACCCGTTGAGACCGTATTGGGCGGCATAGGCATCAACATCCGCCTTCTCGGGCATGAAGCGTCGGATCTCGATATCGAAGCGGTCTTCGGTTTCGTCGATCAAGGCAAGCGTCTCGGGAAAAAGCCGACCCGTCTCCAGCGTCGCCACCTCGATGTCGAGACGGTCGAGGCCGATGGCAGCGGTGATGACCTGGTCCTCGATGCCGAGACTGGTGGTGAAGACCGCGCGGCCGAGCGTTGCCGCAAGCGCGAGCCGGCCGGCAAGATCCAGCTTTTCAAACTGCACATCGAGGGTGGCGGCGAGTTCGGCCAGGCGGGGGCCGGAGGCGTGGTGGATCGTCATGGGGCTCTTCCAAACTCTTTGGCGAATTATGGAAGCTCACCCGTGGCAAGGACAGAAACAGCGGTTTCATGAGGCGGGGATGGAGAGCAAATCTCTCTCCAAAGCTGCTGTCCGGCAGAAAAGCTGCGGCGGTCGGCAGCGACAACGCCCCGTCCGTTTGAATTCCACTGCCGTTTCCATTATGCCCGAAACAGGTCAGGACCATCCGGAAGCCCGGCCGCAGACACCCAACGGTTGCACGATGATTTCTCAGAAGGCGAGATACGCGCTGCGCGCGCTGACGGCTTTGGCGCAGGCCGAAAGCGGCTCGTCGATGATGATCTCCGAGATCGCGGTGCAGCAGTGCATCCCGAAGAAGTTCCTGGAGCAGATCCTGCTCGACCTGAAGCGGGCCGGCCTGGTAGCCAGCCGCCGCGGCAAGCAGGGCGGCTACCTGCTGCTGAAGCCCGCCAACGCCATCACCTATGGCGAGGTGTTGCGCCTGATCGACGGCCCAATCGCGCCCCTGCCCTGTCTTTCGGTGACAGCCTATCGCAAGTGCGAGGACTGCGACGGCGAGCAGGGCTGCGAGATCCGCCACGTCTTCGCTCGCGTGGCCGATGCGACCCGAGACGTGCTGTTCAGCACAACGATTGCCGATGCAATAAGCAGCACAAACTCCGAGCACCTTCTGAGGGCCTGAGCGGCTCTTGAGCGTGGAATACACTTCTTCCGAGCTTTCCTCCAGTAGGTCGGTTTTGCTTGGATCTGATCTTCACGCAGTACCGCCCTTTTCCGAAATTATCGGGAAGAGGAAGAGTTTTGTGTTCCTTCCGAACCGCGTTGCTAAAGACGACTAACACAGTAGTCTTAATCGGCTATCAACGGAGGGAAGCCGGAATGTTCAAGTTCATGCATGGAATGGGCGCATTGGCGCTTGGACTGTCTCTTACTGTCGGCGCGTTTACACCCACCCTGGCGCAGACCACTCTGCTCAACGTCTCCTACGACCCCACGCGCGAGTTCTACGAAGAGTACAACGCGCTCTTCATCGCGCACTGGCAGAAGCAGACCGGGGAAACGGTCCGCATTGAGCAATCGCACGGGGGGTCAGGCCGGCAGGCGCGAGGCGTGATCGAGGGACTGGAAGCGGATGTCGTGACCCTTGCGCTGGGCAGCGACATCGATGCAATCGCCGAGCACAGCGGCAAGATCTCCCGCGACTGGCACGGCAGGTTCGCCCACAACTCGGCACCATACACGTCAACGATCGTCTTCCTGGTGAGGAAAGGCAATCCCAAAGGGCTGCGCGACTGGGGAGACCTCGTGAAGGATGGCGTGGAAATCGTCACGCCTAACCCCAAGACCTCCGGCGGCGCCCGCTGGAACTACCTCGCCGCCTGGGCGTGGGCGAACGAGACCTACGGAGGAGACGAGGAGCGGATCAAGGCCTACATGCAGGATCTCTTCAGCCATGTCAGCGTGATGGATACCGGCGCGCGCGGCGCAACCACGACCTTCACGGAGAGAGGGATCGGCGACGTGTTGCTCGCCTGGGAGAACGAGGCATTCCTGGCGCTGAAGGAAATGGGAGAAGATGCCTTCGACATCGTCGTGCCGCCGATCTCGATCCTGGCAGAACCGCCCGTGGCGGTCGTCGATGCGAATGTGGACCGGAAGGGTAGCCGCAAGGTGGCCGAGGGCTATCTGGAATACCTGTATTCCGACGAAGCGCAAAATCTGATCGCCAAGCACTTCTATAGACCCGTCAGGCCGGAGGTGGTCGATCCGGCCCTCCTGCAACGGCTTCCGAAGGTCAAACTGGTGACTATCGATGATCCGATCTTCGGTGGCTGGGCAAAGGCGCAACCCGAGCACTTTGCCAACGGCGGGACCTTCGACGCGATCTATGGCAGCCGGAACTGAGCGGAATGGGACGCGGCCCGTGATGCCGCGTCCCTCCTTCGGTGACAGAATTGTGAAAGGGCACGGAACAAAACCGGCCGAGAAGGATTCGGAAGCTGTCCCCCCTCGCAATGGAGAGCAACATGGCAATGTCGGCGCATATCCACGTCAAGCCCGAGGATCATATTCTGACAATCCAGGAAGCGATCGAGCCCGTCTACAACCGGCTCGCGCTCGAGTGCGAGGCAAGGATCATCGATGCAGCCGTGCGCGCAGGCTGGTCGGCGGAAGAGGCTGTGGCGGCGATCGAGGACCTGCGCAAGCGCGAGTTGCTGGAAAGCACCCACTGAGGCCTGCCGGTCCAATTCTCCGGCATCGCCAGCAATAAAAGATCCTGAGGAGCCTGCCTCCTCAGTTGAGCGCGATTTCGCCGCGCGTCTTTCGCCCGTCATCGGACGGCTGCTGAAGCTGCAGTGGCCGCAGATCGTCCTCGCCGAGCGTCTCCACCTCGAGGAGTCGCTTGGCGGTATTCTCCAACGCGCCTCGCCGCTCGGTGAGGATCCTCACGGCGCGGTCAAAGGCATTGTCGATGATCTTCCTTACCTCCTCGTCGATCGCATCCGCGGTGTGTTCGCCATAGTCGTGCTGGCGCGGGCCACCCATCAGCGGATCGGGTGTGAGATAGGAACGCTGGTCGCTTTCCAGCGCGATATGGCCGATCTTCTCCGACATGCCGTAGCGGGTGACCATGGCGCGGGCGATGTCGGTGACCTTCGCGAGATCGTCCGCGGCGCCGGTCGAAAGGTGCTGGAACACGATGAATTCCGCCGCACGTCCTCCCAGCAGCACGGCCATCTTGTCGTCCAGTTCCTCGCGCGTCATCAGGAAGCGGTCCTCGGTCGGGCGCTGGATTGTGTAGCCGAGGGCGCCAACGCCGCGCGGGATGATCGACACCTTGTGCACGGGATCGACACCCGGCAGTGACAGTGCCACCAGCGCATGTCCCATTTCATGATAGGCGACGATCCGGCGCTCCTTCGGGTTGAGCAGCCGGTTGCGCTTCTCGAGACCCGCCACGATGCGTTCGATCGCATTGTTGAAGTCCTCCATGCTCACCGCGTCTGCCTTGCGGCGGGTCGCAAGGAGCGCGGCCTCGTTGACGAGGTTGGCGAGGTCGGCGCCGGTGAAGCCCGGCGTCAGCGCCGCCACCTGCTCCGGATCGACGTCCGCGGCGAGCTTCGCCTTCGACATGTGCAGCTTGAGGATCTGGATCCGGCCGCCCTTGTCGGGCCGGTCGACCAGAACCTGACGATCGAAGCGGCCGGCGCGGAGCAGCGCCGGATCAAGAATTTCGGGCCGGTTGGTCGCCGCCAGCAGGACGACGCCGAGTGACGGGTCGAACCCGTCGAGCTCGACAAGCAGCTGGTTGAGCGTCTGCTCCTTCTCGTCATGGCCGCCGAACATCGGGCCGGCGCCGCGGGCGCGCCCAAGCGCGTCAAGCTCATCTATGAAGATGATCGCAGGTGCCTTGGCGCGGGCCTGCTCGAAGAGGTCGCGAACGCGCGCCGCGCCGACGCCCACGAACATCTCCACGAACTCGGAGCCGGAGATGGAGAAGAAAGGCACCCTCGCCTCGCCGGCCACCGCACGGGCGATCAACGTCTTGCCGGTCCCGGGCGGACCGACCAGCAGCACCCCCTTCGGCATGCGCCCGCCGAGCCGGCCGTATTCCTCCGGGTCGCGCAGGAAGTCGACGATCTCCTTCAGCTCATCCTCCGCCTCATCCACCCCGGCAACGTCGTCAAAGGTCACCTTCACGTCGGTCTCGACATAGACCTTGGCACGGCTCTTGCCGATCTGCATCAGCCCACCCGCGCCACCACCGGCGCCGATGCGCTTCATCATGAAATACCAGATGCCGAAGAAGAGCGTGATCGGCAGTACCCAGGAGAGGACATTGCCCAGGAGATTACTCTCGATGCGGCCCGTATAGACGGCGCCGCTTTCCTGCAGGCGCTCCACCAGTGCCGGATCGACCCGGGTGGTCACGAACATGGTCTCGCCGCTGGGCAGGGCCTGCTTGAACTTCCCCTGGACATAATTGTCCGAGATCGCCACCTCCACGATCCGCTTCTCGGTGAGATAGGTCTCGAACTGGCTGTAGGGAATTTCCGTGACCTGCTGCGAATAGGCGAAGAAATACTGGACGAGCAGAACGCCAAAGAGGGCGGCAATGCCGTACCAGATGTTGAACTTCATATTGTCGTTCATCGCAGGTCATCCTCGTCCGGTGTCATCAGGCGGCACGGATTACAGACAACTCCATCGGCCACGGCCTTGCAAGACCATGCGCGGCTACTGGCACCTCAGTTGCCTGAGCACAGGCAAGGATCGAATTCTTTGCGTCGCGACTTGAACGGGAGGGAATGAAGCCATTCGGGGGCTTTTCAGCTGGTCGGAGTGGCAAGATTCGAACTTGCGACCCCCACGTCCCGAACGTGGTGCGCTACCAGACTGCGCTACACTCCGTGACCAGCGGCGCCTCTATAGACCAGCCACTCGGCTTCGACAAGCGGTCGCATCGAAAATTTGCGCCCTCTCCGGCCTCGGTTTCAGCAGCGGCGCGGGCGTGGCAAAAAGGTAGCGATGAAGGGAAATTTTGACCGAGGCGCGGCCCGGTGCTGCGACGGAAACACGAAATCTGCTAGGGCGGCCGCAGCCTCATCGGACGAGCAGAGAAAAAGGTCTACAGGACATGAACCGCCGCATCATCGCATCCACCGCCGTCATCGCCATCGCACTCTCCGCCTGCACGACGACAGGGGCGCCGGCCAATCCGATCGAGGCCCGCTGGGTCGGCCAGTCGGCCGGAAAGTTCTTCGCGAAGTACAGCCCTCCCATCAGCGATACACCCACCGGTTCGACGACGCTTTATAACTGGCGTGGCGGTTACCAGCGGATCAAGCTGCAGAACGGCCGCACCGCCAATGTCAGCTGCGCCGCCCAGCTGACCGTCGACGCCGACTACAATATTCGCTCCATCCGCATCACCGCCGACCGCCAGGGCGCCCGGGGTCCGAGCTATTGCGAGGAACTGCTGACGCAGGAATAGAAACTGCGCTGGCGGGAGATCGGATCCGGCGGACCGCCTTTGGGCGCATTCGTCGGGTGATGGCTCGAGAACGCAGTTCGTGCCAGAATGGGACGTCCAACAGACGGCCTTGCACATCCACCATGACCAGACTGGCAATCTTGCTCCTGCTCTTCCTGACCTTCGCCGGCGAAGGCGCTGCCGCAGAGCGGGCCGGAGAGCAGCAGGAAAACGAGTGCCTGTCTTCCTGGGTCGATGAGGCGTCCGGAGACACGCTCTGCGTCCGTGGCGACACGTTCAACAGCGACCTCTGCTCCGGCCTCGAGTATTTCGCGCGCCGGCACGACATCCCTCCTGATTTCTTCGCGCGGCTGATCTGGAAGGAAAGCCTGTTCCGGCCTGGTGCCGTCAGCCACAAGGGAGCGGAAGGCATCGCGCAGTTCATGCCGGGCACCGCGCGGCTGAGGGGGCTTGCCAACAGCTTCGACATCCTTTCGGCACTCGGCGCCTCTGCCGCCTACCTGAGGGAGCTCCGCGACCTGTTCGGCAGCTATGGCCATGCGGCGGCGGCCTACAATGCCGGTGAGGCAGGGCTGCAACGATATCTGGACAGGGGGTCGCTGCCACACGAGACGCGCGCCTATGTGCGCTCCATCACCGGACATTCGATCGAGCAGTGGACCAGCGAGCCTCCGGAGACTGCGGCCGCGCCTCTCGATGCCGACAAGCCATTCATCGAGAGCTGCGTTGCGCTGGCGGAGAGCAGGCGACTTTCACCCGGAGCTGTGATGGCGGAAGGGCCGTGGGCGCCCTGGGGCGTGCAGATCGCGGCCCACGTCAATCCCGAGGTCGCGCGAAAACTGTTTGCCGACAGGGTGGCACGGCTGCCCTCCCCTCTCGACCAGGAACTGCCGGTCATGGTGCACCAGACGCGCGGCAATTTCGGCCATCGCGGCCGCTATGCGGCGAGGATAGGCCGCGAAACCCGTGCAGAGGCGGACCGGCTCTGCGCTGCGATCCGGGCCGCAGGCGAGGCCTGCACCGTCTTGCGGAACTAAGGGACCAGCCACTCGGGAAGCCGGCAAGGCGCTCTGCCCGTGGCGGCTGCCTGCGCACAGTCGCGGATGCTTCCAAAGCGGACCGTCCGCCCGCTCAGGCCCGGCCCGTAATGGGCATATTTGCCGGAGTTGGTAAGCACGGTTTTCGCCGCAGCCGGGAAGACCGGCTCGCTGATCGAACACCAGCACAGGTCCGGCAGGACGGTTACGCCCGCCTCCCTCAGGAGCGGCAGCGTTCCCTCTTCCTCGGCGATCCGGATGACGTCGTGCCCGGCCGTGACCATCACCGTCACGTCCGGGCTGCATCTGCGTCCGCCAAGGGCAGCAACAAGGGCGCGGCACTCGCCGAGCGAAGCATGCGGGCTTCCCACCGCCACGAGATCGACCTGCTCGGGCCCGGCCGACAGTTCGCGCCAGGCAGCGGCCATTTCCTCTTGGGTGATCTTTCGCTGCGGCAGGCCCGCGGCGGCGGATGATGCGGCTTCCGGGGTCACGCCGTCGATGTGGAGCATGGGCGATGCGGATGTCGTGCCGAAGGCGGCACAGAGAGCCTTCAGGTCGTCTCTCGACGGCTTGCCTTCCGCCAGCCCACGCAAGAGGGGAATACGATCTGGCGACATTTGCCCTGCCAGATAGCCCACCAGCGGCCAGAAGGCGTCGTCAGAACCGGGTTGTAGCTCGACATCAATGACCAGACCGGCCTTGCGGTTCTCATCGAGATAGACGCCCGCCAGTGGCGCGCGGCCCGTCAGCGCAATGCAGAGATCGAGGAAATCTGGGTGTTTTTCCGTCCGCGCTCCGAGGACGGAGTTCGCGAACACGACTGCATTGGATTCCGCCCAGGCGACGCATTCCCCCCTCTTCGGCGCGCTGTCGAGCAGGTAGGGAGCGCAGGTATAGGTCGGGCGACAGCCCATCCGCACATAGGCGTCCGCCAGATCCTGCGCCGGCTTCCCGAAGGTTTCTGGAACCCGCTGCAATCGCCAGTTCGCGTAATCGACCGAGATCGCGTTCATGGTCGTGGGAATGCGAACGCGCGCGCCTGATGCCGCCATCTTCTCCGCGAAGAGCAGGTTGGCAGGACTGGCGTAGATGCAGCCGTCAATATGCGCCTGGCTCACGCTCACGAGCTCCCGCGCGCCCTGCTGGGCGGCCATGGCGCAGATGATCTCCATCGCCTGGCGGGGAGCGGGGCCAGCCTCGCCAGCGAGCATGGCGCGGTCTTCCGGCGTCAGATCAAGGGCGGCCGTGGGCGTGGGAGACAAGGGGATGGTTCGTCCTCCGGCCTCCAAGGTATTGCGGGTGATGACGGCACGGTCACAGCCAGAAAGAAACCGGAAGTCCTCCTCCGACAGGCGAATGACCGGGACCGGCTTGTCGAACATCATCGCCGCAACGAGCGCGCCAAGTGTCAGGACATCTTCCGGGCCGA
>NZ_CABFWE030000008.1:0-17732 GCF_902153235.2 Pseudorhizobium halotolerans | reverse complement strand
GGGTCGCGATCATCGATGAAGATCGTGTTGATGCCGGTCATGCGAGCCCAACCGGCAATCGACGGGATAATCGCATCGCGACCGGCCACGGTCGTCGCCGCCTCGACACGACCGCGGAAGAGAGACCCGATGATCGACTCGTGGATGAATTCGTCTCCGACCTTGAGCTTTTCCTTTGCCGCCAGTTGCGCCATCCGCGCCGAAGTGCCCGTTCCACAAGGAGAGCGGTCAATCGCCTTTTCGCCATAGAAGACGGCGTTGCGTGCGTTAGCCTCCGGGTTCGTCGGCTTGCCGGTCCACTGGATGTGGCTCAGTCCGCGGATCTCCGGATGCTCGGGATGGATGAACTCGTACTTGGCATTGAGGGCGGCGCGCAGCTTCGGGCTCCAACCCACCAGTTCGCCGGCCGTGTGATCGGCCATGTCCCTGAAATTCTTCTGCGGTTCGACGATGGCGTAGAAATTGCCACCATAGGCGACGTCGACGACGACCTCGCCCAGCCCCTCGACCTGTGCCGTCAGCCCCTCCGAATGGAGGAAGCCGGGGACATTGGTGAGGCGCACCTCCTCTACGAAACGCCCTTCCTGGCGATAGGTGATGTCCACCTTCCCCGCCGGCGCATCGATCGATAGCTTCCCAGGCTCGCGCGGCGTGATCAGCCCGTTCTCGATGCCCATTGTGATCGTACCGATCGTGCCGTGGCCGCACATAGGCAGGCAGCCGGAGGTTTCGATGAACAGGACGGCCACGTCGCAGTCAGCGCGGGTGGGCGGGTACAGGATCGACCCGGACATCATGTCATGGCCGCGCGGCTCATACATCAGACCGGTGCGGATCCAGTCGAACTCGCGAAGGAAATGCGCCCGCTTCTCAAGCATGGTCGCCCCCTCAAGCCGCGGACCACCGCCGGAAACAAGGCGGACCGGGTTTCCGCAGGTATGACCGTCGATGCAGGAGAAGGTATAGGAAGCCATCGTTTTCAACTCCGTCGGAAGGCGTGATATGTGAGTCGGGCGTTCCCGAATTGCACGCGCCCATTTTTGTATACTATGTGTATGCACTCGTTCAACGCCGCCTGGTCGGGCGGCCCAGCTCGAAAGAGGCGGACAATGACCCAGACATCCACCATCACGATTGCGGATCTCCACCAGCGGGTCGATGCCATCTTCCGGAAGGTGGGGCTTAATGCGCAACAGGCCGGAGCCCTTGCACGAGTCATCGTCGCAGGCGAGCGTGACGCCTGCAAGTCGCACGGGATCTATCGCATCGAAGGTGCCCTGCGGACCGTGAAAGCAGGCAAGGTCAAACCGGATGCGGTACCAGAACTCGACCTGAATGAAGGTTCTGCCATCGTCAGGGTCGACGCCAAGGGGGGATTTGCCAACCCCGCCTTCGAACTCGGTCTTCCCGCGCTTGCCGAACGCGCGCGTGCGCTCGGTCTCGCGGCGCTGGTCATCAACGATTGCAGCCACTTTTCTGCCCTGTGGCCGGAAGTGGAAGCGGTGACTGGCCAAGGCCTTGCCGCGCTCGTCATGTGCCCCAGCTATGCGACCGTCGCGCCCACCGGCGGCAGCAAGCCCTTGCTCGGGACGAACCCCTTCGCTTTCGGCTGGCCGCGTCCGGATCATGCACCCTATGTCTTCGACTTCGCCACCTCCGTGGCCGCGCGGGGCGAGCTCGAACTGCATCGACGCGCCGGCAAGCCGCTGCCGGAGGGCTGGGCGATCGATGCCGACGGACAGCCAACGACCGATCCGGAAGCGGCACTGGCCGGCGCCATGCTCCCCTTCGGTGGTCACAAGGGCTCGGCGATCGGCACGATGATCGAGCTTCTGGCCGGCATCATGATCGGCGACCTGACGAGCCCTGAAGTCCTGGACTATCTGGGGACCACGACGCTTGCGCCCATGCATGGGGAATTGATCATCGCCCTCTCGCCTGAGGCCTTTGCCGCCGGGCGTCCCGGCAACCCCTTTGCGCGTGCCGAGAACTTGTTCGAGAGCATTGTTGGCCAGGGCGCCCGCCTGCCGTCGCAGCGCCGCTTTGCGGCCCGTGCGAAATCCGAGGCGGAAGGGATTGCGCTGACGGCTGCCGAAATGGAGCAGCTTGACCGGCTTCTGGAAAAGGGGCTTGACGCCGTCGCCTGAAGGCGGTCGACACCCCGCGTCCAGCTACTATTCAGCTGCCTTGAACGGCTCCGTGCAGAAGGAGCCGTTTGCAGACCACGCTGATGAAGCTCAGGCCTTGTATGTCTGGACGGCGCCCGGAAGCTTGCTCCACTCTGCATACCACGTATCAAAAAGCTTCAGCTGAGCTTCGACATAACCACGCTGGCTTTCGGACAGTTCGTCCGTCTCATTGAAGTGCAGCGTGTATTCGCGGTCACCCTTGAGCACCATCATGTGCTTGAAGAAGAGGACAAGATCGGGCCCCTCGTCGAAGGAGGAAAGCACCGCGAGCGCCGATTCCAGTTCCAGCGCGCGCTGGCGGGCATCCGGATCGCCCTTCGCCGCGGCCTGGGCGAGGTTGCACAGGTGCAGTACCTCCTTCGGCAGGACGCAACCGATCCCGGTGATGGCGCCGGTTGCGCCACAGTTGACGAAGCCGTGGAAGACGCAGGTATCGACGCCGATCATCAGCGATACGCCATCGTCGCGGCTGGTGATGTTCTCGGCGGCATAGCGCATGTCGTCCGCTCCACCGAATTCCTTGAACCCGACGAGGTTCGGATGCTCGGCGCGCAGCGAGAAGAAGAGATCGGCGCGGGTGGCGAAGCCGTAGTAGGGGCTGTTGTAGATGACTGCGGGCAGATCAGGAGCGGCGGCAAGGATCGCCTTGAAGTGGTTTCGCTGGGCGGCGACGACAGAGCCCCGGGAGAGAACGCGCGGGATGACCATCAGGCCCTGCGCACCCACCTTCTGGGCATGAGCGGCGTGGGCGACTGCCGATGCGGTGTTGACGGCGCCGGTGCCGACGATGACCGGAACGCCAGCCTTTACCAATCGCTCCACGCCTTCCATGCGCTGCTCATCGGTCAGGAGCGGCCAGTCCCCCATCGAGCCGCAATAGACGACGGCTGACATTCCCTTGCCGATCAGTTCCCTGCCCTTGCGGACAAGCGCATCGAAGTCCGGCGTGCGATCGTCTTTGCACGGCGTCATCAGGGCGGGAATGACACCGGAAAATATCTTCGACTTCACATCAGTCTCCTTTCGCCGGTCATTCCGGCAGCAAAGCAATGATCGGATTGGCATGCAGTTCGCAGAAACGACGTCTGCACTCTATTTGTCGACAAGAAGAATACAGCGGATTACAGCGTGATGTCTACCCCGCTGCTGCGGCTGAACAATTTCTGTACCTGCGCAACGATCTGGTCGGCATGGGACCTGCCGAGGCGGTCCGCCGTCTCGACATCACGCGATTCGATTGCGGCGATGATCAGAGCGTGATCCTCGACGAAACGCTGCGGAAACTGCTCGTCGTAGGACTTGTAGTAGAGACGCAGGATGCGCCGTCCCTCGTCCAGCAACCGCCGGAACAAGCCGGTGAAGTACGGATTGCGGCCCGCTTCGGCGATCGCTGCATGGAAGGCCGCGTTGGTGGCGATCATCGCCAAGGCATCGCGCGCGGCGACCGCCGCCGCATATTCCTCGTGATGAAGACGGATGGCGGCAATATCTCCGGGTCGATGGTTCTGTGCGGCGAGGCGCGTCGTCACCCGGTACATGAGAACGAGCGCATCGAAGAAGGGCCCGAGATTGAGGAAGTCGATGTTCGACACCATGGTTGAACGATTGGGTAGCGTCTCGATCAGGCCCTCACCGGCTAGCCGCACTAGGGCCTCGCGGATCGGGGTGCGCGACATCTGGAAGCGTTCCGCCAACTGGACCTCGTCGATCGGACTACCGGGCGCGAGCTTCAGATCGAGGATCTCGTCGCGCAACAGGTCATAGACCAGTCTTGCGCCGGAGCCCCTTTTGCGGCCGTGCGGCGGAGGATCAACAGTTCCAGTCATCGGATATCCTTCTTGTCGACACGCAGAATACATCCTTCGACCACCGGCCGCAAATCTCGACTGCGACGGGTGCACCCTGCTTATGGGCCCGGAGCAAGTAAGGCTGAAGAACGATGGCACAGCCCGCATACTTCAGGGGCACCAGGGCCCGTCAGAAAACGGGACAACCGTTTAGGTTTCCTCAATCATGGAGATGGTTAACCATGGAGATTTACCAGGAGACAACATCATTGCCGGATCATGGCCACACCGAAAGGATGGACGATGTCACGGCGCTTAAGAAACCTCCTCTTTGCTTTCACCCTCTCATTGTCGATGTGGGCGATCATCCTGTATGCGTCCGTCGCACTTTACGGCGGCATCGTTCCCCAGTTGGACCCGGTGACCACGGCGAGCATCGACTAGCAGGAACCCCTCCAGTAGCAGCCTCTACTCTTCCAGATCGCGCGATCTGTATCCTGCCAAGACCGGGAGGCAACAATCCTGGCACCTGTCGCTCCATCCGGAGCAGGTGCAATACAAGCGCGTGCTTGATAACCGATCCGCAATTCCCAAAGAATCCCTTTTCATAGTCTCAGCACGCGAAATGCTGCTGGAGATTTCTAGCAATCCCTTCGGCTATTCCTGCTGCGCGAAACAACTCGCCGACAGCAGCAAGGCATCGAATCCCTCTTCATTGCCTGCCGTCACCCTAAGCTGACGCGTCATCATCCGATGCCGAACTAGGAGGCTCCAGTCCCACGCAACCACCAAAATGGCGATGGAAGTATTACACGGAACTGGCTGGTGCCGAATGCGACCACAGGTAGACAGCATCAAGAGAATTACTTGAATTAACCAGATTAAAGAAACGTGGCGGAGATCTGTTTGCAATGCAGCGAGGACTAAGTTAGATTAACATTCAGTTAACTCTCCATGAGTGCTGGGTCATGAAAGCCAATACCTCCCTGGGCGTGTCCGTGCCCGTGAGCTTCGAGCACTACGCTGCTGCGAACTCGAATACTGCGCCCCAGGCAATGCCGGCGCCGGTGATCCAGCAGCGTTCGCTGGAGCTTGGCGTGAAGCGTGCCATCGACATCACTCTATCTCTGACCGCGCTGGTGGTCCTTCTGCCACTCCTGCTGGCCGTGGCTCTCCTGATTAAGCTCGAAAGCCCGGGCCCGGTGTTCTTCCGTCAGGCGCGATGGGGGCAGGGCTGCAGGATCATCCACGTCTTCAAGTTCCGCTCCATGCGCCTTGATCAATGCGACGCCACCGGCGTCAGGCAGACTGTCGAGGGGGATCCGAGGATTACCCGCATCGGGCGTTTCATCCGCAAGACCAATATCGACGAGCTGCCGCAACTCTTCAACGTATTGAAGGGCGACATGTCGCTTGTCGGTCCCCGCTGCCACCCACTCGGCATGCTGGCGGCAGGCGTCGCCTACGAGGATCTCGTACCGAATTATCACGACCGTCACATTATGAAGCCCGGGATCACGGGGCTTGCGCAGGCGAGAGGCCTGCGCGGACCGACCACCCGGCGATCGAAGGCAAAAGCGCGGATAGCGGCCGATCTTCATTACGTCCAGAATTTCAGCCTCTGGCTGGACTTCAAAATCATCTATCGGACCCTACTTTCCGAGATCCGGGGCGGGACAGGCTCCTAGTTCCGGTATCGTCACTTCAGACCCAGGGACGTATCATGAAAAGAATACTGGTCACCGGTGGCGCCGGCTTTCTTGGCGCGCATATCTGCGAGCGGATGCTCGACAGCGGTCACAAGGTTATCTGCCTCGACAATCTCTACACCGGGTCGATGGCCAATATCGCCCACCTTTCCGGCAATCCCCGGTTCGAGTTCATCGACTGGGATGTGTGCGACCCGATTGATGTCGCGGTGGACGAGATCTACAACTTTGCCTGCCCCGCTTCTCCGCCCCATTACCAGGCCGATCCGATCCGCACGATGAAGATCAGCTTCCATGGGGCGATGAACATGCTGGACCTGGCGCGAAAGCACGGTGCCAGGGTCATGCAGGCGTCCACGTCCGAAATCTACGGCGACCCGCTGGTTCATCCGCAGACGGAAACCTACTGGGGAAATGTGAACTCGACGGGAATCCGTGCATGCTATGATGAGGGCAAACGCGCCGCGGAAACCCTATTCTACGACTATCATCGCCAGCATGGAATCAATATCCGCGTGGTTCGAATCTTCAACACCTATGGGCCCGGCATGAACGCGGGCGACGGCAGGGTGGTATCCAACTTCATCGTCCAGGCCTTGGCGGGCGATGATCTGACCGTCTATGGCGACGGCAGCCAGACAAGATCGTTCTGCTATCGGGATGACCTTGTGGAGGGCATCATCCGGCTGATGAACGCGCCGGACCACGTGACCTTCCCCGTGAACATCGGCAATCCGAACGAATTCACGGTGAAGCAGCTTGCCGAGGTCGTCCTCGAGCTTACGCAATCCAAGTCGCGGCTGATCTCGCTTCCCCTGCCCCAGGACGACCCGACCCAGCGCTGCCCGGACATTTCGCGGGCAAAGGAATTTCTTGACTGGGAGCCTTCCGTGGAGTTGAGAGAAGGCGTTCTCAGGACAATCGCGTATTTCAGCAATCAGCGTTCCGAGCCATCCCGTCTCGAGACAAGGGCTCGCGTGGAGGCAAACGCATGAAGATCGTTGTAGTCGGATCCGGCTATGTGGGCCTGGTGGCAGGCACGTGCTTCGCCGATATAGGCCACAGCGTGGTTTGCGTCGACAGCGACCAGAAGAAGCTTGAGAAGCTGCGACAGGGTGTGGTGCCAATCTACGAGCCGGGCCTTGATGAACTGGTGGCCAGAAACCACGCGAGCGGCCGTCTTTCCTTCACCGATGACCTCGGGTCTGCACTCGCGGATGCCCAGGCTGCGTTCATCGCCGTAGGCACGCCACCGCGCGCCACCGACGGTCATGCCGATATGAAATACGTCCATGCCGTTGCCCATGCCATTGCGGAGAACGCAAGCGGCGACCTGGTGGTCGTCAATAAGTCTACCGTACCGGTCGGCACCGGCGACGAAGTCGAGAGGATCCTCCTGAGCGCACGCAGGCCCTTCAGGTTCTCGGTCGTCTCGAATCCGGAATTCCTTCGCGAGGGCGTTGCGATCGACGATTTCATGCGCCCAGACCGGATCGTCATCGGCAGCGAAAGCGAGTGGGCACGCAAAGTGGTGTCCGGCATCTATGAGGTCGAGCGCCTGTCGGGCGCAACGATCCTCCACACATCGCGCCGCTCCGCAGAGCTGATCAAGTATGCGGCCAACGCCTTCCTGGCGATGAAGATCACCTTCATCAACGAGATCTCAGATCTCTGCGAGGCGGTCGGCGGGGACGTTCGTCACGTCGCCCACGGACTGGGACTGGACAGCCGCATCGGTTCGAAGTTCCTCAATGCCGGCCCCGGCTATGGCGGCTCGTGCTTTCCCAAGGATACCCTGGCGATTTCCAAGACCGCCCGCGACCACCGTGTGCAGTTGAACACGATCGAGACCGTCATCCAGGTCAACGACAACCGCAAGCGGGCAATGGCGCTGCGGGTCCTCGACGCCTGCGGCGGATCGATACGCGGCAAGACCATCGCCGTCCTCGGCCTCGCCTTCAAGGCGCATACGGACGACATGCGCGATTCCCCCGCCATTCCGATCGTCCAGGCCCTGCAGGATTTCGGCGCCAAGATTCGTGCCCATGACCCGGAAGCCATGGAGAATGCCGCAAAGCTCCTGACAAATGTGACCTTCTGCGAGGATGGACTCGACGCGGCAACCGACGCCGATGCCGTTGTCGTCCTTACTGAATGGCCGGAGTTCAGGGATATTGATCTCGGCCAGTTGAAGGCCGTCATGGCGGAGCCACTGATGATCGACCTTCGCAACCTGATGTCCGAGGATGCAGTGCTCGAAGCGGGCTTCACCTATTGCTGCGTCGGAAGAAATCCGATCGGCCCCCACGGGGAGAAACAGCTGCTCGCAGCGGAGTAGCCAACCGTCTGCAGGCACTACGCTTTCGCCGGTCGCATCAGTGTCCGGCGGACTCTGTGGTGTCAGTCGCGGGGCGTAGGTCTGATTAATGATCACCCTTGCCCGTGACGACAATCGCGATCGTCTTCAGGATAATCCGTGCATCCAAACCGGCGGACATGGTGCGGATATAGCGGACATCCAGTTGGACGCGCTCCTGATAGCTCAGTGAATTGCGTCCACTGACCTGCCAAAGGCCGGTAAGTCCGGGTCGGGTCGTCAGGTAGAGGCGCAGGTTCCTGCCATATCGCACCGCCTCCTCGTGCACGATCGGCCGAGGCCCGACGATACTCATCTCGCCGCGCAGAATGTTGATGAGTTGCGGCAGTTCGTCCAGGCTGCTTTTGCGAAGAAAGCGTCCAAGCATGTTCACGCGAGGGTCGTTGGACAGCTTTTGAGCGTCAAGCCATTCCTTCTGGGACTTGGGGCAGATGGACAAGAGTTCCGCCAAGCGGACATCCGCATCCCGAACCATTGTCCGGAACTTCAGGCAGTTGAAAGACCTGCCGTGCCGACCGAGGCGAAGCTGACGATAGAAGATTGGACGGCCGTCATGAAGGAGGATCGCAAGCATGATAACGCCGAAGAGCGGCGCGACGAAAATCAGGGCTGCCAGCGCGAACACGATGTCGAACATGCGCTTGGCCAAACCGAGCGCACGTCGTCTCGGCCCGGATGCTGTCCAGGTTTTGACATGCTCACGCCTTCCCTCGATCGGCTTGTCATAGCTCGCGAGGTGACGATGTGCGTCAGACATCGTCTTCATCAAGAATCCGACTCAAATGATCACGCCTGCACAAAGCCAAAGCTTGCTTCCAGCAAAATGCTGGTAGTCCCAAACGGTTCTAGGAGCAGGAGGTTCCAACATAGAAACGGTCTGGGCCGAGAGAATTCACTATCGCTCTTCATGAGGACTGGCATGTCGCGACTACTGCGCGAGTGAGTCCAGGCCGCGTCCAGGATCCGCGACCGATACCGAATTTGAAATCCGTAGCTGAGTCCGCAGGGATCCGATTGACGGGTTCAACAACATTATGTCCTATCCCGGCTGCGGCAGCGGCTCTAACGGCTCCCGTATATGCCCACCTGCTCTCGGCTGGGAAAGCGTCGAGGAACGGAGATCTTCATGAGCAACATCATCGGCATCACAATGGGCGACCCCTGCGGCGTCGGCCCGGAAATCTCCGTGCGCGCGCTTGCCGACATGTCACCGGCGGAACGGCAGATGACCCGCATCTACGGCAATCTCGCGACACTGGAGGCGGCTCGAGCGGTGCTCGGCATCGACCTCGATCTTTCACCGAATGTCGTGGATCTTCCACTCGAAGGCGCGCCACTTCCCTGGGGGCAGCTGAGCTCCGTCGCCGGCGACGCGTCATTCCGCTTCATCGAAAGGGCCGTTCGTGACGCGCAAGCCAGCGTGATCGGCTGCATCGTCACCGCTCCCATCAACAAGGAGGCGCTGAACAGCGCCGGCCACCACTATGACGGCCATACCGGCATGCTACGCAGTCTCACCGGATCGAAAGCCGCGTACATGCTGCTCGCTTCCGAACGGTTGAAGGTCATTCACGTTTCCACCCATGTCTCGCTGCAGGAGGCGATCCACCGTGCGACGACGGAGCGGGTGCTTGCGACCATTCGAGCGGGCGATGCGCATCTCAGGCGCGTTGGCTACGCCTCACCCCGGATCGCCGTCGCCGGCATCAACCCGCATTGCGGCGAGAACGGGCTCTTCGGCACGGAGGACGATGACCAGATCGCGCCGGCTGTCGCCGCTGCGCGCGCTGAAGGCATCGATGCCTATGGGCCAATATCGGCCGACACCGTGTTCCACCGCGCTTATTCCGGCGCTTTCGACCTGGTCGTGGCCCAGTATCACGACCAGGGACATATCCCGATCAAGCTCGTGGCCTTCGATACCGCAGTGAACGTCTCTGTAGGCCTGCCGATCGATCGAACCTCCGTCGACCATGGCACCGCCTTCGATATCGCCGGCAAGGGCATTGCCAACCACGGCAATATGAATTCCGCCATCGCATATGCGCGCAAGCTGGTGGCGGGTCGCCCCCAACAGGGTTGACCCTTCTCTCGGCCCGTCACCGGCCCCTCGGCCTTACCGGTCACAAAGCCGGGCGGCGATCCTTACAAGGGTGTCGGGGGCCCCAAATCCCCCCGATTTCGTGATGATGCAGAGCCCTTGAGCATAGGCCAGGCCCAGTCCAGGAAGACACTCCCCGGCCAGGCGGAAACGATTTATTCCCATTTCTTCCATGACGGCCTCAGCCGTTGCTCCGCCGGTCAGAAGCAGCGTCGACACCGTCGTGCTCACCATCGGCGCCACCGCCTTGGCGAGTGCACGCGAAACCTGCAGCGGGTCGGTGGGAAACTCACCTTGAACAGCCTGCACTACCGTAATCAAGTCATCGCTCGGTCTGGTTTCTGCAATCTTACCGTTGGGCGCAGCCAGGTAATTTACGTCGAATGTCCTTCGAAGTTCGTCGACCTGGACAATGGTGATCGGATCATGGGAGCCGACCACGAAGAGCGCCCTGCCCCGTGGCAGCTCCGCAAGCCGGGCGGACGCCCGATCTGTCATCGCGTCGGCCAACGCCTCCGCCAGCCCACGGGCGCCGACGAGGAGATCGAAGCCTGCAGCATCTGACCTTGCGACCCATTCAAGCAGATCGTCCTGGCTAATCGTGTCGGGCACTGTCGCCCGTTCCGCATGCCGGCCAAGACATTCATGAATGGAGATAGGATCTGCTATCCCGAATCCTTGCACCTTCGCGTCTCGGACAATGCGGCCGAAGCTCGGTATGGCCGGCGCGACCAACGCAGACTTGAAGGGCATGACATCGAGTTCTGCTGCAATATGCCCCTTCAGCCGCGAGTCGATCTTCTTGAACAACCGCGTCGCGGGCGGAAGCGCGGCCAGAGCCGCGGTCGTCCTATCGCGAGCAACTGCGGCGTCCAGTTCCCGCGATCCGAGATTGATCGCAAGCACCGCCGGCCTGGCTCGAAGAGCCTCGCCCATCGCCTCGACCGTCAGGGCGACTTCTACGTGCAATCGTCTGGCAGCAAAGGGCGCAGAGGCATCCAATGCACCCGTCAAATCATCGGCAAGGATGGCGAGCAACGAGATCAAACTCCGGCTGTTATTCCTGATCGACGCACTAGCTCCACCGGAAGTACCGGCTCATTGCAACCGCAAAAGCCGAGCGGCCTGCACCGACAGCGCCCGTTCACTCCACGACGACGATCGGAATCTGACGTCCTTGACCCCATGTCCAGCCCGAAGTTAGACCCATCCGAACCGCTAGAAGAACATGCGGTAGCTATCAAACAACATCTTGCTGGACGTGATCGTGAGGAAGACACCGAAGAGGATGCGCAAAGTGCGCGGCTCGATCGAATGTGCGGTGCGAGCACCCAGTGGAGCGAACCACATGCTGGTGACGACGATCGCGATCATCCCTCCCAGATTCACATAACCCAGCGAGAACGCGGGCAGGCCGGCCCTGCCCCAGCCATTGAAGATGTAGCCCACCGTCCCGGGCACCGCGATGATCAGTCCGATCACCGAAGCGGTGCCGACGGCCCGTCTGACGGGGTAGCTGAAGATACTCAGCGTAGGAACCGTCAAGGTGCCGCCGCCTATCCCCATGAGCGTGGAGATGGTTCCTATGGCTGTCGCCATACCCGCTTGTCCCGTACGCCCCGGCAGCCCCTTGACCGGGTGCCATCCTTCACGGGTAAACAGCATGTAGAGCGCCACCACCGCTGCAACGACCCCGAATACGCCAGTTAGCACGGACCCTGACGCATAGGCGGCAACGACAACGCCAAGAAAGACGCCCAAGGCCACGAATGGGGCCCACAGCTTCAGAAGCTCCGCGTCGACCGCCCCCTTCGCCTTGTGGGCGCGGATGGACTGAACCGATGTGGGAATGATTGTTGCCAGCGATGTACCAACGGCTATGTGCGCGCGCAGGGCCACGTCGACATCGAATGCCGCAAGCACATGGTAGAGGACCGGCACGACGACAATCCCGCCGCCGACACCCAGGAGACCGGCCAGAAAGCCGGATACGCATCCCACCAAACCGAGGACGAGTGCAAACGACGTCAGCAGCATGATCGATGCGGGCATGGCGAGTCCGGAAAATGAGGTGATGGTGCCCGAAAGGGCTTTTTGATACGGGCAGGGTACGCGAAGCGCACCCTGTCCATTGGATGTGCGCCGGGCGCCGGTCAGCTGACCCGGAAGCGGATCTCGCCCACGCCGGCCACGTAGCCGACCATTTCGTCGCCCTTGACGACCGCGCCAACGCCCGCCGGGGTTCCCGCAAAGATCAGGTCGCCAGCCTTCAGTTCGAACAGGCGCGACAGGTAGGAAATCATCTCGGGCACCTTCCAGATCATCTGGTTGAGGTCGCCGTTCTGGCGCGTCTCGCCATTCACCTTGAGCCAGACTTCCCCTTCCGTCGGATGCCCGACTTCGCTGACAGGATGCAGGGGCCCGCAGGGTGCCGATGCCTCGAACGCCTTGCCGGTTTCCCACGGGCGTCCAAGCTTCTTGGCCTCTCCCTGCAGATCGCGGCGCGTCATGTCGAGGCCTACCGCATAGCCATAGACATGGTCGAGGGCGTCCTCGACGGGAATGTTTATGCCGCCCTTCTGCAGTGCCACGACCAGTTCGATCTCGTGGTGGACGTCGTTGGTTTCCGTCGGGTAGGGAAAGTCCTGGCCGAGCGGCACGATGGTGTCCGGGTTCTTCTGGAAGAAGAAGGGCGGCTCCTTGTTGGGGTCATGTCCCATCTCGATGGCGTGGTCGGCGAAGTTGCGCCCAACGCAGTAGATGCGGTGGATGGGGAAGAGCGCATCGCTCCCCGCGACCGCCAGCGTCGGTACCGGCGCCGGCTTGATGACGTAGTTCTTCAGTTGAGGCATTTCGTTCATTATCGCGCTCCTGCGTAGTATTCGATGCGTTTTTCGAAGTATTCGACCCCGGCGGACAGCAGCATGGCCGCCGCGAAGAGAAGCATGGTGAGAGCCCAGAACCGTTCCATGTCAAAGCTTCTCGAATAGAGCTCGAATAGCTCTCCATAGCCGATGATGGAGACCAGGATCTGGCCGATGACCACCCCCTTGACCCCGCGGATGAGACCAATCCGGATGCCGGCCAGTATTTCCGGCAGCGCCGAGAGAAGGATGATCTTGGTGAAGATCGTCCATCGGGATGCGCCGTAGCTGCGCCCCATCTCGACGAGCGATGTCGGGACCTGCATGACGCCGGCTCGGGCATCCAGAACGATGATCCAGACGGCGAACAGGAAGACGGTAACGACGACCGTCGTCTCTCCCATTCCGAACAGGATCATCAGGATGGGCACCAGCGCCGACAGCGGAGCACTGACGAACATGTTCACCCACAGGCCGAAGATGTTGTCGACAACCTTGAAGCGTCCCATGAGCACCCCAAGCGGCACGCCAACGACGATGGCAAGGGTCATGCCGTACAGGAAAGAGCGCAGCGTAATCATCGATGCGCTTTGCCAGGAGCCGGTTTGGACGAGCTCGAAGCCCGCGCTGACAATGGAGGTGAACGGCGGGATGAGGAACATGACGTCAAGTTGCCCGACGATCTCCCAGACAAGCAACCAGAACAGCAGAGACGCCATCATGGGAACGCGTGTGCCGAATAGGGTCATGGCGCATCACTCCGCATATTGCCGCAACCCCTGCCAGATCTCCTCGACCACGTCGAGGTAGCTGGCATCGCGGCGAATGTCATCCGGGGAAGCACTGCGATCGATCATCGGATCGATCACTTGGGAAACACGGCCCGGTCGAGGAGACAGGAGAACGATCCGGTCCGAGACATAGACTGCCTCTTCGATGGAATGGGTCACGAAGATGAACGTCTTCTTCTCGAGCTCGACCAGACGCAGCAGATCCTCCTGGAACTTACGGCGGTTCTGCTCATCGACTGCCGAGAAAGGCTCGTCCAGGAGAAGCACGTCTGCGTTTACCGCAAAGGCTCGCGCGATTCCTACGCGCTGGCGCATGCCGCCGGAGAGCTCATGCGGGTACTTCTGCTCGAAACCGGAAAGCCCCACCTGTTCGATATAACGCCGAGCGGTCCGGTCTCGCTCCGCTGCCGGCACCCCCTTCAGTTCGAGGCCGAAGCCGACATTGCGAAGTACGGTCGCCCAGGGCATCAACGCGAAATCCTGGAAGACGAAGGCCCGTTCCGGGCCGGGGCCTGTCACGACACGTCCATTGACCCGGATTTCACCGGAGGTGGCGGGAACGAGGCCGGCGATGATCTTGAGCAGTGTTGTCTTTCCGCAACCTGAAGGGCCCAGCAGCGTCGTGAGCTTGCCACGCTCGAATTCGAGATTGATGCCGCGGAGCGCTTCGACGTCGCCGTAGTTCTTGCAGATCTCGCGGACTTGAACGACCGCATCATTGCTGGTGGCGGAGGTCACGCTGCCGCTACGTGCCAAAGCAGGATTCGCCATGTCACTTTCTCCTCTTCTCAGGACGCAGCAGATGGATTTCCACGTATTGCAAGCCCGCAAGTGTCAATGTCGAGACAGCAATGATCGAAGCAACTGCCGCATACATGTGCGCATAGTTGGCAACCGAACGGTGATAGGTGATGAGGTCGCCGATACCAGTTGGCGTGATCAGCAGTTCTGCCAGCATGACGCCGATAAACCCTGCGGCAATGCCGAGGCGAAGACCAGCAAACAGAACCGGAGATGCGTCCGGAATGATGATCTTGAAGATCTGCTGCATGCGCGAGCCCTGGAAGGAGCGGCACATGTCTACCAGCGAGGGATTGACGTGCCGCACGGCCTTGTAGGAATTCAGCACGATGACCGGCAGCGCCAGCATGATGACCGCCAGCGTCTTCGCCGTCAGGCCGATCCCGTAGACGAAGGTGACAAGCGGAACGAGCGCGGCCATCGGAGCTGCCTGGAGCACGATGAATACAGGCGCCAGCAGCCACTCCGCCTTGTCGGACAGTCCCATTGCGACGCCGAGACCGATCCCGACGGCCGCCGAAATCACGACGCCGAGGACCAGCGGCTGAAGTGTCAGGAAGTAGGCCCGGTGCATGCTGCCGTCCGCAACCATCTCGCCGAAGGCGGAAAGGGTTTCGAGAAAGCTCGGGAACGCGAAGCTGATCGGGATCCGTCCGGCGATTTCCCAGGAAGCGAAGAGTAAAGCGAGCGATACGACAATCCAGAACGAACGCCGCTCGTCGACGAATGTCCGGATCATCTCGGCGGTGGTGGGTGGAGCCTCTTGCGAGGCTCCGATCCCATTGTCGATTTTTGCTGGCGAAATTGACATCTGCATCTTACTTCGTACCGACCCTCGAGAGCACATTGTTGAGCGCCGTGAGGTCCCAGAAGTCTTCAACCTTCAGGTCCTTCGCCTCTCCTTCAAGCGCCCCGGAGATCGTGTAGAAATCGAAGTCATCGCGCGCAGCATCTTCCCCGCCTCCATTGAGCGGCATGTTCGGCGCGGCCTCCGTGAAGTACGGCTCGATATCGGCAACCATTTCGGGTGTAGCGTCGGGAAGCAGATTGTACTTTTCCTTCAGCGCCGCGACCGACTTCGGATCCGCGGCGACTTCTCGCCATGTCGTCAGGATCGCCTCGATGAGGATCTCCACATCCTTGGCATTGGCCGCAAGATAGTCCGTGTTTGCAAAGAGCGCCTCATCCGTCGCGGCGACCTCGCCGAGCGGCAGGAAAGCGAACTTGCCGGGCGCCTTGTCCTCCAGCACGCGCTTTCCAGACGAGTCCACGATCGTCGCCTTCACGTTGCCCTGCAGCAGTGCGCCCGTGCGCACTTCAGCGCCTGGAACGTAAGCTATGCTGGAATACTTGATGCCGTTCTTCTCGGCCATCAATTGCATGATCGCTTCGGTGCCGGACCCGCGTGAATGGACGGCGACCTCCTGACCGTCGAGATCCTTCCAATCCTTGTAGAATTCGGTGTTGACCACCGGATAGAACTGCAGCTTGCTCAACTGCATGAAGATGCGGATCGGCGCCTTCACCTTCTGAAGCAAAGCGTATGGCGCTCCCACGCCGATATCGGCTTGGCCGCTGACGACTGCCTGCGCTGCAATGTCCTCGCTCTTCAAATAAGTGATCTGGACATCGACGCCCTTCTCCTTGGCGCGCTCGAAAGCCGCAAGGAGATGAAGCGATTCCACTGTCGCAATGTCGCCGAAGGCAACGCGCATGGGATCTGCCCAGGCGAAGCCTGGCACGGCAACAGCAAAGCAGAGGGCGGCGACAGACACCGACGCCCGGATCTTCCTGGCAAACATATTCATTTCGTTCCTCCCTTAATCGGGCCCTCCCCAGAACCCAATTGCAAACCAATCATCTATTAACGCGGACCTATGTCAACCAATTTCTTCGCCGAAGCCTTTACAGGGTGGAGTGAGAAACAGGCGAAATTCAAAAATCCTCATATAAAAATTCTTATCTTTCAGCGTTTTAGATGTCTTCTACACCTGTCTGAGCAAGAACTCTTCTGCGTATTGACACCGCAGCACATGCCGGCTATCCATCAACCAATTCGGATATTGGTTTCGCAAATGGATCAAAACTTGGAAATGGATGTGCTGGCAAAGCTCAAGGGCTTTCTTGCCACCGCAGAGCTACCGGACGATGGGCGCCTCCCGCCGGAGCGGGAGCTGGCTCAATCGCTGGATGTCGGCCGCGCCGTGCTGCGCAAGGCGCTCGCAACCTTGCAGGCGGAAGGCACGGTTTGGCGACATGTCGGCAAGGGTACCTTCGTTGGTGACCGCCCTATCGATACGGTTGCCGACATCAACGCCATGGTCCAGCGCACCAATCCGCTTGAGGTCATGGGAGCACGGATTGCATTCGAACCTGAGGTAGCGCGCTGTGCTGCCCTGAATGCCACGGGCGCCCAGATTGCCGAGATCCGCAACTGCATGATCAAGGCACAGCAGGCGCCGACATGGCGGCAGTACGAGCAGTGGGACAACCGCCTGCACCGTACGATCGGCGAGGCCTCTCAGAACTCACTGCTGCTGGGGCTCCTCGACACGCTGAACGCCGTGCGCCGGGCCGTCACCTGGGGCAGGTTGCGTCAGACCCCCGTTCGCCCGCCCGCGGACCATCACAGCTTTGCCGAACACGAACAGATCGTTGAAGCCATCGCGGATCGCGACGGCGCAGCTGCAGCCGACGCCATGCGGCGTCATCTTCGCAGCGTCGAAAGCCACATGCGCGACATGCGCTGAACACGTGGCGGCGGAGGGCCGTCACCATTGGGAGGACTACATGCATAAGATCAAGGTCGCCAATCCGGTCGTCGAACTCGATGGCGACGAGATGACCCGCATCATCTGGCAGTTCATCAAGGACAAGCTGATCTACCCCTATCTGGACATCGATCTTAAGTACTATGATCTGAACATCCAGAAGCGAGATGAGACGGACGACCAGATCACGATTGACGCTGCCCATGCGATCAAGAAGCATGGCGTTGGCATCAAGTGCGCGACCATCACGGCCGACGAAGGGCGCGTCGAGGAGTTTGGCCTGAAGAAGATGTGGAAGAGCCCGAACGGCACGATCCGCAACATCCTCGGCGGCGTCATCTT
>NZ_CABFWE030000007.1:198565-226497 GCF_902153235.2 Pseudorhizobium halotolerans | reverse complement strand
TCAGTGATAACGACAGGTCCCGCTTCAGCAGCTTTTTTTGCTCTGCCAACATCATGATTCAATTCGCGGCTGGTCAAGCTGGTAGTAGCCATATGCACCTCCATGTAGGAACGTACCTACATATAGCGCCTTCATGCTGCCTGCGCAATGCCCTCCTGGTACGACGTAGCTGTCCAGGCTTTTACGCCTTGACCGGAACCGCGGAAAGGCTCTTCAGCTTTCCTCTGCCGGAACACCGACGAAGGTGCGCGGAGCAAAGCAATACCAAGTATGACAGATCGTGACGACTTCCTGTGTTACAGGTTCGGATTGGCCCGCTTTACGCATTTAAGCGCTCGCCCCTAGTTCCGCACGCCCTCGGCCTGAGGCCCGAGAAAAGATGCGGAATGACACATGCCCAACTAAGAGCTTTCCAGACGCCATTTTCAGAAGAAGGTTTCGACTTATTGCGAACTCCGCATTGGATCGTGTCCCGGCGAGTGGTGTAGCTGGGTGATAGCGAAGCCGCTCGCGAGTGCACCCTCCAAGGTGCTGTAGGGAGCGGGCGGCGTAGCGGTGGTCACCAGTGTTTTCCGGTAGGGTCGGGTTGCTTAGAGCCAACCTGAGGGACACCACCGATGACCGAAGATATGATGAACCTGCGCTCGCTCGTTGAGAAGAGCGCTGATGCCGATTTGCTCCGGGAGATGATCGGCTTCGCTGCCGAGAAGCTGATGGCGCTGGAGGTCAGCACGAAGACTGGCGCGGGCGATGGCGAGAAGAATAGCTTCCGACTGGCCCAGCGCAACGGCTATCGCGACCGGGACTGGGAGACACGGGCGGGCACCGTTGAGCTGCGCATTCCAAAGCTTCGCACCGGCAGCTACTTCCCGAGCTTCCTGGAGCCGCGCCGCATGGCCGAGAAGGCTCTGACGGCGGTCATTCAGGAGGCCTACATCCAGGGCGTATCGACCCGATCCGTTGATGATCTTGTAAAAGCCATGGGCATGTCGGGCATCTCCAAGAGCCAGGTATCCCGGCTCTGCGAGGAGATCGACGAGAAGGTGAAGGCCTTCCTCGACAGGCCCATCGAAGGGGAATGGCCCTACCTTTGGATCGATGCGACCTACCTCAAGGTCCGGCGCGGCGGGCGCATCGTCTCCGTCGCCGTCATCATCGCCGTCGGCGTCAACACCGACGGTCGACGCGAGGTGCTCGGTATGGAGATCGGCACATCCGAGGCCGAGGCGATCTGGACAGAGTTCCTGCGTAAGCTGACAAGGCGGGGTCTGCGTGGCGTCAAGCTCGTCGTCTCTGACGCACATGAAGGCATAAAAGCCGCCGTCTCCAAGGTTCTCTCGGCCACCTGGCAGCGCTGCAGGGTTCACTTCATGCGCAATGCGCTCGCCCATGCCGGAAAGAGCGGACGCCGTGTTGTCTCCGCCTTCATCGCCACGGCCTTTGCCCAGGACACGTCAGAGGCTGCAAGTACCCAATGGCGTAACGTCGCCGACCAGATCAGGCCGAAGGTGCCCAAACTCGCCAGTCTCATGGACAGTGCCGAGCAAGACGTGCTCGCCTACATGACCTTTCCCAAGCAGCATTGGGCCAAGCTTCACAGCACCAATCCAATCGAACGCCTCAACGGCGAAATCAAGCGGCGCACCGAGGTCGTCGGCATCTTCCCCAACGACGACGCCATAGTCAGACTGGTCGGTGCCTTGCTCCTGGAGCAGAATGACGAATGGGCCGTCCAGCGGTCCCGCTACATGACACTTGAGACAATCGCCACGATGAGCGATGATCCGCTCATCAGCCTGCCAGCCGCAAGCTGATCCATTCCCGGCTCTATCCGGAAGGCACGGCGACCGCCAAAGCTACACCACGCCTTGGGACACGATCCCGCATTGCCCCCGTCGCGCCGGATTGGATCGTAGAGAACATACGGCCCTACCTTCTGGGTCTGATAACATATCGAAAGACACCCGCGCTTGCGCGCAACCGGTATGACTGGCGGCAGATCGCACACGATTGTGGGATAGATGAAGCGCTGACGATGACGCTGAAGACGCAGCTGCGGCCGGCACTGGATGCAATCATGCGCTGGCTAAAGGAACCGCCTGTAGAAGACGACGCGTTGAATGGGGCGAGGCTGCGAGCCAGCACGCTGAATGCTGGTGGCAGACGAAAGTCTGTACCCACAGCGACGACTCAGGGACACGCGGGCGGCAGGGTCGCGAGATCGCCCTCAGCCAGCCGTCGAGGCCCAAAGCCGAACCCCATTTCAGACCAACCAGAGCCGTTATTTGAGGTGAATGAAGACCCGAGTTCTTTCGCCGATGCACTCGCCTATCATATGCGCCGCTTTGGCGAGAGCTACTGGCAACTCCACCGGGCGGTCGTTCGGATAGACAAAACTTTCGATGCAAAGACCTTGCTATCGTGGATCGAGGGCCATCGTGTCCCTCGATCCGCCGCAAGCTTCACCATCCTCGGCCGGATCGAACGCAGGTACGGACTGGCGCAAGGATACTTCAAAGCGAAAGTGCCACATCAGTCCCGGGCGCTCTATGGCCACCATCTAGATGACGTTAGTCCGGCCGAACGCCGCCGCCTTGCCTGGCATCTTCCCGACGACTTCGGCAGCCTGCCCTTTTCTAAGCGCGAAGAGATCCTGGAATGGGTGCGGCGCGTCATCATCTCGGGGTCAACAGATTACAGACGGTTCCAAGCCGCAGCGACGAAGCAGCGTTACGCGATCCGGTTTCCCGGGATCACGTATGGCGGGAGTGCACTTTCTCCTCGGCTAACGGCTTCCAAAGGGCTGCGGGATGATGACGAAGAGGCACCTACGACAGAGGCGCTTGAGGATCCGGATCTGCTTTCCGGTGTCCTCGATGCACCGCCTCGGCTTGCGATGGAAATGGCAGATCTCATCCGCTTCAAGACGTCGACACGCCGTGAGCAAGGAACTTTGGCTTCCGGGAGGGACGATGTGACCGGCCCGTACGATCTCCTCCTGGACCATGTTGCGGATACGGACATTCCGAGTTATTCCGGTATCCGCCGTTCTGGTAGCCAAGACCGTGGCGAACTTATATCAAAATAACTAGTTGCGCCCTTCTGCAAGCGACGCCGGATTGGGAACTGCACGACCAGTTGAGGGCATTTGAAATGCCGGTGAACCCTTCGTTATCGCCGAGCCAGCGGTACCGGAAGTTGCTACGCACTCTCACGCGATATGATCTCAAACCCGAGCCGCGTCACCCGCCCGGATGGGGTCTTGCCTGCTAGGCGCGCCAGGAGCATTCGGCCCGCCTCCATGCCCGTTTCCCGCACCGGGAACCTGATCGTCGTTAATCCCGGTCTGATCCAGCCGGACACGATGCTATCTCCAAATCCCGCAATCGCGACACGACCGGGGATATCCAGATGCAGGTCAAGGGCGTGGCGGATGGCTCCAACTGCCACGTAATGGCCAGCAAACACGACTGCATCAGTCTGCGGATGTTCCCGAATGATCGTGCCGATGATCTCTCCGCCCTGCCCCGTTCCCGGGGTGGCTGTAATTTCATAGGCGACCGGCGCATCAAGACCGGCTTCTTCGGTCGCCAGCCGCAAACCCGCAAGACGATCGGCCATGCGACTGTCGTCCAGTCCAATATGACCGACGAACGCCAAGTGCCGCCGCCCCTTGCCAATTAGGTAGCGCCCAAGCGCTGCACCTGCATCCACATTGGAGGAGCCAACGCTCATGTCGAGCGGCTCAGGATTATAGTCAAACATCTCCACCACGGGCGTGCCGGAACGGCGCAGGAGATCGACGCAGTCTGGACTGTGGTCTTTGCCGGTCAGCAGTATGCCATCGACCCTATGCCCCAGAAACGTCCGCACCAGATCGCACTCAGCGTCAACGGAAAAATGCGAGTGGCCAAGCAGGATCTGGTAGCCCGCTGGTTCAAGCACGTCAGCTGCCCCTTGCATCACCATGGAATGGATCGGGTTGGCGCTCGTCGGAACCACAACCCCGATCACCCGGGTGCGTGCGGAAGCGAGGCTCGAGGCCTGTCGATTGGGGATATAGCCAAGCTCGGCCGCGATCGCCAGCACGTGCTCACGCGTCTTGCGCGAGACGCGGTCCGGATTACTGATGCAGCGAGACACGGTAACGGCCGACACGCCTGCTGCTTGTGCGACCTCCTGTAAACGAACGGGGGAATTTATAGGTGAGACTGGTTGCGACATATCCGTCCAGGTTTATGAAACCGACATATACAGGCCGGATGCGAATGAACAAGCTTGCTTGACTTCTCCATGGCATAGATCCTATCAGAATGGAAAGCGTTTTCCAAATGAGTTTCTCCATGGCAAAGATCCGAGCCTCGGTTATCGGTGCTGGCTGGTACGCAGCGCAAAACCACATTCCTGCTTTGGCGCGACGCAGCGACGTCATCCTGGATGGCGTATCGCGACTTGGCCAGGAGGAACTTTCAAAGGTGAAGGAGCATTTCGGCTTTGCCTTTGCTTCTGAAGATTTCCAGGAGGTTCTTTCCCGACGCCCCGACGTGGTGATCGTCGCTTCGCCCCATCACCTGCACTATCAGCATGCCCGCGCGGCGATCACATCGGGAGCGCATGTTCTTTGCGAAAAGCCGATGACGCTGGATGTGGGCGAAGCCTGGGATCTGGTGGCCCTGGCCAAGGGCCATGGACGTCATCTTCTCGTCGCCCACGGCTACAATTATCTGCCGCAAGTCGATCACTTGACCCTGAAGATCGCTGAAGGTGCGATCGGGACAATCGAGCACGCAGCGGTCAGCTTCATCTCCGCCACGCGCGATGTCTTTGAAGGCCAGGCGGGTCTGCGGCAGTGGGAAAGCTCACTCTTCAGGCCGGATCGCAGCACTTGGCAGGATCCTGGGAAAGGTGGTGGATTTGCCTATGGGCAGCTCAGCCACGCCCTGTCGCTCTTGTTTCTTCTCACTGGCCTTGCGCCGACTAAGATAGGCGGATCGACCTTCGGGCGCGACGGCATCGACCTTGCCAATGCCGCCAGTCTTTGCCTATCCAATTCAGCCGTGGCAGCAATTGCGGGGGCTGCAGCCATGCCGCAGGGAAACCGGGCATTGATGCGCATCTATCTGGCCGGCAGCGAGGGCGTCATCGCCGCAGAATTTGATCGCGACTTTTGCGAAATTCGCCAAGTAAGCGGCGAGGTTGAGCGCTTGAACCTTTCCGATGGAGACTGGGCTTATCGCTGCGATGGCCCGGTAGATGCGCTCGTCGATCTTGCGCGCAATGCCGGTACGAACCTGTCCACCAGCATCAACGGCGCCCAGACCGTCGCAACCATTGCGGCACTGCTGCAATCTTCCCGGCAGGACGGACAGGTTCAAACCATCCGGGCTCATCTGTGACGGCAGAAGCGATGGGCTCCACCAAGGCATTCCTGCTTCGCATCCGGCAAGGCAAGATTGCAGAATACAAGCGCCGCCACGCGCAGATCTGGCCGGAGATGGTCGAGGCGCTCGAACAGCTCGGCTACCGGCACTACGACATCTTTGTCCATGAAGACAGTGGCTGCGTGTTTGGCCATGTCCTTATCGATTCCACGGTCACTGGCCAGGCTGATCATCCGACCATTTTGCGATGGCGGGCCTATATGGCCGACGTACTTGAGATGGATGGCGATCTCCCAGTTCAGGAAGCCCTGGAGAAGGTGTTCGCGCTTTCACACCACGTTTAAGCGGCACCGTAGGATCAATCGGGCCTACTGGCCTATTGACGCATACCAGTCGGTTGGAGTAGATGGAAAGCGCTTTCCATTTTATGGAAACGGCGAGCAAGGAAAAGCGGCGCGAGGCCGCGCAGGGGGCATGGGGAGGCCTCTTGTCACTTTGGATTGGGAGGAGAGCATGCCAAAATTTCGTTCAACTGGGGCAAAGAGTGCCGGTGCAGCCGTCTTGGCCGCCGTCTTGCTCTCCACGACAATGGCCTATGGCCAGACCGTGCCGGATGTGCCGCGCAATCGCACCTTAATTAGCCAGGGTTGGGATTACTATAACGCGGTCCCGTCGACAGAGAATTTCAATCCCTATGCCGGGGTTTTGCTCCACCAGCGCAACAGCCTGCACTATACCGTCAATGAAGCGCTGTTTTACACTAATCACTTCACCAATGAGCTGATCCCCTGGATCGGTGAAAGCTACAGCTACAACGACGACTATACACAAGTGACCATCAAGCTGCGCGAAGGCGTACGCTGGAGTGACGGCGAGGCCCTGGATGCCGAGGATGTCGCCTTCACCTTCTCCATGCTGAAGGCCGCAGCACCGGATCTGCTGTTTTCGAGCGCGATCGATGAATGGGTCGCCTCGGCCGAAGTCATCGATCCCTTGACCGTCAAAGTATCCTTGACGAAACCAGGTCCCAGATGGGCCACCGATTTTCTGGCAACGGGCCAGTCAACACGCTTCGTGGTCGTCCCCCAGCACATCTGGGAGGGGAACGATCCCAAGACGTTCAATAATTTCGATCTCGCTAACGGCTGGCCGGTCGGCACTGGACCGTTCAAGCTTGTCAAATCGGATGCCAGCTCGCTGTTTTTCGATCGGCGTGATGAATGGTGGGCACAAGATGCCGGGCTTGTTGAGGCAATGCCGAAGGTGGAGCGGGTCATTTATGTCCCCGCGACCGCCGAAGCCATGCCCCAGCTTTACGCCACCAACCAGATCGATATCGGTCGCAACATCCAATCAGGCGTGTTTGAAGCGATCCGCTTCCAGAACCCAAACCTGACGGCCTGGAACAATGAGGGACCTGTCTGGGGCGCCCCGAATGGCTGCGTCGTCGGCATCCGTTTTAACACGCAGCGCCAGCCTTTCGATAATGTCGCCCTGCGTCAGGCGATCAATGCCGCAATTGACCGCGACCAGATCGTCAACCTCGCTTATGAGGGCTCCGTCAAGAAGGCAATCTTGCCGTTTTCGTCCTATCGCGGGATGCTCGACTATGTCGATCAGCTTGAAAAGAGCCTCGATGTCGGCACCCTGGATCAACACGACCTTTCCAAGGTCGACCACCTGCTCCAGGGCGCCGGCTTCACGAAGAGCGCCGGCACATGGGTGCAGCCGGATGGAAGCCCGCTGCAGATCGCTGTTCAAGTCGGACAGGGCGACCCGGTCGGCCCGGTTCTCGTCCAGCAACTGAAATCGGCAGGCTTTGATGCCATCGTCAATGTCCAGCAGGTGACCGCCCAGACGGAAGCGCTGTCGACGGGAAATTTCGGATTAAGCGTCTATCCCCATTGCGGGAGCCTCTATGATCCCTGGCAAACCCTGGAGCACTTCCATTCCAAATATGCAGCGCCAGAAGGGCAGGCGGCGACCAATCTACGCGCCGTCACGCGCTACGGCAATCCCGACCTCGACGCTTTGCTCGACAAGATGGAAGCCTCCCAGCCCTCGCCGGATAATCCCGAATACATGGAGCTCGTTGAGCAGGCGACCGCGATCTTTGTCCGCGACTTGCCGGAAATCCCGCTGTTTGAGGAAATTCAAACGCAACCGTTCAATACGACCTACTGGACGGGCTATCCCTCCTTTGACAATCCCTATGTCGCCCAACCCCTGCCGTGGGAAGGTTTTGCATTGGTGATCCACCGTCTTCAGCCCACCCAGTAACCCATGGCGAGCGGGTCTTTCAAAAGGCTCGCTTCCCACGAGCTTTGTCACAAGAGTGAACGCGGTGAAAATCAAGCAGATCAGAGCCTTTGCCATCCGCAGCGAGATGGTCGGTGCGCTTTACAGGGAAAAGACGCCTTCGGGCGCACAGCCGCGGCGAGATCCATGGACCCGCCAGGCGCGGGTGGCGGGCCCGATGTCCGGCTACTCACAGTTTAAGGCCAGCAGGTCGAGCTGGCGGCTCGATGGCGCAGTCGGATGCCTGGTCACGGCCGAAGACGGTACGACCGGCTTTGGCGTCAGCCGCCATGGGCGCGCCGTCATCAGTCTGATCAATGATCATTTTTCCCCCTTGCTGGAAGGTCAGGAGGCACTTGCCACCGATCGGGCCTGGGACATGATGATGCGGGCCTCCTCCCCCTATGGATCCTCAGGGATCGCCGCCTATGCCATCAGCGCGGTCGACCTTGCGCTGTGGGACCTGAAGGGCAAGGTTCTCGACAGACCCGTTTATGAGCTGATCGGCGGGCCCGTCCATGACAGCATCTTCTGCTATGCCACAGGAAACGACACCGACTGGCACATGGAGCTCGAGTTTCAGGCAACGAAGCTTGCATGCCCCTATGGCAGCTTTGACGGGCTGGCAGGACTGACGGCCAATGAGGAGCTCGTTCATCGAACACGCGAGATGATCGGCCCGACGGTGGAGCTGATGCTTGACTGCTGGCTCGCCTTCGACCTGGAATATGCCGTTCGCCTTGCAGAGCGTCTTCGCCCCTATGGATTGCGCTGGATCGAAGACTGTCTGCTGCCCGATCAGTTGGAAGCCCATGCCGGACTTCGCAACCGACTGCCGTGGATGAGCCTTGCAACTGGTGAACACTGGTACACGCCCTCAAGCTTTCTGACTGCCGCCAGCCGTCAGTTGGCCGATATTTTCCAACCCGACATCTGCTGGGCTGGCGGGTTGACCGGGTCAATGCGCATCAATCACATTGCCGAAGCGGCCGGGATCGAGGTGATCCTGCATGCCGGGATGAACACACCCTATGGGCAGCATCTCACCTATGCGAGCGCCAACATGCGCTGGGGGGAATTCTTCCTCGGCTCGGCTCCGGGCGTGCCGCTGAAGGACGCCTTGATATTTCCTGGCATGGCCGTGCCCGACCAAGGCCTACTCATACCCAATGCCGAACCCGGCTTTGGACTGGGTCTGACCGAGGCGGTTTTGCAAGACATGCTGATCTGAGGGCTCGCCATGTATTTCCGCTACGTCACTCGCCGCTTCGGCCTCATGCTTCTGGTCATCATCCTGGCTGTCTCGATTAACTTCCTGCTGCCCCGCCTGATGCCCGGAGATCCCGTCGAGGCCCAGCTCAACCAATTGCTGGCGACCGGTAGCGGGGGTGGCGACATCTCGGCAATGGTGGAGTCCTACAGAAGCCGTTTTGGTCTGGATCGGCCATTGTGGGAACAATACCTGTCCTATTGGGGTGCCACGCTTCGCCTTGATCTGGGCGTATCCCTTGCGGCCTATCCCGAGCGTGTCGTTGATGCCATCCTGGCCGGCCTGCCTTGGACGCTTGGCCTTTTGGGCTTTGCGACACTCGTCAGTTTTACGCTTGGCACGCTGCTTGGTGGTCTGATGGGCTGGCCGCGCGTGCCGCGTTGGCTGCAGCCCTTCGGGTCGTCGGTGGTTCTATTGTCCTCTGTTCCCTATTTCCTCATCGGGATGGTGCTGCTTTACGTCTTCGCCATCGTCTGGCGCATCTTCCCCGCGGGCGGAGGATTGCCCTTCGGCATCCAGACCGGCTTCAACTGGGAGACCATATCGGCCATTGCCATGCATGCGGCGCTGCCCGCCGCCTCCATCATCCTGGCCGAGATCGGCGCCTGGGCGCTTGGCATGCGCGGCATGATGGTGAGTGTTTTAGGCGAGGACTACATCTCGCTGGCTGACGCCAAAGGGCTGAAGCCACGCCGCATCTTTTTTTGGTACGCAATGCGCAACGCGTTATTGCCACAGCTGACAAAGCTTGCCCTGGCAATGGGCCACATCGTATCGGGCGCCATCCTAGTTGAGGTAATCTTCTCCTATCCGGGGATTGGCTTTCGCCTCTATCAGGCCATCCAGTCGAATGACTACTTCGTCATCCAGGGCATCGTCCTGGTTCTTTCGATCTCGATCGCCGTGGCGATGTTCATTCTTGACCTCATCTATCCTTTGATCGACCCGCGTATTGCTGCGGAGGAGGCGTGACCATGGCCGCCATTTTCGTCCAGCCGCGACAGCTTTTGCGAAACCGACCGCTCGCCTTCGGTCTTGGAATTTTGGCCCTCATCTGTCTCATCGCAATCATCGGTCCTTTGCTCGTCGATCCTACAGCCGCGCGCGTCGGCGCCACGATTGCCCGCCAACCCCCCTCTCCCGATCATTGGCTTGGTACAGACGGACAAGGTCGCGACATGGTGACCGTGCTGATCCATGCCATGCCCAACACGCTGACGATCGGGGTAGTCGCCGGCTTGATCAGCCTGACCCTGGGAGTGACCCTCGGACTGATCTCAGGCTTTGTCGGGGGGGTGGTCGACACCATCATCCGCGTGCTGACCGACGTCATGATGACGATTCCAGGGATTGCCATCCTCGTCCTGGTTGCCGCCAATGTGCGCGAAATGACGGTGGGATTGATGGCGGTCATCGTCGCCTCCCTGTCCTGGATGGTGGCAACGCGCACCATCCGTGCGCAAACCCTGTCCTTGCGCGAGAGGGGCTATGTCCAAGTGGCGCGGCTCAATGGCAGCAGTGGCCTGAAACTCGTGTTCGTCGAGGTCCTTCCCAATCTCCTGCCCTTTATCGCGGCAAGCTTCGTTGTCACCGTATCGGGAGCCATGCTGGCCACGATCGGACTGGAGGCACTTGGTCTTGGTCCGCAAAACCAGCTCACCCTTGGAACGACCATCTATTGGGCCCAGTTCTACGGCGCCATTCTGCGCGGCATGTGGTGGTGGTGGGGTCCGCCAATCGTCGTGATCTCCATCATCTTCGTCGGCCTCATGCTGACCGCAATGGGACTGGACTCCTTCGTCAACAAGCGTCTGGGAGGCCACGCATGAGCGATCCTCTCCTCGATATCCGCAATCTCACCATAGAATACCCGACCCCTGCCGGTCGCTTTGTTGCCGTCGACGACGTCAGCTTTGACATCGGCGCAGGAGAGCGGTTCGGGCTGGTGGGCGAGTCAGGCTCGGGCAAATCGACCACCATTCTTGCACTCATGCGCATGCTGCGCGGCGGCGTCGTGTCGAAGGGGCAGATGCTGTTGAACGGACGTGACCTGGCGCAGGTGCCGGACGCAAGCTATCGCCGTTTGCGGTTTGCCGAGATGTCACTGGTGTCGCAGGGCGCCATGAGTTCGCTGAACCCGGTGCTGCGGATCGGCCGCCAGATCAACGATATCTTTGAGGACCACGGCGTCATCCATCCGCCCAAGGACAGGGTTTCCATCATCGAGGACCTCCTGCAGCGCGTCGGCCTGCCTGCTGCCGTGCGCCATCGCTTCCCCCACGAACTGTCCGGTGGGATGAAACAACGCGTCTGCATCGCCATGTCGATCGCGCTAAAGCCAAGCGTCATCCTCGCCGACGAACCGACCAGCGCCCTTGACGTGATGGTGCAAAAGCAGGTCCTGGCGACGCTCGGGCGGGTGCAGAAGGAGCTCGGAGCCGCCGTCATCCTGATCGGCCATGACATGGCGCTGATGGCCCATTTCGTCTCGAAGCTGGGGGTCATGTATCGCGGAAAGCTCGTCGAGATGGGACCGGTCAAGGAGGTCTTCGCCAATCCGCAACACGACTATACCAAGATGCTGATCAACTCCCTTCCCACCTTTGAACGGCGAACTCGTGCCGCTGCGGCCGATAGGAGGTCAAGTTAATGGGACTTCTGGAAGTTAGGGCGGCAAGCGTCGTCTTTCATGCGGGGCGAGCAAGCGCCAAGACGGCCTTGCACGACATTTCCTTGTCGATTGGAGGCAAGACACCCTCAATCACGGCGGTGGTGGGCGAAAGCGGCAGCGGCAAGAGCACGCTGATCCGCCTCTTGCTTGGCTTCCGGAACCCGACGCTCGGCGAAGTCCTGTACGACGGAGACAACATAGCCGGCTTGACGCGTGATGGCGCGCGCAAGTTCCGGCGCCAAGTTCAGGCCATCTTTCAGGATCCTTTTGACGCCTTCAATCCCTTCTACAAGATCGACCATCCGCTGGTGACACCCCTGCGCAGCTTCGGTCTCGCAGCATCGAGGGATGAGGCCTATGCGCGTATCGAGACAACGCTGAGAAGCGTCGGCCTCGTTCCCGAAAACACGCTTGGGAAATACCCTCACCAGCTTTCGGGAGGTCAGCGGCAGCGCATCATGATTGCCCGGGCCTTGCTGCTCGATCCAACCGTCATCTTGGCTGATGAACCGGTCTCCATGGTCGACGCCTCCTTGCGCGCAACCATTCTCGACATCCTCTATGAGCTCCGGCGGGATCTTGGAATATCGCTCATCTACGTGACGCATGATCTGACGACAGCATATCAGGTCGCAGACACGATTGTCGTCCTGCATGGCGGTCAGATCATGGAGGTCGGCGCGGCCGAAAAGGTCGTGCATGACCCGCGCCATGCCTATACGAGGGCGCTGATCGATGCCGTCCCGTCTCCAGATCCGGATGTCGCTTGGAACCTTGATGACGACATTGCGCCGCCCGAGGCCTTCCTGGCGGGTGAAACCAAACTCGCCCTTTATGCGACCGAGCCGGATCGCGCCATTGCGTCGGTGGCAAGACCCGGGCAAGCACCCGTGACGGCCGCCGAGATCCAAAGAGTTGTCTCTTTGCAAAAAGCGCTGGCCGCATGAGGATCGACGCCCATTGCCATGCCTGGCGCCGCTGGCCCTATCAGCCTGCGGTTCCAGATGCGACAAGCCGTGCCAGTGCTGCCAACCTGATCCATGAATTGGACCGGTTAGGCGTAAAACAGGCCGTGCTGATCGCTGCGGCAATCGGAGACAATAGCGATAATACCGACTATGCCTTCAAGGCAGCTGCGGACTACCCTGGCCGGTTCGTCGTCTTTCCCGACCTGGAGTGCTGGTGGTCTTCAGCTGTCGGGCAACCGGGGGCGGCCGCGCGCCTGGAGGCGGCACTGTCGCGCTTTCTGTTTCGCGGCTTCAGCCTCTATCTCGCCGAAGACGAAGATGGCAGCCGTCTGGTGGGTCCGGACATGATGGACTTTTTCAGGCTGACCCGTGATCAAGGCCTGATTGCCAGCCTGTCTGTAATGCCGCATCAGATCGAAGCAGTCATCCAGCTGGCCAACAGGATGCCGGAGATCCCGATCCTGCTGCACCATTTCGCCTTTATGGGGCCCCGAAGCCGCACGGGCCCTGGCGACAGTGAAGCCGTGATTGCAGCCGCCGCCTGCTCCAACATCTACGTTAAATATTCCGGTATGGGGAATATCGCTGCGAGCGAGCATGAATACCCCTATTCCCCCTTGCGCTGGATCCCAGATTGTTTTGCGCAAGCCTTCGGCCCCCACCGGATGCTCTGGGGGTCCGACTGGCCGGTCTCAACCAAACACATGACCTATCCCCAGACCCTGTCGCTCCTGACGCGTCACGGTCCGTTTCGGGGCGAGGATCTATCGGCGGTGCTCGGCCGCAACATGCATGACCTTCTCAACCGCCAACCCAATGGAGCCCCAAATGAACCAGATTGATCTGATCGGCAAAATAGCTGTCGTGACAGGCGGCGCTCAAGGAATCGGCTTCGCAGTCGCGCGGCGTCTTATCGCCTCTGGCGCCTCAGTCAGTCTCTGGGACATGAACGAAGACCTGCTGAAGGCGGCGGTCCGCGAACTCGGTGAGAAAGCTTCGTCCGTCGTGGTGGACATCAGCGATCATGCTGCCGTCGCTGCCGCGGCAGAACATGTGGAGGCCGGTCTCGGCAGTCTCGATATCCTCGTGCACTCCGCCGGTATCGCCGGCAAGAATGCTCCCCTCGATGTCTATGAGATCGATGAATGGAAACGAGTAATCGACATTGACCTTAACGGGACGTTCTACGTCAATCGGGCCGTGATACCGGGCATGAAGAAGCGCAATTACGGCCGTATCGTCAACATCGCGTCGATTGCCGGAAAGGAAGGTAATCCCAATGCGGCGGCCTATGCCGCGGCCAAGGGTGGCGTGATCGCGATGACCAAAGCCGTCGGCAAGGAATGTGCCGGATTTGATATCGCCATTAACGCGATCACACCGGCAACGGCAAAGACAAGAATTCTCAATGAACTGAAGCCGGAATTTATTGACTATATGTTAAGCCGGATCCCGAGAGGCCGTTTCCTGGAGGTCGACGAGGCCGCCAACATGGTGGCTTGGCTTGTCTCAGCCGAAAACAGTTTCACGACAGCCTCTGTCTTCGATCTTTCAGGAGGCCGCGCCACCTATTAGACAGGTGTTGGCGCCATAGTCACTCCATTGGAGAGATAAGGTTGCGTCCCAGCATCGGGTGCACCGGGAAGGGTTGTCAGGGACAGACGTCCCAGCCGCCGACTTTTCATCCTCGGCGGCTGACCGTTTCTGGCTGACCCGTGATATCCAGGATCGACGGTCTGCAGTGGGCGAACGTCAACCCTTGGAGCGCTTTCACTGCGGATTGCAGATATCCCTCACCGACTGCTTGACCGCCGCTAATGAAAAGATACGATCAAGCCAGTCATCCCTGAAAATCAGCGGGCGAGCCTGGCGGATGGCGTGAAGAGCCCCGTCTGAGAATTTTCCCTCCGGAAAGGCTTCGAAGGCTATCCCGAGTTCGATCTTCAGGTGGCCCAGCATGAAGTCACGTGCCGCATCAGCAGGAACACCCATTGAAACGGCCCGATCAGTCGCATCGCGAAGGGCAAGCGCCAACGTTGCGCCCACTGTCTCTGATAGGGCCGGTTCGAGGATGGCAATGCTCTCCAGCGAGCAGCGATACGCCCGAGTAACAGGCGCATATATCGTGCGGGCGATCTCCTCACACAACTGATAGTGCTCCTCGGGTCCTTGAATCAAAGCGCATACGATTCCTTGGGGGCCGCTGATGCCACCAAAGAAGTCCTTCTGGGCATCTACGTCAGGTGTGAAATCGAATAATGCCGGATGGCATGGATGGGTGCAGAAGTATGTCACATCTGCGCGTTCCGGCATCTCACCAGCATAAGGGGCAGCCGCATCGAGCACAATAATCGCAGCACCGGGCTTGAGATGATCGATGATCGCATGGGAGATTTTCCCGATGAGTCGATCCGGCACGGCGAGAATGACGACATTGGCATTCGCCAAGGCGGCGACTTGATCCACAGTTTCAACACCGACTTCTTCGCGCAGCCTTTGACGTCCCTCGTCGGAAATTTCGACGTGCGAAACTGTAAAGCGGGACGGCTTCAGGTTCTTTGACAGGCGCACGCCCATCTTCCCGCCAGCTCCAAGCAGGGCGATATTGGTCATTGGTTTTCCTTTCCCGTTGCGATCTTTTCGGTAACGCTTGATGCTCATGCAGACGCAGGGCCTTGACTGCCAAAGCGCTGTTGCGCTGGCAGGAGGCAGTTGACCCGGTATTACTTCTGTTCTTGGCTGACGTGCCGCTACGGCGGTTCGATGTGTTCCATGTCAGGTTCACCTCATGACGATCTAAGGGGGCGAATTGTCCGCGCGAGTTTGTCGCGCAGCCGCCGGCCCCGTATTCCGTCGGCGACCATGGCTGCGAAAATCACCGTTCCCAGTATAATCGGCTGCATGTAAAGGTTGACCCCGGTGAAGACGAGGCCGAGTTTGGCGGTCTGGATCAGCGTTGCCCCAGCAACAGCACCGAGCGCAGTGCCGACACCCCCGAAAAGGCTCGCTCCACCCAAAACCGCTGCTGCAATGACATCGAACTCACGGCCCTGCCCAAACCCCACATCGAGGCGGCCGATCTGCGAGATCATCACAAAGCCTGAGATCGCAGCGCAAACCGCGGAAATCATGTAGGCCCTGGCTTCAATCCGCCCGACCGCCAAACCAGCCTTGCGCGCCGCTTCTCGATCATTGCCAAAGGCGTAAATCTGACGGCCGGCGCCAGTGTGACGCAACACGATGTGAATGATCACAGCGGTGACGACGAAGACGAGGATAGGCGTGGGGATCCCCAACAAGTCCGACAATCCGAACGTCCGCATGCGCTCAGGAAAATCGAACTGGGTCGAACTGGTGAGCCAGGTCCCGAATCCTCGAAAGACAAAGAGGCTCGCAAGGGTGACGATGAAGGGTACGACTCGAAGCACGACAATGAAGAAGGCATTGAGACCGCCAAGCCCCGCGCCGACGACCATGGCCACGACGAAACCAGCCTCAACCGGCAGCCCGAAGGATCGCATCGCCATGCCGGCGATCAGCGGTGCGAGGAACATCACAGACCCGACCGAAAGATCGATGCCTCCCGTGATCAATACGACCGTCATGCCAAGTGCCGCGATGCCGATGAAGGATGATTGCTTGATGATGTTGGCCAGGCTCTCAGGCTGCAGGAATTGTGGGGCCTGAACTCCAAACCACAAAAGGATCAACACAAAGAAAACCGCCGTCGAATGGCTGAGCGTGAAGCCGACCAGTTCTTTCATGATCCGCTTCATTCTGCGATCTCCCCAAATGCCAGTGCGAGGATGCGCTCGCGATCGAAATCCTGGCGCAGAACCTGTCCTTTGATTTCTCCGCGGTTCATCACGACAATCCGATCGGCCATTCCCATCAATTCCTCAAGCTCCGAGGAAATCATCATTATGCCGCCCCCGCGAGCGGCGATCTCATCGATCAGGCTGTAGATTTCGTATTTGGCGCCAACATCAACACCCCGTGTGGGCTCATCGAGGATGAATAGATCGGGATCGCGCAGTTGCCACTTGCCGATCACGACCTTTTGCTGATTGCCACCGGAAAGAGCCTTGGCGGGCTGGCTGTGGATGTCGTTGGCCTTGATGTTGAGCTCTTCGCGCATTCGTTCAGTTCGCTCCGCAACGCGATCGCGGTCGATCAGTGCAAAAGGTCCTCGGCCAAAAGCGGCCAGTGAGGCAAGAGTCAAGTTATCGGCAACGCTTGAATCCATCATGAGCCCTTCTTCACGCCGATTCTCGGTCACAAACGCCATTCCGGCCTCGATGCGGGCTCGAACCGGCCCCTCCAGCGGTCGCCCCTTGAGGCTGATTGTGCCTTTTGCGCATTTGTCGAGACCAAAGAGAATCCGCGCCAGCTCTGATCGACCAGCACCCATCAGTCCAAAGAGACCGACGATTTCCCCTTCATGCACGGCAAGGTCGACATCCTCGATTACGCCTGGCTGAGTGAGTCCACGCGCCTCCAACACTGTTGCCCCTTGCGGCTGATTGCTGCGCGGCGGGAACATCCCGCCCATGTCGCGACCAATCATACTCCGGATCATCAGCGGGATCGGAAAGTCGGCAATCGTTCCCCTTGAGACGACTTCGCCGTCGCGCAACACGACGATGTCATCACAAAGCCGCTGTACATCCGACAATATGTGCGAGATGTAGATGATCGTGCAGCCTTGGCCTTTCAGAGCCTCGATCGTCGCAAACAGCCTCTCGCTTTCACGCGGCGTCAGCGACGTCGTGGGTTCATCAAAGATCAGGAGGCTCGCCTCGTTGTGAAGCGCCCGGGCGATCTCCACCAGTTGTCGCTCGCCCGGTGACAGTCGGCCAACTTCGACAGAAGGGTCGAAATCCAAAGAGAGGCGAGAGAGGACTTGCCGACTTCGCTCGTTGATCCGCTTCCAGTCAATGAGGCCCATACGCCTCGGAAAGCCATCAATGTAGAGGTTTTCCGCCACCGAAAGATTGGTGAAGAGGTTGAGCTCCTGGTGAATGAAGGCAATGCCGATGCGCGTTGCGTCAGCGGCTCCTGCCGGTTCATAGGGCAGACCGCGCCACATCATATGACCTGAGGTCGGTTTTACGACACCCCCGATCATGTTCATCAGCGTCGATTTGCCCGCGCCGTTCTGGCCGATGATGCCGAGCACTGAGCCTTCGCGGACACTAAAGCTGACATCGCGGTTGGCCGGGATCCCGAACCAGGATTTTGACAGGCCTTGGAGAGACAGAAGGTCCGTCATCGTACCCGCTCCCGCTTCAGCCGTGTGCGCAAAACATCGAGCAAGGCCGCACATAGGATGATACCGCCTTTGACCATGTCGATCTGGAAGGCCGAAAGGTTCATCGCCGAGAGCGAACTTGCCATGATGACGTAGAACATGACGCCAAAGAAGGTCCAGATGACCTTTGCCTTGCCACCGAACAGGCTTGTTCCGCCAATCACGGCAGCGCCAATGACATCCAGAAGGAAGGTGCCGCCACCTAGCGTCGGTCGCCCGGCTTCAAGGCGGGCGGCAAACAACAGCCCGCCGATCATCGCGCAAACCGCCGAGATTACGAACACAGCAATGATGATGCGCCTGACGCGCACACCGGAAATTTCGGCAGCCTTGCGGTTCATCCCGATGGCCAGCACCTGGCTGCCAAACACCGTCCGATTAAGGAGTACGTGCGCCGCCAGTGCGACGCACAGGGCGATGACCATGGGATAGGTGACAAGAGAATAGATGGCGCGTCGGGCTATCTTGGCCTCTTCCTTGGCACCGAAATAGACCGAGACGATATCGCCACGACCGAGACGAATGAATTCGTCAGGCAGGTTTGCCACATTGCCCGATTGCGTGAGCCAGAGTGCAAAGGCCGAGAAGATCATCATCGCCACCAGCGTCACGATGAACGCCGGCATCGCAAACATGGCAACCGCCATTCCATTAATAAGGCCGATGACCACGGCAGCGACGAGCATGGCGGCGATGGCCAGAACCACGCCATGGTCTACTCCTGCGAGCGGCCCACCGGCATCCGTTAGCAGCCACCCCCAGATGGGCGTGTTGGCAAAGGTTGCCGGATCTGCAGCACCCGTGATCAGCAGGGCTCCAAGGACCGACGTCAACGCAATGGCCGCCCCTTGGCTCAGATCAATGCCTCCGATCGCAAGCACGAACGTCTGGCCGATCGCAACGATGAGCAGTGGCCACATATTGGACAGGACATTCACCAAATTGGCCGGTGTGACCAGCATTGGCAAAAATGGCGCCAAGAGCAACACGTAGAAGATGGAAAGATAAAGAACGAACTGGTCGGAGAGCAGCAGATCAACCGCCTTGTCCTTCAGTTCTCTTCTCGGCACCGGTGATGAAGACATAGTATACCTTTTCGCCATTGGACCCGGCCGGGCATAGCCAGCTGGGTCCCATGTCGTTTGTCAGCAGATCAATTGTCGAGGAAGCCTTCTGCAAGTAGCTTGCAGCCCCACATATCCATCTCGCGTTCAGCGAGATTGGCAGACGTCAAGGCAAAGCCCGGGTCGGCGATCACTTCGTTCGGATCTGTCTCGCCGGCCTCGATTGCCTTAACAATGGCATTCACGGAAGCCTCGGCCTCGAAATACAGATCCTGGACCCCCGTCGCGTCGACATAGCCTTCCTTGATGAGTTTGCAGGCCGTCGCATCACCATCCAGACCGGCAAGCGGGATATGGCCCGCTTCGCCACTCTTCTTCCACATGCCACGCGGCTCCAGTACCGAGCGGATGGTGGGGAAAAGGAAATCAGACGAGGTGAACATCGCGTCAATCTTCGGCTTGGCCGTGACCGTGGCCTCCAGATTGGCAAGGGCAGTCGCCGCGTCCCAGTCGGAGGCGACTTCCGTCACATCGAACCGGCCCGGGAATTTGGCAACTGCTGCCTCGAAGCCCTTCTTGCGCTGGATGGCGTTGGTATCGCCCAGGTCACCGACGATCACCACTGCATGAAGCTTTGCATCCGCCGGCGCTGCGGCAATTGCCTGCTCCAGCACAAAGCCTGCAGCCGTTTCGGCAATGGCAGCATTGTCGGCGACAACGATTACGCCATTGTCATTGTTGGCTGGCGGCCGATTGAATACGACGATGGGCACGTCATTCGACGTCGCCTCCTTGACGATGGTCACAGCACTCTCACCGTCCTGCGGAATGAGGATGATGCCGTCGACGCCTTGAGCAACACAGTCACGTACCTGCTCCAGCTGTCGGTTGACATCTTCGTTTGCATTGCGCTCGATGACGCTGTGGCCCATCTCAGTGAGGGTCTCAACGATGGCCTTGTGACTTGCCACCCAGAACTCCGTTTCCAGATCCTGGAACGCAAAGCAGATATTGGCCGCACTGGCTGTAGAGCCGAAACCGGCGGTCGAGGCCGCAAGAGCAAGACCGAAGGTGATCTGTCTGAGATGTTTCATGTATTCTCCTCCAATAGATACTGTGGATTGGGCCGAGATGGCCCCTGCGGAGGGTGGCCCTTTGCTCCATCCGCATGGCTGATCAGGCTGACGGCGGTTCCTCCCCGCTGGCAGCGAGCTTCACTTGCCGCCCACCGTTTCTGGCGGACTGCACGGCCGCGAAAGTGAGCCTCAGAGTTTCCAGATTGTCGGCGCCGGAAGGTTGTGGCTTCGCGCGTCCGGCCAGCACGTCAAGGACATGTTGTTGAAACGCGATGACGGAGTCCTGTACGAGGTTCCAGGGCCGCGCACCCCAAGATGGGACCGGCGGCTCCACCACCTCCTCCAGGCATTCGCCCTGGCGATGCACCCACAAGCGGTAGCCATCGCCAAGCTCGATGGAGCCTTCGTCGCCCTCGACCAGCGCAAGTGTCTGTACGAACCTGTCGGGTGCATAATGGCTGAAGAAGCTGCATTCAACACTGGCAACAGCCCCGTTTGCATGCCGCATCTGTGCCAGGAAGGCGTCCTGGCCCGTGACATTTGGATTGAGGCGCTGGGTCTCGCAGCTGATGCGGATCACCTCACCAAATAGTCGACGTGCAACGTCGAAGAGATGCAGCCCGACATCCGACAGCGCCAGATCCTCGACCTGCGCCAGATACGGCTGGTTGGCATAAATATCAAAGGCATGGCGGAAATTCAGCCGCAGGAACTGCGGCTGGCCGATGGCACCACTGTCGATGAGCTCCCCGATGCGACGGATTGGTGCCTGCCAGCGGAAATTCTCATGGATGAGCAACTCCACGCCTGCATGTTTGCATGCGTCGACCATGGCATCCGCATCGATCAGGTTTTCTGCGAACGGCTTCTGGCAGATAACGGCGCAGCCATGGCCGGCCGCCAGCTCAACCAGGCTCCGATGAGAGCTCACCGTCGTGGCGATATCGGCAAAGTCGGGGCGGACCTCCTTGAGCATCTGAGCCGCGTCGCCATATGCCCTGGCACCAAACTCCTCTGAGAATGCCGCAGCCTTGGCGGGATCCAGATCACACACAGCGACAATCGTGACGTCCGGAAGGTCGCGCCAGGCCAACATATGGTTGCGTGCGAAGAACCCACAGCCGATGAGAACACCGCGGCGCGTCATTGACTCTCGTCCGCAGTAGCGTCTTCAACAAAATGGTAGATGAGACTGAGATCGCCTTTTGCATCAGCAGTGACACTATACCCGCCCCGCCTGGTCATGACGCTCCATTTGTCGGGCTCGACGATGACATCCGCCGTGGCCGCCGCGGTTTGCTGAGCGAATTGTAAGAAGCTGGCAAGCGGCCCGGCCGCTGCGAGCGGCCCCGAAGTCATTGCCAGCGCAATGCTTGCACAACCTGCCTTCGCGGCGAGCGCGAGGACTGCAGCCGCATAGGCCGCCGCATAGTCTGTCTTCTGCCGCGGATCCTCATTGGTCATCGTCATGTACCGGCCTTGGGGATTGGCCGCTAGTCCATCGCCATAAGGATTGGAACGCATGCCGATGGAGAAGAGCCCCAGATGAAGCGGCTTGGCCGGCAAGAGCGCTGCCGCCGAGGCGAAAATGTCGGGCAAGGCCCCCAGGGTCTGGGTGATGGAGCGACTATCAGCTGCGTGAACAATGGCGCTATTGCCGAAGGTGATGAAGTCCGCATCACTGGCAGGCGGGCAGCGATTGGCTTCCGTGAAATGGGTAAGGCTCCCACCGCCCAAGGCAATCCCTGGCAGGAGCCTGCGCAGGACGGGCAAAGCGTCGGTTGGTCTCGGCCCCTCAGGCCATGGCCCCTCGGGTTGATAGCTCTTCAGGTAGGGCCGCGGCAGTGCCGTCAGCCGATCAAGTTTGGGATAGTGTTCCACTAGGCGCAAGACGGTCGCCTGCAGGTCGGAAACCGCATCAAAAACCACTTCGACGCCGCCGACTGGCATGCCTTCTATACCGGCGAAATCATCTTCCGTGGTCTCGGGGAAGACCCGCAACAGAAGCGGCGCAGCCTTGGTGACCGGTAGCGATCCTGCATCATGCGCCAATAGCACTTGCGGCAGCCGAACGCGCTCAGCCTCGGCGCGCGGAAAGGCTTCCACCTTGGCAACCTCGCCGGAAATGCGGATGACGATGGATTGGTCGACAGATTGGCCGCGCTCAAGCACGAATGGACGCGGCAGCGCCAGTGGCCGGCAATAGGTCTTGAAGGATGCGTCTGACCAATTGCGCTGATCCTCCATTTCGAACACGTCGCCTTCGAACCGGATATCCACGGACAGAGAGCCGATGGCGTGCTCCATTCCGGCGATGTTCATCGCAGGCTGAGCCGGGGCGATTTTGAGTGGGAAAGCGGCCTGAGTTGATCCACCGCCCGGATGACGAAGGGTGAGGCAGCTTCCCGCCACTCCCTCGATCGGATGCAGAAGCGTAAAACCAGCGCGGTTAAGCAAGACCGCCTCATGCGCCTTCAATGAGAAATGTGCCCGCAGCTCGCGTTCGTCGGTCATTTCGACGCTGAAACTCCCCTCCACGGGTGCGTCCTTGCCCCTGAACCGGCGTCGATAAGAATGACCGATCGCCTCCTCCAGCACCGTCTCGATTTCAACCACACCCCAGTTTTCATCACGCAGGGGCGCATTCAAGCCACGCAGGATTTCGGCGCCATCAAAAGTAAGGCAGCGTAGTTCGCCGGCGACAGCGGCGGCTTGCAGCTTCCCACATCTGAGGACGACAGAGCCCACGGCGTCAGCCACTGCTTTTCCACCCTCATCCATGTCGGATCCCGCTGTCGCCCTCGTCTGCACTGGCACCCTCCCCGGCCGCTCCACCTCATATACTCATCATATCAGTTCCTCGTCAACACCTTAGGCGGCCCCCGCTACAGATTGGTTGGACACCGCTAAGTGTGGCTTCTCCAGCCTTTCTACAGGCGACCCGCTTGATGGGCATGAATGACTGGTATAATAAGTTAACGGACCCGACAATTGGAGGACATGATGCTCGAGCGCATCGAAGCCGACTACCTGATCGAGACCCCCGGGGATACCGAGAAGGCAGCAGACGTGATGGCAGGCGAACAATCTTCAGGCACCTTCGCCCCCATTCCTGGGGAAACGGTGGAACTGAAGGCACGCTCGGCAGCGCGCGTCGAGGCGTTGGAGCTCCTGGAAGAAGTCGCGTCACCCAGCCTTCCGGGATCAATTGCAGCGCCTGGCTCGGCATGCCGTCGCGCCCGCGTCACCCTGTCTTGGCCCCTCGACAACATCGGCACTGATCTTATCGGCCTAATGGCCACCGTCTCCGGTAATCTCTTCGAACTAAAACAATTCTCAGGCCTGCGGATCCTCGACATCCGGTTACCGGAGGCTTTCGCCGCCGCCTATGACGGGCCCAAATTTGGCATTTCCGGCACGCGCAGCTTAGCCGGCGTGGATGCAGGGCCGCTGATCGGCACGATCATCAAGCCAAGCGTGGGGCTGTCAGCTGCCGAAACCGCGGCGGCCGTGGCGGAGCTCTTGGAAGCGGGGATCGACTTCATCAAGGACGACGAATTACAGGCGGACGGATGGTACTGCCCCTTTGATGAGCGGGTCAAAGCGGTAATGCAGGTCATCCGATCCCATTCGCAAGGAACCGGCCGCAAGGCGATGTTCGCCTTCAATGTGACTGGCGAGGTTGATCAGATGCGGCGCCGGCACGATCTCGTTCTCGCCGAGGGTGGAACCTGCGTCATGGTAAGCCTGAATTCGGTGGGCCTATCGGGGCTACTGGGGTTGACGCGTCACAGCCAGTTGCCGATCCACGGCCATCGTAACGGTTGGGGCTATCTCAGCCGCGCGCCGATGCTGGGTTGGTCTTATATCGCCTGGCAGAAATTTTGGAGGCTGGCGGGTGTTGACCACATGCATTGCAATGGCCTCAGCAACAAGTTTGCCGAACCCGATGAAAGCGTCATTGCATCAGCGCGTGAATGCCTGACGCCGATGTTCGACAGCAAACCATGTATGGCAATGCCGGTATTTTCCTCCGGCCAGACGGTCCACCAGGCACAAGACACGTATCAAGCTCTTGGCAGCGCCGACCTGATCCATGCAGCAGGCGGAGGCATCATGGCTCATCCAGGCGGCCCTGCCGCAGGGGTCGCAGGACTACGGCAGGCCTGGGACGCTGCGATGGCGGGCATCCCGGCCGGTGACTACGCCCTTGGCCATCCCGAATTGGCCGCTGCCTTGAAGGCATTCCAGAAATGACGCAGGTCGAGCAATTCCCGCCGGGTCCGCTGATTGCCTGGTATGGTGATGATTATACGGGCGCCGCTGCGGTGATGGAAGTCCTGAGTTTTGCCGGCTTGCCTTCCATCCTTTTTCTCGATCCGCCTACCCCCGAGCAGCTCGCCCGCTTTGGACAGATGCGTGGGATCGGCATCGCTGGCACTGCCCGCTCTGAAAACCCCCAATGGATGCAGGCAGAGCTCCCCCGCATGTTTGCTGCTTTGCGCAAGACAGGCGCGCCGCTTCTGCACTACAAGATCTGCTCGACCCTCGATTCAGCACCGGACATCGGCTCAATCGGCGCTGCCATGGAGATTGCCGTCGCCACATTGGGGACAAGGCTGATGCCAGTTTACCCTGCGGCAATCCCCCTAAAACGCTATCAGGCCTTCGGCTCTCTCTTTGCCGCGGCCCCTGATGGCGTGTTTCGGCTGGATCGCCACCCTGTCATGGCGCGCCACCCAGTGACGCCAATGGACGAGGCTGATGTTGTACAACACCTTGCCCGGCAGACCCGGCTGCCGATCGAAACGCTAAGGCTAGATCAACTGCACCAGGGACAGGCAGATGCGGTTCTTGCCGCCGCCGAACGTGAGGGAGGGGCCGGCATTGCTTTGGACAGCGTTTCTGAAGCCGATCAACGCGAAATCGGGCGCATCCTTTGGCAGCGACGCAACACTGATATGATGTGCTTTGGCTCGCAAGGGATCGAGTATGCGCTTATTGCACATTGGCGCGCTGCAGGCATGATACCCCCGGTTGCTCCGCGGCCGTCGGCCGGAGACTTGGGTCCGATTGCGGTCGTTTCAGCTTCCGTGTCGCCAGTGACGGCGCAGCAGATCGCCAATGCAGCCGCAAGCGGATTTCGCTTGATCGAAGGCGATCCACGTCATCTTGCGAGCGACAATGCATCCGCTGCGGAAGAGACGGTTGTAACCGAGATGCTGGAAGCGCTTTCGCGTGGGCAGGATGTGCTGCTTGCAACAGCGCGAGGACCGGATGATCCGGCCGTAGACCGGTTCCGCACCTGGCTCGCTGACAACGCCACGGCTGCAGCCGGCGCAAATCGCAACATTGGCAAGGCTCTCGGCCGGATCCTCCACAGGGTCGTGACCCGGAGCGGCTTGCGAAGAGCAGTGATCTCGGGCGGCGATACGTCTGGCCATGCAGCACGGGAACTGGGAGTGACGGCGCTTCAAGCACTCGCGCCGACCGTGCCCGGCGCCTCCATCAGCGTGGCCCGCTCCGAGGATCCGCAAATCGACGGATTGCAGCTCGCTCTCAAAGGCGGGCAGATGGGTACAGTCGATTTTTTCAGCTGGGTCAGAGCCGGCGGTGGCGTAGATGGCAAGCTGAGATAAGGCGTCGACGCGCAGCCCGGAAATTTGATAATCACATACCTTCTGGGTCACGGGTGATGATGACCCGATCATGCCGCTGATCCGCCGCCCGGAGCCGTAATGGAACCCATTCAGAAAAAGAAACTGTATCAGTCCGTACTGGATCGCCTCATCGAGACGATAGCCTCGAAGGAGTTCCCGCCAGGATCACAGCTCCCCTCTGAGCGAGAGTTGATGGCGATGATCGGCGTGGGACGGCCCTCCATCCGCGAGGCGATGCTCACGCTACAGCAGATGGGGTTGATCCGCATTTCGCATGGTGAGCGTGCCCGTGTCGTCAAGCCAACGCCCGAGGCGATCATCGATCAGATCTCTGCCGCCATGATCATGCTCCTGGCCGACAACCCAAAAGGTCTTGAAGATCTCAAGTCAGCGCGAATCATGATCGAGGTGGGACTTGCGCGAATGGCCGCAACCAGCGCGACAGCCAACGACATCCGATTCCTTGATGAGTGCATAAAGGAGATGCAAGCGCGGCAGGGTGATTCTGCCGTTTTCGTGGCAGCCGACATGCGCTTCCACGAGATCCTCGCCGGCATCAGCGGCAATTCTCTTATAGCTGCCGCGGTGTCGGGCATGCTTGTCTGGCTGACCCGATTCAAGCAGGATATGGTGGTTGTTAAAGGCGCCGAACAAGTAACGATTGAAGAGCACAAGCTCATTCTGAATGCTATCCGCAACAATGATGCCGAGGCAGCAGGAGCTGCGATGCAACGTCACCTCTCGCGTGCAAATGCTCTCTACTCCAACTACACGTGATTTAGAGCCCAGCGGTCATTGCGCGCGTGCCGCGAGTGGCTCATGAGATTCGCGTTGCCGGCATCGTGCTCTTGAACGGATGTGAACCATCGCTCCCTATAAGGTCACAGCTGTTTATGGGCCCGCACAACCTGATGCGAATGAGTATTGTCATCGGCGTTCCTTTTGAGGAGGCCTAACCTTTATCTCTTGAGAATGCCAACCAATCGATTGATAGCGTCCCCATATTCCTTGTGCATGGTTTCGGCTGCTTCCGAGATGGCCAGCTTCCAAGCAGGTCCGCGATCCCATGCCTCTTCCAGAGCGTCAGCCAGTGATGGCCCATGGCCCGTGACCGGCAGGACGTCGAATAGTATTCCTGCCTGTCTAAGGTCTTTATCCCGTTTGGCCTGGCCGCCGGCGTCATTCTGACGGCGGCCGGCAATGATAAGCTTGTGCACCGCGTACCTGCAAGGATCAGGGATAACAACTGAAATACCGGCACCATGTAGCAAGATCGAACGAACGGGATCGCGGATTAAGAAATCCATGAATCTTAGCGGTTCGGCTGACGCGCCGCCGAGAGCAGGCATGTTGGCGGGTTTTTCCGAATATTCTTCGGCTCCCCTGTTTGTCGTCATGAACTCGACCCTGTAACCGCTCTGGTTCCGGAAGGCATGAGATCGAGAGCTGCCGCTGATATGCGGAACTGCGCGGAACGTTGGATCAAGCCCTTTCAGGAGATCGAGGATCGGCGGCAGCGAATCTGCCACCTCGGCGGAGATCGCGAAATCCTGGGCCAAGTCTGCATCACCTGTTAGGATCGCCGCCGAAGGCAGACGGATGCCAAGATATGCCGAGTAGCATTGAAAAGCGACAGTGCCGATGAGAACACCGCGCAGCCGGAAGAGACCGGCCTTGGCAAGCGCCTGTACGATGTCGCCGGTAAAGCGATCAGCGGCAATCAAACCGGCTTCGCGCGTAAGCGTAGAAACGTACTTGCGGCGAGCCTTATAGTCAGACTTCTCACCCTTGAAGGTTTCGACCCGTTCCGAAATCAGGGGGTCGTCGGCAGGCCCGACATACCGGCGCTTCTGCCCACCCTCCCCGTCGGGCTGGTCGAAATACCAGTAACGCCGGCCATCAACTGCTACTGGCACGAATCTACCCGATGGGGGGAAGTCTTCCGCCCAATCATCATCGAATGCCCGTTGCTGGAGTTCCGCGACCATGGTGCGAAACATGAGGTCAATCTGCTTAATCACGCCACCCTCTATATCGTTTTAACAAATCTAGTATAGTTAGCATCAGCAAGCGGGCTTTGCGGCTCTCCCAGTGGACGCTGCCCGCCTCCGCCAATGCAAGGCACCACCACCGTGATCCTCACTATACTACCTTCTCGAATATAATATAAGACCGGTGTCGAGATGCCCATCTTGATAGGACCTGAACCGTCGACCTTGCGAGGCGCCCTGCG
>NZ_CABFWE030000007.1:0-198555 GCF_902153235.2 Pseudorhizobium halotolerans | reverse complement strand
CGACCAACAACACGAACGATACCTAAAGGCGGGTCAATTCTCGGTGGAAACGCCGGGTCAGCTCTCAGTGGAAATCAACACCTTCTCCTTCCCGGAGGACTGACTTGCCGTCTGGCTGGCCTTCTTCTGGTCCTGCTGCGTGTTCTTGTCAGTGTTGGGCATATTGAGCCTCCTGTCACGGAACGCGACCCATATCGAACCGTCAGCATCGGAATTCGTTCCTGGAGGTGTCGCCATGACCCTCGTCCGCCACGAAGACCAGTTGCACAACCTCGCTGAGCGCCGTGTAAAGACTCGCCCTTGGAAGGCTCTACCAAATGCAGGAGGAAGCAAAGCCGGAGGATCTCTGATCTTCCAACAGCCCGTTACCGACGTGCAACGAACCAATCTCCGGACTGCGCGTTGATAATCGCAATTGTCCAAACGGAGGAAGATCCATGGATTGGAACCGCGTCGAAGGAAACTGGAAGCAGATGAAAGGCAAGGTCAAGGAACAGTGGGGCAAGCTCACTGATGATGACCTCGACCGGATCGAAGGCAAGCGTGACCAGCTCGAAGGCAAGATTCAGGAGCGGTACGGCTACGAAAAGGATCAGGCCCGTCGGGATGTGGACGACTGGTATGGTCGTCAGACCTGGTAGCCAATGAGCCCCGCTTTGGCGGGGCTTTTTCATAGTCGGCAGTGGCGAGCAAAGACGCCCGGAGCATCGCGCCGGGCGCCTTTTAGTCTTTTTGGTCCGGCGATCAGTCTACGACCTGAACCACGGTGTAGGTCTTGGGATCGACAATCACGCGACGCTTATTGACATAGGTGTAGGCGTAGTCGGGTGCCTCAGGAACCGGTGTCAGGACTACCGTCTGCGGGAGGGGCTGACCGACAACGACCTCTGCCTGGACTGTAACTGGCTGAGCCGGCGTGGGCTGCTCGCGGACATAACGGACAACCTGCTCCGGCGGCGGATCGATTGCTGTCCCCAGCACTGCTCCCGCAATGCCGCCAACCGCCGCGCCCACAGGCCCACCGATTATAGCGCCTGTGACTGCGCCACCCGCTGCGCCGCTTGCCGTGCCTTCTTGTGCTACTGCTGCCGTCCCTGCGAGGGCAATTGATGCAGCTGCAATGATGATCTTCTTCATGGCCAATTCCTTTGGTTGGGACGGGTCATCAACGTAGATGACCCGGGCACGTTCCGGCTGCAGGACCAATGGCGGTCGGACAGGGTCTTTGGTCCTACGCGTCGACACCGGTGTGCACAGGCGGAGAAGCCGGGCGGATGTCAGCAATCTGCCGTAACCGGCATTTTCGGGAAGCACGGCGCCTCGAATGGGCGTAGAGTGTCCCGCAATGGAGGGCGCGGCCATGAAGAGCATGCGTGAGAACCAGATCCCGGAGTTCGTGCGGGAAATCATCGCCACCGGCTGCGATATGCGCGCGGTCGGAGACCATCACTATCTCGTCGGAGATAGTGATCTGTCAGAGGAGGCGTTCGATGCGGTGGAAAAGGATCTGGATCGCATATGGACAGAGTATGGCGACCACGATCATCTCAAGTACCAGATAATCGGATACCTCCACTCAATCGGCCGGAGCTACCCTCCGCCAGTCATGCATTAGGTCGAAGTCCGTAAACGGCGTCCGCAACAACGCCTTACTGACATAGGCATTCATTGGCTGACGATGATCGGCGCGGCAACATTGAATGGCGCGACAGGACTGGCGCCGAAGGCCGTCATGGCAAGCGAGATCTGAGGCGGCACTCTCGATATGAGAACCGCCGAGACGGTCAGGGGATCATCCGTTACGGGCGCGGGATCTATGCGCCTGATTGCCGCTAGCGGAAGACTGGACGCCGGTGGCAGAGCTGCCACTTGCGTTGCTGCATTAAGCGACCTTGCGAGGAGTCTCTTCTCTGCCGGCCAACTGTTACTTGTAGACTGGAGTTGTAGCGGGAGGCTCATACAAGGACGGCCCGCTCGTGGTGCATCCGGCTAGGATGGCAAGAGCTATCAGCAAGGCGTATCTCATCGCGTTCTCCGACTTGTAGTAAGTTTCAGTTTTGAGACGTCCGCTGAAGGCACTGGGCCTTCAGTATCGGGGGCAGCTAGAGCGTCAGTCGTCGGCTTTGCCGCTCTTGCCCTTGCCGCCAGGCCCCTTGCCTTCATGGCCGTTTCCGTTCCCGCCACCGTTTCCGTGGCCGTTCCCGTTATTGCCGTTGCCGTTCCCGCCACCGTTGCCGTGGCCGTTCCCGTTGTTGCCGCTCCCGTTCCCGCCATCGTTGCCGTGGCCGTTCCCGTTGTTGCCGTTCCCGTTCCCGCCACCGTTGCCGTGGCCGTTCCCGTTGTTGCCGTTCCCGTTCCCGCCACCGTTGCCGTTGCCGTTGCCGCCACCGTTGCCGTTGTTGCCGATCACCGACTGGTTGCCGGCACTGTCGCCACCTCCACTGCTCTCGCCATTGACTCCGTGAGAGCCCCCCTCACCACTTGGACCGGTTGAGGTTTGGTCGCCAATCGTGCCGAGTCCGAGTCCCGCGCCTACAGGTGCTGGCTGACCAACGGCAGCGATTGATGCTCGCGTCGGCTCGACCGAGAACACTGCAGGCGTTTCAATTATCCCGGCCACCGACATGCTCTGATTTTGGTCCACAGTGACTTGTTGCCCGGGACCCACATTGGTGCTTTGGCCACCGGTGAAGGAGGAGACCTGAACCAGACCCTCTTGAACCGAGAGTGAAGCGTCCTCTTCGGTTACCGTCACCGTGAAGGTTGTTCCCTTCACCACGGCCGCCATAAAAGGAGTATGAATGTAGGTGTGGGGCCTGCTCCGCTTCTCAATGTTGAGCGCCATCTGGCCCTTCTGCTGGACCACATCAGTCTTACGCGAGAACAGACCCTGCGTGGTTATCACCGCGCCGAGAGTGTTCGGCTGAAGTGAAATGCTCTCTGTGCCCCTGGCAAGAGTGGCGCGCCCCCTTGGACCAGTAGAGATCCATGCCTGATTCGGAATTACCGAGCCGGTCTCAACAGCGTGCCAGGTCTTCTTGTCGACCGTATAGCTGACTTGCTTGTTGGCTCTGGTCACTGTCCAGTCTTGTGCCCCAGCGAACGTAGGACCGGCAAAAACTAGGAAGAGCGCGATGACGCGCAGAATACGATAGGCGAAATGTGACATTGAGACCCCCATGAGCGGTCCCTAATGTAGAGACCGCTCGTTAAGGAAACTCTCTCTAGATCCCTCGTCTTTTAGTAATCAGCGCGTTGCAACGGCACACGAAGATCAAGACTACTGCACCGCCCATGACCATGTAGTTGAAAGTCCCGTGAGGGACCAACTTCTGTCACGGATTCTGGCTACTTAACGTTTGGGTTAGCCCGAAGTGTCACCGCCACGTCCCGGGGGCCCTGGTTGACCGCCGCGACGTCTGCCGACCGGAAGCCTAAGCGCTCTTCCGCTTTTTACCGACCTTCGTTCGGCGCTGTCCGAGACCCATCCGCTTTGCCAGAGACGATCTCGCTTCAGAATATTGTGGCGCGACCATCGGATAATCGGCAGGCAACGACCACCTTGCACGATACTCATCAGGACTCTGGTCGTGATTGGTATTCAGGTGTCGCCGGAGTGACTTGAAGCCTTTCCCGCATTCCAAGCATGTAATCATGTCCGGTTTGATTGACTTCTTGATTGGAACAGCGGGTTCTGGTGCTGCTGTCTCAACCTCTTCCGCTTTTTTACCGAGTCCGGTGAGTGAGCTGTGAACTGTCTGAATGAGCCTCGGCAGATCAGCAGCAGGCACAACATTGTTTGAGACGTAGCTGGCTACGATATCGGTCGTGAGAACGAGCAAGTCGTCGGTGTCGGTGTCTAAGCTGGACAAGTAAGGCTCCTTAAATCCGAATTCCGGAATTTAGAGGACCGTAATTGATGGTAATTGGACAGAAGGCAACGTGCGAAAACTTGTAATGCTTGCTTGGCTCTTAATGCGTCATCCACTTCCACGCGCGAGCTGGATAGTTTTGGTTCAATTCTTCTGGGTGCACGTGCCCGGTCAGGGCGGACCAAGCGCAAAATGACGCAGCCGCGCGCAAAATCCGTGCAGGATGTTCTCTTGACGTTCACGTGCGGCCGAGCCATTTCATCCCTCACCCGATGGCGGCGCGGGCAACCTCTGACCGATGCGGAGGTCTCGAATCGAGATAACCGCCATGCACGAGCGCCGCTTCATTCCCACTCCCCTGCTCCAGACCTGGGCCCTCTACCAGATCCCGCACCACGCCTACTTTGCGATTGAGTGCCAGAGCTGCGGCGTGGTGAAGGACATAGCAAGGGAATATTTGGAGCAGGCGGGCGCCTACAGCAGCCTCAAGGAGCTATCGCCTCGCTTTCGCTGCACCTTGTGCGGGGAAAAGAACGCGAGGATCATGGCGGGAGGTTGGGTGGAGCGACAAAGAAGCAATGAGCAGCACGACTGACTTAATCGCCGAGCTTTTCCGGGCTGCCAATCAGATCGGAACACTGACGTCGTTCGAGCGCGTGCGGCTGATCGAGCGTGCCGCCGCTACCATCCAGGGGCAACGTGATCTCCTGGCCACGAAAGAACGCGTGGTGCCGCTGACCTACGACGTCACCGCTAACCTTGAGAAGATGAAGGCACAGGCTCCGGAGATGCCGGAGGTGCTGTCGGCCGTCGTCATGCTGAAGTGTACTGACGAGATCAGGCGGCTGAGGATCTTGCTGGAAACTGACCAACGCTGATTCACCATTCGGATCGACGGAAAATCAACGGCAGGCGTGCGACAGTCGCGGGGCCAGAAACCTAAATTTGGCAGCCCCGGGGAAGGTCTGCACCCGCATGCAGATCTTCCGGGGCACCCACGTCCACCGTGGTGCCTGATTAGCCTTCCCAGAATCGTCAAGATGCGCCCCAATGAACCCAAGGGAATCAGGGGGCAGACATGAAGTCAGCAAAACAATAGCGGCCGCTATGGGCTCAGGCGTCGCTGTGGACCATAAAGGGCCCATTGATGTTCGGCATCGGCCTGGGGCTAATGCTAGCAGCGGTGACAGCCAGGTGGCAATGCATGCGCACTTCTGCCATGACGTTGATTATGTGGCGAAGCTTGAGGACGCTGTCCGGGCGGTGGTGCGGTAGGCTGGATACCGTTACTCCCTAGCCAATATCCGCAGCCGGCGGATCTCCTCGGCGCATAGCAGCAGCACCGACCGCACAACGACATCCGCCCCTTCCCGCGCGTGCTGCTTCATTGCGTCAAGATCACTTACCACCCCGCGACCCGGGGGCACAACCTTGTCGCGGAAGTCTAAAAGTTCACGCTGAGCAGCGATCACGGCCGCAGCGCGTTCAAGCAATCTCCGGCGCTCGGCGGGCGCCAGGAGATGGACTTCGTTGGCGGCGCGGACGAGCTCGGCGATGAAGTCGGTGGTGGTGGACATGCTGACACGGGACTTGGCGGCACCTACTGACGAACCATATGCTGTTGCTGAACCGGAGACTTTGCAATGGGCATTTTTGATGGACTATTGGGGCACGGCTCTACCGTTGATCCTGCAGACCTGAACAAGCGCCTGACCGGCGTTCTCATCGAGGGAGAGACACCCCAACTTGCCTTCAAGGTCATCCGCGACTTCTTCGTCTTCACACAGCATCGCGTCATCCTCGTCGACATCCAGGGCATGACTGGCAGCAAGGTTGACTACACATCGATCCCTTATCGCGCAGTCACCCGTTTCGCCGTCGAGACAGCCGGAACCTTTGATTTGGATTCGGAACTGAAGATTTGGGTATCGGGAACCAACGAGCCGATCAAGAAGACCTTGAAAAAGGGCACCGATGTCCGTGGGATCCAGCGGGCCTTGGCAACGGGTGTATTGCGCTAGCACTGCGTCAACTTGTCAAATGTCAATCGCCGGCGGCACTCCCTACCTACGGGCTGTCGCGAGCACACCCCTCCTCCTCCCAGATGCTCGTGACGACGATTGGCGGCATCCCCCTCCTCCCAAGTCGCCAGTCAATATCGAGCCCGGTGCATCCTCCCGCACCGGGCTTTTTCGTTTTGCCGATGAGATGCGGCGCCACGGAGTCGCCTCTTCTCCTCATGCGGAGAGAAGAACGCAAAGATCATCGCCGAAAGCTGGGATAGGTGACGCAATGGCGCTGCTGGGCGAGCTCCCCCGCCCAACCTAATCCGGCAGCCGGTAGACCTCCGCCCAGTCCTCTGCCTCGCGCAGTCCTTTGAACGAGGGATGCCGAAGCGTTCCGGTATGGGTCCAGGCACGGTATTCGATCTCCGCGGCGAGCGACGGTCCGGTCATCACCACCTTCTTGCTCGGCACGCTCACCGCCGGAATGTTTGTCTTGAGCTTGTCGAGCTGCTTCTTCAGCCGCCGCGCCTCGTCGTGCTTGAAGCCGGTACCGACGCTGCCGACATATTTCCAGCCGTCCCGATATCGCGCAGCGAGGAGAAGGCTGCCGATCGCGCCGGGAACCGCCGTAGACGGCTCGTAGCCGACGATCGCGAACGTATCGCTCTGCACGCACTTGATCTTCAGCCAGTCACCAGTCCGCCCGGACCTGTAAGGCCGGTCGCGATGCTTGGCGATGATCCCCTCCAGGTCGTGCTCGCAGGCGTGCCGCAGCAGCTCGTCCGGATCCTCATGAAACTCTTCCGAAAGCCGGATCGCTCCCTGCTTGTCAGCGAGCACGTCCTCCAGAAGATGCCGGCGGGCGCCGTATTCCATCTTAGTCAGATCGTGCCCGTCGAGGTAGAGGAGATCGAAGGCCATGAGGACCGAGTTCCGCGAAGGCAGCTTGCCGCCCCGCCCGCCGAGCGAGTTCTGCAGCAGCCCGAAATCAGGAATGCCCTGCGCATTGAACACCACGGCCTCGCCATCTAGGATCATGGTCGAAGGCGCGAAGTCCCGCGCCTCTTCCTCGATCCCCGGAAAGCGATGCGTCCAGTCGTGCCCGTTCCTGGTGAGGATTCGCACGCCACTCGTCTCAATGTGCACAGCCAGCCGGTATCCGTCCCACTTCAGCTCGTAGGACCACTCGTCGCCATGCGGAGGCTTCTGAACGAGCTTGGCAAGGCACGGCTCGATCCTCTCCGGCATCGGATCAAAGGGCAGTTCCGGCTGCTTCGGGTCGCGCTTGCGCACTCGGCCGCTTTTCGGCGGAAGGTCGTCTTCGATGAGAAGTGGAGCAGTCGGCTTGCGGGGACGTTTGACCATGCGGCCATTGCACCACCGTCTGTTTAAGATCCGGTATCCGCCGAATGCCGGTCGGATGACCGCGTGGGGCTAGTCGAGAAGCCTCACGCCGACCTCGTTGAGCCTCTGCCATCTGACGAGGCATCGGCGAGTTGTGCCGTCCGGCAGGTGGACGAAAGTCTCTCCACGCAACAAGATGCCCGTTTCCGTGATCAACTTCAGACCTTCCACTGACTCGTTCGATACGGCACAGTCCACTGCTATACCGCCGACGCGCACTTGGCCGCTCCATACGCGGACCCTTCTGGGGTATCGTCTGCGATCGGCTCTGGCGTCCACTGGTCACTCTCCTGTTGAATGCGTTGTGCCTCAGATCCCTCAACAGGGGCTTGCAATATTGGATCGCATTCTCGCTAATCGCTCGACAGTGCGCTGCAGGCTTGAGAATGGAAGGGGGAGGACCTGCCGATGTGCAATCTCTACAACGTCACGACCAACCAGGAGGCGATCCGGGCCATCACCAAGGCCTTCGACCGCCTGGGTAACCTGCAGCCCTCACTCGACATCTATCCGGACCAGATGGCGCCGATCGTGCGCAACATCGATAGCGGCCGGGAGATGGCGTGGGTGCGCTGGGGAATGCCGAGCTCGCAGCAGGCCATCTTTCAAGCAGCGTCGAGACGGGCTGACAGACTGCGCGCCAAGGGGAAAGAGGTGGACTTCCAGGAACTGCTGAAGATGGAGCCGGACGGAGGAACGACCAATATCCGTAACACTTCCAGCAAGCATTGGACCCGCTGGACCGGGATCGAGCACCGCTGCGTCGTGCCCTTCACGCGATTTGCCGAACCGGACCCTGGCAGCAAGGTTGAAGGGGGCCGCACGCCGAACGCATGGTTTGCGCGCGACGAGAGCGAACCCCTCATGTTCTTTGCCGGCCTATGGATCAGAGATTGGAATTGCGTGCGCAAGGTGAAGGAAGGGCTGATCAATTGTGATCTATTCGCCTTCCTGACCACGGACCCGAACCGCGTGGTGGGCGAGATCCACCCGAAGGCAATGCCGGTCATCCTCAGGAACGAGGAGGAGATCGAGACATGGCTGACTGCGCCATGGAACGAGGCGAAGGTGCTGCAGCGGCCGCTACCGGATGACGAGCTGATGCTACTGGACGAACCGAAGAAGGCCGCGTGAAGAGCTGGCTGATTGATCTGGTCTTTGCCGTTGCGGTGCTGGCCGCGGTCGGTAGCGCAGCAATGCATACAGCAAGACTGTTCGGATGGCTGAGTTGAGGGGTTCCCGTTGTAGGAGATGTGCGTAGTATCTCCCGACGATTCGCGGGGTGATGCCATGCAGCAGGCAACGGAGAACGCTCCGGACGAGCCCTATGAGAAGGGCATGCACATCATCTTCGATGTAGTCACACGCTGCGCTGTCGTCACATTCCGCGGTGAGATTGACATCATAGGCCCCTACCCTAGTCGCTCTGCAGCGATAGTGGCTGCGGAAGCTCGATGCCGCGAGAATGGGTGGGGACGCAAATGATCTCAGCACTCATCGTCTGTGCCACTCTTTCTGTCGTCGATGGCGACACAATCAAATGCGATGGACAGAACATGCGCCTCCTGGGTGAAGGGGTGGTCAACGTACGTGGCGTGGATACACCGGAGATCGGCCGCGGTGCTAAGTGCCAGAACGAGCGGAAGATGGCGCAACTGGCGAAGTTCCGGCTGCAGGAGATGATCGAGGGGAAGAAGCTCCGGATCGAAGCCAAGGGCAAGGACCGCTATGGGCGGCCGCTGGTGAACGTCTACCTGCCGAATGGTCGAGAAGTGGGGAAAGAGCTGATCCGGGAAGGGTTCGCCAGGGAGTGGCGGAAGGGCAACAAGATTGACTGGTGCCGTTAACACCTGAAGGCGCGCCAGTTGGTCGCGATACTTGGCTTAGCAATCTCAACGAAATTTCGGCGGGCGGTCCTTGAGGTTCTGCGACAACTCGTGCAGCGCTGCGCGCTTGCCAAGAAGCTGAAGCATCTTCCGAACTTCCTTCGGACTTGCGCCGGCTTTGTCACACGTTTTCTGAACGCAATGCAGCGGCGGACCTGGTATCCGTACCTGACGATTTGGTGTCTGTTTCATTGTCGTCTCCTCCTACATAAGGAAACGCTGAATTAACGCGAAAGTTCACGGCTTCGATGCCGTTACAAGGTCGCCGCTATTCGATCCGCAGCCACCTCCTGATCAGCGGCACCACCGTCTCCGAGAAATAGATGAACATGCCGCCAGCGGTGAAACCCAGGCTGGCGAAGATTAGGGCGGCGGTTTTGCCGAGGCGGGTGATGTCCTTCACCTGATTCATCGTCGGTTTGATTTCTTGGTCGATCGTTGTAGTGAGGGCGGCGATGACGTCCCTCTGCTGTGCGGCTATGGCGCCGGCCGCGACGACTGTCTTCTCCGCCTCTCCAATCCGGTGCGGCTGCTCATCGATCCGTTCGTGAAGCCTGTGGCGGCTTTCGGAGCTGCTCCTCCGCTCCTCCGTGAACTCCCGCTGGAACCTGTCCAGACGCTTGCCCACGCCATCCACCTTCTCCTCGAGGCGCCCGAGCACCCTGAGGATATCATCATTCGATCCCGCTATGCTGCCGCTTTCATGAAATGATCATTGAGGTGGCGAGGCCTTGGCGTTCGTAAGCCAGGCGCAAGCGTGGACTGAGAATTTCCGCCTGCATCGAGTCTGCAGGCTCGATTTGAGAAAGAACCCGGTCTGGCCCGCCAGCCGAACCGGGTTCTTTTCGTATCAGACAGGGCGGCCATGCGCTGCACACTGGGTCCCGCGTCCAGACATCCTGCAAGGTAAGAAACCGTCAACCTCCTGCTGGCACTACGCCTGCAGGCCGTCGCAATCCCGTAGTTGCGGATGGCTAGGCTCGGCGCTCCGTGGGACGGAGCCTGGGGCCGCTATTTCCAGCACCCCTGATTAGTGCCGTGGCGATTATGGCTGGCGATCCCTTGCCCCGCATCTGTCTGGCGACGCTAGACAGTTCCGCACGCTGCGCAGCCGTCAGATTGATGCCTGACTGCTGCGCCTGGTTAAGGAGCTCGGCTTCATACTTGAGGGCAAGCGCGGCCTGCTCGGTCATGCCGAGAGCGGCTTCCTCAGCCTTCAGCGAGGTAATGCGACGATTGGCGCTGTCTACGATATCGGAATACTGCTCAGCCTCACTCTTGCCACCGCCGCGGCCCTTTTTCTTGGACTTATCGTCAACGGCCGTGACGTCCTTGGCGAGTTCCTTCAGCTTCGAGGAAGCAGCCGAAGCGACGGCAGCGATCGCCCCACCGATCCCATTGTCCAGTGCAACCGAGCGACCAGCGGAGGGGTAATCCCCCCAGCAAATAACGGGCTTCAAAAGTAGAATTTTCTCGGGCCTTATGATCGAGGAGATTTCTATGAAGACGAGCAGATTCAGCGAACCCCAAATCCTTGCCATCCTGCGCCAGGCAGAAGGCGGCGTTCCTGTGCCAGAGTTATGCCGGAAACACGGGATGAGCACTGCTAGCTTTTACAGTGGCGTTCGAAGTATGGCGGCATGGACGCTTCGATGATCAGCCAGATGAAGGCTCTGGAGGATGAGAACCGTCGGCTGAAAAAGATGTATGCCGAGATGAGCATGCAGGCAGAACTGCTGAAGGAAGCCTTGGGAAAAAAATAACACGGCCGTCTCAACGCCGAGGATGGCCGGGAAAGCAGTGGCGTTGCACGGGGTGAGCATTGCGCTTGCCTGCCGTACCTTCGAGGTCAGCGAGACTTGTTATCGTTACAGCGCCAAGCTGAACGACGAGAACGAGCAGATCGCCGATCTCCTCATCGGACTGACGCGGGCAAAGAAGACCTGGGGCTTTGGCCTGTGCTTCCTTTACCTGCGGAATGTCCGAGGACACCGCTGGAACCACAAGCGCGTATACCGCATCTACCGCGAGCTGGAGTTGAACCTCAGGATCAAACCACGCAAACGTTTGAAGCGGGACAAGCCCGATGCCTTGACTGTGCCCGATGCGCCGAACCTGGTTTGGTCCATGGACTTCATGGCAGATCGTCTGGAAGACGGCAGGCAATTCCGGCTGCTGAATGTTCTGGACGACTTCAACCGCGAGGGACTGGGCATCGAAGTGGACTTTTCGCTGCCTGCTGAACGTGTCATCCGCAGCCTGAACCAGATCATCGAATGGCGAGGCAGACCATTCGCCATTCGTGTGGATAACGGACCTGACTATGTCAGTGGCAAACTGATGGAATGGGCAGCAACGCAAGGAATTGCCTTGAGCCACATCCAGCCCGGAAAGCCGCAACAGAACGCCTATGTCGAACGCTACAACCGCACCGTCCGACATGAATGGCTCGACCAATACATCATTGAAAGTATCGAGGAGGCGCAGGAATTCGCCACGCAGTGGCTATGGACCTACAACAACGAACGACCCAATATGGGCATCGGCGGCATAACGCCCGCACAGAAGCTGAAAATGGCCGCGTGAATTCTATTGCGGAGCCCCGTTCAAAACGGGGGGATTGCCAGTGGGTTTCGACCCTAAGAGCAATAACATAGAAGGCCTACGCGCGACTTTCGTTTGTGGAGAACTCAGTCCCCCAGACGCTTGCTCCTCATACTCTGGACTGCGTACTTTGAGCAGTCGAATAGCTGCCGGCTGGTCCCCGTCGGAAGAATCTCTGTCCTATGGCCTTCGCAGTCGAGGTTTATGGGGGGACGAGGCCCTTCTTGACGATCCCATAATGCCAACTGTGATCGATCTGGCAGATGATTGGCTCCGAAAGATTTGCGCCGCCGAGCAAAGAATAGCTTTCCGTCATCCGGGAGTAAGGCATTGATTTCCGACGGCGGATGCGCACTGACGCCAAACGATCAAGACAAGGGTTCATCTACTCTATCTGATGCTAGAGTAGGAACACGCACCGGCGGCATGGGAGGCGTCGCCTTAACCGGCTGGTGCGGATCGAGGCAATAGTCTATCGGCATGACTGACGATGCGTCCGCCCGATACAAACGCCACCGCTTTCCAGCCGAGATCATCGCGCATGCGGTATGGCTCTATTACCGGTTCCCGCTGAGCCTGCGCGATATCGAAGACCTGCTTGCCGAGCGCGGCATTGCCGTCTCGTTTCAGACCGTCTCAGAATGGACGACTAAGTTTGGCCTGAAATTCGCCCACCAACTCAAGCGACGGTCGATCGGCAACTTCGCAGACAAATGGCATCTCGATGAGATGGTCCTATCGATCAAGGGCAAGAAATACTGGCTGTGGCGCGCCGTCGATGCCAACGGCTACGTTCTCGATGCTCTGCTGCAAAGCCGCAGAAACAAGGGAGCCGCTCTTCGGCTGATGCGCAAATTGTTGAAGAGCCAAGGTGTTGCGCCGCGCGTGATGGTGACAGACAAGCTGCGTTCTTATTCCGCCGCAAAGCGAGAGATCATGCTGGGGATCGAACACCGTTCGCACAAAGGGCTCAACAACCTCGCAGAAAATTCTCACCTTCCCGTTCGACGACGAGAGTGACGCATGATGCGGTTCAAGTCGGCAGGTCAATGCCAACGTTTCGTCTCAACCCACGGCCAAATTGCTAATCTTTTCCAACTTCATCGAAAACACCTGAATGCCGCTGATCATCGCCAACTCCGCGCCCTCGCCAGCGCCACCTGGCGTGAGATCGCGTTGCCGATCCAAGCCTGAAATTCAGGACAAAGAAATGATTGCGTCCTACGTCAGGTTAAGGCGACGCCACCTTCCACGGTGTAAATCCCCTGTCCCTCCTGCGATCATTGCAGAAAGGAAATAGGTGGCCGGATTTTACTCCGCCCGCGGCTGGACTATTCCGCCGCTACCGTGGCCGACTTTTGCACCGCCGCTCTCATTCCTGTCATTATTGATCGCGAAACCGGTCTAACCCTGATGGAATCGGGCGCAATCCTCTGGTATCTGGCTGACAAACCAGCTTTCGGAAAATTCGCTCTATCGAGCCCAGCCCTCCAGTGGAGCCGAACGTGGAGTGAGACCTGCACCTCGATAAATGGCGTTCAGGCGGCATCCTCCGAGAGTTCTGGAATAGGTGGAGTATGTGGATGTCTCACTCGTACTGCTTCGGCAAGTTGACCTTTATAGGATTGTCGGGATCGAGATGCTCCCAACAAGACCCTCGGCGCTCGAAGGCCGATTGGCATCGAAGTCTATCAGTCGCATTCATTGGATGCATCATCTGATGTCGGCTGGACCTGGGTGAGGCTGACACTGACCGCTTACGTGCAGCCATATCCACCTATGACTGAAGCTCAGCCGAGAATCTGAGGCATCAAGTATCTCGAGGCGGGATCGGCTCCGGCAGTCGCCGGGTAGTTGGGGATCTTCGGAAAAAAGACGGAAGAAGCTCGTTGATATATTTTTAGCGCATAAGCTTGTTTGCGTTATGGGCCTCGAGGCGGTTTAGAAGTGTTGCCCAAGCCTCAGCGTGCTGACGACCTGCCAGGCGAGATCTGGATCCATCGACGTAGTGCTGCTCGGTGACGAACAGCGAAGAATGGCCAAGAAGATCCTTCGCCATGCGAATGTTCTTTGGATCAACTACCGAAGTGAACGTCGCTGCGGCATTTCGGAAGCGGTGCGGCGTCACAGCGTACCCCAACGCCTTCGCTGTATGCCTTCTTACACATCGACGGATCATCTTGTCTGTCATAGGCCGGTCCTTGTAAGGCCACATCCCGGCATGTTCTGTGGCATTCGGAAACAGAGGCCTGAAGTGCAAGAGGTAGAGGCGGATTATGTTCGAGAGGCGCTGTGACACCCTGTAGTGCCTAGCCGCACCACATTTTACAAGTTCCGGCGGGAGGTTCAGAACGAACCGGTCTCCAATATTTGACAGATGTTCTGTGATGCTGAGGCTGGCGAGCTCGCCGCGCCGCATTGGCTGCTCGGCGAGTAGGGCAATCATCAGCCCATCCCGGAGCATCTCCGCGCTTTTCAATGTGGGAGCTCCGCCCTCCGCGACATCCTTCTTAGCGACCTCAGTTAGGCGAAGTCCGACAGCGTAAAGCTCGTGACTCAAGACTTCTCGATGCCTGAGGGGTCTTGCGCTACGTTGGACGCTTCGTTGAGCGGACTGCATCCAACGCCAATCAAGTCTTGGATACATCGATCGAACCACCAGGTAGAGCCTCTGCAGGAAATTGGCGACAGTGTGCTCGGTGCAGTTCCGTCTCAGGCAAAGAAGGCAGAGCTCAAGATTTTCTGGCGTTACCCTCTCATGCGGCTGAAGCACAAGCTGATCGGCCCGTTCTCGCATCAGGATCATAAGGAACTGTCCATAGGATGATCTGCGCGCATAGACGGTTCTCGCCGACAGATGCGAGTTCGTACCAATATCGAATATGTCTCCCTGTGGGTGAGCTGCTCGGAAAAGCTGCTGATCCAAAGAGGGCCATTTGTCGAAGGACAGAGCCCGATTAATCCGCTTTGCCATCACTGCACATCCTTCCTCTTGCCGGCACTGCGGCGACACCCCTGAGCGTCCGCCAACGCCTTCTCCAAATTTTCGATGTGTTTCCTTTGCGCCCGCTTGGTATCCCAGTTCACATAGTATTTCTCCGTGGTCTGCATATTCTTGTGGCCAAGGAACTGCTGCACCTGACCGTGAGCGCCAGGATCCTGGTCCAGCGTAATTTTAGCAGCCAGGTGTCTGAACGCATGAGGGTTCATGTGGAACCCAAGGTAGCGCCGAATGTAACCCTGAATGAGAGATCGTACCGTTGCGAAGTTTTTCAACTCGCCGTCATCTCTGCAAAACAAGTATCTTGGGCGGTGTCCTATGATTTTGGGGGCGAGGATTTCTCGGTACTCAGTGAGCATCGCAACCAGGTCTGGGGGTATGTCAAATGCGAGCGCAGTGCCGGATTTGTTCTCATCTGAAGGAATGGTCAGAGTTGAGTAGCCCTTAGGTCGCACAAAGATATGTTCATCGAATGCGAGTGCCGTGAGATTTCCCAATCGAAGCGGAATCACCGGCAGCATTGCAAGAGCAATCGCTGCTTGCGCCTTGGCAAGCGTCCACCGGTTGGGTCTGTCGGTGACCCGAACAAGCTTCCAAAGATCTTTTGGTGCCTCCACCAGCTTCCTGACGACTTGAGGATCATCGAAGCGCATGATCAGTTGCGTGTTCTTGTTTGTGATGCGCTGTGGGGGCCTCGGAACTGTGTATGTGAGTTCCTTCAGCCGTGCGACATGCTCTGCGTCGAGTTTCAAGAAGTCTCGACCGATCACCATTAGCGATAGCGCCATTTGAAAGTTGTAGGCGCTGGGTTTCCCCTTTTTTTCTGCATGCGCCTGGCGAAGAATGATGGTGAAGTTGTCGGCGGAGACGAGAGACCGAAGGTCAGAGATCGTCTGAAGGGACACACCGGCTTGTACCGCCAACGTTACCGCTCGTCGAATGTCCTGGATGATCTTTCTGCATGTTGGTCTCGACAGCTGTCGCTTCCGGGCGTTCTGGCTGAAGATATCCGAACCTGCTGCCCACTCCTCGAAAGCTGTGATGTCCCGTTGAAGCGACAGGAGAAGATCTTCGGTAGCAAGCAACTTACGCGCCCGTTGCGAGGCTGGCACCGTCACTGGTTGGAGCAATACGTTTTCGGGCAGGCGCGTTGCCTCGTTCCACGCACGTGCAGCATCGCGTATCATCCGCGGAAAGTTTGCTTGTAGTGATGTCTCTTCGACATGACTGGCAAATCTCAAGAATGCTGCGTCATCCACGCTCGGTGGCAATATGTTGGTCGTGTCGAAATAGTGAACCAGTCGTGTCAAGCAGACCTTCAAGTACTTCGTCGGAAGGCGCTGGTAGTAGGTGCTCCATTCCTCGTGGATGGGGTTCGGTCGCTGCCCTCGCCTGCGCATGGACGGATTGATCCCACTCTCTGTGAGAAGGTCGAGGCAACAGTATTTCACGTTGGCAATGGTATGAGGTCTGACGCCAGCGCCTGATCGGTGAACTCTATCAAAGACCGCTCGAAGCCCTTGGGGCGATGCCGGTATCTGTGATGGCGGCAATCCCGACCATTTCGAAAGTCTCCTGATGGCCGCTCGCCTCTCACGCAGCTGGCGGCGGTTGGTGTCCGGAGTCCGCTCGATCTTCCTCAGAAGGTCCGCCAGTGACCGCGAAGAAACCTTGTTCTGCATGTTTGTCTCCATGAGGATTGGTATAGGACGGGAGGAAGCCGCGCCAGCGTGTCAGCGCGGCTTCAAAGGGGGGCAAGCGCTTGAGCTGGGGGTGCTAACTTGCCTTAGGCGGAACCTTGGCAGCATCACGCATGGATCGCGTTGCGATGTGAGCGCGGCTCGGCCGCATTCGCCGGTTTCGGCCACTGCGCACGTCAGCGAGCCTGTAGCGACGGCGCCGGCAGATTCCTGCCGGAGCTTGACGGCTGACCTGAACTACCAGCAGTTTAAGTTGTTCAAGCTGGCCTTCTGGCGCTTTCACCCAATCGCGAGCGACGGCGTTCAAGAGAAACGCCAACTGGATCCTGTCGAAGTACGGCATAAGTGCCGCAGCTTCGGTTACGACCGTCCGAACGACGTCCGGACGCACGAGGTCTTCCAAGCTCCAGATCAGGGAGATGTTCACGCCGCCGGCGGCGGCGAGGGCAAGCGCGCGGTAGAGAAGACGTCTCAGCTTGCGAGGATGGAACGTCATGAGTGGCTGCTGCCCCTCGAGCTGGTCGAACCACTTGGTAGCCTGAGCCCATTCGATGCAGTAGAAGCAGTCGTCTGTGAAGCCAAGTGTCGGCGATGCAGATGCTTGAGGATTCATTGTCATCTTGTTCTTCCTTTCGGCGTGTCACTACGTCGAAAACACGCTTGGGTTGTGTCATCTTGCGGGATAACCCTCTGGCATAAATCAGACGTAGTTGTAGTAGAAGGTTTTCCCGTCGCAGCTTTGGGTTGCTGCAGGGCCGACATTGCCAGTTAATGGCCGCGTACGGCAATAAGGTTTAGTAGCGCCAGTTGTCCCTTAACTCGGCCGCCCTTCTATAGGCATCTGCAGCAATAGGAGCGCCATGGTCACCATGAGACCCTAGCACCGCCGAACCGATCTCTTTCCAGGTCGCCCCGTCTTCTCTGGCATCGAGCACCCTCAGATGTTGAACCCATTTGTCCCGTCGAGGCCGTCGAGGCCGTCGTGTCACCGCGTCGCTGAAAGAGGAGAGTTTGGCTTCCGCCGATTGCAATTGCGGCCGGATTGGTTTGCCAAGGTCCACCATTACCAGTGCGTGGCCCTTTGGTAGTATCACGCGGTGCAGCGCCTCGAGCTCCCAATGATGATCGGCCCGACCGAATTCTATCTGCCCTCCGACGCTGCGATCGAAAAGGCACTCAAGGAGTGGCTGATCACTTATCGCTGGATTGGGTATGCCAGCCATTCGGAAAGGGTTTGGGTGAGGTGGGCAGGCCCAGAAACCCGGTTCGTCCCAATGCCTCCCTTCACCTGGTGGAGGAGGCTCATAGCCTGGATCTGAAGCAAGCATGTCAAGGCTTATCTGCTTCATTTCGTGGAACGCTTTTCGAATATCTGGGCGACGACGGGTGAATTCCCAGCGCCATCTCACCGAGGTAAAGGCGCTGAATTCTGCGTACGCGTCGGCGTCACGCCAGCTTGGCAGCCCCCAAGCATTGGACGAATTACTTCTACTGCAACTAGCCATCGGACTGCCAACCATGGTTGGAACACCGGTGGCTTCTGCAGACGTAACAGTGCCAGAAGCTGCTAAGTCGTGAAGCCGACTGAGTGCATCTCGTTCCAGGATCGAACATGCGTTCCGTCCCACCCCTGCTTTTACCAATCATCATCTCGCTCTCCATTCGAGGCAGAGGCAAGCGTCATACGAAACCGCTTCTATAACCGCCTCACCCGCGTCGCCTTCCTCTTGGTTTAAGCAAGCTGTGATTCCTGCTGCACCAGCTGAATGACGACGGCCAGAGATTAAATGTATGTTTCCCCGTGGGACTACAGAAAGAAACGCAATGAAGACCAGAAAACAATGCACTGGTAATTGCCGAAAAATCGGTTATTATATAGACTGCAGAAATATTAACCGAAAATAGTATGGTTAATGAGTGTCAAGAAAATCTTTACACTAGAAGATGACTTGTTGGCGCTGAAGTCAATACACTCCGGCCGGGACCTGATGAAGACGGTGTCCGGTCCGGCTCATCCGGTCCGGTCCGGTCCGGTCCGGTCTGGTCCGGCCCCGGTGCCTAGCCGTTGAAGGATCAGGATGATCGACGCTCTGGGCGGTTGTAACCGGCTGATGAGCGCCCAGACGAAACACCGCGTTAGAACCCACTGAGCCCAAATCGGCCCCAACCCGAATTCCGATCCGGTATATTCCTTCTTCTCGCCAGCGCTCGCCCGGCAATGACTCATGGATGATCTAGGACGTGGATCCGATTGTGTCACCTCAACGGCCTCTCCCATTGAGTTTGCCGGGGTCGAAGAGCAAAATCCGCTGAGGCAGCAATGAGCAGCAGCTGATGGTGCTCACATCCGCAAGGCAGTCGGAGGCCGATTTCTGACCGCGATCTCGAAAGGATTTACTCGCCGGTCGCACGTGCTCTATGGCCAGCGGCGCCGCGTACCAAATGGGCTCGTGCATTTATAACGTCAGTTGGAAGAACTACGGGACCATAGAGATGGCTTCGCGGCATTGGCAGTCATGGGCCCGCCTTTGAGAGGAGCAACGTGGGTGAAGCAACTCGACCAAGCACGAGGCCGTCTGAGATCTTTGAGCCAGCCCGCAAGATTGTTTTCTTGAATGGCGGTCGAACCCGGAGCGATTGGTATTTGGTTCGTCAGCGCGGCGAACTGGAAGGCCCACCTACGTTGGTAGGTGGTAACGCCTGTCTATTTCATTGACAGACGCGCCAGGGGTTTCTGGCCACCAAACAGCGACACCAGAACCGTAAATTCCCAGATTGTCCGGCACGGCAAGAACGTCTGCAGCAGGAAAAATCCGGCGATGAATTTGCAGGGTCCCCACCAGCCCCAATCTGCAGATAAGCAAGCTGACTTCCGCTATCGTGTAAGTGAAGACTTACCTTTGCCCGAGGCGGCCTAACGTGCCGAATAGTGAAGGGAGGTGCTCTCAAGACCACGACAGTCTGCGCCTTCGCTTGCCCCCAACCTTACACACCGCCGCTATCCAGCGTGCAGTCGCAGTAACAAGGCCAATACCACGCAAAGAGAGTGGTGGTTGAGAAGTCGCCGGTTGGAGCCTAGCGAGATCCGATCACCTCGGTGGTAACTTTATCTTCTCCAGCGCTGCCACCATCACTGGGATGCCGATGTGTCGGTAGACCGCTGACGAGCTACCGTCGCTATGGCCCTGGATCGCATCGGCGACACTGTCCGAAACGCCCACTCTGGCTGCTTCAGTCTTGAACCAATGCCGAAGAGCATGGTTGGGGGCCTTGCGAGAGTCGCGGAAGCCGCAGCTACGGATCCAGACCCCGAGGCGATTGGAGACGCCTTTCGAGGCGTGCTTGCGCTTGGGATCACCTGAGGATCGGGAATAGAAGAGAGGGCCGCTCCCTCGCGAGGCAACAAACTCCAGGAAGCCCGCCTCGATCAGGGCAGGGTGTATGGGGACGGTACGCTCGCTTGACTCGTTCTTGATGCTGCCGGCGTCGCTTGCCGGCTGTATTTTCAGAACTGCGTAGCCCTCTTCCTCGGTGACATGCGAGCCGTGCAACTGAGCGACCTCGCCAATGCGAGAGCCGGTGGCTGCCGCAAGCCAGGGTAGCCAGCGCTTCCACGGCTCCTTTGCCTCTGTGGCGAGAGCGAGCAGTTTTGCTACTTCATCGTTGGTATAGCCTAGCATGCGAGTGCCGGCCTTTGCCTTGCGAATGACCTTGATCCCTTCGGTGGGATCCGTCGCCATCGTCTGGTTGGCGATAGCGAACCGGAACAGGGCGCGTGCGCAGCCGAGATAGCCACGGGAGATTGTTGCCGCCGCCTTCTTGTCCCGTACGAGCTTGTCCTTCCATGCGACGATGTCAGCCGCGACAACGGTGCGGATGTCATTCGCCTTGGGTCCGAGAAAGGATTTCAGGTCGCGAACGATTCCGCGCCAGCTGGAGAGGGTGCTGGCGCTTGGGTTCGTCTCCCTTTCCCATTTCTCGAAGATTGCGTCGATCGATACGGGATTGCCTTCTAGGGGGAGCGGAGACGGGGGTGGGTTCGAGGTCTTGGCAACATCAGAAACCGGAGCCGGGCTCAATGGAGCAACTTGATCTGCCGCTATCGGGTCGCCGCCAAGAATGGCTTCGATGGTTGAAAGCTCGGTGTCCAGTAGCAGCCGAGCCAAACTCACCGCAGATCTGTCATTCAACCCGGCAAGACGCTCTTGGGCAGCGATCACAAACTCTTCGACGTCGCCGGTTGCCCGCATCCGCTTCAGATTTCGGACGCGCTCTTTCAGTCGAAACTGATTCAAGAAGCCGATGATCTTGTCGAGGTCGCCTTCCGCGACGAGATGATCGAAATAGGTATAGGCGTCGGCTTCGCCGTGACCGAAATGGGCAGGGGTCGGGAGTGCCATGAGTTCCCCCGACCAGAGGCGCCGAGGCTCCCGGGTTGCCTCGGCATAGAAGGCCGCTCGCTGCTCGAACTCACGATCGCGAATGGTGAGAGCATGTTGCGAGACGATTCTCGGGAAGGTGGCGCGTAGAGCGTCCTGATCGGCTGCTGGGGTCGCCTCGTTGGCCCCGTTCGCCCCTTGGCTCTTCGAGCGCAATTCCTCGAACTGCTCTTCGGCTTCCACAGTCTTGCGGGCCAGGCGGGTCTTCGCGGTTTTGAGGTCTTTCGTGCGCAAGGAAGTCACCACCAGCTGCCGGCCATAGACCGGCACGATATCCTTGGGGATCCATAAGCGGAAGTAGAAGGTGCCATTTCGCACCATGAGCCGGTCTGGCAGCATTTTCATCGCTTCGTGGGCCTCGACTATAACAATGACTGTTACAGCTGGGACCTCAATCGAGCGATCCAAAGTATCTGAACAAAATCAAATACTTAGTGGGAAATGGTGCCCAGAAGAGGACTCGAACCTCCACACCCTTGCGAGTACCAGCACCTGAAGCTGGCGCGTCTACCAATTCCGCCATCTGGGCGACGGAGAGCGATGTACGGGGGCGGCCGTCTGCTGTCAACTGGCTTTTTGAAGTTTCCATGTCGGGATTGCAAAAACAGTCGCAGGACCTTCGCCCGCAACCTAGGAGGCATCGCCCGGTGGCGTTTGCCGGTCCAGATGCCCCAGGTCCCGCTCCGGCTCAATCACGTCGCGAACCCTTTGCTTGAGCTCCTTCGGACCCGGAAATCCACCGTCACGCTTGCGTTCCCAAAGGAGGTCACCGTCGATCCGGATCTCGAAATTGCCGCCGGTTCCGGGAATGAGCGCCACTTCTCCGAGACTGTCGGAAAAGGTCTGCAGCAGTTCCTGCGCCATCCATCCAGCCCGCAACAGCCAGTTGCATTGGGTGCAGTAGAGGATGGTGACGCGCGGCTTGTCCATGGCTCTTCCTTCGACGGGTTCTGGGAGTCGAGCGACTATGGACTGAACGCGAGCGGAATTCCATTCTGAGGGAAGGGCAAGTGTAGCGAGGACTTGCCATTCCTCGTCTGGAACATGGCACGAGGCAACGTGCGTGAACCTCTGGTCCAACAAAAAAAGGCTCCCGCACGAATACGGGAGCCTTGAAACGAAGACTATCAGGTCAGTGGGGGCGGGTGTCTCCGCGCGCCGCGCCATTGCCCTGCTGCATGCCGCGGGCTTCCTCGGCTATTCGGTCTCTAGCTGCATCATGGACATCCGATGCGACGGCCGTGGCCTTGCCGTAGATGTCCGATGCGACGGCCTCGGCCTTGTCCACCGCATCGGCGGCCTTCGTGGACATCTGCTTACGCACGCCCTCGGCCATCTCGCCCATTGCCTCGTCCTCGCGGCGCGTGTTCGGCAGGGCCGCACCGATGGCCGCGCCGAGCGCAAAAGCCAATGCCCCGCCGATCAGTGGCTGGTCGCGGAAATGCCGCGCGATGCTGTCGTTCAGATCGCCGGCATAATCGCGGACCGAGCCACCCGCCGACATCGCACCGTCACCCATGGACCGCGCACCGCGCATCATGGAGTGACCGGCTTTTCCAGCGGTAGAACTCATCCGTCTCCAGGTCTTCGAAGCCCAGCCGGAAGCCTCGTCGAAGAGGCGGCCAGTTTCGTCTCGGATGTCATGGACCTGACGCCCGGTCGCATCTGCAAAGCCGCGATAGGTCTTGCCCGCCTCGTCCATGAAGTGGCCGGCACGTCGACCGGTTTCATCGGTCAAAGCCCGGAACCGGCTACCTCCCTCGTCGGTGAAGTGGCTGTAACGGCTCTCCCCCTGCGTCTGCACGGGACCGACGCGGCGGACATGGCCGGTGACGGGCGCCAGCGGATATTCCACTTCATCGTCCTCATGGGCAGAGGTCCGGCTGTTGCCTGGATTGGCCATCAGCCAGGCCATGCTCACACCCATCAATGCAACGGGGATGGGATTGGTCTTCATGGCACTGCCGAGATTGGCGACGTATTCGCCGCCGCCGCTCGACTTGGCATAGGCCAACGCTTCGTCCAGAAGCTGGCCCGGCGACATCTTCGCCTGGATCGCATCCATGCGTTCCTCGATCCGGCGACGGTCCTGTTCGATCTCGCGCTCGAGCTGTTCAGCCCGCATTGTATCGGTCGTGGACATCAGACACGCTCCTTTATCATCTGGGCATCCCGGCGAATGGACGTCGAGGTGCGGTCGAGCTTCAGGTTCTCACCGCGCAGAGTCGAGAGGCCGCGGTGGATCATACCCCAAGCGAGGAGGGCCACGATGACGCCGACGATGACTGACGCGAGGCCATCTGCTCCTGGTTCCGTCATTCCCCGCGCGACGAAGAACGCGGCGAGGCCATTGACGAGGGCCGCGAGAAGAACGCCGACGGCAGCGATGGCGAATACGAGCCCTGCGGCAAATGCCTCAACCCCCGTAAGGGCGTGGGACATCTTCTCCGAGGCTTCGGTCTTGGCGAGCGTGATTTCCTTGCGGAAGAGACCGGTGATGTCGGACACCAGTCCGCTGACCAGTTCCGAAAGGGGACGATTGTCCATTTGGTTAGCCATTGTAGCTTCCCTCCGAATTGTAGCCCGTCGCATAGCCGGTGCCGGTGGCGGGGCTGACGGGTGAGGTTGACGTGGTGGCCGTGCTGCTGCCGGCCCGGCTGATCCCTTCGCTCCGCCCGGCGATTTGTCCGCCGCGATCGGCTGATGCGGTCAGGAAACGGCTGGCGGCGAAGCCTGCCAGGGCCGCAATGCCGAGAAAGGCGGCCGGCTGTCTGCGGCCGAAATCTTCAGCCATGGCTGCGACCTCGCCGAGATCCTTGCCCTTCATGTCATCGGCAAAGCGTTGCATGCTGGCACCAATCTGCTTGGCGTAGCGGCCGACCTCGCGCTGGTCGCCCTGCTCGAGCTCGCCCCCGACGCGCTCGATGGCGCTGGCGATGCCGCTGACTCGGCTCGCCGCAAAATCCTTCTGCTCGCCGGCAGCTTCGCGGGCCTGTTGCCCCACCCGGCTGACCTGTTCCTGGGCGCCGGCCTTCACCGCCTGCCAGTCTTCAGCGGCCTTTTCCTTCAGGCTGCCTCCTGCGTCCTTGGCCGCGGAGGAAACTGCCGAGGCGGCATGGGACGCTGTCCCCTCTTGCCCCGACGGCTTGCTGGCGGAAGGGTCGCGAGCAGGATTGCTTGCGGTTGGATAGGTAGAGCCAGGCTGAAAGCCGGCTCCTGGATTCGTGTCTCGTTCGGTCATTGAACTCTCCCAAAATCTGGAACGGGATAGGCATGACGACATCAAGTGATGCGATCTGTGGAGGAACCGGGATCGCGGCCTAAAGTTCCCAGAATTGCCGCAATTCGCTACCGCCTCGCCGAGGGGAGGCTACCGTTTGGCGCCATCATGGTCGTGCTCGTTAAGAATGGATTCAATCTTTGGCGGTAATCTTCCGTTAGCTTTTTCCGTGCGCGCGTCCCGGCGTCGTGTGCGGCTGCCTTCGATCCCTGTTTTGCGTACGTGGGTGCCATGCGTCGTTCCGCCATCTCCGCCATTGCCATGATTGCCTTCGCCCTGTCGGGCTGCACGTCGAGCTCGGGTCCCGAGGCTCTCGTCGCCGGTCTGCCTTCAAGGGAGGTGACGAGTTCCGTTAAACCCGCGGCGCCGGTTCCCGCAGCGGTCGTGGGAGAGGCGAAGCCGCTCGCCTGGGCGGAGGATGAGACCGGCAGTGCGCCGCTGGCGGCCATGACTACGACCGTCGGCATGCCGACCCCCTCGTCGCGCCCGCTGGGGATGCTTCTGCCGGATAATCCTGCCGGCGCAGGCCCCGTCACGCGTTCGCGGGTCTACAGCCAGCGCTTCAGCGACGCCAAGCCGATCAATTTCGGCAAGGTCCAGCCGCAGCATTACGCCGTGCACGGCGTCGACGTCTCCCGCTGGCAGGGCGAGATCGACTGGCCCAAGCTCAGGACGCAGGGCGCGAACTTCGCCTACATCAAGGCCACGGACGGCGGCGACCATCTCGACCCCATGTTCAAGACCAACTGGCAGCGGGCCAAGGAGGCCGGCATCCGCCGCGGCGCCTACCACTTCTTCTACTGGTGCCGGCGCGCAAGCGAGCAGGCCGACTGGTTCATCCGTAACGTGCCGCGTGATCCCGACGCCCTGCCGCCGGTGATCGACGTCGAGTGGAACGGCGACTCGGCTTGCAAGCGTCGCCCCTCGCGCGCCGACGTCCTGGAAAAGATGCAGGTCTTCATGGACAAGCTGGAGCGGCACTACGGCCAGCGGCCTGTGATCTACACGGCTCCGGATTTCTACAAGGACAACCTCGTCGGCGCCTTCGAGAACTATCCCTTCTGGCTGCGCGCCGTCGCCCAGCACCCGTCCAAGGTCTATCCGGGCCGCAAGTTCGTCTTCTGGCAATATTCCGGCTCAGGCCTCTCGCAGGGCGTGAACGGCAAGATCGACCTCAACGTCTTCAACGGCTCCGTCGAGGGCTGGCACAACTGGGTCGAGGCAAGGACGATGACCGCCCGAAACTGACGGATCCGCTTGCTCTTCCATGGGTTCCGGAGACGCATCGAATCTTTGACGGAACAAATTTCCGTGAGTCTCCGTTCTTCTGCCAGGTTAAACGGAGGAAGAACCCATGACCTATGATCCGAATGACACTCGTCCGGACCTGCGTGACCGTCGCCCGGACCTCGTGAATAACAACGTCGACGCCCGCCGCAGCTCGTCCTGGGTGCCGTGGGTGGCCGTTCTGGCCGTCCTGCTGATCGGCGCCTTCATCTGGGGCAATATGGGTGGCGAGCCCGGTACCGACCCGGCGACGACCTCCTCGACGACGAATTCGGAAGCCATGGACAGCGCTCCGGCTCCGGTCGCTCCGGCACCGGGCGGTGGCGCAACCGACGCTGCCCCGGCCGCACCCGCCGACCCGGCAACACCGCCCGCTGCAGGTGGCGCCACGAACGGCGGCTAATCTGTCCCACATCATCTTCCCGAGCCGCTCGCCATCCTTGGCGGGCGGTTTTTCTTTGGGGCGACAAAGGTATGCCACCTCGGCACTCTTGGTGAGGGGTTCCCTTGTCCTCGGGTCACGCCCGAGGATGACGAGCGGACGGATTCCTCCCGTGGCGATCCACGGGTCTCACTACGTTCGCCCGAGGATGACGAGAAGACACACTTCCCCCTTGGCGTTCTTCAAAATTTTCTGTCGGACGGGGCGCTGAAAGCTGCCTCGTAAAGTTAGTTTATGTGGCACCTCTCAGCGCCCCGTTCGGCGGTTTCTGCCCGCGACTCCGGTCTCTCTGCAAGGGTCGAATGGGGAGGTGTTTGACCGCCGGTTTCCCGGGTTCCGAGGCTCCTTGCCCCGGCATCTCGTCGGACCTGGAGGTCCGGCGACATCCTCTCCATCGACCCCCTTGTGTGCCGCACAGGCACGCCCGGCGCGCTCTTTCGGGCATCAGAAGCAGGTGGCCGGTCCGAAACCATCCCGCTTCCCCCGTCTCGCCGGAGGGAGACCATTTTCCGCGGACCCCGATGATGAAGGTTCACGTCGTCCCCTCACCACCAGCGCCGGCCCCGCCTCGCCAGGACGCCTCCTGGTGTATCCGCAGCGGGACGGGGATAGTGTAGGTATGGGTTTGGGGGGAGGGGATGAAGGAGGACGAGAATTCGTGCAAGATGTTGATGTTGTTGATGGGGCTGCGTGAAAACGTCCCCCTCTTCGCCTCCGGTGCGCCCCCCTCACCAACAAAATCTACGACTTAGCTGAAGCTAAGATCGTGATTTTGTAACCTCTCCCACAAGGGGAGAGGGAGAGTGTCGAGGGTGCGGCCCCGTCTCCTCTCCCCCTGTGGGAGAGGATGTCAATTTCAGCATCTTAGCGTCAGCTAAGTGCTAGAAATTGCAGGTGAGGGGGCTGCAGTGTGCGCAATCTACAGGTCCAAGAGCCCCCGTTGCCGAGGATTGATGCAACCGCGGAACGGATCTCGCCTCCTCACTCATCCCCCATCTTCAGCGCCGCAATGAACGCTTCCTGCGGGATTTCGACCTTGCCGAACTGGCGCATGCGCTTTTTGCCTTCCTTCTGCTTGTCGAGAAGCTTGCGCTTGCGCGTGGCATCGCCGCCGTAGCACTTGGCGGTCACGTCCTTGCGGAGCGCCCGCACGGTTTCGCGGGCGATCACCTTGCCGCCGATCGCGGCCTGGATCGGGATCTGGAACATGTGCGGCGGGATGAGTTCCTTCAGCTTTTCGCACATGCCGCGGCCGCGGCGATCGGCGGCGGAACGGTGGACGAGCATGGAAAGCGCGTCGACGGGATCGCCGTTGACGAGGATCGACATCTTCACGAGGTCGCCGGCGCGGTAGTCGATGATGTTGTAGTCGAAGGAGGCATAACCCTTGGAGATCGACTTCAGCCGGTCGTAGAAATCGAAGACCACTTCGTTGAGCGGCAGCTCGTAGGTGATCATCGCCCGGTTGCCGACATAGGTAAGCTCGGTCTGGATGCCGCGCCGGTCCTGGCAGAGCTTCAGGATGCCACCGAGATATTCGTCGGGCGTCATGATCGTCGCCTTGATCCACGGCTCGCGGATCTCGTCGATCTTGACGACGTCCGGCATGTCGGCCGGGTTGTGCAGTTCCTTCTCGGTGCCGTCGGTCAGCGTCATCTGGTAGACGACGGACGGGGCGGTCGCGACGAGATCGAGGTTGAACTCGCGCTCCAGCCGCTCCTGGATGATTTCGAGGTGCAGCAGGCCGAGGAAGCCGCAGCGGAAGCCGAAGCCAAGCGCGGCCGAGCTTTCCATCTCGAAGGAGAAGCTCGCATCGTTGAGGCGAAGCTTGCCCATGGCCGAGCGAAGGTCCTCGAAGTCGGCGGCATCGACCGGGAAGAGGCCGCAGAAGACGACCGGCTGGGCGGGCTTGAAGCCCGGCAGCGCGGAAGCCGTCGGCTTCTTGTCGTCGGTGATCGTGTCGCCGACGCGGGTATCGGCCACTTCCTTGATCGAGGCGGTGATGACGCCGATCTCGCCGGGGCCGAGGGAGTCCATCTGCAGCATCTTCGGGGTGAGCACGCCGACGCGCTCGACGCCATAGCGGGCGCCGGTGCCCATCATGCGGATCTGCTGGCCCTTGGTCAGCACGCCGTCGATGACGCGCACGAGGACCATGACGCCGAGATAGGTGTCGTACCAGCTATCGACGAGGAGGGCCTTGAGCGGCGCCTTCTCGCCACCCTCGCTCTTCGGCGGCGGCAGCTTGTGCACGATCGCTTCGAGCACGTCCGGAATGCCGAGGCCGGTCTTGGCGGAGATCATCACGGCGTCGGAGGCGTCGATGCCGATCACCTCCTCGATCTGCTCCTTGATGCGGTCGGGCTCCGCCGCCGGCAGGTCGATCTTGTTGAGGACGGTGACGAGCTCGTGGTCGTTGTCGATCGCCTGGTAGACATTGGCAAGCGTCTGGGCTTCGACCCCTTGCGAGGCGTCGACCACCAGCAGCGAGCCCTCGCAGGCCGAGAGCGACCGGGATACTTCGTAGGCGAAGTCGACATGGCCGGGGGTGTCGATCAGGTTCAGGACATAGGTCTCGCCGTCCTTGGCCTTGTAGTGCAGGCGCACCGTCTGCGCCTTGATGGTGATGCCGCGCTCGCGCTCGATATCCATGGAATCGAGGACCTGTTCCGACATCTCGCGTTCGGCAAGGCCGCCGCAGGTCTGGATCAGCCGGTCGGCAAGGGTGGACTTGCCGTGGTCGATATGCGCGACGATGGAGAAGTTGCGGATGTGGTCGAGGGGCGTGCGATCGGTGCTCATGGCTCGCGCATATAGCAGCGGTCAAAGGCGACGCATAGCCGGTAGTCACCGGCATTTGCGACAAATGCGCTGCTTTCAGCGTGCGAACTGCTCCGGCCAGTCGCGGCGGGTGGCGACCTGGCCTTCGGTGCGCAGCCGCGCGACATCCGCAAGATCGACCTCGACGATGAGCCATGACGTTTGCTCCACGGTGTCGGACGGGCTTTCCGCGACGATGCCGGAAGGCGGCATGCCGTAGTCGGAGGGAACGTATAGGGCAGCGCGGCCGCGGTTCTCGTCCATCGCAGGGGACCAGGGCGCGGTGCCGGCGGTGGGGGAGGAGAGGACGGCATACTGGTTTTCCAGCGCCCGCGCCTGGGCGCCGATCCGCACCCGGTAGCTGCCGGCCAGCGTGTCGGTGCAGGATGGGGCGAGCACCAGGTCCACGCCAAGATCGGCCAGCTTCCGGCCCAGCATCGGGAACTCGTTATCGTAGCAGATCAGGATGCCGAGCGTACCGAGGTCGGTCTCCAAAGCCTTGAGACCATCGATCCCGGCGGCAATCCCCCATTGCTCGCGCTCGAAGCGCGTCATGATCTGCTTGTCCTGATGGCCGATCAGCCCGTCCGGGCCGAACAGCCAGGCGCGGTTGCGATACTGCCCGTCAGGATCGAGGACAGGGGCCGAGCCCGGCTGGAAGACGATCCGGTGCTTGCGCGCAAGCGCCTCGCACAGCTCCAGCCAGCGCGGGATCAGCGGCTGGATGCCGGCGATCGACCCGTGCAGATCGGAGCGGGTCGCCTCGTCCAGCTGGCCCGCCAGCACCAGACCTGCATATTCCGGCATCAGCAGCAGTTCCGCACCCTGGGCCGTAGCCTCTTCCACAAGATGGGTGAGGTGGCGGAGATAGTCGTTCCAGCCCTCGATCAGCTCGATGGCATACTGGCAGGCGGCGAGCTTCATCATGCGGCAAGGTCCTTGATCCAAAAGGAGAGCGGCTTCGGGCTTTCGCTCGTGTCGTCGAGGTCACGCCAGGTGAAGGAGGTGCGGAGCTCGGGGTGATGGCGGTAGCCGCGCTTCTGCCAGAAGGCGTCGAGCGGCACGTAGTCCGTCGGGCGGCGCGGGTGGTCTGACGGACGCTCGACGGCACAGAAGGTCGTGTGGCGGAGGCCGAGGCGGCGCGCCTGTGCTTCCCGCTCGGCGAAGAAGGTGACCCCGATGCCGCGGCCCCGATAGGCGGGCAGGAGAACGCTTTCGCCGAAGTAGAAATAGTCCGCGGGGTCCCGTCCGGCCGCGAGGAAGGGCGCCTTCACCTCGTCCGTCTCGGCGGTCATCGGCGTGCCGGTGGAGGCGCCGACGACCGTGCCGTCGTCGATCGCCAGGACGAAGATCGACCCTCGCGAGCGGGCGTAGGTGGCGAGGTAGCGCTCCTCATAGGCGAGGTCGCCATCATAGAGATAGGGGAAGTCGCGGAAGACGGCGATGCGCAACCGCGCGACATCGGGAAACCGGGCGGCAGCCTCGGCGCCGGAAAAGGTTTTGATTTCGAGTGTCATAGATTATGTTCAGCCGGTTGCGATGTCGTTATACCGTCGCCTTCCAACCATTCCAACCCTCTGCCAGACCCCGGGGACACGCATGACCGCTACCGAGATCGTCCGCGCCTATTACGATGCCTTCAACGCGCAGGATATGGAGCGCTTCCTGGCGCTGCTGACCGACGACGTGGTTCACGACATCAACCAGGGCGAACGGCAGGTGGGTAAGGCCGCCTTCGCCAAGTTCATGGATCACATGAACCGCTGCTACCGCGAGCGGCTGACGGACATGGTGGTGATGGCGAGCGATGACGGCCGGCGCGCCGCGGCGGAATTCATCGTCAACGGGGAGTATCTGGCGACCGACGAGGGCCTGCCGGAGGCGAGCGGCCAGACTTACCGACTTCCCGCCGGCGCCTTCTTCGAGATCCGCGACGGCAAGGTCGCGCGGGTTACCAACTACTACAACCTCAACGACTGGATTGCGCAGGTCGGGGCGTGAGCGCGCTTGATTCGCCATCCTTTCGCCACCAGGGTCAATCTGCAGCCGTAATCCTGCGGGATAGGGCGTGGGCAGGACGATCCGTTCAGCGGACGCCGACAGGGGCGCAGGGTAAAAGGACAGGGGACGCTGAGTAGGCAAACGGGACAACGAATAGGTCCGCTTATCGCGGGCGCCGCCGTGCTGCTCCTGGCGCTCGGGACCGCGGGCGTGATGGAGCGCATGCGCGCCCAGCAGAACCTCCACGACCTCGGAATGCTCGCCGAGCGGATCGAGGGGCGGATTGCGGCGCAGACTTCTCTCCTGTCCTTCCTGCGCTCATTCCTGGTCGCCAATGACTACAGGGTGGATGTTGCCGATATCCGCCATTTCCTCAATCTTGGTCAGGAGAACGATCTGACCGGCGGCATGCAGGGCATCGGCATCGCGCTCTTCCAGCCGACGGAGAACACGGCGGCTGCGCTGGACATCCTGCGGTCTTCCTATGGGGGCGACCAGCGCATCTGGCCGGAGACGGACCAGCCCTACCGTTTTCCGATCGTGCTCCTGGAACCGCCCGACGACCGCAACCGTGCGGCCTATGGCTACGACATGTATTCGGAGCCGATCCGGCGTGAGGCGATGGAGCGGGCCTGGCGCACGGGCAAGGCAGCGGCGACTGCGCCGGTCGAACTGGTGCAGGAGATCACCCAGCAGAAGCAGGCCGGCTTCCTCATCTACCTGCCGGTCCTCTCGCCGGACGGGCAGTCCATCCACAGCATGGTCTATGCTCCCTATCGGATCGGCGATCTCATGGAGACGGCGTTATCGGTGCCGACCGACCTTGGGGTCGAGGCCCGGCTCGTCGATGCCAAGAACGGAACGGTCATGCTGGAGCCGGAACAGCCCGTGGCCTGGCAAGGGAGGTTCCCGATCATGGTCGCCGACCGGGAGTGGGTCATCCACCTTGCCTTCCGAGATCCGGGCAGCCTTTTTTCTCGTCCTTCCATCATCACCCTGCTGGTGGGTGGGCTCGTCGCCGTCCTGCTTCAGCGCCTCCTGCAGCAGCGCGAGCAGCGCATTGCGGCAGAGCGCGAGGTGGCTCGCGAGGCGCGCCTTGCTGCGGAGCAGCGCGGGCTACTCCTCGACGAGAGCAAGCATCGGCTCAAGAACTCGATTGCCCGAATAGCGGGGATAGCGAGGCTGGCTGCGCGCGAGGCGACGAGCAAGGAGGAGTTCCTGTCGGCGCTCGAGCGACAGCTCCAGGCGCTGGCCGCGGCGCAGGATCTTCTCAATCCCACGCTCGGGGGCGGGGTCGACATGGAGGCCCTTCTGAAAGCCGAGCTCGCCTCGGTGGGCGGAAGCACCGATGCGGTTACCTTCGACGGACCACCGCTGACGCTCGATTCGAACCAGGCGCAGGCCTTGGGATTGGTGCTGCATGAACTTCTGACCAATGCGCTGAAATATGGCGCGCTCGGCCATGCCGGCGGGTCTCTCGACGTGCGCTGGACGACGGCCTCCGGCGCCAGGCTGGAGTGGGTGGAGCGCAGCGACAGCATCGTCGATCTCGAAGCAAGCGGCTTCGGCACGCGGCTGATCGAGACGCTGGTGAAGCGTCAGCTGGGCGGAACCCTCTCCCGCACGGTCGAGGAGGGACGCTACAGGCTGGTCATCGAATGGCCGCTGAAGCAGGTTGGCGTAGACCCCGTCACGCCAGGGCAATCCCGGCACCGCCCAAGGCCATGACCAGGACAACGATCCAGGGCGGCGCCCGCCAGACCACCAGCAGCAGGAAGCCGGCAAGCGCGAGCGCAAAGTCGTAAGGGCTGAGGATGGCACTGGTCCAGACCGGGTTGTAGAGGGCCGAGCCGAGGATGCCGACAACGGCGGCATTGGCGCCCCGCATCGCTGCCTGTGCAAATGGCCGTTTGCGGAAGCGGTCCCAGAAGGGCAAAACACCCACGAGCAGCAGGAGGCCCGGCGTAAATATCGCAAGCAGCGCGATCACGGCGCCCGCTATGCCATTCGGCCCTGGCCCCATGACGGCCCCGAGATAGGCAGCAAAGGTGAAAAGCGGACCGGGCACCGCCTGGGCTGCGCCATAGCCGGCAAGGAAGGCGTCATTCGTCACCCAGCCCGGAGCCACGACTTCGGCCTGGAGCAGGGGCAACACCACGTGGCCGCCGCCGAAAACCAGTGCTCCGGCCCGGAAGAAGGCATCTGCAAGCGACAGACCCGGCGCCTCCAACACGACGGCAAGGATCGGCAGCCCGAACAGCAGGAGGGAGAAGACCAGCAGACAGATCATGCCGACGCGGCGCGTTACCCTGAAGGTAAGGTGACCGGACTCCACCGCCGGCCCCTGGCGGCACAGGATGAGACCAGCCAGCGCGCCGACAAGGATTGCTGCGACCTGCCCTGCCGAACCTGCAGCCACCACGACGATGATGACGGCCGCCAGCGCGATACCTGCGCGCGGCCTGTCGGGTGTGAGGCTCCTTGCCATGCCCCACACCGCCTGCGCCACCACCGCGACGGCAACCACCTTGAGCCCATGCAGCAAGCCCGTGGCGACCGGACCGTCGAGGGCGGTGGCGGCGAATGCGAAGATCACGAGCAGTGCTGCCGAGGGAAGGGTGAAGGCTGTCCAGGCGGCCAATGCCCCAAGCGGCCCGCCACGCAGAAGCCCGAGTGCAAATCCTACCTGGCTGGATGCCGGGCCCGGGAGGAACTGGCAGAGGGCCACCAGATCGGCGTATCCGGCTTCCGTTATCCACCTGCGGCGCACAACGAGCTCGTCCCGGAAATAGCCGAGATGCGCGATCGGACCGCCGAAGGAGGTAAGGCCGAGCTTCAGGAAAGTCCCAAACACTTCCGAGGGTGTTCCACGCTCAACTGTCGCAGTGGCTGGCTCGGAAGGAGGCGATGCGGTGGATTGCGTCAATGGGCGGGTCCTTCGCATGACGTGGCTGGCGCGAGAAGAAATGGCAGTTCGAGCGGTAATGCTACGGCAAACTGATGACAAGCGGGCGATCATGGTGGCCGCGATCATCCTGGCATGATCAGGCAAGGACTTGCACTGGAGCGCGTGGGTCAAACTCGAGAGCGCTCGTACACTCCTCCTGCCCCGGGGTGCGCGCCAAGCGCCCCGCTTTCAGGGACCCGGAGGAGACAAAATGGCTAGATGGCGCCGCCAATTAGCGTCTTCTGCGGCACTTCACTTCGCGACATCGAGCCCTACTTCTGCTCCTCAGCGGATCAGGGGGCCCATGGCAAGCAGCATATTCCCATCATCGACAGGCTTGATGGCTGACAAGATCAGGTCTTTTGCGTGGGAAAGGACGCCGCTCGGACCGATCGAGTCCTGGTCGCCTGCCCTCAAGATTTCAGTCGAAGCAGTCGTTGCGTCGAAGTTTCCGCAGTGCCTGTTCTGGGGCCCGGATCTGATCGCGATCTACAATGACGAATTCCTGCCGATACTCGGTGCCAAGGAAGAAGCCTTGGGCCAGCCTCTTCGGGTGACATGGAGCGAGACCTGGGAGGCGCTGAGGCCGATCGCAGAGGATGCGCTAGCGGGCATAGCGGGCTACCACGAAGACTTCCAGCTGCAGACCACGCGCCACGGCCACACGGAAACGGCCTACTTCACCTTCTGCTACGCCCCGGTTCGTGACGAGAACGGCACCGTGCTCGGTATGCTGGACACGGCCATCGAGACGACGGATGCGGTCCACGGTCGAAGGAGCCTCATTTCCGAACGCGAGCGCTATCGTCAGATGTTCGAGAATGCTCCGGGCTTCATGGCGATGCTGAGCGTACCGGATTTTCGCATCGAGTATGCCAATCCCGCCTATATGCGGCTTATCGGCGACCGCGACGTCATCGGCAGGAAAGTCATCGACGCGCTTCCCGAGGCGATTTCGCAAGGGTATCTCGATATTCTGCAGGAGATCCTGCAGTCCGGAAAGGCCTATGCGGCCGCGGGAAAGCTCTTTTCCTTCATGCCTCCTGCTGCAGCCCAGGCACAGGATCGATATCTGGACTTCGTCTACCAGCCCATCCGGAGCCCGGGAGGCGAAATCACCAACATCTTCGTGTCGGGCTCCGATGTCACCGAGAGAACACTAGGCGAAGAGACGCTGAGACGCTCAGAGGCACGGCTGCGATTCCTGGACGATCTGGCAAAGGAGACGGGCAAGGGCGCCGACGCCGACACCATTCTGGCAGTCACGACAAGAATGGTGGGCGAGTACCTGAGGCTGTCCAACTGCGCTTATGCCGACATGGACGACGATGAAGATGGATTTACCATACGCGGCGACTGGGCCGCGGAGGGCTCACCTTCCATCGTCGGTCATTACAGCCTCGCCGCCTTTGGAAGGCTTGCGGTTTCCAACCTGACCCGAGGCCTGCCCCTCATCGTCAACGATAATCAAAAGGAACTCGCGCCGGAAGAGGCCAAGACGTTCCAGGATATCGGCATCGCTGCCACGATCTGCATGCCCCTCCTGCGTGGCGGAAAGCTCACCGCATTGATGGCGATCCACGACAAGGTGCCGCATACCTGGTCGGCCGAGGAGCTTGCGCTCATACGGGAGGTCACCGAACGGTCCTGGGCCCACATCCAGCGTGTGAGGGCGGAGGCGGAACTGCGGAGCACGGCCGAGGCGCTTGCTGCACTCAACGCGTCGCTTGAAGCCCGTGTGGAAGAACGGACCGCTGCTCTGGTCCAGGCTGAGGAAGCACTTCGCCACTCCCAGAAGATGGAAGCGGTGGGGCAGCTCACCGGCGGCCTAGCCCATGACTTCAACAACATCCTCGCCGGGATCGGTGGCAGCTTAGAGCTGATGAACACACGTCTATCCCAGGGCAGGATCGCGGATGTGGACCGTTATCTGCACGGGGCGCAGTCTGCGGTGAAGCGGGCCGCGGGATTGACGCAGCGCCTCCTTGCCTTTTCCCGGCGTCAGACGCTTGATCCGAAGCCATTAGACCTCAATCGGCTGGTGGCGGGGATGCACGACTTGATCGCGCGGAGCGTCGGTCCGTCTGTCGCAGTCGAAGCCGTCGCGGCCGGAGGGCTCTGGACAACCTTTGCTGACGTCGGCCAGCTCGAGAATGCCCTCCTTAACCTCTGTATCAATGCGCGCGACGCGATGCCGGACGGTGGAAAGGTCACCATAGAAACCGCCAACCGCTGGATGGATGAACGCGCCGCTCGCGAACGTGGGCTGGCGCCGGGGCAATATGTGTCATTGTGCGTGAGCGATACCGGGACAGGCATGTCGTCCGAAACGATCGCACGCGCTTTTGACCCCTTCTTCACCACGAAGCCGACCGGCCAGGGCACCGGACTTGGGCTCTCGATGGTCTACGGGTTCGCGGGGCAGTCGGACGGATCCGCTCGCATCTATTCCGAGGTCGGTCAGGGGACCATGGTGTGCCTTTACCTGCCGCGCTACGCCGCCGAAGCGCCTGATGAGGAGGAATTCGAGCGTGAGCCCGAGGCGCCGCGGGCATCGGGCAGCCAGACTATCCTGGTGGTCGATGACGAGCCTCTTGTGCGTATGGTTGCGGTCGAAATCCTGACGGAGCTGGGATACGACGTCCTGGAGGCGGACGACGGGCCATCGGCGATGAAACTGCTCCAATCGCATCGGGATATCTGCCTGTTGCTGACCGATGTGGGCCTGCCAAACGGCATGAACGGTCGCCAGCTTGCTGATGCCGCCAGGCTGGGCCAGCCGGACCTGAAGGTTCTCTTCATAACGGGCTACGCTGAAAACGCCGTTCTGAACCACGGCCATCTGGAACGCGGCATGCAGGTCATGACGAAGCCGTTTTCCGGCGAGGCGCTCGCGAGGCGGGTGAACGACATCATCAAGGGCGAACACGGCGGTTGAACCCGTAACCGTCAAAGGCCGCAACAGGACATCAGCAGCCTTTCATGCCAAACCGATTCATCCTATCCCGCCGCCGCGGGAGCAATTACGGTGCCGTTATCGCAACCGGAACCCGCTCATGTCTGCCTTGTCCTTCGCCACCGGAATCCATCATGTCACGCTGATTACCCGGCGGGTGCAGGACAATGTCGATTTCTATGTCGGCTTCCTGGGGCTCCACCTGGTGAAGCGCACCGGCGGCTTCGAGGATGCCGAGCAACTGCATCTGTTCTACGGCAATGCAGAGGCAGAGCCGGGCACGCTCGTCACCTTCCTCGTCTGGGAAGACGGCGCGCCGGGGCGGGTCGGCAATGGGCAGGTTTCCGAGATCGCCTTCTCCGTGCCGCAGAACACGATCGGCGAATGGCTGACGAGGGCGATCACCCACCGGGTGCCGGTGGAAGGCCCGTTGCACGAATTCGGCGAGACGGTGTTGCGGTTGAAGGATCCAGACGGGATCATCGTCAAGCTCGTGGCGAACGGGCCTCCGATGCCTGACATGCCGGCGGACGGCCTGGCGGTGCAGCGCCTGCGTGCCGTCACCTTGCTGACCGAGACGCCGGAGGAGACGGCGGCATTCCTCGGCCGCTTCGGATATCGCCCGGGGCCCGCCTCCGGCACGCTGCAGAGGATGCTTTCCGACACCGATGCGGTCGACGTGCGGGACGCCAGTGGCTATGTGCCGGGGGTTCCCGGAACCGGGACGGCGGATCATGTCGCCTTCCGCGCCGCCGACCTTGCGGCCGTCGAACGGGCCGAGGCGGAGCTTTCCAGGCGCAACGCCTCCCCGACCACGCTCCACGACCGGAAGTACTTTACTTCGCTTTACGTCCGCGAACCGGGTGGAACGCTGATCGAGTTCGCGACCGACGGTCCTGGTTTTGCGATTGACGAGGAGCCAGGTCATCTCGGCGAGACGCTCTTCGTGCCGCCGCACGACCTTGAGCGGGCGGAAGACCTGAAGGTGCTGCTGCCACAGTTCTCCCTGCCGGGCGAGCCGCGCATGCCGCGCCGTGACCTCCCCTTCGTCCACCGCTTCTTCGTGCCGGAGACGCCGGGAGATGAGACACTGGTGCTGCTGCATGGCAGCGGTGGCAACGAGGCAGCGCTGATGCCGCTTGCGCATCGGGTCGCGCCGCAGGCAACGCTTCTCGGCGTACGGGGCCGCGCGGCGGAGGAGGGTTTTCCACGCTGGTTCCGGCGCCTGCCGGCGGGTCGCTTCGACCAGCAGGACATCCGCAGCGAAGCCGAGGCCTTCGCCGCCTTCGTTGAAGGCGGCATGGATGGTTACCGGCTTGATCCGGAGCAACTGGTCTTCCTCGGCCAGTCCAACGGCGCCAACTTCCTGGCGGCGGTCATGGGGCTCCATCCGGGACTTGTGCGCCGCGCCATCCTGCTGCGGCCCATGCTGGTTCTCGAAGAGCCGCCGGTTGTCGATCTCACCGGGGCGGACGTGCTGATGGTAAGTGGCAGGCTGGATATTGCTGCACCGTCGGCGCGCCAACTGGAGGCCTGGCTGAGGGCCTGTGGGGCGCGGCTGACCAGCCACGTGATCGACGTTGGCCATCCGCTCACCGACCAGGATCCGTCATTAGTCAGGGAATGGCTGGAGAGCCAGCGCCAGATATGAAACACAGTTGACTCCATTATAAGAGACGTCCATTCTTTCATAATGGAAAGCGTTCCAATCGATCGATCAATCGCCGAGCGTGTGCGGACCCTGCGGGCAGAGCAGGGGCTGACCCTGGACGAACTCGCGGAACGCTCCGGTGTCAGCCGGGCAATGATCTCCCGTGTCGAAAGGGCAGAGGCAAGCCCGACGGCAGCGCTGCTGGCGCGGCTGTGCGAAGCGCTGGGAGTGACTCTGTCCGGCTTCTTTGCCGAGGTGACGGATGTCTCGTCGCCGCTCAGTCGGCGGCAGGAGCAACGGCTCTGGCGCGACCCGCATACGGGTTACCTGCGACGATCGGTTTCCCCGCCGGGCATGCCGAACCGGGTGGACATCGTGGAGGTGGAGTTTCCGCCGGGCGCCCGGGTGAGTTTTCCGCCGCGCGCCGAGAGCCGCTCGATGACCCAGCATGTCTGGCTGCTGGAGGGGGAGTTGCAGATGACGATCGGCGAGACGGTGCACCATCTGCAGCCGGGCGACTGTCTGTTCATGGATCTCGGCGACGCCTTCGACTTCCACAATCCCGGTCAAAGTCCGGCAAGATATGCGGTCATCCTCGACCGCGGACGGTGAGGAAAGAGAGGAAGGACACGATGGCGACGATCCACATCGCCGACGCTGATGCAGCACGCGCAGCCATACCAGCACTTTGCGAGGTTCTCGCCGACTGCATCAATGGCGGTGCCTCTCTGGGCTTCATGCTTCCCTTCACGCCCGAGGATGCGACGGGGTACTGGGGGCAGGTCGCCGAGGAGGTCGAGGTGGGTCGGACGATCCTGGCACTCGCGGAGCTGGAGGGCAGGGTGGTCGGCACGGTGCAGGTCGGACTGGCGACCAAACCGAACCAGCCGCATCGCGGCGACCTGATGAAGCTGCTCGTGCACCGTTCAGCCCGCGGCCACGGCCTATCGCGCCCGCTGATGGACGCGGTGGAGGCCGAGGCGGCGCGACGCGGCCGCACACTGCTGGTATTGGATACGGCCACCGGCAGCGAGGCGGAACGCATCTACCCACGTTTCGGTTGGGAGCGGGTAGGCATGATACCGGAATATGCGATGTGGCCGGATGGCGGGTTCTGCGACACCACCTTGTTCTACAAGCGGATTGGTAGCTATGCGTTGCCGGGTGCGTCGTCCTGACGCCCTGAATAAAGGAACATCGAGCTTTGACCGTGGTTGAGTCTGGGTCACCAACTCAAAAGACGGAGACGAAGCATGACGAAGAGTGACGTGAAGGAAGCCATCAAGCGCGCCGAGAAGCAGGTTGAGAACACCAGTGCCGGCGGACATCTGGGTGGGACCTATTACGGTCAGGAGCCGGACGGCAAGACAGCGTCCAGCAATTCCAATGTCGGGCGCAACCGCCCGAATACGGGCGCTGCCTAGGCAGCCCAATCCAAGAGTTTCGGGCCCCGCCATGTGCGGGGCTCCTCTATTTGGGGAATGTCACGGGGTATCGGAGCGGGAGGTTTTAGCGGACCACGGCAGCGTTCAGGTCCTTGGCGAGATAGACGCGCGGCGCGGATGGGCCATCGTCCATCGTTGCCGCGACGAAGCTGCCGCCGGCAATGACGAGGAGCATGAAAAGGACAGCGGTGCCGAGGCCGCCCTTGGCCTGGCGCGGGGGGTGGTGGTATGCCATGAAGTCTCTCCGGTGTGGTATGCACAGAACGGATGAGGGGGCTTGGCGTTCCCACGAATGTGGCCGAAAAGTAGCGTTACCTAATAATAAAAAAGCCCCGCACTTGGCGGGGCTTCGGGTTCTGCGCCGAGGGGGCTGCCTGAGGCCTACAGCGCACCATTGCGTTGCTGGATCATCATGAAGGTGTCGAAGCTGTACTCCGCCACCTGAGCCCAGAGGTAGGCGTCCTTCTTGAAGGCCAATTGGCTGTCATAGAGCTTCTTGAAGTCGGGGCTCTTTTCCGAAAGCTCCGCATAGGTCTCCATGGCCGCCTTGTAGCAGGCTTCCATCACCTCCTGGCTGAAGGGCTTGAGGATGGCGCCTTCGGCGACCAGTTGCTTGAGGGCCGTCGCATTCTGCGCGTCGTAATTGGCCAGCATCTTGTTGTTGGCGGAGGCACAGGCATTGGCGAGGATCTGCTGATAGCTCTTCGGCAGGCCGTTCCACTTGTCCAGGTTGAAGAAGGCATGCATGGCCGGGCCGCCTTCCCACCAGGCGGGATAGTAGTAGTACTTGGCGACCTTGTGGAAGCCGAGCTTCTGGTCGTCATACGGTCCGACGAATTCCGTTGCGTCGATCGTACCCTTCTCCAGAGCCGGATAAACGTCGCCGGCCGCGATCTGCTGCGGCGTGACGCCCACCTTAGTCATGATCTGCCCGGCAAGGCCGGCGATCCGCATCTTTAGGCCCTTGAGGTCGTCGATCGTATTGATTTCCTTGCGGAACCAGCCGCCCATCTGGGTGCCGCTGTTGCCCGCGGGCAGCGCGTAGAGGTTTCGCGGAGCCAGGAACTCGTTGATCATGTCCGTACCGCCCGTCTCGAACCACGCATTGGTCATGCGCGCATTCAGCCCGAACGGTATGGCAGTGCCGAGCGCGAAGGCCGGATCCTGGCCGATGTAGTAGTAGGAGCAGGTATGGGCCATCTCCACCGTGCCATTGGCAACGGCATCGGCGGCCTGGAGGCCCGGGACGATCTCGCCGGCAGCGAAAACCTGGATGGTGAACCGGCCATCGGTCGCGTTCTTGACGCTGTCGGCGATCTCGTTGGCGGCGCCGAAGATGATGTCGAGGTTCTTCGGGAATGACGAGGTGAGCCGCCAGGTGATCTGCGGCTGCTCCTGGGCGATGGCAGGGGCGGCAAGCGTGGCGGCCGTTGCGGCGCCCGCGCCGGCCGTTGCGGCCTGTCTCAAGAATCTTCTGCGGTCCATGGGTGTTCTCCTGGTGACGAATGATGGCCGGTTCGCCGGCTAGTTAAGGCTCAGGATCCGGCGGCCGCAAGCGGGATCCGGTGTCGCGGCCATCCCGTCGCTGCTGGAAGGTGGGAGAGCCCTGGAGCGGGCTCTCCCCTCGCATGGTGTCAGAGCGTGCCGTTGCGCTGCTGGATCATCATGAAGGTGTCGTAGCTGTATTCGGCAATCTGCGCCCAGAGATAGGCGTCCTTCTTGAACGCCTGCTGGCTGTCGTAGATCTTCTTGAAGGCCGGGTTGCTCGCCGAGATCTCGGCATAGGTTTCCTGCGCCGCCTTGTAGCTGGCGTCCAGGATTTCCTGGCTGAAGGGTCGCAGGATCGCGCCGGCAGCCACCAATTCCTTCAGCGCAACCGGGTTGCGGGCATCGTAGCGCTCCAGCATACTGGCGCTGCCGGCAGCGCAGGCATCCTGCAGGATACGCTTGTAGTTGTCCGGCAGGCTGTTCCACTTTTCAAGATTGACGAACGCGTGGACGGCCGGGCCGCCTTCCCACCACGCCGGATAGTAGTAGTACTTGGCGACCTTCTGGAAGCCGAGCTTCTGGTCGTCATACGGTCCAACGAACTCCGTGGCGTCGATCGTGCCCTTCTCGAGTGCGGCATAGACATCGCCGCCGGCGATCTGCTGCGGCGTGACGCCTACCTTGCTCATGACCTGGCCGGTGAGGCCGGCAATGCGCATCTTAAGGCCCTTGAGGTCTTCGATCGTGTTGATTTCCTTCCGGAACCAGCCGCCCATCTGGGCGCCGGTGTTGCCGAGCAAGATGGAGTGGATGTTGTAGCCAGACAGGAACTCGTTGAGCAGTTCATTGCCGCCGGCCTGGTTGAACCAGGCATTGGTCTGGCGTGCGTTGAGGCCGAACGGGACCGCGGTACCGAGCGCAAAGGTCGGATCCTTGCCGACATAATAGTAGGCGCAGGTATGGGCCATTTCGACCGTGCCGGAACTGACGGCATCTGCCGCCTGCAGCGCCGGGACGATTTCGCCGCCCGCAAAGTGCTGGATCACGAAATTGCCATTCGATGCTTCGCGAACGTGCTCCGCGACGATTTCCGCCGCACCGAAAAGGATGTCGAGGCCCTTGGTGAAGGACGATGTCATCCGCCACGTGATCTTGGGATTTTCCTGGGCGATCGCGGGGGTGGCAAGTGTAGCCGCCGAGCCGGCGAGGATGCCGGCTGTGCCGGCCTGACGGATGAAGTTTCTGCGGTTCATGGGAGCATGCCTTTCTGAATAGAGCGCGGCCGAGGCCGCAGCTTTCGACCTTGTACGGCGATCATTTCCCGAACGGCAAGCCCGACAGGTCGATAATTGCGTAAAGCCGGGTCACCAAATCGCGATTGTTGCGTCGGCGCCTCCTGTTCTTGCTGCGCCCTGAGGTTGAACCTCTTATCGAAATGTCTTAGATTAGAATAATTCTAAAAGAGGTTTTCAATGTTTGCTACCCTTCGTCCCTCCGCACTTTCGTCACGCCGCTCCTTTGATTCTCTCAGCGAAGAAGAAATCCTCGCCCTGGCAATCGGTGCGGAGGAGGAGGATGCGCGCATCTACAAGGCCTATGCCGACAACCTTCGTGAGCGATATCCGGCATCCGCGAAGGTGTTCGAGGACATGGCCGACGTGGAGCAGACCCACAAGAACATGCTGATCGAGATGTTCCGCTCCCGTTTTGGCGAAGACATCCCGCTCATCCGCCGCGAACACGTTCGCGGCTTCTATGCCCGGCGCCCGGACTGGCTCGTCCGCAATCTGGCACTCGAGACAATCCGCGATCAGGCGCGCGCAATGGAGGAGCAGGCCTTTCGCTTCTACACCGAAGCGGCAAAGCGGGTAAGCGATGCCTCGACACGACGGCTTCTCGGGGACCTTGCGCTCGCGGAACAGGGCCATGAGGAAATTGCCCAGGCTCTTACGGAAAAGCATGTCGGCGAGGGGGAGCGGGACGAGGAAGACGCGACCGCGCATCGCCAGTTCATCCTGACCTATGTGCAGCCGGGACTGGCAGGACTGATGGATGGATCGGTCTCCACGCTGGCGCCGATCTTCGCCGCCGCCTTCGCTACGCAGGACACCTGGTCGACCTTCCTCATCGGTCTTTCAGCTTCGGTCGGTGCCGGTATTTCCATGGGCTTCACCGAGGCGGCCCATGACGACGGGAAGATTTCCGGACGCGGCTCACCCGTGAAGCGGGGCCTCGCCTCGGGCATCATGACCGCGATTGGGGGTCTCGGACATGCGCTGCCCTACCTGATCCCGCATTTCTGGACCGCGACGATCCTCGCCGGCATCGTCGTCTTCGTGGAGCTTTGGGCAATTGCGTTCATCCAGAACCGTTACATGGAAACGCCCTTCATGCGGGCGGTGATGCAGGTGGTGCTCGGAGGATCGCTAGTGCTGGCGGCCGGCATCATCATCGGGCATGGATAGGAAGCGGGCACAAAAAAAAGCGGGCCTCGCCCGCTTTTTTTGTCGGATGAGGACCGGCCTCAGCGCAGGGCGCCGACCACGACGTCGCTGCCGTTTTCGATGCTGACCCAGCGGCCGGTGCTGAAGGATGCCTGCCGCTTCAGGTAAGTGTAGGAAGTCTCGTTCCAGAGCTTCACATCCGGATCAAGGTTGTCGAGGATGAAGTCGCCCTGCGCGGTGCGGACCGTCAGGACGGCATGTCCTTCGCCATCCGGCTTGCGGACGACGGTGATGAGCAGGTCCGAGAGCGAGAAGCCCTTGGCGGCGAGCTCACGCCGCTTCAGCAGCGCGTAATCCTCGCAGTCACCGACGTCGTTTGGATAGACCCAAACTTCTTCGCGGCCGTAGATATCCCTGTCCGTCATCGCCTTGATCCGCGAGTTGACCGACTGGTTGATGTCCTTGACGACCGCCCACCCATTGGGGGTCAGCTTTGGCGCCGGGCTGGAAGCGAGCCGCGTGTTGCATTCGCCAGGGTTCTGGCGGCAGAACTCATAATGTCCGATCGGCTGGGACGTCACGTCCCCTGTCACCATGTGCGCCTGAGAGCGCGGCGCCGGCACCGCGGCTGACGTCGGCGCAAGTATAAATGCGAGGATCACAGCAATCAGCTGTGCCTTCGAGGCAATTCTCATGGACCCGTCCCTTCAAGTCTTAACAAAACGTTAAGTCGGGGCGGGTCGAACTGTCAATCGATCAACTTTTAGGGATTCATTCTCATAGTGATTATGGTTAAGGGTGATGCATTTGAGTATCAGCTTAATTATTAATCACAATTTATGAGGGTCGCGAGCGCCGAGCGCAGTTTTTCGAGGTCCTGGGGGCGGGACAGGCGGTGGTCGCCGTCGCGCATCAGCGTCAGGACAACGTCGTCCGCGGGAAGGTGCTCCATCAGCGTCAGGGCATGCTTGTAGGGCACGTCCGGATCCGCCATTCCCTGCAGGATATGCACCGGGCAACCGGTTTCGATGATTCCCTTCAGGACCTGGTTCGCTCGCCCGTCCTCAATTAGGGCGCGAGTGTAGATGTTCGGCTCCGGGCTGTATTCCGAAGGCTCCTCGAAGTAGCCCTCGTCTTCCAATGCCTGGCGCTGATCCTCGGTCAGGTGGGGCTCGATGAGTTCAGATGTGAAGTCGGGAGCCGGAGCGATGAGGGCGAGGCCTTCAAGCGCGGGGCTGCCGCGGCGGCGCAATTCGCGTGCCAAGAGTAGCGCGATCCATCCTCCCATGGACGAGCCGACGAGGACAACCCGCGTGGGCTTCAAAGCGTCGAGCACGGCAAGAGCCTCCTCCAGCCAGCGGGAAATCGTGCCGTCACGAAACTCGCCGCCCGACGCTCCATGGCCGGAGTAATCGAAGCGGATCGCTTCGGAGCCGCATTCCGCCGCCAAGGCGTCCATCTCGATCGCCTTTGTGCCGCTCATGTCCGAGCGGTAGCCACCGAGCCACACGAGTGCGGGTGTCTCCGGCCTGGTCTCCGCCGGGCGGTGAAGGATCGCAATCTCACGCGTCGAACCGGGAAGGCCGACAAGGACGGACTTGGACTGCGGCGGCTTGATCTCGTAAGCTTCTGGCATGGGGCTTCCTTATGTGTTGGCGCTTTATAGACCCGATTCCCGTCCCGCGGGCAGCAGGTGATTTTTTCGAAAAGCTATGCTATTGACTTCGCCGTCGTGATCACGACATTGCCGACGCTTCCGCGATTTCAGCGGATTTGCGGCGTTTTACGGAAACAGCCAAGGAGAATACGACCATTCGCAGACCGTTCAAAGCCGATGCCCCCGTCAAGGAAGGGCCGCGCTCAAACCGGGAAATCCGGGTTCCTAGGGTTCAGCTTATCGACGCCGATGGAAACAACCTCGGCCCCGTTGCGACAGACGAAGCGTTGAGGATGGCGGAAGACGCCGGCCTAGACCTTGTCGAGATCTCTCCGAACAATGATCCGCCGGTATGCAAGATTCTCGATCTGGGCAAGCTGAAATACGCCAACCAGAAAAAGGCTGCCGAGGCGCGCAAGAAGCAGAAGATCGTCGAGATCAAGGAAATCAAGATGCGCCCGAACATCGACACCCATGACTATGAGGTGAAGATGAAGGCGATCAACCGGTTCTTCGAGGATGGCGACAAGGTGCGCGTGACATTGCGCTTCCGCGGTCGCGAGATGGCTCACCAGGAACTTGGTCTGAAGCTCCTGCAGCAGGTCAAGGAAGACACGGCGGAAATCGCCAAGGTCGAGGCCGAGCCGAAGCTCGAAGGTCGCCAGATGATGATGGTGCTGGCGCCGCGTTGAGCGCCGGTCCCCACGCCGGGGGGCCTTAGCAGAGGGCTTGGATCCGGCGCCAAAACCTTTCGCCAATGCCGTTGCGCTTTTTCCCGACTGCGGGTATAAGCGCGCGTCCGAACGGTCCGGCAGGGCATGCCGAGGCCGTTCTTAATATGCTTGAAGCTGGCCTCGTCAGCGGGCTTCACAAGAAGAATGGAGTAGCAAAATGCCCAAGATGAAGACGAAATCCTCCGCCAAGAAGCGGTTCAAGATCACGGCTTCCGGCAAGGTCCTCGCGGCCGCTGCTGGCAAGCGCCACGGAATGATCAAGCGGTCCAACAAGTTCATCCGCGATGCACGCGGCACGATGGTCCTTGCCGAACCAGATGGCAAGAAGGTCGTCAAGAACTACCTGCCGAACGGTCTCTGAGACCCTTTCGCTTTTTTGGATCATTTAAGGAGATCATGACATGGCACGCGTAAAACGTGGCGTAACGTCCCGCGCCAAGCACACCAAGACCCTCAAGGCCGCCAAGGGCTTCTACGGCCGCCGCAAGAACACCATCCGCGCCGCAAAGGCCGCGGTCGACCGTTCGCGCCAGTATGCCACCCGCGACCGCCGGGTTAAGAAGCGCAACTTCCGCGCCCTGTGGATCCAGCGTATCAACGCAGCCGTACGCGAATCCGGCCTCACCTACGGCCGCTTCATCGACGGCCTGAACAAGGCCGGCATCGAAGTCGACCGCAAGGTCCTGTCCGACATGGCGATCCATGAGCCGGCTGCCTTCGGTGCCCTCGTCGAGGCTTCCAAGAAGGCTCTCGAGTACCTCAAGGATGCAGGCACGGCCAACGAGTTTGAAAGCGCGGTTCGTTAACCAGCGCTTCCCAGGCTCTTTAGCTTCATAGTTTTTGGGAAACCCGCGCTGGTTTGGGCTGGCGCGGGTTTTTCTTTTGCCCGTCACGACGCGACGTTAACAACGACGCCGAGCATCACACGGAAGAAACCATGTCCGATCTGGAAAACCTGAAAACATCGCTCCTGGCGGAGATTACCGCAGCCGGCGACGAGGCGGCGATCGAGGCCGTTCGTGTCAATGCGCTGGGCAAGAAGGGGTCGGTCTCCGAACTCCTGAAGACGCTGGGCGCCATGAGTGCAGAAGAGCGCCAGACGCGCGGGGCCGCGATCAACGCGCTGAAGAACGAGATCACCGAAGCGATCAATGCGCGCAAGACGGTGCTGAAGGATGCGGCGATCGAGGCGCGGCTGAAGGCGGAGACCGTGGATGTCTCGCTGCCGGTGCGGTCCTCGCCGGCAGAGCGTGGCCGCATCCATCCGATCAGCCAGATCGTCGACGAGATCACGGCGGTCTTCGCGGACATGGGCTTCTCGATCGCCGAAGGGCCAGATATCGAGACGGACTACTACAACTTCACGGCGCTGAACTTCCCGGAAGGCCATCCGGCCCGCGAGATGCACGATACCTTCTTCTTCCACGCGGACGAAAAGGGCGAGAGGAAGGTGCTGCGCACCCACACCTCGCCGGTCCAGGTGCGGACCATGGAAGCTCAGAAGCCGCCGATCCGCATCGTCATCCCGGGCAAGACCTATCGCCAGGACTCCGATGCCACGCATTCGCCGATGTTCCACCAGGTCGAGGGGCTGGTCGTCGACAAGAAGAGCCATGTCGGTCACATGCGCTGGATCCTCGAAGAGTTCTGCAAGGCCTTCTTCGAGGTCGACAGCGTGACGATGCGCTTCCGCCCGTCCTTCTTCCCGTTCACCGAACCGAGCTTCGAGGTCGACATCCAGTGCGACCGCTCCGGCCCGATCGTAAAGTTCGGCGAGGGCTCCGACTGGATGGAGATCCTCGGCTGCGGAATGGTCCACCCGAACGTCCTGCGTGCCGGAGGGCTCGATCCCGACGAGTACCAGGGCTTTGCCTGGGGCATGGGGCTCGACCGCATCGCCATGCTGAAATACGGCATGCCGGACCTGCGCGACTTCTTCAACGCTGACGTTCGCTGGATGAATCACTACGGCTTCCGCCCGCTCGACATGCCGACGCTGTTCGGTGGTTTGAGCGCGTAAGGGAGGGACAGACACATGAAATTCACGCTCTCCTGGCTCAAGGATCATCTTGAGACCGACGCCACCCTCGACGAGATCTGCGAGCGGCTGACGGCGATCGGGCTCGAGGTCGAAGATGTCGACGACAAGGCGGCCTACAAGCCCTTCGTCATCGCCAAGGTCGTCTCGGCCGAGAAACATCCTTCGGCCGACCGGCTGAAGGTGCTGATGGTAGATGCCGGCGACGGCAAGCCAGTGCAGGTCGTCTGTGGCGCGCCAAACGCACGGGCAGGCCTGGTCGGTGCCTTGGCGCGGCCCGGCACCTATGTCCCCGGCATCGACGTGACGCTGTCGGTCGGCAATATCCGCGGCGTCGAAAGCCACGGCATGATGTGCTCCGAGAAAGAGCTCGACATGTCGGATAACCACGAGGGCATCATCGACCTGCCGGTGGATGCGCCCGTGGGAACGCCGTTTGCGAGATATGCCGGCCTCGATGATCCGGTCATCGAGATCAACCTGACGCCGAACCGCCCGGATTGCACGTCGATCTACGGCATTGCCCGCGATCTGGCAGCCTCCGGCCTCGGTACACTGAAGCAGCACGCCAAGCCGGACTTCAAGATCGACGGCGAGACGTCCGTCGACCTGAAGATCATCCTCGACGATGAACGCCTCTGCCCGGGCTTCGGCCTGCGGCTCGTTCGCGGCGTGAAGAACGGCCCGAGCCCGGTCTGGATGCAGCAGCGGCTGAAGGCGATCGGCCTTCGCCCGATCAACGCGCTGGTCGATATCACCAACTACATGACCTTCGACCAAGGCCGCCCGATGCACGTCTTCGACGCAGCCAAGGTCAAGGGCGGGCTGACCGTCCGCCGCGCGCTCCAGGGCGAGACGATCCTTGCGCTCGACCAGCGGGAATACACTCTGACGCCGAACAATGTGGTGATCGCTGACGAGAACGGCGTCGAGTCGATCGGCGGCGTGATGGGCGGCGAGCATTCGGGCTGCGACGAAAACACCACGGAGGTGCTGATCGAATCGGCGCTCTGGGACCCGATCAACATCGCCAAGACCGGCCGCTCGCTCGGCATCATTACCGATGCGCGCTACCGCTTCGAGCGCGGCGTCGATCCGGAATACATGGTGCCGGGGCTGGAGCGCACGACCGAACTGGTCCTGCAGCTCTGCGGCGGTACGGGGGCCGAGGCCAAGGTCGTGGGTTACAAAGGGTACCAACCGAAGGTGATCGACTTCCCGACTTCGGAGGTCAAGCGCCTGACGGGTCTCGACGTCTCTCCGGAGGAAAGCCGGGAAATCCTCGCGCGACTGGGTTTCGGGGTGAAGGGCGAAGGCAGCCGCCTGTCGGTCACCGTGCCCTCCTGGCGCCCGGACATCGACGGCAAGGCCGACCTCGTGGAGGAGGTCATGCGCATCCATGGCGTCGACCAGATCCTGCCCGAGACGATCGACAATCTCGGTTCGGTCAACGGTCGAATCCTGACCACGCTGCAGGTCCGCAGCCGCACGGCCCGCCGGGCCCTGGCTGCGCGCGGCATGCTGGAGGCGGTTACGTGGTCCTTCATATCGGAAGACCACGCGAGGCTTTTCGGCGGTGGTGCGGCGAGCCTCAAGCTCGCCAACCCGATTGCCTCGGACATGTCGGACATGCGGCCGTCGCTGTTGCCCGGCCTGCTGACGGCCGCGCAGCGCAATGCCGACAAGGGCTATGGCGACGTGGCGATCTTCGAGGTCTCCGGTACCTACGAGAGCGATGCGCCGGAAGGTCAGCGCCGCGTAGCCGGCGGCGTGCGTCGCGGAACGGCGTCGATCAACGGAGCCGGTCGCTCCTGGTCGAACGCGGCGAAGGGCGGCGGCAAGGCGGTCGATGTCTTTGATGCCAAGGCGGACGCGCTGGCTGTGCTGGAAGCCTGTGGCCTGCCGATGGGCAATGTCCAGGTCGAGAAGGGTGCGCCAGCCTGGTACCACCCCGGCCGTTCCGGAACGATCAAGATGGGCCCGAAGGTGGTGCTCGGCTATTTCGGCGAGTTCCACCCCAAGACACTCGGAGCGCTTGATGTCTCCGGCGCCTTGTGTGGTTTCGAAGTCTATCTCGACGCAATTCCGGAACCGAAGAAGAAGGCGACCCGCACCAAGCCGCCCCTGGAGCTGTCGCCCTTCCAGGTGGTGAAGCGCGACTTCGCCTTCGTGGTCGACAGCACTGTCGAGGCTGCTGCCATCATCAAGGCGGCCGCCAGCGCCGACCGCAAGCTGATCACCGGCGTCAACGTCTTCGATATCTTCGAAGGTGCCTCTCTCGGCGAGCGCCGCAAGTCCGTCGCCATCGAAGTACTGATCCAGCCGGTAGAGCGGACGCTGACGGACGAGGACTTCGAGGCAATGACGGCCAAGATCGTCGGCAATGTCGAGAAGACGACGGGCGGCACCCTGCGCGCCTGAAACGGGTGGCGCAAAGCCTGACTGCGAGATAGCCTGTCCCCTTTCGGGGCAGGCTTTTTCATGGGGCGGGGATGCGTAAGCCAAGTTCGATGAGGGGACTGGAAGACCTGGGGCGCGTCAGGCTGTCGAAGAACTTCTTCTTCCGTGACTTCCTGTTCTCAGAGATCGCGGCCGTCCACGGCATTGCGAACGTGCCGGATGATCCGGAACTCGCGATCGAGGCAGGACGGCGGCTCTGCGAGGAGTTGCTGGAGCCGCTGCAGGCGACGTTCGGACGCCTTCACCTGCGCTCAGGCTATCGTTCGGCGGCCGTCAACGAGTTCGGCAACCGGAACAATCTCAACTGCTCGACGAACGCAGCCTCGGCGGCCAATCATATCTGGGACATGCGCGACGCAGACGGATGCATGGGCGCGACCGCTTGCATCGCCATTCCCTGGCTGATCGACAACCACGATCGGGAGGGCGACTGGCAGAAGATGGCCTGGTGGATCTACGACCACCTGCCTTACGCCTCGCTCTGCTTCTTCCCGAAGCTGTGGGCCTCCAACATCCAGTGGCATGAAAGGCCCGAACGGCGGATCATGAGCTATGCCAAGCCGCGCGGTGTTTTGACGAAGCCGGGCATGGCCAACCACGAGGGCGACCACTCAAATCTGTATGCGGGTTTTCCCCGATAGGGATACTACCTCGAGCCGACGTCAGGCAGAGCCGCGTTGCGGCATCTCTATCTCTTGCCTGACCTCGTCCTTCAACCGCTCTCGCGCATTGCCGCCGGAGAGGTCTTCGCGAACGCGTCCGATCGTTGCATCGTCTGTCTCGATCGGCCGGCTGCTGTCGTCCGGGATGCCCGCTCCGGCTTGGGCGATCGTATCCTGCCGCGGCCTGTCGTTCATGCCGCCCGTGATCTTCTGGTCCTTGGTCATGATGCACCTCCTGATGAGGTCTAGAACAAGCGGCGAGGGCTTTTGTGCCAGCGCAGTCGTGATGATCGTGCAGGTAGCATCTGCGCCGTCTCATCCCCTACGGCATCGTTGCAACCGCCCGTTTGCGACCCTATGGTGCGCCGGCAGATCAAGCGAGGAGTTGACGATGTTGCGTTTTGGAATTCTGTCGACGGCAAAGATCGGTCGGGACATCGTCGTGTTGTCGCTGCAGGATGCGGAGAACTGTGTCGCCACCGCCGTTGCCAGTCGCGATCTCGCCAAGGCCCGGGACATGGCCGACCGGTTCTCGGTGCCGCACGCCTTCGGTTCCTACGAGGAGATGCTGGCCTCGGACGTGATCGACGCGGTCTATATCCCGCTACCGACGAGCCAGCATGTGGAATGGTCCATCAAGGCCGCCGATGCCGGCAAGCACGTGCTGTGCGAAAAGCCCATTGCCCTCAAGGCGGACGATATTGACGCGCTGATCGCGGCGCGGGATCGCAACGGCGTGCTGATCGCGGAAGCCTTGATGGTGACCTATGCACCGGTCTGGCTGAAGGTTCGCGAGTTGATCGCCGAAGGAGCAATCGGCCGTCTGCGTCACGTCCAGGGGGCTTTCACCTATTTCAATCGCGACGCCGGCAACATGCGCAATATCCCCGAGCTCGGCGGCGGTGCGTTACCCGATATTGGCGTCTACCCCGCGATCACGACCCGCTTCGCCACCGGTCGCGAGCCTCTCCGGGTGCAGGCCGTTACGGAGCGGGATGCCGAGTTTGGAACGGACATCTATTCGAGCGTCAAGGCGGACTTCGGCGATTTCGAGATGAGCTTCTATGTGGCCACCCAGATGGCAAACCGGCAGGTCATGGTCTTCCACGGAACCGAGGGCTATATCGAGGTGAAGTCGCCCTTCAATGCCGAGCGCTGGGGTGCCGAGGAGATTGAGCTTACCAACCAGAAGCACACCGAGTCACAGATTTTCCGCTTCCAGGACAGCCGTCAGTACCGGCGCCAGGCCGAGGCGTTTGCACGCGCCGTCGCAGGCCAGAAAGCCGAGGTGGTGACGCTTGAGAATTCGGTGAAGAACCAGCGCTTCATCGATGCGATCTACCGGGCCAGCAGCCATGACGGATGGGAAAAGGTCTAGCCGTCAGCGTCCGAATACGAAGCGGGAATAGCCGAAGAAACTGTAGGCCATGGCGGCGATCGAGGCAAATACGATCGCCGCTACCGGCTGTATGGGCAGGCGGTAGATCAGTGCTGAATAGACGGCATAGTTCAGGAGCGCTGCGGTGACGCCGACCGCCCAGTAGCGGAAGCCTTCTGCCGCGAGCGACGAGGATGAACGGCCGAAGGTAAAACTGCGGTTGAGGAACCAGGTGGCCGCCATGGCCGTCATGATCGCCGGAATACGGGCGAGGAACGGGCTCATTGGCGTGAACGCGATCAGGAGATGCGTCAGCCCTGCATCGATCGCGAAGCCGGTTCCGCCGGCGATCACGAACCAGGCGAGCCTTCTCATGCGGCGTCGGCGCGGCGCGATGTTCCTGCGGACGATGCGGCTTCCGCGCCTTGGGACGCCGTGCTGACGAGGCCGGGCTGGCTGATATAGGAAAGCCGAAGCTGCTCGTTGCGGGCCCTCGAGAGCGAGTCGAGGATGAGCCCCGCCGTGAAGACGAGGAGCGACACCATCATCAGCGCCATCGACAGGATCCAGGTTGGAACGCGGCTGACGAAGCCCGTCTGGAAGTACTCCACCAGGACCGGCAGCATGAAGGCAATGCTTGCGGCCAGGACCGCGCCGCTGATCAGCCCGAAGAAGACGAACGGACGCGTTTCCTTCATCAGCATGGCGAACATCCAGAGGATGCGGCTGCCATCGCGGAAGGTCGACAGTTTCGAATGCGAGCCCTCCGGCCGGCGACCGTAATGCAGTTCGATCTCGCTGACCGGCAGCTTGAGCCGCGATGCATGGACCGACATCTCGGTTTCGATCTCGAACCCGCCGGAGACTGCCGGGAAGCTCTTCACGAAACGGCGGGAAAAGGCGCGGTAGCCGGAGAAGATGTCGGTGAAGTCGCGGCCGAAGATTGTCCGGTAGAGAAGGTTGAAGAGGCGGTTGCCTGCCGCGTGGCCTTGACGCCCCGCGTCCGCAAGCACACCCCGGCGGGTGCCGACCACCATGTCGGCCCTCTCGGTCAAGAGCGTGCGTACAAGCTCCTCTGCATCGGCGGGAGCATAGGTGCCGTCGCCATCGGCCATGATGTAGATGTCGGCGTCGATGTCTGCGAACATGCGCCGGACGACATGGCCTTTGCCCTGCCGCCGTTCACGCACCACGTGGGCGCCGGCGAGCATCGCCTTCAACGCCGTCCCGTCGGTGGAATTGTTGTCGTAGACGTAGATGCGCGCCCCCGGCAGAGCGGCGCGGAAGCCCAGCACCACGTCGCCGATCGTGGCTGCCTCATTGTAGCAGGGGAGAAGGATCGCGATGTCGACGGAACTGACGGTCATGATTTTCACTCGCTACCCGGAAAATCGGCGCAGGTTCGTCCGGCGCGGCGGCTTTACTATTTCTTGGGAAGGTTAAGGCTAGGTTTCCGCCGAGAAAACAAGACACCGGAAGCCGATGCCAGACGCCGCGGCCGCACATCTGCAGCAAGCACAGCCTGAACGCCGGCCACTGTCGGGACGTCCCGGGCTGCTCAGTCTCCTCTACGCGCTGGTGACGATCGCCGTCATGCTGGCGATGTTCATCCCCTCCGCAACGGATTATGTCGGCCCCGACAATGACGATGTGATGCGTCTGGTACAGGTGAGGGACCTTCTCGCGGGGCAGGGGTGGTTCGACCTCACGCAGTACCGGCTGGGCCTCGACGGTGGCACCTTGATGCACTGGTCGCGGCTCGTGGACCTGCCGATCGCGGCATTGATCCGGATGGGAATGCTGGTCCTGCCGCAGGATCAGGCAGAAGCACTGGCGCTCACCATCTGGCCACTCCTGCTCATCCCCTGCCTCCTCTACCCGATCGGGCTAGCCGCTGGACGCCTTTCGGGGCCGGCGGCGATGAATATTGCGCTCGGTCTCGGCAGCCTCTTCGCCTTCACCAATATCCGCTTCCACCCCGGCTCCATCGACCACCACAACATCCAGTCGGTACTGGTGGTGTGGCTCGCTGCCATGCTCGTCGATCCTGACCGCCGCGCGCGGAGCTATGTCGTGGCCGGGGCGGTCGCCGCGCTTGCGATCGCAATCGGGGCGGAGACGGTGCCGGTGGTGGCGGTCGCCTGCCTCTGCGTCGCGCTTCAATGGATCTGGCACGGCGACGCGATGTCCCGGCCGGCCCGCGCCTTCGGGGTTTCCCTTGCACTGGGGATCACTGCGGCCTTCCTGCTGACCATTCCGCCGGCCCGCTACGGCGTGGTGACATGCGACAGCCTCTCGCTCGGTTTCTATGCCCTTGCTGCCATGGGCGGTACGCTCTTGGCGGGCGCGACCTATCTGTCCGCCGGTCACGGCATCCGCGGCCGTCTCGTTGCCGCTGCGGGCATCGCCGTAGCACTCGCTTCAGCCGCCCTGCTGATCGCCCCGCAATGCCTGGGCAGCCCGCTGGCCGACCTCGACCCCATGCTGGTGACGCTGTGGTTGGACGCCGTCACCGAGGCGCAATCCATCGTCGGCATCCTAACCCGGGACCCCTATGCGCTGGGCGGTTATTATGCGGTAGGCTTCTTCGCCGCCATGGTCTGCCTTTTCCGCATCCTGCAGGACCAGGATCGGGAGGCGCATGTCGTCCTCCTGCTGCTGATCGCGGCAAGCTGGATGGTCGCTCTCGTGCAGGTTCGCGGCTTCTTCTTTGCCAACATGCTGGCAATCCTGCCGCTGGCGCTCCTGATCGCCGACCTCCGGCGCGGCTCGCAGGCGGATCCGGAAAGCCCAAATGCGGCCTTCGCCTATGTGATGACGGTCCTGATGGCGGTACCGGCCGTCTGGGCGCTGGCGGGTGCGTTGATCGACCACAATGCCGAAGGATCGCTCGGCATGGAGACGCTCACCCAGGACAGCGGCGCCCGACCGATCCCGGGGGAATGCTCGGCACAGGACGGGCTGCCGCTTCTGGCGGGCCTGGAGCCGGGCGTCGTGGCCGCACCGTCCAACAGCGGCGCCGAAATCCTGCGCCATACCGCCCACCGGGTGCTTGCGGCGCCCTACCATCGCAACCAGGGCGGCATGCTGACGGAACTGCACATCGGGCTCGCCCCGCCGGCCGAGAGCGAAGCCTTCCTACGGGGCGCCGGCGTGACCTTGCTTGCCTTCTGCGCCGGCGACCCGCAAACACGGTCGCTGATCCGGATGAAGCCGGATGGCCTCTATGCTGCGCTCGCGCGGGGCGATGTCCCGACCTACTTGGCGCCGATCGGAGGTACGGGGGAGGGTGACGGCTTCGTCGTTTACCGCGTGGTGACGGTTGACGGAGCGACGAGGTGAATTGGCCTCGCCCCTCGGCGCGATCCTCCGGCCAATGGCGGCTTGTCCGCCCGAATTGGTCATGATCCTGAAGTGAGAATGGCGACACCGGGTCGCCTTGCGGCTCCGCCGCCCGTACAATATCAGGCGATGATGACTGACAAGATTTTGAAGATTGCGGCCTGGGGGCTTCTGGCGGCCATCGTCGTCGTGACGATCGTCCCTCTCGAACTCCGGCCAACGGACGTCGCGACTGCCGATATTGATCGGGCATTTGCCTTCATGATCGTTACGGCGGTCTTCACGTTAGCTTTCCCTCGAAAGATCTGGCTTTGCGTTCTTCTGTTGATGGCCGCCGTCTGGTTTATCGAGTCGCTCCAGTTCCTTTCAGTCAGCCGACACCCTGATGCCAGCGACGCGGCGTGGAAAACCCTCGGCGTGGCGGCAGGTGCCGCAGCCGGCTGGCTGGTGAACTGCCTGCGGATGAAGCGGGCGTGAGGTTGGGGGAGCAAGCCGGCAGTAGCGTCCCAGGATCATGCATATAGGCTCCTGAAGGCGGGCAGCACGATGTTGCGGATGTCGGCGTTGGCTGTCTCGACGGAGCGGATCAACGTGCCGTAGATGCGTCCGCTGAAGAAGTCGGAATCGCCACCTTCCAGAGAGCCGATCTTGTAGCTGCTCCCCGCGCCGTCCATGTTTGCCACCCGTGCTTCGTCGATGACGAGCGGGTCGGAGTAAGTGCTGAGGTAGCAGCGGCGGCGCCCGTTTCCCCATGTCTGGATCATCACCACATCCGTGCCGCGGATGTCGGACGAGCCGGGAAGACTAATGATCTGGTCATTGAAAACGAAGGATGGAAGGCCGGTCGCCGTCAAGGCCAGCCGACACCGCTTGTTGCCCGAGAAGGTCCCGCCGGCAATCATCGCCTGCGTCGCGGCAATGCCGGCAGTTGCCCGGAAAGCCGAGACGATCGTTCCGGAAGCTCCAGGGACCAGGCCCGGCACGTTCGTCAGATCGTCGATCCCGTCGTAGAGCAGGAAGGGTTTCGGACCCGCCTGCCATTTCGGCTTCGCTGCGCCAGTGGCTTGGGTCGCGTGATTGCCGGGAACGGCCGAAGGTCCGGCGTACCCGCCTTCCGCAATGACTTGCGCATAGGTCCTCGTGCCGTGGCTAGACCAGTCCATGTCCAGCCCGACGACATCACCGGACGCCGCAGGATTGGCACCTCCGGTTGGAGTGGCGAAGCGGCGGTCGGTCCTGGCATAGTCCCAGATCAGTGCCGTGCCGACATCACTCTGGATGAGGTTGAGAAGGCGAGACGCCGCACTGCCGCCCTTACCCAAGGCGAGCCCCGTGCCGGTGGTCCTGACGGCAGCCATGTTCAGGCCGGTCGAGAACGATACCATCACACCAGCCCCACCAGGTTACCGGCCGTCGTGCCTGTCGCAAGGATGCGCGTGGCGCGGACAGGCAAGAGGCTTGCCGGTGAAATCCCCACGAATGTGAGGGTTTCGCCGGTGAGCATGCGGAGGCAGAGATCACCCCCGCTGCCGACATAGATCGCGCGGGTGGTTTCCGGCAGGTCTGCTGCATCATGGGGCGTGATGGCAAAGCCGGAGGAGGCGGGGCCGGACAAGGAGGTTTGGACATTGGCAAAACGATCGGGCATGTGAGGTCTCCGTGGGTTCTGCAGCCATTGTCGGGCCATGCATTCCCGCGGGGATGACTCGACATGACGTTTTTCGCCTGCCGTCCAAGGCCTTGATTGCAAAGGTGCCGCGCCCTCAACGGGTTAGGTGCTGTGCGATCGCAGAGGCGGGCCGGCCATCAACCGTTCCCGGTGCGGGGAAGCGGCTTCCACATCCCCGCATCGGGCAGGTGAAATGCCGGCCGCCTTCCTGTAGAAGGAGGCATGAACACTTTTGCCGCCAGGGATTCGCAGACAAATCTTCTCGAGGTCACGGTTTCGGAACTGTCCGGTTCGATCAAGCGGACGGTCGAGACCGCCTTCGACCATGTTCGGGTCCGGGGCGAGATTTCCGGCTATCGCGGACAGCATTCCTCCGGCCATGCCTATTTCTGCCTGAAGGATGATCGGGCGCGAATCGATGCGGTCATCTGGAAGGGAACCTTCCCCCGCCTTCGGTTCAAGCCGGAAGAGGGGATGGAGGTCATCGCCACCGGCAAGGTGACGACCTTCCCTGGCTCGTCGAAATATCAGATCGTCATAGAGAACATGGAGCCGGCCGGCGCGGGCGCGCTGATGGCGCTCCTGGAGGAACGGCGCCGCCGCCTGGCGGAGGAAGGCCTTTTCGATCAGGCCCGCAAGCGCCCCTTGCCCTTCATGCCGCAGGTCATCGGTGTCGTGACCTCGCCGACCGGCGCCGTCATTCGCGACATCCTGCACCGCATCACCGACCGCTTCCCCGTCCACGTGGTCGTCTGGCCGGTGAAGGTGCAGGGCGAAGGTTCCGGTGACGAGGTGGCTGCGGCAATCCGGGGCTTCAATGACATGCCGACCGAGGGGCCTGTGAAGCGGCCGGACGTGCTGATCGTCGCGCGCGGCGGCGGCAGCCTCGAAGACCTCTGGGGCTTCAATGACGAAGCCGTCGTGCGCGCCGCAGCGGAAAGCCGGATCCCGCTCATCTCCGCGGTTGGCCATGAGACGGACTGGACGCTGATCGATCACGCCGCCGATATGCGGGCGCCCACACCCACGGGTGCCGCCGAAATGGCGGTCCCGGTGAAGGCGGAACTGGATGCGCAGGTTGCAAGCCTTTCGGCGCGGCTGCGGGGCTGCGCCAGCCGGCACATGGACCATCGCCGCCAGTCGGTCCGCGCGCTCGTTCGTGCGCTGCCGTCCCTCGACCAGTTGCTCGCGCTGCCGCGCCGTCGCTTCGACGAGGCGGCTGCCGGTCTTGGCCGCGGCCTCGAGCGCACTACGGTCGTTAAGCGTCGCAGCCTCGATCAGGCAACCGCGGGGCTGCGTCTCGAGATTCTGGCAAACCGTGTCTCGGAGCGACGCCGCTTCATCGGCGAGCAGGTCCTGCGCAAGGAGCGCTGCCTCGAGCGGCACATGCTGAAGGAGCATAGCCGTGTCGCGAAAGCCGCGACTGCGCTTGGCGCATTGCCGGCCCGACTGGCGGGCCAACTGCAGCGCGAGCGTCAGCACCTGACCGCCCTGATGCGCCAAGCGGATACCGCGGTGTCCTACGCCCTGACACGCAACCGCGGCCTCGTGACGGGGCAGGATCGCGTCCTGCAATCGCTCTCCTACAAGAACGTGTTGAAACGTGGCTATGCGGTGGTGCGTGATCCCGAGAACCGGCCGCTGACGCGTGCCTCGGACGTATCGGCCGGACAGTTCCTGGAGATCGAGTTCGCGGACGAGCGGATCAACACGATCGCCTGCGGGGACAGCCCTCCCGCCTCGCCACCGGGCCCAGAGACCGCCCGCAAGAAGCCCACCGCAAGGGCGGCGCCATCCGGCGAGCCGCCGAAGCAGGGTAGCCTGTTCTGAGGGCCGCAGGCCCCCGACCACTTAAAATTCGTCTGCGCTGGCCTAGGTAAAGAGGAGAGGGCGGTCCTGTCCGCCTGCTGACCTCTTGGGAGTGCGCGATGAAAAGGAACCTGCTTGCCGCTGCCATTGGCATCCTGATGGGTGCTTCGATTGCTGGCCCGACCAATGCCGGGCAGAGCGATGTTTCCGTCTTCCTGTTCGGCCGGATCTACCATGACGGAGTCACGGCGATCTCGGTCTCCGAGGGTCGTTCGGAAGACGAACGCCATCCGTCCTACTACCTTATCCCGGTACGGATGCGGATCGCCCAGCAGATCGTCATGGGCGACCCTTCGCTGTTGGACGCGCTGGAGCGCCGCCAGATTGCAGTACACAACGTGCTCTGGGTACAGACGGCAGCCAATGGCGGCAAGGTCATCTACTATCGGTGACCGACGACCGGCCGGCGATGATTTCCGGCCGCAAGCCGATGCTCAGGCCCACTCGCCCTTGCGCATCACCGGCACGCGCGCGCCGTCTGCCTTGATGCCGTCGATGTCGATCTTGTCCGAGCCGATCATCCAGTCGATGTGGATGAGGCTCGAATTGCCGCCTTGTGCCGCGATCTGCTCCTGACTGAGTGTGGCGCCGTCAAGGAAGCACTTCGAATAGCACTGGCCGAGCGCGATGTGGCAGGACGCATTCTCGTCGAACAACGTGTTGTAGAAGAGGATGCCGCTCGCCGAGATTGGCGAGGAGTGCGGCACCAGCGCCACTTCGCCAAGGCGCCTGGCACCTTCATCGGTGTCGAGCACCTTGTTCAACACTTCCTCGCCCTTCGAAGCCTTGGCTTCGACTATACGCCCCCCCTCGAACCTGACCTGAATATTGTCGATCAGCGTGCCCTGGTGGGATAGCGGCTTCGTCGAGGACACATGTCCTTCGACGTTCAGGGCGTGCGGGGTGGTAAAGACCTCCTCGGTCGGGATGTTCGGGTTGCAGGTAACGCCGTTCCTGGCCACCGACGCGCCGCCATGCCATTCGTGACCGTCTGCGAGACCTACGGTCAGATCGGTGCCGGGACCGGTGAAGTGGAGGGCGGAGAAGCGTTCGCCGTTCAACCAGCCCGAGCGCTTCTTCAGGTTGGCGTTGTGCTCCGCCCAAGCGGCGATCGGATCGGCGACATCGACGCGCGATGCGGCGAAGATTGCGTCGGCAAGCCTTCTCACCGCCTCCTCCTCGGGAACGCCTGGGAAGACGATCTTAGCCCAGGACGGGTTGGGATAGGAGACGATGTTCCAGTTGATGTCGAAGTTCGAGATCTTCTCGAGTGCCGGCTTGTAGGCCATCGAATTGGCCTTGTTTGCCCGTGCAACCTTGGCGGGATCCTGGCTCGCTAGCAGCAGCGGGTTGTCGCCGGCGATGGCCAGCCGCGCGGCACCATTGGCATAGGCCTTCGCCATGCCTTCGTAGAGCCAGCCGGAGGCCTTGTCGAAGCTTGCATCCGGGGCGTGCGCGTAGCGGGCGAGCGTCGTCTCCTCATCTGAATAGAAGGTGGTCACGAGACCGGCGCCGGCCAAATAAGCATGCTTGGTGATGAGCCGCACCAGCGGCAGAGCGGCGAGCGGGGCCGTCATGACGAGATCCTGGTCGCGCTGCAATTGCAGGCCGACCTTGACGGCCACCTCCGCCAGCTTTTCGAGCCTGACCGGGTCGACGCTGCTGCTGATCTCGGAATGAATGTTCATCGGTTCACTATCCTGTCTTCGGGAGGTCGCCCACAGATAGGGCCTGCGAGGCGAAATTTGAAGCCGCTTCGTCTCTCGGCAGCCCCTCAAGGCGGGTGATCAGATCTGCGCCTCATAGACCTCGGGCTTGAAGCCGACGATGATCCTGTCGTCAATCTCGAGCACCGGCCGCTTGATCATTGATGGTTGATCCAGCATCAGCGTGATCGCCTTGTCCCCGTCCAGTCCGGCCTTCGCCGCCTCGTCCAGCTTGCGGAACGTTGTGCCGGCGCGGTTCAGCACCGTCTCCCAGCCGACCGCATCGATCCAATGCTCCAGCTTGCCGCGATCGATGCCCTCCGCCTTGTAGTCGTGAAACCGGTAGGCCACGTTTTTGCCATCGAGCCAGCCGCGGGCCTTCTTCATCGTGTCGCAGTTCTTGATACCGTAAATGGTGATGCTCAAGACGATATCTCCAGTGAAGAAGAAGCGATAGCAAGCCACCCGGTGGAGGTGCAAGCTTGCCGGTTCGCCTAAAGCCATGCTCCGCCTGCATGGCTCAGATGTTCTCTTGTGCGTTGCACAATCACGGTGATGGCCCCACATTCTGGGCAACACAAGGAGCACATCATGTTGAACCAACGCAAGAATGTCCCGGGCGGCTTCCTCGGTCGTGCCTTCGCTGTCTTCGGTGCGGCTGTCAATGCATCGAACGCCGTCGAGAACCATCGCAAGCCGGCCAAGCGTGACCTGGCTATCCTCGGCATCGACCCGAAGGCCTTTGACCAGCTCTGATGAGCAATTGGCGCCAGCCGCTCATCAATTAGGCATCTACACGCTTTGTTAATCCTGCCGCGCGATTATCTCCCGATATCCGGGAGGTGACGGTGGGTGCTATTGCGCAGATTCTTGATGAGAATGAACCGCCAGCCGAGGCGGTTATTGATGCCGACCAGCTTCAGGCCGTTGTGGCAAGACTGGCGCTCGAAGCGTCTGACCTCGGCCTCCATCTCGTCGATATTGCCGGCACGATCCAGGACACGGCGGCCCAATCGTCGGAACATGCAAGTCTGCTTTCGCGCCTGACGCAGGCCGCCGAGGCGATTGCCGAGGCGAATGCAGATATTGCCCGGTCTCTTGGCGAAACGGACAAGCTGGCTGCCAGCGCCCGGAAGGTGCTTGGCGAACAAGCGCAGCAGCTGACCGGCTCGGTCGCTGCCATAGACCACATGGTGACGGCCTCCCAGGAAATCGGCCAGGAGATCAAATCCTTTTCCACCGCTCTTGCCGATGTCGGCCGACTGGCCGATGCGATCGGCACCATTGCGCGGCAGACAAACCTCCTTGCGCTGAACGCGGCGATCGAAGCGGCCAGGGCCGGAGACGCCGGCAAGGGCTTTGCCGTCGTTGCTGCCGAGGTCCGGGCGCTTTCCCTGCAGACGTCCCAGACCACAGCGTCCATCCAGTCCACCCTCGAGCAGCTGGGGGCCCGCATCGATGCGCTCGTCGCGGCGGGGGATCAGGCGCGTGTCTCTGCCGAAGGCGTGAAGTCCACGGCCACGGAAGTGCAGGGCTCCTTCAAGGGCGTCGAAGACGTCATGTCCCAGATCCTCGACAGCGCTTCCTCGCTGGCGGGAACGACAGAGGCCGTCGACCGGCAATGCAACGAATTCGCGGGTTCGATCGCGACGGCCGCAGCGGCTATCCTGAAGTCGAACGACAAGCTGCAGGATACGTCGGGCCGGGTGGGCGAGGTGGTCGCCATTTCCGAGCGCATCATCCAGGCGACGGCGAGCGCGGGTACGGAAACCCCGGATACTCCCTACATCCGGGCGGCCATGTCCGTTGCCGCCGAGGTCTCGGCGGCCTTCGAGGCAGCCGTCCGCTCTGGTCGCATCGATATGGCGGCACTCTTCGACCGACAGTACCAGCCGATCCGCGAATCGGAACCGGTGCAATATATGACGCGCTTCACCGAACTGACCGACGCGATCCTGCCGCCGATACAGGAGAAAGCCGCAGCGAGCGACGATCGCGTGGCATTCTGCGCTTGTGTCGATGAAAACGGTTACCTGCCGACTCACAATCGCAAGTTTTCCCATCCGCAGCGTCCCGGGGACGTGGAGTGGAACACGGCGAACTGCCGCAACCGCCGTATGTTCAACGACCGGGTCGGCCTTGCCGCCGGCCGCAACACCGAGCCCTTCCTGCTGCAGACCTATCGCCGCGACATGGGTGGCGGCCAGTTCGTGCTGATGAAGGATATTTCGGCGCCCATCTTCGTCAATGGACGCCACTGGGGCGGCTTGAGGCTGGCCATCCGGGTCTAGGACGAGGTCCAGGCAAGAAGCGGGTTGAATTTCGAGGGAAACGGGACGATCTTCCGGAAGAACGGAGGATGAACGTCGTGCCCTGCCATCATTATCGTGTCTTCGAAACACCGGCGGGCTTCTGCGCGATCGCCTGGAGCGAGGCCGGGATCAGCCGCTTGCAGCTGCCGATGACAAGTGCCGACGCAGCGGAGCGGATGATCCTGCGCCGCCTGCCCCACGCGGCGCCGGGCATTCCGTCGGCCGAGATCAAGGCTGCCATCGAAGCCGTCCGCCGTTATTTCGCTGGTGCCTCCGTCGAGTTTTCCGCGCTGCGCCTCGATCTGGCCGAACAGGATGCCTTCTTTCGTGAGATCTATTCTGCGCTTCGGAAGGTCGGCTGGGGTGAGACCACGAGCTACGGCGCTCTGGCGAAGGCAATCGGAGCGGGGCCGGACGCGGCGCGAAGGGTCGGTCAGGCGATGGCGAACAATCCGATTCCCCTGATCATTCCATGCCATCGTGTGCTGGCTGCCGGTGGCAGGCTTGGTGGCTTTTCTGCTCCCGGCGGCTCCGACACGAAGGTGCGCATGCTGGAACTGGAGGGGGTACGGCTCGGCGCCAGGGATCCATCCCAACAGGCCTTCGCATTCTAGCGGCTTAGATGCGGGTGATCGGAAGGGCGCGGATCACGATTTCTTCCTGATCAAAGCGCCGCTCCAGATCCACACGGAAACTCGTCCACCACTCGCGGTCGATCTCATCCACCATGACCTCGGCCGTAACGATGGCATCCTTTTCGACGCCATCGTCACTGAGCCAGAGGCCTTCAGCCGGCGCGCTGCGATGAAAGGTGATCCCACCGAACTTGCGGGTCAGTTCATCGCGAACGGAAGCGAAGAGTTCGGGCGGGAATGGCGAGGTAGATGCGTCGGTCGTCGGCAGCAGGATCTGGACGAGATGCATGTTGTCTAAGCCGGCCTATTCCCACTCGATCGTGCCGGGCGGCTTCGACGTTACGTCGTAGACCACTCGGTTGATGCCGCGCACTTCGTTGATGATGCGCGTGGCGGTGCGGCCGAGGAAGTTCATGTCGTAGGGGTAGAAGTCGGCCGTCATACCGTCCACGGAGGTAACTGCACGCAGGGCGCAGACGAAGTCATAGGTGCGGTAGTCGCCCATGACCCCGACCGTCTGTACCGGGAGGAGCACTGCAAACGCCTGCCAGATCGTGTCGTAGAGACCGGCCTTGCGGATCTCGTCGAGATAGATAGCATCTGCCTTTCGCAGGATGTCGAGCTTTTCGCGCGTCACCGCGCCGGGGCAGCGGATCGCGAGGCCCGGGCCCGGGAAGGGATGACGACCGATAAAGCTTTCCGGCAGGCCAAGCTCTCGGCCAAGCGCGCGAACCTCGTCCTTGAAGAGCTCGCGTAGCGGCTCGACGAGCTGCATGTTCATCCGCTCGGGCAGGCCGCCGACATTGTGGTGGCTCTTGATGGTGACGGAAGGGCCGCCGGAGAAGGAGACGCTTTCGATCACGTCCGGATAGAGCGTGCCCTGGGCCAGGAACTTGGGGGCCCCCTTGCCGTCCTCGGCGATCTTCGTCGCTTCGGCGTCGAAGACCTCGATGAAAAGGCGGCCGATCGTCTTGCGCTTGACTTCCGGGTCGGTGACGCCGGCGAGCTCCGTCAGGAACAGGTCGGATGCGTCCACATGGACGAGCGGGATGTTGTAGTGGTCGCGGAACATGCCGACCACCTGCTCGCTCTCGCCCTGGCGCATCAGGCCGTGGTCGACATAGATGCAGGTCAACTGGTCGCCGATCGCCTCGTGGATCAGCACCGCCGCCACGGATGAATCGACGCCGCCGGAGAGGCCGCAGATGACCCGCTCGGAGCCGACCTGCTCCTTGATCTTGCGGATCATCTCGGCGCGATAGGCAGCCATGGTCCAGTCCGACTTCAGACCGACGATCTTGTGCACGAAGTTGGACAGCAGCTTAGCGCCGTCCGGCGTATGCACCACTTCCGGGTGGAACATGGTGGTGTAGTAGCGGCGGCTCTCGTTGGCGGCGATGGCGAAGGGCGCATTCTCCGACGTCGCGATGACTTCAAAACCCTCGGGGAGTTTGGTGACCCGGTCACCGTGGCTCATCCAGACGGGATAGCGTCCGCCGACGTCCCAGAAGCCCTCGAACAGCGGGCTCGCCGCCTTCACCTCGAGATCGGCACGGCCGAACTCCGCCGCATGGCCGCCCTCGACGACGCCGCCGAGCTGGGTGCAGAGCGTCTGCTGGCCATAGCAGATGCCGAGGATCGGGACTCCGGAGTCGAAGACCGCCTGTGGCGCCCGCGGGCTGCCTTCCGCCGTCACCGAGGCCGGACCGCCGGAGAAGATCACGCCCTTCGGCTGCATCTTCTCGAAGGCCGCAGCGGCGTTCTGGAACGGGTGGATCTCGCAATAGACCCCGGCCTCGCGGATGCGGCGCGCAATCAACTGCGTCACCTGGCTGCCGAAATCGATGATGAGGATGCTGTCGGGATGGGCGATCTGGGTCATGGCGAGCCTTTAGAGAAACTTTGGCGTCGGCGCAACTGCATCAGGGGTTCAATTCGCCGCTCTCCAGGGCATGCAGAAGGCGATCGACGGCCACGGCGAGCTTCTCGTCGATCACATGCAGGTATTCCGTCCAGTCCCTGACATGCTTGAGGTCCTCCTTGCCGTCGGAGATGCCGCGAAGGCCCATCAGCGGAAGACCGAACCGATGGCAGCTTCGCAGCAGGGCGAAGGTTTCCATGTCCACCATGTCCGCTTCAATCCCGTCATAGGCAGGACCCGAAATGATGTTGCCTCCGGTGGAGAGCGCGGCCGTGGGAATGCCGGGGATACGGAGAGGAAGTTCGATCGTTGGGGGGTGATCGAGAAACGGTGTCCTGCCTTTCTCGAAGCCGAGCGGCGACGCATCCATGTCGCGGTAGGCAACGGAGGCGACCTGATAGATGCCTGTCTGCTCCAGGCTACGCGAACCGGCAGATCCAAGGGAGACAACCAGATCGGGGCGGTCACCCGATGCCTCCAGCCGCGTGAGGGCATGAGTCAGGACGACGGCCGCCTCGACCGGACCGACGCCCGTCATCAGCGGAACGATCCGCTGGCGCAGATGCACGCCATATTCCGCGTCCACCGCCATCACGAACAGCAAGGTCCTGCCGCCCGCCCGGGTCAGGTGAACTTTCATCCGACGATGTCCTCTCGGCCGCGGACCACCATCATCGTTGCCGTCATCGAGGCGATCAGCTTTGCCGGGCCATCTGCGATCGCATAGGCACGCCCGTCCGCGACGATGATGGTCGAGCCGGGCTTAGTGATCTCCCCGCGAAAGAGGAAGCGATCTCCCCGACCGGGCGACATCAGGTTCACCTTGAATTCGATCGTCAGCAGCGAGGCGTCCGGCGGGATCACGGAGAAGGCTGCATAGGTGCATGCCGTGTCCAGCGCAGTGGAGATGATCCCTCCATGCATCAGGCCGTGCTGTTGCGTCAGCTGCGGATCGAACGGCAGCTCGATCTCGACCATGGCCTGCTCGATACGGGTAAGCTCCGCGCCAATGGTCTCCATCGCCGGCTGGCGACCGAAGCTCTGCCTGATCCGCTCGCGGAAATCGTCGGTTTCATCCATGTCATGCCCTCTCGCGGCTGCAAAATTGGCATGCCGCCGCCCGCCAGGCAAGCAGGAGCAGGTTTCCGGTCAGTTCAGCACAGCAATGGAGAGATTGAGCAGCGTCGCAAAGGTGACCCACGCCGCATAGGGCACGAAAAGCCAGGCGGAGACCCGGTCGGCGTTCCAGCTGAGGCGGATGAAGGCAAGGATGGCGACGAGGAGCGGGATGATCACGACCAGGCCGAGGATCGGGCTCTGGTAGCCGAAGAAGGCAGGTGACCAGAGAAAGTTCAGGATCATCTGCATGAACCAGACCTGCATGCGTCCCGAGGCCGGTGCCTGAAGCCAGGTGCGCGCTCCGGCAATCGCGATCAGTACGTAGAGCGTGGTCCAGACCGGGCCGAAGATCCATGGCGGTGGCTGGAAGAACGGCTTCTCCAGCGACTGGTACCACTCGCCGGGCATATTGCTGACGCCGCTGAGGGCGCCGAGCCCGACAATGACGGTGATGAACAGGATGTAAGTGAGCGCTTTCTTCATGGGTGGGAACATAGGGCGCAGGTCGCCTTGCGCCAGTCCTTTCACGCGAGCCGCACGATGTGCTGGTCCCAGGCGACGGGGCTGCGGCTGTCGTCGAAACTGCCGCGATAGGAGGAGACGGCAAAACCTGTGCTCGACGGTGCGATGCCTGCGGCGTCGACGATCGCCTGCTCCCGCACGACTTCGCCGGTCCTCGCATCGAGGCTGATTGCCAGGCCACCCTTGGGTGAGGTCAGCCCGACGATGCCATCGCGCCGATTGACGGCGATCGCTCCCACGTAATTGGCAAGGCCGTCGGTCACGTGCGCCGGTAAGGGTGTGAATGTCAGATCCTCCCCCCGTCCAAGGTGCCCGACAAGCGGCGGCCGGGCATTGCGCGGACCCTCCCATTGGCAGGCAAACCAGATTCGCCCGTCGTCTCCCAGAGCGATGTGGCGGGTGGACAATTGATGCAGCGCCGGCGGCAGTACGTGCTTCTGGATGAGCCGGCCGTCGCTCGCCCCAAGCAGCACCAGCGACGGCTCCATGTGGTCGAGATTGAGCTTCGTTCGGCCGAAATCCGGATGGGTCTGAATGCCGCCATTGGCGATCACCAGCATTCTACCATCGTCCGAGACGGTCATGTCATGGGTGCCGATGCCGTGCGCGTCGAACTCGCCAACGCGCCGGAAACCGTCTGCCGCCTCATAGATGCCGATCATCCCGCGATTGCCGTCGAAGTCGTTCTCGCTGGCATAGAGCAGGCGCCCGTCCGCAGAAAAGGCGCCGTGGCCGTAGAAGTGGCGTCCCTCGGGAGCGGAAATGATCAGGGGCTTCGTCCGGTTGAACGAATCCGTGACTATAGCGAATGTGCCGGGCCGTCGTGCAAAGGCGACGAGTTGGCCACTTGTGGGGCTGAATGCCATTCCGTGGGAACGGGCAGGGAGTGTGGTTCGGTGGATGATAGCCCCGCGTTCGGAGACGGTCGCGAGGCCGAAGGAGCCATCCGGCGCACGAAAGCCTGAGGCATAGACGGCATCGCTTCGCTCGAGTGCCATCAGCGAGCGCGGCGCAAGCGCCGCCGCAAAACCTATTCCGGCAGCCCTGATGAAATTGCGGCGGTCGATGAGGCCGCTCCGCCAGGCCATCCTCAGTCTCCATCCGAAAAAGAGAAGCCGGACGTCAGGCCGATCGCGCCGCCATACTGGTCGTTCAGCCGGTCGATCAGGTCGCGGCCGTTCACCAGCAGGAAATCGAGCTTCTGCCGCCCCGCAGTGTCGGCGACGGCGGCTTCGATGTCGGGGTTCATCTCCTCGACCACCCCCAGCATCGACTTGAGGACGAAATCGACGGAGCCGACGATGGAATGCTGGTCGGAAGGAAGCAGATCGACGAGTTCAGATACGCGGATGAGGTCCCGCAGGCCCTCCAGGTTGCCTGCCACCATGGTCCAGGTGTTCTGTGAGCGCCAGAAGATCGCCTGCTTCGGGAGCGTCGGCTTGTCCTCGCCTCGGTAGAAGGTCTCGATCCGCTGGTCTCGCACCATTTCGGCACCATGGACCAGGATGCCGAGCAGTGCCGTCATCGCCTCCTGCTCCGTGCGGAACAGGGGATTGTTTGGCCCTGGGTTCTTCCAGTGGTGCTGGATACCGTCCGCTGCATCCCACTTCGCCACCAGCTCGGAAGCGATCTGCTTAATGTTCTGCGCCACCGCACGGCCATAGCGGCAGCGGAAATCTCCCTCAGGGCCGGTCAGGCTCTCGGAACCGGTGCCGGCAAGCACGAACTCCAGGGCCCCGAAGCCCTGCATGGCGACGCTCTTGCCTTTCAGGCTCGCGACCTCCGTGGCGGCCTCGTCCGGCTTAGCCAGCAGCGCCTGAACCTGCTTCAGGCCGGTGCTCTTGCGGTCCGGATAGAAGAGGATGCGCTCCAGGCGGTTTTCCTCGATGGCGGGGCCGGTCCGGACGATCTCGATCCTCGCCCAGCTTCGGGCAGCCTTCGCAAAACCATTTTTCGCGGCAGCAAGTGAAGCCGGCGAAGGCGCGCTGCAGAGGGAAGCCATATCTTCGGCGAGATCACCCGCTGCAAGCTGGAAGCCACGGTAGCTCCCCCGGATGAAGCCGTCGACGGCCTTTTCAACGACCTGCCGGATGGCTTCCGGTTCCGGAAAGGTGGGACTGATGGCCTCTTCCTGCGCCACGGCCACGGATGCGAACGCGAGAGCTGCCAGGGCGGCGGTGGAAAGGGCTTTCAGCATCAAAGCGACTCCAGGAAGGCAAGCAGCGCCGTGCGGTCGTCCTTGTTGAGGGAGGCAAAGGCATCGCGGGCAGCCTCGGCCTCGCCACCATGCCAGAGGATCGCCTCGGTGAGGTTGCGGGCCCGGCCGTCATGAAGGAAGAACGTGTGCTCGTTGACCGTTTCGGTCAAGCCGATGCCCCAGAGCGGCTGCGTGCGCCATTCCCGCCCGTCGGCGACCCCGACCTCTTGCCCGTCCGCCAGGCCTTCGCCCATGTCGTGCAGCAGGAAGTCGGAATAGGGCCAGATCAGTTGGAAGGCATGCGCCTTGTTCTCCGCGTCGCGGCGCGTGACGAATTTCGGAGTATGGCAGGAGACGCAGCCCGATTGGTAGAACAGTTCCTTGCCCTTGAGAACCTTGATATCTCCCGGTTCACGACGGGCGGGGACAGCAAGGTTCTCGGAGTAAAAGGTTACGAGTTCCAGAACCGGATCGGGTGCCTCCGTATCACCCAGCCGCTCCTGCACGCCCGACGCGCGCGCAAAGCAGTCGGTCTGGGCGCTCGTGCAGTCGCCGTGATGAAACGGAGCATCCGGATTGGAAATGCCGAGATCGCCGACGAAGGCGGAAGCGGACTGATCGCGGACAGAAGCGTTCTGCGCCTTGAACCCGAAGCGCCCGAGCTTCAGTTCCCGTGTACGGTGCTCGCGGACCAGGGCAGGCTTGCCGGAGATGCCGTCGCCGTCCTCATCATCCGGATCTGCATTAGCGAGGATATCGGCCTCGTGGATCGCCTGGATCAGGCCCATGCCGATCATCGGTGGAGCAATTCGCGGCGACAGGGTCACGTCAGGGTCCAGCGGACCGTAGTTCAGGTCCTTCACCGAATAGGTCGGCTTGCGCAGCGACACGACCTCGCCGTCCGCAAGCATCACCTGGACCTCCTCATAGGAGATCGCCATCGACCCTTCGGATTTCAGCCCGGGGACGGCAAGGTCCTGTAACTGCTTGCCGTAAGTTAGGTCGGGAAAGTTAAGCGCCTCGTGGCGGGCAATGAGCGTCTTTTCCTCTTCCGTTCGGGCCGGGCGGGCGAGCCGGAGGAACATGGAGGTTGCGTCGGCCGCACCTTCAGGAGGATGCCCACGGCCGTCCTTCAAATGGCAGCTCTGGCAAGCCCGGGCGTTGAACAGCGGACCCAGCCCATCGGAGGCCTGGGTCGAAGAGGGCGAGGAGACCCACAGCTTGCGAAAGAGCGCGTTGCCGAGCTTGAATTCCTCCTCCTCCGCAAAGGTGAGATTGGCCGAGAAATGGGAGAAGGCATCCCCGTTGACGATCGCCTTGGTGGTCGCCGCACCGCCCTGCATGGTCTCGAAATTCTCCGCCTTGGAGAAATCTTTGGTGGGGCGGGTCACGCTGGCGACGCGCTTCCTGTCCTTTGGCGAGAGATCGGTGCGTTCATTCGGAAAGCGCGTGTCTTCAGAAATCGCCACCAGCGGAGTCAGAAGGAGAGCGCTCGACAGGATCGGCAACAGAAAAAGTTTGGCTTCGAGCGCTCTCATTGGTGGTACAGGCCGTCCGGTCGGGACGGCCTTCCTCATGTCTTATTGGAAAACGGCGTCAGGATTATCAAGGCTGTCGGAACCTTCAAGCGCGACCGCGCCGAGGTCCAGCGACGCAATGACGCGTTCGATCGAGCGGGTTTGGTCGATCAGTCCGTCGATCGCCGCCTGGACGATGGCGTTGCCCTCCGCATTGCCCTCGCCGATCATCTGGTCATAGGCTTCGCCACCTTCTGCCCGCTCGGCCATGGCGTCCATGGCGGCAAGCGTTGTGTCGAGCTTTGCCTTCACTTCCGCATCGAGCGCCGCATCCTTGGCAGCAACCAGGTCCGACAGTGACGGGCCGGTTATCTTCGTGCCGTCGGCACGGGTGTACTCGCCTGTGTATGCCGAAGCGATGCCGATGGCGTCGTTGAGATGTGAGGCATGCGTGTTGTCGGAGAAGCAGTCATGCTCTTCTTCGGGGTCGTGGAGCAGCAGCCCGAGCTTCATGCGCTCGCCGGCAAGTTCCCCATAGGACAGCGAGCCCATGCCGGTCAGCATGGCGCGGATGCCGGCCTGCGGATCGGCGGTTACGGCCTTGGCAGCCTCACCTTCCGGCGCCCAGGCGGCAACCATCTCCTCCAGGTCGGAGATCAGCAGTTCGGATGCGGCTTTAAGATAGGCGGCGCGCCGGTCGCAATTGCCGTTGGTGCAATTTACTGTGTCGAAATCGGTGTGGGACCGGTTGCCGGCTCCGGCATCGGTGCCGTTGAGGTCCTGGCCCCAGAGCAGGAATTCAACCGCATGATAGCCGGTGGCGACATTGGCTTCGATTTCGCCGGCCTCATGCAGGCTGCGGAGCAGCTCAGGCGTGATGCTGCTGGCGTCGATCTCCTCGCCGTTCACGCTGAGCTTCGGGTTGGCAACCACGTTCGCGACATAGAGCGCATTGCTGTCGCTTTCGGTGCCGTAGGAAGCATCGACGTAATCGATCAGACCCTCGTCGAGCGGCCAGGCATTCACCTTGCCTTCCCACTCGTCCACAATCGGATTGCCGAAGCGGTAGACTTCGCTTTGCTGGTAGGGGACCCGTGCAGCAATCCAGGCCTCGCGTGCGGCTTTCAACGTTTCCTCGCTTGGCTGCGCGATCAGTGCGTCGATGGCCACATCAAGCGCCTTGGCCGTCATCAAGGAGTCTTGGTACTTGGCGTGCGCCAGCTCTGTATAATGCTGCACGACAGCAGCCGGCTCCGTTGCAGCGGCAGCCGACGCCACCGGAAAGGCCGCTGAGGCGGCCAGAAGCGCGAAGGTCGCGCTGAAGAATGTCTTGCGGATCATGGTCCCTCCTTTGGCAGCCTCTTCCCTCGGCTGCGCCGGACGTGCATGGCGCAAATGAAAACTGGTGTCAAATCATCTAGTTTAGAACGATTTGAAATGCTGTCATTCCCTTGACGGCTGTCAATCCGCGGAGGGCTGCCGGCGCATCCGGCAGAAGAAGAAACCATCCGTGCCGGTGCTGGCTGGGGTCAACGTCAACATCTTTCCGTCACGGCTGCGGGGACGCGGTGTGTCGCCACCGAACAGGCCGTTCCAGTTCTGCAAGACGGGTTCGGGAGAAAATTCGGGGTGTGTCTCGCAGAAGCGCTCGATCTGACCATCATTCTCTTCGGGCAGGACCGAGCAGGTGACGTATACGAGGCTGCCACCAGGCTTGACGAAGGCAGCCGCCTCACCAAGCGCTTCCTGCTGTTGCGCGACGCGTTCCTCGAGATTGCGCGGCGTCAGCCGCCATTTCGTATCCGGGCGCCGGCGCCAGGTGCCCGTGCCGGTGCAGGGCGCATCCACCAGGACTACATCCAGCTTCTCCCTGAACTGATCGAGCTGGCGAGCGTCGTCATGAACCTGGACATTGCGGGTTCCGGCGCGGCGGAGCCGCTCGATGATCGGCGCCAACCGCTTGCGGTCGGCATCATAGGCGTGGACCTGGCCCTTGTTGTTCATCGCCGCTGCCATGGCGAGAGTCTTGCCACCGCCGCCGGCGCAGAAATCGAGCACCTGGGCGTGCTCGGGCGGCTGAACCAGTTCGGAGACGATCTGGGACCCCTCATCCTGCACCTCGAACCAGCCCTTCTGGAACGAAAGTTCGGCGGTGACATTCGGCAGCCGCGACGCCCCTTCTCCGGCGGCTATCCTGATCCCGTTGCGCGCGATCGGCGCCGGGATGGCTCCGGAGCGGTCGAGCGCCTTCACGACCTTGTCGCGTGATGCCTTCAGCGTGTTGGCGCGCAGATCGAGGGTCGGACGTTCCGCCAGTGCCCTGGCCTCCGCCAACCAGTCTTCGCCGAATGCGGCTTCGAAGGACGGCTGGGTCCAGTCCGGGATGTCGCCTTGCACATGCAGGGGGGCATCGTCGAGATTACGGGAGGAAAGGGCCGAGAGGTTCGCCTCGGTGAGGGGCTGCGGAGCGAAGCGGTCATCGGCGAACTCGGCGGAAAGGGCTTCAGGCGTCAACCCCCACTGCCGGATGAGGACCGCATAGGCGAGGGCCGCCGGCCCATCGTCGTCCATCAGGAACGCATGCGACAGGCGCATGCGCAGCGCGTCGTAGACAATGTTGCCGATTGCGGCACGATCGCCGGAACCGGCGAAACGATGAGCAAGGCCCCAGTCCTTCAGCGCATCCGCGACAGGGCGCCTTCTGTCTTCGATGTCCCTCAGCACATCGATGGCTCCGCTGAGCCGTCCGCCCAATCGCATGTCAGTCTCCGCTCCGGTTGAACCCGTCTGCGCGGGTCCTAACCATCATCGACGGCAAGAGCAAGTGCGGGTCGCCTCAGCCGCCCTTGACACCCTTGCCAGAGGCCTTGCCATTGCCGGCGTCGACGATCTGGTAGCAAACCTGTGCCGTTCCAGAGCGGACCATGCCGATGTTCTGGGCGGCGGCCTTGGACACGTCGATAACGCGGCCCTTGATGAACGGTCCGCGGTCGTTGATGCGTACGATCACGCTCTTGCCGTTTCGCTTGTTGGTCACCTTCACCTTGGTGCCGAAAGGCAGCGAACGGTGTGCGGCAGTCAGCTTCGCCGGGTTCATACGCTCCCCGGAGGCCGTCTTCGACGTCAAAGCATACCAGGAGGCGTGGCCGCAACCGGGCGCAGCGTGAGCGGAAGCAGTGCCAAAGGTTGCAAACGCAGCAAAGGCAGCCGCGGCGAAAATCGAGTTTCGAATTGTCGTCAAGTCTTTGTCCCCGTCGATGGATGCCGGCACATGCCGTGCAGGAACGGTTAAGCGGGGTGAAAATTGGCGAAAAAGTGCGCAATAAGATCACGGAATGTTACATCATGAAACAATCCGGATTGCATTTGTGGCTATGAAACAGGCGGGTTTAGGAGGAGGAGTGGTAAAAAACCCTGTAAAACAAGCTTAAATTGAAACCGAGTTTCGGGCCCGGGCGCTGGGGAAGAACTTCACGAAATTGCTTGAAATTTTTTTGCTGAGGATGCCCCCGTACATCAGTTCAGACGAAATCTTTGCACGGAAATGGGTGTGAGGCCTCCCTTTTCGCCCCTCGAACGCCCACCGGATGAATATTTCATCCCTTTCGAAGCGGAAGCTCGCCATCCCATGTGCGGCTCACCCACAGGTGATTGAGAGACATGCGGTAGTCCGGGTATAGGAACTGAAAGCCCAGATCGCTGATCCGCTTATTGGAGACGCGCTTGTTCGAGCCGTAGAAGGAGCGTGCCATTGCGGTCATCTCGGCGGTCTCGAACGGTTGTTCGGTAGGCGGCTCGACCCCCATCAGCCGCGCAGCTTCGGCAATGACGTCCTGGGGTGCCGCCGGCTCGTCATCCGTGACGTTGAAAGTGCCGCCGTGGCCGGACTGAGCCAGAAAAAGGGCGGCACGCGCTATGTCCTCGACACGGATGCGATTGAACACCTGATCCTTCTTGACGATCCGGCGCGCGGTACCGCGCTTGAGATTGACGAAGGCATTGCGGCCTGGCCCGTAGATGCCGGATAGCCGCAGCACCGCGACAGGCACGCCGATCGCCTCGCCCGCGGCGAGCCAGGCTTTCTCGGCCTCGACCCTTTCCCGGGAACGGCCGGGGGCGGGGTTGCAGGGCGTTTCCTCATCGACCCAGCCGCCTGCCTGGTCGCCATAGACGCCGATGGTTGAGAGATAACCCACCCATGTGAGCCTGGGGCAGAGCGCGGCCAGACGGTCGCTTGCAAGGCTAAGCACAGGGTCCCCGCCCGCACCCGGCGGTATCGATTGGACGAGATGCGTGACCTGCGACAGCGCATGCTCCAAGGGTTGATCAATGGCCGTGCCATCGAAGACGAAAGCTTCGACACCTTGCGCAGCCAGTGCTTCCGCCTTCTCGCCAGTCCGGCTCGTGCCGAAGACCTTCGCACCGGTCTCCATGGCTGCCCGCGCGATGGCCCTACCCGAATAGCCGCACCCGAAGACCATCATTCGCATCATGCCGCTCCTGCCAACTGCCACTCATCCAGGACATAGGGGTCCTGCTCATCTTTTCGCAAAAGAGCGAGCTGCTTAAACTCCTGCGGCGGCATCAGCCGCTTGAGCGCCCACACGGCCATACCGCGAACCACCGGCGACGAATCCTCCGCCAGATTCAGGCACGGTTGGATCAGTGCCCCATCACCGGAATTTCCCGCCGCTATCAGAGCATTGCGGACGAAGCGGTCCCGTCCGATGCGCTTGACCGGGGAGCCGCTGAAGAAGCTGCGGAACTGCGGGTCGTCGAGCGTGAGCAGGAAGGAAAGCGTAGGTGCCTTCAGGTCCTCCCTGGCCTTCAGCTTCATTTCCGATGCACTAACAGCAAACTTGTTCCAGGGGCAGGCGGCCAGGCAGTCATCACAGCCATAGATGCGGTTGCCGATCAGTGGCCGAAGCTCAGGATCGATCGGTCCCTTGTGCTCAATCGTCAGATAGGAGATGCAGCGGCGTGCATCGAGCCGGTAAGGAGCAGGGAAGGCGGCTGTCGGACAAGCGTCGACGCAGGCGCGGCAGGAGCCGCAATGGTCAATCTGCGGCTCATCGATATCGAGATCGGCGGTCGTGAACAGGCTGCCGAGGAAGAGCCAGGAACCATGACTGCGGCTGACCAGATTGGTGTGCTTGCCCTGCCATCCAAGACCGGCTGCGGCGGCAAGCGGCTTTTCCATGACCGGCGCAGTGTCGACGAAGACCTTGACGTCCTCACCGGCCCGAGCAGCGAAGCGCGTGGCGATCTCTTTCAAGCGGCCTTTGATGACATCGTGGTAATCGCGATTGCGGGCATAGACCGATATCGCGCCGCGGTCCTTCTGTTCCTGCAGCGCGCGAGGGTCTTCATCAGGGCCGTAGTTCAGTCCGAACATGACGACCGAGCGGACGTCAGGCCAGAGCGTTCGCGGATCACTGCGTCGGTCGCGCGTTTCCTCCATCCACTCCATCGTGCCGTGATGGCCGTCGGACAGATAGACATCCAGACGTTTGGGAGCTTCCGGAATGCTGCCGGCATGGGTGATGCGGCAGAGGTCGAAACCGTGCGCCATGGCTTCCGCCTTGATGAAGGCGGTCAGCTTCTCCCGACGCCGAACTTGGGCATCGGGACGGCCTGCCGTGATCTCAGAAGTCGAGGTCCGCATAGTGGGAAACCGGTGTCAGGCCGCGCACTCTCTCGGCCAGCAGCGGTCGGAAGGAGGGGCGGGATTTCAGGCGTTGATACCATTCCTTGGCAATTGGCGTCTCAGCCCAGTCGATCTCGCCGAGATAGTCCAGGACCGAAATGCATGCGGCCGCAGCGAGATCGGCATATGTCAACCGGTCGCCTGCAAGCCAAGGGCGCGAGCCGGCAAGCCAGGAAAGGTACTTCATGTGCTGTCGGATATTGGAACGCGCTGTTCGAAGCGCTTTCGAGTCCGGGGCTCCTCCGCCCTGCGCCGCGGTCATCTGCAGCTTGTAGACACGCTCGCGTACCAGAGGGCGGGTCACATCCTGCTCCATCTTGGCGAGGAACCACTCCGTCAGCCGCCGGATCTCGGCCCGCTGGAAAGGGTCTTCCGCAAAGAGCCTCCGGTCACGCTTCAGGACGCCGTGCGTTTCGTCCAGGAATTCCATCAGCACGGCGGGTCCACAGAGGGCGCGCATGCTGTCGTCGACATAGACGGGGAGCGTCGCGGCCGGATTGAGTGCCAGGAATTCCCGACGCTTCTCCCATGGCTGCTCTTCGATCAGCTCCACTGGAAAACCGTATTCCGACAGGATAAGCCGGACGAAACGCGAGCTGGAAGACATCGGGTGATGGAAGAGCGTAGGCATCGATACGTGAGCTTTACAATTTTTGTATAGGAGGGGCTGGCCGTTTCTCGAGGCGCCGCAATAGCCCAGCTATACGGTTTTGGTAAGGGGCATGGCAAGCAGACAGCCACCATGGGTTCCGGATCCTGCCGACCGACCATCAAACAAAGGGTGAAGAATGCCGGAACAATCGATCATCAGCGCTCTCGTACTGGGCATAATCGAGGGCCTGACGGAGTTCATCCCCGTGTCGTCGACGGCACATGTTCTTCTGGCTGGTCACTTCCTCGGCTTCGAATCGCCCGGCAACACATTTGCGGTGCTTATCCAGTTGGGCGCCATCCTGGCGATCCTGCTCGTCTACTTCCGCAAGCTCTGGGAGATCGCCATGGCCTTGCCGACGTCCGGGAAGGCACGGCGATTCGTACTGACGGTCCTGCTCGCCTTCCTGCCGGCTGCGGTCATCGGGGCGCTCGCCCATGACTTCATCAAGACGATCCTGTTCGAGACGCCGATGCTGATCTGCATCGTGCTCATACTGGGCGGCTTCGTGCTGCTTGCGGTGGATCGGATGGCAATCCGGCCGAAATACACGGACATTATGGATTATCCGCCGTCGCTTGCCTTCAAGATCGGCCTGTTCCAGTGCCTTGCCATGGTTCCGGGAACCTCGCGGTCCGGTGCTACCATCGTCGGCTCGCTGCTGATGGGGACCGATAAACGGTCGGCGGCGGAATTCTCCTTCTTCCTCGCCATGCCAACAATGCTCGGTGCGTTCACCCTCGATCTCTACAAGAACCGGGAGCTCATCCGCTTTGATGATGGCATCGTCATCGCCATCGGCTTCATCGCCGCCTTCGTCATGGCGCTGGTGGTGGTCCGCTCGCTTCTGGATTTCGTCTCAAGCCGCGGCTATGCGCCGTTTGCCTGGTGGCGGATTGCCGTCGGAACGGCAGGCCTGATAGGGCTGCTGATCTTTGGCTGATGACTCAGCCGTGGTCGTCGCGCCCGTGGTAGAAGAAGAGGTCGTAGCCGGCCATGGCAATGGTGATGGCCACCAGCACGATAAGGTCTGCGCGAGGCACCTTCCAGACGAGGATGGCAAGGAACCCGCAGAACACGGAGAACCCCAGCAAGGCGAGAAGGCGGTCTAGCATCTGCCACTCCTTTCATCGATCGGTCCCCTTACGGACCTTATTGGACCTGACTCCACCGGGAGAAGCGCCGGTGGAGAGCGATGTCATCGGCCATAGAATTGTTCTGGCAGGTAGAACACGATCTGCGGGAACATGTACATCAGCGCCATGCTGATGAAGACCATGAACACGAAGGGCAGCACACCCTTGAAGATCTGTGTCAGCCGCACCTCCGGCGGCGCGATCCCCTTCAGGTAGTAGGCTGACATCGCCATCGGCGGTGTCAGGAACGAGGTCTGCAGGTTGAGCGCCACCAATATACCGAAGAACAGTGGATCGATGCCGAACATGTCGAGGAGCGGCAGGAAGATCGGTACGAAGATGATGATGATCTCCGACCACTCCAGCGGCCAGCCCAGGAGGAAGATGATCAGCTGCGCCAGCAGCAGGAACTGGAACGGCGTCAGATCCAGGCCTCGCACGAACTCGGAAATCACGTGCTCTCCACCGAGGTAGGAGAAGACGGAGGAGAAGGTGTAGGAGCCGACGAAGAGCCAGCAGACCATCGCCGTGGTTCGAACTGTGAGATAGACACTTTGCCTGAGACGGTCCCAACTCATCGCTCTATAGAGCACAGCGAGAACCATGCCGCCGAGTGCTCCGATCGCGGCCGCTTCGGTGGGCGTCGCCAGCCCGAAGAGAATCGAACCCAGCACTGCCAGGATGAGGACGGCCAGCGGCAGGAATGAGGTCACGATCATCCATGTAAGCTTGAAGAACGGAACATCCGGGACTTCGTCCGCCGTCGGCTTGGGCGCCACGCTCGGCTGCAGGATCGAGCGCCCGACAATATAGATCAGGTAGAGTCCCACGAGGGTAAGGCCCGGCAGCAGGGCCGCCGAGTAGAGGCGCACGATCGATGTCCCTGACGCTGCCGCATAGACGATTAGCATGATCGACGGCGGGATCAGGATCCCGAGCGTTCCCCCGGCGCAGATGATGCCGGTCGCGAACGAGTGGTCGTAGCGCGCCTTCAGCATTGCCGGCAGCGCCAGCAGGCCCATCAGGGTCACCACTGCACCCACGATCCCTGTCGCCGTCGCGAAGAGCGCGCAGGTGACGAGGGCGGCGACGCCCATCGATCCTGGAATATTCTTCGAGGCGATATTCAAGGTGCTGAACAGGCGGTCGACGATGTTCGCCCGTTCGACGATGTAGCCCATGAACAGGAACAATGGCACGGCTGTCAGGACGTCGTTCGCCATCACCGTGTAGGTCTGGTTGATGAAGAGATCGAAGACCCGGTTGTTGAAGAAGCCCTCGATCCACAGGCTGGTGCTGTCCCACCACCCTGCCGTTTCGTCCAGCCGGTTGAAGGAGCGCCACATGCGGTTCGGTTCGAAATAGGCATAGTAGCCGAAGCCGATGCCCATCGCCATGAGCGTGAAGGCGATCGGAAACCCGAGAAACACCACGAAGATGAAGAGCCCGAGCATCAGGAGCGCGACTTGGGGATCCGTCATGCCTGATCTCCCGAAAGCTCGGCCTGTTTTTCTTTGATTAGAAGGGTCTCAGTCTCTTCGACATCCTCCTCCGCCTCGATCCAGAAGCCGTCCCGTATGCACTGGATGCAGCGGAAGACCTGGGCGATTCCCTGGATGAACAGGAGAATCCCGGCCGCGACAATGGCGGTCTTGAACTGGTAGATTGGGATGCCGGCCGGGCTGTTGACGCTTACTTCGCCATAGCCCCAGGATCGCGAGGCATACTTCCAGCCCGCGAAGATCAGTGCCGTGACACCCGGAAAGAAGAAGAAGATATAGAGAACTAGGTCGACCGTCGCCTGCGTCCTCGGCCGCCATAGGCGGTAGATAAAGTCGCCCCGCACGTGCCCGCCGCGTGAGAGCGTATAGGCGCCCCCCATCATGAACAGCGTACCGTACATGATGAACGAGACGTCGAGCGCCCAAGGCGTGGGGCGGCCGACAATATAGCGGACAAAGACCTCATAGCTCGTGCCGAAGGTCATCAGTAGGATGAGCCAGGCGAAGGCCTTGCCGAACCATGCCGACAGCCCGTCGGCGAACCGGATGAATGCGATCATCGACGTGAACGTCTTCCTGATGGGAGAGGGGCCGGCAGGCGCGACTGCGCCTGCCGGCATTACCACTTGCGGTCAAGAACGGCTCAGAGCTTGAGCTTGTTCGGGAAGTAGTGGTTGTAGGCGAGCTGGTAGTCCGGGGATGCCATCAGTTCGAAATAGGTGACCCGTTCTACCCAGGCGCGCTGGCTGTCGAGCACCTTCTTCATGAAGGCGTCCTTCTCGAGCTCGACAATCAGGTCGTCCCATGCCTTGATCTGCGCATCCAGGATCTCCGTGGACGTCCGGTGCACGTTGACGCCTGATTCCTCCTGCAATTTCTTGAGGTCGGCCGAATAGTTGTCCATCGCCGACGCGGTGTTGGCAGTGGACGCCGCCTCGACAGCATACTTCACGATGGCCTGGAGGTCCGGCTCGAGATCTTCATAGAAGCCTCTGTTGAACAGGAACTCGAAGGATTCCGACGCCTGGTGGTACGAGGAGAGGTAGTAGTTCTTCGCGACATCCTGGGCACCGAATCGCAAGTCGGACGACGGATTGTTGAACTCGAAGGCATCAATGACGCCTCGTTCCATCGCCGGGACGATTTCGCCACCCGGAAGCTGTGCAACGGACATGCCCATCGCCTGCATCAGGTCCGCGGCAAGGCCGACGGTACGGTACTTCAAGCCGTTGATGTCGCTGACGGCGTTGACTTCATTCTTGAACCACCCGAACGGCTGAGCGAACATCGGAAAGCCCAGGTAGCCCACGACCTCAAGACCGAGGATGTCCTGCTGCAGTTCCCGATAGAACTCTGCGCCGCCGCCGGCATAGAACCAGGACAGCATGGTTGTCGCCGAACCCCCGAAGACCGGACCGGTGCCGAACAGAGACGCGCCCTTGTGCTTGCCGTACCAGTATACCGGAACCGAGTGGGCCGCGTCGATGACGCCGTCATGGACAGCGTCGAGAACCTGAAAGGCGCCCACGACTGCGCCCGCTGGCAGCAGGTCGACCGTCAGCCGTCCTCCGGACATTGCGTCGACACGTTCGGTGAACTGCCGGGCAAAATCCATCCAGATGTCCGACGCCGGCCACGACGTCTGCATCTTCATCACGATCGGTGATTGTGCGAGTACGGCCGGTGCCGCGAGAGTGCCTGCGGCTGCTCCGCCTGCGGTTGCGCTGATCTTCAGAAACGAACGGCGCGTATGCGCCTTCTTCTCAGGCTTATCCATTGATTTCTCCTCCCAATTGGGCGGGCTTTTGCCCTTCTCCCACGATCAGTATTGAGGAAAAACTTTCGAACAGCAATACGCTACGGACACGTCAGCTTCAAATTGACGCGCCGGTTGGACAGGATGCCAGAGAATTGTTTGACGTTCAGCGCGTCGAGGCGCTCGGTATGGAGCCCGTTGCGCAAGGATCTACTCCATAGGCCGGAGCGCACTTGCCGCCGCCTGCCGCGCCCGTTTCCGGGGCGATGAAGGAGCCGACGAGGATCGTCAGTGCCGCACACGCAAAAAACAGTGCGATGGGCTTGCCCATGGAGAAATGCCTTTCAGACCAATGTGATTGAAGCGTAATTTCGCTGCAGCCGTGTATGACCCGCCTGCAGGATTTTCAATAGAGGAACTTGCTGAATCCCGCGTTAATGCTCAAGGCAAGACCGAGTGGGGCGTTCGTGCCACAGGCGGCGTCAAGCAGGCTCGCCGAACCGGCAGGAGATTGCCTCAGGCCGCTTTGCCGCTGTTGGTGAACTGGCCTTGCGGACGATACTGGACGAGGTAGGAGGGCACAACAGACGCGAGATGCGTCGGACGGATACCCATGCCCTCCAGGGTCCGGCCATCGCGAATCGCCTCTTCCGAGACGACGTTGTCCTTCTTCAGCAGCGCGACCTGATCGCTGGTGATCGGCGGTTTGATGAGTGGGATCAGCGAGGCGATGCTGCCGATCATGGAGGCGATGGGGAAGGGGAGAGAGATCAGCGGCCGCTTGCGCGCGGTCGTCCGCAGAACGATTTCCATGCATTCACGGAACGTCAGTACCTCCGGCCCACCGAGTTCGTAGATGCGACCGCCGGGGATGACGCCGTCGACGCCGAGCGCCACCGCCTTGGCGACATCCTCCACATAGACCGGCTGGAACTTCGTCTTGCCGCCGCCGATCAGGGGCAGCGCCGGAAACATCTTGGCCATCCCGGCAAACTTGTTGAAGAAGCTGTCCTCAGGCCCGAAAACGATGGAGGGGCGCAGGATCACTGCGTCCGGAACCGTTTCGAGGATTGCGGCTTCTGCGCGACCCTTGCTCTGCGCGTAGCTCGAGTCGGAATCCCTGTCGGCGCCGATGGCCGAGACATGCACCAGTTTCGCACCGGCGGCGCGTGCCGCTTCGGCCACGGCCCTTCCGCCGAAGTCCTGCACCGCATTGAAGGAGTTGCGCCCGCTTTCGAAGAGGATGCCGACGCAGTTGACCACGAAGGACGCTCCCTCGACCGCACGGTCCACCGAGTACCTGTATCGCAGGTTTGCCTGCACCAGCGCGATCTGCCCCACATAACCATAGGGCAGAAGGAAACCGGCGAGATCCGGACGCCGGACAGCCACCCGGATACGGTAGCCCCGCTTGACGAGGCTTCGTACCACATGTCGTCCGACGAAGCCCGAGCCTCCGAACACGGTGACGAGGGGCGGCAGGTTGGACACGGACATGGGTGGCTCCGGGAACTGTGATGGTCGGGTTGTCAGCGGTCTCTTAGACCAAATGTTCTTCAACGGGAAGCGGAAGAAGTGCCGCGGTTGGCAAGCGTCAGACGCTTTCCACGACGACCATTTCGGCGTCCGCACATTCCTGCCTGATCTTGGCCGCCGCCTGGTATTCCGGCGAGTTGTAGCAGTCCACCGCCGCCTGGACCGAGGGAAACTCAATCACGACATTGCGGCCCCGCGCCTTGCCTTCCAGCTCGACGAACTGTCCACCGCGTGCCAGGAAGTTGGCGCCGAACCGCTCAAATGCCGGCTTTGCCGTGCTGACGTAGTCCTTGTAGCGCTCCGGGTCGCGAACATCGACTCTGGCAATCCAATAGGCCTTGGGCATGCGGGTTCCTCCTTGCGGTTTGAAATTTAGAGCGCGGATGTCATCTCGGCGAGTATCGCACGGGCGGCCGCGCGCGGATCCTCTGCCTTGACGATCGGACGGCCGACGACAAGATGGCTTGAGCCGGCACGCAGTGCGTCGCCCGGGGTCATCACCCGCTTCTGGTCGCCGGCATCGCCGCCGGCCGGACGAATCCCCGGCGTGACGATCGCCATGTCCGATCCGACGATCTTGTGCACCGCCGCCGATTCCTCCGCCGAGCAGACGATCCCCCCCATCCCGGCTGCGAGCGCCTGTTCGGCACGACGCATGACCAGCGTGCGAGCATCCGCCTGGTAACCCACCTCAAGCAGGTCGGCGTCGTCCATGGACGTCAGCACGGTCACCGCGAGAAGGCAGAGGCCTGAACCTTCGGCGGCCTTGACTGCGGCGCGCATGGCCTTCGGATAGGCATGCACTGTCAGCATCGTCATTCCCATGGTGGCAATGTTTTCGACGCCCTTCGCAACAGTGTTGTCGATGTCGAGAAGCTTCATGTCGAGAAAGACGTTCTTGCCGTCCTTCGCGAGGTCGCGGGCGAACTCGATGCCACCTGCAAACGCGAGCTGGTATCCGATCTTGTAGAAGGAAACCGTGTCGCACAGCGTGGCGACCATCTTTTCCGCTTCACCGACGGTCGGGATATCGAGGCCCACGATCAGGCGGTTACGCGCGTGCATGTCCGAATCCCTTCCATTCTTCCATAGCCGTCCAGTCGCATGTCACGATTCTGTCTGCAAGGGAGAAGGCGAAGAGATTGCCCCCGCCAGCGGGCTGGTCGCGGTCCCGCGAAATCCACACACCCTGGAAATGGCATTTCAGGAGCGTCCCCACTCCGCCATGCCCGACGAAGGCAATCGGCATTGCCGGGTCATGGTCGGCGAGGATACGATCGACCGCTTTGACGATCCGTGCCTGCGCATCAATTGCGCGTTCCCACCCCTGGAAACTCTCATCGGGGTGGGCGAAGAACCAGTCAGCCGCCTTCTCGAACTCGGCGGGAGGCAGGAAGCCGGTACTGCTGCGGTCGTTCTCGTGCATGTCGACGGCGACCTCCACCGCAGCCCCCGAAACACGGGCCAGCAGTTCGGCCGTCTCCACGGCCTTCCTCTCATCGCTCGAAACGATACGTTGAAGAGTGGCAGCCCAGGCGCTCTGCGCCGCCTCGTTCGCTCGTGCCCTGCCGGTTTCCGACAGCCCCCATTGCGGAACAGGAACCTGCGGGTCGATGTTCACCTGCGGATGGGTAACATAGACGCCGAACATGGCGAGCTAGCCCCGGCTGTAGACCCAGAGCTGCGCCGGCGGAATGTTCCGGACGACGAAGTCGAGGTGGCGGATATGGAACCGGTCCGGGCGGGCGTCGATGGGAGATACCGGGCTATAGGTGATCTGGACGACGGGCCGGCCGGGCGGCATGCGGTCGAGCAGGTCCTCCAGCAGCGCGATGCGCTTCTCCATCGGAAAGCTCAGCATCGGGATCGCCGAGATCACCGCATCGAACTTGCGGCCCCTCCAGTCACCGAGCGTCGTGTCCAGGTCGAAGGCATCGCCGTTGATGAAGTTGACGCCGGGGATCGTCCGCTTGAGGTGCTGGTAGAAATCGGTCGAATATTCGATCGAGACGATATTCTCCGCCGCCACGCCGCGGTCGATGATCGCCTTGGTGATGATGCCGGTGCCGGGTCCGAGTTCAAGAACCGGCAGGCCCGACGCCGGATTGATGACGCTCGCCATGCGACGCGCGGTGACCGCTGAAGTCGGCAATATGGCCCCGACGCTCTTGGGGCCGTCGATCCAGCCCTTGAAGAACCTGATCTCCTCGTCGAACTTCCGGCCCAGCCTTTCCTTCAGTCGCAATTCCATCAGGTCTCTCCTCCTTGATCCATAAGGGCTTATGTGGGGTCAATGACGCAAAAACAAGGCAGAATGTCGCATCTGGAAAACGACAGCAAAAAAGCGGCAGGTTTCCCAGCCGCTTTTTCTGTGTCAGACGCGCATCGGCATCAGGACGTAGAGCGCGTCATCGCCCGCGGTGTCCCGCACCAGGGTAGGGGAGCCCGCGTCCGCGAGCATGAACACCGCATCCTCGCCTGAAAGCTGCGCCGTGATGTCGAGCAGGTACTTGGCGTTGAAGCCGATCTCCAGCGGATCGTGTTCATAGCCTACTGCGACCTCTTCCGTCGCGCTGCCGGAATCGGGATTGTTTACGGTAAGCGTCAGTTGCCCATCGGCCAGCGACAGCTTCACGGCACGGCCTCGCTCCGACGAGATTGTCGATACGCGGTCGACAGCGCGGGTGAAGCTCTGGCAGTCGACGCGCATCTCCTTGTCGTTGTTCGTCGGAATGACGCGCTGGTAGTCGGGGAACGTGCCGTCGATCAGCTTCGACGTCATGATGATGGAGCCGATCGTCAGGCGGATCTTCGCGTCGGAGACCTCGACCGTGACCATCAGGTCGGGGTTGTCGACCAGCTTCTGAAGTTCACCGACGGTCTTGCGTGGAATGATGATGCCCGGCATGCCTTCCGACCCCGAAGGTGCCTCGACATCGGCGCGGGCCAACCGATGTCCGTCGGTTGCCACGGCGCGCAGCTTCAGGTCGCCGCCGGCCTCGATCGTGTGGAAGAAGATGCCGTTCAGGTAGTATCGTGTCTCTTCCGTCGAGATGGCGAACTGGGTGCGGTCGATCAGCATCTTCAGATCGGTCGCCTTCAGCTTGAACGTATGGCTGAAGCTGCCGGCGGTAAGATCGGGGAAGTCCGCCTCCGGAAGGCACTGCAGCGAGAACTTCGAGCGGCCCGACTGCACCGTCATCGAGCCGCCGTCCGGATTGGTTGCCAGCCTGACTTCCGATCCCTCCGGCAATTTGCGGACGATTTCATAGAGGAGATGCGCCGGCACGGTCGTGGCACCCGGCTGTTCGACCATGGCTGCAACCGCCTCGGTGATCTCGAGGTCGAGGTCCGTTGCCTTGAGCTCCAGGTCGGCGCCGGAAGCGCGCAGGAGCACGTTCGACAGGATCGGGATCGTGTTGCGACGTTCCACGACACGATGGACATGGTTCAGCGACTTCAGGAGATTGGACCGCTCAAGAGTAATACGCATGGACGCTACCGCTTCTGACCGGGACGCCGGCAGGAACGGGGCGTCCGCATGTTTGCCGGCCGCAGGGCCGGGAGATGTGGAGGCGCAAAATGGCAGAACATTCCCCTAGAAAGCAAGAGCCGGAAGGGCCGCCACCGGCGCGAATGGGAACTTGTTGCCATGATTCACAGGGAAAACTTCGCGACGCTCCGCTTGCCCGCCTGCCGCACCTCGCCCATAAGAAGGCGAGAGCAAGCAGATCAGCCGGATACCTTCGTGAGCGACGAACAGAAGACCATGGGCCGCAGCTACAGGATCGGCAATACGGCGGTCCCCGCACGCCCGCTGGAGCCGGGGCTCTATCTCGTCGCCACCCCGATCGGTAATCTCGGCGATATCACCCTGCGTGCGCTCGAGACGCTGGCGGGAGCCGACGTGCTTGCCTGCGAAGACACGCGTGTGACGCGCGTGCTTCTGGACCGCTACGGCATCGTCAACCGCCCCTTCGCCTATCACGAACACAATGCCGCCGAAGCAGGGCCGAAGCTGCTTGCCGCGCTCGAGGAAGGACGGTCGGTGGCGCTCGTTTCGGATGCGGGCACTCCCCTCGTCTCGGACCCGGGCTACCGGCTGGGACGCATGGCAATCGACGCTGGACACCGCGTCATCCCTATCCCCGGCGCCTCGGCGCCCTTGGCGGCGCTGGTGGGTTCAGGCCTGCCCTCGGACAGCTTCCTGTTCGCCGGCTTCCTGCCGGTCAAGGACAAGGGCAGGCGGGATCGGCTGGCAGAACTGTCGCGCGTGCCGGCGACGCTCGCCTTTTTCGAATCGCCCCACCGTATCGGGGCGAGCCTTGCCGCCGCAGCCGATGTTCTCGGAACGGCTCGCGAGGCGGCAGTGTGTCGCGAATTGACGAAGGCCTTTGAGGAATTCCGGCGGGGCACGCTGGCGGAACTGGCTGACTTCTATGCGGAGCGGGCCGTGAAGGGCGAAATCGTCCTCCTGATAGCTCCTCCTGAAATCGATGATGTGCCGGGGGCGATGGAGGTCGATGTCCTGCTGAAGGAACTGGCGGCCACCATGCCGACATCCAAGGCGGCCGCCGAGGGCGCGCGCCTCACAGGGCTGTCGAAGAAGGACCTCTACCAGCGGCTGCTGGCGCTGAAGGACGGAGACGGTGGCAAAGCAAGCTAGGGAGAGGCGCCGGGCGGAACGGCGCGGCCATTTCGCCGAATATGCCGCCGCACTCTTTCTGCTGGCGAAAGGCTATCGGATCCTCGCCATCCGCTTCCGTACAAAAGCCGGAGAGATCGACTTGGTGGCGCGCAAGGGCGATCTGGCCGTCTTCGTCGAGGTCAAGGCGAGGGTCGGAGAGCGGGAAGCGGTGGATGCCGTGAGCGCGACGGCCCAAAGACGCATTCGCGCAGCAAGCGACATATGGCTTTCACGCCGTCCGGATGCCGCGCGCCTGTCGCAACGCTACGATGTGGTTGCCGTACTTCCCGGCCGTCTTCCAAGGCACTTTCCAGACGCATTTTGACCTGTGCGGCCTTCCGTTGGGCGGCGCCGTGGATTGTAATATTCCCGACACATTACTGTTACGTCAGCGTCATGCTGCGACCCTATTGCGATCCCGTTCCGACAACGGAGTAAGGGATCACAACAATGTTCAAGACGCTATCAATCGCCACGTTCGCGGCAGCCATGTCCGCTTCTTCGGCCCTGGCCGCGACCGAGATCAGCTGGTGGCATGCAATGGATGCCCAGCTTGGCCAGAAGCTGGAAGCCATCGCCGAGGCCTTCAACAAGAGCCAGAGCGAGTACAAGGTCGTTCCGACCTACAAGGGCAGCTACCCCGAGACGCTGACGAGTGCCATCGCTGCCTTCCGCGCCAAGGAGCAGCCGGCGATAGTACAGGTCTTCGAAGTTGGCACCGGCACGATGATGGCTGCCAAGGGCGCTGTGAAGCCGGTCTACGAACTCATGACGGAGGCCGGCGAACCTTGGGAGGCTTCAGCGTTTCTCGCTCCCGTGACAGGCTACTACTCCGATACGGAAGGGAACATCCTGTCGCTTCCGTTCAACTCGTCCACTCCGATCATGTACTACAACAAGGACGCCTTCGAGAAGGCCGGTCTGGATCCCGAAACCGCTCCGAAGACTTGGGCAGAGGTGGAGGAGTTCTCGAAGAAGATCATGGACTCCGGCGCTGCCAAATGCGGGTTCACCAGCGGCTGGATCTCCTGGGTGCAACTGGAAAATCTGTCGGCCATCCATGATCAGCCTTATGGCACGATGGAAAACGGTTTCGGTGGGCTCGGCACTGAGTTCACCTTCAACGATGACGTGCAGGTCAAGCATTGGAGCAATCTGAAGAAGTGGGCCGATGCGGGCATCTTCCAGTACGGCGGTCCCGTTGGCGGTGCTGACGCTCCTGCGAAGTTTTATTCGGGCGAATGCGCGATCTACATGAATTCGTCGGCCTCCCGTGCCGGCGTCATCGCCAATGCCAAGGATTTCGAAGTCGGCTTCGCACCGCTGCCCTACTATGAGGATGTCATCGCGGAGCCGAAGAACTCGATCATCGGCGGCGCCACCCTCTGGGCTCTCGCCGGCCACAGCGACGACGTCTACCAGGGCATTGCCAAGTTCTTCACCTATCTCTCGCAGCCGGAAGTACAGGCCGACTGGCATCAGGCGACCGGTTACCTGCCGATCACCAATGCTGCCTTCGATCTCGGCCAGGAACAGGGATATTACGAACAGAACCCGGGTTCAGATGTCGCGATCAAGCAGATCACCCGGGGCACGCCGACCCCGAATTCCAAGGGCGTCCGCTTCGGCAACCTGACGCAGGTTCGCAATGTCGTGGATGAGCAGTTCGAAGCGCTTCTGGCCGGCCAGAAGGATGCGCAGCAGGCACTCGACGACGCCGTCGCCGGCGGCAACCAGATCCTCCGCGACTTCGAAGCCGCCAACAAGTGAGACCGTGAGAGGCCGGCTCGGCCGGCCTCTCCACCTTTCCGGGCAACCGCCGGCACGGCGCGGCTTGCCTCGTGGGCTGAGAATACATGCAAACCAAACGCGTCATCTTTTCCAACAAGCTGCTGCCATATCTGTTGCTCGCGCCTCAGCTTGTCATCACGCTTGTCTTCTTCATCTGGCCGGCAATCCAGGCTGGCAGGTCCTCGTTCGAACGAGAGGACCCTTTCGGCTTCCGCACGACATTCGTCTGGTTCGAAAACTACCGCCGCATTTTCGCGGATCCGAACTATCTCAATTCCCTCGCCAATACGGCTGTCTTCGCCGTCGCGGTGACGGCCCTGTCGATGAGCCTGTCGCTGCTGCTCGCCGTCTGCGTGAACAGGGTCATGCGGTCGAGCAGGGTCTATACGACGCTGCTCGTCTGGCCGTACGCGGTGGCTCCGGTCGTCGTGGGTATTCTCTGGTGGTTTCTCTTCAACCCGTCGATCGGCCTTCTCCCCTATATTCTCGATGGCATCGGCGTGACATGGAACCATCGGGTGAACGGCGAGCAGGCAATGATACTCATCATCGTCGCGGCGTCGTGGAAGCAGATTTCCTACAATTTCCTCTTCTTCCTCGCAGGGCTGCAGTCGGTGCCCCGTTCGCTGATCGAGGCGGCCGCAATTGACGGTGCCGGACCGTTCAAGCGGTTCTGGACGATCGTGTTTCCGCTGCTCTCCCCGACCACGTTTTTCCTGCTCATCATCAACATCAACTACGCGATGTTCGACACGTTCGGCATCATCGACGCGACGACGGCGGGTGGACCGGCCCAGGCAACCAACACGCTCGTCTACAAGGTCTACACCGATGGCTTCATCGGGCTGAACCTCGGCTCGTCCTCCGCCCAGTCGGTCATCCTGATGCTGATCGTCATCGTTCTGACCGTGGTGCAGTTCCGCTACGTCGAACGCCGCGTGCAGTACTGAGGTGCCGGACATGGTTGAAAACAGACCCTTCCTCGATTTCCTGACCCACCTGGTCCTGATCGTCGGCGTCGCGATTGTCGCCTTCCCCGTCTATGTGGCCTTCATCGCATCGACCCATGGGACCGGTGCCTTCGTCAGCGGGGCAATGCCACTCCTGCCGGGCGGGCACATGATCGAGAACTATACGCTGATGTGGAACGAGGGCCTGACTTCTTCCGGCGCGCCGCCGCTCTGGGTGATGATGTTCAACTCGCTCTGGATGGCGCTGATCATCGCCATAGGCAAGATCGTCATCTCGATCGTTTCCGCCTATGCGATCGTCTACTTTCGATTTCCGTTCCGGGCGCTGGCGTTCTGGATCATCTTCATCACCCTCATGCTGCCGGTGGAGGTGCGCATCCTGCCGACGTTCAAGGTGGTGGCGGATCTCGGCATGCTGAATTCCTATGCCGGGCTGACGCTGCCGCTGATCGCCTCGGCGACGGCGACCTTCCTGTTCCGCCAGTTCTTCCTAACCATCCCGGAGGAACTGATGGAGGCGGCGCGTGTGGATGGCGCAGGCCCGCTGAAATTCTTCCGCGATATACTTCTGCCGCTTAGCCGCACCAATATCGCGGCGCTTTTCGTCATCCTCTTCATCTACGGATGGGTGCAGTACCTGTGGCCATTGCTGGTCACCACCGACAGCAATTTCTACACCATCGTCATTGGCATCAAGCGGCTGTCGGCGAGCGCCGATGCCGAACCGCTGTGGCACTTCGCCATGGCCGCCGTGATGATGGCCATGCTGCCACCCGTCCTCATCGTCATTTGCATGCAGCGCCTGTTCGTCAAGGGCCTGGTCGAAACGGAGAAGTAACTATGGCGTCCATCCAGGTCGAAAACGTCGGCAAGGTGTATGCGGGCGGCGCGCGTGCCGTGAGCGGCATCAGTCTCGATATCGCCGACGGGGAGTTCATCGTCCTCGTCGGGCCGTCCGGCTGCGGGAAGTCCACGCTGCTGCGCATGGTGGCGGGTCTCGAAACGATCACCGAAGGCACCGTTGCAATCGCCGACAGCGTCGTGAACAACCGCGAGCCGGCCGAGCGCGACATCGCCATGGTCTTCCAGAACTACGCGCTCTATCCGCACATGACGGTGCGACAGAACCTGGAATATGGTCTGAAGAACCGCAACACGCCGCGTGCCGATATCGATGCGCGTGTCGCCGAGGCTGCGCGCATGCTGGAGATCGACCAGTACCTCGACCGCAAGCCGCGTGCGCTCTCCGGTGGCCAGCGCCAGCGTGTCGCCATGGGCCGCGCCATCGTGCGCAAGCCGGCAGCCTTCCTATTCGACGAGCCGCTCTCCAACCTTGATGCCAAGCTGCGTGTCTCCATGCGCGGCGAGATCAAGCGCCTGCAGCGCCGCCTTGGCATCACCTCCATCTACGTCACCCACGACCAGCTCGAGGCGATGACACTCGCCGACCGACTGGTGGTGCTGAACGGCGGGCGGATCGAGCAGATCGGTGCACCACTCGACGTCTATCACCGGCCGGCTTCTACCTTTGTGGCGAGCTTCATCGGCTCGCCTGCGATGAACCTCCTGCAGGGTGAACTGCACGGGGGTAAGCTCGCAGTCGGACCGTCGCTGCTGACGCGGGGCGGACATGCGCCGACATCCGGCGAGGTCACCGTCGGTCTGCGTGCGGAAGACCTGCGGGTCGCCGCGCCTGGCGAGGAAGCCCTGCTGTTCCGCCTGGACTATGTCGAGGAACTTGGTTCGCAACGTCTCGTGCACGGCCATGTGGGGGATCAGGCGCTGACGGCGGCGATGCCGCTCGACGTGCAGCTGCACGACGAAATGAGGCTGGCAGCTGATCCGCGACGGCTGCACTTCTTTTCGAGGGACACGTGCAAGCGCATCGAGCTGCGTGACGCTCCGGCGGTCACTCCTCAACCGGCTTTGTATATGGCCTGAACCTGCGCCAGTTGAGGCCGTTGCCTTTGACGAGCCGCCGTCCTACATCAGGCGGGCATTTTTGAAGGGGCAGGGACGATGGCGAACATCCGCAAGGTCGCATTCCAGATGGACCATGTCTCCAGCATCAACATTGCTGGAGATTCCACTTTCGCCATGGCGCTGGAGGCGCAGGCGCGCGGCTACGAGTTGTTCCACTATACGCCGGACCGGCTGACCATGCGCGACGGCAAGATCTTTGCGGCCGTGGAGCCGATGCAGGTCCGGGACGTCAAGGGCGACCACTACAGCCTCGGCGAGCGCGAGCGCGTCGACCTCTCGACCATGGACGTGATCCACCTGCGCCAGGACCCGCCCTTCCATATGGGCTACATCACCTCGACGCATCTGCTCGAGCGCATCCATCCGAAGACACTAGTGGTCAACGACCCCGCCTGGGTCCGCAATTCGCCGGAGAAGATCTTCGTCACCGAGTTCGCCGACCTGATGCCGGCAACGCTGATCAGCCGCGACGTGCAGGAGATCGCCGCCTTCCGGCAGGAAATGGGCGACATCATCCTGAAGCCGCTCTACGGCAATGGCGGTGCGGGCGTTTTCCACTCGGCGCGTGACGATCGCAATTTCACGTCGCTGCTGGAAATGTTCGAACAGGTCTATCGCGGCGAACCTTATATCGCGCAGGCTTATCTGCCGGCCGTGCGCAAGGGCGACAAGCGCATCCTGCTGGTGGATGGAGAGCCTGTCGGCGCCATCAACCGCGTGCCGGCGGAGACCGACAGCCGTTCCAACATGCATGTCGGCGGCCGTGCCGAGGCCGTCGAACTGACGCGGCGTGATCGGGAGATATGCCAACGGATCGGGCCCGCGCTTCGAGAGCGTGGCTTCATCTTCGTCGGCATCGATGTCATCGGCGATTACATGACGGAGATCAACGTAACGTCGCCGACCGGTATTCGCGAGGTGAAGAAGTTCGGCGGCGCCGATGTTGCTGTCCTGCTTTGGGACGCGATCGAAGCCAAGCGCCGCTGAAACTGCGGCTACAGAGCCGTTTTGTTCTCGCGCTACAACCTCGTGCAACCTAAGAGCAACAGAGACGGGAACTAGTTCCTGTGATGTTCTTGTTTTATTCTCATTTCCATGCCAGATTGCAATCGCTGGCGCGGAAAGCGTGGATCGCTTGGCGCTTCTGGCATGAGCTTGGAGGCGGTTTATGGTGGCGCGTGTCTCTACGGTTGCATTTCAGGGCATAGAAGGCGTTCCTGTCGAAGTTCAGGTCATGGTCTCCCCTGGCAAGCTGCTGATGCCGATTGTCGGGCTTCCCGACAAGGCGGTGGCGGAAAGCCGCGAAAGGGTCCAAGCAGCCCTCCATGCCTCCGGACTTTCGCTTCCGCCCAAAAAGGTGACGGTGAACCTCGCGCCGGCCGATCTTCCCAAGGAGGGCTCGCACTTCGATCTAGCCATCGCGCTCGGTCTCATGGCAGCCCTTGGCGCCATTCCGGCCGATGCCTTGTCGGGCTATGTCGTCATTGGCGAACTGAACCTCGATGGCACGCTGGCGCCGGTGGCCGGCGCCCTCCCGGCAGCGATTAGTGCCAATGCGCTCGGCAAGGGGCTGATCTGCCCTGCCGACAGCGGACCGGAAGCGGCCTGGGCCGGCGCCGATATCGACATTCTCGCGCCCCGCAGCCTGATTGCCCTCGCCAATCATTTCCGCGGCACGCAGGTAATGTCACGACCGCAACCGGCGATCCGCGCGCTGCCGGCCAACCTGCCGGACCTCATCGATATCAAGGGGCAGGAAAGCGCGAAGCGCGCGCTGGAGGTCGCTGCGGCGGGAGGCCACAACCTGTTAATGGTGGGTCCCCCTGGCTCGGGAAAGTCGATGCTGGCGGCACGCCTGCCGTCGATCCTTCCGCCTTTGTCTGCGGCAGAACTTCTCGAAGTGTCGATGATCCATTCCATCGCCGGCCAGCTCTCCGGCGGCAAGCTTTCGGACCGCCGTCCGTTCCGCACGCCGCATCACTCCGCCACCATGGCCGCTCTCGTTGGCGGCGGGTTGCGGGCAAAGCCTGGCGAGGCTTCACTCGCCCACCACGGCATCCTCTTCCTTGACGAGTTCCCGGAGTTCGCGCCGCAAGTGCTGGACGCGCTACGCCAGCCACTCGAGACGGGGGAATGCGTTATTGCCCGCGCCAACCACAGGGTCTCCTATCCGGCCAGCATTCAGCTTGTTGCGGCAATGAACCCGTGCCGCTGCGGCATGGCCGGAGAGCCTGGCCACACCTGCGCACGCGGGCCGAAATGCGTGTCGGATTATCAGGGACGCATTTCAGGACCGCTGATGGACCGGATCGATATCCGGATCGATGTTCCGGCAGTCTCTGCAGCCGATCTCATCAGGCCTCGGCCGGCTGAGGCGAGCGCCGACGTCGCAAGACGCGTCGCCGCCGCCCGTGAGCGGCAGCAGGAGCGCTTCCGGGCGGCAGGGGCGCCACATGTCTCGACCAACGCACGGTGCTCCACTGCGTTGATCGAGAAGATCGCCGAGCCGGATGCGGGGGGACTTCAATTGCTGCGCGATGCGGCGGAGAAGTTGAAGTTCTCCGCGCGCGGCTACCATCGGGTCCTGAAGGTCGCCCGCACGCTTGCCGACCTCGATGGATGCGATACCGTCAGTCGCGTCCATCTGGCCGAAGCGATCTCCTACCGCATGGCAGGGGAGCGGCTCTCGGCGGCGGCCTAGAAGAGACAGCGAACACTTGGTGGCGATTAGCGAGTAGCGAACGGACGCATCCGTCCGCCACTCGGCATCAGGATGTTCAGCCGCCCAGACCTTCGAACAAGGCCGTCGACAGGTAGCGCTCGGCGAAGGAGGGGATGATGACGACGATGTTCTTGCCCGCGTTCTCTTCGCGGCTACCCACCTTGATCGCCGCGGCGAGTGCCGCGCCGGAGGATATGCCGACTGGCACGCCCTCCAGCCGGGCGACGAGCCGTGCCGTCTCGAACGCCTCGTCGTTGGAGATCGTGACGACCTCGTCATAGACGTCGGTATCGAGGATCTGCGGCGCGAACCCCGCACCGATTCCCTGGATCTTGTGGGGGCCCGGATTGCCGCCGGAGAGGACCGGGCTGTCGCTCGGTTCGACTGCAACCACCTTGAGCTCGGGCTTGCGGCCCTTCAGCACCTGCCCCGCGCCGGTGATCGTGCCGCCGGTGCCGATGCCGGAGACGAGGATGTCGACCTGGCCGTCCGTGTCGTTCCAGATCTCCTCGGCCGTCGTCTTGCGGTGGATCTCGGGGTTAGCCGGGTTCTCGAACTGCTGGGGGATGACGGCGTCGGGCAGAGTGGAGGCGAGCTCCTCGGCCTTGGCGATGGCACCCTTCATCCCCTTCGGGCCTTCCGTCAGCACCAGTTCTGCCCCAAGAAGTGCGAGCATCTTGCGGCGCTCGATCGACATCGTCTCGGGCATGGTCAGGATCAGCTTGTATCCCTTGGCGGCAGCCGCGAAGGCGAGCGCAATGCCGGTATTTCCGGATGTCGGCTCGACCAGCGTCGTCTTGCCGGGGGTGATCTTGCCCTGTGCTTCCAGGCTCTCGATCATCGCCACGCCAATACGGTCCTTGACCGAAGCGATCGGATTAAAGAACTCGAGCTTGGCGAGCAGGTTCGCCTTGACGCCCTTCTCCTTCGCCAGCTTGTCGAGGCGGACGATGGGCGTATCGCCGATCGTCTCGGTGATGGAGGAATAGATCCGGCCGCGGCCGGGCTTCTTTGTGTCTGCCATGATGCTCTCCCTAGATTACCGATAGGGTAGGGCGACTTTTGCTTCAACGCCAGCCACGACGCATCGGATCCGGGAGATGCTGCGGAATTTTGTTCCAAGGGGAGGGCAGGCCGAGGCAGGGCTTGCTCAATCACACACCGGTTGATCCGAAGCCTCCGGCGCCCCGCAAGGTCTCTCCCGTCTCGCTCACCTCGTGGACCTGCACCTGTGTCACGGGGGCAATGACCATCTGCGCGATGCGCATCCCGCGCGAGATCTCGAATTCCTCCTCGCCGAGATTGACGAGCAGCACCTTCACCTCGCCGCGATAGTCGCTGTCGATCGTGCCGGGCGTGTTGAGGCAGGTGATGCCGTGCTTGAAGGCAAGACCGGAGCGCGGGCGGATCTGTGCCTCGAAGCCTTCGGGGATCTCGAGCATGAAGCCGGTCGGCACCAACTTCCGTTGTCCCGGCTTCAGTATCAGCCTCTCGTCCTCCGCGATCGCGGCCGGCAGATCCATTCCCGCTGCCCCACGGGTCTCATAAGTTGGCAGCGGCAGCCCTGCCCCATGAGGCATTCGGACCAACCTGAGGACCGGACCAATGATATCACGCATGCCGAGGCTCCTTTGTTTCCGAGGTGAATTGCATAAAGACGGCCGGATCGCTAGATAGGCGCCAACTGACAGGATTTACCGGACATGGCTGAAAGTCTCGCAGAGGCGGTATCCCGCCGCCGCACCTTCGCGATCATCGCGCACCCGGACGCGGGTAAGACCACACTCACCGAAAAGCTGCTGCTGTTCGGCGGCGCAATCCAGCTTGCCGGCGAGGTGAAGGCGAAGAAGGACCGCATCCAGACCCGCTCGGACTGGATGAAGATCGAGCGCGAGCGCGGAATCTCCGTCGTCACCTCGGTGATGACCTTCGAATACGAAGGCAATGTCTTCAACATTCTCGATACCCCGGGCCACGAAGACTTTGCGGACGACACCTACCGTACCCTGACGGCGGTGGATGCGGCCGTCATGGTCATCGATGCGGCAAAGGGCATCGAGCCGCGCACGCTGAAGCTCTTCGAGGTCTGCCGGATGCGCGATATCCCGATCATCACCTTCGTCAACAAGATGGACCGCGAGAGCCGCGATCCGTTCGAAATCCTGGACGAGGTCGAGGAGAAGCTGGCGCTCGATACGGCGCCTATCACCTGGCCCGTCGGCCGCTCGAAGACGTTCTGCGGGTCCTACAATCTGGCGAACAACACCTTTCGCGGTGCAGACACACAGGTGGAGCCTCTGCCCGTGAATGGACCGCAGAGCGTGGCCGACCGACTTCCGGAAAACGAACGCGCGGCCTTCATCGAGGAGACGGAACTCGCCAGGGAGGCTTGCCGTCCCTTCGACCGCCAATCCTTCCTGGAAGGGCATATGACGCCCGTCTTCTTCGGCTCGGCGCTGCGCAATTTCGGCGTTCGCGATCTCATCAACGCGCTGGGAGCCTTTGCGCCGCCACCGCGCGACCAGGTGGCGGATCTGCGCACGGTTCATGCCAATGAAGACAGGATGACGGCCTTCGTCTTCAAGATCCAGGCGAACATGGACCCCAACCACCGCGACCGCATTGCCTTTGCCCGCATCTGCTCAGGAAAGCTCGAACGCGGCATGAAGGCGCGGCTGGCGCGCACCGGCAAGCAGCTCGGGCTGACTGCACCGCAGTTCTTCTTCGCGTCGCAGCGCCAGCTTGCCGATACGGCCTATGCCGGCGATGTTGTCGGCATCCCGAACCACGGCACGCTCCGCATCGGTGATACGCTGACAGAGGGCGAGGCGCTGGTCTTCCAGGGCGTACCGAACTTCTCGCCGGAAATCCTGCGCCGCGTGCGGCTGGAAGATGCCATGAAGGCGAAGAAGCTGAAGGAGGCTTTGCAGCAGATGGCGGAAGAGGGGGTCGTCCAGCTCTTCCAGCCGGAGGACGGCTCGCCGGCGATTGTTGGCGTCGTCGGTGCCCTGCAGCTGGACGTGCTGAAGGAGCGCCTGTCGGCCGAATACGGTCTGCCGGTCTCCTTCGAGATGGCGCGGTTCTCCGTCTGCCGCTGGATCTCTGCGGACCAGCCGGCGGAATTGGAGAAGTTCATCAACCAGCGCCGCGGCGACATCTGCCGTGATCTCGACGGCGATCCCGTCTTCATGGCCCAGGACGCATTCTCGCTACGTTACGAGGCGGAGCGCTATCCCGCCATCAAGATGGTCGCAATCAAGGAGTATCACGTCGCCAAGGCGGCGTGATCACGGCGGCCGAGCCTCAGCTCACGCCGGCAAAGTAAAGCGCGAGGCGGGTCTCACCGCCTCTCAAGCCTGCAGATCCTTGAGGAAATCGTCGCACCAGCGCATGACATCCCGTTCGAGAAGGTGGTCCATCATCCCGCGCCACCGCTCCTGCCGCTCCTCCAGCGACATGCTGAGGCCGCGGGCGATGGCATTGGCCGTACCCTCGATATCATAGGGGTTGACCAGCAGCGCCCCTCGAAGTTCCCGGGCGGCGCCGGCAAAACGGGAAAGCACAAGAACACCGGGATCTTCCGGGTCCTGCGCCGCGACATATTCCTTGGCAACAAGGTTCATGCCGTCGCGCAACGGAGTGACCAGTCCTATCTTGGCAAGCCGGTACAAGCCGGCAAGCACCGGGCGGCCGATCGAGCGATTGATGTAGCGGATCGGCACCCAGTCCACCGTGCCCATGGCACCGTTCACCCGGCCTGCCTGTTCGGCCACGGTGCGCTGCATCGCTTCATACTCCGGCACTTCCGAGCGGGATTTCGGCGTGATCTGCAGATAGGTCACCTTGTTGTGGTAGCCGGGGTTTGCCTTGACGAACTGTTCAAAGGCGTCGATCCGCTGGGTGATCCCCTTGGAATAGTCCAGCCGGTCAACGCCGATGATCAGGTCGCGGCCTTCGATGCTCTGTCGCGCCTTTCGCACCATGATGTTGCTTGCCGCCTTGCGCGCGAAGTCGGCGAACGCGGCCGTCTCGATGCCGATCCCGTAGTAGCCGCCCCTGAACGTCCTGCCATAGGAGGTGAACCGACCATCGCCGAGGGCGTCGCCAATGCCCTCGCGCACGAGACCGCCCCCGAAGTTCGAAAGATCGTGGTCGGTCTGGAAGCCCACGAGATCATAGTGCGACAGGCCGCGCATGATTTCCTCATGCACCGGCATGGTGAACAGCACGTCGGCCGGAGGCCATGGGATGTGCAGGAAGAAGCCGATCTTGTTCTTGAAGCCCATCTGCCGCAGTTCCGCCGCGAGCGGGATCAGGTGATAGTCATGCACCCAGATGACGTCGTCCTCCTGCAACAGCGGTGCAAGACGATGCGCAAGGAAGCGGTTCACGCGGAAGTAACCGGCCATTTCCTTGCGGCCGTACTCGGCTAGGTCGAGACGGTAATGGCAGATCGGCCAGAGAACGCGATTGGCGAAGCCCTCGTAGTATTCCTCCACGTCCGTCTTCGTCAGGTCAGTCAGCGCATAGGTGATATTGCCATGCTGCTGCTGGGCGAGTGGCTCAGGCTCACGGGAACCGCTGGACTTTCCGGACCAGCCCATCCAGATTCCGCCCCGCTCCTGTAGAGCCGCCTGCAAGGCGACAGCCAGTCCACCGGCTGGCGCAGCCCCGCCCTTTGCCGGCAGTGTCACACGGTTCGAAACGACCACAAGACGGCTCAAGCGGTTCTTCCTTTCAAGGATGATGGCAATGATGTTGAGGACGGAAATTCGGAACCATCGCCCGCTGTCGCTGCACGTGCGAGGGCCTGGCGAAGGTCCTCCGCCGATGCGATGATGCCACGGGCCTCTGTGCCCCCCGGGGCATCAGCGATGCGGATCGAGTGGCCACCCATTCGGTTGACGATCCGGAACATATCCTCGTCGGTCACGTCGTCGCCGATGGCGATCGGCCGCCGCCCCCGAAAGGTAGCTTCCTCAAGATAGGATTGGACCGCGCTTCCCTTATTAGCGCGCGCTGGCCGGATCTCGAAGACCATCTTGCCTCGCTGCAGGGTGAAATCGGAGCCGGCCTGGAGCAGGTAGAATTCCATCGCCTTCTCGACCTCGTCGCGCCACTCCGGTGCCTGGCGATAGTGCGCCGCAACCGCCGCTCCCTTATCTTCGACGAGAACGCCAGGCCATTGCCCGGCCGCTGCCGCAAGCGCAGTCTTCACCTCCTCGAAGGCCGATGTGGCCGCCACCGCGTCCACCGAGCCGTCGACCATGCGCCGTTCGGCACCATGCAGTCCGGCGACAGGAAGCTCGTAGGGTTTGAATAGCTTGTCGGCATAGGGAAGAGCCCGACCCGTCACCAGTGCGAGCGCTCCGTTCAGGCGCCTGGAAAGCGCCACAAGATTGCCAGGAAGGTCAGGCGGTACCACGATAGCGTCCGGCGAGGGGGCGATATCGACGAGGGTACCGTCGATGTCGAGGAAGAGGGCCCAAGCCTCCGGTTCCCGCGTCAGCGCATCGACCAACCATTCGATCTGTTGAAGCGGCCCTTCCGGTGTCCCGGATTGCGACGGATCTGAGTGTTGCATGCGCCTTTATCTATATCGTTGAACCGACGTGACAAGGTCGAGGCAGGGTCCGGCTGCCATGGAAGACGCGCCGGGCGGTCATAAATCCGCCATGCTCGGTGACCGATTTAACGCCCCGTTAATGATCTGCGTTGAAACTTGTTTAACCGGCAGCATGCGCTGCCCGTGACCGAAGTCAGAGGGAACATGTGCCGCTGGGCAGCCTATCGCGGTGATCCGATCTATCTCGAGGAGCTCGTCTCCTCCCCCGCCCATTCGCTGATCGAGCAGTCGCATTGTGCGACCCGGGCGAAGACTGCGACGAATGGCGACGGTTTCGGGATCGCCTGGTACGGAGACAGGCCGGAGCCTGGGCGCTACCGCGACATCCTTCCCGCCTGGTCCGACTGCAACCTGCGCAGCATTGCGCGCCAGATCCGTTCGCCGCTTTTCCTGGCCCATGTGCGAGCCGCGACCCATGGGGCAACCCGCCGCGACAACTGTCATCCCTTCGTACATGGACGCTGGTCCTTCATGCACAATGGCCAGATCTCGGGCTTCGACCGCATTCGCCGGCGCATGGAAAGTCTCCTTTCCGACGAACTCTTCCATGCCCGCACCGGCACCACCGACTCGGAACTGCTTTTCCTCCTGGCGCTGGAATTCGGGCTGGAGGTCGACCCTCATGCCGCCATCGCCCGCGCCATTGCGACCGTGGAGAGCCTTTCTGAGGAAGTCTGCGGCGACGTGCTCGTTCGCTTCACCGCAGCCTTCTCCAATGGCGAGGCGCTTTATGCGGTGCGCTATGCGACAGACGACAAGCCCCCTACGCTCTATGCCGCGCCGCTCGGCAACACGTTGAGCTACTGCCTCGTGTCCGAGCCGCTGAACGACGACACGGATTCCTGGGCGGAAATTCCCAATGGATCGATGATCGTCGTGAACGACCGCGGCCTCGATGCCGAGCCCTTCCTGCCGGAGGCGACGGCGCGAGCGGCCTAGCGCTCTGCAAGCCGCTCGGCGATCAGGCGGGCGAGCCTGTCAGCCACTTCATCCTTGGTGAGATCCGGCCAGGCTTCCACGCCCGTTGGGGAGAGAACCTTCACGCGGTTGCGGCTTCCTCCCATGATCCCGGTCTCTGGGGAAACGTCATTGGCGACGATGAGGTCGGCACCTTTCCGCTCGAGCTTGCGGAGCGCGTTTTCCTCGATGTCCTGCGTCTCGGCCGCAAAGCCCACGACCACCCGCGGGCGCTTCACGTGATGGCCCACGGTCTTCAGGATGTCCGGATTCTCCGTCAGGATCAGTGGGGCAGGGGCATCTCCTGCCTGCTTCTTGATCTTCTGATCGGAGGAGGTGGCAACGCGCCAGTCCGCAACGGCCGCTACCATCACCGCCATGTCGACGGGCAGCCGCGACAGCACGGCATCACGCATCTCTTCCGCACGCTCGACATGAACCGTCGTCACGCCAGCAGGATCTGGAATGGTGACCGGCCCCGAGACGAGGGTGACGTCGGCGCCAAGACGGGCGAGAGCCGCTGCTATGGCATGGCCCTGGCGACCCGAGGAGCGGTTGGCAATGTAACGGACCGGATCGATGGGCTCATGGGTTGGTCCGGACGTGACAAGTGCTGTCCGGCCTTCCAGCGGCCGATCACGGTCTCGAAGCAGGGCTGCTGCCGCGTCGGCGATCTCGACCGGTTCGGCCATCCGCCCGAGACCTGCCTCGCCGGACTCGGCCATCTCGCCGCGCATCGGGCCGAGGAAGCGTATTCCGTCGGCGCGCAGCATGTTGACATTCCGCTGCGTTGCGGGCGCCGACCACATCTTCGGGTTCATGGCTGGTGCCGCCAACACCGGCTTGTCGGTAGCGAGCAGAACTGTGCTGGCAAGGTCGTTGGCGAGGCCATGGGCCATCTTTGCCAGAAGATCGGCGCTCGCAGGCGCAATCAGCACCAGATCGCAGTCACGGGCGAGGCGAATATGGCCGACATCCTGCTCGTCCTCGCGGGAAAACAGGTCGCTATAGACATGCGAGGCTGAAAGGGCCCCGACCGCGAGCGGCGTCACGAACTCCTGTGCGGCGGCCGTCATCACCGGCCGTACGTCCGCGCCGCGTTCCCTGAGCCGCCGGATCAGGTCGAGGCTCTTGTAGGCGGCGATGCCGCCCGAGATGATCAGAAGAATACGCTTGCCGCCAAGTTCCATGAAGAGACCCGCCATGAGAATGCGGCGGAAGCTAAGCGTTTACCCCAGAAGTTGCAACTTGGGGCAAGCCGGCCGGAACAGGCGGTCCAGCTAATTGGCAGCTTGTGCGGTGGCGGCGCTCGGCGTCGTCAGCTTGAACTCGGCCATCTCTTGGGGCGTCAGGTAGTAGAGCCTGTCCGGCGGGGTCTCCAGCGCGTTGAGCCAGAGACCGGCGCCAATACCCATCTCTTCCAGATGCCGGACAATCCTCGCCGTGGTGTTCTGGGCGCCGGACATAGCCTCTTCTGCCGTCGGCCGCGCTTGTCCTCCGTTGAAGACCTGATGGACGCCGACGACGGCATCGGCTTCCGCCTCGCGCACTACGCCGCCGGCAAAAACCAGAGGACAGGAGGACGCGCAGAGCGCCTTGGTCTCGACCCTCGTGTTTAGCCCTCGCTCCCGAATGAGCCGCGAGATCTCCAGCGCGTCGTCGACCGAACCGCCCGGCGAGTTCAGCGTTACGGATTTCACGTATTCGCCGCGAGCCTCGATTTCCTCGGCGAAGCGCGCAGCGGCGCCGACATCGATGGAGCCTTCTGCCTTCAGTTCTCCGCCCGCGGCGAGTTCGAACCGGATTGGTTGGCGGAGGACCTCCGGAGGGCTGGACGGCTGTACCGGCGGCCCTTGCGGCACCCCGTCCGTCAGCGCGGGCGGCAGGACCGGCGCATCCGTTCGCAATGGGTCATGACCGGGAAGCGAGGCATTCGCCAGGCTCAGCTCGCGCATGTCGATGAAGACGAAGGCACCCGAAGCGAGCAACAAGCCGAAGAACGCATAACGCATCAGCGAGCCATCGTCGGTCCGCAGGAAAAGGTCCTTGAGCCGGGAGGCAAGGCGTGATGGCCTCATGCCTGCGGCCCCTTTCGCGGCAGTTTCGGCGGCATGTCGAGGTTGGTTATGTTGGTCGGATGGTCGGAGGCAGGATCCTGCGTCTCCGCCTGCCGGATAGCATTTTCGGGATCAAGCCCGCTCCGCTCCACCGCTCGCCGCACCTCAAGTGCCTCGAGAAGCTCCGCGGCCGTGATCCGATGCGCAAAGGGCAGCCGCTCGTCCTGCCTGCGTATGACGCCATGGACGACAGCCAGCATGAAGACCAGCACGGCAGGCAGAAGGTCGATCGAGATCGCGCCGGCCCACGCGGGAATGAAATCATCCGCATAGCGCAAGACCGCCTCGGCGGATGAGAGCGGTACGAACCGGCGTTCGGCAACCGGCTCGCGGGCAAGGATGTCGTCCGCCGCCTGCGACAGGACCGTCGATTGGGCCGCAACCGACGCCCGGATGGTCGCCATGACCTGATCCTGCCGGTTGGCGAGATCCGCAGCCCGGCCATCCGCGACCGGGGCGATGAAGCCGAGCGAGAGATCCTCGGCCGCACGCTTGACCGAAGGCGCGATGGATGTCTGCTGTAGCGATGTGATGACGCCGGACAGCGCCACCACCTCGGCGGAGAACTGGTCACTGCGGGGCGCAATGGCGCCGGGCGCCGATACAAGGGTTCGCATCGTCTCGAGATGGGTGCGGCCCTGATCGAAGAGATTGGTCACTCGCTCGCGGGAGGCAATGATGCCGGACTCCAGCTCTCCAAGCTGCGCCGACATCTGTGATAGAAGCTGTACCACGCTGCCGGAGCCGGTCGTGCCGGTCAGCGCACCCGACTCCCGCTCATCCTCGGCGAGCCGGGCAAATCTCTCCGACGTCCGCTGAATGTCAGGAAGCAGGCTCTGGGCGGCAAGTGCGTTCTGGTGCGCCTTGTCGAGATCGGCCGTATAGTCCTCGACGGTTTCCGCCAGATGCTGTTCGAGCGCTGCCGACCCGGCGAGTGCTGCCGCGTTCAGCCAGCTGGACATGGCAATAATCATGGCGCAGCCAAGTGCCATGACACCCAGCATCGCGCCGCGGGCGGCGGCGCCTGTCACATGCGGATAGAAGCGGCCCATATACGACCAGAAGGCATAGATCGCCACGGATACCGAGGCGGAATAGATGATCGCGGCAAAGAAGACCGCGGTCGGGGAGCCGTCGAGCAGACTTCTCACTCCGAGATAGGTGTAGACACCCGAGGCAAGGGCCAGAACTGCGAGGGCGAAGCGGGTCATCGTTTCGACGGCGACGACCCCGTCCTGCAGTCGGTGCGATGCGCCAAGCGCCATGAAGCTACTCCAGAGGATTGAATTCCTTAAGAGATGGTGAAGAAACCGGCGAAATGAAGGCCTCGGCCCGCGCAGCGATGCTGGAGTGCGGACACATTTTCGGCAAACGTCCCACACGTGCCTGCGGTGCGGTTGGCAGGATGTCCTAGGAGATCGCGACCGCCAGATAGACCAGACTGAGCGCAATGATCCAGAGCGCGACGCGTCCGGAGCGGGTGTGGCGGGCCTCGGAGCGGCCAATGGCCTCGGCGCTCTGCGGGTCGAACCGCAGGCCGTGCTCGCTCATGTGAACCACCTCGTGATGGAGCTTTTCGGTCTTGGCGGCGATTTCGGGAAGGGCCTCGGCCAGCTTCATCGCGGCCTTGACGCCATCCTTCAGGTCTGTGGCGATACGCTTCGGTCCGAGGTTGTCGCGGATCCAGTCCCCCACCACCGGCTCTGCCGCCTTCCACATGTTGAAGCGTGGATTGAGCATCCGCGAGACGCCTTCGACGACGACCATGGTCTTCTGGAGGAGGATCAGCTCGGGCCGCGTCTGCATCTCGAAGAGATCGGTGACTTCGAACAGCAGCGCCAGAAGCCGCGCCATGGATATCGTTTCGGCCGGTTGACCGTGGATAGGCTCGCCGATGGCTCGGATCGCCTGGGCAAAACTTGCGACGTCATGGTGGGCGGGGACATAGCCCGCCTCGAAATGCACCTCGGCTACGCGCCTGTAGTCACGGATGATGAAGCCATAAAGGATTTCGGCCAGGAAGCGCCGTTCTTTCTTTCCCAGGCGTCCGACGATGCCCATGTCGACGGCGACAATGGTGCCGGCGGCATCCACGAACAGGTTGCCGGGGTGCATGTCGGCATGGAAGAAGCCGTCGCGCAACGTGTGCCGCAGGAAGGACTGGATCAGGGTCTCTGCGAGGCGATCGAGGTCGTGACCGGCAGCGCGCAACGCTTCCATGTCCGACAGCTTGATGCCGTCGATCCATTCCATCGTGATGACGTCGCGGCCGGTTCTCTCCCAGTCTACGATCGGTACCCGGAAGCCGGGGTCGTTCTTCGTGTTCTCGGCGATTTCGGACAGGGCGGCCGCCTCGAGGCGAAGGTCCATCTCCACCTTCGTCGTCTGTTCGAGCGTCCGCGTCACCTCGACGGGGCGTAGCCGGCGGCTCGACGGCATGAACCGCTCCTGCATCCGCGCAAGCAGGTACATGCTCTCGATGTCATGGGCAAAACGTTGCCTCACACCGGGTCGCACAACCTTGACCGCCACCTTTCGCCCATCGACATACGCAGGATGGACCTGTGCGATGGAGGCCGCGGCGATCGGCTCGCCGAATTCCGAATAGAGATCCGCGATCGTTCGCCCCAGCGAAAGCTCCACCGCCGTCTTCGCCATGTCGGTCGGGAAGAAGGACATCCGGTCCTGCAGCATCGAGAGGTCGAGCGCCCAGTCCACCCCCACGACGTCGGGGCGCGTGGCAAGAAACTGGCCGATCTTGACATAGGAGGGGCCAAGCCGGTCGACGGCACGTGACAGGCGGGTGCTGCGGGCCTGCCGCTTGGCACGGATACGGGCGAAAGGTTCTGCCAGTGATTTGAGCAGGCCAATGGACGGCGGCATGTCCTGCGTCGGCAGCGCCGATACGACGCCTTCGCGGACAAGCACCCAGCCCACGCGCACAAGCCTGAAATAGGCGCCGATCGTGCTCATGGGCAGCCCCCGCCGCGTCGCATTTCCATTCCTGTCATCGGCGTCAAAGCTTCCAGCCGGAATGCAGCGCAGCAATGCCGCCGGTGTAATTGGTATAGGTGACGCGGGAGAAGCCGGCTTGGCGGATCATCGCCGCGAAATTCTCCTGATTGGGAAACTTCCGGATGGATTCGACCAGATACTGATAGGGTTCGCTGTCGCCGGTAATCATCTTGCCGAACTGAGGGATCGCCTTGAACGACCACTCATCGTAGAACCGGTCGAGGAGCGGCAGCCCGACCTCGGAAAACTCCAGCACCAGCAACCGCCCTCCGCGCTTCAGGACGCGGTAGGCCTCCGATAGCGCGACATCGATGTGTGGCACATTGCGGATGCCGAAGGCGATCGTGTAGGCGTCGAAGCTGTTCGGCTGGAACGGCAGTTCTTCGGCGTTCGCCTCGACGAAGGTGAGGTTGTCGGACAGGCCCTTCTTTCGCGCACGTTCAGCGCCAACCGCGAGCATCGAACCGTTGATGTCGAGCACCGTCGCATGGCCCTTCCGCCCGGACGCCTCGACGATCCGGAAGGCGATATCGCCCGTGCCGCCGGCAACGTCCAGTACCTTGTAAGAAGGATCCTTGCGAGGATTGAGCGCGGTGACCAGGGCGTCCTTCCAGAGCCGGTGCAAGCCCCCCGACATGACATCGTTCATGATGTCGTAGCGTTTGGCGACCTTGTGGAACACGTCGTTGACGAGGTGCTGCTTCTCGCCCTCGGCAACTTGGCGGAAGCCGTAGGACGTCTCCATGCCGCCTTCTGCGGAGGTGCGTGCTTCACTCATCGGAACTCCTTGCTCGTCCGGTCGCTGGCCATGGCGAAATCGCTCCAGCCTCGCTATCTGTGCCGCATGTCGATGACAATGCGACCGCTGGCCTTGGTCTATAGACGAGGCGGGCGGGGCTTGGAACAGGAAGTTAGATAGTCATGCCGGAATTGCCAGAGGTGGAGACGGTACGGCGAGGACTTGCGCCGGCCATGGAAGGTTCCACCATCGAGAGGCTGGAACTGCGCCGGCAGGATCTGCGCTTCCCGCTTCCCGAGAACTTTGCCGATGCCTCACAAGGCAGGCGGATCGTTTCGCTGGGGCGGCGCGCGAAGTATCTGCTGATCGACCTAGACGACGACATGACCATCATCTCTCACCTCGGAATGTCGGGATCCTTCAGGGTCGAGGGAGAGGCGGCCTCCCAGACCCCAGGCGGCTTCGCTCTTCCGCGCTCGAAGGACGGGAAGCATGACCATGTCCTGTTCCATCTGCGCACGCCGCAGGGCTGGTCGCGCGTGGTTTACAACGATCCGCGGCGCTTCGGTTTCATGCATCTGTGGAAACGCAGCCAGCTCGATGCCTATCCGCCTTTCGCCGGGCTGGGGCCAGAACCGACCGGCAACCTGCTCGATGCGGACTATCTGGCACGCAGGCTTGGCGGCAGGACCCAGCCGCTCAAGGGTGCCCTGCTCGACCAGAGCGTGGTGGCCGGGCTCGGCAACATCTATGTCTGCGAGGCGCTCTGGCGCGCACACCTCTCGCCGCTTCGAAAGTCAGGCTCGTTGGTGACGCCGACGGGAGGGCCAAAGAAGCAGCTTCTGCTTCTGACGGAAGCGATCCGTGCCGTCATCGCCGATGCGATCGCGGCTGGTGGTTCCTCCCTGCGTGACCACATCCAGACGGACGGCTCGCTTGGCTATTTCCAGCATTCCTTCTCCGTCTATGACCGCGAAGGGGAGGCTTGCAGAACGCCGGGCTGCAACGGTACGGTCTCGCGCATCATCCAGGCTGGCCGCTCGTCTTTCTATTGTGCGAGTTGCCAGAAATAGGGAGGAACCACCATGCAGGATTTCGAAACGCTGCTGATTGAGACACGCGGCGATGTCGGGCTGATCACGCTGAACCGGCCGAAGGCGCTGAACGCATTGAACTCGACCGTGATGCGCGAGCTCACGCAGGCGCTCCGCTCCTTCGATGTCGATCCGCAGGTGGGTGCGATCGTGCTGACCGGTTCGGAGAAGGCTTTTGCCGCCGGCGCGGACATAAAGGAAATGCAGCCCGTAAATTTCGTGGATGCATACCTGGACGACCTGCTGGGCGGCTGGGAGGCGATTGCTGCGACACGCAAGCCCATCATTGCCGCAGTCTCGGGTTATGCACTGGGAGGAGGCTGCGAACTGGCGATGATGTGTGACTTCATCATCGCAGCGGAGAATGCGAAGTTCGGGCAGCCGGAAATCACGCTTGGCGTTATCCCAGGCATGGGCGGGTCGCAACGGCTGACGCGGGCCGTGGGCAAGGCAAAGGCCATGGACCTCGTGCTGACGGGCAGGATGATGGACGCGGCCGAGGCGGAGCGGGCTGGACTCGTCGCCCGCATCGTCTCGACGGAGCGCCTGCTCGACGAGGCGCTGGAGGCGGCCGCGAAGATTGCGTCCTTCTCGCGTGTCGCCGTGCTCATGGCGAAGGACGCGGTCAATCGCGCCGACGAACTGACGCTCGCCGAAGGATTGCGCCTGGAACGGCGCTTGTTCCAGTCCCTGTTCGCTACTGCCGACCAGAAGGAAGGCATGGCTGCTTTCATGGAGAAGCGGAAGCCCGACTTCACCAACCGGTGAAGGCAAAATGCGCGTTGACTGCGGGCGCCATTCAAGTTATATGCCGCGCCACAGTTGGGAAAGCCTGATCAAGGCTTCCTCTAATGCTCCCCAATTGCTGAAGATCTGGTCGCTGACGGCCGCGGCAACGGTGGAGTTTGGTTCGAATTCGTAGAGAGGCATAAATGGCCAATACAACTTCGGCGAAAAAGGCGACCCGCAAGATCGCTCGCCGTACCGCAGTCAACAAGGCTCGCCGTTCGCGCGTTCGCGGCTTCATCCGCAAGGTGGAAGAAGCGATTGCTACGGGTGATGTCGCAGTTGCCGCCGAAGCTTTGAAGGCGGCGCAGCCGGAGATCCATCGCGCAGCGACCAAGGGTGTCCTTCACCGCAACACTGCATCGCGCAAGGTGTCGCGTCTGGCGGCTCGCGTGAAGGCTCTGTCTGCCTAATATTAGCAATTCAAAATTCTGTGATGAGCCTGGCACGCGTGCTGGGCTTTTCTGATTCCGGCTCGTCTGTCTCTTTTCTGTGACGGTCCACCGCGCGGATGTGTCGGCGACATGACACAGAAAATCTATCGATTCCAATTACTTGGGGGAGCTCTCCGAAAAGTGGAGCCTCTGTCGTCTTCCGGGGTTGGGCGGGAAACGAGTCAAGCACTTTTTTATTTTTTCTCTGTATACCTGCTCCATTCACGCGCCGTTTTGGAATCCTATTGATTCGAAAAGGATTCTCGGGGGCGCCTTTCAGGTGATGCAAACCGGGCCGGAAGAGTCAACGCTTGCCAATTAATTTTGGGTAAAAATCAGCATTGATCTCCACCTCCGATCCTGCCTAAATGAATTCAGCAAGGGCACGGGGACGACTTCAAGAAAGCCGCCGCCATTCGCGTTTTACTGGCGCGGAGCAGCAGCTTTTTGGCTCTTGTTGCGGACTGCGATGTCCGCTTTCCATGTAACCAAAGGTTGTGCGCCGGATTCCTGTCGGGAATGCGAACGGGACCGGTATGCGACGACTGGCTTCGGCCGGAGACAAGGAGGAAGTGGGGACGGGTCTCGTCAGGACGAGGATGGGAGCCCGGGTAAATGATCGCGGAGACGCGGCGGTAGGTTCGAGGAGCGGTATCTTTGACTGTACCGCAACGACGACAAAGGAAGCAGGGACGGCTCGACGATGATGCAGCAGCAGGTCGAGCTTGCGAGATCGAGGATGGTCTGGCGGCAGCGGTGCCGCTGGTACAGGAACTAGAAGGCGGCAGAATAAATGCAGACGAATACGGCGGCACGTGCATTGGGCGAGGCGGGCCATGTACGACAGGCATTCGAGACAGCATCGACGCAGACAAAAGAGGTAAGCTCGGACATGACGGATGAAGCTCTCTTCGGTCGCGTAAAGCAGCGGTTGAAGGCCCAGGTTGGTGCCGATGTATACACGAGCTGGTTTGGTCGCCTGAAGCTTCATTCATTCTCCAAGAGCGTCGTTCGGCTGAGCGTTCCAACCACCTTTTTGAAATCGTGGATCACCAACCGCTATCTTGAGCTGATCACCAGCATCTTTCAGGCGGAGGAGCCGGGCATCCTGAAGGTGGAGATCCTGGTTCGCAGCGCCAGCCGAAATCCGCGTCCGGTTTCCGCAGAAACTAGCCCTCAGGCCACGGAGGCCGCCCCCGTCGCTACGCCCTCTGCCTCGCGGCAGCCGGTATCCCGCGAAATCGGCAAGATCGCCACTTTCCCGACAGCCGCGGCGAGCCCGCGACCGAGTGCTGCCGCGCCGCTGTTCGGCTCACCGCTCGATTCCCGCTTCACCTTCGATACCTATGTGGAGGGTCCGTCCAATCGGGTAGCACTGGCTGCGGCCCGAACGATTGCCGAGGCTGGCGCCGGCGCCGTCCGGTTCAACCCGCTGTTCATCCACTCCGGTGTCGGGCTCGGAAAGACGCACCTGCTCCAGGCGATTGCCAATGCCGCCGTCTCCAGCGCCCGCGCGCCGCGCGTCGTCTATCTGACCGCCGAATATTTCATGTGGCGCTTCGCAACGGCCATCCGTGACAACAACGCTCTGACGCTCAAGGATTCGCTGCGCAATATCGACCTCCTGATCATCGACGACATGCAGTTCCTGCAGGGCAAGATGATCCAGAACGAGTTCTGCCACCTCCTCAATACCTTGCTCGACAGCGCCAAGCAGGTGGTCGTGGCCGCCGACCGTGCGCCTTGGGAACTGGAGTCTCTGGACCCGCGCGTCCGTTCGCGCCTGCAGGGCGGCGTGGCGATCGAGATGGAAAGCCCCGACTATGAGATGCGCTTCGAAATGCTGAAGCGTCGCCTGGAGGCGGCTCAGCAGGAAGACGCCTCGCTGGACATCCCGGTCGAAATCCTCTCGCATGTGGCCCGCAATGTCGCCAATAGCGGTCGCGACCTGGAAGGTGCCTTCAACCAGTTGCTCTTTCGCCGCTCGTTCGAGCCTTCGCTGTCGCTCGAGCGCGTCGACGAACTGCTCGCTCATCTGGTCGGCACTGGAGAGGCAAAGCGCGTCCGCATCGAGGACATTCAGCGCATCGTCGCCCGCCACTATAATGTCTCGCGGCAGGAGCTCGTCTCCAACCGCCGCACGCGTGTGGTGGTGAAGCCTCGCCAGATCGCCATGTATCTGGCGAAGACTCTGACGCCGCGGTCGTTCCCGGAGATCGGTCGCCGCTTCGGCGGACGCGACCATACGACGGTACTTCATGCTGTACGAAAGATTGAAGACCTGATCTCGGGCGACAGCAAGCTTTGCCACGAGGTGGAGCTTCTGAAGCGGCTGATCAATGAGAACAATGCCTGATAAAGAAGGCCGGCAGAGATGCCGGCCTTCTCGTCTATCGGGGCAGGGGCCGGTTGCTGCCCAAATCCCTAGCAGGCCAGATCCGCGACCACGGCGTCCAGGATAAGCATGCCCTTCGGGGTGCAGCGCAGCCTCGAATTGCCAAGGCGTTCGATAAAGCCGTGTTCCAGTAAGGTCTGTTCCCGTACCGGGTCGGGATCGCGGCCGGACAGTTGCTGCCAGCGGGCAAGGTCGACGCCCTCGGTCAATCTCAGCCCCATCAACAGCAGTTCGTCGGCCTGCTCGTCGCGGCCGAGGTCCTCTTGGTCCACAAGGCCGTGCCCCTGTTGCTCTACGAGCTCCAGCCATGTCTCGGGACGCCGTTCCGTCGCTGTCGCGATCTTGGCCGCGCCGCGTGTGAGGCGGCCGTGTGCTCCCGGCCCGATCCCCGCATAGTCGCCATAGCGCCAGTAGGTGAGGTTGTGGCGGCTCTCGGCGCCCGGTCGGGCATGGTTTGAAACCTCATAAGCCGGCAGTCCGTGACGGGCGGTGATCTCCTGCGTCGCCTCGTAGAGGTCCGCAGACTGATCGCCGTCGGGCACGACAAGCTTACCGGCCTTGTGAAGGCCGTAGAACGGCGTGCCTTCCTCGATGGTGAGCTGGTAGAGCGAGAGGTGGTCGACCGCATAGGAGATCGCCTGCTCGAGCTCCGCCTCCCATGCCTCGACCGTCTGTCGTGGACGGGCATAGATGAGGTCGAAGTTCATGCGGGGAAAGATCTCCCGCGCCAGGCGGATCGCCTTCAGCGCGTCGGCCACGTCATGGAGCCGGCCCAGAAATTTCAGGTCGGCATCGTTGAGGGCCTGCACGCCCAAAGACACGCGGTTCACGCCTGCCGCCCGATAGCCGCGGAACCGCTCCGCCTCGACGCTGGACGGATTGGCTTCCATCGTGATCTCGATACCATCCGGCACATGCCAGTACCGGGCAATGCCGTTGAGGACTGCGGCGACCGTGCCCGGCTCCATCAGCGATGGCGTTCCGCCGCCGAGGAAGATACTGGTAACGGTCTTCGGCCCGCTCATCTGGCGCATGGCGGCCATCTCCCGCAGGAAGGCGGCCGTAAAGCGAGGCTGGTCCACGGGCTGGTGCCGGACGTGGCTGTTGAAATCGCAGTAGGGACACTTGGCCGCGCAGAACGGCCAATGCACATAGATGCCGAAGCCGGGTTCCCCGGTATCGGGCAGAAGGGGCGCGTCCGGGTTCAACGGCTCAGCTCTCCAGGCAGGTTTCCACGAAGCGCTTGAATGCGCGGGCGCGGTGCGAAAGCGCGTCGGAATCCCCGGGCTTCCAGCCATGCTTTTCTTCCGCGCTCATCTCGCCGAAGGTCGTGTCATAGCCCTTCGGCTGGAAGACCGGGTCATAACCGAAGCCCTTGTCTCCCCGGGGCGGCCAGACGACGCGGCCCTCGACCTCGCCACGGAAGAACTCCGTATGGCCATCCGGCCAGGCAAGGCAAAGCACGCTCACGAAGCGGGCGGTGCGCTGCTCGGCGGTGGTTGCCCCGCGCTCTGAAAGCGCCTTCTCGACCTTCTCCATAGCCATGGTGAAATCGCGGCTGCCGTCCTCGCGCTCTGCCCAGTTGGCAGTGTAGACGCCCGGTTGCCCATCGAGTGCATCGACGACGAGGCCGGAATCGTCGGAGAGCGCCGGAAGGCCGGATGCCGTGGCGGAGGCCAGTGCCTTGATGGCTGCGTTCTCCTCGAAGGTTGTACCGGTCTCGGCCGGCTCCTCCAGCGCCAGTTCAGCCGCAGATTTCGCGCTGAAGCCGAACGGAGCGATCAGTTCGGCGATCTCGCGGATCTTGCCGGCATTGTGGCTGGCGACGACGATCGTCCTGGTGTCGAGTTTGCGCATGTTCCTGATTTCCTCAGCCGATGGACCAGAGGCCCGGTTCGGCGCATTCGAGACTGTTGCCCGCCGGATCGCGGAAGTAGATCGACCGGGCGCCGTTCGGCCATATCACGTCGCTCTCGATCGCGACGCCTGCCTTCTTCAGCGTGTCGGCGACAGCGTCGAGATTGCTGCGGGCAACCCGGAAGCAGGCATGGCCTGCGCCTGTCGCGCCATGTGGCGGGACTTGCGGTCCGTTCACGGCAGGCGGCTTCACCGTCTCGTCCGGATTGAAGACAAGCAGCACGCCTTGCCCGCACCGGAAGAAGACATGGCGGTTGCTGGCCCGGACGATCCGCTCCAGTCCCAGGATGCCGCCGTAGAAACCCTCTGCCGCATCGAGATCTTCGGCATAGAGAGCAGTCTCGAGCATCCCTTCGATCAGCATCGCTCTCTCCGGTCAGGCAGTGATGGCCTGCTTCTGAAGTGCCACCAGTTCCTCGGTACCCGCCTTCGCCAGAGCCAGCAGGGAAAGGAACTCCTCCTGGCTGAACGGCGCCCCCTCGGCGGTTCCCTGTACTTCCACGATTCCGCCCGTGCCGGTCATGACGAAATTGGCATCCGTTTCGGCGGCGGAATCTTCGAGATAGTCGAGGTCGATGACCGACTGCCCAGCGAAGATACCGCAGGAGATCGCCGCGACGTGGTCCTTCAGGACCTTGTCGAGCTTCGTCATCGAGCGGGCTTCCATCCATTTCAGGCAGTCGTGCAGAGCAATCCAGCCGCCCGTGATGGCAGCGGTTCGCGTGCCGCCGTCCGCCTGGATGACGTCGCAGTCGATGGTGATCTGCTTTTCCCCAAGCGCGCTCAGGTCCACCACGGCGCGAAGCGAGCGGCCGATCAGGCGCTGGATTTCCTGGGTGCGCCCGCCTTGCTTGCCGGACGCAGCCTCGCGCTTCATCCGATCACCGGTCGCGCGCGGCAGCATGCCGTATTCCGCCGTCACCCAGCCCTTGCCGCTGTTGCGAAGCCATGCCGGAGGCTTCTCCTCAAGGCTCGCGGTGCAGAGAACGTGGGTGTCGCCGAAGCGGACGAGGCAGGACCCTTCCGCATGTTTCGAGAAGTTGCGCTCGAAGGAAACCTTGCGCATCTGGTCGGTTTTTCTGCCTGAAGGCCGCATGTCATGCTCCTGAGAATTTCCTAGGCGTTCTACGGACGTCGCCCGGCATTTGCAAAGGAAAAGGGGCGGGGCGCGTATCGGAGCGGTCCCGAAGGCGCGCAGAACTTCCGTGTGGCGAAGACCGCGCCGGATGACTATATTCCACCCAGACGAACCGAGGGCTCCAAGGGAACGATGGGATTGATGGAACGAAGGGAAAGCGGCGCGGTGCTTGACGACCGTTCGCGTGAGATCTTCAGACGCATCGTCGAAAGCTACCTTGAAACGGGAGAACCATTGGGCTCTCGAAATCTCTCCCGCCTCCTGCCCATGTCGCTATCGCCGGCATCTGTCCGCAATGTCATGAGCGATCTGGAAGAGCTCGGTCTCATCTACTCCCCACACGTCAGCGCAGGGCGATTGCCGACCCAGTCCGGCCTGCGCTTTTTCGTCGATGCCTTCATGCAGGTGGGTGACCTCTCGGAGGAGGAGCGGACGAGCATTGAACGGCAAATCCGCCCGGAGGACCGTGACCGACCGCTCGAGAGCCTGATGCACGATGCCAGCCGGATGCTCTCCGGTGTCTCGCGCGGCGCCGGCATCGTCGTCACCACCAAGAGTGATCCTATTCTCAAACATGTCGAGTTCATCCGGCTGGAGCCGACCAAGGCCCTCGCCGTCCTGGTGGGCGAACATAACCAGGTGGAAAACCGCATCATCGACCTGCCTGCGGGAGTAACTTCCTCGCAGCTGACAGAAGCCGCAAACTTCCTCAATGCTCATCTGACGGGCCAGACTCTCCTTGAGCTTCGCGCTGAACTCGAGAGGCTGAAGACGCAGGTTCAGACCGAACTGACAGCGCTGTCGCAGGATCTCGTGCAGCGCGGCCTGGCCGTCTGGTCCGGGACGCGCGAAGACGGCAAGCCGAACCAGTTGATCGTGCGTGGGCGCGCAAACCTTCTCGAAGGAATGACGGGTCTCGACGACCTGGACAGGCTGCGCCTGCTCTTCGACGATCTGGAGAAGAAGGACAGCCTCATCGAGATACTGAACCTTGCCGAAAGTGGGCCGGGCGTCAGGATTTTCATCGGGTCGGAGAACAAGCTCTTCTCGCTCTCCGGCTCGTCCCTGATTGTCGCCCCCTACAGGGATCAGGAAGAACGCATCGTGGGGGCCGTCGGCGTGATAGGTCCGACACGGCTTAATTATTCGCGGGTCGTCCCGATGGTCGACTATACCGCACAGCTTCTGGCGCGCCTGACGCGGCAGCCCAGATAACATCCCATTCTCGGACCAGCCTTGATTTTTGAGGTTCAAACCTCGATATCGGGCACGACTTTGTGAACGAAGATACCGGAGAAGGTCATGACCGACGAGACAAAGAAAACCGGACCTGACGCGGGAACGCACGAAACCGCCGCGGAAAATGCTGCCGAGGCTATAGCATCGGGGCAGCAGGATCAGGAGACGGTTGAGGGTGGTGAATCTCAGACCGCCGAGCCTGATCCCATCGAGGCAATTAGGGCCGAAAATGCCGATCTTCGTGATCGTTTCCTGCGTATGGCCGCCGAGATGGAAAACCTGCGTCGTCGTACGGAACGCGATGTGAAGGACGCAAAGTCCTATTCGGTCGCCGCTTTCGCGCGCGACATGCTGGCCGTCTCCGACAATCTCCGTCGGGCGATCGATGCCGTCCCGGCCGAAATTCGTGCCGCGGCCGACCAGAGCCTGACCTCGCTGCTCGAAGGCGTGGAAATGACCGAACGTTCGATGCTGTCTGCGCTCGAACGCCACGGCGTGAAGAAGATGGACGCCGAGGGCCAAAAGTTCGATCCCAACTTCCACCAGGCCATGTTCGAGATCCCCAATCCCGAAGTGCCGAACAACACCATTCTCCAGGTGGTTCAGGCGGGTTACACGATCGGTGAGCGTGTCCTGAGGCCGGCCATGGTGGGCGTTTCGAAGGGAGGGCCGAAGATCGACGCAACCACCGCCCCCGGCGAGAGCGAGACAACTAACGGCTGACAACCTTTCCGTAAAAGCAAAATAGCCGCCCGCTGCCATACGCGCCGGGCGGCTATTTCGTTCTCAGCTCTGTTGTCAGGCGGCGGTTGCCTGTTCCTGGTTCAGGAAGGCGTAGATCGCCGATGCCGAATCCGTCTGGCGAAGCTTCGCGACCAGTTCCTGGTCGCGCAACACTCGGGCGATCCGCGAAAGCGCCTTGAGGTGGTCCGCTCCTGCCCCTTCGGGAGCAAGCAGAAGGAATACGAGATCGACGGGTTCATCGTCCAACGCTTCGAAATCGACGGGCGTTTCAAGCCGCGCGAAGACACCGCTAATGGACGAAATACTGTTGAGCTTGCCATGCGGAATGGCCACGCCGTGACCGACGCCGGTTGAACCCAACCGTTCCCGCTGCAGGATGACGTCGAAGATCTCCCGCTCGGCAACCCCGGTGAGCTTGGAGGCCCTAGAGGCCAACTCCTGCAACAGCTGCTTCTTGGAATTCACTTTTAGGGCGGGAATAATCGCATCTTGCTGTAGCAGATCTGCCAAAGCCATTCTCTTCTTCCTTTTTACCACCGCAAGGTGGAGGGAGCGTCGTCGCCGACGCTCTCCCAGAATCGTTAGCCTTTGATATTGGTGGAGTCGATCCAGCCGATATTGCCGTCGTTGCGGCGATAGACGATGTTCAGGTCTTCCTTGCCGGGGCTCCGGAAAAGCAGAACCGGCTCGTCGGTCATGTCCAGGGCCATGACGGCGGTAGCGACCGACATCGTGCGCAACTGCTTGGAACTTTCCGCCACGATGGTGGGCGCGAAATCCTCTGGCAGTTCCTCGTCTTCTTCCGGAATGGCATCCATGACGGTGTAAGCGATTTCCTGGCCGTTGCCGTGGGAACCGCCATGATGGTCCTTCAGCTTGCGCTTATAGCGCCGAAGGCGCTTCTCGATGCGCTCTGCGGCGGCATCGAAGCTCAGCTGCGGATCGTTCGCCTGGCCTGCTGCATGCAGGACAATGCCGGTATCGAGATGTATCTTGCAATCGGCCGAAAAACGCGATCCGGATTTCTCCACGATCACCTGACCTGCGTACCCCCCGTCGAAGTACTTGGCGACAGCCTCGCCGATCTGGTCCTCGATCCGCTGGCGGAACGATTCACCGATCTCCATCTGTTTACCAGATACACGCACACTCATGGATTGGTTCCTTCTTATCGTGACTTGCGTGTTTCAGTCTACGCCAACCATCCACCTCATCCAAGCGCTTCACGCGGCACCGGGATGTTTTTAGGAGGCATGGGGAGTGGGTAAGGGTGCTTGCTTTGTCCGTTGCAATTGCGGCGGGCTTCTACGCCTGTGAACCTCTAAAGTCAACGCATCCCTAATGGACGCCCCAGAGTAGAAGGTCTCCGGTGACCCTCGCCGGCTCTAAAGCCCTTTGCCAACTGCCGGGGCAATTGCTATTTGCAGCGAAACGTCAACCGATCGGATGTGCAGTGAAAAACAGGGAAAAACGCACGGAGCGGAGACCCGGCACGAGCGGCAGCCCGCGTTCCGCGCGCCCCCGTCCCGGCGGGCCGGTAAAGGGAGAGCGCGAGGGAGGATCTGTCGCTGGCGGCCGAGCGGCGGCCGAGCCGGCGCCACAGCGGCCCCTCATCCAGCGGGTCGGAGAACGCCCGTCGGAGCGCGTGCCGGTGATCCTGGAGTCGCGTGGTGCCGGGGACTTTCACCTGATCGACAGCGGCAATGGGTTGAAGCTCGAGCAATATGGGCCTTATCGGATCGTCCGGCCCGAGGCGCAGGCGCTCTGGCAGCCGTCGCTCCCCCCTTCAGTCTGGGAGAAGGTCGATGCCGTCTTCACAGGAGATACGGACGAGGACGGCATTGGACGCTGGCGCTTTCCGAAGGAGGCGCTGGGAGAAACCTGGCCCCTGTCGCTGCTTGGCGTCGATTTCCTCGGTCGGTTCACCTCTTTTCGGCATGTCGGCGTGTTCCCGGAGCAGATCGTCCACTGGGAGTGGATGAAGCAGCAGGTCGAGAGCGCTGGTCGCCCGCTCAAGGTGCTGAACCTCTTCGGTTATACGGGGGTCGCCTCGCTTGTCGCGGCCGCTGCCGGCGCCGAGGTCACCCATGTTGACGCGTCGAAGAAGGCGATTGGATGGGCTCGCGAGAACCAAGCCTTGTCGCGCCTGGAGCGGGCGCCGATCCGTTGGATTTGCGAAGACGCCATGAAGTTCATCCAGAGGGAGGAACGGCGAGGCAACCACTACGACATTATCCTGACCGATCCGCCGAAGTTCGGCCGAGGTCCCAATGGCGAAGTCTGGCACCTGTTCGAGCATCTTCCCCTGATGCTGGACGTGTGCCGAGAACTGCTGTCTCCTAACGCTGTCGGCCTTGTGCTGACCGCCTATTCGATCCGGGCGAGCTTTTATTCGATCCACGAACTGATGCGCGAGACCATGCGCGGCGCGGGCGGTGTCGTGGAATCGGGAGAACTGGTTATCCGCGAAACGGGAATCGACGGCGGTGCTGTCGGCCGTGCACTGTCAACATCCCTATTCAGTCGCTGGGTGCGCGAATGATCAATGACCACCACAACGAGGGTTCTCGGCGCGTCGGCCAGGTAAAAGAGGTGACCAGCCTCTCAAACCCGATCGTCAAGGATATCAAGGCGCTCAGCAACAAGAAGGATCGCGAGCAGAGCGGGACCTTCATGGCAGAAGGGCTGAAGCTGGTCATCGATGCGCTGGAACTGGGCTGGACTATCCGGATCCTCGTCTATGCGAAGGCCGCCAAGGGAAAGCCTCTGGTGGAACAGGTAGCTGCCCGCACAGTCGCCAAGGGGGGGCTCGTGCTGGAAGTAAGCGAGAAGGTTCTCTCCTCGATCACGCGGCGGGACAATCCGCAAATGGTGGTCGGCATTTTCGAGCAGCGCTGGACGCCGCTTGACGACCTCCGGCCGAGCCAAGGCGTGACCTACGTGGCCCTCGATCGCGTCCGCGATCCGGGCAATCTGGGCACGATCATCCGCACCGCGGACGCGGCCGGTGCCTCTGGCGTGATCCTGATCGGGGAATGTACCGATCCCTTCTCGCTGGAAACCGTCCGCGCCACGATGGGATCCGTTTTCGCGGTCCCCCTCGCCAGAGCGACGACCGAGGAATTCTTTGCGTGGCAGAAGCGTTCGGGTGCCCAGGTCGTCGCAACCCATCTCGCCGGTGCGGTTGACTATCGGACAGTCAATTATGAAAAGAAACCGACGGTCCTGCTGATGGGTAATGAACAATCAGGTCTTCCCGAGGCACTGGCGAAGTCCGCAGATCGACTGGTGCGCATCCCACAGCAGGGCAGGGCAGACAGCCTCAATCTTGCGGTCGCGACGGCGGTCATGCTCTTTGAGGCCCGCCGTCATCTCCTGAAGCTGGAGGACGCCGGATGATGGTAGCGACTGCTTCCAGGTTCTCACGTCCGCTCGTCGCCGGAGTGCTTATCGTCATTGCCGTCGTGCTGGATCAGGCGATCAAACTTGCGGTCGAAGCCTATCTGCCGCTGGAAGAGGCGGTTCCCGTCCTGCCGATGCTGGCGCTCTACCGGACCTACAATCTCGGCGTCGCCTTCTCTCTCCTGTCGGGAATGGAGAGGGAGTTCATCATCGGCATGCGGGTCGTCATTGTCGCGTTCGTGCTCTGGCTCTGGCGCCGCACGCCGGGGGAACGTGGTTTCGCCCATCTCGGATTCACCCTCATCGTCGCAGGCGCGATCGGCAACCTGATCGATGGGTTCGTCTATGGCCACGTGATCGATTACATTCTCTTCTATACGCAGACCTGGTCTTTCGCCGTCTTCAACCTTGCCGACAGTTTGATCTCGATCGGGGCTGCCCTGGTCATCCTGGATGAGCTGCTGGGGTCGCGGAAGGCTGCCCGCGCCAGCGAGAGCGAGTAGAGATTTGTTAGCTTTGCAGGTGCAATGTTCGGGGAAACTGTGCCGGGCCATTTCCGATGCGTTTCCCCTTTGCCACCTTGAAGGATCGCCTGCCGCGGCTGCGTGACAGCTGCTCGGTCTTGATAGATCGCATTTCCGGCAGGCGGCTGCGTGACGCAGAAGCGGAAAGCGCCGCAAAATCCCGCCAGATTGCCACGGTCGTGCACGAACTGCGAACGCCGCTGAACGGCATCCTCGGCATGACCCATCTTCTCGGACAGACGCGGCTTACCGCCGAACAGCAGAACTATCTGAGCGGCATCCGCCAGTCGGGGCATGCGCTGGCCCAACTCGTAGAAGACCTCCTAGACTTCTCGACGCTCGAAGCGGGACGCTTTCGCCTCAACAACCGGACCGCCAGCATTCGTCAACAGATCGAGACAGTCGTGGAAATGCTCGCACCGCGCGCGCATGAGAAGGGCATAGAGCTCGCCGCGACGGTTGCTGCAGACGTACCGGAACTGCTTGAGTTCGATCCCGCCCGTCTTAGGCAGGTGCTTTTCAACGTGATCGGCAATGCCGTGAAGTTCACGGAACGCGGCGGCGTCCTGATCAGCGTCTGCACGGAAGGTTCCGACATCGTCATCGCCGTCGCCGACACGGGCCCCGGAATGAACGCCGATGCGCGGATGCGGCTGTTCCGTGAGTTCGAGCAGATGGGTGATGCCGCCCAGCGCAGTGGCGGAACAGGTCTCGGGCTTGCCATAGCGCTTCATATATTGCGCGAACTCGGCGGCAGTCTCTCGGCGGCGAGCGAGCCTGGCCTGGGCACCACCTTCACGATCCGTTTCCCGCTGAGGCTTGCGGAGGATGCGCCGGCGGGCGCTACCCGGCGAGGGAGCTTGCTGGAGCGCAATAGGGTGCTGTTGCTGGCACCAGCCGGGCCGGCGGCCACGGCAACCGTCGCGACGATTGAAACGCTGGGGGGGACCTGCCGCCATGTCGAGAGTACGGCGGATGCAGCCGAGCTGCTCACGGGCGATTCCGCGCTGACGCCCTTTACCGATCTCATTGTCGATCATCGGCTGGCGGCCCAGTCGGTAGGCGGTCAAGGCACCGGTCCGCTGCACCGCATCCTCCTCGTCAACCCGGAAGAGCGGGCCTCGCAGCCGCAGGAACTCTATGACGCATGGCTGATACGACCGCTGCGTGAGAAATCACTGATCGATGTCCTGTCCGGCCGCCTCAATGGTTCCCGGAGCCGTGAAGAAGCGAGTCTCCCGGCCGGATCGACAACGGAAGCGGTGAGCCCACCTGCAGTGTCGAGACTACATGTTCTTGTCGCAGAGGATGATCCCGTAGGAGCGAAACTGGTCAGTGCTGCTCTGAGGAAAAGAGGCCATCGGGTGGATATCGTCGACAATGCAAGATCGATTCTCGATCATGCCGTGATACCGGACGGTCGCCCCGATGTCATTATCACCGACCTTCACATGCCGGGCATGCCCACCATGGAGGCATTGTCGGAACTGCGGCGGCATGAAGGTTTGAACCGGCTTTCAGCCACGCCGGTCATCGTGCTTTCCGGAGATGCTTCAGGACAGTCGCTGGTCGGTTCGGAAGCACTCGACATAAGCGCGCGGCTCGGGAAGCCCACGGATCCTCAGCATCTGCTGCAACTGGTCGAACAGCTGGCCTCGCGTAAGGTGGCGCCAACGGAACTGCATTGACGGGCGGCTCTGCCCCAACCTATTGTGACACCCATTGTCATTTTTCTGTTGCGGGAAGATGATTATACGGCGGTGAGTTGAACCTGTGGGGCAAATCGCCATGGCGCTAGACCTTCTGAAGCATGACGTGAACGCGAACCCCAGCCAGACTTTGGTTCAGCAGCCGGCCGATGAGATCCTTGGACGGATCGGCAGCCTGGAAACGCGGCTTGCGCGGACGGCGCGTGAAGTGGATGCGGCACAGGCCGTCCGCTACCGCGTCTTCGTGGAAGAGATGAAGGCACAACTGCCCCCGGAGGCGATGCGCCTTCGCCGTGACGTCGATTCCTTCGATGCCATCTGCGACCACCTCCTCGTCATCGATCGCGCCATCAAAGGTGAGATCGAGGATCAGATCGTCGGCACTTACCGCCTGTTGCGCCATCAGGTGGCCATGTCCCATGGCGGCTTCTACAGCGCCTCGGAGTTCGAGATCGAGCCGTTGCTTGCGCGTCATCCCGACAAGCTGTTCATGGAACTGGGTCGCTCCTGCGTCCTGCCGGCCTATCGGACGAAGCGGACAGTAGAACTCCTCTGGCAGGGCAACTGGGCCTATGCGCTGAAGCACGGCATGGCTGCCATGTTCGGCTGCGCCTCCTTTCCAGGGATCCATCCGGAGGAGCATGCCCTGGCGCTGTCTTTCCTCCAGCACAATGTGGGTGCGAAGGGCGAATGGGCCGTAGCGGCGCGCCCGGACCTGCGCCGGGAGATGGACCTCGTGCCGCCTGAAGGGATAGACACGCGCAAGGCGCTGGCGGCCATGCCGCCGCTGATCAAGGGCTATCTTCGCCTCGGCGCCATGATTGGCGACGGCGCGGTGGTGGACGCGGCTTTCAACACGACCGATGTGCTGGTCGTGTTGCCGATTTCCGCGATCTCGAACCGCTACATCAACTATTATGGCGCCGATGCCGGACGTTTTGCCAGCTGACCGCTAACTTCCCGCGTTGTAGGCGGCGATCGCCGCCATGTTCACGATGTCGGAATCCTTGGCGCCCATCGACGTGATCTGCACCGATTTGTCGAGCCCGACCAGAAGCGGTCCGATCACGGTCGCCGCGCCCAGTTCCGCCAGCATGCGTGTCGAGATGGATGCCGAATGGATGGCCGGCATCACCAGGACATTGGCCGTGCCGGAGAGGCGGCAGAAGGGATACTGCTCCATCCGCTGCGGGTTGAGTGCGATGTCGGCGGCCATCTCGCCATCATACTCGAAGTCGACACGGCGACGGTCGAGGATCTTGACCGCCTCCCGCACACGCTCGGAACGTTCCCCCGTCGGCTGGCCGAAGGTAGAATAGGCGAGCAGGGCCACGCGCGGCTCGTAGCCCATGCGGCGCGCGACCCGGGCAGCTTCCACGGCGATGTCGGCGAGCTCTTCTGCCGTCGGCATATCGTGAACCGCCGTATCTGCGACGAAGACGGTCCGGCCACGGGACAGGGCAAGTGACACGCCGATGACGCGGTGGCCCGGCTTGGTGTCGATGCAGCGGCGAATGTCCTGCAGCGCCGTCGCGTAGTTCCGGGTCGTGCCTGTGACCATCGCATCCGCGTCGCCGACTGCCACCATGGTCGCGGCAAAGTGGTTTCGGTCGTTGTGGATCAGGCGCTGCACGTCCCGCAACAGGAAGCCCTTCCGCTGCAGGCGCTCATAAAGATGATCGATATAGGCATCTACGCGCGTCGAGATGCGTGCGTTGACGATCTCGATGTTCGGCCGTTCGAGGTCGATCCCTGCCTTTTCCGCGGTCGTGCGGATGACGTCGTCGCGACCGAGCAGGATGGCGGTGCCGAGCTGGTGATGGGCGAAAGAGACTGCGGCCCGCATCACCTGCTCCTCCTCGGCCTCGGCGAAGACGACGCGCTTGGGGAAGCGCCGCACGCGCTCGTAGATGCCCTGGGTCGTCGCCGCTATCGGGTCGCGCCGTGCCGATAGTTCCCGCGCATAGGCGGCAAGATCGGGAATATTCCCCTGTGCGACGCCGCTCTCCATTGCTGCTTCCGCAACCGCGACCGGAATGGCGGAAATCAGCCGCGGATCGAATGGCACGGGGATGATGTACTGTGATCCGAATATCGGCCGGTTGCCCTGGTAGGCAGCCGCGACATCATCCGGCACGTCCTCGCGCGCCAGGTTCGCCAGCGCCCGCACGGCGGCGATCTTCATTGCATCGTTGATTTGTGTCGCCCGCACGTCCAGCGCACCACGGAAGATATAGGGGAACCCGAGGACGTTGTTGACCTGGTTCGGATAGTCGGACCGGCCGGTCGCCATGATTGCGTCGTCGCGGATGCGGGCCACTTCCTCCGGCGTGATCTCCGGGTCGGGATTGGCCATGGCGAAGATGATCGGCCTGTCGGCCATCGAACGGATCATCTCCTCGGAGAAGGCGCCCTTCTGCGAAAGCCCGAACACGACATCCGCACCGTCCATCGCCTCCGCCAGCGTCCGCTTGTCCGTCTTGGCGGCATGAGCGGATTTCCACTGGTTCATTCCCTCGGCGCGGCCCTGGTAGATGACCCCCTTGGTGTCGCAGAGGATGATGTTGTCCGCGTTGAAGCCCATGGCCTTGATGAGCTCGACGCAGGCGATCGCGGCAGCACCGGCGCCGTTGCAGACGAGTCGGGTATTTTTGAGGTCCCGCCCAGTCAGTTCCAGGGCATTGACCAGGCCGGCGGCAGCAATGATCGCGGTCCCGTGCTGGTCGTCATGGAAGACGGGAATGTCCATCATCTCGCGCAGGCGGCTCTCGATGATGAAGCATTCGGGCGCCTTGATGTCCTCGAGATTGATGCCTCCGAAGGAGGGGCCGAGGAAGCGGACGCAGTTGACGAACTCGTCGACATTCTCCGTATCGACTTCGAGGTCGATGGAATCGACATCGGCGAAGCGCTTGAAGAGGACGGCCTTCCCTTCCATGACAGGCTTCGACGCCAGCGCGCCGAGATTGCCAAGGCCCAGGATCGCCGTGCCGTTGGAGATCACCGCCACCATGTTGCCACGGGTGGTATAGTCGTAGGCGGTGGCGGGATCGGCGGCGATTGCCTTGACCGGCACCGCGACACCGGGGGAGTAGGCCAGAGATAGATCCCGCTGCGTCGCCATCGGCTTGGTCGGGTTGATTTCCAGCTTGCCGGGCCGGCCCTCGGCATGAAAGGCGAGCGCTTCGCTTTCCGTGACGGATGTGCGCGTTCGGGCGGCCTTCTCGTTCACTGGCATTCCTCCTCCCAGCTTCCTGTGGGCAGCCGTTCTTCTGGCTGCTGCGGCTGTTGTCTTTCCGGGGCCAACATCGATAGTGTCGGCAATTCCCCTGCGCAACAAAAAACCGGTTCCGTGACGCAATTTGAAAGATTCTCCATCGACGCGCTGACCACGGCTGAGCTGGCCACGGCAGAAAGCCGCGCATCGGCAACGCCGATGATGGAGCAGTATATCGAGATCAAGGCGAACAACCCGGATTCGCTCCTCTTCTACCGGATGGGAGACTTCTACGAACTCTTTTTCGAAGATGCGGTGGAGGCGTCCCGGGCGCTGGGGATCACCCTGACCCGACGCGGACAGCACATGGGCCAGGACATCCCGATGTGCGGCGTTCCCATCCACGCCGCCGACGACTACCTGCAGAAGCTCATTTCGCTCGGCTTCCGGGTGGCGGTGTGCGAGCAGGTCGAGGATCCGGCAGAGGCGAAGAAGCGCGGTTCGAAATCGGTGGTGAAGCGCGACGTCGTCCGGCTCGTGACGCCGGGAACGCTGACCGAGGAAAAGCTGCTTTCTCCCTCGGAACCAAACTACCTGATGGCGCTCGCACGTATTCGTGGCGGAGCCGATCCTCAGCTGGCGCTAGCCTGGATCGACATCTCGACCGGCGTCTTCCGGCTCGCCGAGACCGATCAGTCGCGACTTCTCGCCGACATCCTGCGGATCGATCCACGCGAACTGATCGTGCCGGACACCATGTTCCACGATGCCGAACTGAAGCCTGTGTTCGATGTTCTGGGCAAGGTTGCGGTCCCGCAGCCGAGCGTTCTCTTCGACAGCGCCAGCGCCGAAGGGCGCATTGCCCGCTATTTCAGTGTGGCCACCCTTGACGGTTTCGGCAGCTTTTCACGGGCAGAAATGGCGGCGGCTGCGGCCGCGGTCGCCTATGTGGAGAAGACGCAGATATCCGAGCGGCCACCACTTGGCATCCCCGAGCGCGAGAGCGCCGCCTCGACGCTCTTCATAGACCCGGCCACCCGCGGCAATCTTGAACTGACGCGGACCCTGTCCGGTGACCGGGACGGCACCTTGCTAAAGGCTATCGACCGGACAGTGACCGGCGGCGGTGCCCGCCTGCTCGCCGAGCGACTGATGTCGCCGTTGACCGACCCGCTGCAGATCAACCGCCGGCTGGATTCGATCTCCTTCCTGATCGACGAGCCGTCGCTCTGCTCCGAGCTCCGGGCGGCGTTGAAGCATGTGCCGGACATGCCGCGGGCCCTTTCGCGCCTTGCGCTCGATCGAGGGGGCCCACGTGACTTGGGCGCTATACGTCGCGGCCTCGAGGTGTCTCGTGCCGTCGCATCCTTCCTCGAGAAATCGATGCTGCCGGAGGAACTAGCTACAGCGCTGGAGGATCTTCGCTCCCTCCCGCCAAGCCTGGAGCCGCGGCTCGCGGAGATGCTGGCCGATGACCTGCCGCTCCTGAAGCGCGACGGCGGCTTCCTGCGCGAAGGCGCCGATACCGAACTCGACGAGGTCCGCGCCCTGCGCGACCAGTCCCGGCGCGTGATTGCGGGACTGCAATTGCAGTACGCCGAGGAAACCGGCATCCGGTCCCTGAAGATCAAGCACAACAACGTGCTGGGTTATTTCATCGAGGTCACTGCGGGCAGTGTCGGTCCGATGACTGACGGTCCGGAGGCGAAGGCCCGCTTCATCCATCGCCAGACGATGGCGAATGCGATGCGGTTCACCACGACGGAACTCGCAGATCTCGAAAGCCGGATCGCCAACGCCGCCGATCGTGCGCTGGCGATCGAACTGGCCGCTTTCGACCGTATGGTCGAGGCGATCATCGGTGAGGCCGAGGCCGTCAAGAAGGGCGCGCGTGCGATCGCCGTCATCGACGTGGCAGCGGCTCTCGCCCTGCTCGCGGAAGAATGGAGCTATCGCCGGCCGACGGTGGACGACTCTCGCATGTTCGCGATCGAAGGCGGCCGCCATCCGGTCGTGGAGCAGGCGCTGCGGCGGCAGTCGGAAGGCCCCTTCATTGCCAATGACTGCGATCTCTCGCCTTCGCAGGACGGGGAGTTCGGGGCTCTCTGGCTGCTGACGGGCCCCAACATGGGGGGCAAGTCGACATTTCTTCGGCAAAATGCGCTGATCGCTATCCTCGCCCAGATGGGATCCTTTGTTCCGGCGTCGTCCGCGCATATCGGGGTGGTCGACAGGCTGTTTTCCCGCGTCGGAGCCTCCGACGATCTCGCCCGGGGCCGGTCCACCTTCATGGTGGAGATGGTCGAGACGGCTGCCATCCTCAACCAGGCGACCGATCGCTCGCTGGTCATTCTCGATGAAATCGGCCGGGGCACGGCTACCTTCGACGGTCTCTCCATTGCCTGGGCGGCGGTCGAGCATCTGCATGAGATCAACCGATGCCGCGGGCTCTTCGCTACCCATTTCCATGAGCTGACGGTTCTGTCGGAGAAGCTGAACCGGCTTTCAAACGCCACCATGCGGGTCAAGGAATGGGATGGAGAAGTGGTCTTTCTCCATGAAGTCGGACCGGGTGCCGCAGACCGCTCCTATGGGATCCAGGTCGCCCGTCTTGCCGGCCTGCCCGCCTCCGTGGTCGCGCGGGCAAGGGACGTGCTGACGAAGCTGGAGGATTCCGACCGAAAGAACCCGGCGAGCCAGCTAATCGATGACCTGCCGCTGTTTCAGGTGGCCGTCCGGCGCGAGGAACAGCGGAGGGCCGGGCCATCGAAGGTGGAAGAAGCCTTGAAGGCGATCAATCCGGACGACATGACACCACGCGAGGCGCTTGAGGCGCTTTATGCGCTGCGCAAGCAACTGCCGCGCGACTGAGGAATGCCAGTCATTCTCCGGCACACGAAGTGTGAACGGCGAATGATGATTAGTATTGGCCAGTCCGCAGCGGAGCGGATATAGGCTCCATTCAGGCCGGCATCAGCGGGATAAAATGGTTCAGGACGCGATCGATCTCTCCGATATCCTCGACGTGGAAGCGCTGCGGGCAGATTGTCTTGCGGCTCTGCAGGACGAAGGCAAGTCGGCACTGGATCGGCGCGCTGCGGTGCTTGCGGTGTTGAGGAGTGCCAGCACCGAGGGCCGAAAGAAGATCCGCCGGCTGCTGGACGAGGATGGCGGTGGTCTCGCCTGCGCCCAGCGCCTTTCATGGCTGCAGGACCAGGTGATCCAGGTCCTGCATGTGGCGGTGGCAGAGACCCTCCAACCGGAGGCAAGCAGCATCGCGGTCGCGGCTGTCGGCGGATATGGCCGTGACACCCTGGCGCCCGGTTCGGATATCGACCTGCTCTTCCTGCTGCCTGCAAAGAACTCCGACGCCATGCGGAAGGCGATTGAATTCTTGCTCTATGTCCTCTGGGACATGGGCTTCAAGGTCGGCCATGCAACCCGCACGGTGGAGGAGTGCATCCAGCTTTCCAAGACGGACATGACGATCCGCACGGCGATCCTCGAAAGCCGCTATGTCTGCGGCGCCGAGGCGCTGGTGGCGGAGCTGGAGAAGCGGTTCGACGCGGAGATCGTCGCCGGAACGGGTGAGGAGTTCGTCGCCGCCAAGCTCGCGGAACGCGACCTGCGCCACCAGAAGGCCGGCGATACCCGCTATCTCGTGGAGCCGAACGTCAAGGAAGGCAAGGGCGGTCTGAGAGACCTCCATACGCTCTTCTGGATCGCCAAATACTACTACCGCATCCGCAACGCGCAGGAACTGATCAAGCTGGGCGTCCTCTCTCGCCATGAATGGAAGGTCTTCCAGAAGTCAGAAGACTTCCTTTGGGCTGTTCGCTGCCACATGCACTTTTTGACAGGCAAGGCGGAGGAGCGGCTGTCCTTCGACATCCAGCGCGAGATCGCCGAAAGTCTCGGCTATCATTCGCGGCCAGGCCTTTCTGCCGTCGAGCGCTTCATGAAGCACTACTTCCTGGTGGCAAAGGACGTCGGCGACCTGACCCGGATTTTTTGCGCGGCGCTTGAGGACGAGCAGGCAAAGGAAGCGCCTGGCCTGAAGCGGGTGATCTCGCGCTTCACCAAGCGTGTGCACAAGATTCCCGGAACCGTGGAGTTCGTCCAGGATCGCGGCAGGATCACCCTGGTTGATCCCGATGTCTTCAAGCGCGATCCCGTCAACATCATCCGCTTTTTTCACGTTGCCGACATCCATGGGCTTGAGTTTCACCCGGATGCATTGAAACGCGTTACCCGTTCGCTCTCCCTCATCGGCAACGAGGTGAGGGAGGATGAGGAGGCCAATCGCCTCTTCATTTCGATGCTGACGTCTCGCCGGCAACCTGCGCTAATGCTGCGCCGCATGAACGAGGCCGGCGTGCTGGGGCGGTTCATCCCCGATTTCGGTCGCATCGTCTCGATGATGCAGTTCAACATGTATCACCACTATACGGTGGATGAGCATCTGATCCGTTCTGTCGATGCTCTGTCGGAGGTCGACAATGGCAGGGCGGCGGATATCCATCCGCTTGCCAACAAGCTGATGCCCTCAGTCGAGGAGCGGGAGGCTCTCTACGTCGCTGTCCTGCTTCACGACATCGCCAAGGGGCGCCAGGAGGATCATTCCGTTGCAGGCGCCCGCATCGCCCGCAAGCTCTGCCCCCGCTTTGGCCTCAACACCAAGCAGACGGAGCTGGTCGCGTGGCTGATCGAGGAGCATCTGCTGATGTCGATGACAGCCCAGACCCGCGACCTCCACGACCGCAAGACGATCACGGACTTCGCCGAGAAGGTCCAGTCCATGGACCGGTTGAAGCTTCTGCTGATCCTGACGATCTGCGACATCCGTGCGGTCGGCCCGGGTGTCTGGAACGGCTGGAAGGGGCAATTGCTGCGCACGCTCTACTACGAAACCGAGCTTCTCCTTTCCGGCGGCTTCTCGGAACTTTCGCGCAAGGAGCGCGCCCAGCAGGCCGAGCAGGAGCTCTACGACGCACTTGCTGACTGGAACCAGAAGGACCGGCGGGTCTATTCGCGGCTGCATTATCCGCCCTACCTTCTGTCGGTGCCGCTGGAAGACCAGGTTCGCCATACCCGCTTCATAGGGGAGGCCGATCAGAAGCGGCAGGCACTGGCGACCACGGTCCGGACCCATTCCTTCCACGCCATCACCGAGATCACCATTCTTGCACCGGACCACCCCCGGCTGCTTTCCGTCATCGCAGGGGCCTGCTCCGCAGCCGGAGCCAATATTGCCGACGCACAGATCTTCACGACGTCCGATGGGCGCGCGCTCGACACGATCCTCATCAATCGAGAGTTCCCAGTCGATGAAGACGAGCTTCGCCGGGCGGCCACGATCGGGCGGATGATCGAGGACGTGCTTTCGGGGAAGAAGCGGTTGCCGGAAGTGATCGCTACGCGCGCGAAGGCGAAGCGACGCAACAAGATGTTCGACATCCCGCCCTCGGTGATCATATCCAACGGCCTGTCGAACAAGTTCACCGTCGTGGAGGTCGAGTGCCTCGACCGTCCGGGGCTTCTGGCGGAAATCACCGCTGTTCTCGCTGACCTGTCGCTCGACATCCACTCGGCGCGTATCACCACCTTTGGCGAGAAGGTGATCGATACATTCTACGTGACCGACCTGCTTGGTACGAAGATCACCAACGAGAACCGGCAGGGCAATATTTCAGCGCGTCTGAAGGCAGTGATGGCCGAGCAGGAGGACGAACTGCGGAGCGGCATGCCCTCCGGAATCATCGCGCCGGCTCCCATGCCCGCCCGGCGGGTCCAGGCCGCTCCGCGTCGACCAAAGGCCGACGCATGAGCCTCGTCCGCAAGTTCGCAACGGTCGGTGGTGCAACCCTCGGCAGCCGTATCTTCGGCTTTGCCCGGGAAACGATGATGGCGGCCGCGCTCGGCACCGGCCCGATGGCGGACGTCTTCTACGCGGCATTTCGTTTTCCCAACCTCTTCCGGCGGTTGTTTGCCGAGGGAGCGTTCAACGCCGCTTTCGTGCCGCTCTTTTCCAAGGAGATCGAGACGCACGGGGTGGAAGGCGCCAAGCGGTTCTCGGAGGAGGTGTTCGGCGTCCTGTTCTCGGCCCTGCTGCTGATCACCATTGCCATGGAACTGGCCATGCCCTGGCTGGTGGATTGGATCATCGCTCCGGGCTTTGCCGGTGACGCGGAGAAATCGGCGCTCACGGTCCGGCTGGCAGCCGTGATGTTCCCCTATCTCATGTGCATGTCGCTGACGGCGATGATGAGCGGCATGCTGAATTCGCTGCATCATTTCTTTGCCGCCGCGATCGCGCCGGTCTTCCTCAACGTGGTGATGATCGCAGCGCTCGCCTATGCATGGTGGAGCGGTGCCGATCCTCTGGCGACTGCCTGGTATCTCTCCTGGAGTGTCCTCGTCGCGGGTGTGCTCCAGCTTTCCGTGGTCTACTTCGGTGTTCGTCACGCGGGCATCAGCATCGGATTTCGTCGCCCGCGCATGACGCCCAACGTCAAGCGACTTCTGGTTCTTGCCGTGCCTGCGGCGATTACCGGCGGGATCACGCAGATCAACCAGATCATCGGCCAGGCAATCGCATCCGGCAAGGAAGGGGCGATCGCCGCGCTTCAATACGCCGACCGCATCTATCAGTTGCCGCTGGGCGTGGTCGGCGTGGCGGTGGGTGTGGTCCTGCTGCCGGAACTGTCGCGGGCGCTGAAGGCCGGCCACATGAAGGAGGCAGCCGGCATTCAAAATCGGTCGCTCGAGTTCGTTCTGTTCATGACCCTGCCGGCCGCTGCGGGGCTCTGGGTTCTGTCCGAACCGATCATCCGCGTGCTCTACGAGCGGGGTGCCTTTTCTGCAGAGAACACAACGGTGGTGGCCTCCATCCTGGCCATCTACGGCATAGGGCTTCCGGGTTTCGTGATGATCAAGGCGCTCCAGCCGGGATTTTATGCGCGCGAGGATACCCGCACGCCCATGCGGTTCACGATCATCTCGGTGATTGTCAATTCAGGGCTCGCAATCACGCTTTTCCCGATCCTGGCGGAGCGTGGCATTGCCACCGCAGAGGCTGCGGCAGGCTGGATCAACACGATCCTGCTGTTCTCCACCCTGCTCTGGAGAGGGGATCTCGTTTGGGAATGGGCGCTCCTGCGTCGAACGCTGTTGCTCATCGTGTCCGCGGGCGTGATGGCTGCAACACTGATCTATGCGCTGCCATATGCGTCGCCTTGGCTCTTGCCGCAGGTGCCGCTTCTGCAGCAGATCGCAGCACTTGCCGCACTGATCGGGCTAGCGGTCGCGGTCTATTTCCCGGTCGCCTTCCTCATCGGCGGTGCCGAAATCGGCATGATCCGCAGGAACCTCAGGCGAACGCGCCAGAAGGGATAGCGGTCACTTCCGACGTCCGCAGTGAGCCCAGCGGCGCTTGGGCCCGATGTCCACGTGCACGAGCCCATTGCAATATCGGCCGATGCCGCCGATGCCTGGGGCACTGGCAGCGACGGCCAGGATCTTCTTCTCCGACACCCCGGGGACGCGAATGTCTGCGGCGTAGCAGTTGCTATGCTGCGAGCGGCCGGAGCGTGGGCGGTGGCCGGACGTGACGACCGGCCTCTTGCCCGTGTGGACCGCGATATGGGCCAGGATGGCCTTCAGCTTGGATGGGAAGCAACTGGTCCTGACGCTGACCCGCTGGACCGTATAGGCAGCCGTGTAATCGTGCTTGAAGATATTGCCGCGGCGCTTCTGTGAGTTGTCGGCTTCAGCAACACCGCTCAGGCCGACCGAGAGTAGAGAGGCAAGCGCGACACGAAGAACAATGCGCATGGTATCCCCCTATGGCTGGCTCAAAATCATCTTGAGCCTTCTTAGGTGAGCGGAAAATGGTTCCAGAAAGTGTCGCAAATATGAAGGAATATTCCGCTGACGTTGATGGTATCAATTGCTAAATCGAGTGCTTGCGCGCGACGCCGCTTTGGCGGCGGGAGAAAATTTTCGAAAGGCAAAAGGAATCAGTGCTCAAGGCGACGCATCGGAAGCTATGCAAAATTGACACAAGCAAGACAGAATCCGCTAAAAAATTCGGCGGAATTCGGCGAGGCCGCCGGTTTTTGAGCAACTCATGACGAGGCGGAGAGGCGAGTATGTGGCAAAAATGAGGCAGGAACTTGTCCCGCTGGCTCTTCGCGATCTACTTGATCGGTGGGGCAGGGAAGTGCATAAGCCCGACCGTTAGCAACATGGCCCACCGGGCCTGGGGCCCTCCACCAGCCTATTGAGGACAAGATGAATACCTTCCAGCCGCTCGTGTTTTCCGGCGTGCAGCCGACAGGCAACCTGCATCTCGGCAATTACCTCGGGGCCATCCGGAAATTCGTGGCTCTGCAGGAGAACAACGACTGCATTTATTGCGTCGTCGATTTGCACGCGATCACCGCGCAGTTGGTTCATGATGATCTGCGCAATCAGATTCGCTCTATCGCGGCCGCGTTCATCGCATCCGGTGTCGATCCCGTGAAGCATATTGTCTTCAACCAGTCGGCAGTGCCGCAGCATGCGGAACTGGCATGGATATTCAACTGTGTCGCCCGTATCGGCTGGATGAACCGCATGACACAGTTCAAGGACAAGGCCGGCAAGGACCGTGAGAATGCCTCCCTTGGCCTCCTTGCCTATCCGAGCCTGATGGCGGCCGACATCCTTGTCTACCGTGCCACGCACGTGCCGGTGGGCGATGACCAGAAGCAGCATCTCGAACTGGCGCGGGATATCGCTCAGAAGTTCAACATCGATTTTCAGGACAAGATCCGCGCAGCCGGCACCGGCGTCGACATGGTCGTCGGCGAGGAGCCTATCCATGGATATTTCCCGCTGGTGGAGCCCCTGATCGAAGGTCCGGCGCCCCGCGTCATGTCGCTGAAGGACGGTACGAAGAAGATGTCCAAGTCCGATCCGTCGGACCTTTCGCGCATCAACCTCATGGACGACGCCGACGCGATCCTGAAAAAGATCCGCAAGGCGAAGACCGATCCCGATTCGCTGCCCTCGGAGGTTGACGGCCTTAAAGGTCGCCCTGAAGCGGACAATCTTGTCGGGATCTATGCGGCACTGGCGGACCGCAAGAAGGAAGACGTGCTGAAGGAGTTTGGCGGACAGCAGTTCTCGGCGTTCAAGCCGGCCCTTGCCGATCTCGCGGTCCACGTCCTCTCGCCGATTACCGGCGAGATGCGGCGGCTGATGGACGACACCACGCACATTGATGCTATCCTTCGCGACGGTGGTGAACGGGCCCGGGCGCGGGCGTCGAAGGTGATGGGCGACGTTTTCGACATCATAGGCTTCCTGCGCTGAGCGTGCGGCTTCGTCGCAATCGCCACAGTTTTATTTTCGTCGCGTTGGTATAAATTCCGCGGCTCGACCGTCCGCGTCGAGCTTCGGGAGGAAGAGGGCTGCCATGGTTTCAAAACGCCTGTCTCGACTTGAGGGACACCGCCGCAAGTTCATGGCGATCATCGATGGAACGCCGGAATGCGAAAGGGCTGTGCACTACGCCGGCCGCCGCGCCAAGAATTCCAATGGCGGGCTCGTCCTGCTGTTCGTCATTCCGGAAGGGGACTTTCAGCAGTGGCTGGGCGTCGAGGCGATCATGCGCGCCGAAGCCCGCGAGGAGGCGGAGGCCATCATGGCCAAGGCTGCCCAGAAGGTGCGCGAATCGATCGGCATCGACCCGGAAGTGGTGATCCGGGAAGGCAATGCCACGGATGAGATCAATGATCTGGTCGAAGAGGACCGGGATATCGCCATCCTTGTTCTTGCGGCAGCCTCGGCCAAGGAAGGTCCCGGCCCCCTCGTGTCCGCCATTGCGGGCAGAGGCGCCGTGTTTCCCATTCCCGTCACCGTTCTGCCCGACAGTCTGTCCGACGAGGAGATCGACGCACTGTGCTGAGGCGCTTGACGGCAGGGATCGAAAAGCGCACTTGAACCGAAAGGTGATCGGGATTATCTTCTTTGGAAGAATTCTAAACTAAGTGCCGTGCGCACTTCGGAGAAGCAAGATGTTCATTCAGACCGAGGCAACGCCGAACCCGGCAACCCTGAAGTTCCTGCCCGGCAAGGTGGTCATGGAAAAGGGCACTGCGGACTTCCGCAATGCTGGCGAGGCGGAAGCATCGCCCCTCGCCTCGCGCCTTTTCGCAGTTCCTGGAGTGACCGGCGTCTATTTCGGCTACGACTTCATCACCGTGACGAAGGAGAGTGGTGAGTGGCAGCACTTGAAGCCCGCCATCCTCGGCTCGATCATGGAGCACTTCATGTCCGGTCAGCCGGTCATGGGCGGTGGCACAAGCACAGCCGAAGCCTTCGACGAAGAGGGCGAGTTCTATGACGAAGGCGACGAGACGATCGTCGCTACGATCAAGGAGCTGCTCGAAACTCGCGTCCGGCCTGCTGTTGCCCAGGATGGTGGCGACATCACCTTCAAGGGCTTCAAGGACGGTACTGTTTACCTGAACATGAAGGGAGCCTGCTCCGGCTGCCCGTCGTCCACCGCAACCCTGAAGCACGGTGTGCACAACCTGCTTCGCCACTTCGTCCCGGAAGTGCAGTCGGTCGAAGCCCTTTAAGGCTGTCGGCTGTCGATGCTCCTCTTGGCCATTGATACCGCCGGGGCCGATTGTTCCGCGGCGGTCTATGACACATCCTCCTCTAAGATCCTGGGTTCCGTCGTCGACAACATCGGCAAGGGGCATGCGGAACGGCTGATGGCCGCGATCGACGAGGCGCTAGCCCAGGCCGGTCGGCCCCTTTCAGATGTTGGACGAATCGCGGTTGTCGTTGGACCCGGCTCCTTCACGGGAATTCGGGTCGGCGTCGCTGCGGCGCGCGGGCTCGCGCTTTCCCTAGGTGTGCAGGCAGTCGGGGTAACGACCCTTGAGGTGCTTGCCCACGCCTTCCTCGATGGAGGACATTCCGGCCCGGTGGTCGCTGCGATGGATGCCAAGCGCGGCGAACTTTATGTCCAGGCTTTCGCTGCCGATGGGAACTCGCTGGGGGAGCCGCAGGCGCTTCCGCCGCAGGCCGCGAGAGATCTGGCAGCTTCGCTTTCTGCCGATCTGACGGGATCGGGACGTGATCTTGCCATGGGTGGGGAAGCATCCGCTGGTGCCGATCGCTTCGATATCTCGATCATCGCGCGACTGGGGGCGGCAAAGCCCCTGGACGCGGCGCGTCCGAAGCCGCTTTACCTGCGTGGGCCGGATGCCAAGCCGCAGACCGGCTACGCGCTTGCCAGGGCCTGATTGCGATGCTGGAAGAATATCTCCAGTGGAAGCCCTTTTTCGAGATTGTTCCGCTCGAGAACCAGGACTGCCGTGAGATATCTGAGCTCCACGGTCAGCGGTTTCCACGTCAGTGGAACGACGGCGAATTTCTCGGCCTGTTGCTGCAGCCGAACGTCTTCGGCTTCATCGCCCGCCAGACCAATGCGTTCTTCTCCCGTCCGGCGGCGGGCTTCGTTTTGGCGCGAGAGACTGCCGGCGAAGCGGAGATATTGACGATAGCGGTCGCCGAGCGATTTGCAGGGGCGGGCCTGGGTTGGCGCCTCATGCAGGCGGCCCTGCGCGAGGCCGAGCAGCGAGGCGCGGAAGAAATCTTCCTGGAGGTCGAGGCTGCCAACGAGCCGGCGGTCCGGCTGTATCGGAAGCTCGACTTCGTGACCGTCGCCGAACGTCCCGCTTACTACGAAAGCGCCGGTGGGGAGCGGTCGTCGGCGCTTGTCATGAAGCGCGATCTTCGCTAGTTCCATCAGTTAGATAACGAGAGGCGGCAACGTCATGACAGATCTTTCCAAGACACTGGAAGAACTGTGCGCCGACAAGGGCATGCGCATGACGGAGCAGCGCCGGGTCATTGCGCGCATCCTCCAGGAATCCGATGACCATCCCGATGTTGAGGAACTCTATCGCCGCTCCTTGACCGTAGATCCTCGTATATCGCTCTCAACGGTCTATCGGACTGTGAAGCTGTTCGAGGACGAGGGCATCATCGAGAAGCATGATTTCCGGGATGGTCGCGCGCGGTACGAGACCGTGCCCGAGGAGCATCACGATCACATGATCGACCTCGAAACCGGCTCCGTCATCGAATTTCATTCGCCTGAAATCGAGGCGCTGCAGGAGCGCATTGCCCGCGAGCATGGCTTCCGCCTCGTCGGGCATCGGCTGGAGCTCTACGGTGTGCCGCTCGACAAGGGCGACGCTTGATCACCTGGTTGCGGATCGGCTTCGTCGTCGTCTCGCTTGCGGCAGTCACGCTGGTGCTGCTGCCTCTCCAGGTCGTCGGGCTGGCATTCGACCTGAGGCTCCGCCGCTACGTCCCGCGATACTGGCACCGTGCCGCCTGCCGCCTGCTCGGCATCCGCATCCACGTTCACGGCAAGCCGGAGCCGCGCCGGCCCCTGATGCTCGCCGCCAACCATGTCTCATGGAAGGACATCCTGGTTCTCGGCGCGATCGCGGACGTCGCCTTCATCGCCAAGTCTGAAGTCGCCGACTGGCCGGTTTTCGGGCTTCTCGCCAAGCTGCAGAAGACGATCTTCGTGGCGCGGGAGCAGAAGCGCCAGGCCGGCCGCCAGGTGAACGAGATCGCCGAGCGTATGAAGGCGGGTGAAGTCGTCGTGCTCTTCCCGGAAGGCACGACGTCAGACGGCAATCGGGTGCTGGAGATAAAGTCGTCGCTTTTCGGCGCTGCCGCGGCGGCCGTGCCGCAGGTGCCGGGCAATGTCGTCCATGTCCAACCGGTCGCCATCGCCTATACGCGGGTGCACGGCATGGCAATGGGACGGTATCACAGGCCGATTGCAGCCTGGCCGGGCGACATTGAGCTGGTGCCACACCTGATCGGCGTGCTCAAGGCGCAGGCGATTGATGTCGACATCTCCTTCGGGCAGACAATCGAGTTTCGAGCCGGCGACAACCGCAAGCTGTTGAGTGCAGCGGTCGCCGCGCAGATCCGGCGCATGCTGCTTACTCGACTTCGCGGTCGCGAAGCCGGATAAACCCTTCTATTGCGGGCCGTCTTGCGGTAAAGAGCCCGCCCATGAGCAACGACACCGCAACAACTCCTCCGGCCGCAGACAAGGCAGGCGCCGCCAATACCCGCAAGGTATTCATCAAGACCTATGGCTGCCAGATGAACGTCTACGATTCCGTGCGCATGGGCGACGCGCTTGCCGGTGACGGCTATGTTCCGACCGATGCCATGGAAGAAGCGGACCTGATCCTGCTGAACACCTGCCATATCCGGGAGAAGGCTGCGGAGAAGGTCTACTCCGCGCTGGGACGGCTGCGGGACATGAAACAGGCCCGCAAGGCGGACGGGCAGGAATTGATGATCGGCGTCACCGGCTGTGTCGCGCAGGCGGAAGGGGAAGAAATCCTCAGGCGTGCTCCCGCAGTCGACGTGGTTGTCGGGCCGCAAACCTACCATCGGCTTCCTGAGGCGCTGCGGCGTGCAAGAGAGGGCACGCGGGTCGTCGATACCGACTACGCGGTCGAGGACAAGTTCGAGCATCTGCCGGCGACCGAGAAGGCGCGCATCCGCGCCCGCGGCGTTACGGCATTTCTCACGGTTCAGGAAGGCTGTGACAAGTTCTGCACCTTCTGCGTGGTGCCCTATACGCGTGGTGCGGAGGTCTCGCGACCCTTGCACCAGATCGTCGACGAGGCACGCCGTCTGGCAGATGCCGGGGTGCGCGAGATCACGCTCCTCGGCCAGAACGTCAATGCATGGCACGGCGAGGGTCCGGATGGCCGAGAATGGGGATTGGGTGACCTGCTCTATCGCCTGGCCGAGGTGCCGGGCCTCGCCCGCCTGCGCTACACCACCAGCCATCCGCGCGACATGGATGATCGCCTGATCGATGCTCACAGGGATCTGCGCGCGCTGATGCCCTATCTGCATCTTCCCGTTCAGTCCGGCTCCGATCGCATCCTCAAGGCGATGAACCGGCGTCACACGGCGTCGGAATATTTGCGCCTGATCGACCGAATCCGTACGACGCGGCCGGATATTGCCATGTCCGGCGATTTCATCGTCGGCTTCCCCGGAGAGACCGATGTCGACTTCGAGGATACGCTGCGGATCGTTCAGGCGGTCGGCTATGCCCAGGCCTTTTCGTTCAAGTATTCCACCCGTCCCGGGACGCCCGGTGCCGACCTTCCCGATCAGGTTCCCGAGCACGTGAAGTCGGAACGGCTTGAAAGATTGCAGGCCCTCCTCTTGAAACAGCAGGCGGAGTTCGCCAAATCCTGCGTTGGAAAGGTCATCGACCTGTTGCTGGAAAAGCCTGGCCGGAACGAGGGTCAGGTGATCGGAAGATCGCCTTGGCTGCAGTCTGTGAATGTTGATGCAAAAACATCGCAGATAGGTGACATTATTCCGGTACGAATCATCGGAACGGGGCCGAACAGCTTGTTTGCGGAGCCCGTACGGGATGTAATCATAGCCTGAACCCACTGGCGAGGAGCTTGCCTACTTGAACGGACACGAACTGGTTTCTTCACCCGCGCGTCAAACCCGATCCGCTGCGCCCGATGCCAACCACTTCGTGCTGACATTCGAGAACAACAGGTTAGCGAGCGAACTTTTCGGACAATTTGACCAGAATCTGAAATTGCTCGAGGAGCGGCTGCATGTCGATGCCCGCGCCAGGGGCAATTCCGTATCGATCTCCGGCGATGTCACGGCGACCAACCAGGCACGTCGTGCCCTCGACTATCTCTACGAGCGGCTCCAGAAGGGCGGCAGCGTCGAGGCTTCGGATGTCGAAGGCGCGATCCGCATGGCGGTTGCGGCGGACGACCAGCTGCAGTTGCCGACCATGGAGCGCAAGGCAAAGCTGTCCATGGCGCAGATTTCTACGCGCAAGAAGACGATCGTTGCACGTACCCCCACTCAGGATACCTACATTCGGGCGCTCGAGCGGGCGGAACTCGTCTTCGGCGTCGGTCCTGCCGGCACGGGCAAAACCTATCTCGCCGTAGCGCACGCGGCCCAGTTGCTCGAGCGCGGCGCCGTGGATCGAATCATCCTTTCCCGCCCGGCTGTTGAAGCGGGCGAACGGCTGGGCTTCCTGCCCGGCGACATGAAGGAGAAGGTCGATCCCTACCTGCGGCCGCTCTACGACGCGCTTTACGACATGATACCGGGCGACAAGGTGGAGCGTGCAATCACCGCCGGCGTCATCGAAATCGCCCCGCTCGCCTTCATGCGCGGACGCACGCTCTCCAATGCGGCTGTTATCCTCGACGAAGCGCAGAACACGACATCGATGCAGATGAAGATGTTCCTGACCCGTCTCGGCGAGAATGCGCGGATGATCATTACCGGTGATCCAAGCCAGGTGGACCTTCCGCGCGGGGTCAAGTCCGGTCTTGTGGAAGCCTTGCATGTGCTGAAGGGGGTTGAGGGGATATCCGTGACCCGCTTCAAGGATGTCGACGTGGTGCGCCACCCGCTCGTCGGGCGGATCGTCCAGGCCTATGACGCCCAATACGCTGTTCACGAGGAAAGCGAGGAAGTCGACCGGTAAGGTGCCGATCGTACGTAGTCTGATGCCGCAATTGGATATACAGGTTAGCGTCGAGGAGACCGGGTGGTCCTCGGAAGAGGAACTGGCGAAGCAGGCCGTGGCCGTCTTATCGGTTGCGGCAGATTATCTGGCCGATGCGGAAGGGCAGCCCTTTCCCGCTCACCCTGTTGAAGTCTCGTTCGTCTTCACGGGCGATGAAGAGATCCGCGCTATCAATGCCGAGTGGCGAGGAAAGGACAAGCCAACCAACGTCCTCTCCTTCCCTGCTTACCCAATCGCGCCGGGCAAGATGCCGGGCCCGATGCTGGGCGACATCGTAGTGGCCCGTGAGACAGTCGAGAGGGAAGCTGCGGAGCTCGACAAGAGCTTCGACGCGCATTTGACGCATCTGCTGGTGCATGGTTTTCTGCACCTGTTCGGCTATGACCACATTGAAAACGACGAAGCCGAACGGATGGAAGCGACGGAGACTCGCATTTTGGCCAAGCTTGGCCTATCTGATCCCTATGCGGGACAAGACCCGATCAATGACCTGGAACGATGAACGACATATCGACCATTGCTGCCCATGAGGGCAAATCCGGTTCGGACACTTCCTCGGAAGAAGACAGTAGTCCGCTCCGACGCGACAACCTTACCCGAAGCCAGAGTTCCTTTTGGGCGCGGATGATGCGCCTCGTGCGACCCGCACAGGGCGAGCGCCTGCGGGAGGATCTTGCGGATGCGCTGATGACCGACGCCGGCATCAGCAGTGCCTTCTCGCCCGAAGAACGGGCCATGCTGCACAATATCCTGCGGTTCCGTGAGGTTCGTGTCGAAGACATCATGGTGCCGCGGGCCGATATCGAGGCGGTCGATATGACGATCACGCTCGGCGATCTCATGATCCACTTCGAGGCGACTGGCCGGTCGCGAATGCCTGTCTACTGCGATGCACTGGATGATCCGCGCGGCTTCGTCCACATCCGCGATCTTCTCTCCTACCTGGCGAAGCAGGCTCGCAACAAGCGACGCTCGGTCCCGCGCGCGGCTCCGGCCCAGCCCATGCCGCTCGCCAGCGAGAAGACCGAAAAGCAGGCCCGAACACCGAAGCCATCCTTCGACCTCGGTCGGGTGGATCTCAGCAAGACCGTCGCGGAGGCGGGGCTGATCCGCAATATTCTATTCGTGCCTCCGTCCATGCTTGCTTCCGACCTGCTCCAGAGCATGCAGGCTGCGCGAACGCAGATGGCGCTGGTCATCGACGAGTATGGCGGCACCGACGGTCTCGTCTCCCACGAGGACATCGTGGAAATGGTGATCGGTGACGTCGAAGATGAACACGACGACGACGAGGTCATGTTCTCGCGTTCGGCCGATGACATTTTCGTCGCCGATGCTCGCGTGGAACTGGAAGAGATCGCCGAGGCGATCGGCCCCGACTTCGACATCCGCGACCGTGTCGAGGATGTGGACACGCTGGGTGGATTGATCTTCTCGGCGCTCGGCAGGATTCCGGTTCGCGGCGAGGTGGTCCAGGCTCTCCCGGGCTTCGAGTTTCACATACTCGACGCCGATCCTCGGCGGATCAAGCGGGTGCGTATCGTCCGCAAGCGTATGCTCTCCCGCCGGCGGCACAGCAAGGGTGAGGGGGACACTCCATCCGATGCTGCCACGACCGCCCCTGTTGCCGATGCGGTGACTGTCGCCGACCATACAGCATCCGATGTTCGGAATGCTTCCTAATGCCCTTGGCGGGACAGGCGGCGGGAATTTTGAAACACTGCGATCCTGATTCGGGGCAGGGGAAGGATTGCGGATGGAGCGGCTGGCGGGCAGGATAATGCTTCTATGGGGCGCGCGCCGTCATGCGCTCGCCTTCGCCGCCGGTGCGGTTGGCGCCCTTGCATTGCCGCCTTTCGGGATATTCGGAGCTCTCTTTATCTCCTTCACGCTGCTCGTCTGGCTGATGGACGGGCAGGCGTCGCATCCGGGAAGCGGCTGGGTAGTGCGCCTGCGATCCGTGTTCCTTCTCGGATGGTCCTTCGGATTCGGCTACTTCCTCGCTGGTCTTTGGTGGCTTGGCAACGCCCTTCTGGTCGAAGCGGACCAGTTTGCTTGGGCCCTGCCGCTTGCGGTGCTCGGCCTGCCTGCCTTCCTGGCCCTCTTCTTCGGCCTGGCGACCGCGCTTGCCGGACTGCTCTGGTCGGACGGGCTGGCTCGGGTGGCTGCACTGGCCTTCGGGTTCGGCCTTGCGGAATGGCTGAGAAGCTTCGTGGCGACCGGGTTCCCCTGGAATGCCATAGGCTACGGCGCCATGCAGACGCCCATCATGATGCAATCCTCTGCAGCCATCGGGCTCTTCGGCGTGTCGACGTTGGCAGTTTTCGTCTTCTCGCTTCCGGCACTCTTCGGCACGCGCCGCGGACTGGCTGCGGGAATGGCCTGTGGCATCGTCCTCCTGTGCGCACATTTCGGTTATGGAGGCTATCGTCTTTCCACCACGACAGATGATGCCGGCGAGGGCACGCAGACGATCGTGCGGCTTGTCCAGCCGGTGCTGGACCAGTCCCGGAAGCTTCAGAACTCCGACCGGGCGGCGATCTTCGAGGAGCATCTGGCGCTTTCATCTGCTGCACCGGCAAAGGGCGAAAGACGGCCCGACATCATCGTCTGGCCGGAGACTTCGGTACCCTTCATCCTCACCGAGAACCAGGATGCGCTCGCCCGGATCGCGGAGGTGCTTGAGGAGGGTCAGGTTCTGGTGGCGGGGGCCGTACGCGTAGAATACTCCAGCGCCGGATCACCTCCGCGCTACTACAACTCCGTCTATGTTATCGACGACCGGGGTGAGATCCGCGGTGCCGCCGACAAGGTGCACCTCACCCCGTTCGGGGAATACGTTCCTTTCGAGAACTGGCTGCGCGATTGGGGGGTCGAGAACCTGGTCGCCCTGCCGGGGGGCTTTTCGGCCGCCGCCACACGCTCGCTCCTGTCTCTGCCGGATGGCCGTACCCTCTATCCGCTGATCTGCTACGAAGCGATCTTCCCGCACGAGATCGGCGCCGATGCGGGATCGTCCACTGCGATACTCAACATCACCAACGATGCCTGGTTCGGCGACACCCCCGGCCCCTATCAGCACTTTCAGCAGGCCCGCCTGCGCGCCGTGGAGACCGGCCTTCCTCTTATTCGCAGCGCCAATAGCGGGATTTCCGCAGTGATCACACCTGCGGGAACGGTCGTCGAGAGTCTGAGCTTCAACCAGAAAGCCTTCCTGGATGTCGGGCTCAAGGAAGTCTCGATGCCGTCGTGGAGCGACGCCGAGCGTCAGACCCATTTCTGGTTGCTTGAAATGATCATGTTTTTGATTGCAGTCACTTCGCGCAATGGTTTTAATTTCCGACGGAATTGACCAAAAACCCCCAAAATCGCATAGTGGTGGTGCACTTCTGTTCGCGAAGGTTTAGAAGTGATATGCGTTCCTGCCACCGCAAGTTCGGCGGCAGTCTCGGAGCGGTTTTGCAGACCTACGTCAGGACAGAGTGATGATTGAAAACAAGAAGAAGCCGAATCCTATCGACATCCATGTTGGAAGTCGGATTCGTCTTCGCCGCACTATGCTCGGTATGAGCCAGGAGAAACTGGGGGAGAGCCTCGGCATTACCTTCCAGCAGATCCAGAAGTATGAAAAGGGCACGAACCGGGTCGGTGCAAGCCGCCTGCAGAACATCTCCAGCATTCTGAATGTGCCTGTGTCCTTCTTCTTTGAGGACGCCCCCGGGGAAAACCGTGCTTCCCCTGCGGGGATGGAGGAGGCGTCGAGCTCGAACTTCGTGGTCGATTTCCTCTCCTCATCTGAAGGTCTTCAGCTCAACCGGGCTTTCGTGAAGATTTCAGATCCGAAGGTCAGGCGGCGGATTGTCGATCTGGTAAAGGCGCTCGCCGCCGACGCTGACGAGTAATATTCTGAATGTCTTGAAGAGCGGCCGCTGGGCCGCTTTTTTTTATGCCGACAGGCACGGCAAGGCGCGATTTCAGATATAAAGATATATTTATGTCCTTGTTTTTGGCGGGGTGAGCCACTAAGAGGTTGGCTGTTTCTTTTCTTGAGGGGAATCCCGCATGCGTGAGAGCTATCTCTTTACCAGTGAATCGGTTTCGGAAGGTCACCCTGACAAGGTATGCGACCGGATCTCGGACGAGATCGTCGATCTCATCTACCGGGAAGCGGCAAAGACGGGGATAGACCCATGGACGGTGCGGGTGGCATGCGAAACTCTCGCGACCACCAATCGGGTGGTCATTGCCGGTGAAGTGCGGCTCCCGCCGAGCCTGATGAAGAAGGACAAGGAAGGCCGCGACGTCATCAATCCGTCGAAGTTCCGCTCCGCGGCGCGAAAGGCAATTCGCGACATCGGTTACGAGCAGGATGGCTTCAACTGGCGCACGGTGAAGGTCGACGTCCTCCTGCATTCGCAATCGGCAGACATTGCACAGGGCGTTGACAGCGCTGCCGACAAGCAGGGTCATGAAGGCGCGGGCGACCAGGGTATCATGTTCGGCTATGCCTGCCGCGAGACCCCCGATCTCATGCCGGCGCCGATCTACTACTCGCACCGCATTCTCCAGCTACTCGCTGCGGCACGCAAGAAGGGCGAAGGCGATGCCGCCAAGCTCGGCCCTGACGCCAAGAGCCAGGTGACCGTACGCTACGAGAACGGCAAGCCGGCTTGCGTCGACTCCATCGTGCTCTCCACACAGCATCTGGACGAAAGTTGGGATTCCAAGAAGGTGCGCGCCGTGGTCGAGCCTTACATTCGCGAGGCTCTGGGTGACCTCAAGATCTCGGATGACTGCAAGTGGTACATCAACCCGACCGGCAAATTCGTCATCGGCGGTCCGGATGGAGACGCCGGCCTGACCGGCCGCAAGATCATCGTGGACACCTATGGCGGTGCTGCCCCCCATGGCGGCGGCGCGTTCTCCGGCAAGGACACCACCAAGGTGGACCGGTCGGCTGCCTACGCCGCTCGTTACCTTGCAAAGAATGTCGTTGCAGCCGGCCTGGCTGATCGTTGCACAATCCAGATTGCCTATGCGATCGGTATCGCCCAGCCCCTGTCGATCTACGTGGACCTCGGGGGAACCGGAAAGGGTGTTACCGAGGAACAGGTGGAGGCGGCTATCCGCAAGGTCATCGATCTGTCGCCATCCGGCATCCGCCGCCATCTCGACCTGAACAAGCCGATCTACGCGAAGACCGCGGCCTACGGCCATTTCGGCCGTAAGCCCGGACGTGATGGTTCCTTTGCGTGGGAGAAGGTTGATCTCGTGAAGCCGCTGAAGGAAGCGCTGAAGGCTGCCTGACCGGCCTTTACGGATCCGTTGTGAAGACTGTAAAGCGGATGGCTCTCAAGCCGTCCGCTTTTCTATTGTTGAAAGACCCACGATGACCGATCGACACCACCCTGGCCGTGCCACCGAAGCCTTCTTTGGCCGGCGCAAGGGAAAGCCGCTACGCGATCGCCAAGCGGAAAGTCTGGCAACGGTACTGCCGGCGCTGAAGCTGGATCTGGGGGCGCCTACGCCGGCGAGGCTCGCGGATCTGTTTTCGGTTCCTGTCGACGAGGTCCGGCTGGAAATCGGCTTCGGGGGAGGAGAGCATCTGGTGCATCGGGCCCAGGAGAGCCCCGTCACCGGCTTCATCGGCGTGGAACCCTTCGTCAACTCCATGGCGAAACTTGTGGGGCGGGTCACGGATCTCGACCTGCGCAATATCCGCCTCTACGACGATGATGCGACGCAGGTTCTGGATTGGCTTCCGCCGGCGTCAGTCGATCGTATCGACCTTCTTTATCCGGACCCCTGGCCGAAGCGGAAGCACTGGAAGCGCCGCTTCGTGTCGCAGGTGAACCTTGAGCGGTTCCACCGCGTCCTGAAGCCGGGCGGACTGTTTCTCTTTGCCTCCGACATCGATACCTATGTCAACTGGACGTTGATCCACTGCCGAAACCACGGGGGGTTCGAATGGCTTGCCCAGGACGCCTCGGACTGGCTGACGCCCTTCGCCGGCTGGCCCGGCACGCGATACGAGGCCAAGGCGCGCAGAGAGGGGCGTTCGTCCGCCTATCTTACGTTTCGAAGCGTCTAATCCAGAGGTTCTAGTGGAGGCTGACCGTCTTAAGGTCGTCCTCAGCCGCCTTGAAGAATGTGCTCGAGCGGTTGTCGGTCAGCAGGATGGGCGTGCCGTCGGCACCGAAAAGTGCCCAGAGATCAAGATTGGGGTCCATGGACGGCGCTTCGGGGAAACAACGCGACACGTCTTCGTATCTGATCTTGCGAATGTAGCCGACTTCTCCGGCACCCAGATGGGCAAGTTCCGATTCGGTCAGCTGCGTATTCGCTTCTTTCAGGAGCATTCCAGCCTCCAGCATTGAGGGCGTCACGACGATGATGTCGTTGCTCTACTCTGGGACGGAAATGTTAATTTTTCGCACCATCCGGGCAGGTTCGGGTCGGACCAGGTCCACGGAAAGCAGGCCGTTTTTCAAAGCAGCTCCATCGACTTGCATCCCGTCCGCAAGAACGAACATCCGCTGGAACTGGCGTGCGGCAATGCCTCGGTAAAGGTAATCCCGCTCGGGCGGCTCTGCCTGACGTCCGCGTATGACCAGCTGGTTTTCCTCGACCGTGATGTCGAGTTCGTCCCGGGAGAAACCCGCGACCGCAATCGTGATGCGGAGTCGATCGGGAGCGCCAGATGAGTCCGGAAATATCCGCTCGATATTGTAGGGCGGATATCCATCATTCGCCTTGACCAGGCGCTCCAGCGTCTTCTCCATCGCATCGAAGCCCAGGAGAAGTGGGCTGGCGAACGGTGTGATTCGGCTCATTCTCAGTCCTTTTGAAGCGACCGCAACTCCGGCCCTCAATGGCGCCGGCCACGGCCGAAATATGGGAACGCCGCGCCTTAAACGCAAGCATGGACAGAAGGCGGATCCATTGCCTCAGGCGTTCTGGCGGTGTAGCTACACGCCGGACAGAAACGGGGCTCCAGCATGGCACAGCGTAGGAAGATCATCATCGACACCGATCCGGGACAGGATGATGCCGCCGCGCTCATGCTAGCGTTCGCCAGCCCCGATGAACTGGATGTACTAGGCCTCTGCGCGGTAGCGGGAAACGTGCCGCTCTCACTGACCAGCCGGAATGTGAGGATCGTCTGCGAACTCTGCGGGCAATCCGACATGCCGGTCTTCGAAGGCGCAATGCACCCGATCCTGCGCAAGCAGGTCACAGCCGAGCACGTTCATGGCCGCACCGGCCTGGATGGTGCGGAACTGCCGGAACCCAACATGGCGGTGCGCTCGCAGCATGCGGTCGACTTCATCGTCGAAACGGTGATGCGCGAGCCAGCCGGTAGCGTCACTCTGTGCACGCTCGGTCCGCTGACCAATGTTGCGCTCGCACTGCAGATGGAGCCGGCCATTGCCGGCCGCGTGAGGGAACTGGTGATGATGGGCGGCGGCTTCTTCGAAGGCGGCAACATCACGCCCGCTGCCGAATTCAACATCTATGTCGATCCGGAAGCGGCCGCGGCAGTCTTCGGATCGGGCATTCCGATCGTGATGATGCCGCTCGACGTCACGCATCAACTCCTGACCCGCAAGGACCGCGTGGCGAAGATCGCCGCGCTCGGCACGCGTCCGGCACAGGTGCTGGTAGACTGGCTCGCCTTCTTCGAGCGTTTCGACGAGGAGAAGTACGGTTCCGATGGCGGTCCGCTGCACGACCCGACCGTCATCGCCTACCTGCTGAAGCCGGAGCTCTTCTCCGGTCGCCACTGCAATGTCGAGATCGAGACGCAGTCCGAGTTGACGGTCGGCATGACCGTCGTCGACTGGTGGCGGGTTTCCGGGCGCAAACCGAACGCCATGGTCATGCGACACGTCGATGCCGACGGCTTCTTCGATCTGCTGACGGAGCGTGTCGGTCGGCTCTAGAGGCGGCTGGCCACGTCCGCCGCAGTCGGTATGGACGGCTGCGCTCCCGGCTTTAGGCAGGCGAGCGAGCCGGCAATGGCGGCGCGCCGCAAGGCTTCTGCGAAGGTGAGACCGCTATCAATGCCGGCGGCGAGATAGCCGCAAAATGTATCGCCGGCGCCTACCGTGTCTACCGGCTGGATGTCGAGGCCGTGTGCATGAAACAGCTGGCCGTCCTGCGCAGCGACCACGCCTTCGGCCCCGAGCGTCACGATCACTGTCTGCCCCGTCTCGGCATGCATCTTCCGCAGCAGGTCTTCCCGCTCGTTGGGCCGCAGATCCGCCTGGCCCGCGAGGAGCTCGAACTCGGTCTCGTTGGTGATGACCACGTCGGCGAGTTTCGCCAGTCTTGCAGCATCCGCCGTGAGCGGCGCGGTGTTGAGGATCGACCGGATGCCTTTCGCCTTCGCCGCCTGCAGTGCCGCCTCGACGGCAGCCGCCGGAACTTCCAGCTGGAGCATCAACACGTCTTCCGCCGACATCGCCTTGACCGCCGCGCGGGCCTGTCGCTCGTTAACAGTTCCGTTCGCCGCCGCAACGACGGCAATCATGTTCTCACCAGTGCCACCCACCAGAATGAGAGCCGTACCTGTTGGACCGTCAACATGATCGACGGCGGCCAGGTCGACACCCGCCTGATCGAGAAGTGAAAGCGCCGGCTTGGAAAACCCGTCCTTGCCGACGGCCCCTACCATGCGCACGAAGCTCCCGGCCCGCCGTGCAGCCAGCGCCTGATTTGCGCCCTTGCCACCGGCGGCTGTGGCGAAGCTGGTTCCGGCCACCGTCTCACCCGGTTCCGGCAGGCGTTCGGTGTTGGCGATCAGGTCCATGTTGATGGATCCGAAGACGGTGATCATGGCTGCTCTTTCTGCATCGTCAGAATTTGCTGGCGACACTGCCCGAGCCGCTTACTCCTCGTCAACCACCCGCAGCTTCAGGAGCCCGGTCCGGCTTTCCACCGCGCGAGGCTCGTCGGGTTCGCCTGTCGCCTCGACCGCCTGCTCGAGTTCGAGCGCACCAATCTTCGCTCCGCGCCGGACGAGTTTGTCCGACGAGGTGAGGATCTGGTCGACATCCCGCTGCGCCGCCAGGAAATGCCCCTGCAGCTTGCGGGTCCTGTCGTCGAGCCGTGACAGGTCCTCCATCAGGAGTGCCACTTCGGCCTGTATCAGGTGCGCCTGCTCGCGCATCCTCTGATCCTTGAGCACCGCCTGGATGACCTGGATAGAAAGCATCAGCAGCGAGGGTGAGACGATCACCACCTTCAGCCGCTGGGCCTTCTGCACCACGCCGTCGAAATGCTCGTGGATCTCCGCGAAGATGGACTCCGACGGTACAAACAGGAAGGCCATGTCCTGTGTCTCGCCGGTGATGAGGTATTTCTCGGCAATATCCCGGACATGAACCTCGAGATCACGACGGAACTGTACTGCAGCTGCCTTGCGCGCCTCGGGCGCCGCTGTATCGCGAAACGCATTCCACGCCTCCAGCGGGAACTTCGCGTCGATCACCAGCGGCGATGCGCCATTTGGCATTCGCACGAGACAGTCAGGCCGCTTGCCGTTGGAAAGCGTGGCCTGGAATTCGTAGGCGCCCATCGGCAATCCGTCCGCGATGATTGCTTCCATCCGCCCTTGCCCGAAGGCACCGCGCGTCTGCTTGTTCGACAGGATCGCCTGCAATCCGACCACATCCTTCGCCAGGGTCTGGATATTGCTCTGTGCCGCGTCGATGACCGCGAGCCGTTCCTGCAGCAGGCGAAGGTTTTCATGCGTCGATTTCGTCTGTTCGGTGATCGTGCTCCCGAGCCGGTGGGTCATGCCGTCCAGTCGCTGGTTCACCGCATGATTGAGTTCCGCCTGCTTCTGGGAGAGCGTCTCTGCCATGGTCACAAGCCGTCCCTGCATCTCCGCCTGTGACCGCATCAGCTCTGCGAGGCGGGCCTCCGACTGGGCGGCCTGTCGTGCCTGCTCTGCACTCCTGCGGCGCGAACTGAGAGCAAGTCCGACGGCTGTTAGGCAGAGTGCTGCGAAGAAAACTGCGAGGAGCCAGACGGCGTTGGAGGAATCGGCTGCAAGATCCTGGAGGATTGGGGTGAGGCTGTTCATGCCGACACACTAGCAGAAATGATTTGCGCGGAAAGATCAAATCGTGAACATTCTTCCTTCTGCTGTTGCCGCTGGTCAGCGGCAATCCTGTTCCATCCGGCAAAAAGATGCGCTATGGGAGGCCATGACCATCAAGCCCCTCATCATCCTTCCCGACCCGATCCTGCGCCAGGTTTCCCAGCCGGTGGAGCAGGTCGATTCCGAAATCACGCGTCTCGCCGACGACATGCTGGAGACGATGTATGACGCGCCGGGCATAGGGCTTGCGGCGATCCAGATCGGTGTGCCCCGCCGCCTGCTGGTGATCGACGTCTCCAAGGAGGATGAGGACAACTCGCCGCTCGTATTCATCAACCCGCAGATCGTCGCGTCGTCCGACGAGCGTTCGGTCTACGAGGAGGGGTGTCTTTCCATTCCTGACTATTATGCGGAAGTGGAGCGACCGGCTGCGGTGACGGTGGACTATATCGATCGCGAGGGAAAGCAGCAGACGCTCCAGGCTGATGGCCTCCTGGCGACCTGCCTTCAGCACGAGATCGATCACCTGAACGGCGTCCTCTTCATCGATCACATCTCGCGCCTCAAGAGGGAGATGGTGATCAAGAAGTTCACCAAGGCTGCCCGCGCCCGCGCGTAAAAGCGGGCCACGCGGGGTCAACGAACATGGCGGCAGCAGCCGCCGGCAAGGAGCGCACGCAGCATGGCGCTACGCATCATCTTCATGGGAACGCCAGAGTTTTCGGTTCCGACGCTCCGCGCGCTGAAGGACGCCGGCCACGACATCGTGGCGGTCTACAGCCAGCCGCCGCGTCCAGGTGGACGCCGTGGACTGGACCTGCAGAAGTCCCCCGTCCACCAGGCGGCAGAGCTTCTGGGTATCCCGGTCTTTACACCTTTGAACTTCAAGGATGAGGCTGACCGCGAGCAGTTCCGCAGCTTCACGGCTGATGTGGCGGTGGTCGTCGCCTACGGCCTGCTGCTGCCGGAGGCAATCCTCAACGGCACGAGGCTTGGATGCTACAACGGCCACGCCTCTCTGCTGCCGCGCTGGCGCGGCGCCGCACCGATCCAGCGCGCGATCATGGCCGGCGACAGGAAGACCGGCATGATGGTCATGAAGATGGAGAAGGGGCTGGACACCGGCCCCGTTGCGCTCACCCGCGAGGTGGAGATCGGCGAGAACACCACGGCTGGCGAACTCCACGATCAGTTGATGCTGGTTGGCGCCCGCGCCATGGTGGAGGCGATGCAGCGACTGGAAGAGGGCGACCTGCCGCTGACGTCGCAGCCGGAAGAGGGCGTCCTCTATGCCTCCAAGATCGACAAGAACGAGACGCGCATCGACTTCTCTCGACCGGCTCGCGAGGTGCACAATCACATTCGGGGCCTTTCCCCCTTTCCGGGGGCATGGTTCGAGGTCGAGTTCACTGACCGTCCCGAGCGCATCAAGGTGCTCTCCTCGGAACTTGCCGAGGGGCAGGGTGCTGCTGGCGCGGTTCTTGACGAGAGGCTCGCCATTGCCTGCGGCAGCGGCGCACTCCGACTGACGCGGCTGCAGAAGGCCGGCGGAAGGCCGCTGGCGGCCGCAGACTTCCTGCGCGGAACACCGCTTCCCGCCGGCACGAGGCTTGGCTGATGCCGCGTTTCCGCATGACCGTGGAATATGACGGTACGACCTATGTCGGCTGGCAGATGCAGGAGAACGGCCACTCGGTCCAGGCTGCACTCCAGAACGGCATCCTGTCGCTGACCGGGGAGACCGTCTCCATCCGCGGTGCCGGACGGACGGATTCGGGCGTGCACGCCATAGGCCAGGTGATCCACGCTGACCTGACGCGCGACTGGAAGCCCTACACGCTTCGCAACGCCTTGAATGCGCATCTCGGCATGGCAGGTGAGAAGGTTGCCGTCATCGAGGTCGCGGCGGTGGACGAGAGCTTCGACGCCCGCTTCTCGGCGGTCAGGCGGCACTATCTCTACCGCATCATCAACCGCCCGGCTCCATTGGCACTTGAAGCCAACCGTGCCTGGTGGGTGCCCAAGCCTCTCGATCACGATGCCATGCATGCCGCCGCCCAGATGCTGGTCGGCCACCATGACTTCACCACCTTCCGCTCTGCCCACTGCCAGGCGACCAGTCCGGTTCGCACCCTCGATCGGCTGGACGTGACGAGGCAGGGGGACTTGATCGAGATCCGCGCGTCCGCGCAGAGCTTCCTGCACAACCAGATCCGCTCCTTTGCCGGCACGCTGAAGCTCGCGGGCGAGGGGAAGATGTCGCCTGCCGATGTACGAGCAGCGCTGGAGGCAAGGGATCGGAAGGAATGCGGGCCGGTGGCGCCCCCCGAAGGTCTCTACTTCATGAAGGTCGACTATCCCGGCGACGAAGCGTGAGCTTCAGCCCGGATAAATGCCGAGAAAGCGCTCCAGCGTATCCGACAGCAGCATGGTCGGCACGATCAGCACCATGGTCAGCGTTGCCACCATCAGCGGGCTGGGCCCGCAGATGGTCCTGAAGATGCGCGATATGGAAAAGACCAGGCCGATCATCAGTGCGAGCCAGATCAGCGACAGCAAGCCTGTCAGTCCCGGCGCGAACAACAGGAGAAGGCTGAGCACCGCATAGGCGTAGGCAAAGGGCACGGACAGCCAGTTTACCGCCACGGCCATTGCGTAATACTTCCGACCGAGCCCAAGTCCCCAGGCCATCAGGCCGACCAGCACCAGCGGCACGATCCAGTTGGCGAGTTCGAGCATGGCCAGGCGCAGGAAGAACATGCCGCCTACTTCCGTGTCGCTGGGCATACCGCGCAGGAAGAGCGCGCGCCACCAGAACCATGAGATGGCCATCGCCGGCAGGCACCAGATGATCGCCCAGAAGGAACGCATGAGGCCGCGGTCGGAAATGTCGAGGCGGCGCAGGCCGGCGGCATCCCCGCGGATGACCTGCCAGAGGCCGCCGAGGTAGAACCTGACCTCAAGCGCTCCGGGCATGCGCAAACCAGTTGGCGATGAAACTGCCGTAGATATTCGTGAGCGTCTCGAGGTCCTCGACCGACACGCGCTCATCGACCATGTGCATGGTCTGCCCGACGAGGCCGAACTCGACGACCGGGCAATAGTCCTTGATGAAGCGGGCGTCGGAGGTTCCTCCCGTGGTGGAGAGGGCAGGGCGCCGACCGGTGATCTTTTCCACCGCCAGCGACAGGGATTCGATCAGCGCGTCGTTTCGCGTCAGGAAGACATGGCTCGGCCGCTCGTTCCAGACGATCTCGTAGCGCACCGGGTCACGCCCCGGCCGAAGGCTGCCTTCGGCCGCTGCCGCTTCCAGCCTGCGGATGATCTCGGACTGAAGGCTGTCCGCGGTCCAGGTATCGTTGAAGCGGATGTTGAACGCAGCCGTGGCCTTGGCCGGGATGACGTTCACGGCCGGGTTGCCGGTGTCGATCGTCGTGACCTCGAGGTTGGACGGCGGAAAGTTCGTGGTCCCGTGGTCGAACGGCTCGTCCATCAGCGCGTGCGTGAGTTGCAGCAGGCCGCGGATCGGATTGTCCGCAAGATGCGGATAGGCGGAATGACCCTGGACGCCCTGCACCGTGATGCGACCCGACAGAGACCCTCGCCGGCCGATCTTGATCATGTCCCCCAGCACATCGGGATTGGTCGGCTCGCCGACGAGGCAGGCGTCCCATTTCTCGCCCTTCTCTGCCGCCCATTGCAGCAGCTTGTCGGTGCCGTTGATCGCCGGTCCTTCCTCGTCGCCGGTGATCAGGAAGGAGATGGACCCTTCCGGCGCACCATGCTTCTCGATGTGACGCGCCACCGCCGCCACAAAGCAGGCGATACCACCCTTCATGTCCACCGCGCCGCGGCCGAACAGCATTCCGTCGGAGATCTCTGCCGCGAACGGCGGATGGGACCAGTCTGCCTCGTTGCCGGGGGGAACCACATCCGTGTGACCAGCAAACATGAGGTGCGGTCCGCCGGAACCGATCCGGGCATACAGGTTCTCGACGTCCGGCGTCCCCTCCGCCCGCGCCACAACCCGCTCCACCTTGAAACCGAGGGGCGCAAGCATCGCCTCGAGCACCGAAAGCGCACCGCCTTCCGCCGGAGTGACCGAAGGGCAGCGAATGAGCGCCTGGAGATTGTTGACGGGATTGGTGGCGGACATGGGCTCTGATCAGTCCCGCAGAAGTTCGTTGATACCGGTCTTGGAGCGGGTCTTCTCATCGACGCGCTTGACGATGACGGCGCAATAAAGGCTCGGACCCGGTTCGCCGTTAGGGAAGGGCTTGCCCGGTATCGTGCCGGCGACCACCACCGAATAGGGAGGCACTTCGCCATAGGTGATCTCACCAGTGGCGCGGTCGACGATCTTGGTGGACTTGCCGATGAAGACGCCCATGCCAAGGACCGATCCTTCGCGGATGATGCAGCCTTCGACGACTTCCGAGCGGGCACCGATGAAGCAGTTGTCCTCGATGATGGTAGGTCCGGCCTGCATCGGCTCCAGTACGCCGCCAATGCCGACGCCACCGGAAAGGTGTACGTTCTTGCCGATCTGGGCGCAGGAGCCGACCGTTGCCCAGGTGTCGACCATCGTCCCTTCGCCGACATAGGCGCCAAGGTTCACGAAGGAGGGCATCAGCACGACGTTTGGTGCGATGAAGGCGGAGCGGCGGACCACGGCATTCGGCACGGCCCGAAACGCGGCCGCTCGGAACTCGCTCTCGCCCCAGCCCTCGAACTTCGAAGGTACCTTGTCCCACCACGTAGACTGGCCCGGTCCACCCTTGACCACTTCCATGTCGTTGAGGCGGAACGACAGGAGCACCGCTTTCTTCAGCCACTGGTTGACCTTCCACGTGCCGTCGGCCTGGCGCTCGGCGACGCGGGCCTTGCCTGAATCGAGCAGGTCGAGTGCCGTATCGACGGCGTCGCGGATTTCTCCCTTTGTGGAAACAGATACGCCGTCTCGTTGTTCGAAGGCGGTCTCGATCGAGGTTTCCAGGGAGGCGAGATCCGTGCTGCTCATGGGAAGTCCTTAACGTCGCTTGCGTAGGATGGTCGGGATGGTCGGCGGCTGGCCAAATGATGGTAATTGATCTAAGCGACCGCCACCGCACCGTCAACGTGAATTGGCGCCTCGCGTCGGACTTGAAAGGCAGGACATGGCGAAGATGAAGAAGGATGGCCCGCGGCGCAAGGATGGCGTCTGGGATCCGTTGAAGGACAGTTCGACCGACCGGCGGAGCGCCGCCGGCGTGCCCCAGACGCCGCAGTCCATGTCGCCCTCCTATCGCCTCGCCTATGCCGACGACGACTTCATGTTGCGCGAGGAACTGCGTCCCGTTCGCCTTCAGCTGGAGCTCCTGAAGGCTGAAATGATCCTCGCCGAGCGGCGTATAAGATCCACGGTCGTGCTGTTCGGCGGAGCACGTATTCCGGCGCCGGGGCAGGCCGCCTGGGCAGCCCGCAACGAGACCCAGCGCCAGAACCTTGAGGCGGCCTCCGCCTATTACGAGGAGGCGCGCAAATTCGCCCATCTCTGCGCCTTGCACGGTGAGAAATATGACCATCAGGAATACGTCGTGGTGACCGGCGGCGGCCCGGGCGTGATGGAGGCCGGAAATCGCGGAGCATCCGAGGCCGGAGCGCCTACGGTCGGCTTCAACGTAGTGCTACCACACGAGCAGGCGCCGAACCGTTACGTCACGCCCGATCTCAGCCTCAACTTCCATTACTTTGCGATCCGCAAGATGCACCTGATGATGCGCGCCAAGGCAATCGCCATCTTTCCCGGCGGTTTCGGCACGCTGGACGAGATGTTCGAGGGGCTGACGCTCATCCAGACCGGCCGCATGGAGCGCATCCCCTTCATCCTTTTCGGCAAGGAGTTCTGGCACCGGATCGTCAACTGGCAGGCGCTGGCCGATTTCGGGACCATTGCCCCGGAGGATATCGACCTCATCAGCTTCGTCGAGACAGCGGACGAGGCCTGGAAGATCATCGGCGACTTCTACGAACACTAGAGGAAAAGAAACCCGCCCCTGGCGGTGGGGCGGGTTCAACGACGTGCCGTTCTAATCGGGGCGATTAGAAGGGGCGGTCCGGCATGTCGTCGATGGTGATCACGCCGTCGCCATTGCGGTCCATGCGGGTAAACAGCTTGTCCACGGCGGCAGTGACCTCGGCCTTGCTGAACTGGCCGTTTTCGTCGGTGTCGGCCTGGCGAACCAGGTGGAAGCCACCCATCTGGCCTCCCATTCGGCCGTGGTGCATCCCCCACCGTCCGCCGTCATGGCGACGCTCGCCGCGCTCTCCGCGCAGGCCTTGGTGCATGTCATCGTTATCCTGACGGCTCTCGGCCATCTCCTTGCGGCGCTCTTCACGCCGTTCGGCCCTTTCCTTGCGGACGTCTTCCATCTTGGCGTCGCGATAAGTGCGTAGTTCACCAGGGATCAGGTTGCCGTCGTTGTCGGCGTCAATCTCGCTGAACAGGGCATCCTGCCTTGCCGCAACCTCCTCCTTGGTGATCTTCGCATCCTTGTTGGCATCTGCCGTCTTCAGCAGGCGGACGAACATCATCTCCTGCATCATGCCGCCTCTGCCGGCTTGCCGGCCGGGGCCATCCCGCCCAGGGCCTGCGAAGCTCGGCAGGGCGGTGCCGGCGACCAGGACTGCGGCGAGCGATGCCAGTACGATCTTGCGGGTCTTCATGGAGAGGCTCCTTCCTCGGTTGCTCTATAGCCTCAAGCTATGGCCAGCCCGCTGGAAGAACCACTTAAACATCGGTAATCTGGATGAACTTTCGGTAAGGTCGTCAGCCCGCGGTGAGAGCGGCTAGGAAGGCCTGGAGGTCATCCGTGAGGTAGTCGATGTGGTCGTCCTCCTCCGAAAACACCTCCCAGCGCTCGATCAGGACGTCGTCCAGGTTGCGTGGCGTCAAAAGCACGGTGCGCATGCCGAGCGCCTTCGGAGCCTTGAGGTTGCGCGGCAGGTCCTCGAACATGGCGGCATGGCGTGTATCCACGCGATGGAGATTGGCGAACTTGTCATAGGTCTCGCCGGCCGGCTTCGGCACGTAGTCCGCGGCGACGATGTCGAAGATGTCGTCGAAGTGGTCGAGAATTCCGAGCGCCCGCGCAGCCGCCTCGGCATGAGGAACACTTCCGTTCGTGAAGATGAACTTGCGGCCGGGCAGTGCCTTGATTGCCTTTCCGAGTTCCGGATGCGGCAGCAGCGCCGAATAGTCGATCGCATGCGCCCTCTCCAGGAAGTCGTTGGGATCGATGTTGTGGTTCAGCATCAGACCCTGCAGGGTTGTTCCATGCTCGTGGTAGTAACGCTTCTGCAACGCACGGGCTTCATCCGGCTCAAGCTGCAAGAGCTCAGCCACGAAGGCGCTCATGTTCTGGTCGATCTGGGCAAACAGGTTGACGTGGTGGGGGTAGAGCGTGTTGTCGAGGTCGAATACCCAGTCCCGGACATGGGCGAAATCGGCGGCGACAGGCGTAGTCTTCGGCTTGGTCATGCCGCCTTATGCACCGTCCGGCAGGGAAAGAAAACGGCAAACTCCAGTGCCGCCGGAAAGTGATCTTGGCGAAGCGCTGCGGGAGTGGTAGCGGCCAATGGCATGGAACTCTGGATACCGATCACCATTGGCGCAGCCTTTCTGCAGAACATGCGCTCGACCCTTCAGAAGCATCTGCGCGGCCGCCTGAACACAACGGGTGCGACCTTCGTGCGCTTCGGCTACGGCGTCCCGTTTGCGCTCGCCTACATGGCAATCCTGCACTATGGCCTCGGCCGGCCGATGCCTTCCCCGAACCTGCCCTTCTGGCTCTGGTCGATCACCGGCGGCCTGGCGCAGATCGGTGCTACCTTCCTTCTCGTCTATATCTTCGCCTTCCGGAACTTCGCTGTCGGCACGGCCTATTCGCGCACGGAACCGGCGCAGGCTGCTCTTGTCGCTCTCGTATTGGTCGGCGAGACGGTGACCGTGGGTACGGTGATCGCGATTGCGATCTCGGTTGTCGGCGTCATGCTGATTTCGGTGGCAAGGACCGAGCTGACCGCGAAGTCGCTCATCACCTCCATCGGCAGCCGCACGGCCATCATCGGCCTGATGTCGGGCTTCCTCTTCGGCATCTCCGGTGTCTCCTACCGCTATGCATCCCTGTCGCTGGCGCCGAGTCTGCCCGTACCCGATCCTGTCGTTCAGGCCGGCTATACCCTGATGGTGGTGATCATCATGCAGGCGATCGCCATGCTCGTCTGGATCGTCCTGCGGGAGCGACAGGAACTCAGCAGGGTCGTCGGGGCCTGGCGACCGGCCTTGCTGGTCGGTTTCGTGGGCGCAACCGCCTCCTTCGGCTGGTTCACAGCCATGACGCTCCAGCCGGCAGCCGTCATCAAGGCGCTGGCGCAGGTGGAAATGCTCTTCACCTTCGCGTCGTCCGTGTTCATCTTCAAGGAGCACATCAACCGGCTGGAGTTCACCGGCTGCGTGCTGATCGTGCTGGGGATCCTGGCGCTGGTCCTTATCTGATCAGGGAACGATCAGCGTTCCGGCGCCATGCTCGGTGAAGATCTCGAGCAGGACGGAATGCGCCGTCTTGCCGTTGAGGATGACAACACCCTGCACGCCCGCCTTGATCGCATCGATGCAGGTCTCGACCTTTGGGATCATCCCGCCGGAGATTGTGCCGTCCTTGATCAGCGCCTGTGCCTGGGCGACCGAGAGTTCCTTGATGAGCTGCTTGTCCTTGTCGAGGACGCCTGGGACGTCCGTGAGGAACAGCAGGCGCGTCGCGCGCAGCGCGCCGGCGATGGCACCAGCAAAGGTGTCGGCGTTGATGTTGTAGGTCGCGCCGTCTCGGCCTGGAGCAACGGGCGCGATGACGGGAATCATCTCCGACTTTGCCAACAGGTCGAGCAAGGTCCGGTCCACCTCCACCACTTCGCCGACGAAGCCGAGATCCAGCACCCGTTCGATGTTGGAGTCCGGATCGACGATAGTCTTCTTAGCCTTCTCGGCGAAGACCATGTTGCCGTCCTTGCCGCAAAGTCCGATGGCCCATTCGCCCGTCTGGTTGATGAGCGCGACGATCTCCTTGTTGATCGAGCCGGCCAGGACCATCTCGACGATCTCGACGGTCTTCGCATCGGTGACCCGCAGTCCACCTTCGAACTTGGATTCAATGCCCATCTTGTTGAGCATCGCACCGATCTGCGGCCCACCGCCATGGACAACGATCGGGTTGACGCCGGATTGCTTTAGAAGTGCGATGTCGGCCGCGAACGCTTTGCCGAGTTCGGTGTCGCCCATGGCATGGCCGCCATACTTCACCACGATTGTCTTGTTCTCGTAGCGCTGCATGTAGGGCAGCGCCTGGGCCAGAAGTTTCGCCTGGAGTTCGCTGTCGGTCGCGCTCATGGGAATCCCTGTGATTTGGTTCGGCGCGTTCTAGCGCAGGTTTGGAGCAGATGGAACACGTCGTCAGACGGTTGAGTAGCCAACTGTCCTTGCAATGGTATGGCGCAGCTCGTCCAGCCCTTTTCCCTTCTCCGAGGAGGTGGCGATGATCTCGGGATAGGCGGCCGGCCGCTTGCGGATCTTCTCCGCAGTCTCGGAGATCAGCCGCGGGACGCCGGCCTCCTTGATCTTGTCGGTCTTGGTGAGGACGATCTGATAGGACACGGCAGCCTTGTCGAGCAGATCCAGGACCTCCTCATCGTTCTTCTTGATGCCGTGGCGGCTGTCGATCAGCACATAGACCCGCTTCAGTGTCGCGCGTCCGCGCAGGTAGTCGAAGACGAGCTTCGTCCAGGCATCCACCTGGTCCTTAGGCGCCTGGGCATAGCCATAACCCGGCATGTCGACGAGCGCCATTGGCGGCAGGTCGCCGCCTTCGCCGGAGTAGCCTTCAGGTACGAAATAATTGAGCTCCTGCGTGCGGCCGGGCGTGTTCGACGTTCGCGCAAGGCCCCTGTGGCCGACGAGGGCGTTGATAAGCGACGACTTCCCGACATTGGAGCGTCCAGCGAATGCTACTTCCAGCGGGCCTTCCGGCGGCAGGAATTTCAGCGAAGGTACGCCGCGGATGAAGATCCAGGGGCGGCCGAAGAGCGGCTTCTCGTCCGGTGTCGTGGTCGCGGGCATCAGTCTCGTCCTGTCGATGTGAAAGGCGGGCTTCGGTTTTTTGGCCCTGCTTGTCAAGTTGCGACCGCACCACGGACGCCTGCAAAGAGAAAAGCCCCGGTGTGGCCGGGGCTTTTCAAGGTTACTTATTGGTCGCCGGCTTTCGTCGGAAAAGGCCCTTGATGTTATCGAAGAGCTCGATCTTCGCTCCGTGCCGCTTCATGATCAGCGCCTGCTGCATGATGGACAGCGTGTTATTCCACGCCCAGTAGATCACGAGGCCTGCCGGGAACGTCGCCAGCATGAAGGTGAAGATCAGCGGCATCCAGTTGAAGATCATCGCCTGGGTCGGATCCGGCGGGGTCGGGTTCATGCGCATCTGCAGCCACATGGTGATACCCATGATAAGCGGCCATACGCCGATCATCAGGAAGGATGGGACATCGTAGGGCAACAGGCCGAACAGGTTGAACAGCGACGTCGGATCGGGAGCCGAGAGGTCCTGGATCCAGCCGAAGAACGGCGCATGCCGCATCTCGATCGTGACGTAGATCACCTTGTAGAGCGCGAAGAAGACCGGGATCTGCAGGAGGATTGGCCAGCAACCCGCGATCGGGTTGATCTTCTCCTCCTTGTAGAGCTGCATCATCGCCTGCTGCATGGCCATGCGGTCGTCGCCATGCTTGGCTTTCAGCTCTTCCATCTTCGGCTGCACGCGCTTCATGTTGGCCATGGAGGCATACTGCTTGCTGGCCAGCGGGAAGAAGATCGCCTTGACGACGATCGTCGTCATCAGGATCGCCACGCCGAAGTTTCCGAAATAGCGGAAGAAGAAGTCCATCAGGTGGAACATCGGCTTGGTGATGAAGTAGAACCAGCCCCAGTCGATCAAGAGCTCGAAGCGCGGGATCGAATACTGCTCCTCATATTGGTCGACCAGAGGCACTTCCTTGGCGCCGGCGAAGACCAGGTTCTTCACTTCTGCTGACTGGCCAGGCTCCACCGTCACCGTATCGCTGCGGAAATCCGCCTGGAAGCGTGGCTGTCCGTCGGTGAAATGGGTGAAGCGCGACTCGAAGGGCAGCGACTGTGGCGGAACGAGCGTGGCCGCCCAGTACTTGTCGGTGATGCCGAGCCAGCCGCCGGTCGCCTTCGCGTTGGTGATCGCCTCCTCTTCGACGTCGCCGTAGCTTTCCTCGATGAGGCCGTTCTCGCCGAGCACGCCGATGAAGCCTTCATGGATGACGTAGACGGAAGGGGTCGCCGGCTTGTTGTAGCGGGTGACGCGTCCGTACGGGGCAACTGCCACCGCCTCGCCGGTCGGATTCTGGATCTGGTCGGTGACGGTGATCAGGTAGTGCTCATCGATCGAGATGGTCCGGTTGAAGGCCACACCCCTGTCGTTGGTGAAGCTCAGCACAACCGGGCTGTCGACCGAGAGCGTCTCGCCGCTGGCAAGCGTCCATTGCGTGCCGGGGCCGGGGACCGGACCTGACGTCTCGCTCTGGACGTAGCCGAGTTCGGTGAAGTAGCCGCCACTGGTGTTGGCCGGTGAGAAGAGAGTGATGATCGGGCTCTCGTCGTCGACGGTCTCGTGGTACTCGCGCAGCCTCAGGTCGTCGAAGCGGGCGCCGACGAGGTTGATCGAGCCGGAAAGCGCGGGCGTGTCGATGGCGACGCGAGGAGTTGCCGCCACCGCCTGCTCGCGGTTCTGCGTCGCCTCCGCCTGGTTTGCGCCGGGAAGGGGGCCGGTGGCAGTCGCCCCGGGGCTTTCCGGCGTCACCGGCTGCGCGCTTTCACCCTGCAGGGCCCGCTGCGCCTCCAGGGCGCGCTGTTGCGCTTCCATCCTCGGGTTCATGTAGAGGAATTGCCAGGCAAGGACGATCACTACCGAAAGGGCGATCGCGATGAAGTAATTGCGGTTTTTTTCCATCATGCTTTCCTGGAACGGGTCTCCTCGGACCGCCTCGGTCTCGACCGGTCTTCTATGCGTTCGGCGAGTTGTGCAGCCAGTTCTGCGAACGGTACCGTCAGGACCTCCCGTCGCGCGACAATGACATAGTCGTGTCCGGCTTTCATTGCAAACCCGGCGCTCTGCCGCACGGCCTCCTTGAGGCGCCGGCGCATGCGGTTACGCTCGACGGCGTTACCGTGCTTCTTGGTCACTGTGAAGCCGGCCCGGGGTGGCGTATCGGGCTCCTGCCGGTCAAGGACCTCGAGAAGGAAGGTGCGGCCCCGGCGGCTCTCGCCCTTGCGCACGGCAAGAAACTGCGGCCGGCTTTTCAGCCGCCCGACAGTCGATTTCATTTTCTTCTCGGTCGTCATTGCCCGTTTGTCGGGCACGTCCGGCCCTTAGGCCGAGAGGCGCTTGCGACCGCGTGCGCGACGAGCTGCAAGAACCTTGCGGCCACCATTGGTCGCCATGCGGGCACGAAAGCCATGGCGGCGCTTGCGGACAAGCTTGGACGGTTGATAGGTACGCTTCGACATTTATTTAAATACCGCGGTGTGCGGCCCTTCTTGATTGCCTTGCGGCAACAGCGTTTCGTAAAAACGTCCGCCAATAGCTCACGCTCGCGCGAGCCGGGGAGGCTGAACGTGCGCCGCTTATAAGAGAACTGGGCGACAGGAGTCAATCGTCGGGCGATCAAAGAGACCAGGCGGTGAGATGGAAAGGTGGTCGACCAATTGTTCCACCGGGCACTGCTCGCAATCTCGCTTTCCCTAAAGTGAGGGATGAAAATTCGCAGTCCGCCGCGAAATGTAGGGCTTCTAGGGAAAAATCTCCGTCTGAACAGTCACTTGGAGGAATTGAGGGCCGGGAAAATCGGCCTGACCAGTCCATAGCCTCAAGCATTTCTTAATAGCTGCCTGTCATTTCTGGCCCTCAATCGTCAGGGTACTCGGTACGGGCCTGATTGGTAGCTGTGGCTGGAAAAGGGAATGCGATGAGAATCCGAGGTAAGATCAACCTGCTCGTGGGCCTCATGAGCGCTGTAACGCTGATAATTGGCGGCATATCTATTTTTGCGCAGACGGAATCCCGTTCTCTCATGCAGAGCTACGAGGCGGCGGCACATCGGGCCCATATGGGTGAGAGCCTGAACAGGCTGGTGACGGCGGTCGTCATGGATGCCCGCGGTATCTATGCATCCGATACGAAGGAACAAGCCGCCAAGTTCGGTGATGGCCTTCTGACGAGCCTGCAGAAGATGGACGAACTGCTGGCCGACTGGAAGACCGAGGTTCCGGATCATCAGCGGGCTTCTTTCGAGAACCTTCTTACGAGAGCTGCTGAGTTCAAGGCGTTCCGTTCGGAGACGGTCCGGCTCGGCACCGAAATCGGTCCGGAAGCGGGCAATGAGCAGGGCAACAACGAGGCGAATCGTGCTAACCGCAAGGCTTTCCAGGCAGAGATCGATGCCGTCGTACAAGCCGATCTCGCCGAGCTTGAGGCCGTGGATGCGCAGGTCACGCAATTCGGGCGAATGATCGTTCTCACTCTGTCCGGAATCACTCTCTTTGGTGTCGTCGCCGGTGCGGGATTCGGCCTCTACATCGGTCGCCGCCAGCTGAGCGGTCCGATCCTGGACCTCACTGCCGCGATGAAGAGCGTCGCCGATGGCCAGTTCGAGACAGATATCCCCGGCCGCGGCCGCGTCGACGAGATCGGCGAGATGGCCGATGCCGTGGAGATATTCAAGCAGAACGGCATCCAGGTCGCCCACATGAACGAACAGGAAAGCGGAAGTCGGGCGCGCAGCGACGAACTTCGCTCGCGGATGGAAGCGGTCGTCGGTGCCGCAGCCGAGGGCGACTTCAGCAAGCGGATCGACAAGCGCTTCGGCGAGGAGAGCCTCGACAACTTTGCTCGCAACGTCGACAGCCTGATGGACACGGTCGAGGCCGGCGTCTCCGAGACCGGACGTGTGGTCAAGTCTCTCGCCCAGGGCGATCTTACCCAGACCATGTCGGGCAGTTTCCGCGGTGCCTTCGCGGAACTCCAGGTGAACGTCAACGCGGCTGTCGCCAGCCTGCGTGAAGCCATGCAGAACGTGCGGGTCAGCTCCGGCACGATCAACAGCAGTTCCAACGAGTTGAGCAGCGCAACGAACGACCTCTCGAAGCGCACCGAACAGCAGGCTGCCGCCCTCGAGGAAACCTCGGCAGCACTCGACGAGATCACGGCCGTAGTCCGCACCTCGACCGAGCGCGCCCAGGAGGCTACGGTCATGGTGGGCGAGGCGAAGGAAAGCGCCGTCCAGTCCGGTGCCGTCGTCCGCAGCGCGGTGGAGGCCATGGGCCGCATCGAGCAGGCGTCCCACGAAATCGCCCAGATCACCAACGTGATCGATGAGATCGCCTTCCAGACGAACCTGCTGGCGCTCAACGCCGGTGTGGAAGCTGCGCGCGCCGGAGAGGCCGGCAAGGGCTTTGCCGTCGTCGCCCAGGAGGTACGCGAGCTCGCACAACGTTCTGCCGCGGCCGCCAAGGACATCAAGGGCCTCATCACGAAGTCGGGCGAGGAGGTTGCCGGTGGCGTTCGTCTGGTCCAGAAGACGGGCGAGGCATTGTCCGAGATCGAGGCGCGCGTCCTGCGGATCAACGACCATATCCATTCGATCGCCGTTGCCGCGAAGGAGCAGGCGACGGGTCTGCAGGAGGTAAATACGGCCATCAACCAGATGGATCAGGTGACGCAGCAGAACGCCGCCATGGTCGAGGAGACTTCGGCAGCAACGCAGAAGCTGTCCTCTGAAGCCGGCGGATTGTTCTCGATGGTCTCGCAGTTCCACCTCGGAGAGGCAGGCGCCGCCCAGAGCCATTCGGCAACGGTGTCGGCTACGGCCTCGAAACCGTCGGCCTCCAGGACCACGGCAAAGCCGGCACGTGCCGCATCCGAGATCGATCGGCCGCGTGCTTCGCCTGCACGGGCAATGACGGGGGCGATCGCCAAGGCTCTTGGCATTGGCGGAGCCGCGACGGCGGCAGCCGCCGCACCCGATGCCGACTGGGAAGAATTCTGAACGTCAACGCATCGCTAAAACCTGCGCAGGTCGAGGATTCCCTCGGCCTGCTTCTGTTTGTACGGGGTGCAAAACCTGCTAAAAGGACTTGGGGCGCGCGGTGGTTGGATGCGGCCGCCAGAGGGGTTTGGTGGCAACGACTGGAGATCCGCATGAGCGGAGACGCCGAGACAGAGACTGACGCATCGCCGGAGCGTGAAGCCCCAGCGCGGATGCCGCCCCTTTTCCAGGGCCTTTCCGGGCGGCTGCTCTGGCTGACCGTCGCCTTCGTCATGCTCGCCGAAATCCTCATCTTTGCGCCCTCAGTGGCGGGAATGCGCATGAACTGGCTGCGGGACCGGCTCGATACGGCGGCGGCGGCCGGTGTGGTCATCGACGGTCTGCGGCCCTCCGAATTGCCCAGAAGCGTTCAGGACGACACGCTGCTGGCGACGGGCGCAAAGGTCGTCGCGCTGCGTAAGGATGGCACCTCGAGCTTGCTGGCCGCAGTCGATGCCCCACCCCAGATCGACGACCAGTACGACCTGTCGGATGTGTCGCTTCTCGTATCGATCCGCGACGCGATGCAAACCCTGTTCTTCGGCGGTGGGCGGGTGATGCGCGTTCTGGGACCGATCGGCGAGACGGACATGATCATCGAAGTGGTGATGACCGACGACGCCCTGCGCAAGGACATGCTCGACTATGCGCAGATGATGTTCGTTCTGTCGCTTGTGATCTCGCTGATAACCGCCGTGCTGATCTTCCTCGCCATCAACCGCATGATGATCCGGCCGATCCGTCACCTCGCGCGCAGCATGCAGATCTTCTCGGAGCGTCCCGAGGATCCGGGCCGGTTGTTCCGCCCCGATGCCGCCAGGGGCGAGCTTGCCGTGGCCGGGCGTCATCTCCTGGAAATGCAGGTCGAGCTGCAGCGAACCCTCAAGCAGCAGAAGAATCTCGCCGACCTCGGGCTGGCGGTCTCCAAGATCAACCACGACATGCGCAATATTCTTGCCTCTGCGCAGCTCATGTCAGACCGCCTCGTGGACGTCGACGACCCGATGGTGCGCAGCTTCGCGCCAAAGCTGCTGCGCACCATAGACCGCGCCGTCGGCTACACCAGCGAAGTGCTGTCCTACGGCCAGGCGAGTGAATCCGCGCCGAAGCGGCGCGTGCTGCGTCTGGCGGAACTGTGCCAGGACGTTCGGGACATGCTCGCGCTTGATGCCGAGACAGGCATAGAATTTCAGGATCAGATCCCGGTCGACCTCGAGATCGATGCCGACAGCGATCAGCTCTTCCGCGTGATCCACAACATCTGCCGGAACGCGGTACAGGCCCTGGTGATCTTCCATCCTGACGATCCGGCAACCATCCGGCGCATAACCCTCACGGCGCAGCGCGTCGGCAGCGTCGTCAGCATTACCATAGACGATACGGGGCCGGGAATGCCGCGCAAGGCGAAGGAAAACCTCTTCGCCGCTTTCCGGGGCTCGGCTCGCTCTGGCGGTACCGGGCTGGGGCTCGCCATTGCGCGCGAACTGGTGCTTGCCCATGGCGGCACCATCGCCCTGGTGGAGAAGCCCGGACCGGGCACGCAGTTCAGGATCGAGATTCCCGATCGCCCGGTGGCACTCGAAGACTACCGCGTCCGCGCCGGAGCTTGAAACTCCGTGACAATCGAGGCCTCGGCTCGTTGATTAGCAAAAAACGGGTTCACGTCGGAAAAGCGCTTGCAATCCATCGGAGGACGTTTTAGAGGATCGCCCACGCAAGCGACACGGTCGTTTCGCAGCACGCACCCGTAGCTCAGCTGGATAGAGCACCAGACTACGAATCTGGGGGTCAGGAGTTCGAATCTCTTCGGGTGCGCCATTCTTCCTTTTGATGTCTCGGCCTTGTGAGTGTCTTGCGGCCAGCCTGTCGAGCCGCAGGCCGTGTCATTCCGTCCTGTAAATTCCGGTCCTGAAGCCGCCATAGGCAAGCGCGAGTTGGTGGTGCTATAGCTTCAGCGAGAGCACATCCGGCGGATGTGCAGCGCCAGGGAGTTACGATGCAGGACGATTCGGAAAAGCCGGTTGCGTTGATCACCGGCGGTGGACGTGGGATGGGGGCGGCGATCGCGCGGGAGCTGCATGAGCGGGGCTACCGTCTGGCACTCATGTCGCCTTCGGAAAGCTGCGAGACCCTGGCCGCCGAACTCGGGGGCGTCGCGGTCCGCGGCGTTGCAGAAGAGGCTGCGGACATCCAGGCAGTCTTCGACCTCGCGATGACGAAATATGGTCGCATCGACGCGGTGGTCAATCATACCGGTCATCCACCGAAGGGCGATCTCCTGGACATCACGGACCAGCAGTGGACACTGGGTTCCGACATGATGGTGCTCAGCCTTGTGCGGATGGCGCGACTGGTCACTCCTGTCATGCTCAGACAGGGTCAGGGCGCCTTCGTCAACATCACGACCTTCGCCGCCTATGAACCCTCGCTGGTTTTTCCAGTCTCCTGCACCTATCGGGCGGCAGCGGGCGCCTTCACCAAGCTCTATTCCGACCGTTACGCTGCGAGCGGCATCAGGATGAACTGCATTCTCCCAGGCTACATCGACAGCCTCGACCACAAGCCGGAGACTGCCGACAAGGTGCCAATGAAGCGCATCGGGCTTGTGGAGGAGATAGCCAATACGGCTGCCTTCCTGCTATCCGATGGCGCAGGCTATATCACCGGGCAGAACATTAGGGTGGATGGCGGCCTCACGCGTCACGTCTGAGATCTTGCCTGAGCTGACTCAGGACGCGGCTCGCATCCAGTTCGGCGTCTATCAGATGCTCTTCGTGAGGATGGAGGGAGTCTCCATGTCGCCCTCCTTGAGGATGAGGGTGGTTACCCCTTCATCGAACTCGCTGACCTCCGGTGGCGCCAGAAGGCCCGAAGCATGCAGTTCGACAACCTTGTTGGCGGCGAACATGTCACCGCGCTCCGCCGCCTGGGCATACAGTTCGGCGGCCTGGGCGGCATCCGGTTCGATACCCTCGCCGGTCTCGAGCATAATGCCGAGGTTCACCATGGCATCCACGTTACCGCGTGCAACGGCGAGATCGTACCAGGCAATAGCCGTCTGGTCGTCCTCGGGAACCAGGTTTCCTTCATCGTGGATGACGGCGATGTTGAAAGCTGCCGTGTCGTCGCCGCCGGCTGCCGCAGTTTCGAACCAGGCGAGCGCCTTGGAGACGTCGACCTCGGTGCCGATCCCGTCGCGATAGGATACGCCCAAGTTGTAAGCCGCCAACACGCTCCCACCCTGGGCCGCTTCGCGATACATCTCAAATTCCGCGGGGTGGTCACCAAGACGGCCGAGAAGGATACCGAAGTTCACCTTGGCTGCCGGGTAGTCTGCCTGCGCGGCAGTTTGATAGGCCGACATCGCCTGATCGATTTCGTTGGCCTTGTTCAGCGCCCGTCCGAGTTGATAGGCAAAACGCGGATTGCCCGTGGCCTCGAATGCGAGCCGGCACGAATCGATTGCGCTGGCCGCGATTTCGGAGGTCTCGACGGCGCCGAAGGCCTTATTGCGTTGATTATCACTGGGGCTGCCGGCAAGCCGGTCGCACTCGTTCTGAAGGTTGAGCGAGGCGGCAGCAACGACATTCTCCTGCGCACCGGGAGACACTGACAGCGCCAGCAGCGCGACTGCGGTTCCTGTTGCAAGTGCAAATCCCTTGTTGACTTTCGAGACCGGGGATTTCATTGTGCGCTCCGATTCATTTCTTCTTCATTTTGCTTAACGAACGCCCAAGTCCGTGAGCGGTTCCTTTAATGCTAGGATCCGGCGGCGCTGCCTCAGGTATTTCCGATCACCATTTCGCGAGCCCCTGGGCACAGTTGGGGGTCTGCCGTTGCCCTTGGGCGTTGTTTCCGAGCACCCGTTGGTGCTATGCCGCCTCACTGATGACTGCGAGGCTCCCCTATGAAGACGCTCACCATCCGACGCCCTGATGACTGGCATCTCCACCTGCGCGATGGCGCCGTTCTGGAAGGGGTCATTGGCGACACCACCCGCCATTTCGCCCGCGCCATCGTCATGCCGAACCTCGTGCCGCCGGTTGTAACAACGGCAGACGCGGCAGCCTACCGCGAGCGGATAGTCGCGGCCCTGCCGGAAGGTGATCGCTTCGAGCCGCTGATGACGCTTTATCTGACGGAGGGGACCGATCCCGACGATGTTGCAGTCGGCAAGGAGAGCGGCCTCATCACCGCCGTGAAGCTCTATCCTGCCGGCGCCACCACCAACTCCAGCAGCGGCGTACGCGATATCGAGAAGGCGATGCCAGTTCTGGAGCGGATGGCTGAGATTGGCTTGCCGCTCTGCGTCCATGGTGAGGTGACGACGCCCGAGATCGACATCTTCGACCGCGAGGCCGTCTTCATCGAGACCGTCCTCGACCCGCTGCGCAAGCGCCTGCCGGAGCTGAAGGTGACGATGGAGCATGTCACCACCAAGGACGGCATCGACTACATCCGCGGCTCCTCCGGCAATCTTGCCGGCACGATCACCACCCATCATCTGATCATCAACCGCAACGCCATCCTCGTCGGCGGCATCCGCCCGCATTACTACTGCCTGCCGGTTGCAAAGCGCGAGCATCATCGGCTGGCACTGCGGGCTGCGGCGACGTCCGGCGACGCACGCTTTTTCCTAGGCACTGACTCCGCGCCGCATGTCGACCCCTTGAAGGAATGCGCCTGCGGCTGCGCCGGCATCTATACGGCGCCGAACACGATGAGCTGCCTTGCGCATGTCTTCGAGCAGGAGGATGCCCTTGACCGGCTCGAGGCCTTTGCCTGCCTCAATGGTCCGGCCTGGTACGGGCTCGCGCCGAACGCCGAGACGATCACGATGGTCCGTCAGGAGCAGCCGGTGATCTACCCGGCCAGACGCGAGACGGAGGCGGGAGCGATCACCGTGTTCGATCCGATGTTCCCGCTGCACTGGCAGGTGGTTCCCTGAGCCTTTGATCCGCCGGCGGGCCATCTGGCGCGTCGGGCGGCATGCTGCTATGGCGCTTGGAACCGAGCGACAGGAAGGAGCGGCAGCATGATCCAGACCAACTTTACGGACCGCAGCATCATGGCGGAACTGATGGCGAAGATGCTGTGGGAGATCGGTGCCGTCCACTTCAGCGCCGACAAGCCCTATAAGCTCTCCTCCGGCATGATGAGCCCCGTCTACATCGATTGCCGTAAACTCATCTCCTATCCCCGCATCCGTTCCACCATCATGGATTTCGCAGCCGCCACGGTCATGCGCGACGCCGGCTTCGAGAAATTCGATTGCGTCGCGGGTGGCGAGACCGCGGGCATTCCCTTTGCAGCCTTTCTTGCAGAGCGCCTCGGCCTGCCGATGATCTATGTCCGCAAGGCGCCCAAGGGCCACGGCCGCAATGCCCAGATCGAGGGTCACATGCCCGAAGGCGCTCGGGTGCTGGTGATAGAGGACCTGACCACGGCCGGTGGTTCCATGTTCAAGTTCATCGACGCCATCCGTGCCGCCGGCGGCACCGTCGACCACGGCATTGCCCTCTTCTTCTATGGCATCTTTCCGGAGGCCGAAGCGCGCTTCTCCAATGGTCAGGTCCAGCTCCACCACATCGCCACCTGGCGCAACGTGCTCGCGGTGGCGCGGACCGAGCGGCTCTTCAACGACAAGACACTTTCGGAAGTCGAAGCCTTTCTCGATGCGCCGCTTGCATGGTCGGGACGCAATGGCGGCGTAAGTGAGCTTTCGCTCTAGCCAATAGGCAAAAGCTCACGTATCGAAAGACGCGGCAGTTCTGGGAGGACCGACATGATCCTGTGTTGCGGCGAGGCTTTGATCGACATGCTACCGCGTGAAACGACGCTTGGCGAAAAGGGCTTTGCGCCCTATGCCGGCGGGGCCGTCTTCAATACGGCGGTCGCGCTTGGTCGGCTCGGCCAGCCGACTGGTTTCTTCACCGGTCTCTCGGACGACATGATGGGTGACATCCTGCGCGAAACGCTGCGCGCCAGCAATGTCGATTTCAGCTACTGCGCCACCCTCTCGCAGCCCACCACCATTGCCTTCGTGAAGCTCGTGCAGGGACAGGCGTCCTATGCCTTCTATGACGAGAACACGGCCGGACGGATGATCACGGAAGATCATCTGCCGGACCTGGGCGACGAGTGCGAGGCGCTCCACTTCGGCGCGATCAGCCTGATCCCGGAACCATGCGGCTCGACCTATGAGGCGCTCTTGAAACGCGAGCATCAGCGGCGCGTGATCTCGCTCGATCCCAACATCCGCCCCGGCTTCATCAGGGACAAGGCTTCGCACATGCTGCGCATTCGGCGGATGGCCGCCATGTCCGACATCCTGAAGTTCTCCGACGAGGATCTCGCCTGGTTCGGCCTGGACGGCGATACGGACGCACTTGCACGCCACTGGCTTCATCATGGCGCCAAGCTAGTCGTTGTCACGCGCGGAGCAGAAGGCGCGACAGGCTACACAGCAGATCATCGGGTTACGGTGCCGAGCGAGAAGGTAACGGTGGTGGACACCGTCGGTGCCGGAGATACCTTCGACGCAGGCGTACTCGCTTCGCTGAAGCTGCAAGGGCTCCTGACGAAGGCTCATGTGGCGAAGCTTACCGAGGCAGAGATCCGCAACGCCCTTTCGCTGGGTTCGAAGGCGGCAGCGGTAACGGTTTCGCGGGCAGGTGCTAATCCGCCATATGCGCATGAGGTTGGTTTGCCGGCCCCTCACGCCTAACCGTCCTGGTGAGCGTCACCGGCAGCTGCCATCTCGTAAACGGCGCATACGCGGCCCAGTAGGGAGAACCCCGTCCAGGCCGGACGCGTCAGCTTCTGGCCTTCAGCAGCCGCGCCACGAGCCCCGCCGTCGAGCTGTCGTGGTCGTCGGCGGTTTCCTTGCCTTCGACGATCGGCAGCAGGCCGGTCGCTAGTTCCTTGCCCAGTTCGACGCCCCACTGGTCGAATGAGTTGATCCGGAACAGCACGCCCTCGACGAAGACGCGATGCTCGTAGAGGGCGATGAGGCGGCCGAGTGCAAAGGGCGTGAGCTGGTCATAGACGAAGGTGATCGAGGGACGATTGCCGGGGAAGACGCGATGAGGCGCGATCGCGTCCGCCTGGCCTTCGTCCATCCCCTTCGACGTCAGCTGTGCCTTCGCCTCCTCCAGCGTCCGGCCCTTCATCAGCGCTTCCGACTGCGCCAGGCAGTTGGCAATCAGCAGCTCGTGCTGGTGGCGCAGATGCGGCTCGAACCCGTTTGTCGCGATTATGAACTCAGCCGGAACGATGCTCGTGCCCTGATGGATGAGCTGGTAGAAGGCATGCTGGCCGTTGGTGCCGGGCTCGCCCCAGACCACGGGTCCGGAATCCCCCTCCACCGGCGTCCCGTCCACCGTCACACCCTTGCCGTTCGATTCCATGTCGAGCTGCTGCAGGTATGCGGGGAAACGCGCAAGACGCTGGTCATAGGGCAGGATCGCCCGCGAGGGATAGCCCAGCACATTGCGGTGGTAGAATCCGATCAGCCCCAGCAGCATCGGCAGGTTCTCACGGACCGGCGCCTCGCGGAAATGCCGGTCCATCGCGTGCGCACCGTCCAGGAAGCGGCCGAAGTTTTCCGGGCCGACTGCGATCATCAGCGGCAGGCCGATCGCCGACCAGATCGAATAGCGCCCGCCGACCCAGTCCCAGAAGCCGAAGACGCGTTCGCTCGCGATCCCGAAGGCAGCCACCTTGTCGAGGGCGGTGGAAACGGCCGCAAAGTGATGCTTCACCGCATCATCGCCGAGCTTCTCGGCGATGAACGCCCGCGCGGAGGCGGCATTCGTCATTGTTTCAATGGTCGTGAACGTCTTGGAGGCGATGATGAAGAGCGTCGTCTCGGCATCAAGGCCCTTCAGCGTGTCGGCGATGTGGGCACCGTCGACATTGGAGACGAAATGTGCGCGGGGGCCGTCGTGATAGGGCGAAAGCGCCAGCGTAGCCATGGCCGGGCCGAGGTCCGAGCCGCCGATGCCGATATTGACCACATCGGTGATCCTGCACCCAGTTGCACCCTTGAGGCTCCCGGAGCGAATTCCGTCCGCGAAGCCAGCCATGGCGGCGAGCACGCCATTGACGTCCGGCATCACATCCTTGCCGTTCACCAGGACAGGCTTGTTGGATCGATTGCGAAGCGCCGTGTGCAGGACGGCGCGGCCCTCCGTGAAGTTGATGGCCTCGCCGGAAAACATCGCATCGCGCTTCTGCGCAACCCCTGCCTCTTCCGCCAGCTTCTCCAGGAGAGTGATGACCCGATCGTTGACGGCCGTCTTGGAGAAGTCCATCAGCAGGTCATCCAACGAGACACTGTACCGCCGGAAGCGTTGCCGATCGGCAGAAAATGCCGCCCGCAGGTCGGTTGCAGCCGTGGCGGCGGCGGTGGTCTTCAGCTCGTCGATGATGGCCCGCATGGAATGTCCTCGTGATCCGGGGGAGGGATGCACGGGAACCTATAAGACTTCCATGTCAAATCAAGCGCAGCCTGAAGCGGCTGCGCTTGTGGATAATCGCCCTCAGCCGCGCAGTTCGCGACGAAGGATCTTGCCGACATTGGACTTCGGCAGCTCGTTGCGGAATTCGATCAGCCGTGGTCGCTTGTAGCCGGTCAGGTTGGCTGCGCAGTGCTCCCGCACGTCATGCTCCGTCAGCGCCGGATCCTTCTTGACGACGAAGAGCTTCACAGCTTCGCCGGAATGCGGGTCCGGCACACCGACCGCCGCGCATTCCAGCACGCCCGGATGCATGGCTGCGACTTCCTCCACCTCGTTCGGATAGACGTTGAAGCCGGAAACGAGGATCATGTCCTTCTTGCGGTCGACGATCTTCGTGTAGCCGCGCTCATCCATGTAGCCCATGTCGCCGGAGCGGAAGAAACCGTCTTCTGTCATGACCTTGGCTGTCTCGTCGGGCCGCTGCCAATAGCCGGCCATCACCTGCGGCCCGCGGATGCAGATTTCGCCGACTTCGCCGAGCGGGAGTGGCTTGCCGTCTTCGTCGCGAATGGAAATCTCGGTCGACGGCAGCGGCAGCCCGATCATGCCCGTGAATTCCTGCGTATCGAAGCGGTTGGCGGTGGCAACCGGGGAGGTTTCCGACAGGCCATAGCCCTCGGTGATCGCAGTGCCGGTCAGCGCCTGCCAGCGTTCGGCCACCGGCCGCTGCACGGCCATACCGCCGCCAAGGGCCAGGATCAGCGAGGAGAAGTCGATCTTTCCGAAGTCTGCATTATTCATCATCGCGTTGAAGAGCGTGTTGAGGCCCGGGAAGACATGCACCTTGTGCTTCTGCAGTTCCTTGACGAAGGCGGGAATGTCGCGCGGATTGGCGATGAGGATATTGTGCCCGCCCATGGCGACGCCCATCAGCGAATTCACCGTCAGTGCGAAGATATGGTAGAGCGGCAGTGCGCAGACGAAGGTCAGGACCTCGGGCCTTGGCCTGTTCTCGAACGCCGCCTCCAGCCACATGCTGATCTGCATCTTGTTGGCGATCAGGTTGGCATGCGTGAGAGCCGCCCCCTTTGAAACGCCCGTCGTGCCGCCGGTATATTGCAGGAAGGCGACATCGTTGCTGTCGATATCGACCGGCTTCAATGGAAGATGCGAGCCTTCCGTAAGGACCTTCTTGAACGGAATAGCCGAGGGGATCGACCAAGCCGGAACCAGCTTCTTGACCTTCCGGACCACCAGGTTGACGACATGGCCTTTCATGCCCAGCATGTCGCCCATCGCGGTCACGACAATGTGCCGCAAGCCAACTTCGGCTGCCACCTGCTGGACGGTGTGCGCGAAGTTCTCCAGAACGAAGATCGCCTTCGCGCCCGCATCCTTCAGCTGATGCTCGAGCTCGCGGGGCGTATAAAGCGGATTGACGTTGACCACGACGAAGCCGGCCCGGAGGATCGCGTAGGTGACGACCGGGTTCTGGAGCACGTTCGGCATCATGACGGCGACGCGGTCGCCCTTCTCCAGCCCCTGTGCCTGAAGCCAGGCCCCCACTTTGCGCGTTTCCACTTCCAGCTCGCGATAGGTCATCTCCCGGCCCATGCTCGAGAAGGCCACGCGCGGCAGATATTCTACGCAGCAGCTCTCGAAGAGTTCGCCGAGCGAACGATAGGAAAGGGCCGGAATTTCTGGAGGAACCGAAGAGGGATAGGAGGCAAGCCAGAATTTCTCGGAGTTGTCACTTACCTGCGCAGGCGCTTCGTTCATTTGGGCCTCCTCTTCCCTTTTATCTTGGCGGCGTCTCATGGCGCAAAGTCCTCCACTCTGCGGCAAGAGTCCCACTATGCCATGCTCTGTCCCACCGGGCTATAAGCTGATTGCTATATAACCTGCACGTAAACGTCAACGGTTCGCACGGTGGCCCGTGAGGGAACGAACGCGTGGACCATGAGTTTCGAAGGAAGCACTCACCGAACCATAAAGGAGGCACGTGATGTTGCATCAGGAACCGCGCGCGGGGCAGGACCCCTATGTGAAGGACACCCCGTCGCTGATCGCGAGCGACAAGGTGGAAGGTACCCGCGTCTATGGCGCCGACGGGCAGCATATTGGCTCGATCGAGCGCATTCTTCTGGAGAAGCGTGGCGGCCGCGTGGCCTATGCAGTCCTCAGCTTCGGTGGCTTCCTCGGCATCGGCGATGACTACTACCCGTTGCCGTGGGAAAAGCTGAACTACGATGAGGAACTCGACGGCTACCGCATCGACCTGACAAAGGACCAGGTCACGGGCGCGCCTCGCTACAATGATCTGGAGGACGACAGCTGGTACCAGGACAAGGGCCGTACGATCTACGACTATTACGGTGTCCCGCCGTACTGGGTGTAACGTTCCCAGCGTCGAAGGACAACGAAAGGCCCCGCACGCGGGGCCTTTTCCGTTTGCTTAATAGCTGCGTGCCAATCATGCAATCAGCCGTCGCAAAGCCGGAGCAAGCGGAAACATGTCACAGTCAGCAGGGCAGGGGAGCGTGCGCGATCTTGAGCGCGACGATATCTCCGCGGTTGCCCGCCTGTTCCAGAACACGTTTCGCAACGGTCAGGCGGTTCCCGGAGCGCTCGTAGAGTACATTCGGGAGGTCTTCCTCGATCACCCTTGGCATGAAGAGGATCTGCGCTCGAAGGTCTTTGTGGGGGAAAAGGGCGAGCTGAAGGGCTTCATCGGCGTCTTTCCATCGCGCCTGCAGCTCGAAGGCAGGCCGGTTCGCGCCGCGTTCGCGGGCTCCATGATGGTGCAGGAGCCCGAGCGGAATCCGCTGGCCGGCGCGCGGCTCCTGCGCGCATTCCTCGCCGGCCCCCAGGATATTTCCTTGACCGAGACGGCAAACGCCACCGCGCTTGGTATGTGGCAGAAGCTCGCATTGCCGCTCGATACCGCGTATAGCCTCAACTGGCTGCGGGTCTTTCGGCCGGTTTCCGCCGCAGTCAACGCTGCTGAACGCCGTCTCCCGAGTGCGCGTATACTTCGGCCTCTGGGCAGAGCCGCGGATGCGGTAGTCGAGAAGACCGGTGTCTCCTCGCTGCGTTTGTCGAAAGGTGCAACCGCGCGCCGCATCAGCTTCCGGGACGCGAGCGAGAACGAGTTCGCCGAAGCGGTGCTTTTATTGAGCAAGAGCTTTCCTCTTCGCCCGCTCTGGAATCGTGCCATGCTCGACTGGTTTATCGGGCATGCGCGCCAGAAACGGGCATTGGGGGCACCCGTCTGGCGCATAGCGGAATCGAGGAATGGCGACATTGCCGCCTGCTATGCCTATTTCGGCGGAGCCGGTCGTATCGGCTGGCTGCTGCAGGCGCTCTGTGCGCCGGCGATCGCCGGTGATCTTGTCGATGACCTTTTCGTCCACGCGGACGGAAGCGGTTGCGCCGGGCTGCGGGGTGGTGGGCACCCGTGGTTGACCCACGAACTGATCACCCGCAAGGCAGTCTTCTATGGGCGGGCCTTCTTCGTGGCCCATTCGAAGGATGAGAGCCTCCTGCAGCCGATCAAGTCGGGGCAGGCGCTGATCAGCGGCCTTGCCGGAGAGAACTGGACCCGGTTGATCGGCGACCGATTCGACTGAACGGATGCCGCCCCATCAAAGCATGGTCGCCGGTGCGGCGTGCAGATACTCGGCCACTTTCCGCTTGGACGCGATATTGCGCCACACCGCATCCACCTGCTCCGGCGTCAGGCCAGCCGCATCGGCTACGGCATCCGGTGAAACACCATGGTCGAGCCCGAAGAGGCAGATGTCCATCCGGTCGTAGGGAAGCGAGAAGTAATACTCGTCCTGGCCCTGGGGCAGCGACCAGGTATCGGTTGTCGGCGGTCGGCGACGGATCTCTTCCGGCACGCCCAAAGCCTCTGCAAGCTGATAGACCTGGGTCTTGTAGAGGTGCGCGATCGGCTTGAAGTCTGCCGCGCCGTCGCCGTTCTTCACGAAGAAGCCCTGGTCGTACTCCAGCCGGTTCGGCGTCCCCGCGACCGCATAGTTCAGGCGGTCGCCATGGTAGTACTCGATCTGCTTGCGAGTGCGCTGCTTCATATTGGCCGCCGCGATCATGCCGAGATAGACGTCGAGCGGCATCCGGTGCCGGCTCTGCTCCCCGGTCGGCGAAGCGACGACAAGCCAGGAAATATTGTAGCCGCGGTTCGAGAGGGCATTCTCCAGCACCACCTTGCAGCCCCAGCCTTCGCCGAATTCCGGTACGATCTGTCGGATGAAGCCGTCGCGCCGGGTGTAGCAGCCCGCCGCGGCGAGGGCCGGTCCGATGTCTTCCAGTACCGTCTCGACACCGGTCGCGGCGGCGAGTGCCCGTCCCAGCCGCAGGCTTTCCGGGTCGGAATCGTGCTCGGGCATGAAGATGCCAGTCACCCTGGAAGGGCCGAGGGCCCGGGCGCAAAGGGCTGCCGTGACGCTGGAGTCAATGCCGCCGGACAGGCCGAGCACGACGCCGCGCTTGCGCAGGTCCTTCAGGACGGTCTCCCGGATCCAGGCGCAGATGCGCGCGATCTCGGCCTCGGCATCGAGACGGAGGCTGACGGCGGAAAAGGCCGCATCCTGGCGGGCGATCTTCATCGTCTGGTTCATATTGCAGTCTCCAGTTTCCCCTCGACGAGGTCGCCCTCGGCGCTCATCCTGATCTTGCCGGTCGTCGTTCGCGGCAGCATTTCCCGGAATTCAACCATCTTCGGCACCATGTAATCCTCAAGCTGGCTGGCGCAGTGACGCATGACGTCACGCTCGGACAGGGTAGAGCCGGGTTCCAGAGCCACATGGGCGCGGACGACCTGGCCGAAGACCGGATCCTCCATTCCCGTCACCGCCGCCTCCCGGATACCGGGCAGCGCGTAGAGCACCCGCTCGACCTCCTGCGGGCTCACCTTCTCGCCGCGGGTCTTGATGATGTCGTCCTTGCGGCTGACGAAATACAGAAAGCCGTCGGCATCGGTCCTGAAAAGGTCTCCCGTTCGCAGGCATCGTCCGCCCTCGATTTCCCTCGGGCGTTGCCTGGGATCCGCCCCGTCGCCCCAGTAGCCGGCCATGACATGCGGCCCCTCGACCACCAGCTCGCCCACTTCCCCGGGGGTGCAGGGTTGGCCGTCGTCCCCCACGACATAGACGCGCGTGCCTGGAATGGCCTTGCCGACGGATGTCGGGCGGCGTGCGATTTCAGTCGGCTCCAGATAGCTCACCCGCAGACACTCGGTCTGGCCATACATGATGAAGATCAGTGTGCCCGGCATCATTTCCCTGAGCCGCCCGGACAAGGCGGGCGGCAGCGCCGCTGCGGCGCTCGTGACGTAGCGAAGGGAGGCGAATTGGCTGTCAGGAAGGTCCTTCATGCCGGCAATCAGCGCGGCCATGGCCGGCACCAAGGGCAACCCTGTCGCCTTCTCCGCGGCAAGCCGGTCGAGGATCGTGCGAGGAAAGGCAAAGCTCTTCTCCAGCACCAGCCTTCCACCAACCGAGGCCATCGTCACCATCTGCGTGATCCCATAGCCGAAGGAGAGCGGCAGAACGCTCAGGACGATGTCGTTCTCGGTATTGCCGAGATAGCCTGCGATCGACTGGCAGGCGGCATCGACATTCGCATGCGTCAGCATCACGCCCTTCGGGCGTCCGGTGGAGCCGGAGGTATGAATGAGGAGGGCGAGCTCCGACTCGTCCGCGCGCGGCGGGGGCCGATCCGTTTGCCCGCCGAATGTCATAGTTGCGAACGAGAGCGCATCCCCGACGGCATCATTCGCGGCTTCCGTGTTGATGACGATGGGCTGGCAGCCGCTTGCTCCGATCGCCGCCTGGACGGACAGGATCTGCCGTGCCTGGGTTACGACTGCTGCGGGCCGGATGCTAGAAAATATGGCCGCGAGCTTCTCCGATTTCATCGACGGATAAAGCGGACAGGCTACAGCACCAGCCTTCCAGGCTGCAAAGAAGCTCAGCGGAGCCTCAACCCCGTTCTCCAGCAGCAGCGCCACCCGATCACCCGGCTGGACCCCGGCCTTGAGGAGCGCGGCGGCGAGGTGCTCGGATCGAGTATCGAGATCGGCATAGCTCAGGCGGCACCCACCCGCGACAAGAGCGACCTTGTCGGGATAGCGGCGGGCGCTGTCGCGGAGCCTTGCCTCGAGCCGCATCGGGGTTTCAGGCGGCAACCGGCAGCTTGCGCGCCAGGTAGTTGGTCATGGCATCGACGCTGTCGAGGTTTTGCGGGATAATTTCTTCATCCGCGATGCTGATGCCGTAGCTGGTCTCCAGGAAGGCGATCAACTCGAGCACACCAGTTGAATCCATCACGCCGCTTTCCAGCAGAGACTGGTCGTCGGCGATCTCCGCATCCGCGCGAAAAAGGAAGTTTTCGGCAATGAACTCGCGCACCGCGGGTCGGAATCTCTGGCTCATGACTGGTCGCTCCGAGGTATATCTCTATCTGCCATGCCGTCGCGTAAGGAATTGCGGCATGTCTCAACGAGAATTCACCATGACACCGTCACCTGAATCTTTCGCTAAATGGCATCGTAAAGACTTCACAAAACATGCAGAGGTTGTAATGTTCGACAATGGTTGCGCGACGCGGCTGAATGGGCCGACGGACAACGCTTCATCCTTCGCGGTCATGAAATCCGTGCGGGCATGAAGATCGCGACCTTCAACGTCAACGGCGTCAACGGCCGGATCGACATCCTTCTCCGCTGGCTCGACGAGGCGCGTCCCGACGTGGTCTGCCTCCAGGAGTTGAAAGCGCCGCAGGAGAAGTTTCCCCGCCGTGCACTGGACAAGGCAGGCTATGGCGCGGTCTGGCACGGTCAGCAGCGCTGGAACGGGGTGGCCATCCTGGCACGCGATGTCGAGCCGATCGAGACGCGCCGCGGCCTGGGCGGTGATCCGGAGGACAGTCACAGTCGCTATATCGAGGCGGCCGTCAACGGCGTGCTGATTGGCTGCCTGTATGCGCCGAACGGAAATCCGGCACCAGGCCCCAAGTTCGACTACAAGCTCAGCTGGTACGAGCGCTTCCTTGCTCACACGCAAGACCTCTTGGAGACGGGCGCTCCGGTGGTGCTCGCAGGCGACTACAATATCATGCCGACGGACATCGACGTCTATGCGCCGGAGCGCTGGCAGGACGATGCGCTGTTCCGGCCCGAGGTGCGCGAGGTCTTCCGCAACCTCGTGTCGCAGGGCTGGACGGACGCCCTGCGTCATCTTCATCCCGATGGACGGATCTACACGTTCTGGGACTATTTCCGGAACGCCTGGGGTCGCAATGCCGGCCTCCGCCTCGACCACCTGCTGCTCAGCCCGTCCGTTGCGGCCCGTCTGGACGAGGCCGGCGTCGACCGCCACGTGCGCGGCTGGGACCATGCCAGCGACCACGCGCCGACATGGGTTACACTTCTCGACGATTGAGGAGCCGGCACGGACGAGCATGCCCGCGCCGGCAACGGGTCAGAGGGCAGCCCGCTTGTCGCGGCGGCCGAGCCGCTGCAACAGATAGTCGACCTCGGCCCGCGCCGTCTCCGAAAGGGCAAGCCCCGGCTTGCGCTGCGCATCCGACGTGATGACGCCACGCCGTTTCAGCACGTGCTTTCGCACGGCAAGCCCGATGCCGAGCTGCTGCTCGTAGCGGATCAGCGGCAGATGGGCATCAAAAAGATCGTGCGCCTCGTCCCGCTTTCCGGCGGCGAACAAGCCGATCAGCTCGTTCAGCATGTCCGGAAAGCCGTATCCTGTCATTGCGCCATCGGCGCCACGTTCCGGTTCGAAATCGAGGAACATGCCGCCATTGCCGCAGAGGATCGAGAACGGCCTTAGTTCGCCCGCCTTCTGCATGGCGCGCAGCCTGGAGATCTTTTCCAGCCCCGGCCAGTCCTCGTGCTTCAGCATCAGGCAGGAGGAATGGTTCGAAATGACCTTCGCCACCACGCTCGCCGACATAACCACGTTCAGCGTCAGCGGGTAGTCCTGCAACACCCAGGGCACGTCGTCGCCGACCGCCTCCACGGCCTGCCCGAAGTAGCTGATGATCTGCTCGTCTGTCCGGAGTGCGGGCGTCGGCGCGATCATCACGCCGACCGCCCCCATGTCCATGGCATCGCGGGCAAGCGATCGCATTGCAGCAAATCCGGGAGCCGAGACGCCGACAATCACGGGCACTCGCGAGCGGCCGACCACCTGCCGGATGATCGCCCGGCTCTCCGACGGCTCGAGTTTCGGGGCTTCCCCCATGATGCCGAGGATGGTGATCCCGGTGCAACCGCTGTCCTGGTAGAAATCCGTCAGCCGGTCGACCGACGGCGTATCGAGCGAGCCGTCCGGCAGGAACGGCGTGGTGGCGATGGCGTAGACGCCCTTCGATTGGGTGGAAAAGCTCACTGGGCGTCCTTCCATGCCTGGTAGCGCGCCTTGGTCTCGGCATTCATCGGATAGAGGCCGGGAAGCGGCACGCCGCGGTCGACTTCCGTCATGATCCAGGCTTCCATCCGCTCCTGCTCCGGCGCCTCGGCCAGTACCGCATCGAGCAGTTTTGCCGGGATCAGCACCGCCCCGTCTTCATCCACCACGACGATGTCGTCTGGGTAGACCGCAACGCCGCCGCAGGCGATCGGCTCCTGCCAGCCGACAAAAGTAAGGCCTGCAACGGACGGTGGCGCAGCGACGCCGTTGCACCAGACATCCAGGCCGGTGCCCAGCACGCCTTCCGCATCCCTTACCACGCCATCCGTCACCAACCCGGCAACGCCCTTCTTGACCATGCGCGAGCAGAGGATGTCGCCGAAGATGCCTGCATCGAGCACACCCATTGCGTCGGCGACGGCCACGCAGCCTTCCGGCATCGCCTCGATTGCGGCGCGGGTGGAGATCGGTGACGCCCAGCTTTCCGGCGTTGCGAGGTCTTCCCGCGCCGGCACGAAACGGAGCGTGAAGGCGGGGCCGACGACGCGTCCCTGCCCAGCCTTCAGGGGCTTGGTGCCGCGCATCCAGACATTGCGCAGGCCCTTCTTCAGCAGCACGGTGGTCAGCGTAGCGGTGGAGACACCCTTCAGCGTCTCGACGATCTTCGGATCAAGCATGTAATTTCCTCGGCACTTGGGTGGCGGAACGGTCCGTCACGGCCGCGGATATTCTGTTGTCCGACAAGATGCGTCAAGCAAGGCAAACTTGCTTTCGGTTCGCCCTTTAGTCCTTGCCCGACGTCCGGTCGGTATCGCCGTTCTGGAAGATCCGTCGGTCGTCATCGGCCTCGCCGACGTCGAACTCTTCCACCGGCGAGATCGGCGAATTCCCCGAGACCTTTGCCTGCTCGTCGGTCTTCTGCTGGGCTTCCTGCTTGGTCTCTTGCTTGTCAGTATGGTTCATCGTCTGCCTCCTGGTTCTCAATGAGAACGGGCGAAAGCAGGGTTTGTTCGCATAAGGACGAAAGCGTATCGTTCAGCGACCGTGGTCTGGCACCGATTAAACCTAATCCGTGGAAACCCCGTCGCTACCGAAACCACCGCTCCGCCGCCGCGAGAAGCTCCTCCTCGGACCTCACACCGTCCTGGAACAGCCGCACCAGCAGCATCGCCAGCTCGTCGGGATGGGTGTCGTGCTCAGGCACGACCTGTGCAAATACCCGTTCGAGCAAGGCAAGGTCTTCGGGACGAAGAAGAACATCGGAGGGAATACGGCCACGCATGATGACACGCTACGGCCCGAAAAGGCTTTAGGCAAGAGTGTGTGGTAAATGGTGCCGCTTACGTGACTCGAACACGTGACCCCATCATTACGAATGATGTGCTCTACCGACTGAGCTAAAGCGGCATGACAGCCGGCGGGCCGGCTGCGATGTGATGCGGCTGATACAGGCAAAGAACGCCGATTTCAAGCCGGGAATTTTCCGCAATGGAATTTTACCGGATGGGCGCTGTCGGTCTCAACCGCACAACCCCTCCCGTGCGGCGCGATATTCCCGTTCCAGCCTGTCGACCAATTCCGCCACCGGAACGACAGCCTTGACGGACCCGACCCCCTGGCCCGCGCCCCAGATGTCCTTCCAGGCCTTCGCGCCGGTGGTCGCCTTGTCAAAATCCATCTTGGAGGGATCGGCGACGGGCAGATTCTCCGGATCCATGCCTGAAGCAAGGATCGAGCCCTTCAGGTAGTTGCCGTGGATCCCGGTGAAATAGTTCGAGTAGACGATGTCGGCAGCCTGGGACTGGGCGATCATCTGCTTGTAGGCATCTGACGCGCGCGCCTCCTCGGTCGCGATGAAGGGCGTGCCGATATAGGCCATGTCGGCACCCATGGCCTGAGCGGCCAGGATCCCGCCGCCCGTGCCGATGGCCCCGGCAAGCAGCAGCGGGCCATCGAACCATTCACGGATCTCCTGCACCAGTGCGAAGGGTGAGAGTGTGCCGGCATGGCCGCCCGCGCCGGCAGCCACCGCGATCAGCCCGTCTGCACCCTTGCGGATCGCCGAATTGGCGTGCCGGTTGTTGATCACGTCGTGCAGCACGATGCCTCCATAGGAATGAACGGCGGCATTGACCTCGGGGACGGCGCCCAGCGAAGAGATGACGATCGGCACCTTGTACTTCACGCACATCATCAGGTCGTGCTCCAGCCGCTTGTTGGAGGTGTGCACGATCTGGTTGACGGCGAAGGGGGCGGCCGGTTTGTCGGGATTGGCGGCGTCATGCGCGGCAAGCTCTTCCGTGATCATCGCCAGCCATTCGTCGAGCTGGCTCTCCGGCCGCGCATTGAGCGCCGGGAAGGCACCCACCACCCCGGCCTTGCATTGGGCCAGCGTCAGCGCCGGATGGGAGATGATGAAGAGCGGAGAGGCGACAACCGGCAGGCGCAGTTTGTCCTTCAGGATGGGCGGCAGCATCATATCCTCCTCAACTTACGTTTACGCAAACGTAAGCTTTCCTAGCAGAGGCGGACGCATTCGAAAAGGGTCATGGGAGCGCAGGTGAGAGAGCCGGCCGCAGATTCGACAGAATGCCGGTGCTTGCAGTTCGTGAGCGGAAAGATTACCGAAACGTAAAGGCATGCGCCGGGCGCGAGGCGATGACAGGGCAGGATTGGCATTGAGCGGTTTGGAAACAGCGATCAGGAACGCGTTGGAAAAGTCCGAGCGCAGCAATCCCGATGTCCGGGCCCGCATCTATCAGTCCGCGCGACAGGCCTTGGATGCCGGGCTGAAGAAGCAGGGCATTTCCGATGAGCAGGTGGTTCTGGCGCAGCACCAGCGGCTCGAACAGAAGATACGGGAGATCGAGTTCGAGGAGCGGAAGGCCGTCGCAGCTGCCGCGTCGACCCCCGCTGCCGCGACACCACCCGCTGCGCCTCGGGTAGCACCGGCGGAGGCGCCTGCCGCTACCTCACCTGCAGTGTCTCCAGCTGCCTCCCCGATTGCCCCACCGGTCTCTTCGGGTGTTTCGCGGGAGGCGCCGCGTTCCCCCGCGTCTCGCCCGCAGGATGACGCGCCCCTTCTGGGAGGGGCGACGCGCGATGCCAGTCGGGACATCTCCAGCGCGCCAGGTGTGGCCAGTGCTTCCGGCCTCGATTCCCTGCGCGCCGCTCGGGATATTCCTTTCGAGGCCCGGCAGGAGCCGCAGGCGGCCCCGCTTCCGGTAGGCGAAGCGCGCGACGCGAAACGGCCACGCGATGAGACCCTGCTCGAAACTCGACCCGAACGCACGGCAAAGCCGCGCCGGCGCCGCGGTTTCCTGTCCGTGCTCCTTGCATGGCTCGTCTTCTTTATCCTGGTCGGTCTTGCCGCCTGGTGGGCCTATTCGTCCGGTCTCGTCCAGCAGTCGCTGCAGCAGGCGCTTGACGCTGCCGAACGGACCGCGGGCGGCCCATCGTCCGACCTCGGAAGCCGAGGACCACAAAACGGTTTCTCCGAAGCGTGGACGGAGGTTTTCTCCGGCGGCAATGCGAACACGCTTGAAGGTGGTGCTGCCGCTCGGCTGGAGCCGGTAGCCATCCAGGGAACGACTGCGGCGCGCGTGATGTCCGGCGCGTCCACCGCCGAGGGCGATGTTTCCATTCCCGTCCCTGCGGAAATCCTGCAGGAGCTGGCGGGCAAGTCTTCCACGATCGCCCTGACCGTGCAGTCGGCAGCGGAAGCGCCGGTGCAGTTCTCGGTCCGTTGCGACTTCGGAAGCCTCGGCGCCTGTCCCCGCCATCGCTTCACGGCGCGGCAGGAGCGGGCGGACGTGCTGCTGCGCGTGACCTTCGAACGCTCGATCGCTCCGAATGCCCCCGGTAGGCTGGTGGTCAATACCGGTCTCGACGGCGCCGAGGCGGCGATCCTTCTGCATTCGGTTCGGGTGCTTCCGGGACAGTAGCCTTTAGCGCAGGAAGTCGGCACCTTCGCCGAGGATGTTGTGATCGATCTCGCCGACCGCCTTCTCGTCGCGACCCTCGTAGTCGATCGATAGCAGAATCTGTCGGATCACGTTAATCCGAGCCCGCCGCTTGTCGTTCGCCTTCACCACCGTCCACGGTGCATGCTTCGTGTGCGTCTTCTTCAGCATGCGGTCGCGCGCATCGGTGAAATCGTCCCACTTCGTCAGTGCCGCAATGTCCATTGGCGAGAGCTTCCAAATCTTCAGCGGATCGTGGCGCCGGTCGTGAAAGCGCTTCAACTGCATCTCCTGGCCGATGTTCAGCCAGAACTTGAAGAAGTGGATTCCCTCATCGACGATGAGTTCCTCGAAGCGAGGCACTTCGTCGAGGAACTTCTTGCATTGTTCGGCGGTGCAGAAGCCCATGACCGGCTCCACCACGCCGCGGTTATACCAGGAGCGGTCGAAGAGCACGATCTCGCCAGCGGTCGGGAAGTGAGTGACATAGCGCTGGAAATACCATTGGCCCGCCTCCGTTTCGGTCGGCTTCGGCAATGCCACGATCCGCGCCGAGCGCGGATTGAGATAGGCGCGTATGGAGAAGATCGTGCCGCCCTTGCCGGCGGCGTCACGGCCCTCGAATACGGAGATCACCCGCTTGCCGCTGGCGTTCAGCCAGAACTGCAGCTTGACCAGTTCGATCTGCAGTCGCTCCAGCGTATCCGCGTAGTCGCGCTTGTCCATCTTGTCGTCATAGGGATAGCCCTCTGAACCGAGCGCGTTCTTGTCGATCCAGTCCGGCAGCTTCGGATCGTCAATATCGAAGACGCGCCGACGCCCGCCGATCTCGATGTCCACCGAACGGTCCTGTTTTGAGCTGCTCAATCTCTTCTCCTCTCGTTGGACAACGCCGGCAAAACGACGGGACGCTTCCTCGTAATTTATCGTTCATCCGCCGGGCGTCGATGTATATCTGTCATCAGATCGGTCTAAGAGCCAGAAAATCTGGATGGGGAGGTGAGTCGCGCATGGGTTCGCAGTGGGGGACATGGTTGAACAAGCGGTTCGGCGGCTCCTGGCTGCTGCTGCTTGCCCTGTCGCTCGCCGGAGCATTGAGCGTCTTCGCCGGCGTTCCGGTCTGGCAGGCAGGCCTTGCCTGGTTCGTGCTCGCCGGCCTCGTCCTCGTCGCCGATCATAAACCCGAGCCAGCGCCAGAGCGACCGGCGACCGCAGAGGAGCAGGCGCCGCACGATGTCGCAGAGGTAATCTCTGCCTCGCTCAATGCGCTCGACATACCCACCCTCCTGCTCGACGGGGAGGCCAACGTGTTATCCCGAAATGCCGCGGCCGACCGCCTCTTGGGCTCGCTGCCGCTTGGCGCTCATGTCGCTGGACGGCTGCGTTCCCCCGCGGTGCTGGACATCATCCGGGAGACACTGGCCACCGGCAGGCCGAACCAGATCGAGCATGTCGAGCGTCTGCCCTCGCAACAGGTCTACGTCGTCCGGATCGCGCCGGTTGACCTGCCCGGGCGGGACCAGCGGGACCGGCTGTACCTGCTCTCGTTTCGCGATGTGTCCGAACTGCATCGGCTCGACCGAATGCGTAGCGATTTCGTGGCCAATGCGAGTCACGAACTGCGCACACCGCTTGCGTCGCTGCGTGGTTTCATCGAAACCCTGCAGGGGGCGGCTAAGTCCGATCCGAAGGCCCAGGAGCGGTTCCTGTCGATCATGCTGGACCAGTCGACGCGTATGAGCCGGCTGATCGATGACCTTCTTTCCCTTTCCCGGCTCGAGTTGAGGTCGAATGTGGCGCCGGAGGGCAAGGTGAACCTCGTGCCCCTGCTTTCCCATGTCCGCGATGCACTCTCGCCTCTGGCAGAAGAACTCGGCGTGGAGATCAACCTTCATCTGCCGGAACGTGCGGTCGAAGTGACGGGTGACCGCGACGAACTGGTGCAGGTGTTCGAGAACCTGGTGGAGAATGCCTGCAAGTACGGCCAGGACGGCAAGACCGTCGATGTCTTTCTGAAGTCTCCGGAAGCCGGGCCCGTCGAGGTCACCGTTGTCGATCACGGCCCCGGTATTCCCTCGGAGCACGTCCCTCGTCTGACGGAGCGCTTCTACCGCGTCAGCGTTGCCGATAGCCGCTCCAAGAAGGGAACCGGTCTTGGGCTTGCCATCGTGAAACACATCCTTACCCGTCATCGGGCAAGGCTGGTGGTCACGTCCGAGATGGGCAAGGGCAGCCAGTTCACCGTCCGCTTCTGAGCCCGAATTCGTCCATTGGGCGGGGAGATCTTGATCTGGCACGCGCAACGAAAAAGCGGGCCCTCAAGGCCCGCTTCCACCATCGGCATTTTGGATCAGGCCCGTGCTGCAGCCTTCCGCCGGTCCGCCACTGGCTGATAGGCAAGGCGGGCATGATAGCCGCAATAGGGAGAGGCTTCCGAGGCGTCGACGCCGCAGAAGTGGAAGTCGTCCTTCAGCGGGTCTCCCATCGGCCACTTGCAGGTGCGTTCGGTCAGATCCGTCAGTGCAAGCTTGCGCGAGATCGGCACCACCACGTTGTTGGAAGGAACATAAGACATCTCGGGCAGGGCAACCTCAACGTCATCCTTCAGCGCCGTCGCGCCGATCGTACGGGCTACGGGCCGGGTTGCAACGCGTGCGGGATAGTTGGCCGGACGGGCTGGCGCCGGGCGTTTGGCTGAGCGGTTAGCACCGGTCGATCCGCCTGCCTTGGCGCGTCCGGGAAGGTTCAGCCGGTGAACCTTGCCGATGACGGCATTCCGGCTGACCCCGCCCAATTGGGCCGCGATCTGGCTGGCGCTCAGGCCCTCCGCCCACAGTCTCTTCAGCTTTTCGACGCGCTCGTCTGTCCAGTTCATGCCCGTTCTCCGCATTTGAACGTGTCCGGCATGCAGAATCCCCCGCCCTTGGCGCGAACGACAATTCGCGCCAGCTACTAGATATAGCTTGTTAGGTGACTAGTTCCGCCGCATGCAGTCTAGTTGTTGATTGGTAAACTACTGGGCCGGTGACTCCGTGGCAAGAGTCAGCGGAATCAGCACGAATCGATTTCGGGGTTTTCCCCAACTTGCTTTTCAAGCGAGTCATTTTTGTCACAGCCGCGAAGGTTGCAGGAAAGGGGGCTTTTGTTGACATCGCGGGGCGAAATGCCGATAGTGCCGGCGCCGCCCGACAGGGCGGCATTTTTGATTGATCGGGGCCACGCCCCTTGCATCTCCTAGAGGAGCCGCTCCCCATGGCCGAGGCCGCGCTGTTCGAAACCTATAACCGTGCTCCACTGCGCTTTGCGCGCGGCGAGGGTGTCTGGCTGGTGACGGAGAGTGGTGAGCGCTATCTCGATTTTGCCGCAGGTATAGCAGTCAATTCGCTCGGCCACGCCCACCCGCATCTGGTGGAGGCGTTGAAGGCCCAGGCTGACAAGCTGTGGCACCTGTCGAACCTCTATGACATCCCTGGTCAGGAGCAACTGGCGCGCCGGCTGACGGAAGCCACCTTCGCAGACAGGGTCTTCTTTACCAACTCCGGCGCCGAGGCACTTGAATGCGCGATCAAGACGGCGCGGCGCTACCAGTTCAGCAAGGGGCATCCGGAGCGGTTCCATATCATCACCTTCGAAGGTGCCTTCCACGGTCGAACGCTGGCGACGATCGCTGCCGGCGGACAGGCGAAGTACCTCGAAGGTTTTGGTCCCAAGGTCAGCGGCTTCGATCAGGTCCCCTTCGGCGATCTGGACGCGCTGAAGGCTGCGATCACCGACGCCACCGCTGCCATCCTGATAGAGCCGGTGCAGGGCGAGGGCGGCCTGCGCCTCGTCTCCCGGGAGTTCATGCGTTCCCTGCGGGACCTCTGTGATGAGCACGGTCTGCTTCTCATCCTTGACGAGGTACAGTCCGGCGTCGGTCGGACCGGCAAGTTGTTCGCTCATGAGTGGTCCGGCATCGCGCCCGACATCATGGCAGTGGCGAAGGGCATCGGCGGTGGTTTCCCGCTCGGCGCCTGTCTTGCGACGGAAGAGGCGGCAAGCGGTATGAAGGCCGGCACGCACGGCACCACCTATGGCGGCAACCCGCTGGCCATGGCAGTCGGCAATGCCGTTCTCGACGTTGTGCTGGCCGAGGGCTTCCTCGACCACGTGCGTGATGTCGCGCTTGTCTTCCGGCAGGGCCTGGAGAGCTTGAAGGATCGGTTCCCTGATGTCATCGACGAGATTCGCGGCGAGGGCCTGATGCTCGGCATCAAGGCAAAGGTGCCGAACAGCGAGCTGCTGATGGCCATGCGTGAGGAGCACATTCTCGCCGTGCCTGCAGGCGACAACGTGCTGCGGCTCCTGCCGCCTCTGATCGTCACCGCCGAGGAGGCTCGCGATGGTCTTGCACGTATCGAGCGTGCCGCGGAGCGCCTGCACCAGTCGGGCTTGAAGAAATCAGCGTAAGGAGTGCGGGGCGCCGGAGCCCTCATTGAAGACATGGCATCACCCAAGCATTTTCTCGATCTTTCAGCCGTCGCCGCCGATGACCTGCGGGTGATCCTCGATGACGCGCTCACACGGAAGCTGGCGACCAAGGCCGGCACGGCCGACAAGCCGCTCGCCGGCAAGATGCTGGCGATGATCTTCGAGAAGCCGTCTACCCGTACCCGCGTGTCTTTTGACGTCGGCATGCGCCAGCTCGGCGGGGAGACGCTCTTTCTCTCGGGTACCGAGATGCAGCTCGGCCGCGCGGAAACGATTGGCGACACCGCAAAGGTCCTCTCCCGCTATGTCGACGCGATCATGATCCGTACGACCGACCATTCGCGCCTCCTGGAGCTTGCCGAGCATGCGACCGTTCCGGTCATCAATGCCCTGACGGATGACACGCATCCCTGCCAGATCATGGCGGACATCATGACCTTCGAAGAGCATCGCGGACCGGTGAAAGGCAAGACGATCGCCTGGACGGGTGATGGCAACAATGTACTCCATTCCTTCGTCGAGGGCGCCGCCCGCTTCGGTTACCGCATGAACATGGCCGTGCCGATGGGATCGGAGCCGTCGGACAAGTTCCTGAACTGGGCGCGCAACAACGGCGGCGACATCATGCTCTGCCATGACGCAGAGCGCGCCGTCTCCGGCGCGGACTGCGTCGTGACGGATACCTGGGTTTCCATGAACCAGGAGCACAAGGCACGCGGTCACAACATCTTCCAGCCTTACCAGGTCAACGGCGCGCTGATGAAGCAGGCCAAGCCGGAAGCGCTCTTCATGCATTGCCTTCCGGCTCACCGTGGCGAGGAAGTGACCGACGAGGTCATCGACGGACCGCAATCGGTCGTGTTCGATGAGGCGGAGAACCGGTTGCACGCCCAGAAGTCCATTCTCGCCTGGTGTCTCGGCGCTCTTTGAGCCGTTCTTGACTTCGGGCGGCCCCGATACCACCTGTCGGCTATCGAGCTTTTCCCGTTGACGGAAGGGCATTCCATTATATTGCCGACAACTTTCACGCCCCGGCGGTTCCGTCGCCAGGCGCGCGTGCACAAATTGGCCCGTTAGGCGCCAGGGAGCAGACCATGGCGGAAGCCACTGTTGAACTGAGTGATTTCAACTTCGCCGGCGATGACCGGGTTGTCCCCTTCCAGGTGGAAGGCTTGGACGTTCGTGGTCGTGCGGTCCAGCTTGGCCCGCTTCTGAACGCGATCCTCGGGCGCCACGACTATCCCGCGCCTGTGGCCCGCCTTCTGGCGGAGGCGATCGTGCTGACGGCGCTTCTCGGGACATCCCTCAAGTTCGACGGCAAGTTCACCGTCCAGACGAAGGGAGACGGACCCGTCGATCTCCTGGTTGCCGATTTCACGACGCCCGACAGCCTTCGCGCCTATGCGAGGTATGACGAGGACGCACTTGCCGCGGCAGTTGCAGAGGGCAAGACTTCGCCGCCGGAACTGCTGGGCGCCGGCGTCCTTGCCTTCACCATAGACCATGGCCATGGCATGCAGCCCTACCAGGGCATCGTCCCGCTCGACGGCTCGTCGCTCGAGGAGATCGCCGGCGTCTATTTCCGCCAGTCGGAGCAGATACCCACCAAGGTGAGGCTGGGTGTGGCCGAGCTGCTGGATCGGGATGAGGCCGGCAAGCCGCGCCACAACTGGCGGGCGGGTGGACTGGTGGCGCAGTTCCTGCCACAGGCGCCCGAGCGCATGCGCCAGCCTGATCTCCATGGCGGCGATGGCGACGAGCGCGAGCATGACTACAGCGAGGACGATGCGTGGTCCGAGGCTCGCGTTATGGTCGAGACGATCGATACGGACGAACTGACCGATCCGCAGGTGCCGATCGAACGTCTGCTGTTCCGTCTGTTTCACGAGCGGGGCGTGAGGGTCTACAAGCCCCAGTCGGTCCTCGATCGCTGCAGCTGTTCGCGCGAGAGGCTTAAGGGCATTCTGGACAGCTTCAGCGCCGAGGAGATCGAGGCGAGCGAGCAGGACGGCGAGATTGCCGTCACCTGTGAGTTCTGCTCGACCACATACCGCTTCTCGCCGGAAGAGTTCACCGCGGCCTGACAGCCAGCCTTCGTCTCAGTTCAGCACTCTCAGAAGTCCCGGTGAATCCAGCGAGAACGCCGGGATTTCGACGTTGAATGCCTTCCCCTCGTCGTCTTCCATCCGGTAGTGGCCGAACATGATGCCGGAGGGCGTGTCGAGCGGGCAGCCGGAGGAATACTCGTAGGAATCACCTGGCAGGAGCCGTGGCTGCTCGCCCACCACTCCGGGACCTTCGACCTCGTCGACAAGGCCGTTCTGGTCAGTGATGTGCCAGTAGCGATGCGTCAGCCGCACCGCCTGGTCCGAATGGTTCTCGATGACGATGTGGTAAGCCCAGACATAACGGCTATCCTCCGGACTGGATTGCTCCTCCAGATAATAGGGCTCGACGACGACCTCTATATCACATGTCCTGGCGCGGTACATGCGCGACACCTTCTACCACATCCCATCCGATATGCTGCAGCTCCGCGGGAACGTCAAGAAACCCGGCGGGTTGGAGGGGAGCTCGGTGGCCTCTTGCGCGAACTTTCGCCGGTTAAGGATAACCGGCGCGCCGGCAGGCGGAACCTGCAACGCGCCCGGCGGCAGCCTTGGTCAACCCGGAACCTTCTCCAGAGCCTGTGCGAAATCTTCGAGCAGGTCGTCAGTGTCCTCGATACCCGCCGATAGCCTGAGCGTTCCCGGCGAGATGCCGAGTTCGGCGCGCGCCTCGTCCGTCAGGTTCTTGTGCGTCGTCGTCCCCGGATGGGTGATGAGGCTTTTGGCGTCGCCCAGATTGTTGGAGATCTTCACCACCTCCAGGGCATTCTGCAGTCCGAAGGCCGCGGCCTTGCCGCCCTTGAGTTCGAGGCAGACGAGCGTCGAGCCGCCGGTCATCTGCTTGGCGATGATGTCGGCCTGCGGATGGTCCGCGCGACCCGGATAGATGACCCTTGCCACCTTCGGATGGTTCGCCAGGAGGTCGGCGATCCGCCCGGCATTTTCCGTCTGCTGGCGCACCCGAAGCGGAAGGGTTTCGATCCCCTTCAGCAGGGTCCAGGCATTAAAGGGGGACATGGCAGGACCCGTATGACGGAAGTAATCCTGCAAGCTTTCCTTGATCCATTCGCTGTCGGAAAGGACGACGCCGCCGAGGCAGCGGCCCTGCCCGTCGATGTGCTTCGTCGCGGAATAGACGACGACATGGGCGCCGAGCTCCAGCGGCTTCTGGAAGAGTGGTGTGGCAAACACATTGTCCACCACCACCTTGGCGCCCACCTGGTTTGCGAGCTTCGCAACGCCGGCGATGTCGATCACCTCGAGCGTCGGATTGGTGGGACTTTCGAGGAAGAAGACCTTGGTGTTCTTCCGGACCGCCCTTTCCCAGTTGGTAAGATCCCGCCCGTCCACGAGCGTACACTCCACGCCGTATTTCGGCGCCAGCGTCTCCACCACCCAGCGGCAGGAGCCGAATAAGGCGCGCGCCGCAACGATATGGTCGCCCGCCTTGACCTGACAAAGGATCGCTGCTGCGACTGCGGCCATGCCCGAGGCCATGGCGCGCGCATCCTCCGCACCTTCCAGCAGGCACATGCGCTTCTCGAACATGTCGTTGGTCGGGCTGCCGTAGCGGGCATAGATATAGCCTTCGCTCTCGCCCTTGAAGCGTGCCTCGGCCGCCTCCGCCGTCTCGTAGACGAAGCCCTGCGTTAGGTAGATGGCCTCGGAGGTCTCGCCATACAGGGAGCGGATCGTTCCGCCATGGACGAGTTGGGTTGCGGGGCGCCATTTCGTGGTCATGCGCTTGCACCTTTCAGACACAAAAAAACCGGTCGCGTCAGCAGACCGGTTTCGCCCCGGTCTTTTTAGCCACTTGTTTAACGTGGCTGCAAGCCGACCGGCCAAATCACCACGGGATAAAGCTGCCATAGCGCCGGTCCTCGCTTGCGTCAATGGCAGGCATTTGGTTTTGTCCGGCAGGACGGGAAAGAACGACGATGAAAAGAACCACCGGGATCCTGGCCGATCGGGCCATCGCAGCGCTGTTTGACAGCGGGCGCCTCACATCCGAAAAGCCGCTGGACAGCGACCAGGTCCAGCCCGCCAGCCTCGATCTGCGCCTCGGCGCCAAGGCCTTCCGCGTTCGCGCGAGTTTCATGCCGGGCCCGAACAGCCGGGTCGCCGACAAGCTCGACCGGCTGAAGCTGCACGTGGTCGACCTTTCGGAAGGGGCGGTCCTGGAAACCGGCTGCGTCTACATCGTGCCGCTGATGGAACGACTGGATCTGCCGGCAGAAATGTCGGCCTCGGCCAATCCGAAAAGTTCCACCGGTCGCCTCGACATCTTCACCCGCGTCATCACCGACTACGCCCAGGAGTTCGACAAGATCCCTGCCGGCTATTCCGGCCCGCTCTATCTGGAAATCAGCCCGCGCACTTTCCCGATCGTCGTCCGTCGCGGCTCGCGCCTGTCGCAGATCCGCTTCCGCATCGGCAATGCGCTGCTGAACGAGCCGGAGCTTCTGCAATTGCATGGCGCCGAAACGCTGGTGGCAGCCCGCGAGCCCAATATCAGCGGAGGCGGCATCGCGCTGTCGATCGACCTCACCGGCGACAAGGAAGGCCTGATCGGCTACCGCGGCAAGCACCACACTGCCGTGGTCGACGTCGACAAGAAGGCCCAGCACGACATCTTCGACTTCTGGGAGCCTCTCTACAGCCGCGGCCGCCACGAACTCATTCTCGATCCCGACGAATTCTACATCCTCGTGTCTCGGGAAGCGGTCCACGTGCCGCCGCTTTACGCCGCAGAGATGACGCCTTTCGATCCGCTGGTGGGCGAATTCCGCGTCCATTATGCGGGCTTCTTCGACCCCGGCTTCGGGCATGCCGAGGCGGGCGGCCGCGGCAGCCGCGCCGTTCTGGAAGTGCGCAGCCACGAGGTGCCGTTCATTCTGGAAGACGGCCAGATCGTCGGCCGCCTCGTCTACGAGCACATGCTGGAACGGCCCGAAGCGCTCTACGGCCTCGGCCTTGGTTCGAATTACCAGGCGCAGGGCCTAAAGCTGTCGAAGCACTTCCGGATCGGCTGACGCATCCGCCGCGATCGATGCTTGACAGACGCCGCGAACTGGGCGAACTCTGCCCCCGTCGCGGGTGTAGCTCAATGGTAGAGCAGCAGCTTCCCAAGCTGACGACGAGGGTTCGATTCCCTTCACCCGCTCCAGCGGAGCTTCTGTTCAGCCTGGAGACATCGGTAACAGATTGTTCCTAAGACATGGGTGACAACCTCGTGCCGAACGGGTTGTCGATGGTT
>NZ_CABFWE030000006.1:0-1011 GCF_902153235.2 Pseudorhizobium halotolerans | reverse complement strand
GTAGGCGTTGAGATAGGTGTAGAGATCAAGCAGATCCGGCAGCACCAGGCGAAACGGCTTCTGCCCGAAGAAGGATGAGCTGGAGTTCTTGAATGCGTTGGACGGGATGAAGACCTCCCAGCCGCGCTCCCGCTCACTCCAGCGCAGTTCACCGCGCTTCATGTCTTCAAGCCGACGTTCTGCTGTCGGGAATTGTCCGCGGGGGCAGAACAGCAATTGCCGAAGGTTCTTCTGCCTGAGGCCGAGATGCAAGCCCAGCCGCAGCATCAGAAAAGACCGGACAGCTTCGGCGGCTGCTCTCGGGTAGCGATCCTCATCCGGCATCCGCTTCAAGATCTCCTCGGTGATCTTTCGATATTCAGCAAGCGGACTGTCTGCCTCCAGTACGCACATGATCGGCTCGAACGGATCGCGATGCACACGCATAACCCGCTGGATTTCTTTCGATCGATTGGCGGCATGGCGGTGAAAATCCTCACATGCGCCGTGCCAATCTCTCTGCGCAGCCGCGATCTCCTCTGTGGTGACCAGTCCGTCGACCGGCCTCACGTTGCGTAACAGCTCGGGGTGCTGGCGAATCCAGCCGACTTCAGCGCGGGTGAGGGACATGGCCACCATCAGCATGTCTTCCTCCCACTTGGTGAAGAAGCCGCGCCGGCGCTCGCGCCACTGCAGATACCAGTCCCACACACCGGGGAAGATCAGGAGACCGAAGGTGAGTTGGCTGAGCGGCACGCCTCGACCTTTGACAACGCCGTTCGGGGATGCCGCAAGTGCTCCAAACATCAGTCCGAGGTGCTCGATTTTCTGGCTGGCGGTCTCCTCATTCCAGACGCCGTTCCTACGGTAGCCGATCTCGGTCAGTGTCGACGTCTTGAAGCGGATGAGATCTGCCATTTCCATCGCAAGTCGAGGGGGTGCATCGATGACTCCGGAAAGCAGATCCGGATCCTCAAGCGCCTCTGTCGTAGGTGCCTCTTCGTCATCATCCCGCAGCCCTTTGGAAGCCGT
>NZ_CABFWE030000005.1:1437243-1622914 GCF_902153235.2 Pseudorhizobium halotolerans | reverse complement strand
GAGGATATGGTAATGAGAACGGAACTTGATTTCGCACCCCTCTACCGGTCCAGCATTGGCTTCGACCGTGTGTTCAACCTCCTCGATAACGCGCAACGCCTGCAGGCGGTTGACCTCTGGCCACCCTACGACATCGTCAAAGTTGGTGATGACGAGTATGCGATCACCATGGCAGTCGCAGGCTTCAGCCAGAGCGATCTGGACGTGACCCAGGAGCGCAACGTCCTGATCATCAAAGGGACGAAAGCAGAGAAGAAGGAAGGAGAGTACCTACATCGGGGCATTGGCGGACAGTCATTCGAGCGTCGCTTCGAACTGGCCGACCATGTTCACGTCGAGACGGCGTCGCTCTCCGACGGCCTCCTGCGAATTGTCCTGAAGCAGGAAGTCCCGGAGGCGATGAAGCCCCGGAGGATCGAGATAGGCAATGGGACGGCGGCCCCACCGCTGCAGATTGAGTCTGACAAGCAGGTCGCCTGATCTCATCGAACTTCCTACAATCAGGCACGATCACGAATAAAGGGTCCGCGTAGGGCGGGCCCGCCATTCGCACTGCATTCAGTCAAGCAGCACCCCGTTTTGCTCAGCTCCGATGGCTGCTATTGGCGCTAAGCGGAGGACCGTCAGCGCGGCGCTGGCCGGATCAGGCTCGCCTCGCCGTGACCAGCAGGAGAAAGCCTCCAAGGTCGCGCCAGCCTGAAAACCGTGGGACGGTTTCACAAGCGGCCTGAGACAGTTGAGGCTCTCCGATGCTGGTTATGAGGAAACCAGCCGAGGCTACCGCATTTAGGTAGTCGCTTATCGTGCGTGGGTGATGCATCACGGCAGGCTCTGCAGCGTCAGCACATGAACTGCTGCACATCGCAAAGGCGTCCCTAGCCCATACCGATGACAAAAAGACGGCAACTGCACATTTGTTGCGCAGGTGAGCCTCAACGAGACGCTATTGTGCAAATTTACCGCTCCATTTCGTAATTCAGCTTCCAATCTGGAATCCCCAGCGCTAGGCTGGCGCGACATAACAGGCATTCGAGCCCCGTATCGATCGCGCTTCCGGCGCGCATCGCCCGGGGCTTTTTGTATTGGGGCTTTGATGAAGCGAGTCGTAGACATAGGCGTTCTTCTTTCCGGCAGCGGCATGTATGCGGCGCTGGCGGGCGCGAGCCGTGCGGGGGTGCTGCGGGGCGTCGACGAGGTGAACGCCGATCCCCGGCTCGATGTCTCCTTGCGCGTCGTCGAGCGGGATCCCGAAGGGCGGCTCGACCGCTATGCACCGCTCTGCCGCGAAATCCTGCGGGAGTCCGAGACCCGGCACATCTTCGGCTGCATCACCTCGGCGAGCCGCAAGGAGGTGATCCCCGAGCTCGAGCGGTTTGATGGGGTCCTATGGTACCCCGTGCCTTACGAGGGCTTTGAAGCGTCCGAACATGTTGCCTATATGCATGCCTGCCCGAACCAGCATCTGCTCCCGCTCCTGGAGTGGGCGCTGCCGTCCCTCGGCAAGCGGGCTTACCTCGTTGGCTCCAATTACATCTGGGGCTGGGAGATGGCTCGAATTGCCCGCGAACGGGTTATGGCGGCAGCCGGTGAGGTACTGGGCGACCGCTATCTGCCCGTGGGCGACACCGACCTCGATCACATCATCCAGGAGGTCCGGGTCCTGAAGCCGGACTTCATCCTGAACTCGCTGGTGGGCGACAGTTCCTATGCCTTCCTCGTGCAACTGGCGGAGCTGAAGCAGGAAGCGGGATTCGACAAGAGCCCCACGGTCCTCTCCTGCAACTTCACCGAATGCGAGATCACATCCGCAGGTGAAGCGGCCGAAGGACTGGTGTCGGCAGGGCCGTGGTTCGAGCCAAACGGCGGCTCCGGCGGATCATTCCACGAGATGGCTCGTCAGTCCGTACACGAACTGGCCAGCTTGTTGCACGGCCGCCCTCGCGCCGAACTTCTCCCACTGTCGGAACTTCTGCACTCCGCGATCAGCTCCGGCCATAAGCCGAGGCTTGACCCCGAACATCATCACGCGCGCCAGCCAGCCATCATCGCGCGGCTGGAGAATGGCCGCTTTCGCGAGATCAAGCGCCTGCCGGCACTGCGCGCAGATCCCTATCTCACCGCCCGCTCGCATTCCTTCCAGGGCGGTCCGTGGCTGAAGGTGGTGCCATGACGCGCATCAGGACCGAGAACCTCGGCGGAGCGACAGCCTGGATCCTGCACCGCCCGCACCCGTCGGTGCAGGGCCTGATCCGCCAGCTCGGTGTCATCGGCCTGGAGGCTCGCGAGGCCTGGCCCGAATTGTCCGCCGCGGCAATTGCCGCGGACTTCATCTTCTATGATGCAGACATGGGTCACGACGAGCAGTTCCCCTGGTCGCCGGGACAATCCCCGATGCCGATGATCGCGCTGATCGGGTCGGAAGCGCCGGGTCGTCTTCGTTGGGCCATGGAGATGGGCGCGCATGCGCAGCTGCTCAAGCCCATGAGCGACAAGGGCGTCTACGCCGCCCTCCTGGTCGCGCGCAGCAATTTCGATCGCGCCAAGGCATCGGAAGCGCTGATCACCGATCTGCAGAACCGGCTGTCGGCGCGACAGACGATCGTGCGTGCGGTGATGATTTTCGTGATGCAAGGCAAGACCGAGGCGGAGGCCTATGACCTTCTGCGCCAGACCGCGATGACCTGGCGCGTGACAATCGAAACGGCCGCGGAGCGGCTGGTGGCGAACCATTCGAACGAGAGGGGCACCGACGATGGCAGACACATCGACCTCGCCTGAACCCTTGGCGGTGCCGGCAGACGGGCCTTCGATCCTGCGCAGGCTGATGAGCCGCAAGCTTGCGCTCCTGGGATTGCTTATCGTGCTCGTTTGCGTCGGCGGCGCACTCTTCGCCGGCTGGCTTGCCCCTCACGATCCCTATGAACAGTTCTTCGACGGCCTGACGCTGGAAGGCGCGCCGCTACCGCCGAACGAGACATTCTTGTTCGGGACCGATCTCCTCGGTCGCGACCTGTTCTCCCGTGTGCTCTATGGCGCGCAGACCTCGCTGATCATCGGGCTCGTGGCCAACGGCGCGGCGCTTTTTATCGGCACGCTCGTCGGCGTGACGGCCGGCTACTTCCGCGGCTTCATCGGCGCGGTGCTAATGCGCTTCACCGACCTGATGATGGCATTTCCTGCACTGCTTCTGGCGATATGCCTTGCCGCCATCTTCTCGCCGTCGCTGTGGATCGTTGCGATGGTGATCGCCTTCGTGAATTGGGTACAGACCGCACGCGTAATCTTCACCCAGACATCCTCGCTCGCCGAACGGGATTACATAGCAGCCGAGAAGACGCTTGGCGCCGGCCACGGCCGCATCCTGTTCAAGCACATCCTGCCGCATCTCATCCCAACCCTGATCGTGTGGGGCACGCTCGGCATCTCTACGACCGTCCTGCTGGAGGCCACGCTTTCCTTCCTCGGCATCGGCGTTCAGCCGCCGATCCCGTCATGGGGCAACATCATCTTCGAAAACCAGACCTACTTCCAATCCGCGCCCTGGCTCGTCTTCATCCCGGGTGCAGCGATCCTGCTGCTCGCGCTTGCCTTCAACCTGGTGGGGGACGCGCTGCGCGATATTCTCGACCCGACACAACAGGGGCGTGACTGATGGCCGCCTATATCCTCAGACGCCTCGTCCAGTCTGCGCTCATCCTGCTCGGCGTCTCGTTCATCACCTTCGTGCTGCTCTACGTTTTGCCGGCGGACCCCGTCCGCCAGATCGCTGGCCGTTCGGCAACGGCCGCGACCGTCGAAAGCATCCGCCAGCAGCTCGGCCTCGACCAACCATTCCTCATCCAGTACGGCAATTACCTCCTCAACCTCGTGCAGGGCGACTTCGGCCGATCCTATCTGCAGAAGACCGAGGTGGCGCAGCTTATCGCCTCGCGCCTGCCGGCCACGCTGCTGCTGCTGATTGCCGCCATCGCCTGCGAGCTCCTGATCGGCCTGCCGCTCGGCATCGTTGCGGCGCTCAACCGCGGAAAGGCATTGGACAACGGTCTGATGCTGACCAGCTTTCTGACGGTCTCTGCTCCCCAGTTCGTCGTGGCGCTGCTGCTGCTCTTCGTCTTTGCCGTGAAGCTCGGCTGGTTCCCGATCGGTGGCTATGGGACTTTTGCGCATATCGTCCTGCCGGCGCTCACGCTCGGGATCCTGGGCTCCGGCTGGTACTCGCGCATCATGCGGTCTTCCATGGTGGATGTGCTGCGCGCCGACTTCATCCGCACTGCACGCGCCAAGGGCCTCGGCCGCAGCAAGGTCATCCTCGGCCATGCCCTGCCTAACGCCATCCTGCCGATCATCGCGATGATCGGCATCGACATCGGAATCTTCATGTCAGGCATCGTCGTCGTGGAGAGCGTCTTCGGCTGGCCGGGCATCGGCCAGCTCGCATGGCAGGCCATCCAGCGCGTCGACATCCCGATCATCATGGGCGTCACGCTCGTCTCAGCCTGCGGCATTGTCCTCGGCAATCTCATCGCCGACCTGATTTCGCCGCTCATCGATCCGCGCATCAAGCTGCGCTGAACCGCCAACCCACAGGAGTGAAGCCTATGAAGAAGCTTATCCTTTTCACCGCACTGGCAACGCTGATGGCGCTGCCGGCACTTGCCCCGGCGCAAGCCCAGGATGCCAAGCACGGCGGAAACATGATCGTGACCTACAAGGACGACGTCGCCACGCTCGATCCTGCCATCGGCTACGACTGGCAGAACTGGTCGATGATCAAGTCCGTGTTCGATGGCCTGATGGACTATGAGCCCGGTACCACCAACCTTCGCCCCGGCCTCGCCGAAAGCTATGACATTTCCGAAGATGGCCTGGCCTACACCTTCAAGCTGCGTCCGGGCGTCAAGTTCCACAACGGCCGCGAACTGGTTGCCGACGACGTGGTCTATTCCATCAACCGCGTCATCAATCCGGCCACCCAGTCGCCCGGCCAGGGCTTCTTCTCCATGATCGAGGGCTACGAGGAGGCCGCCGAAGGCAAGGCCGAGACGGTATCGGGCGTTTCTGCTCCCGATGCGAGCACGGTCGTCTTCAAGCTGTCGCGCCCCGACGCAACCTTCCTTCACATCATGGCGCTGAACTTCTCCTTCATCGTGCCCAAGGAAGCCGTCGACGAAGCCGGCGCCGACTTCGGCAAGAAACCTGTCGGCACCGGCGCGTTCAAGCTGACCGAATGGACGCTTGGCCAGCGGCTCGTATTCGAGAAGAACGACGACTACTGGATCTCGGGCGTTCCCTACCTGGACAGCTTCACGGTCGAAGTCGGCCAAGAGCCGGTCGTCGCCCTTCTGCGGGCGCAGAATGGCGAAGTCGACATCCCGGGCGACGGCATTCCCCCTGCAAAGTTCGTCGAGGTCATGAAGGACGAGGCACAGGCGAGCCTCGTAGTCGAGGGCGGGCAGCTGCATACCGGTTATATCACCATGAACGTGACGCAGGCTCCGTTCGACAAGGTCGAGGTGCGGCATGCCGTCAACATGGCAATCAACAAGGACCGCATCGTCCAGGTCATCAACGGCCGGGCCGTTCCGGCAACCCAGCCGCTGCCGCCGTCCATGCCGGGCTACACGGAAGGCTACGAGGGCTACAAGTACGATCCGGAAGGCGCGAAGAAGCTGCTTGCGGACGCCGGCTATGCCGACGGCTTCGAGACCGAACTCTTCGTCATGAACACCGACCCGAACCCGCGTATCGCCCAGGCGATCCAGCAGGACCTGAAGGCAATCGGTATCAATGCATCGATCAAGTCGCTGGCCCAGGCAAACGTGATCGAGGCCGGTGGCGCCGGCACCGCGCCCATGATCTGGTCGGGCGGCATGGCATGGATCGCCGACTTCCCGGATCCCGCAAACTTCTACGGTCCGATCCTCGGCTGCGGCGGTGCCGTCGAAGGTGGCTGGAACTGGTCGAAATACTGCAATGCCGATCTCGACAAGCTGGCAGCCGATGCGGACTCCATCGTCGATCCGGCAAAGGTGGACGAGCGTATGGCCAAGTGGTCCGAGATCTACATGAAGGTCATGGAAGATGCGCCTTGGGCACCGGTGTTCAACGAACAGCGCTTCACGCTGAAGTCCGCTCGCATGGGCGGTGACGACGCGCTCTATGTCGATCCGGTTTCGATCCCGGTCAACTACGACTACGTCTTCATCAAGGAGTAAGGCTGGCAATGTGCAAGCACTGCAACCACACGATCCACGCCCATCAGCACCACTACGGCTGGGACAATTCCTTTGCCCCTGCCCTGACGGCTGCGCCGGGCGAGACGATCCTGTTCCAGTGCCTTGACAGTTCTGGGGGCCAACTCGGCCCCCAGTCCACGGTCGAGGACGTGAAGGCGCTGGATTTCGCCAAGATCAACCCGGTCTCCGGCCCGATCTATATCGACGGCGCCAAGCCGGGGGATGTTCTCAAGGTAACCATCGAGAGCTTCACGCCGCAGCTTCGTGACGGTGCAGGCTTTGGCTGGACGGCCAATATTCCAGGCTTCGGCCTGCTCGCTGACCAGTTCACCGAACCGGCCCTCAATGTCTGGAAGTTCGACGCGTCAAGCATGGAACCCGCGCTGTTCGGCAAGAATGGTCGCGTTCCGCTGAAGCCGTTCGCGGGCACCATCGGCAATGCGTTGGCTGAGAAAGGCCACCACACCGTCGTCCCGCCGCGCCGGGTCGGCGGCAACCTCGACATCCGTGATCTTGCCGCCGGCACGACGCTCTACCTGCCGGTCGAGGTTGAAGGCGCACTGTTCTCAGTCGGCGACACCCATGCCGCCCAGGGCGACGGCGAGGTCTGCGGGACGGCGATCGAGAGCCCCTTCGACGTCGTACTCACGCTCGACCTCATCAAGGACCAGCCGCTGAAGACGCCTCGCTTCACGACGCCTGGCCCGGTCACGCGCCATCTCGACGCCAAAGGCTACGAGGTCACGACCGGCATCGGTCCCGATCTGTGGACCGCGGCTAAGGACGCCGTCGCCAACATGGTCGATCTCCTTGCGACGACGCAGAAGATGGATCCAGTAGATGCGTACATGCTCGTCTCCACCTGTGGCGATCTTCGCATTTCCGAGATTGTCGACATGCCGAACGTCGTGGTGAGCTTCTACTTCCCGAGGGCCGTCTTCGAATGACCGCAGCCGTGCTTTCTCCCGTCGTCGATACAGCAACCGACGTCGTCCTGTCGGTGCGCGACCTGCAGGTCTCTGCCCGTTCGGACCATGGGCTAGTGCCGTTGGTCGAAGGGTTGAGCTTCGATCTCCACCGGGGCGAGACCCTGGCGATCGCGGGGGAAAGCGGCTCGGGCAAGTCGATCACCTCGCTCGCCTGTATGGGGCTCCTGCCCGCACCCGCAGTCCGGGTGACGGGGGGCTCGATCCGCTTTGGCGATGAAGAACTGACGACACTGCCCGAGAAGAAGATGCAGGCGATGCGCGGCGCGCGCATTGCGATGATCTTCCAGGAACCGATGACCGCGCTCAATCCGGTCATGAGCATCGGCCGGCAACTGGTCGAGGCTATCCGGGCGCATGAGCCGCTGTCGATCTCGCAGGCGCGTGCGCGGGCACTGGAAGCGGTGAAGGCCGTTCGCCTATCGCAGCCGGAGAAGCGGCTGGAGCAGTATCCGCACGAATTGTCGGGGGGCATGCGACAGCGCGTGATGATCGCCATGGCGATCGCTTTGCAGCCGGCCGTTCTCATTGCCGACGAGCCGACAACCGCGTTGGACGTGACAGTGCAGCGCGAGGTGCTCGACCTCCTGCGCGACCTGCAGAAGGACCTCGGCACCGCCGTCATCCTGATCACCCATGACATGGGCGTGGTCGCCGAAATGGCAGACCGCGTCATCGTCATGCGCAAGGGCAAGATGGTGGAGGCGGCGTCGACCGTCGACCTCTTCGACGCACCTCAGGAGGAGTATACCCGCGACCTGCTGGCCGCCGTGCCGCGCATCGGCACAGGTGCATCGCGGCCGGAACCCACCGCGCGAGAAGTCCTCGTTCGATACCACGACGTATCGGTGAACTTTCCGATCCGGCAGGGGCTGCTGGGCCGTGTCGCGGCCCGCGTACATGCTGTCGAACACGTTTCTCTGGAGATCTTCCGCGGCGAAACGCTTTCCCTGGTGGGCGAATCCGGTTGCGGCAAGTCGACCATGGCAAAGGCACTTGTAGGCCTTGTTCCCCATTTCGGTCGCATCGAGATCAACGGCAAAGCGCTGGGCGACCTGAACAATGCCGGCCGCAAGGCAATCCGTCGCGATCTCCAGATCGTCTTCCAGGACCCGATGGCGGCGCTTGATGCACGGATGACGGTCGGCGAACTGATCCGCGAGCCGCTGGTCATCCACGGCATCGGAACCCCTGCCGAACAGAAGGCATGTGTGCACGAACTGCTTGAGCGCGTGGAGCTATCGCGCAACGTTTACAATCGTTACCCGCACCAGTTCTCCGGCGGTCAGCGACAGCGCATCTGCATTGCGCGCGCGCTTACCCTGAAGCCGAAGCTAATCATCTGCGACGAGAGCGTGGCAGCTCTCGACGTCTCGATCCAGGCCAAGGTCCTGGACCTCCTGCGCGACCTGCAGAAGGAAAGCGGCGTCACCTATCTCTTCATCAGCCATGACATGGCGGTGGTCGAGAACATCTCCGACCGTGTGGCGGTCATGTATCTCGGCCAGATTGTCGAGATGGGAACGCGCGCGCAGCTATTCGGCAATCCGCAGCACCCATACACCAGGCGGCTCCTCGCCGCAGTGCCTGTGCCCGATCCGCGCCGCGAGCGTCAGCCGAGCGCGCGGTTGTCCGGCGAGATCCCGAGCCCGGTGTGGAAGGTCGGGGAAGGGCCGAACCGCGTGGAACTCGTCGATATCGGCGGCGGCCATCTAGTGGCCAGATAAGTTCTCGGCAAGACGCAATCTGGCGTGCCCGTGGACCAAGCTCGCTATGGCGATAAAACGGGTTTCGAAGTGGCCGACACTTCCCATCCTCAGAGCGGTGTCGGTCATCGACAAGGAGGCTGGCAGCAGCAACTTTTGGACGGCCAAAGGGTTAACCCGGAGATCACCGAAAACGAAGGAGGCGAAAGTGCGGATATTCCAATCGGGGCTCCTTGCTCTGGTCGTCGGTGCGGCTCTTGCCAGCGACGGGATCGCGCAATCGCAATTCGCTCCCGCAGCCGATCCGGCGGACGTCTATGAATATGATGTAGACAAACAATCCGGTGCTGACAGCGATGACGCCGAAGAGGCTCTGAGGGCGCTGCGAGGTGCGGGATCGACTGCCTGGGAAATCCAAAAAGTGGTAGCGGTCAAGAGCTTTCGCTTCCTGACGCTTCCCCGCGATGTGGCAGAGAAGATTGCTTCAGAAGCATCCGACCGTCAGGGCGAACTGGCGGAGCTTAGGACGGCCGTAGAAGCTAATGCCCTGTTCCATAGTGCCCTTCAGCGGGAAGGCCTGCAGTCAGCAGATATTGTAGCAGTTGCGATTGACGAGGCAGAGGGTGGCCTGCCCTCCGAGAAGCAGGTTAGGATTTACCTCGCCGACTAAGTTCGCTGCTTCTTACCGCGGTGGCAGCTGGCCCTGGCAGACGGGGAATAAAGGTAGGAGGAAGGGCGGTGGCAGTATCGACCGTTCGACGGGTGACCGAGCATCCCTGCTCGTAGGGCTGTCTCCGCAGCCGCAACTGCGAAGACGATGTCGAGGAGAGGTCGGTAGGTAGGTCAGCGCTGTTCCGCGCGAACTCCTTCAAACTCAGGTGCATCTTCAAGCTGATCCCGAGTTACGTTGAGGATGATCCGGTCCGGCAGTCCGTCCTCGCCGATCCGAACAGTATTGGGATTATTGGCCGCGACCTGGCTGTTCTCGGCAGGCATGCCGGTGCCCGTCGTCGTGTTGCCCTCGGCACCGCCCATAGCGGTAGTGTTCTGGCCAGTGGTTCCGTAGGGCCCGGGTTCCTGCGTGGCTGCCGGGTCTACCTGCGTGGAAGCCGTGGTCTCGTTGGAGACACCGGGAGTGGCCTGCGAAGCGGCATCAGCCTGTTCCTGCGTTGCACCCGGCCCCAGTTCCAAGGCTTCCATGTCGACAGCTACATCCTTCTGGCCCAAGCCTAGAAAGCCGCCCACGCCAATGATAACGGCGTTTACGCTACCATCCTGGCTGACGAGGACGTCACTGATCGAACCGATATTCTCACCGTCAGCGCCATAGACAGCCTTGCCATCCAGATCGCTCACGCGCCATGCCCCTGACTGCGGAACAGTTACGAACGGCCCTTGGGATGACATTCCAGCATCCGCGCTCTGTCCGAGTGGACGGGCATCGTTCATGCCACCGGTGGCATTGTTCTGGTTGGTGTTCATCTGTTGCGTCTGGCTTACGCCCGGTTCGTTGGTGCCTGCGGCGGGAGCGGTCGTCTGGGCGACGGCAGCCAGAGGGAAGGATGCGCTGACGAGCAATACTGACAGAATTCTCTTGTTCACGATGAACTCCTTTCGTTGAGGTTGGATACACCGAGAACCGGGACAGGCAGAGATTGGTTCCGGAAAAATCTATATTTCTCAACCGGTTGTCTCTGCTGAAGAAGCCGGCGAGCTTTCTCGCGGAATGGAAGCAAAAGTGGCTGCCGACCGGCACCAGCGGGCGGGCATTTAGAGAATGGCAGCACTTGTATGACAACTATTAGCTTCCCGCCGCTGACCGCGTCAGATGCAAGCGCATGGCGTCGCTCGACGGTGGTCATCGGTCTTTCTCGGAGCGTCCGGTAGGTCTTCCTTGTTCACGCATCAGCAACTGATCTCGATACTATCTTCCCTTCCCGATCCCGCCTTCATCCTCACCCGTAGCGGTCGCTACGCGGCGATCTTTGGAGGCAAGGACATCAGGCACTATCATGACGGCAGCGGCCTCGTCGGGCGCAGCATGTTCGAGGTGCTGAAACAGGAAAAGGCTCAGTGGTTCGCTACGGAAATCGAGAAGGCGCTGTCGAGCGGCGTTCTCCATATTGTCGAGTACCAACTCAGCGGCAGTGACGTGAAGGGAGCCGGCGACGGCCCCGCACACGCGATATGGTTCGAAGGGCGCGTCCAGGCACTCGACTTTCCTGTCGATGGTGAGCCGGCCGTCGTCTGGGTAGCGAGCAACATCACCGAGAAGAACGAGACGCAGCAAAAACTGCGTCAGCTGAGCGAAACGGATGCCCTGACCGGCCTTTACAACCGGCGGAAGCTCATCGCGACCCTAGATGATCGGCTGGCGGCCTTCGAAAACGACAAATCCCAGACGTCGCTTCTGGTCTTTGATCTCGACAACTTCAAACGCATCAATGACGACATGGGGCACCACATGGGCGACGCAGCGCTCATAGAGATTGCGCGGCTCTGTCGTCAGCATCTGCGCCAGAGCGACGTGATCGCTCGCTTCGGTGGGGACGAGTTCGTGATCGTCATGCCAGGAACCGAGAGCGGTAATGCGCTGGAGATTGCGGAGCGGCTTCGCAAGCACGTTCCAGCTGCGCTCCGGGATTGCCTGCGACATGGGTCGACGATCAGCGGCGGCGTCAGCGACTTCCGGCTCTCGGACAAGTCGACCGATGATATTCTGAGGCGCGCCGATGAAGGACTGTATCACTCGAAACGGACAGGTCGCGACCGCGTTTCCATCCTCTAGGGCTCTTCGGTGACCCTCGGCAGTTCCGGACAAAGATCCTGCCGATGGTCATATCACCCGTACTGGCATGCAGGTCCCTCGGAGGCGCTCCCGAGGGCACTTCCTTCAGGCAGCCGCTGGATAACTTTGCGCCTCGGCCGACTGTTGATCACTGGTCCGGAAAGCGGCCAACTGGTCCCGCAGCTTTGACGCTTCAACCGCGAGCGTTACCGATGCTGCGTTGGTCTCTTCCACCATGCTGGCGTTCTGCTGAGTGATCTGGTCCAGATGCGCGATCGAACCGCTGATCTCCGCCAGCGCCACCGACTGTTCCTTTGCGGATTGCGCTATCGCCAGCATCTGCCCGTTGACCGTTCTTACCTGCTGCTCGATCCCGCGGAGAGCCTCACCCGTACGGCCGACGAGCGAAACGCCGTTGGAGACGTCTTTCGATGCCTGCTCCACCAAAGATTTGATCTCCCTGGCAGCCGAGGCCGAGCGTTGTGCCAGTTCGCGGACCTCCTGAGCGACGACGGCGAAGCCCTTCCCTGCTTCACCGGCTCGCGCCGCCTCGACGCCGGCATTGAGCGCCAACAGGTTGGTCTGGAAGGCAATCTCGTCGATGACGTTGATGATGTGACCGATCCGCGAGGATGAATGAGCAATCTCCTCCATCGCCTCGACTGTCTGGCTCACGATGATCGTCGCCTGGGATGTGTCGTCGCTTGCTCGGGTGGATGACTTCTGCGCGTCGTCTGCCGCACCCGAGGACATTTTGACTGCGCTCGCTACTTGCTCCAGTGCCGCTGCGGCCTCTTCAAGCGCGGCCGCCTGGCCCGCAGTTCGGCGAGCAAGCTCGTCAGCAGCACCTCGGAGATCGGCGCACCCCTCGTCGATGACATTGGCATTGCCGCCAGCGGTGGCGACCAGCTGCTCCAGGGTCTCCACGGACCGGTTGAAGACAAGGCGGAGCCCGTCGAAGTCGGCATCCAGGACTGCTTCTATCCTATAGCGAAGATCGCCGGCCGAAAGTGCATCGAGGCCCTTTACAAGCTGGCCGAGAGCATATTCGACCGCCTGGCTACGTTCCGCGCGCTCGCGCTCGGCAGCTTCGGCGATGCGCCGCGCGTCAGCGTCGCGGACCATCTCTTCCTGCCTCTGGTGCTCGGCCTGCCGCCGCGCCTCCTCGAGCGCCCGAGCAACTGCCCGCGACATGGCGCCGACCTCGTCCCTGGCGGAGGTGTCGCCGACGCTGACCGTGGCGTCACCCTCGGCAAGTTGTTCTATGGCTGCGGTGAGGCGCTTGATCGGCCGCACCACCCCCAGGCCCATCGCAAGCGAAAGCAACAACGAACCAGCAAGCGCGCCAGCCAGCGAAACGCCCAGGACGATCAGTGCACGTTCTTCGGCCGCCGCTGCTCCGGCTGCGTCTTCCCTGACGTGCTCGAGAAGACGTTGCTCGAGAGCGCGCATCGAGTCGATCCGTTCCGTGGTGAGGCGATACCAGGTTGCGGCATCGAGGCCGGACACATCTCCCTCTGCGCCGGCGAGAAGCAGGCGCGATCGCATGGCCGCAAGCGGTCCCTCGCCTGCAACTCCGATCGACCTTGCAGCATCCGCGAAGGCAGGCGCACGTGCTGCGAATTCCTCCAGCAGCGCTGCCTGCGACCCATGAAGGACCGACAATCGCGTCAGTGCGGTCTTATCCACGACACCTGCCGTGATTACGCCATTGCCGGTTGCCCTTTCCTGGCCCGCCAATTCCTTCATCTGAGAGAAGAGGCTGTAGGCTGCAATTTCATCGGCGATTGCGCTGTCGGAGCCTTGGTCTCCAAGTGTCTTCGACAATGCAAGCAAGCCAGCGACGACATCGCTGTAGCGCAGGGTCGCGGTGGCGGCTGAAAGCTCCAGGAGATCGACCCGCTGCCGCAACTCCCGAAGGCCATCCAGCGACGCGGACAATGAACCGGGTGGCATGGATCCCGTGTGCGACGACAGCTCCTCCAGCCGCCTGGCTAAGCGATCAGTCGATTGACGGGCTTCGTCGAGGCGACCGAACTGCGCCTGATCGCTGGCTGCAAGAACGCCGGCAGTCTGGCCTCGCTCTCTCTGTACCGCATGGATCACGTCCGCGAGAGCGGCCAGGTCGACGCTCACCGATCCGACATGTGTGGCTTCGCGATAGGAAACGATCCCGTCGGCGATACGGCCGTAGGCGAGCCAGACTGCCACAACCGCCGGCAGAGCCGCGCATACCAGTATTCGTTTTGTGAGGGATACATCAGAAAAACGCATGAGGAGGCTCCGAACGACGCCGGCCTCATGCCGAACCGCCGAAAATGATGTCCGGCCGCATTGAGCTATCCGAACCTTCCCATGCCTTCTTTGCTGCTGCGCAAACTCGGATGGTCGGGATCGGCCGGGGCCGGCTCGATGCGGAGGGCGCGCAACGCGTTGAGAATGACTGCCACGTCGATTGCCTCCTGGATCAAGGCACCCTGGACGGGGGAGAGGTAGCCAAGGGCTGCCGCGATCATACCGATGACGGAGAGCCCGATCCCGACCACCACGCTTTGCAGGGCAATTCGCCGCGCGCCACGGGCGATTTCCACCCCTGCCCGCAGCCGGTCCACGCTGTCAACAAGCAGGACGACGTCCGCGGCCTCTGCCGACGCGGCCGCGCCACGCGCACCCATGGCGACGCCGATATCAGCCGCAGCCAAGGCGGGTGCATCATTGACGCCATCTCCGACCATCATCACGGGACCATGCTTCCGCTCGGTGAGCACCAGCAGCACTTTCTCGTTGGGGCTGAGGTCAGCTCTGATGCCATCAAGGCCAAGTCCCTCGGTTATGCGCTTGGCGACGTCCCGGCGATCTCCTGTTGCCAGCAGGATGCGCTCGATTCCCTGCCGACGCAGGCCAGAGAGCATTCCGAGGCTATCATCGCGCAGAGGATCAGCCATGACGAAATGGCCCGCGAAACCGCCGTCGATGCCGACAGCGACGAGGACCGACCCAGCACCGAGCGCCGGATGCCCCATCGCCGTTCGACCGAGGTGTTGGGATACGAAGCGATGACCGCCCACGACCACGGAGCGGTTGTCGGCGCGACCGACAAGCCCCTCCCCCGGGGTCTCGGCCACCTCCGTCGGAACTGGCAGTGCCAGCCCTCGCTCGCGGGCCTCCTGGACGATCGCCTGGGCAACCGGGTGCTTGGTTGCCTGTTCGAGCGCCGCCGCCAGCCTCAGCACGTCGTCCGCAGCCATGCCATTATATGTGCTGACCGACACGATCTTCGGCCGCCCATCCGTCAGCGTCCCCGTCTTGTCGAGGATCAGCGTGCGCGCGCGGGCCATCGCTTCAAGGGGTCCGGCACCCTTGATCAGCACTCCGTGATGAGCGGCGCGGGAAAGGCCAGCCACCAACGCCACGGGCACAGCCAGGATCAGCGGGCACGGCGTTGCCACCACCAATACGGCAACAGCGCGGATGGGGTCCCCCGTTACCCACCACGCCGAGAAGGCGATTGCGACAGTGACGAGCAGGAAAGCAAGCGACCACCTGTCCGCGAGCCGCGACATGGGTGCCTTCGAGGCCTGGGCCTGTTCGACGAGACGAACGATGCCGGCATAGGTACTGTCGGCTGCCGGTCGGGTCGCAAGGAGGTCGAATGCCTCGCCAGCATTGGTGGAACCGCTCATTGCATCACCGCCCTCCTCCACCCTGACCGGCAGCGACTCCCCCGTCAGGGCGGAGGTATCCAGGAAGGCGACGGAGGATCCGACGGTGCCATCGACCGGAACCACGTCCCCCTGCCGGATCAGCAGCCGGTCGCCGGGTGCGACGGCATCGAGCGGCACGTCTTCCAGTGCGCCATTGATGTGCCGCGTAGCCGTCCGAGGCACGCGCGCGAGCAGGTCGCGCATCTCGCGACGCGCGCGGCCTTCGGCGAAGCTTTCAAGAAAGGTACCGCCGGAATACATAACCGCAACAACGGCGGCTGCGAGAGTTTCGCCAAAAAGGAGCGCGGCCGACATGGAAAGAGCCGCCACGATATCGAGCCCGACCTCACCCCGGCGCAGGCTGTGCAGGATCTCGACTAGGAGCGCGACAAGCACAGGGCCAACACCCAGCGCCCACACGGTAGTGGCAAGTTCCGGTCTATCAATCCCGTAAGCCAGCAGGAGACCGCCAAAGAGGCCACCGAGGGCCACCGCCAGAAGCGCGATCTTCAGCTTCTCGCCCGCCGAATATCCTGACATCAAACAACTCTCCAGCGCCGCAGACGACCCGCCACGGATCATTCCCGACTTTAGCCTTCTATCAGGAAGCGGAGAATGAATCCGTCAATGATTTACGTAGTGGCCGCAACGCGGCTTGCGCCGCGCAGCCGGATCTTCGATCCGTAATGCATTGATGAGTAGGGGGCGGGGCTGGAGTGCCGCGCCTATCGTGCCTTCTTGGCGATCAACGTCTCCAGGGCACGAACGGCGACGGGATAGCCTTCCGCCCCCAGCCCGGCCATAATCGTGGTCGCGGTCATCGAGACGTAGGAGCGGTGGTAGATCGACTCCCGGCGATGGACGTTGCTGATGTGGAACTCGATGATGGGTCCCTTGAACATCTTCAGCGCGTCGAGGAGAGCCAAGGAGGTGAACGTGAAGGCTGCAGGATTGATGATGATGCCATCCCCTTCGTCGATCGCCTCATGCACCCATTCGATCAGCCGCTCCTCGCTGTTGGTCTGTCGAAACTCGACCGGTCGCTCACCGGCCGCATCCCGGCACATGGCCTCGACTTCTGCCAGGGTCGTCGTCCCGTAGATCTCGGGCTCCCGCTTTCCTAGCCGGTTCAGGTTCGGGCCGTTCAGGATGTAGATCGGCTTCATGATGATACCTCAGCCTTGATAGCCCAGCAGCCGCGGCAGCCAGAGAACGCTGTCGGGAACGAAGGTGATGAATACGAGCGAAAGGACCATCCAGAACAGGAAGGGCAGCGCGTCACGGATGATGTCGCGGACCGGACTTCCGGAGATGTTGGTCATGATGAACAGCAGCAGGCCATAAGGCGGCGTGACGAGGCCAAGCATGATGTTGACCACGACCACGACGCCGAAATGGACGAGATCGATGCCGAGCGCCTGCGCCGTCGGAATGAAGACCGGCACGATGATGAGCAGGATCGCCGTGCCTTCCAGCACGCACCCGAGCAAGAGCAGGATGATGTTGACGAGGATCAGGAAACCGATCGGCGAGAGGTCCATGCTGGTCAGCATGACCCGCAGACTATCGGGAATGTTCTCGATCGTGACGACGTAGTTGAAGACGAGCGCGCCGGCGATCAGCATACCGATCGAGGCGGACGACTTGGCGCTCGTATAGAGCGAGCCGTAGAAGTCTCTTAGGGTGATGCTGCGGTAGAGCAGGACTGAGATGACAAGTGCATAGGCAGCAGCGATGGCCGCCGCTTCGGTCGGCGTCGTGATGCCGGTATAGATGCAGCCGAGCAGGACCACCGGCATCATAAGGGCGGGGAAAGCGCGGATGGTGATGCGCGGGATTTCGCGCATCGGCACCGGATCTTCCACCGGGAAGTTCTTGCGGCGTGCGGTGATGGCAACCTGCATCATCTGCAGCCCCGCCATCATCAGGCCCGGAACCATGCCTGCGAGGAAGAGGTAGCCGATCGAGGCGTCCGACACGAGCGCGTAGATGATCATCGGGATTGATGGCGGAATGATCGGGCCGATAACCGAGGTCACCGCCGTCAGAGCGGCTGCGTAGCTCGGTGTGTAGCGGCCTTCCCGGGTCATCATGTTCTGCATCATCCGGCCGCTCCCGGCGGCGTCGGCGATTGCCGAGCCCGACATGCCGGCAAAGATGATGCTCTGCACGATATTGACCTGCGCAAGACCCCCGCGGAAACGCCCCACCAGGACGTTGCAGAAGGTCAGCAGTCGTTCCGTCATCGACCCGACGTTCATGAACTCGGCCGCAAGGATGAAGAGCGGGACCGCCAGAATGACGTAGTTGGAGTACATGCCGTTGAGAAACTGCTCGGCAACGATCCCCATGTCCGCGCCCGCCAGGAACAGGTAAAGCGTCGAACCGGCCAGCATGGCGAGCCCTATGGGCAGGCCAAGGAATGCAAGAATGGTGATGATGACGATTGAAATCGAGAAGGGGCTTGCGAGGTTCATACGCCTGAGCCTGCCTTGGTCGGGTCGAAAGCATCCGGCGCGTTGCCGCGTATAGCGCGGAAGCCCAGCCACATATAGCGGACGATCATCGCAATCGCGAAGACGACATAGATGGAATAGAGATAGTCGAAGCGGATCTTGAGATAGGCGGTGCTCTCCACCTTCATGAAGGTCACGTAGTCGACGATGGCCGGAAGCGAAATGCCGAAGAGGAAGATCAGTGCCGCTGCACAAATGATCTGCATGATGCGTCGTGACTGGTCGCTGGCACCACCCCAGATCAGGTCGAAGCGGATTTCGTCGACCTCACGAACCACGAAGGCTGATCCGAAGAGAACGATCCAGATCCAGAGCGCCACGCTGACCTCGTGGGTCCAGCCGATGGAGAGATTGAGTACATAGCGGAAGATGATCTGCAGGATGAAGACGACGAACATCATCAGCAGCATCAGGCACAATATGTTTTCCGCGCGCCGTCTCAACCACCCGCCGATGGTCGCAAGTGTGGTGTTCATCCCTCATTCCTCCCAGGAGGAGGCGCGCCGCAGGAGCGGGCCGCCTCCTCGATCATCGTACTCTGAGCTTCAGCTCGATCTTACATTCCAGCGACTTTTTCCAGGATGCCCTCGGGCCAAGACTTCGCGAGGTCGGAAGCGAGATACTTCTCCTGCGCGAATTTGCGGAACGCCTCCTGGTCTGGTTCATAGATCTCAAGGCCGGCAGCCTTGAACTCATCCAGCAGCGCCTTTTCCTGGGCGACGTGCTGTTCCTCGCTCCATTTCATGGCGTCGTCTGCCGCCGCCTGGAAGGACTGCTGCTGTTCAGGTGTCATCTTGTCCCAAACTTCCTTGGAGATGACCAGCAGGTCGTAGCCGATCAGGTGCGAAGTCAGCACGATCTGCGACATGACCTCGTAGAACTTCATGTTCTTGACGTTCGGGAGCGGGTTGTCCTGGCCGTCGATCGCACCCGTCTGCAGTGCGGTATAGACTTCCGCATAGGCAACAGGAACCGGGTTGGCCCCTAGGGCCTCGCCGAGGAACTGCCAGGCGTCCCCACCCGGCATGCGCAGCTTGATGCCGGCCATGTCTTCCGGCGTGTTGATCTTCTTCTCAGGCTTCAGGCCCACCTGGCGCGCGCCGAAATAGGTCGGGCCGAGAATGTGGATACCGAGCTTGTCCTCGGCCATCTTCTTGAACTCGGCGCCGGTCTCGCTGTTGAAGAAGGCCGACAGATGTGCAGCGTCACGGAAAAGGTAAGCGGACGTGAGAACCGACCACTCCGGGATCTGCTTGGAAATGTCCTGCGGCGCGATATTACCCATCTGCAGGTTGCCGCGCTGGATTGCTACGAGTTCGGTGCCCTGCTTGAAGAGGTTACCGCCGTAATAGGGTTCCAGCTTGAAGTTCTCGCTGATCCCTTCGGCAAGCTTCTTGGTCATCTCGGCGCGGATATCCTGCTCCGAGAACACGGCCGAGAACTTGAGGACCGGCTTGTCCTGGGCCAGGGCCGGAACGGCGAGCACTGCCGCGGCGAGCATGGTTGCGCCAAACAAATGACGGCGAGTGATATTGAGCATCATGTTTTCTCCTCCTGTTTGTTTCTCTCTCATCCACCGAGCGTAGATGATCTCCTCCAGACCAACGGTGTCTCCCGTCTGCTCAAGGCAGAATGTACGGAACAGTTCGTTTGGTCAATTCTTCCACCTGTTGCGCGTGTCTTCGCGCTGGCAATTTGTTATGTCGCGGGCACTCCTTCGGGTCGGATCTGCTTTCTCAAAGCCGCGATGCGGAAGATCGCATTGGCTGCACCGTAGCCGCGATAGCCGCGTCTTTCGACGATCTCGAAAAAGAATCCCTCAGCGAAGGTTCCGCTGTATAGCTGGAAATATTCCCCGTGCTCATCCCGGTCGTAGAGGATGTTCTCTGCCTTCATGCGCTCGGTCAATTGCGGCTCAAGACCGAAACGTGCTTCGACGTCGTCGTAGTAGTTTGGCGAGATCGGCAAGGTATGGAAGCCGTTGGCCCGCAACGCCTCGGCGGTCTTGAAGATATCGGTGCTTCTGAAGGCAAGATGCTGGATACCGGAGCCGAATTTCTCTGCTATGAAGTGGCCCGCCAGTGTTCTCCGGTTCTCGGCGCCGTTCATCGTGATCCGCAAGGAACCGTCGCGATTTTCAACGACCTGGCTCCGCACCACGCCGGCCGGATCGATGATGTCCACCATGGGCGACTTGGCGGCCTCGAAGATGGAGGTATAGAAGAGAAGCCAGGTCAGCATCTCTTCATAGGCCACCGTCTGGGCAACATGGTCTACGGCAATCAGGTTCGCGGGGACCGGCTGGCCCTCATCGGATGCGGGGACGAAGTCCACCTCCCATATTTTGCCTAGGCTGCTCGTGCCATCGATCAGATAGACCAACCCGCCGCCGACCCCGCGGATCGCCGGGATCTCCAGTTCGCCGGGTCCTACCGGCTGGTGGAACGGTTCCGCCCCCAACGCTACCGCGCGCGCCAACGCTGCAGATGCATCCTCTACTTCCAGGGCCATGGCATAGGCGGATGTCCCGTGAACGGCATAGGCCGCGCTGGCAAAGCCGACGGATTCCCGATTGACGAGGATGCGGATCTGTCCCTGCTGATAGACGCTGACCTTCTTCGTTCTGTGAACGGCGGTCTTGCGGAAACCGAGCGCATGCAGCATCGCGATCAACTGGCCGGCATCCGCCTCGCCGACAGAGAACTCTACGAAAGCCACGCCCTTCACCACGGCGCGCTCGGGCATCGGCGCAACCGACAGCGTGGCCGCCCCCGATTTTCTCCGCACCTGATCGCCGAGATAGATCAGCGATCGATGGCCATCGGCCGCGATCGCCTTGGGCGAGCCGCCACGAAATTGATCATTGAATATCTCAAGCGAGAAATAGCCGTCGTAGCCGGTTTCCGCGATTGCGGCGACGAAGTCGGTGACTGGCAGATCCCCCTCGCCCGGCATGTTGCGGAAATGCCTGCTCCAGTAGAGGAGGTCCATGTCGATGAGCGGCGCGTCCGCGAGCTGGACGATAAAGATCTTGTCCTTCGGGACAGATCGGATCGAACCGATGTCGATCTTGCGCGCCAGCGAATGGAAACTGTCGAGGATAAGCCCGACGTTGGGATGATCGGCGCGGCGGACGATTTCCCATGCGTCACGATGATCGAAGATATGGCGACCCCACGCAAGGGCTTCATAGCCGACCCGCAGGCCGCGCTTGGCCGCCCTCTCCCCCAGTTCCCGGAAGTCCGCTGCGGCGCGATCGATCCCACCCAGCGACACAGGCGAGACGTTCGAGCAGACCAGGACGAGATCCGTCCCCAGTTCCTGCATGATATCGAATTTGCGCTCGGCACGATCGAAGGTCCGTGCACGATGCGGCTCCGGCATCCCCTCGAAATCGCGGAACGGCTGGAAAAGCGTGATCTCCAGCCCGGCGTCCCGGACCATTCGGCCGACATCGCGGGGGCTGCCGTCGAAGGCAAGAAAGTCGTTCTCGAAGATCTCGACTCCGTCAAAACCCGCCTTGGCGATCGCCTCCAGTTTTTCCGGCAGTTCACCGCTGATCGATACCGTTGCGATCGATGTCTTCATCGGCCGCCTCCCGCTGCGCGGACGGGCTGGAGCGGCCCCCGCGTCATCTCGGCGAAGTGTCGGAGCATGCGGTCCTCATCCGGTTCCAACCCGGTAAACAGTGCGAATGCGCCAACAGCCTGAAAGACTGCCATGCCGCCGCCATCCAGGATGCGGCATCCAACCTTTTCCGCCTCGATCAGCAGTTCCGTCCTCAAGGGGAAATAGACGATTTCCGCCACCCATAGGGATGGGTCGAGAAGATCGGCCGGCAGCGGCAGGCCCGGATACTTCGCCATGCCGGTCGGCGTTGCATGGATCAGGCCCGTCGCCGATGCCATCTCCCGCGAGAGGTCGCGGCCTGCCACGACTGCCCTGTCTGGAAAATGCTGCTTCATGCTTTCAGCGAGAGCTGTGGAGCGAGCCGCATCCTGATCGAAGATCGTCAGCCTCTCGGCACCTGATCGAAGGATGGCAAAGGCCGTTGCGGCGCCCGCACCTCCGGCCCCCAACTGCACGACCGACCGGAGATTGGCTCCAGGCAGGCCTCGCCGAAAGCTCTCGGCGAACCCCCACCAGTCGGTGTTGTGCCCGTGCCGCCGGCCATCGCGGAGGACGACCGTGTTGACGGCGCCAAGCGCCATGGCCTCCTCGGAAAGGGTATGGAGGAAGGGGATGACGTCCTGCTTGCAGGGGTGGGTAATGTTCAGGCCACCGAAGCCTTTCGCTTCTGCATCCGAAAGGAGGTTCGGCAGGCGCTCGTCGCCACCATCGATCCGCTCCAGATCGAGTAGAACGTAGCGATAATCCAGACCCTGCGCGCGGCCCTCTTCCATGTGCATCGCAGGCGTCAGGGAAGCCTGGATGCCCTTGCCGATAAGCCCGGCACGAAATGAGGAATGCTCGACGGCTGCCATTTCTGCATTCACCGCGGCGACGGATGATCTTGATCATCCCGGCCGTGGCGCTCCTCCCAAAACGCTGTTCTTGGGTTCAGCGATAATGTACTAACTAGTTCGTGTCAATCGGTGCGCCATTGAAACCTGACTGCAAGGCCAATATGAGTCGTCGCGGAGGCGGCGAGGATGCCCGGGGGAAGTGACGGAAGTGGACGTGCGCAGGCCTGCTGAGCGAGAGAGCCGGAAGAACGATCCGGAAAAGACACGGGACGACATCCTGAACGTCGCGACGGAGGAGTTTTCGGCCTACGGCCTATCCGGCGGCCGCGTCGACGCGATTGCCGAGAAGACCCGCACGTCGAAACGAATGATCTACTATTATTTCGGCAGCAAGGAGGGTCTCTACCTCGCGGTGCTCGAGAAGGCCTACCGGAAGATCCGCTCGCTCGAAGCCGATCTTGAGCTTGCCGACATGCCTCCGGTCGAGGCGCTGCGAACCCTCGTCGCCAACACCTTCGACCATGACGAGAACAATCCCGACTTCGTCCGGTTGGTCAGCATCGAGAATATCCACCACGCCAACCACATGAAGCGATCGTCCGAGATTGGCGAACTCAACCTCTCGATCGTCAGGACGATCGGCGAAATCCTGGAAAGGGGGCGTCGAGAGGGCGTCTTCCATCGCGATGTCGACGCGGTGGACCTGCACATGCTGATCAGCGCCTTCTGCTTCTTCCGCGTCTCCAACCGCTACACCTTCGGCACGATCTTTCACCGGGATCTGTCGGAGCCCACCCTTTATGACCGGCACAAACGGATGATTTCGGATGCGGTTGTCGCCTACGTGACGCAACCTGCGGCGAAATAGTGATGAGGCCCTCAAGTCTCAACAATAAGGTCACGGCACCGAACACCGCGAAAATCAGGCAGCGAATTCCAGCGGGTCGTGACTAATCAGCTTGCGCGACATCGGCGGGCTTCGCCTGGCTGATCCGCATCGCAAGCGAAATCGCGAAGACGGCAGCCCCCGCAAGCAGGAAGTAGCTCTCGCCCAACGCAAGGCGGTTGTTCGAGTTCGTCGCGATGGTGATGAAGAAAAACAGACTGAGGCTGTAGAGGTAAAGCATGAGGCTTGCCGAGATGATCCCCTGCCGCCTTGCCTCGTATATCCTGTACGCGGACGCCAGGATGAAGATGGCGAGTACCAATGCGCCAAAGAGGCCGTGCCGCACCAATATTTCGAGATAGCCGTTGTGGAGCAGCCGGTGGTTGGTGTCTTGATAGGTTCCCTGCCGCCATCGATCCTGCCAGAGATTCCCCCAGCCGAACCATGGAGAGGACTCCACCGTGTCCAGTGCGTTGGTCCACAGCATCAGACGCTCGCGCATGGATGCGGGAGTGTCGGGGTTCTCTACGGCACGGCGCATGGCATCTCGGGGATCGACATACCCCATTCCAAAGCTGAACAACTCGCTGGTGGCTTCTATTGTCGGACCAGCCACGCGTCTGGCATCCTCCTGCGCAATGATGATGCCCATCATCGCGACCAGCAGTACTGCAAGCACGGCCAATGCCAGACGTCTGCCATAGAATGCTAGGACCGCCAGGGACATGAAGCCCGCCAGGGGGCCTAGGGCGAGCCACACCCCTTTCGACTGGGCGCCCAGAATACCGACCCCGCTCAACAGCACTGTCAGGAACCCCATTCCAAGGATCGCGGCGAGACGCCAACCGTCATAGCGCCGTGTTTCCACGACGTAGAGCATCAAGAAAATGCTCGTGACCAGAAGCATGCCGCATCCGATCGCTGCATGGATGGGATTGTTGTGAAAGAGAGGGAACACGCGCTCGCCGCTCCCGAGCGCAGCCCAGTCGATGCTCGCCAGCAACCCCAAACCGCCGGCGGCGATCAGAACGATCGCCGCCGGAAAGAGGTGCTGGCGTGTCTTGTATAGTGCCACCCCAAGCGCCGGAAAGAAGAGCGGGAATATGTACAACCACTCGGAGGTGCCGCGTGCGTCATGAACTGTCACGCCGATCACGAAGCGGATAGCAGCGTAAGCGGCCCAAAGCCAGCAGAACCAGGCGAGCCAGTCACGCGAGAGGACGCGAACGTGGTTCCGAAAACGGATCATGGAAAGCGCAACGAGCGCCAGCGTTGCGTAGCGGTAGGCGTCGCTCTCCACCAGCATGGCGGAAGCCATCAGCACCCACAACAGCGGAAGAAGAAAGGGGTCAAACCGGGAGGAAGCAGGCGCCGGCATGAGTTCAGACCCCCTTGAGCGCATATCGGATCCGCTGGAGATAGTCCCTTGCCCGCTGCCAATGAGTCGGGAGGCGCTTCCACCAGACGAACTTTCTCTCCTTGTAGCCGCTTCGGTTGGCGATAGTGCTTGCCGATCGCTTGGACGTGACGACGTCCTCGTCCACGGTCAAGACTTCCGCGCCTATCGCCCAGCCCCGCTCGAGAGCGATGTCGAACGGGTATTCCATCACCTTCATCTGCTCAACCAGCTTCGCCGCACCGGCGCGCGTGACCGCGTAGCAGGCCGCTGAGCCCATGGGACCGTGAATGGCCCGGCCGATCCGGTCGCCTCGATCGCTTGTTGCATAGATCCTGAAACCGACCATGCGGTGATTGAACAGTTTGATGACGTCCGCCCCCGGAACCGCGGCGAGCGCCGCCGCTGCACGCTGTGGCAGATCCGAGGAAAGCCTGATGTCGTCCTCAACGATGATTGCCTGAGGCAGCCCGGCCTCAAGAAAAGTCGAGAGCGCCTTCATGTGGCTGCGATAGCAGCCATACTCGCCCGGGATCATATGACGCCCGTTGTTGCGCATGAAGGCAGGTTCGTTCGCGTCGACCCGTTCTTCTGCTTCGACAACAGTGCCGTCAATCGCCGCAACCCTCTGGACAGGCAGGCCCAGAGCAGCAGCCTCGCGCGAGAGTTCCTCCCAGCGCTCCAGGGAGCGGTCGAGGTTTATCGCGTAGATGATAACCTGAGGGGTGTCGGCGCTATGCATTAGGACTCGTCGGAACGGGTTGGAGGCGGCAGTATCGTCAAGCCTGACGAAAGCGCCTATCCGCTCGCAGTCAGTGATTGATCGAGAGCGTCCTCGGCCGACAGCGCCGCTGCGTTCAACCGCGCACGGAGTTTCTCAGCCTTCTGACGCTTATCGTAGCGATTAAGTGACTGCGACCAGCTTTTCAACGGAATTGCGGCGTTTTCACCATAACCATCGATCAGGACGATCCGGAGTTGCCCCGGGAGCCGGTCTGAAAGCACGAGATTGTCGATCCCTAGCTCGTTGACCACAACCGGACTGCGCTCGAGCCAGTCAAAGAACTCATCCAGCAGCGGCAATAGGCTCCTGTCCAACCGCCGAGACTTCATCAGGCTCGCGACTGTGGGCGCGATGTCGCTCCGAAAGGTCTCGCATCGAACCGCAAGCCCGGGACCGATGTCGGTATCGACCAAACCGACCACCTCTTCCAGATGCTGCGAAGGATGTCCCTCGGCGGCGTAATAAGCCACCTGCTCCTCCAGAACCCGCATGAAATTCTTCAGATGATAGAAGCGGCGACGGCGGCCACGCAGAAATCCCCAGCGGGCCTTCTGACGCCTGGCGGCTTCGGACCGCACCACCTTGACGAGAATCGACTGGTCGTCCGGGTGGCGATACACAGCCGAGTTATTGCCCGAAGCAACAGGCGCGCTATCTGCCAGATGGATCATGCAAGGCTCCGGGGACAATACGATCGAGAGGTTGCGCTAAGCCTGATCGTGCCGATCGGCTTCAACAGTTCGCAACTTGCGCCTTATGCGACGGTTTGGTGACGAAATTCAAGCTGCACCAAATTTCTGCCACCTGTGGACGTCGCTCAGTTGCCAAAGGTTCTGGCGCGCCACGTCAGAGGGACGGATGCGGCAGCCCCCATCTCAACCGTGGTCTTCGTCCTGCTCCGGCTCCAGCATGGCGACAAGCTCTGCCACGCGAGGGCTTGGCAGATGATGCCCTTCGTTGATCAGCGCCTCGTCACTGTTGAGCCAGGTCCACGCTTCCATCAGGTCCTGGAAGCTTGCGCCGGTTGCAAGGATCTCGGCCGCGAAATTGTCGTCGACCGGACCCAAGACCTGCCGGATTTCTTCCCGTGTGATGGTCATTGCTGCCTCCTTCAGCCTTCGCAAGACAAGTTAGGATATCGGATTTCGTGAACAATAGGAGGCCGGTCGCTTTGTGGGCAATCCACGACCATCAGTGGACCACTACCTGGCCGGAGACATCAACTCCGCCAGTTGCAGGACAGCCTGCGCCAGCGCCTGGCGTTGCTGCGCGGGAAGGCCAGCGAAGTTCTCCAGAAATACGTCGCCCATCGGCTCCGGCGCCTCCGCCACCAGCCGAGTACCTTCCGGCGTGAGTCTCGTGTGGACGATCCTCCGGTCGGTACCGGACCGGTATCGCTGGATCAGTCCGCGCTCCTCCAGATTGTCCAGGATCGTCACCAGCGTCGCCGGGCTGATGTCAGCATAGACGGATAGCGCCACGGAGGTTACCTCCCCAAGCTCCATGATGCCCTTCATGAGGATGAGTTGGGCCGCCGTCAGCCCGCATCGCTTCGAAAGCGCCCGTGATTGAAGATCGTGGGCCCGGACGATTCGCCGGACTGCCTTCTCGACCATCCGGGCTTCCGTCTGCAACCTTTTCCCATCCGTCTCGTTTGCCGCGACATTCATGCCTTGACCATATCCATTCGATCTCTAACTATTAGATCTAGTATTATTTCAGGCCATTCAAGAGCAAGAGAGGATTGATAGGAACCGTGTGTGGGATCTGTGGTGAAGTGCGCTTTGATGGGGGACAGCCCTCGCCCCTCGTGCAGGCGAAAATGATGGATGCGATAGCGCCGCGGGGGCCGGATGGCTCCGGGTTGGTTATCCATGGCAATGCGGCGCTCGGCCACCGGCGCCTGTCCATCATCGACCTCTCGCAGAAGGCTCGCCAGCCCATGGTGGATGCCGATCTCGGCCTCACCATCGCGTTCAATGGCTGCATCTACAACTATCCCGAACTCCGCAACGAGCTGGAAGCCAAGGGCTATCGCTTCTTTTCGCACGGCGACACCGAGGTGATCCTGAAATCATGGCATGCCTGGGGAGTCGAGTGCGTGAAGCGCTTTCACGGCATGTTCGCGTTCGTGCTTCACGAGCGCGACAGCGGTCGGGTCGTCATGGCGAGGGACCGGTTCGGCATCAAGCCGCTCTACTTTGCCCGGACTGGAGGTGCGATCCGGTTTGCCTCCTTCCTTCCGGCGCTTCTGAAGAGTGGCGACATCGACACCTCGATCAACAAGACGGCGCTGCATCACTACATGACCTTCCATGCGGTAGTGCCCCCGCCACACACGATCGTCAACGGTATCCAAAAGCTGCCGCCAGCGACGATCCGCGTCATCGAGGCTGATGGGCGCGAAGAAGACACCGTCTATTGGGCGCCGCCCTACCAGCGAGATCCATCGCTGAGCAAGCTTTCCTCGACCGAATGGCGGGATCTCGTACTGGACGCGCTGAGAACGGCAGTTCGTCGTCGGATGGTGGCTGATGTTCCGGTGGGCGTCCTGCTTTCCGGCGGGGTGGATTCCAGCCTCATCGTCGGCCTTTTGGCAGAAATGGGCCAGAAGGACCTCATGACCTTCTCGGTCGGATTTGAAGCCGCGAACGGAGAAAAGGGCGACGAATTTGTCTATTCCGACATTGTCGCCAAGAGGTTCGGCACGGATCATCATCAGATCTTTGTGCCGTCGGAGCGCCTCATGGAGGCCTTGCCGGGTGTCTTCGCGGCAATGTCCGAGCCGATGGTTTCCTATGACAATGCCGGTTTCTACCTGCTGTCGCAGGAGGTCTCGAAGCATATCCGGGTGGTGCAGTCGGGCCAGGGGGCAGATGAGGTCTTCGGTGGCTATCACTGGTATCCGCCGCTGGCACAGTCGAACGACGTCAGCCACGACTATGCAAAGGTATTTTTCGATCGCTCGCATGACAAGCTTTCGCAGCACCTCAATCGCGAGTGGATGACGGAGAGCGACGTCAGCTTCGAATTGGTTGATCGCCACCTTCGCTCCCCCGGTGCGGACACGGCTGTTGATGCCGCCCTTCGTCTCGACAGCCAGGTCATGCTGGTGGACGACCCCGTGAAGCGGGTCGACAACATGACCATGGCCTGGGGCCTGGAGGCACGCGTGCCATTCCTCGACCACGAACTCGTTGAACTGGCTGCCAAGATCCCGCCGGAAGAGAAACTGCGGGAAGGCGGCAAAGGGGTGCTGAAAGACGCGGCACGCCTCGTCGTACCTTCGGAAGTGATCGATCGGAAGAAGGGTTACTTCCCGGTACCCCAGCTGAAATACGTCGACGGACCCTATCTCGATATGGTCCGCGATGCGTTAGGGTCGCAGGCTGCACGCGACCGCGGGATCTTCCGCAAGGACTACCTGAACCAGCTGTTCGACAACCCCTCTGATCATATCACCCCGCTTCGCGGGTCGGAGCTTTGGCAGGTAGGGCTGCTCGAAATGTGGCTGCAGACGCAGGGGATCTGATGATGGCCAAGACCACACCAGAAGACAGGGCGGGCCGATTTCCCGCGGCGAAGGCGGTTGCCCATCGTCTCAAGCGCCAACGGGTGGACTACTCCAGAGGCGGAGGCCACCCTGCGGACGCTGATCTCGCGAAGGATGCGGCCCAGGTCGATTGCGGCTGGGGGCGGCTGCTGTTTGCGCAGACCTTCCAGGATCCGGCTCAACTGGTGGCTGCCCTGCGCGAGGAAGCGCCGGAACGGCGGGACATAGCCGTCTATGTCAGCGATCCGCATGTCGTCCTCGCTGCTGCACCGCAGGAGCTCTTTCTTGATCCCTCCCACACGTATCGTCTGGATCTGGCAACCTATCGCAACAGCCGCAAGCAGCCCCGCGGCTTCTTTGTGCGCAGGCTCTCGTCCGAGGCAGATGCGGATGCGGTCAACCGCATCTATGCGTCGCGAGGAATGGTTCCGGTGCGGCCCGACTTCTTCTGGTCGAACAGGGACAATCGCTCGATCACCTACCTCGTGGCGGAGGACGAGGTCTCGGGCGAGATCATCGGCACCGTCACGGGCATCGACCATCGGCGTGCATTTACCGATCCGGAGCGGGGCTCGTCCCTCTGGTGCCTGGCGGTGGATCCGCAGGCTCGCCATGGCGGCGTCGGCGAAGCTCTGGTGCGGCGGCTGGCCGAGCATTTCAAGGCCAGAGGCTCAGCCTTCATGGACCTGTCGGTCCTGCACGACAACGAACAGGCAATCAGCCTCTACGAAAAACTGCACTTCCGCCGGATCACGGCCTTCACCGTCAAGAGGAAGAATTCCATCAACGAGCGGCTCTACGCCAATCCGCTCGAGGAATACGACGTTCTCAACCCTTATGCGCGGCTCATCGTCAATGAAGCCCGCCGGCGCGGGATCCACGTGGAAATCACCGATGCCGAAGGTGGCTTCTTTCGGCTGACCCAGGGCGGGCGGTCCGTGCACTGCCGCGAAAGCCTGTCGGAACTCACCTCCGGCGTCGCCATGTCGATCTGTGATGACAAGGCGGTGACCCGACGCGTGGTCGAGCGGGCCGGGATCAGCGTGCCGGAGCAGATGACGGCAGCCGGGAATGATGACGAACTGGCAGCCTTCATCGAGAGGCACGGCCAGGTCGTGGTCAAACCGGCCAGAGGCGAACAGGGTCGTGCAGTCGCGGTCGGGCTCGACAACCTAACGGCGGTCAAGCATGCAATCGCGGAAGCTCGGGAGGTCTGCGATCGGGTTCTCGTCGAGGCATGTTTCGAGGGGCAGGATCTCCGTCTCGTGGTCATAGACTTCAAGCTTGTTGCCGCCGCCGTCCGACGTCCGCCGCACGTTGTGGGAGACGGGCGGCAGACGATCCGCGAACTGATCGAGGCTCTCTCACGACGGAGGGCAGCTGCAACCGGAGGAGAGAGCACGGTCCCCATCGACGCCGAGACGGAGCGCTGCCTCAAGCTCGGTGGCTACGGGCTCGACACGGTGCTGGAAAGCGGCCAGGAGGTGCTCGTGCGCAAGGCGGCCAACCTGCACACGGGCGGCTCCATTCACGATGTCACGGGCATCGTCCATCCGCGGCTTGTCGAAGCGGCCATTGCCGCTGCACGCGCCATCGACATTCCAGTCGTCGGTATCGATTTCATGGTGCGCAATCCCACCGAGCCGGACTATGTCTTCATCGAAGCCAACGAGCGCCCCGGCCTGGCAAACCACGAGCCGCAGCCGACGGCGGAGCGGTTCCTGGACCTGCTGTTTCCGACGTCCGGGCAGCGTTACGCCAATCTCGTCCTCGGAAAGAGCTAGGCATGTCCATCGAGATCGACGAGGCTTACCTCAAGCGCCAGTTGGAGGCGCTCCTGCGCATCGCAAGTCCGACGGGCTATACCGATGAAATCGTCCACTATTGTTCCGGCGAGCTGGAACGGCTTGGCCTGAAGCCGGAGCTTACCCGCCGCGGTGCAATCAGAGCCGTCCGGCAGGGCAGCCGCCGCCACGGCGCGCGCGCGATGGTCACCCATCTGGATACGCTGGGTGCACAGGTGAAATCGGTGAAGGACAACGGACGTCTGGAAGTCGTGCCGATCGGCCACTGGTCAGCCCGGTTCGCTGAAGGCGCCAGGGTCACCGTCTTCAGCAGCGCCGGCAGTTTCCGCGGCACGATCCTGCCGATCAAGGCCTCGGGCCACACATTCAACGACGAGGTCGATACGCTCCCTGTCGGGTGGCGCTACGTCGAGTTGCGTATCGATGCCGTCACGACCTCTCGGCAGGAAACCCTAGCCTTGGGGATCGACGTCGGCGATGTCATCGCGATCGATCCTGCTCCGGAGTTTCTGGAAAACGGCTTCATCAACTCGCGTCATCTCGACGACAAGGCGGGCGTGGCAATCGCTCTTGCGGCAATCGAAGCGCTTGAGCGGACTGCAGCAACAACACCGGTCGATACCTATTGGCTCTTCACGATTGCAGAAGAGGTCGGCGTCGGGGCCTCATCGATCCTGACCGGAGACATTGCCTCCATGCTGACCATCGACAACGGGACCAGCGCCCCGGGGCAGAACTCCGCCGAATTTGGCGTGACCATAGCCATGGCGGACCAATCAGGACCGTTCGACTATCACCTGACCAAGAAGCTCGTCGATCTGTGCCAGAGCGAAGGCATTCCCTATCAGAAGGATGTCTTCCGCTACTATCGTTCCGACTCCGCCTCTGCGATCGAAGCGGGCCATGATGTGCGCACGGCCCTTGCCACCTTCGGAATCGACGCGTCCCATGGGTATGAGCGAATTCATATGCTTGCGCTCGTCTCGGTAGCCCGCCTCGTTGCGGCATTCGCCGTCAGCCGAGTGGAGATAAAGCGGGATGCAAGGGAGATTTCCGGCGTCGAGGGCTTTACGCACCAGCCGACGGAGGAGGCCGACAATCCGCTGCCGCCTGAATTCGGTTCAGCCGGCTCTCGGAATACCTAGAGCCGGTTGAACAGGGTTATAGCCAAGGCCCAGATCAGGCAGCCATCTGGCGGCAGCTTTCGGCGCATTTGCGGCAGGCGTCGACGCAAGCCTGCATGTCACCTACTTGCTCGCAATCGTTCGCACATTCGGTGCAGATTTCCGCGCATTCGCGGCATGTATGCTTGTGGTGCTCCGTTCCGATCAGCATGAAGTGGGCCGAAGTCCGGCAGATTTCCGCACAGGCCATCATCAGCCGAAAGTGTGCAGGTTCCGTATGCTTTCCGCCGGCCTCCAGGCAGTGGTTCATCGCCATCGAGAGGCAGACGCTGTAGCAGTTCAGGCAGTTATCTATGCATTCCTTCATCTTGGGGTCCATCGCGGCCATCCTGAATCCTCCTGGGTTCTTTGCACGAAGGGGTAACAGAAGACGAAAGCGGAGGTTCCCGCGCGATGCGGCCGGTCTAGGATTGCCGCGGCCGTTCGGCCGTCACAGCGGCGACAACACGCTGGAAGAGCGAGCTTCCGGCAATTTCCTCCAGCGGAAGACGCAGCTTCAACCGCCAGTTCGGATAGGCATCCGACGTCCCCGGCACGTTGGTCTGGCGGTCCTCTCCGACCAGATCCGCAAGTCGCAGAGCGACCGTGACGCTGGGCGAGCGAGCCAATAGCCGGTGCATTGCGACGAACAGTTCCTCGGAGATGGCGCCAGCTGGCTCGGAAATCGAGCCTACCGCTGCAGAGGACAATCCCGCCCCCTCTATGGCTCGAATGAAGGCTGTTCGCCGTTCCTGCCTTTCACGCAATGATGCCTCCGCTCCCCGTTCGTCCGTGAGGCCGAATTCCCTTGCCAGCCGGATGTCGTCACTGCGCCACCAGCCGATCAAGGGCGGCAAATCATGGGTGGACAGGCAGGCCAAGGAAAGGTGTGAGACGGCAGGCGACCCGACAACCTCATCCACCGGCTCGAAGTAGAGGACGCGGTAGCCAAGGATCTGCGCCTTCACCATCATGTCGCGGAAGCCGTCCGGCACGTTGCCGAGGTCCTCTCCGATAACGATCGTGCCGCGCCTGTGGCTCTCTGCGGCAAGGGTACCGACCATGTCCTGGAACGGATAACGGAGATAGCCGCCGACCGCCGGCGTCTCTCCTTCCGGCAGCAGGAAGAGCTGCCAGAGTCCCATGGCATGGTCGATGCGCAGAGCGCCGGCAAAACGCATGGACGCATCCAGGAGCTCGGCATAAGGCCGCATGGCTTTGGCCTTCAACGCAGCGGGCGACAGGGCCACGAGGCCCCAGTCCTGCCCCGACGTGCTGAAGACATCCGGCGGCGCCCCGACCCTGAGCCCCTGCAGGACGAGTTCCGGCGTGCTCCAGCTCGAGGAGCCGTCCGGAGCCTCCCCTACCGCAAGATCGAAGTACAAGCCGATCCGCATGCCCGTGCTACGCGCGCAATGCTCGGCTTCCTGCAACTGCTCAGCAGCGACCCACTGCAGCCAGCAATGGAATTCCACTTCGTCTGCATGATCGTCAGCGAAGCGTTTTACCGCTTCACTATCCTTGGACCGGAATTCTGCGGGCCAGTCGGTCCATCCGCCACCATGACCAAGCTCGACCATCGCCAACGATAGCGCTTCGAAGAGTGCATGCAGACGAAGCTCCTCCCCGGCGTCCGATCGGAACCGCTTAAACGAATCGCGTCCGGCCGTCGCCTCCGCAGCATCCGCGCTTGCCTGCCAGACCTTCCGCAGCACCGGCAGCTTGAGCCGTGTTACTCCCTCGTAGTCTACAAATTCGGTTTCCCGCAGCGTTACCAGCGCATCCTGATCCACCCACGCCTCCTCGTAGCCCGGCAGCGTGTCAACCGCGATGTAGAGAGGATTGAGGAACTTCCTGTTCGATGGGGAATAGGGGCTGCAGCGGGTGGGTTGGGAGAGGAAGAGCGCATGCACGGGGCTCAGTCCAATAAAGTCAGCTCCAGCCGCGGCCGCAATCTCGCAAGCAGCTTTCAGATCCTCGAAATCCCCAAGGCCCCAACTGCGGCCCGACCTCAGTTCGTAAAGCTGCAGGGAAATTCCCCACACCTTCTCCTTCTCAAGGAAAGTAGGCAGGTAGCATTTCGTCGTCTCATCGAGCTCCATGCGCGGCGGCGACAGATTTGCTGCCTCCCGCGACACCTTCCCCAGGGCGCGAAGCATGAGTTCGCGCGTGGCGGTCGGCACGTTCTGCACCTTGCCTTGCAGATCCTGATAGGTAGCCGGAATGCCGTGGCCGATCGCGACCTCGTCAAAATCATCCAGCCGATCCGTACCCTTCGTACTGCTCATCGCCACCTCGCCCTGCTGCAAGCGATGAACAGGATGGCTCCCGTGTTTGTTCCAGCCTTCCGTGCAAGCCAATCACTGATTGACGGCATGCGGCGGCGGGTTGCCCGGCTCCTCCGAGACCGTTGCCTGGAAGGGACGGAAGCCGATGATGACGATCGCGAGCACGATGACGAGAACGCCGATGACAAGGTAGCGAAGGTTCATGATACCTCTCCTGGGAATTCGGCGCCAACCAGCCGATCCAGCAAAGGTTCCGGGCCGTGTCTAAAGAGCGTCTGCGCCGCCGTGTTCGTGCGCCCACTGGCCTATGCGCTCCAGTCCGGCCCGAAGCAGCGCATCTGCGGCTGATGCGTCTTTCGCCTCGACGTAGCAGCGCATCTCGGGCGCATTTCCGGACGGCCTGAAGTGAATGATCCTTCCATCGACGAGTGCCACCCTCAGACCATCGATGTCGGAGGTCTCCTTGATCGGTCCGATCGGTTCCAGGAACGACTCGAGATTTCCGCGATCCGCTCGCAGATGGGCCATGAGCGCAGCGCTCGTTTCCGTCGGGAAGTTCTCCAATCGGTCAGAGGCGGCAATCGGCAGCGCGAATTGAGCGCCGATCTTCGAGAGAGGCAGCCCCCTCTCCGCACGCAGTCCAAGCACCGCGAGAATGGGCAGGAAGCAGTCTCGCGTTGGCAGGGCACGGAAAACTTGCCCTTTCACCTGGAAATCAGATGCGGTTAAAACCCCGCCATTGGCTTCGAAGCCCATCACGCCGTGCCTTCCAGCTGCCACGGCGTCCTGCATCGCCGCAATCACATAGGGGGAGCCGACGCGCGTCCGGGTGACTGCGAATGACCCTGCTGCCTCAATCCCCGAGTTGGAGGTCACCGGGGTGACGACCACGTCTGCCCGAAGGAAGTTCGCGGCGATCAGGCCCAGCAGATCACCGCGAAGCGGTATGCCTGCCTCGTCTGCCACCAGCGGGCGGTCGCCGTCGCCATCGGCCGATACGATAGCATCGAGCTCGAATTCCGTGCTCCACTGCCGCAACGCGTTGATCGTGTCGGCTGAAACCGCTTCGGTATCCACCGGAATGAAGGTCTGCGAACGTCCCAGAGCCATGACGTCGGCGCCGTAGAAGCGCAGCACGTCCACGAGCAGGTCCCGCGCCACCGTGCTGTGCTGATAGACCCCGATCCGGAGCCCTTGGAAGGCACCCTGCGGGAGGAGCGCGATATTCCTGTCTCGAAAGAGTGCAAGGCATTCGCGCGAGTGATCGGCGGGTGCATGAGACGTCGGACCGACCTCCCATCCCTTGGCGGCAAGCGCGCTGATCGCCTGCTCGTCCTGCTTGTCGATCTCGCCATCCGGGCGATAGAACTTGATGCCGTTGCGGTCGGCAGGGATATGCGAGCCGGTGACCATCAGCGACGCTGCGCCACGCTTGAGGCCGTAAAGCGCCAGAGCGGGAGTGGGAAGCTCGCCGCAATCAACCACGCGAAAGCCCAACTGCGATAATGCCGCACTGCAGTTCGATGCGATCGCGGGGCTAGAGGGACGAAAGTCCTTTGCCAGCAGGATCTCGGAGCCCTGCTTCGCTTGTCCACTCTCCAGGAGATACCGTCCAAAGGCTGCGGCGTAGGCGCCGGAAACAGGTCCTTCGAGATCGACCGAAAGGCCCCGAAGGCCGCTGGTTCCAAACTTCATGCGCTCGCTCCGCTCATCTTGCCGCTGTGCGGATCTGTATCTGCCCCCCGACAACGCGACAAGAGAACCGAAGATGGACGCTTTCAGACAATCGCAAGCCTGTGGCGATTTTTCATTTGCGCCGCAGCATCCTCCCCGGCATGTTCGCGCCATCGGTATTTGGATTGAAAGTGCAGACATGGCAGCGGATGCAATCGTCCTGGGCGCAGGCATCATAGGGGTTTCGACGGCGCTACAATTGGCGCGGCGCGGCAAGTCGGTCGTCCTTGTCGACCGCAGGGGTCCGGGTGAAGAGACATCTTACGGGAATGCGGGGCTCATCCAGCGGGAGGGCGTCGTCCCCTACGGGTTTCCGCAGCAGTTCGGCCTGATCCTGCGCTACGCCCTGAACAACCGCATCGATGCTCACTATCACTGGCGCGCCATCCCGCATGTCACGTCCTTCCTGGCGAAGTACTGGTGGCATTCCAACCTCAGCCGGCATCAGCTGATCGCGCGGGCCTACGCTCCGCTGATCGAGCACTCGATCTCCACCCACAACGAGCTGATAGAAGAAGCCGGCGCACAGGACCTCATCGCCAAGAGTGGCTGGACGGAACTCTTCCGCACCTCCGCAAAGCGCGATGGCGAATTGAAGGAAGCGGCACGGCTGCGCCAGGAATACGGGGTCACGTTCCGGGAGCTGACGTCAGCCGACATCAGTGTAGAGGAGCCCGATATCAGCGGCGACTTCGTCGGCGGCCTGAAGTGGGAAGATCCGTGGTCCGTCCGCGACCCCTATGCACTGACCATGGCATATGTTCGCCTGTTCGAGAAACTTGGTGGTCGGGTCCTCAAGGGTGATGCCCGCAGCCTGTCGCAGACGGCGACCGGCTGGCGCATGGTTGCCGGCGACGGAACCGTCGAAGCGAAGGATGTGGTGGTCGCGCTCGGACCGTGGTCCGACACCGTGACGAAGCCACTCGGCTACCGCTTCCTCGTCGGCGTCAAGCGTGGCTATCACATGCACTACGGAACCAGGGTGGGCGCAAAGCTCAATGGCTGGACCATGGATGCGGAGAAGGGCTATTTCCTCGCGCCGATGAACCAGGGTATCCGCCTGACCACCGGAGCTGAATTCGCGCTTCGCGATGCCCGCAAGACACCGGTCCAGCTGGAGCGGGCAGAAGCGGTCGCCCGCACGGTCTTCCCGCTTGGCGAGCGCCTGGACCCGGAACCTTGGATGGGTGCACGCCCCTGCACGCCGGACATGATGCCGGTCATCGGTCAGGCGCCGCGTCACAAAGGCCTCTGGTTCGCCTTCGGCCATGCCCACCACGGCCTGACGCTCGGCCCGGTAACCGGCCAGGTCATCGCGGAAGCCATCGCGGGAGAACAGACCCTCATCGACATCTCGGCCTACCGGCCCGAGCGCTTCGAGGCCTGACTGCTGGCCTTCCTGCCAGAATGACGCTAGACTTTGAAATAGGGGAAGGCGGGCATTGTCCCGCGACATAAAGAATGGCTCGATATCTCATCTACAATGCCAGAACCGTCCATCGTTAGCGGGCCACCCGGCCCGGCGCTTCGGCGCCTACGGAAACGGCTTCTTGGTGTTACATGGATGATATAAGTTCAGCGCAGGTTTTCTTAGACAGCAATCCGGACATCGAAGTCCTCGAGGCATTCGTCATAGACGTCAATGGCGTGCCGCGCGGCAAATGGATTCCGCGCGAGCGGGCTCTCGACATCCTGTCCAAGGGCATGGCGATGCCAAGATCCGTCTATGCACTGGATGTGTGGGGACGGGATGTGAATGCGGCCGGGCTCGCTGAGGGCACCGGCGACCCGGACGGCCTTTGTTTTCCAGTTCCCGGCACGCTTTCGCGCGTGACCTGGTTGAACCGGCCGACCGCCCAGGTTCTTCTCGGGATGCGTGATCCGGATGGCCAGGGCTTTTACGGCGATCCTCGGCAGATCCTCGCCAATGTCCTCAAGGGCTTCACAAAGCTAGGACTGACCCCGGTGGTGGCGACGGAGCTCGAATTTTACCTGATCGATCCGGTACGTTCGGCGCTCGATCCCGTGCGCCCTCCCAATTCACGCGATGGCCGCTGGCATACCGGCCAGACGCAGGTTCTGTCGATTTCGGAATTGCAGGACTTCGAGTCGGTCTTCCACGGGATTGCCAGTGCGGCACGCGCCCAAGGTATTCCCGCAGACACGACCTTGCGCGAGAATGGGCCGGGCCAGTACGAAATCAACCTCAACCATGTTCCCGACGCGTTGAAGGCAGCCGACTTCGCGGTTCTCCTCAAGCGGATCGTCAAGGGCGTGGCGCGGGCAAACGACCTCGATGCCACCTTCATGGCCAAGCCCTACGGCAGCCAGGCGGGGAGCGGAATGCACGTGCATTTCTCCCTGATCGACGAAACGGGGACCAATGTCTACGCGGGAGAGGACGGCCCGGCGGAACGTCTGTTCCACTCCGTCGGCGGCCTTCTGGAAAACATGAACGACAGCATGGCCGTCTTTGCGCCGCACGCCAATTCCTATCGACGCCTCAGGCCAAGCGAGCACGCGCCCACCTACGCGTCCTGGGGCTTCGACAATCGCTCGGCGGCGGTGCGGGTCATCACCGCGAGCCGACCGGCCACCCGAATCGAGCATAGGGTGGCGGGATCCGACACCAATCCGTATCTCGTGCTGGCGATGATCCTCAATGCAGCGCTCACCGGCATACGCGAGAAGCGCAATCCCGGCGGGGCGATCACAGGCGACGATCACGCGGTCAGCCACGAGCCCCTGCCGACCAACTGGGACTATGCGGTGCAGCAGTTTGCGAAGTCGACATTCGCCTATGCCACGCTCGGCCCCAAGTACCGCGCGCTCTACACCGCCTGCAAGCAGCAGGAGATTCAGGAGTTCTCACTTCGGGTGACCGACGTGGAGTATGATGCCTACATCCGGACGGTATGAGATGAGCTTCAAGACCAGCGACAATCCCCGACACACGAATTCCTGGTACGCGGCAACCGCCAACGACAAGCGGGTACGCCCTGCCCTCCAGGAAGATCTGGAGACCGATGTCTGCATCATTGGTGCCGGCTTCACAGGAATCTCGGCCGCCGTTGAGCTAAGCGAACGGGGCTACCGGGTGGTTGTTCTGGAGGCGGAGCGCATCGGCTATGGCGCATCCGGGCGAAATGGCGGGCAGATCGTCAACGGCTATAGCCGTGACCTGCAAACGATCGCCTCGCGATACGGGCAGGAGAAGGCGGTCGCCCTCGGGGCCATGTCGCTCGAAGGTGGGGAGATCATCCGTAAGCGCGTTTCGACCTACAACATCGACTGCGATCTCATCCCGGGCGGCTTCTTCGCAGCATTTACGGACAAGCAGATCCGGGAAATGGAGGCCCACAAGCGGCATTGCGAGCAGCATGGCCACGGCGGACTGGAAATGGTCTCGAAGCAGGAGGTCAGCCGCTATGTCAGTACCGACCGCTATGCCGGCGGCATGGTCGACCGGCTGGGCGGGCACATCCATCCCCTCAACCTGGTCGTCGGCGAGGCCGCGGCGGCGGAAAACCTCGGCGCGCGTATTTTTGAAGGCTCCCGCGTCGTCACGCTGGAAGATGGAGAACGACCGATTGTCCGTACAGAGCGAGGATCGGTTATGTCCGCCTACGTGCTCGTCTGCGGCAATGCCTATCTATCCCCCCTCCTGCCGGAGATCCACGGACGCATGATGCCGGTGTCGAGCCAGGTAATGGCGACCGAACCTCTCGAGGAGGGACTGGTACAATCTCTGCTGCCGGCGAATTACTGCGTGGAGGATGCCAACTATATCCTCGACTACTACCGTCGGACCACCGACAATCGCCTGCTCTATGGCGGTGGCATCGGATATGGCGGGCATGATCCGAAGGACCTGACGAGCGTCATCCGGCCGAACATGCTGAAGACTTTCCCGCAGCTAAAGGATGTCCGGATCGATTATGCGTGGAGCGGCAATTTCGCGCTGACCCTGACGCGGATCCCGCACATGGGACGTCTTTCCGACAAGGTCTACTTCTCGCATGGCGACAGTGGCCACGGTGTCACGACCACCCACCTGCTCGGCAAGATCCTCGGCGAGGCAGTCGCCGGTCACGCTGAACGCTTTGACATATGGGCTTCGCTTCCCAACCTTCCATTCCCGGGCGGAAAGACGTTCAGGGTACCGCTGACGATGCTGGGCGCATGGTGGTATGGGCTGCGCGACCGCCTTGGGCTGTGATGTCCCGAAGCATCACTAGGCGTCTGCTTCCGACCCAGGGAGAAAGCGTTGCATCTGAACCGCGCATGCGGACTTGAAGTCTTCGATGATGAGCCCGGCCTCGTGCTCGTCGGCCAGCAACGCAAGGCGAACAGCGGCTTCGGCCATGTGGAACATCAGGAACACCATGCGCTCGAATTCGTCTCGACGGTCCGCGGCTACGAAGCGTGACGTGGCATCCGAAAACAGCCTGGCATGGTTGCGGGATTCCTGGAGATCCAGAAGCGCCAGCTCCTTGTCAGCCTGGGTGGCATTCAAAAGGTCCTGCAGCGCAGGCGTGCGGCGGATGTTCTCGTAATAGCGATCGATGATGCAGTCGATCGCCGGGAAGACATCGTCGACGGTCGCCACCCTGGAAACGCCATCGCGGATGAACGTCCCGACGCCGTCCACGTACCGCATGTAAAGCGTCGCGACGATCGCGCTCTTGTTCGGGAAGTACTGGTAGATCGACGCGATCGGGCCGCCCGCGAGAGAGGCGATCTCCTTCATCGTGACCGCATCGATACCCTTGCTGCCGATCAGGTCCATGGAGACCTTGAGGATTTCATCTATCCTTTCGCGGCTGCGCTCCTGCTTCGGTATCCGCCTTAGCAGACCTTGCGTTACGCAATCCATCGTATCCGACATTCGCAGCACTTCTCCCATACGCACACTGAATTCGGATGCCGGCATCTGCAGGCACCCGATGGAGACCCAGGATACCTGCCTCTACGGGAGCGAAAGTGATCTAGATCATCAACCCAGCGGGTTTTATCATTGTATTAGGATGTAAGAAGTCACTTCAGCGCGAATCAGACCTAGGTCCAATCTTGCTCAGACCTTTCTCGGCGGCTTCGACTATTTCGTCGAGCGTCCCATCGATAGTCACAGTCACGACGCCCTCCTCGCCCTCCGGCGTCTCCAGCGTCGCCAGCTGACTGTGGAGCAGCGAAAGCGGCATGAAGTGGCCCGTCCGTTCCCCCATCCGGATTTCCAGAAGCTCCGGTGTCCCCTTCAGGAAGATGAACTTCAGGTTTCCTCCCGCAGCTGCGCGAAGCCGGTCACGATAGACACGCTTGAGGGCGGAGCAGGAGAGGACGAGGCTCCTGCCTTCGGCAACGGCACGGGCAAGGTCCTGTCCCACGAGGTCGAGCCATGGCCACCGGTCCTCATCGGTAAGGGGAATACCCTTCGCCATCTTCTCGACATTGGAGGGAGGATGGAGCCTGTCTCCTTCCGCAAAGTCGCAGTTCAGCGCCTCAGCCAACCGTTCGCCCACCGAGGACTTACCGGCTCCGCTGACGCCCATGACGATGATTGCTGAAGCTGTTTGGCGGGTCATTGTGCTAATCATTCCTCAATAGATCCGCCGATCAGCTATCCGACCTTCCCCGTCAAGCTCAAGCCGCAGGAAGCCAATCTGCACAGCTTCGCATCAATTCCTGCTCAGATCGCGGCGCAGAACATACGGCATCAGCCCGGACAGGAGCAGTAGGCGCAGGATGTGATGCGCACCCACATAGGTCGGCTGGGCATTCAGCATGACCGCCATCGCAGCCATCGTTTCCAGTCCGCCGGGAGCGAAGGCAATAAGCGCGGCATCGACCGGGACATCCGCGATATGCGACACCAGAGCCGCGATCATGGCAGCCAGCACCACCACGACGACGGTCACGACACCTCCCGCGACAAACGCCGTGCGTAACGCCCGGACGGAGACCCCGGAGAAACGGGATCCGATCATCCCTCCGAGTAGCACATAGGTCGGGATCAACACCCAGGCCGGCAGGTTGCCTTCCACCATCCCGCTGAGATGAGCGCTACCCGACGCGATCATTCCTCCCATGAGAAGTGCGGCTGGCACGCGCAACCGCATCAGCACCCAGCCCAGACCGAGAGCCGCTGAAAACGAGATGGCCAATGGCCAGATGGCCATTGTCGCGGCGGGAGGCGGAGTGGTTCCGACTAGGTCGAGAACCTCAACGATCAGCGGAACCGTCAACGTCAGGGCGAGGACCCGGACACTCTGGATGACGCCTACAGCCAGAAGGTCGCTACGGGTGTCCGCCGCTAGGCTGAGCACGAAGCTGAGATGACCGGGGGATGCCGCAAGCAAGGCCGTGGTTCGATCATAGCCGAAGAACCGCTGCAGGATCCAGGTCGCCGAATAGAGGAGTATGACGATGGCCACCGGGACGACATGGAAGCTCAAGGGCCACGTCCGGGCTGCGACAAAGACCTCAGGCGTCAGGCCCGCTCCCATCGAAAGGCCCACGGCAACGAAGCAGGCATTTCGCACCGATGTGGGGATGGAAAGTCGCAGGCCGGCAAGTCCAGCGATGCTGACGGCGGAGGCTGGCCCAATCAGGAACGGCGCAGGCAACCCAAGGAGGTAGGCGGCTATAGCCCCGGCCGATGCCAGGGCTGCAGTGAGAAGGAAGGTGCGAAGATCGGCAAGGGACATTCAAACGCCTTTTCGAGGCGCAATCTCCACCCCTGAGCGTTTCCCCTTGTATTGTACGCCGGAGAGAGGTCAACCCGGCAAAGAATTGCCGGGCAAAGACAATCGGACAACTCAGGCAGCGGGCACAGCTGCAAGCCGAGGTGCACGAGCCTCGTCGATACCGAGCAGGAAATTGATCTGCGGGCGAGCCTTCACCAGATCGTCAATCGTGTAGTCCGACAGGACATCGAAGAACGCGTTCAGCGCCTTGCGCAGCGCCGAATTGAGGCCACAGCTGTTCACAAGGGGACATTCCGCGACGGAATCCTCGAAACACTCCGCCATCGCAAAATTATCTTCGGTGACCTTCACGACGTCGAAAAGCGTAATCTTGTCGGCCGGGCGTCCGAGCCGAACGCCTCCATTGCGACCGCGAACGGTTTCCACCAATCCTGCCCTGGTCAGCGGCTGGAGGATCTTGAAGAGGAAGAGTTCCGACACGCCGTAAGCCTTGGCAATCTCGGGGATGCGGCTCAGGTGACCTTCATTGGCCGCGCAGTACATCAACATGCGCACCGCGTAGTTCGTCTGCTTCGTCAACCGCATCGTATTGCTCCCCGAGTCTTCGTCAGAACTTACATATAAGGGCTCGGCTAGTTTTGAACAATTCCAAAATAAGAAATTTATGATCAAGTTTTCCCGCGATCCCGCCCGGGGGCTCTTGACCCTCACAAAAATTCATGACTTCTGCCATCAAGATTAATACCCCGATGGAGGATACTCATGGTGAAAATGTTGTCTCTTGTCGCCCCGGCGATCATGGCGAGCGTGGCGCTTCTACCGATCGACCATGCCCTGGCAGACGGTGAAGTGAACGTCTACTCCTACCGGCAGCCGGACCTGATCAAACCGCTGCTGGACGAGTTCACCAAGAGAACCGGTGTCGAGACCAATGTGCTCTTCCTGGACAAGGGCCTTGTCGAGCGCATCCAGGCGGAAGGTGCGAATTCGCCCGCAGACGTCATCCTTACCGTCGACATCTCCCGCGTCATGGAAGCCAAGGAAGGCGGCGTGACCCAGCCGGTCACCGACAATGAGACGATCAACAAGGACATTCCGGCCCACTTCCGGGATCCTGCCGGCGAATGGTTCGGGCTTACCACCCGGGGCCGTGTCGTCTACGCCTCAAAGGAGCGCGTCGAGCAGGACGAGATCACCTATGAGGAGCTTGCCGATCCGGAATGGAAGGGCAGGATCTGCATTCGCGATGCGCAGCATTCCTATAACATCGGACTGATTGCCTCGATGATCGCTGCCCACGGCGAAGAGCATACCGAGGAGTGGCTGACCGGACTGAAGAACAATCTTGCCCGCAAGCCGAACGGCGGCGATCGCGACCAGGCGAAGGCAATCTTTGCCGGCGAGTGCGACATTGCGCTTGGAAATACCTACTACGTCGGCCTGATGCAGACCAACGAGAAGGAACCGGAGCAAAAGGACTGGGCGGCTGCCATCAAGGTCCTGTTCCCGAACACCGCAGACCGCGGCACGCATGTGAACATCTCGGCGATGGCACTCGCAAAGAACGCTCCGAACCGCGACAACGCCATCAAGCTGATGGAATTCCTCGCATCAGGCGACGCACAGGAGATCTACGCCGAGCAGGTCTTCGAGTATCCGGTCATGCCGGGCGCTGAGCCTTCAGACATCGTCAAGGCGTTCGGCGAGATCAAGCCGGACACGCTACCGCTGGCTGATATTGCCGCGAACCGGAAGAAGGCATCGGAACTCGTGGACAAGGTCGGCGTGAATGAAGGGCCGAACGGCTGACACAGCTAAGGCGGGGGCGGTCATACCGCCCCCGTTGACGTTCAGAACTGCGGTAGATCAAAGGACGGCTGCCGCCGTCCAGGCGAATGCTCCGACGAGCGCCAGAACAATTATCGCGACCACGGCAACCCTGCTCCAATAGGCGCGTCTCGCGCGCCTCTCATCCCATTCGTAAACCATCGTCCCGCTCCCTAGCGCAGGCGAAGTAGGGCGTCCGGACGGAACGTCAACATATGCTAAAAAAGAAGGCTCTGCATTTGCGGAGCCTTCTTTTGCAGTGACGACTTACTTCATCGTCGGGATGGAGAATTCGGCGCCGTCCTTGATACCCGAGGGCCAGCGCGACGTGACTGTCTTGGTGCGTGTCCAGAACCTGATCGAATCCGTTCCGTGCTGATTGAGGTCGCCAAAGGACGAGGCCTTCCAGCCGCCGAAGGTGTGGTAGGCGAGCGGAACCGGGATCGGGACATTGACCCCGACCATGCCGATATTGATACGGCTGGCAAAGTCGCGGGCGGCATCCCCGTCGCGGGTGTAGATGGCGACACCGTTTCCGTATTCGTGCTTCATCGGCAGCTCTAGAGCTTCTTCATAATTTCTCGCACGCACCACGGAAAGCACGGGACCGAAGATCTCGGTCTTGTAGATGTCCATGTCGGGCGTCACGTGGTCGAAGAGGCAGCCGCCGACGAAATAGCCGTTCTCATAGCCCTGCAGCTTGAAGTCACGTCCGTCGACGACAAGCTTCGCGCCCTCCTCTACGCCCCGATCGATCAGCCCGCGAACGCGCGTGTGCGCTTCCTTGGTAACGAGCGGCCCCATGTCGGCCTTGTCATCCGTGTAGGGACCGATGCGAAGGCTCTCGACCATCGGGGTCAGCTTGTCGATCAGGCGGTTCGCAGTCTCTTCCCCAACCGGAACAGCCACGGAGATCGCCATGCAGCGTTCGCCGGCGGAACCGTAGCCCGCGCCGATCAGCGCATTGGCGGCCTGATCAAGATCGGCATCCGGCATGATGATCATGTGGTTCTTCGCGCCGCCGAAGCACTGGGCGCGCTTGCCGTTGGCCGTGGCGGTGCCATAGACATAGCGGGCGATCGGCGTGGAGCCCACGAAGGAGACAGCGCCGATGTCCGGATGGGCAAGGATAGCATCCACGGCTGCCTTGTCGCCGTTGACGACGTTCAGAACGCCTTCCGGCAGGCCTGCCTCGATCATCAGCTCTGCGAGGCGCATCGGGACGGATGGGTCACGTTCCGACGGCTTCAGAATGAAAGCGTTGCCGCATGCGATGGCCGGCGCGAACATCCACATCGGGATCATGCCGGGGAAATTGAACGGGGTAATGCCGGCGCCGATGCCGACCGGCTGGCGGATCGAGTACATGTCGATGCCGGGGCCGGCGCCTTCTGTGAACTCGCTCTTGGAAAGATGCGGGATGCCGATGACGAACTCGCAGACTTCCAGGCCCCGGACGATGTCGCCCTTGGAATCCTCTATGGTCTTGCCGTGCTCGCGGGAGAGCAGTTCCGCGAGTTCATCCATGTTCTCGTTCAGTAGCTGCACGAACTTCATGAAAACCCGCGCCCGGCGCTGGGGATTGGTCGCCGCCCAGGCGGGCTGGGCAGCCTTCGCCGCTTCGACGGCAGCACTGAGCTCAGCGTCACTCGCCAGGGAAACCGTCCCTTGGACCTCTCCGGTCGCGGGATTGAAGATGTTTGCGGTGCGCCCGCTCTGGCCGGCAACGCGCTTGCCGCCGATGAAATGGCCGATCTCGTACATAGAAACACTCCTCCGATAGCTCGATGGCCCGCAGAGTGGCAAACAAATTTGCACAACGCAACGCGATAGTTTACGCATCTGTTGTGCATTTTTGTCGATAGGTGATCCGTGGACTGGGATGATGTGAGGCTTTTCCTAGCCGTCGCGCGAAGTGGCCAGCTTCTCGCCGCTTCGCGACGCCAGGGGATCAATCACGCAACCTTGGGCCGTCGGATGACGGCGCTTGAGCACGCTCTGGGGACAAGGCTTCTGGTTCGGCGAACGAACGGATGCGAACTCACGGCGGAGGGAGAGGTCTACTTTGCCGCCGCCGAGCGGATGGAAGCTGAGATGCTGGCGGCGCAGGCTGCGACCGGCCAGATCGATACGAGCGTGTCCGGCACGGTCCGGCTTGGCGCGCCGGACGGATTTGGTGTGTCGTTCCTCGCAGCGCGCCTGGGAAGGCTCATGCAGCAGCACCCTCTGTTGAAGGTGCAACTCGTACCCGTCCCTCGTTCCTTCTCGCTGTCGCAGCGGGAAGCGGACGTGGCCATAACGATCGAGCGGCCGGAACAGGGCCGGCTCATATCCTCCAAGCTTACCGATTATACCTTGGGCCTCTATGCATCGCGCGCCCATGTGAAAGCGCATGGGATGCCGGGCGGGCTCGAGGACCTGCGGCATCATCCTCGCATCGGCTATGTTGAGGACCTGATCTTCTCGCCTTCGCTCAACTTCACCGGCGAGGTGATGCGCGACTGGGATGCGACGCTGGAAGTCTCCAGCGCCATCGGCCAGACCGAGGCCGTACGCTCAGGAGCCGGCATAGGTATCCTGCACGACTACATCGCTCGCCAGTACCCAGAACTCGTCCGCATTCTCCCGGACGTGGTGATCCGTCGCGCCTACTGGACGACCTATCATGAGAGCAGTCGCGACCTGATGCGGATCAAGACGCTGGTCCGCTATCTGAACGACATCGTTCACGAGGAGCGCCATATCTTCCTGTGACGCGAGGTCGTCAGCGCCCCGACAGTTTCCGCAGAACGACCCATTTCAGCGGCCGCAGCCGCTGGTAGACCATCGTTCCTCGGACTTTCTCCATTAAGTTCTTCCGTCCAAGGTAGAGGCGCCCGCGGAGCGTCAGTGCCTCGCGCCGCTCCACGAGGGGGATTGTCGTCCTGCAGCTTTCCAGCTTCCAGGGTTCGTTGCCTATCCCAAGGTCCATCCACTCGAAGCCGTTCTGATGAAGCCATTCGAGGGCCTTGTAGAAGAGAATGCTACCGGGGGAATGTTTCGTCCACTCGTCGCCCTCGAAGGAGAGCATGATGGCGTAATACCGCTTGCCGCTGACCAGGCCCCAGATGGTAGCCACGACCGTCTCGCCGACGGTGAGGTAGAAGAGCCTGAGCGTGCCCTCTCGATGGAAGCGAACCGTTCCGCGGTCGAAGAAGTCGAATTTGTCGCGATCGACGTCGAATCCCGGGACCTTGGTCTCCTCGAAACGTCGCTGCTTCTGCCGAAGCATCGCCGCGGTCACCCGCCTCACTTCGTCTTCCGTCTCAGCAAGATGGAACCCGAGGGAGCCCAGGCGTTCCAGGCCCCTGGTCTTGCGCATCAGCGTCGTGCGCCGAGGTATTTCCCCGTCGATCTCGGCCCAGGGGCGCCTCAGGTCTGTTGCATGACAGGAGAGTTCACTGGCTCCGCTCTCCAGGAAGACAAGCGGGTTCAGCAAGCCCTCTACCTCCCCCGGCATTTTCGTCAGCTCGACGACATCGACGGGCGGAAGCTCTGCGAGCACCTGCTGCCAGAGTTGCTCCGCGGTCTCGCGGCTCCACGTCATCTCCGATGGGAACAGCACCGGAGCGTTATAGTCTGCGGCATCCTGGTCCACGAACTGCAGCAGTCCTGCGCCGCCTGCCCTGAGGATGCGAAGCGGCATGAAAAGCAAGGGTTGACGGGCTCGGTCCCTTACCTCCACGAAATGGAAGCTTTGCGCGCCGGACCGCCCGAAGCTTTCCAGCCACACCTGAAGAAAGGTGCGTGATTGGAAGGCGTGCAGCAGTGTCAGGGCCTGGTGGTGGGATGGGGCGCCGACGGGCCAGTCGGACGAGACGTCCTCCAGGCGGTTCCGCACCTCAATCAGAAAGGGTTTTTCCACGCTGTCGCCCCGCCGGCTCTCGTCGTTCGAGATGCCGCAGGGATGACATCTTCCCGTCAAGATTACGTTTACGGACAGGGTTCATTTCGCTGTTTTTGCTGGCTCTGACGTCAACCCGACGCCTGCCTTCATAGAAGAGCGGCAGGCGGCAGACCGAGAGCAGACGCGATGCGCTGCACGAGCGCCGGATCCGTTACACCGCCATCCTCCACCGCCTTCAGTTCGTCCACGGTCAGGCCGGTGGTCACGGCCAGTTGCTCAAGCGTATAGCTCCGCTCCTGGCGCGCTTCGGTGAGAAGGGCTGAAACACGATCAGCGGAGATACCGGTCTTCACTGCAGTGTCGAAATTGCTCATGGAAATAGACATAGGAGGAACCCTTCTACAATTGTCTCGCGCCGCAGGCGAAGTGTGCAAGGAGTACGGCAGCACAAATAGCGTGCGCCGCAATAAAGAGTAGGTTCTTGGCCGAGTGGATGCAAGTCAGCCGGCCCAGACCGACTGCTCAAGCCGTGGCTTGCCCGCGTACGTGCCGCAGAAAAACAGAACGGTGACTAGTTCGCAGCCACTCGCGGCTTACCTGCAGCGCATCGGGATCAAGAGAAATGGTACGGTTGGCTGGAGTTGAACCAGCGACCTCAGGTGCCACAAACCTGCGCTCTAACCAACTGAGCTACAACCGCACATGTAAGCCGCCGCGGCGGCTTTTCGGGTCAAATACGAGCATCGGGCCGTTTTTGCAAGCCCCCATACGAAAAGAAGGACCGGGGCTCTTCGCCGCCAGTCCTTCCTGTTCTCGATGCTGAAAATCAGGCCGCCTTGAAGGTCGACATGGCCTTTTCGGCAGCTTCCTTGCCCGGCTGGCTGACCGCTTCTGCGAGCTTGCGCGTGGCATCCTGGATGCTGCGAGCCTGATCGACGGTCAGTTCGGCCTGCTTGCGGACGAAGCTCGTCTGCAGTTCCACGAATTCAGCGACGGACTTCACGCCAAGAAGCGCTTCCATGTGGGAAAGCGAAAGATCGGCATTGGTGCGAAGAGCCTCGATGGCCTTGAGGCCAACTTCCACTGAGCCGGCCTGAGCGGACTGCATGGTGGTCTCGACCGTCTTCGTCGCCTCTTCGGTCGCAGCCTTCACCTTTGCATAGGCTTCGCGAGACTGGGCAGCGCCCTTCTCGGCAAATTCACGGAAGCTGTCCGTCAGCTTGGCCGGGTCGAAGGCGCTGAAGGAGAAGATATCATCGTTGCGGTATGCCATCCTCATATTCCTTGTACTTGGTATCTTCGGAAGGTGACCGAAGCTTCATGAGCCGTATATAATAGATCTCATTGTGCATTGCAACATAATTGTGCGCCGCACCATTTTCACGTTAACCTTTTGGGGCGTTAGGGCGCAGTGATTGTGGACCCAAATCGGCGTTCCGGCTATTAACACTATGTCAAGAACTCTATTTACGCTCGTGACGTCGGGGCCCTTCCATGCCTGCCACACAGTACCCGTTCATCGACATCGCGGTTCACGAAGGTGTTCGCAACCGATATGCGGCCGGCGATGCGATCGTGTTGTTCTCAGCCGACATGTCCACCGTACTGTGGTGCAACGGTCGCGGCGCCGGACTGTTCGGCTATGGGTCCGTCTATGACTTTCTCGACCAGGGCCCAGATCAGAACGATCTTCTCTTTCGGCAGGTCAGAAGCGTCGCGTCGCGGGTGGAACGCTCCTCTATTCCCGAAACCCTCACCATCCGCGTCGCTGCCGGCTTCCGAGCGGTGCCCGTCATGGCGCGCTGCATGCCGATCGACCTTTCCGGCGAGGCAGGGGTGCTTTTCACCGCTCCTGTCAGAGGAACTGGCGGCGCGGCTGCTGCAACAGCGTCGGGGCTAATCGATGGGCTCGATGATCCCCACATCCACGTGGCGGTGCTCGGCGCCGACGGAGTGGTGGCCGAGGCATCGAAAGCATTTCCAACTCTCGGGCTGACGCCGCATACCGCGCAGATGCTCGTGACCATCGCGAACAATGAGACGAACCGCCTGGTCAAACGCCCGGTCCCGACCTCCAAGGGTTATCTTCCTGCGGCGATGGGCAAGCTCTCCGACGATCCGGCGCTCTATCTGCTGCTCGTCGTGGAGACGGCCGCTGCCGGCATGGATCTGGCACCTGAAGCGATCGGCAATGACCCGGCTGCGGCCATGGAAGTCAGGTCCCGAGACGCAGATAGCTTCGACGCCGCCATCGATGCGGTCGCGCATATCGAGGAAACCTCCGGCGCGGAGGAGCTGGTGACGCTCGATGTTGATCCGGCAGGCGGTGAAGAGGACGACGACTCGGACGAGGGCGGCAGGACCCTCCCCCCTCAAAGCGGCGAGGCGCAGGCGACAACGGTGACGCTCTCAGGTGAAGGCGTGGTCGATGAGGCGCCGGCCGAGCCGCCGACCCCACCGCGCGAAGAGCCTCCTTCGGAAACTCGCTTCGTTTTCCGTCGCGATACCCGCGCCACCCGCTTCGTCTGGAAGATCGATGCGGAGGGGCGTTTCCAGGAGATTTCCGACGAGTTTGCGCGAACCGTCGGTCCCCGCTCTGCGAACATTGCCGGTTCGACCTTTGCAGACGTTTCAGCGCGCTTCAAACTCGATCCGGAGAACAAACTGCAGGATCTTCTGCGCCGCCGCGATACTTGGTCCGGCAAGACGATCTGGTGGCCCGTCGAGGGAACTTCGTTGAAGGTTCCGATCGATCTCGCGGCGTTGCCGACCTACACCCGCGACCGCGTCTTCGACGGGTTCCGCGGGTTCGGCATCATCCGTGTCGGCGATGTAACCGAGGACCCCGATGCGCTCGGCATCAGTCTCGCCTCTGACGCGAACGAAACGCGCGCGGAAGCGTCACCACTCCAAGAGACCGAAGAGGTCTCCTCCTCCGTTTCGGACGACGTTGCATCCGGCGAAGCCGCGACAAGGGAAGACTTGACGACACCTGAGGAAGCCGTTCCAGAGATCGAGCCGGCCTCCGATGCCGAACTCGATAGTGAACTGCCCGAACCGTCGACGACACAGCCGTCCAACCGCGGCGCAGAAACCGATCTCCAACTGCCGGGGAATGAAAAGCCTGCACTTCGCGTGGTGGAGGCTCCCGCCGCCAGCACCGACAAGGTCGTGCAGCTACCGGATCGCCGGATCCGGCGAGAGGGCCTGTCACCTGTCGAGCAGGCAGCGTTCCGCGAGATCGCCCGTCAGCTTGACGGCTTCATAGGCCGCCGCCCGCCGGGGGATGAGGACCCCAGCAGTCAGGAGGGAGCAGGCGTAAATGCCGATGAGGTTCAAGCCTTGCCCGACACGCTGGAAGATAAGCGGGCGGTGTCACCGCCTTCTTCAGAGGCGGAGGGAGACGACGACCTGTCATCGGCAGACTTGACTGAGCCAAACGATGCGCGAGAGGCGCCACCTGCTGAGGAGCAGCGCCCGGCAGTGGAAGAGAGCGAGCTCGACCACCACCAGTCCGATACCGCAGACGGCGAAAGAGTTTCCTACATGCCTGCTGTCCGCGAACGCATGGGATTGTCGGGAGAGATCCTGGACCAGATGCCGGTTGCGCTCCTGGTGCATGCCGGTGACCGGCTCATCCATGCCAATCCGGAATTCCTGCGCCTGACGGGCTATCCGTCGCTTGAGGCGCTGGCACACGTTGGCGGGCTCGATGCGCTGCTGCAGCGGCAGGATCTCGACAACGCGGCCAATCAGGCCAGCGGGCTGGTGCTTGTTCGAGCCGACGACTTGATCGTTCCGGTGACCGCGCGTCTTCAGTCCGTCCGATTCGAGGATGCCACTGCGCTCATGCTCGCCATGATCCCGATCGCTGCAGAGCCGGTGGCGGAGAAGGAACATCGGGCCGAAATCATTCCGCTCGCAAGGCCAATTCCCGAGCAGGCGGCGCGCCTTCAGGTGGAGGTGGAAGAACTGAGGGCAATCCTCGAGACTGCGACAGATGGCGTCGTCGTCATCGACATCGACGGAACCATCCGCTCGATGAACCGGTCCGCCAGCGCACTTTTCAACTACGATAACGACGAGACGGAGGGCAAACCCTTCGTGATGCTCTTCGCCCATGAAAGCCAGAAGGCAATCGTCGACTATCTCGCAGGTCTTTCCGGACATGGCGTCGCCAGCGTCCTCAATGACGGCCGGGAGGTTATCGGACGCGAGGCCTCCGGAGGGTTCATCCCGCTTTTCATGACCATCGGGAGGCTGACCTCTTCCAACGGCTTCTGCGCGGTGATCCGTGACGTGACCCAGTGGAAGAGGACGGAAGAGGAACTGCGAACGGCAAAGCGCGTGGCTGAGGCCGCGAACGCCCACAAAAGCGAGTTTCTGGCCCATGTAAGCCATGAAATCCGGACGCCCCTGAACGCCATTATCGGCTTTGCGGACCTGATGGCGACGGAGCACTTCGGCCCGGTCGGCCACCCACGCTATGTGGAATATGCGAGCGACATCGTGCGCTCGGGCCGACATGTGCTGGACATCGTCAACGACCTCCTCGACATATCGAAGATCGAGGCAGGAGAAATGGAACTCGACTTTATACCAGTCGAGCTCAACGAAACGGTGTCGGAGGCAGTCTCGCTGTTGCAGCCACAGGCGAACGGGCAGCGGGTTATCATCCGGACAGCCCTCTCCCACTCCGTGCCGCAGGTCGTTGCCGACCTTCGCTCGGTGAAGCAGATCGTCCTCAACATCCTCTCCAACGCAATCCGCTTTACGCCCTCCGGAGGGCAAATCGTGGTTTCGACGGCCTATGAAGCGAACGGAAGCGTCGTCCTGCGTATCCGTGACACCGGCATCGGCATGACCCGGGAGGAACTGGAGGTTGCCATGAAGCCGTTCAGACAGGTCGCGGGTAGCACGAGAAAGCGCGGCGACGGCACTGGTCTGGGGCTTCCCCTGACCAAGGCAATGGTCGATGCCAATCGCGCCAGTTTCGCAATCAGTTCTGCGCCGCGCGAAGGGACACTGGTCGAAATAACCTTTCCGCCGCAGCGGGTGCTTGCGAATTGAGGTCTGCCGGCTTAGCAGTTCCTCACTTCTAGAGGATCAAGCTTGCAGGTTCCCCCGTATCCGGCCAGTCGCCCCCCCCGACGCCCCCGACGCGCCACGTCTGCGCTGGCGATCGTCACGGCAGCCGTGGTCGCCATGCCGGTGATTGCCGTGGTGTGGATCGCGCTCCAGGGGGGTGATGACACGTGGCGGCATGTCGCGTCCACGGTCATCCCTCGCGCAAGCCTGCGCACCCTGCAACTCCTGGGCCTGACGGGGCTTGTATGTGCCCTCGTTGGTACTCTTACGGCATGGCTCGTTACGAGCTACGAATTCCCCATGCGCAGCATGCTGTCGGTCATGCTCGTCTTGCCGCTTGCGATCCCTTCCTATCTCGCCGCCTATGCCTTCGGCGAGTTCACGGATTTCACAGGCCCTCTGCAGACGGCCTACCGCGCAGCCTTCGGCTTTCAAAGCTCTCGCGAGTACTGGTTCCCGGACATTCGGTCGATGGGTGGCGCGGTTCTCGTCCTGAGTTCGGTGCTCTATCCGTACGTCTACCTCGCCTGTCGCTCGATGTTCCTCATGCAGGGGCGAGCCGCCGCCGATGTTGCACGGACGCTCGGCGCCAGTCAGGCCAGAGTGTTCTGGCGCATTCAGATCCCGATGGCGCGCCCCGCGATCATGATCGGCCTGACGCTGGTAACGATGGAGACTTTGAACGATATCGGCGCCGTGCAATTCCTCGGCATCAATACCCTGACCTTCTCCGTCTATGATACATGGCTGAACCGGGGCAGCCTGAGCGGGGCGGCACAGATCGCTGCCGTGATGCTGGGGATCGTCGCACTTCTGATCTGGCTCGAGCAGGCGGCGCGTCGCAGCCAGCGCTTCTCCACGAACCGGACCACCGGCGCGGTACATGACGTTGTGCGAACCCGACTTATCGGCGTGGCAGCTGCGGGTGCAACGGCGTTCTGCCTTCTTCCGGTCGTGACCGGCTTTGCAATTCCGGTCGTTGTCCTCGGCGGGTTCGCCTCCCGACGGCTCGGCGACTATCTCGATCCTCGGCTGCTCGACGCGCTCTGGAACAGCCTGGTCGTTTCCTCGCTGACCGCGATGATCGCCGTCCTGTTCGGCCTTGTCCTTGCCTACTCTATCCGCAACGACCGGTCATCCGGTGTCACGATGGCGGGGCGTATCGCCTCCCTCGGCTATGGCGTCCCGGGGACAGTGCTGGCCATCGGCGTGCTCATCCCCATGGCCGGTTTTGACAATGCGGTCGACGGCTTCCTTCGTTCGAATGTCGGCATATCAACCGGCCTTCTTCTCTCGGGTAGCGGCGCGGCGATCGTCTATGCCTGCACGGCCCGGTTCATGACCATGGCGGAGGGAACATTGGAAGCCGGGTTCCACAAACTCTCTCCTCACCTGGACATGGCCGCACGCACGCTTGGCCGCAACCAACGACAGACGCTGGCGACCATTCTCCTTCCCAATCTTGGTCCAGCCTTGATGACGGCGGCGCTCATGGTCTTCATCGAAACCATGAAGGAGCTTTCGGCCACGATGCTGTTGCGACCGTTCAACTTCAATACGCTCGCGACGCTGGTTTACGAGGATGCTTCCCGTGCCCGGATCGAGGATGCGTCAGTTGCCGCGATGATCATCATCCTTGCGGGCCTGATCCCTGTCCTGATCGTTTCACGTTCCTTGGACAGGCAGCGCTGATCAAAAAAGAAGGCGGCCAAAGCCGCCTTTCGAGGTAATGCTGTGTCACGTGCGTTCGGACATCCTGATGCCCCAAGCGCCTGCTGCTTCGGACGGGTTTAGCGATGTCGCCCGCTACTGCTGCAATCTTTGCCGGTGCGACTTAACGATGCGTTAAAGTGGCACACGATCTCTGGCAACCGTCAGTCCCGCCCCAAACTGAAGCGGATGTGTCTCGACTAGAGGGTCCTCCGCGTCATCCTGCCTATCAAGTCCGGAGCTCGAGGAGGTCAGCGAAAAGGTCCAGCGCCTCCGGATTGGCCAAAGCCTCCTTGTTCTTGACCGCCCGTCCATGGACCACATCCCGCACCGCTAGTTCGACGATCTTGCCGGACTTGGTCCTCGGTATATCTGCAACGGCAATGACCTTGGCCGGGACATGCCGCGGGGACGCGCCGGTGCGTATCTGGTTCCTGATGGCCTTCACAAGTTCATCATCGAGCACGGCTCCCGGCGCAAGACGTACGAAGAGGACGACGCGTACGTCCCCGTCCCAATCCTGGCCGATGCAGATGGCCTCGGCGATCTCCGGAAGCTGTTCGACCTGATTATAGATCTCGGCGGTACCGATGCGCACCCCGCCTGGATTGAGGGTCGCATCCGAGCGCCCATGGATGATGATGCCGCCATGCTCGGTCCACTCGGCGAAGTCGCCATGGCACCAGACATTCTCGAACCGGTCGAAGTAGGCGGCTCGATACTTCTCGCCTTCCGGGTCATTCCAGAACCTGATCGGCATGGAGGGAAATGGCCTGGTGCAGACGAGCTCGCCCTTTTCTCCGCGCACGGGCTGCCCGTTATCGTTCCAGACATCGACCGCCAGCCCAAGCCCCGGTCCCTGGATCTCACCCCGCCAGACCGGCTTAAGCGGGTTGCCGAGCACGAAGCAGGAGACGATGTCCGTCCCCCCGGAGATGGACGCAAGGTGGATGTCCGACTTGATGCCTTCATAGACGAAGGAGAAGCCCTCGGGAGAGAGCGGTGATCCCGTCGAGGTCATCAGCCGCAAATGGGACAAGTCGTGGGTCTCTCGCGGAACGAGTCCGCTCTTGCGTACCGCGTCGATGTACTTGGCCGAAGTCCCGAATACAGCGAATCGCTCATCCTGGGCATAATCAAACAGCACTTTTTCATCCGGTGCGAAGGGCGAACCATCGAACAGGCAGAGCGTCGCTCCGACCGCGAGCCCCGACACCAGCCAGTTCCACATCATCCATCCGCAGGTGGTGAAGTAGAACAGCCTCTCGCCCGGCTCGATGCTGCAGTGAAGGCGGTGCTCCTTCAAGTGTTGGAGCAGGACCCCGCCGGCGGAATGAACGATACACTTCGGCACGCCTGTCGTTCCAGACGAGAAGAGGATGTAGAGTGGGTGCGCGAAGGGAAGGAGCAGATATTCGACCTCGCGCGCTTCGAACGGAGCAATGAAGTCCGCAAACGTCCGACCGTCGGCAAGCGAAGCGGCGAGCGCCGGCGCATCACCGGCATAGGGGACGACCAGCACCGGAACGGCAAGCGCAGCGGCAACCGTCCGGACCTTATCCGCGACGTCCTGCAGCTTTCCATTGTACCAATAGCCATCACAGGCGATGAAGAGCTTGGGCGCAATCTGGCCGAACCGGTCCAGCACACCCTGCTCACCAAAATCGGGCGAACAGGAGGACCAGACGGCGCCGATCGACGCCGCCGCGAGCATCAGCGCCACCGTCTCAGGCATATTGGGCATCATCGCAGCGACGCGATCACCTTCCCGGACGCCGGCCGCCCGCATCGCCTGCTGGAGGCGGGAAACGTTGTCGCGGAGGCGATCCCATGACCATGTATCGCGAGCCTTGTCCTCCCCTCTGAAGATGATGGCTTCGCCAGCACCGCACTGGGACAGGAGGTTTTCCGCGAAATTCAACCTGGCGTCCGGAAAGAAGCGGGCTCCGAGCATATCGCCACCGTTCACCAGCACACGAGCGCCAGGCTCCCCCTTGACGCTGCAGAACTGCCAGATGGCCATCCAGAATGCCTCCGGTTCCCTCACAGACCACGCATGGAAGTCATCCACGGAGGTCGTGGGGCTTCCATGTCGTCCGGCGCACCAGGACATGAACGATCGAAGTGGCAAATCCTGTCGAAGGTCCGACGGTGTCCATAGCGGCTGATCAGAATTCATAGGGTCTCCTCCATCCCAAGAACACCTTCCCTATAGCAATGCTGCAGCGCAAGATAAACGGCCAATGATCTGATCCGGAGCCCAGTTTGCGCCAGAAGCCCATTTACTGTATCCGCAGGCCTTACCCAGCAACTTGATCAAGATTACCGCGAGAGCCCGCGAGGCTTAGGAGGCCTATGGCAGAGGGAGTTGGCGTAACCTCGAAGCGACTGTTTCGCCGCTCGTGGCGTCCGTTCGGCGCGGGTATCCTGCTTCTTGTGGGGCTAGTGCTGGCTGTTCAGGCGCTGGCGCCTGTTCTGATCTCCAGCTCGATCGTACGGGATGGAATAGAGCGTGCACTGTCCGATTGGACTGGCCATGATGTTCGCATAGAAGGACCTCCAAAACTCAGCTTCTGGCCCGAGCCCGAAATCGAGGTCAGCCGTATCGTCGTCACGAAACAAACGCCCTCAGGCATTCGCGTTCTGGCGCGCGTCTCGCGGATGACGGCTGACTTCCGCCTCCTCAAGGCGATGGGGGGAAGCCTGGAGTTTCGCGACTTCACGTTCTTCGACCCGGAGATATTCCTCTTGCGTGACGAGGAGGGCCGCCTGGATTGGGCGCAGGAGGGTCGGCTCACTGGCGCAATACGCAGTGCTGTCGAGGTGGACGGACGCGTGGTTCTCGATCGGTCACTGGACCTTGCCCTGGGCGATGTCACGATCAACAACGGTCGGGTCGAGGTGAAAGACGCTGCGACTGGGCGCGTCTGGTCGGGGCGTGGAATTACGGGTGATCTCGATTGGCCCCGACTGTCCGAGCCAGCCTCGCTGCATGTGACGGCGGTGGTCAATGGGCAGGCATTGCAGCTTTCCGGCTCCTCAGGTCAGCCTCTACTCCTTCTTGCGGGTCGGTCTGCGTCCCTTGAACTCTCCCTCAACTCGGACCTGCTGGCAGCCGAGTTTGCCGGAACCGCAGACCTCGCGAAAGGAGGCTTCCTGTCCGGACCAGTCAAGCTCTCAACACCAAACGCGCAAGCTGCTCTCGCATGGGCAGGAGTGCCGATTTCAGACCTTGCATCAGATGGACGATTGTCGATCGAGGCCCGGCTGCTGACAACTGAGAGAGCACTGCGCTTTGATGAACTGCATCTCACGACAGAGTGGATGGAAGCGACGGGAATAATTGACCTGCTGCTCCCGCAGGATCGCCCCCTGCGCGTGACGGGGACGCTAGCCGCGAACCGCTTCGACCTCGCCGACCTGCAGGCAGCGACGAGACCAAAGCCTGACGGCGACGGGAAAGGCAGTTTCTTGGACCGGATGGAGCTCGACTTGCGTCTTTCGGGACAGGACGTTTCGCTCGCCAACCTTTCGCTCACCCAGGCGGCGGTAAGCATCCTTCGTGAGAACGGTCAGTCCCGCTTTGATCTTGTGGATGGAACGCTCGGAGGGGGCGACATGACTGGTCAGGTCATCACCTCCGTAGGGGCGGGAAAGCTCACCACCGATGTCACGGTCTCTGTCCGGAACGCCGACCTCGGGGAGATCTTCGAGACGCTAAGGCTGCGTGGCCCGGTTCCTCAAGCCCAGGGCTCCTTCGAAGTGACATTGGCAACGACGGAGGACGGCTGGAGGGGCTGGCGCAAGGGCCGGGGCTCCTTTCGCATGACGACCGGCCCGGGCACCTTGGCCGGTCTGGAACCGGAAACGATCCTGACCCGTGCACGCCAGGGACGGTACCAGCCCCTGACGAACCCGGACGGCCAGGACTTTGACTACCAGAGCCTTGCGCTTTCTGCGACGTTCGCACGTGGTTTGGCGGAGATCGAGACGGCCATCATCGAAGGCAACGGCCTGCGCGTGGAATTTTCAGGCGCGCTTCCACTGACGGACGGCGGTCTGGCGCTCTCGACGACGATCAGCAGACGAGAACAGCAGGGTGAGGAGAACGTGCTGTTCATCGGCGGCTCTCTTTCGGAGCCGATGGTAATTGCCCTGATGCCACCGGCCATTCCGGCTTCATCCGATTAAGCCCACCTCGGCCACCACCGCCACTGATTGGCGTGAGGCGCCGACCGGAAGGCTGGCGCCTTCGTCCCTTCAAGTTGTTCCCCGCAGAGCAACATGCTCGTCGCGGATGCGCCTGAGCTCTGCACGCTTTGATGCGATGGAGGCGAAAATGACACCGATCGTCACCAGGCCGATGAGAATCGTGCAGATTGCGTTGATCTCCGGCGTCACCCCCAGCCTCACCTGCGAATAGATCTTGATTGGCAAGGTGGTCGCGCCGGGTCCGGTGGTGAAGCTCGCGATGACCAGATCGTCGAGCGAGAGGGTGAAGGCCAGCATCCAGCCCGCGACCACCGCCGGCATGATGAGCGGAAGCGTGACCTTGAAGAAGGTTTTGACCGGCGGACAGCCAAGATCGAGTGCCGCCTCTTCGAGGCTGCGGTCGAAGGTGAGGAGTCGCGACTGGACGACAATCGCCACGTAGCACATGGTGAAGGTCGTATGGGCTATCGTCACCGTCCAGAAGCCACGATCGACGTTGAGCGCCACGAACAGCAGGAGCAGCGACAGTCCGGTGATGACCTCCGGCATGACCAGCGGCGCATAGATCATTCCCGAAAATGCCGTTCGCCCGGGGAATCGTGAAAAGCGAACCAGCGCAAGTGCCGCGAGCGTACCCAGCACGGTCCCAAGCGTGGCACTCAGCACCCCCACCCGCGCCGTGACCCAGGCGGCATCCATCAGCCCCTGATTGGACCACATGGCCGCATACCACTGGAGCGAAAACCCGCCCCAGACGGTCACCAGCCGGGAGGCGTTGAAAGAGTAGATGACCAGGATGATGATCGGAATGTAGAGGAAGGCGAAGCCCAGGGTGAGGATGATGGGGTCAAAGCGTGAGGACTTCATGGCTCACCTCACCTTCTGCTGCTGGTTCTGGAAGATCATGATCGGCACCACCAGCACCAGCAGGAGGAGCACCGCTACGGCTGATGCGAGCGGCCAGTCACGATTGCCGAAGAACTCCGTCCACAAGGTCTTGCCGATCATCAGTGTCTGGGCCCCGCCAAGCAGGTCGGGGATGACGAACTCACCTGTGATCGGGATGAAGCATATCATCGAGCCGGCGACGACGCCCGGCACTGACAGCGGGAACGTGATCCTCCAGAAGGCCTTCCAGGGCGGGCAGCCGAGATCGCTGGCCGCCTCGAGCAGCGTCCCGTCCATCTTCTCCAAGGCGGCATAGAGTGGGAGAACCATGAACGGCAGGTAGGAATAGACGATGCCGATGAAGACGGCGATGTCGGTGCGGTAGATCTGCACCTGCTCGTCGGGACCCAGCAAGCCGAGCGCCTGAAGTAAAACCGTAAGAAGTCCTTCCGGCTTCAGGATGCCGATCCAGGCATAGACACGGATTAGGAACGAAGTCCAGAACGGCAGGATCACCAGCATGACCAGGGTTGGTCGCAACGAATTCGGTGCGCGCGCCATGGCGAGTGCGATCGGGTAGCCGATCAGCAGCAGGAGGACGGTCGAAATCGCCGCAATGCGCAAAGAGGAGAGGTAGGACTGCAGGTAAAGTGGGTCCTCCAGGAGGAAGCTGTAGTTTTCGAGGTCCAGTTGGCGCACGAAGTCGCCGAGCATGCCGGGGCCTTCGAAGACCGGCAGGTAAGGAGGCATGGCGATCGCCGTGTCGGACAGCGATATCTTCAGGATGATCAGGAACGGCGCGGCAAAGAAGAGCAGCAGCCACAGATATGGGATGATGACGACCAGCCATCTCGCTGGTCCCGCCTGGGGAGGTGCCGCAGTGTCAGCCATTCTCCACTCCCCTCAATTGGTCAGGATCAGCCCGGCATCCCTAGGCCAGCTCAGCCAGACCATGTCGCCGAAGGTAATCGGGCGATCGACAAGCCTGGAGACGTTTGCCTGCGCGGCGCGGATGATCCGACCGTCCTCCAGCCTGACAAGAAAGACGGAAAAATCGCCGAGATAGCCGATGTCCCAGACCTCCCCATGGGCCGCATTGACGCCCGTATCGGCGGGAGGATCGAGAGTGATGCGTACTTTTTCCGGCCGGATGGCGAAGGCCGCCTTGCTGCCCTCGACCGCCGCGCATTCCTGCTCGACCGAAACTGCCAACCCGTCGCAGTTCAGGGTGACGGTCATCGAGGAGCCGCCGCCGCTCACTCCGGTGACGGTACCTTCCATGATGTTGATGTCGCCTATGAAATCGGCGACATAGCGGCTGTTGGGCGCCTCGTAGATTTCGGCAGGCGTGGCAACCTGAACGATCCTGCCCTTGTCCATCACCGCAATACGATCCGAGACTGTCATCGCCTCCTCCTGGTCATGGGTGACGATCAGGAAGGTCAGGCCCAGCGTGTGCTGGATATCCATCAGTTCGAACTGCGTCTCCTCGCGCAGCTTGCGATCGAGAGCGCCCAGCGGTTCGTCCAGCAGAAGCACTTTCGGACGCTTCGCGAGGGATCGGGCCAGAGCCACGCGCTGCCGCTGGCCACCGGACAATTGGCCGGGCTTGCGCTTCGCAAACTCCTCCAGCCTGACGAGCCTCAGCATTTCCTGGACGCGTGTGTCGATCTCTCCCTTCGGCAGCTTGTCCTGTTCGAGACCGAAAGCAATGTTCTTCTTCACCGTCATGTGGGGGAAGAGTGCGTAGCTCTGGAACATCATGTTGGTCGGGCGCCGATAGGGCGGCACGCCCGAGATGTCCTTGCCTTGCAGCAGGATTCGCCCTTCCGTCGGCTCCTCGAAGCCTGCCAGCATCCGCATCAGCGTGGTCTTGCCGCATCCAGAAGGGCCAAGCAAGGAGAAGAACTCACGTTCGTATATGTCGAGGCTCAGCTCGCTGACGGCGGTGAAATCGCCGTAGCGCTTCGTGATGTTCTCAAAGCGGATGAATGGTACGGCGTCGGGTTCTGTCCATGGAGAAAACGTCCGTTTCACGGGTCCCAGAGATCTGGCCATGCCTGCTCCATCGAGCGTTGCGGGTATCAGTGACAAGAATGCGAAGGGCGGGTCACTGCCCGCCCCTCTGTATCAGCTGCCGGTCTTGATCTGGGTCCAGATCCGGTTGAGCACGCGTTGCTCACGCGGCCCATAGGGAGAGATGGTGAAGAGCTTCGACACGGTCTCGGCCGGAGGATAGACGGAGGGATTTTCCAGGACTTCCTTGTCGAGCAGTTCCTGCGATGCCAGGTTGCCGTTTGCATACTGGACGTAATTCGAGGCCTTGGCGATGACCTCGGGCTTCATCAGGAAGTTGATGAAGGCATGCGCTTCCTCGACATTCTTGGCATCCGCCGGGATCGCCAGATTGTCGAACCACATGTAGGTGCCTTCCTTCGGAATCACGTACTCCACGTTCACGCCGTTGGCAGCCTCCTCCGCCCTTGCCTTGGCCTGCAGCACGTCGCCCGACCAGCCCATCGAGATGCAGGTATCGCCATTGGCCAGTTCATCGATGTAAGCCGACGAGTTGAAAGTCTTCACGAACGGGCGGATGTTCATGTAAACCTCGCCACCTGCCTCAAGGTCGGCCGTCTCCTTGCTGTCCGGATCTTTGCCGACGTAGTTCATCGCGATCGCGAAGGTCTCGTCGGAGGCGTCGAGGATGTTGATACCGCAGGCTTTCAGCTTCTCGGCATTTTCCGGCTTGAAGAGGATGTCCCAGCTGTCGACCGGCACGTCGCCAAGCGCTGCCTTGACCTTATCGACGTTATAGCCAAGCCCGGTCGTTCCCCACATGTAGTTGACCGCGTACTCGTTGCCGGGGTCGTACTTGGCCAGGCGCTCGGTGATTTCCGGCCACATGTTCGACAGGTTCGGCAGCTTCGACTTGTCGAGCTTCTGGAAAACGCCCGCCTGGATCTGGCGCGCCAGGAAGGGTGCGGTCGGAACCACGACGTCGTAGCCGGAGCCACCGGCCAGAAGCTTCGTCTCGACGATTTCGTTGGAATCGAACACGTCATAGACAACCTTGATGCCGGTCTCCTTCGTGAAGTCTTCCAGCACCGACTCATCGATGTAGTCGGACCAGTTGTAGACATGCACCACCCGTTCCTGGGCCATGGCGGCCGTAGCGGTCACCGCGAGGCTGGCAACGGTCGCAGCAAGATGCAGCAGCTTGGTCTTCATGATCTCTCCAGTTCGACTTGTCGGCCATCGATGCAGCCGTTCCCCATTTCGAGGCGAGAGTAAGAAGGAAATTTTGCCGCCACAAGGAAAATGTGCACTGCAGGATCGGCTTACTGGAAATCGAAGGCGCTCAATCCGGTCACCATCTCGTCAAGCCCCAGCGGGCGCGTCAACGGGGGTTCCGCGCGGGCAAGGCAGCCCCGTCTTTCGCAGAGGCGGCAGGCCGTGCCGGCGAGCACGCCCGCGGCCGTGCTTTCAACGGCAGGGCCATAAACAGTCTCGTCGGCGATCGCCAGTTCGCATCCGATGAGCAAGGCGGTCCGCCTTATCCGTTCTCCGAAAGCCGCCTGAGGTCCGTCGATGGTACGGGAAACCGTCAGGTAGGCGGTACCATCGGGCATTTCAGCTGCTTCCGCCAATATCTGGCCAGGCTGGGCGAAGGCTGAGTGGATGCCGAGCTTCGGACAGAGCCCGCCGAACGCCGCCCTGGGATAGCCTTGGGCTCCCGCACGCCGGATGACATTGCCCGCATGATCCAGTTCAAGCAGGAAGAACGGCAGCCCCACCGCCCCGGGTCTGGAAAGCGTGGTGATCCGGTTGGCCGCCTGCTCGAACGAGACATCGAAGCGGGACCTTAAGAGATCGATGTCATAGCGCGCCTTCTGGGCAGCCGACAGGAAGGCCCCGTATGGCATCATCAGCGCATGCGCGGCATACCGTGCCAGTTCGAACCTTCCGATGCGGCGTGCCTCGCCGCTGGTGAAGGAGAGGTCTTCCAGTTCCGCCAGGATTTCCGAGGACAGCGCCAGTTGTGCCGCCTCGGCGGCCATTTCTCGCGTCCTGTCGAAGGGAGACAGCCTCTCGGACAAAAAGAGCCGCATCGAGTGGCGATCATATCGGCGTCGCAGATTTGGCATTGCGTGTATGGGCAGGGTGCGCGCGGCAATACCATGCTCGGCCTTCAGCCAGGCCTTCAAGGCTCCCGGCAGGTCCTCCCCTGGACCCAGGCGTTGCACGAACTCTTCGGCTGCATCTTCGATCCGGCCGAAGAAGTTCGGACGACGCTCCAGCCTGTCCCGGACTTCGTCGATCGGCAAATGGGTTGCAGAAACTGAAGTCTCATGCCCCTCCTTCGCCAGAATGTCGGTGAGATCCGTCAGGCGGGCCGCCTGTTCCCGATAAGCCCGGTAAAGCTTCACCATTCCAAGCGCGGCATTGGGAGCAGCCTCCGCGACTTCGAGGATTTCCTGATCGCCCGGAATTTCGCCCGACAGGAGAGGATCGGCAAACACTTCGCGCAGTTGGGTCGCTGCGCCGTTGCCCTCTCCCTGCAGCAGGTCGAGATCGACCTTGTAGACCGAGGCCAGCTTGATGAGCAGTTGCACCGTGAGCGGGCGCTGGTTCCGCTCGATCAGGTTCAAATAGGACGGCGATATCCCAAGCGCCTCCGCCATTGCCGTCTGCGTCAGGCCGAGCCCGAGACGAACACGTCGCACGCGAGGCCCGGCGAAAATCTTGCGTTCAGCCATTTGTCACCTTTTTTACACGCCCGCACCACACAGCTTCTTTGACTATTTTTACATCTTCACAACGGCACTTGTCAAACAAGCGACATCATAACCCTTTTAATGTCTCTGTTTTTGCATATTTTCTGGCAGTTCAGCGTTTGCATCTGTAAATCCCGTCACAGACGCAGGCAGCTATGGTTGCTGATGCGGAAGTCACGAATGAAGATGGAGCCTTGCAGATGACCGACTTTTACAACCTCGTTCCGAACGCCCCAAAAGACCGTTATGACGGCATCGAGCGCCCCTATACGGCGGAGGACGTCAAGCGTCTGCGCGGCTCAGTCGAGATCAACTACACGCTGGCGGAGATGGGCGCCAATCGCCTGTGGAAGCTGATCAACGAAGAGCCCTTCATCAACGCCCTCGGCGCGCTCTCCGGCAACCAGGCCATGCAGATGGTCCGCGCCGGCCTGAAGGCCATCTACCTCTCCGGCTGGCAGGTCGCTGCCGACGCCAACACCGCGTCCGCCATGTATCCGGACCAGTCGCTCTATCCGGCCAACGCAGCTCCGGAGCTCGCAAAGCGGATCAACCGCACACTGCAGCGCGCCGACCAGATCGAGACGGCCGAAGGCAAGGGGCTTTCCGTCGAGACCTGGTTTGCGCCTATCGTCGCCGACGCGGAAGCCGGCTTCGGCGGACCGCTGAATGCCTTCGAGATCATGAAGGCCTTCATCGAAGCCGGCGCCGCAGGCGTTCACTTCGAGGACCAGCTCGCCTCTGAAAAGAAGTGCGGCCATCTCGGCGGCAAGGTTCTGATCCCGACGGCGGCCCATATCCGCAACCTGAACGCCGCCCGTCTCGCCGCGGACGTCATGGGCGTTCCGACGCTGATCGTCGCCCGTACCGATGCCGAGGCCGCTAAGCTCCTGACGTCGGACATCGACGAGCGCGACCAGCCTTTCGTCGACTACGATGCCGGCCGCACGGCCGAAGGCTTCTACCAGGTCAAGAATGGCATCGAGCCCTGCATCGCCCGTGCGATCGCCTATGCTCCGCACTGCGACATGATCTGGATGGAAACCGGCAAGCCGGACCTGGAACAGGCCCGCAAGTTCGCCGAAGCCGTCCACAAGGCACACCCGGGCAAGAAGCTCGCCTATAACTGCTCGCCGTCGTTCAACTGGAAGAAGAACCTGGACGACGCGACGATCGCGAAGTTCCAGAAGGAGCTGGGTGCGATGGGCTACAAGTTCCAGTTCATCACCCTCGCCGGCTTCCACCAGTTGAACTACGGCATGTTCGAACTGGCGCGCGGCTACAAGGATCGGCAGATGGCCGCCTATTCCGAGCTGCAGGAAGCCGAATTCGCGGCAGAGGTCAACGGCTACACCGCCACCAAGCACCAGCGCGAGGTCGGCACCGGCTACTTCGACGCTGTCTCCATGGCGATCACCGGCGGCAAGTCCTCGACCACAGCCATGAAGGAATCGACCGAGACCGAGCAGTTCAGGCCGGCCGCCGAATAATCTCCCGGGCACAGCCCTTCGCCCTACCTCTTCCCGTCCGCGGGGAGAGGAGACCGACAAAAGTCCGGATCAGCAACGTCAAGAACCCCGCGTATAAGAGGAGAAATGCAATGACCCCACAGACCCGCGTCAAGGAACGTGCCGAAGAACAGGCATCCGCCATGACGACCGACCAGCAGGCCATGATCCGCATGGTCGCCAACGACCTACACCGTCTCAACCAGTCGGTCATGAAAGCCGTCGATGCTGGCGTATCGGTCGAACTCGTCCGCTCCGCCCGTCATCATGGCGGCGACGGAAACTGGGGCGATCTCCTCATTCCGGTTGTTGTCACCCAGGCTCACTGAGCAGGCCATTATAGGCAAAGGGCGTCGCGCATGTCGCGGCGCCCTTTGCGCATTCAGCCCGTCGAGGCGGGGCGGCGGCCGGCAAAGAGGTCGGCATGGCTGCGAACAAGCTCCGTGATCCGATCCACGACCGTCCGGATCTCCCGCCTGTGGCGGTCGTCGTTGTTCATCACGATCCACTGGGTGTGACGCAGGGCGGTTATCTCCTCCCCTACCCGTTCCAGCCGAAGGTCATTGTCCCCCACGAAACATGGCAGCACGGCGATACCGGCGCCTGCGATCACCAGGTCACGGAGCGACCTCGGGCGATTTACCGTCACTGTAATCGCGCCCGCCTGATGCTCGTGCGGATAGCGGAGGTAAGCGGAAATCGCCTCTTCCTCCGAAACGGCAAGCCAGCGCTCCTCGCTCGAGGAAGCGGCTTCGCGGGAGCGATACGCGGCGTAAGCCACTTCGCCCAAACGGCGCGCGGCAAGATTACCCTCCTCCGGCTCGAAGGCCCGGATGCCGATATCGCTCTCGCGGTGCGCGAGGCTCGCCCTTCGCTCCGCGATGAACATGTCGATGCGGAGGTTCTCTTCGGCCGTCTGGAGGCGTGTGTGATGCCTTGCCAACCACCAGGCAAGCCAGGTGCCGCAGGCGATCCTCACGAGCGGCGAAGCACTTTCCTGTTGCCACGCATCGATCCGCCGTGCCGCACCTTCCATCTCCTGCACCTGCTCGAAAAGCACCGCGCCCTCAGGCGTCAGCTGATAGCCGGTCCGGCTGCGGAGAAAGAGCGGGCGCCCCACGCCGCCTTCCAGCTCGAGCATGCGACGTCCGATGGTAGCAGGGCTCAAGCCGGTGACACCGGCGGCGCCGGACAGGCCGCCATGGCGGGCGACCTTGAGGAAAAGTTCGTATGTGTCCCAACCTATGTTTTTCATTGGTGAAAAACATAGCGCGTTTCCCGCTGTTTCAGAAGCCTGTGAACCGTTCTATCTCACACGACGGCTTTTCATCTTCGGAGGTAGAGACAATGTACGAAGTCGTCGCTGCGATCGTGGCATCATCCCGAGCATGGGAGAATAGAGGAAGGACGGAGCGTGGACTGGAAGATCGATATTATCAGCGGTTCGCGACGCCGATACCGAGTGCTCCTGCAGCCGTCTGCCGGATTGCGGACAGGCTCTTGAGCCTCAGGCCGTCGGCCAAGGACGATTCGCGACGATCAGGAAATTGCCGACAGCACCAGGAAGGCAGCGGTCGCGCCAGCGCACAGCAACAGGAGGCGCAGACGAAAGAGCCGGTCGGCATCCTCGGCCTTGGCAATGGCGACAGCACGGGCACGGTGAACTTTTTGCATGATCTGAACCCCAAGAGCGTTGTCGGTCGCGGTCTGCCGCGACAGGCCGGATGCCACATCCTGACAGCAGGAATTTGCCGGCATCAAGGCAGGATGATCAAAGCACCTTAACAAGGCTTGAATCAGCGATGCCTACAATGCGTCCCCACAAACATGGCCCGAGGCCCAGGCCCACTGGAAATTATACCCCCCAAGCCAGCCGGTCACATCGACGCACTCGCCGATGAAGTGGAGGCCGGGAACCTTCCTGGCGGCAAGCGTGCGCGAATCCAGTTCCTTTGTATCGACACCGCCAAGGGTTACCTCCGCCGTGCGATAGCCTTCGGATCCCGCCGGCCGAACACGCCATTCCTGGGCCGAGGCAGCGACCGCCTGCAGCACCCTGTCGGGGCAGTCGGCCAGCTGGACATGGGCCGCGACGCCCGGCCTTTCCAGGAGGTACTGCGCGAGGCGCCTCGGCAAAAGCTCGGACAGTACGGTCAGAGGCGCCTGGCGGCCATTCTCCCTCCGCGCCGACCTCAGCATCTGGAAGAGGTCATGCTCCGGCTCGATCTTCAGCAGGATCTCGTCGCCTTCGCGCCAGTAGGACGATATCTGCAGGATAGCCGGCCCGCTCATACCCCTGTGGGTAATGAGGAGGGCTTCGCGAAAGGCCGTCTTTCCGTGACGCACCTCCGCGGGGACAGAAACTCCCGACAGCGGCGCCAGACGCTCGAGCAATGGCGGATCGAGCGTCAACGGCACCAGCCCCGGGCGGGTTTCGATCAGGTTCAAGCCGAACTGCTCGGCGATCCGATAGGCAAGACCGGTGGCTCCCATCTTCGGGATCGACTTGCCCCCCGTGGCAACCACCAAGGCTGGGGACTCAACTGGCCCGGTTGACGTTCCGACACGGAATACTGCACCGGTGTGTTCGACCGACGAAATCTCCTGCTGGAGCTCCATCTCGACATTGGCGGCGCGCATCTCTGTCGTCAGCATTCCGATGATCTCTTTGGCGCTGCCGTTACAGAACAACTGCCCGAGCGTCTTCTCGTGCCAGGCTATGCCATGCTTGTCCACGAGAGCAATGAAATCACGCGGCGTGTAGCGCGCAAGGGCCGACTTGGCGAAGTGCGGGTTGGCGGAGATGTAGTTTGCCGCCGAAGTCCCGGTATTGGTGAAGTTGCATCTTCCGCCGCCGGAAATGCGGATCTTTTCGCCCGGCGCCTTCGCATGATCGAGGAGCAGGACCCTCCTCCCGCGCTGCCCGGCACGAATGGCGCACATCATCCCCGCGGCTCCGGCTCCAAGAATGACGGCGTCGAATTTGCGGACCAAGTGCGGCTCCCTTCAGCAGGTTTCCCTGTTTGCGATCAGTCGGGCAAAGTCAATGCCGCCCCCTCGCCAATTGCCGATCTCTGGTTATGATGGCGCTCCGATCAACGCAAACCGGTGCTTCATGACGCGCAAGAAACCGTCGCCTGCCTCCCCATCCGCAGGGCCTGTGCTGAAATCGACCGGCGGACAGCCCACGCCACCAGCCCTGACCTCTCTGCGCGGCGTACACGACTGGAAGGAAGCCGTCGCCTGGCTGCGGGCGCGCGGCATCGAGGATGTCGAGTGCATTACGCCAGACCTCGCAGGCGTCCCGCGCGGCAAGATGATGCCGTCGTCGAAGTTTACCTCCAACACGTCGCTGGCCTTGCCTTCCGCTCTCTACCGACACACGATCTCCGGCGAGTATCCGGATGAGACGGCCAGCTTCCGTTATGAGCCACGCGACAGCGACCTGAAGCTGGTTCCCGACCTTTCGACTCTCTCCGTCGTGCCTTGGGAGACGGATCCGACGGCCCAGGTCATCTGCGATGTGGTCGGCATCGGCGGCGACAACGTCCCCTACACGCCTCGCGCCGTCTTGAAGAACATCGTCGACCTTTATCATGAGCGCGGGTGGAAGCCGGTGGTCGCGCCGGAAATCGAGTTCTACCTCGTCGCCAAGAATGATGATCCGGACTATCCCCTGCACCCGCCGAAGGGCCGCTCGGGCCGCGCCATTCTCGGCGGCCAGGGGTATTCGATCGCCGGCATCAACGAGTTCGATGAACTGATCGACGACATCTACCATTTCTCCGAGAAGCAGGGCCTGGAGATCGACACGCTCATTCACGAGGAAGGGCCTGCCCAGCTTGAGATCAATCTGCGGCACGGCGACCCGATAGAATTGGCCGACCAGGTCTTCCTCTTCAAGCGCACGATCCGCGAAGCTGCGCTGAAGCACGGCATCTACGCGACGTTCATGGCAAAGCCGATGCAGGGTCAGGCGGGATCCGCCATGCACATCCACCAGTCGGTGGTCGACATTGAAACGGGACGGAACGTCTTTTCCAACGAGGACGGCTCGCCCTCCAGCGAGTTCTTCCACTTCATCGGCGGCATGCAGACCTATGTCCCCAAGGCGCTCGTCATGATGGCGCCCTATGTCAATTCCTACCGGCGCCTGACGCCGGACATGGCGGCGCCGGTGAACAATGCCTGGGGATACGACAACCGCACCACGGCCTTCCGCGTGCCGGTGTCCGATGCTGGCGCGCGGCGCGTTGAGAACCGCCTGCCGAGTTCCGATGCCAATCCTTATCTGGCGCTGGCAGCCTCCCTTGCCTGCGGGATGCTCGGCATCGTGAACAAGGTGGAGCCGGGCCCTCCGACGGAACACAGCGCGAATGAGGGTTCGATTGAATTGCCGCGCGGTCTTCTGGAGGCCGTCTCGGCGCTTGAGGCGGAGCCGGCCCTTGCGGAGGTGCTCGGCTCGGAGTTCATCGGCCTCTATGCCGGCGTCAAGCGCGGCGAATTCGAGACCTTCATGCAGGTCATCAGCCCGTGGGAGCGAGAGTTCCTGCTCCTCAACGTCTGAGTGGTCTGATGAGTGAGTGGCAGAGCCCGATTGCTCCAGGCATATCCTGGTATCAGGCCACTGTCGGTGAGCGACCGACCTATCCTGCCATGGACGGCTCCAAGGTGGCCGACGTGGCGATCGTCGGCGGCGGCTTCACGGGGCTGCAGGCTGCCTTCCACCTTGCCCGGCGAGGCGTGTCGGTTGTCCTGCTGGAAGGCGCCCGCCTCGGTGACGGCGCGTCCGGCCGCAATGGCGGCCAGATGGGAACCGGGCAGCGCGCCTGGCCGGAGGAACTGGAGCAGAAGATAGGTTTCGAGCGCTCGAAAGCGCTGTTTGACATGGCGGAGCAGGCGAAGCGCTACCTGCTGGACTTTGCATCCGAGCACCAGATCGACATGGACTACACGCCCGGCCAGATGAATGTGGCGCACAAGCCGGGCTACGAGAGGGACTACCGCGCCAATGCCGAGATCGCGGCGAAGCGTTATGGCTATCCGCATCTCAGCTTCATGGACCGGGAAGAAACGGCAGAGCGGACAGGCTCGCGACACTATTACTGCGGCGTCCGCGACACCGGCACCGGGCACATCCACCCGCTCAAGCTGCTGGTCGGCCTGGCGCGGGCCGCGCAGAGCGCCGGTGCCCACATCCACGAGATGACGAAGGTCACCGCGATCCGACGGGGAGATGGAAAGACGCTGCTTGATACGGCGCGGGGTACGGTCTCGGCAGACCGGGTCCTAATCGCCACCAACGGCTATATCGAGAAGCTCGAGCCGGTGACGGCCGGTCACATCATGCCGATCGGATCCTTCATAGCGGCAACCGAGCCGCTGGACGGCCACCCGAGCGTACTGCCGGGCGGAGAGGCCGTAGCGGACTCCCGCTTCGTCGTCCGCTATTTCCGCAAATCGCGTGACAATCGCCTGCTGTTCGGCGGCCGCGAAGTCTACTCTTCCAGCAGCCCGGAAGACACCGCAAACTTCATCCGCCGGCAGATCATCGAGACCTATCCGGCCCTCAAGGATATCCGCATCACCCATGCCTGGGGCGGCTATGTGGGGATCACCATGCCGCGGCAGCCGTTTGTCCGCGAAGTCATGCCGGGGGTCACCTCGATCGGCGGCTATTCCGGCCATGGCGTCATGTTGTCGAACTTTTCCGGCAAGCTCTATGCCGACCGCTTGACCGGCACGGCGAATGCGCTGGGTGATTTAGAGGCGCTCGATGTGCCGAGTTTCCCCGGCGGCGCCAATCTGCGCAAGCCGCTGCTGTTCCTCGCCCTTACATGGTATGCGCTGCGCGACCGGGTGTAACAGCGCCTCAAAAAATGCGCCTGGGGACTGGAATTTTTAAATCGATTAGATTAGGAACGTCCGAGTTCGAAAAGACGAGAGACGAGCCTTATGAGCAGCCAGATCATCCCGGTCGATCCCTTTGATTGCGTCGTGTTTGGCGGATCGGGCGACCTTGCGGAACGAAAGCTGTTGCCGGCGCTCTATCATCGACAGGTCGAAGGACAGTTCCTGGAGCCGACCCGCATTATCGGTGCGTCCCGCAGCCCGCTTTCCGACGAAGAGTATCGGACCTTTGCGCGTGACGCGCTCCGCGAGCATCTCAAGCCCGGGGAATACAACGACGCCGAGGTCGAGCGCTTCTGCAAGCGACTGTTCTACGTGCCGGTGGACGCGAAATCGGATCAGGGTTGGGACAAGCTCAAGAAGCTTCTGGACGGCGGCAAGGATAGTGTCCGCGTCTTCTATCTTGCCGTTGCTCCGTCGATCTTCGGCGCGATCTCTGAGAAGATCCGCGACCACAAGCTTATCACCAAACAGACCCGGATCGTGGTGGAAAAACCCATCGGCCGCGACCTTGCATCGGCACTCGAACTCAACGACACCATCGGCCGGGTATTCCAGGAAGAGCAGATCTTCCGCATCGACCACTACCTCGGCAAGGAGACGGTGCAGAACCTGATGGCGCTGCGCTTCGCCAACGCCCTCTACGAGCCGCTATGGAACGCGCAGCATATCGACCACGTGCAGATCACGGTTGCCGAGGCCGTCGGACTGGAAGGCCGCGCCGGCTATTACGACACGGCCGGCGCACTGCGCGACATGGTGCAGAACCACATCCTTCAACTGCTCTGCCTTGTTGCCATGGAAGTCCCCTCTTCGCTCAGCGCCGAGGCGGTGCGCGACGAGAAGCTTAAGGTTTTGCGGGCGCTTAAGCCCGTCACCGAGGGCAATGTCGAGCACATGACTGTGCGGGGCCAGTACAGAGCCGGAGCATCTGCTGGAGGGCCGGTAAAAGGTTACCTGGACGAGCTGGAAGGCGGCGTCTCGAATACCGAGACATTCGTCGCCATCAAGGCGGAGATCGGCAACTGGCGGTGGGCCGGGGTGCCCTTCTACATCCGCACGGGCAAGCGGCTGGCGACACGGGTGTCGGAGATCGTCATCACCTTCAAGCCGATCCCCCACAACATCTTCGACCAAGCGGCCGGGCGCATTTCCGCCAATCAGTTGATCATTCGGCTGCAGCCAGACGAAGGCGTCAAGCAGTCGCTGATGATCAAGGACCCTGGTCCCGGCGGCATGCGCCTTCGCGGCGTCTCACTCGACATGAGCTTTGCCGAAGCCTTCGCCGTCCGCAACCCGGATGCCTATGAACGCCTGCTGATGGATACGATCCGCTCGAACCAGACCCTGTTCATGCGTCGCGACGAGGTCGAGGCGGCCTGGCAGTGGGTAGATCCAATCCTGAAGGGCTGGGAATCCACCGGCCAGGCAGTCCAGGGCTACACCGCAGGAACCTGGGGTCCAAGCCAGGCAATCGCGCTGATCGAGCGCGACGGCCGCACATGGCACGAGGGTTGAGTGATGGAACCGAACCTGCACGAATTCTCAGACGGTACGGTACTGGCGGAAAAGCTTGCCGATCAGGTCGCCCATCGCCTTGCCGCGGCAGTGGAAGCGCGTGGCGAAGCAAGTCTCGCCGTATCAGGCGGCTCCACGCCGAAGAGGTTCTTCCGGGCACTCGCCAACAGGGACATCGACTGGGCGAAGGTCACGGTCACGCTGGTCGACGAACGCTTCGTTCCTGCCGATCATCCGCGGTCCAATCATCTGCTGGTGCGGGAGAACCTCTTGCAGGGCAAGGCGGCAGCGGCACACTTCATTCCCCTCTACCATGACCGCCCGAGCGTCGAGGAGGCTGCCCAGGCGGCAACAGCGGCGGCAAAGGCAATCAGCCCACCTTTCGACGTCGTCATCCTCGGCATGGGTGGAGATGGCCATACTGCCTCCTTCTTCCCGCATGGCAGCACGTTGAACCAGGCGCTCGACGCCGCCGGGCCTCGCTCTGTCCTGCCCATGGAGGCCGACGGCGCCGAGGAGCCCCGCCTGACCTTCTCCTTTTCCAGCCTCACGGATGCCGGAATGCTTGTGCTCCATATCGAGGGGCAGTCGAAGAAGGACGTGCTGGCCAAAGCGCAGGAAGGCACCAACGAGACGGAGATGCCGATCCGCGCAGTTCTTCATCGAGCCTCGTCGCCGGTGGACATCTACTGGGCGCCCTGACGCCCGGCCCGAAGCATCACCCGGAGCAATCCGGCGGCATCTGCCGCTCCCAGCCGGCTTGCTCCCGAACCAAAGGACATGGCCATGGCTGCTCACTCGCAGATCGAAGCAATTACAGCCCGCATCGTCGAACGCTCGAAGCCCCGCCGCGAACGCTATCTCGACCAGGTTCGTTCAGCTGCTTCGCGGGGTCCCCATCGGGCAGTACTTTCCTGCGGCAACCTCGCCCACGGCTTTGCCGCCTGTTCCCCCGCCGACAAGGCCGACCTTGCGGCAGACGTGGTTCCCAACCTCGGCATCATCACCGCCTATAACGACATGCTGTCGGCGCATCAGCCTTACGAGACCTTTCCCGCCATCATCCGCGAAGCGGCCCGGGAGGTCGGCGGCGTGGCACAGGTCGCTGGGGGGGTGCCAGCGATGTGCGACGGCGTCACCCAGGGCCAGCCGGGCATGGAGCTTTCGCTGTTCTCGCGCGATGCGATTGCCATGGCTGCAGGCATCGGCCTCTCCCACAACATGTTCGACGCGGCCGTCTTCCTCGGTATCTGTGACAAGATCGTCCCGGGCCTGGTGATCGCGGCGCTGACTTTTGGTCACCTGCCGGCCGTATTCATCCCCGCAGGTCCCATGACGTCGGGGCTGCCCAATGACGAGAAGTCTCGGATCCGCCAGCTCTACGCGGAAGGAAAGGTCGGGCGGGCAGAACTGTTGGACGCAGAGTCCAAATCCTATCATGGCCCCGGCACCTGCACGTTCTACGGCACTGCCAATTCCAACCAGATGCTGATGGAGATCATGGGCTTCCACATGCCCGGCGCCTCCTTCATCAATCCGGGCACGCCGTTGCGGGACGCCCTGACGAAGGAAGCCGCCAAGCGTGCGCTCGCGATCACGGCGCTCGGCAACGAGTTCACACCGGCTGGGGAGATGATCGACGAGCGCTCCATCGTCAATGGCGTGGTCGGCCTGCACGCGACCGGCGGCTCCACCAACCACACGCTTCATCTTGTTGCCATGGCGCGCGCAGCCGGTATCCACCTGACATGGCAGGACATCTCTGAGCTCTCCGACATCGTGCCGCTGCTGGCCCGCGTTTACCCTAACGGGCTGGCCGACGTGAACCATTTCCACGCTGCCGGCGGCATGGGGTTCCTGATCAAGCAGTTGCTGAAGGCGGGGCTCGTCCACGACGATGTCCGCACCGTCTTCGGTCACGGGCTTGAAGCGTACACGATCGAGGCGAAGCTCGACGCGGCGGGCAGCATCGTTCGGCAGCCGGCGCCGGAAGAAAGCGGTGACGCCAAGGTGCTCGCGAAAGCGGAGGCGCCATTCCAGCCGAACGGCGGGCTCAAGATGCTGACCGGCAATCTCGGCAAGGCCGTCATCAAGATCTCCGCCGTCAAGCCGGAGCGGCACGTGATCGAGGCACCTGCGATCGTCTTCCATGACCAGCAGGAACTGCAGGATGCCTTCAAGCGAGGCGACCTCAACCGTGACTTCATCGCGGTCATGCGCTTCCAGGGTCCCAAATCCAACGGCATGCCGGAACTGCACCGCCTGACGCCGCCGCTTGGGGTTCTCCAGGACAGGGGCTACAAGGTCGCGCTGGTGACCGACGGGCGCATGTCAGGTGCCTCCGGCAAGGTTCCTGCCGCGATCCACGTGACGCCTGAAGCCTCCGACGCTGGCCCGATCGCACGGATCAAGGACGGCGACTTGATCCGCCTCGACGCAAGCAGGGGAACCTTGGAAGTGCTCGTCGACGCAGCCCAGTTCTCCGCACGGGCTCCTGCGACCGCCGACCTCGACCAGAACGAGTTCGGCATGGGCCGCGAGCTTTTTGCGATCTTCCGGAAGAATTCGGGAACGGCAGACAACGGCGCGAGCGTCTTCGCCTGACCTTGCGGCTTGTGCCGCGCGGCACTTACCAGGAGCGGATGTCCAGCACCTTGTCGCGATGGGCGGGGTGCGTGCTGAAGACGAAGATCCGATCAAGTTCCTTCTGGCTCAACAACCGGAGGAAGCGGACTTCGATCGTGTTGTTGGCAAAGGTCTTCATCAGCAGGCAACCGATCTTGGATATCCGGGCGTCCGGAATATCCAGGTAGAACTGCTGGGGCAGCTTGTACTGGGTCAGGATGCCGATGATGGCTCCGCTGAGCGAAATGCGCAGGATCTCACAGCGGCGGGCGGCCATGTTCAGCACGCCATTCTCGGTATACTCGATCCGCGCCGCGTTCATGGTATCCTCCATGCGGAACCGCGTCTCGCGGTCGTACATGAAGGACTCTTCCTTGTTCAGGAAGTGATTTTTTCCACCGCTGAATGCACCCACGGCCAGTCTCCTACTCTGCCAGACGAGCTTACAGGCCGAAGCTTAACAGAGGGTATGTCTTGGGCGTCCATGGGCGAAAAACTGTGACATGCTCACTTTTCGGGGGAGCGCCTAAATGATGGCTCAGGTGCGATAGGTATGGCCATCGGCATCGAAGAGATGAAGCTTGTGGGGCGAAGCCGTCAGGCGCACGGTGTCGCCCTTCCTGCCGCTCCAGATGCCCGGAAACTTGGCGATCAGCGGCTCGTGATCCGAAAGGCCCTCGATATAAAGAAGCGTCACCTCCCCCAGGGCTTCGACCAGCGAAATTCGCCCCTCGAAGAGGAAGTCTCCATCCTCGGCAACGGAAAGGTCCTCCGGCCGTACACCGAAGCTTGCAGACTTGCCTCGTTCGGAGGCATCCGTCCGGATGGGAACCCGAACAGCCTTCCCGCCGCCGAAGCTGACGGTCGTGGTCTCGCCCGTTTCGGTGATGGTGACCGGCAGGATGTTCATCGCCGGTGAGCCGATGAAGCGTGCGACGAAGAGGTTGTGCGGCCGTTCATAAAGATCGAGCGGCGCCCCAACCTGCTCGATCCGGCCGGCTGAAAGGACGACGATGCGGTCGGCCAGCGTCATCGCCTCGACCTGATCGTGTGTGACGTAGATCATCGTGGTGTCCGGCATGGACTCATTGAGCTTGGCAATCTCGATGCGCGTCGCGACACGAAGGGCCGCGTCCAGGTTCGAAAGGGGTTCGTCGAACAGGAATACCTTGGGGTCCCGGCAGATCGCACGGCCGATGGCGACGCGTTGCCGCTGGCCGCCCGAGAGTGCCTTGGGCAGACGATCCAGGTAAGGGGTCAACTGGAGGATGTCGGCTGCCGCTCGAACCCGCCGGTCGATCTCCGCCTTGTTCTCCTTGGCGATGCGCATGCCGAAGGCCATGTTGTCGTAGACGGTCATGTGCGGGTAGAGCGCGTAGGACTGGAAGACCATTGCGATGCCGCGCTTGGAAGGCGGCACCTCATTGACCAGTTGGCCGTCAATGTACATCTCGCCGTCGGTAATGGTCTCGAGGCCCGCGATCATCCTGAGCAGCGTAGACTTGCCGCACCCCGAGGGCCCGACGAAAACGACGAACTCCCCCTGCCTGATCTCCAGATCGATGCCGTGGATCACCTTGACCTGGCCGTAGGCCTTGCGGATGTCCTTCAGAACGACGCCAGCCATTTTCCCCTCCTTTAGGCCCGCCGGGCGAAAAACGCCCCCCATGCGGGCAGGTTTATGCGGTTGCCTTCCACCGTGCTTTCGAAGCCGTGACCCTCCAGCACCTCCCAGTCGCCGGGAGGTGGCTCTGCCGTCGCCGAACCCGGCGACATGTTGAAGACGCACAGGACGATCTCGTTGCCGTAGCGCCGCTCATATTGCAGGAGCGGCATCTCGGACGAAAGCAGTTCCATGTCTCCCTTGGCCAGCGCGGGATGCTGCTTGCGGAAGGCAAGGAAGCGCCGGTACTGCTCCAGCACCGAGTCCGGATCGCCGTACTGGGCGCTGACGGCGCGAAGCTGATGTTCGACCGGAATGGGAAGCCATGTGCGGTCGGAGGTTGAGAAGCCGGCATGGAGCGCCTGAGCATCCCAGACCATCGGTGTGCGGCATCCGTCCCGCCCCTTGAACTCTGGCCAGAACTGGATCCCGTATGGGTCCTGCAGGTCGGCAAACGCGATGTCCGCTTCGGTCAAGCCCAATTCCTCGCCCTGATAGATGCAGACCGATCCGCGCTGCGTCATCAGCACTGCCGCGAGCATCCTGACATAGGCATCGCGATCCTGGACCTCGGCGCCCCAGCGGCTGGCGTGACGGACGACGTCATGATTGGAGAAGGCCCAGCAGGCCCAGCCCTCGGGCGCTGCGGCCGAAAATGCTGTCTGGACCTCCTTGACCCGCGATGGCGTCAGCGCGTCCGGCGCCAGGAATTCAAAGGCGTAGCACATATGCATCTTGTCGCCGCCGGAGGTGTACTCGCCGACAATCTCCAAGCCACGCTGGCTGTCACCCACCTCGCCGACGGCGGCAATTGCCGGGAATTCGTCGAGCACCGCGCGGAACCGCCTCAGGAAATCCAGGTTCTCCGGACGGTTCTTGTCGTAGATGTGCTCCTGGAAATTATAAGGATTGACCGCAGGCGCCGTGGAGGCGTTGCGCCGCGACACTTCTAGAGCCGGATTGTCGCGAAGTTCCTTGTCATGGAAGTAGAAGTTGATCGTGTCGAGCCGGAAGCCATCCACACCGCGCTCCAGCCAAAAGCGCGTCATGTCAAGGAGAGCATCCTGGACCTCCGGATTGTGCAGGTTGAGGTCCGGCTGGGACGTCAGGAAGTTGTGCATGTAGTACTGCATGCGGGTCGGGTCCCAATGCCACGCGGACCCGCCGAAGATCGACATCCAGTTGTTCGGCGGCGTACCGTCCGGCTTGGCATCGGCCCAGACATACCAGTCCGCCTTCGGGTTGACCCGGCTCGACCGGCTCTCGATGAACCAGGCATGCTGGTCGGAACTGTGCGACATCACCAGATCGATCATCACCTTGAGGCCGAGGCGATGGGCCTCGGCGATGAGCGCGTCGAAATCCGAGAGCGTCCCGAACATCGGGTCAACCTCGGTATAGTTCGACACGTCGTAGCCGAAGTCCTTCATCGGCGACGGGAAGAACGGCGATATCCAGATCGCGTCGGCGCCGAGAGCCGAAACATGCGGCAGACGCGCGGTGATGCCTTTCAGGTCCCCGATGCCGTCACCGTTGGAGTCCTGAAAGGAGCGCGGGTAGATCTGATAAATGACGGCGCCGCGCCACCAGTCCTTGTCCGGTGCCGCGGGCGTTCCTGCGAGTATGGTCATTCAGTGTCCTGTTTTTGTGAAGGAATATGCTTCAGCCGCCCTTCACCGAACCCGCCAGCAGGCCGCGGACCAGATACCTCTGGAGCGCGAAGAACACGAGGAGGGGCACGATGATGGTGATGAAGGCGGAAGCGGTCAGAATCTCCCAGTTGCCTCCCCGCGAGCCGAGCAGCGCATTCAGTGCGCCGGTGAGGACCAGTTGGTCCCGGCTGGCGCCGAGGAAGACGATGGCCACCAGCAGGTCATTCCAGACCCAGAGGAACTGGAAAATTGCAAAGGAGGCGAGCGCCGGGAAGGAAAGCGGGAGAACGATCTTCATGAAGATCTCGAAGTCGCTTGCACCGTCGACGCGGGCGGATTCGATGATCTCCTTGGGCAGGCCCGCGATGTAGTTGCGCAGGAGGTAGATGGCGAGCGGCATGCCGAAGGCCGTGTGGGCGAGCCATATCCCGGCATAGGTCTTCGAAGGGACCCCAAAGAGTATGCTGATCTCGTTATACAACCGCAGAAGCGGGATCAGCGACATCTGGAGCGGCACGACGATGAGGCCGATGACGGTCGCGATGATGATCGTGCGCCCGGGAAACTCCATCCACGACAGCGCATAGGCTGCAAAGGCCGCAATCAGGATCGGAATGACGGTTGCCGGAATGGTCACTGTCAGCGAATTGATGAAGGACTGACCAAGACCTTCGGCATTCACCACGGTCTGGTAGTTTTCCATCGTGAATTCCGGCGGGGTCGCGACCGTCAGATAGACGCGCTGGCCGCGGCTTCCCTCGAAGCGCGCCGTGCTTGAATGGACGTAGCTGCCGTCGCCGTTGACCGTCAGCGTTTCGCCGTCTCCCAGATCGGCGGTCTCGCCGGCTTCGAACGCCGCCGGCTCCTGTACGCGGACACCGAAGGCCCGTACCGTGCCGGGCGCCCCTTCCTCGAAGACATTGCCGGTGATGACGTAGCTTGCGCCTTCCTGCCGCTGGGCGGAAGGCTCCGCGAGGCGCACCGCGGCCGTCTGGGCGGAGCTCGAGAACGCCGTCCACCAGCCGGACGTGGTGATCTGGTCCCGGTCGCGGATCGAGGTGACCAGGATGCCGAGCGTGGGCACCAGCCAGATGATGACGATCAGCAGAACCGAGAGATGGACGAAGAGACGCGGAAGGCCAACCCGCCGGATACGTGTTGCGAGAGCGGTCATGTCAGTGTCCTCCCGTCTCGCGGTTCGCCTGCCGGATATTCCAGATCATGATTGGCGTCACCGCGGCCATGATCACCAGGGCGATGACCGCACTCCGGCCGGAATCACCTCCGCCACGGAACATCCAGTCGAACATCAGGTTTGCGAGCACCATCGTGTCCCACTGGCCGTTGGTCATCGTCAGCACGATGTCGAAGACCTTGAGCACGAGGATCGTGATCGTCGTCCAGACGACAGCGATTGTGGCCCATATCTGGGGAACCATGATCTTCCAGAAGATCTGCCAGCCATTGGCGCCGTCGATCACTGCCGCCTCGATCGTCTCCTCGGGAATGCCGCGCAGCGCCGCCGACAGGATCACCATGGCGAAACCGGTCTGTATCCAGATGAGGATGACCATGAGGAAGAAGTTGTTCCAGAACGGCAGGGCAATCCACACCTGCGGGTCGCCGCCGAAGAACTGGACGATGGCGTTGAGAAGGCCGATCTGCGTCTGCCCGGCGCCCCGGTACTCGTAGATGAACTTCCAGATAACCGATGCGCCGACAAAGGAGATCGCCATCGGCATGAAGACAAGGCTCTTGGCGATGTTGCCCCACCAGATGCGATCCGTCAGAACCGCGATCACCAGGCCCAGGAAGGTACAGGCGGCCGGCACGACCAAGAGCCAGAGGAAGTTGTTGAAGATCGACTGCCGGAAGCCGGCATCGGAGAGCGCCCAGCGGTAGTTGGCGAGCCCCACGAAGACCGTCCCCGATCGATCGTAGAAGGACAGGATAAGGGTCGCGACGACCGGATAGACGAGGTAGATGCCGAGAAGGATCAGGGCAGGCCCGAGGAAGAGCCAGGGGCGGACGACAGCCCGCCGGTTGAGGTTGCGCGATGCGCGCTGGACATCGTCCTGTGGCGTGGGGAAGATGACCTGGAGGATCTTGTCCGATAGCCAGTAATAGAGGGCGCAGACAAAAACGCCGACGACCATGACGCCGACGGCAGATACGATCTGTGATGCCATCACTCCCCCTCCCCGCCTTGCGGCTCTTGCGGCCGCTGAATCTATTGCTGCTTCAGGGGACCGTGCGTCCGACGACCGGAGGCACGGTCCCGCTGAACTTAGTTCAAGCCGTCCCAGGCGTTCTGTATATCCGTTGCGACAGCTTCTGCATCCTTGCCGCCGACATAGTCGATCATGCCCGTCCAGAAGGCGCCTGCGCCGATCTTGCCGGGCATCAGGTCCGATGCGTCGAAGCGGAACGTGGTGGCAGAGGTGAGGATCTCGCCCTGCTTCTTCAGCGGGTCGTTGGCATAGGCCTCGACGTTTACGCCCTTGTAGGGCGTCAGGAAGGCGGCCTGGGCCATCCAGACCTCATGCGCGATCGGCGTCTTGAGGAATTCGATGAAGGCCTGGGCCGCCGGCGAATCCTTGGTGATCGTGACCAGGGTGCCGGCGCCGAGAACAGGAGTGCCGAGATCGGCCTTGGCTTCGTATGTCGGCATGTAGAAGAAGTCAGCGTCAACACCGAGTTCCACGCCATCGGGGAAGAAGGACGGGATGAAGGAAGCCTGGTGATGCAGGTAGCACTTCGGCGGGATGTCGAAGAGGCCCTTCGGACTGTCGCGGAAGTCGGTCGAAGCGACCGCTGCCACGCCGCCGCTCACATACTTGTCGTTGCGGGCGATCTTGCCGAATTCCTCGATCGCGCCGACCACGGCAGGATCGTTGAACTTGATCTCGTTGCTCACCCACTTGTCGTAGGTCTCCGCCGGCTGGGTGCGCAGCATCAGGTCCTCGACCCAGTCGGTTGCCGGCCAGCCGGTAGCGCCGCCCGAACCCAGACCGATGCACCACGGCACACCACCGTCCTCGACGATCTGGTCGCTCAACGCCAATAGATCTTCCATGGTCTCCGGCACTTCGTAACCGGCTTCCTCGAAGTTCTCCGGCACGTACCAGACGAGCGACTTCACGTCCGCCTTGTAGGGGAAGGCGTAGAAGGCTTCCGCCCCGTCCTTGCCCTTGTAGGTGCCGTAACCAATCCAGCTCTCGCCAGCGCCGTAGTTTTCCTTCACCCACTTTGCCGTCTCGTCGCCAAGGGGAACGAGGAAGCCCTTGGATGCGAGATCGGCCAGCAGCCCGGGCTGCGGCAGGATGGCGATATTCGGCGGCGAACCCGCCTGCGTGTCGATCACGATCTGCTGCTCGTAATTCTCCGAAGAGGAATACCGGGCATCGACGCCGGTCGCTTCGCGGAAATAGGCAAGCACGCTGTTGAAGAGGATCTCGTCGTCGCCGCGCCATGGACCGAACAAGGTGAGGCTCTGCCCCTTGAGATCGCCGTGCGCTGACTTGAAGTCCTCGAAGCTCTGCCAGTTAAAACGAGATTCTTCGCCCGGAGCGAACTTGAGCTCCTGCGCGGCAGCCCCGCCTGCCATAAGCACGGTCAGCGCAACGCCCATCCACAGTGACTTGTTTATCATCGAAGACCTCCCTCCTGTTGGTCGCGCAGCGTCACAGATCGGCATCTGCCCAAAGCGCTTTGATCGGTAGTCATGTGTTCTCCGACCTGTCGCTGTCAAGTCCTCGGGCGGTATATTAGTGTTGCACCGCAGCACAGCCAACATCCAGACGAGTATGATCGGCAGCTTTTGTTTGAGATTTCAAGAAACCGCTGCTACTAATTCCAAGCGCTTTGAGAGTGCGGTAGGGAGGAGTAGCTGTGAACCTGAAGCAGTTGGCGGAGCTGCTGGGCCTGTCACAGACAACCGTCAGTCGCGCGCTGAACGGCTATCCGGAGGTCAACAGGGCAACGCGAGAGCGCGTTCTCAAGGCCGCAGAAGAAACAGGATATCGTCCCAATGCAGCGGCGCAGCGTCTGGCCACCGGGCGGGCAGGATCGATCGGCCTCGTCATGCCGGCCGCGCCCGATTATTATGCCGATATCCATTTCGCGGAGTTCCTGAGCGGCCTTGGCGAGGAAGCTGCTCGGCGGGATTTTCACTTTGTGCTGATGCCGAAGAAGCCCGGCGAGGAGGAGGATGCGCTGCGCTGGCTTGTCGCGAGCGGCAGCGTCGACGGCATCTACCTCGCTTACATGCAGGCGAATGACCCGCGAATTACGCTGATGCAGTCGCTCCGGATCCCTTATCTGGTCCACGGGCGCTCGATCGGGATCGAGGGCGACTACCCTTACCTCGACGTGGACAACGAGGCTGCCTTTCGCGACGCCACCAATCTCCTCCTGGAACTCGGCCATCGGCGGATCGGCCTGCTCAATGGACCGGGCGGGGTTGATTTCACCATCCGCCGCAAAGCCGGGGTAGAGGCGGCGCTCGCAGCGAAAGGACTTGCCCTGGAGGCTGAGCAGATGCGCCATACGGCCATGACCGACGAGTTCGGCTTCCGCGGCATGAAGGAGCTTCTGGAACAGCCCGCGCCCCCCACGGCCGTTCTTTGCGCCAGTACCGTACTTGCGCTCGGCGCGATCCGGGCCGTCAACCAGGCGGGCCTGAGGCTCGGCCGGGATATCTCCCTGATCGCCCATGACGACGTCCTGCCGCTGCTGAAGCCGGAAGATTTCTCCGTACCGCTGACCACGACACGGTCATCGCTCAGGGCCGCAGGCGTGCGCATCGGCCAGCGGCTGATCGACCGGATCAAGGGACTGGAGACAGGACCCGAGCAGGAACTTTGGAAGGCGGAACTGATCGTCCGCAACTCGACGGGCGCCGCCCCCCGCTGAGGGGCATAGCGCTCGTGCCGTCAGAACTTCGGGATCGGGCGCCCGAATGTCCTGCAGGCGGCAACCACGGTATTGACCATCAACATGGCGATCGTCATGGGACCGACGCCGCCGGGGACCGGCGTTATCGCACCGGCAACCGCTGCGCATTCCTCATAAGCGACATCGCCCGTGATCTTCGTCTTGCCCTCGCCCTTTTCAGGCGCGGGGACGCGATTGATGCCGACGTCGACGACCGTCGCACCGGGCTTCACCCAGTCGGCTCTTACCATGTGGGGGCGCCCGACGGCGGCGACGAGGATGTCCGCTTGGCGGCAGATGCCGGGAATATCCCTGCTGCGGGAATGCGCGATGGTCACCGTCGCATTCGACGACAGAAGCAGCATGGCCATCGGCTTGCCGAACAGGTTCGAACGACCGATGACGACCGCATTGAGGCCCGAAAGGTCGGTGCCGTGGATCTTGTTGATGAGGATCAGCGCGCCGGCCGGCGTGCAGGAGATCAGCCCGCTTGCTAGGTCGCCTGTCGCAAGCTTGCCGGCGTTGACGACGTTCAGCCCGTCGACATCCTTTTCCGGCGCGATCGACTGGATCACCGGCTCCGACTTCAGGTGTTTCGGCAGCGGCAACTGGACAAGGATGCCGTGAATGGCGGGATCGGCATTCAGTTCGGAGACCAGCGCCTCCAGCTCCTCCTGCGTTGTCTCCTCAGGCAGACTGTGCTGCACGGAGTTGAAGCCGCACTGCTTCGCCATCTTGCTCTTGGAATTGACATAGGCGTGGCTGGCCGGATCATTGCCGACGATGACAACGGCAAGGCCAGGCTTCACCCCGACGTCGCTCTCCAGAGCTGCCGCCGCCCTCTTCACGGTCTCAATGACCGATTCCGCCGCTACCTTGCCGTCGATGATCGTCGCCACACGCGTTCCCCGTAGTCGAATGAGACCGAGACTGAAGTCTGTGCAGCACCCTGGCTGCAGATCAGGCTGTCATGCCTAATGCGTCGCAAGCGCGAGAAATGCAAGAAAGAATGCCTTCAGCGGAAAGCGGCGGACCGACGCTCGACTCGTCCTCTAAGCTCGACAAGCTGGTGATGCAGCTCCCAGAGCTCCCGCTCCAGCGGGTCCTCGTCATTGGCTGGCCGGGGAAGATCTCCAGAGGATAGCTCATGGCGAACCGAGTGATGCACCTCACCCGCGATCGCTGATGCCACGAGAGGCGGAAAGGACGGAGCGCGATCCGCGGGAACGGCGTTGTGATAGAGGATCTGTCGAATTCGCTCCGCCAGGGGTGCATCATCCATTGAAGGCGACAAGGCAAGGCCGTCCTCTACGCCCTCACCATGGTCCGAAAGCGCATCATTTATCTCCTGCACATCCGGGTCGCACCGCAACCCATCGCGGACAGCCTCAGAGACAGTGCGAGACACCGTCCGCGAACTGCGCCGCCACTGAAGGAACATCAGCGATATCGACATGCCCGCCACCGCTCCGGTGGCCATCGCTCCCGATAGCGTCCAGCCCGTAGTGACGGCCCGCTCCGGCTCTGCCGGAGCGATCAGCGTCAGGGACAGCGGGACCGCCGCATTGCCATCCCGAGCCTCATGACTGGCCTCCCGGTAGACTTCCTCCGCTTTCCGCGCCGCTGCTTCCAGTGCATCCAGCTTCTGGCGCAGCGCCCGGCTTTCAGATGAGACGGCCGGCTCCCGACGCTTCAGCTCATCGAGCTTCTGCGACGCGTCTGCTTTCTGTGCCTCAAGACCCTTGACGAGTTTCACCAGTTCCCGGTCGATGTCGGCCTTCGCGGCATTGAGCGCGCCCTTCGCACCCAGAAGGCTGGGATGGCGCGGCCCCAGCTGTTGCGAGAGCTGGTCGAAGGCAAGCTTCGCTTCGACATACCGCTCCCGATGATACTCGAGCGCAGTGTATTCGAGCCGGTCCGGAAGCGGCTGCTTCAGCACGTCAGCAGACGTCATCGACGCCGCTTCCTGCACCTGCTCGTCGAGTTGCATGAGCCGGGCTTCAAGCGCACTGGTTTCCTGTCGGGAGAACTCCGCCTCTCCGCCCGCGCGCTCGGCCGCAGCAAGCTCTTTGCTGTCGAGACCTGTCTTGAAGGCTTCAATATCCTTCTTCGCCTCTTCGGCCGCCGCCTTGAGTTCCGGCAATCTCTGATCGGGCGCGACAGGAAGCCAAACAGCCGGATTGTCGACAAGCTCAGCGGCGACGCTGTTGGCTGCGCGCGTTGCGGTGGCCGCGTCGGAAGCAGTCGCGCGAACCAGCAGCATCCTGCCTTCTTCCGCGGGGATAAGCTGCACTGAACCGGCTGCCACCTCAGCGGCCGCTTCGTCAACGGAGGTAACCGGTGGAGCGCCCAACAGTGCGTCGAGGATCATGCCAGACAGGGAGCTATTCTCGGCATCCGCTTCATTCTGCCGGTCCGCTTCGGGATGGACGGGCTCGTTGCCTCCCGAGGATATTGCATTCGACAGGGATGCCGCCATCGAAGCCGTGAGCGCTCCGCCCTCTATTTGCAGGGTCGCATCGGCACTGACCTGGCGAGGCGACCACGTTGCCAGGGGAAGCGAGATCACAGCACCTACCGTCGCGGCGAGGAGGACAGTCACGATACCGCGGAGGAGGCGCGATGGCGCCGCCGATGCCAATGCGTCGACTTCAATCAGCTCATGGTTCGGACGGTCGGCTAGCATCGGTCAGCTCGGCAGTTCGCTCTGCCGCCTCAGGACATCATGAAGGGATGCTAAACAGACGTGGGAAACAAACCGTTAACCGGCGGCGCGACACCGTCTCACGCGGCCTTCCGGCGAGGTTCGTTCTGCGCCTCCGGAGGCATAGCTCGAAGTGGCTCCGTCCGGGCTACGAGACCTTCGGGCGTCGTGCCACAAAAGAGCTTGAGGCTCGCCGAAAATACCGAGAGCCGAAGCCGATCTTCGGCGCTGATATTGGGAATGGCAATCAGTGCCAGATCGGAATGCGGAAGATCGCGGAGTTCACCGAGGTCCGCCGTTGTGTAACTGTGCCAGGGGGCATGGGCCTTTAGATGACGCCCGGCCGAAGCCAACTCATCGGCCGTTCGGCCGATCACGACGACCCGCAACGGACGCTCGACGAAGGTCAGCAGCGCAGGGACGAGTTCGGAGGCGGAGCAGTTCCAGCGCCCGCTCCTCCACGACCATAACCTGCGCAGACGCGGTGCAAGGAAAAGCGACCGTAGACGGGAGACGGCCGCGAGCGGACCGCGGTCGGACCTGAGTACATCTTCATCGAGTGAGACTGATGCACCCGTCGCCTGTGCGAAGATCATCGCCTCCAGCGCCGCCAGCGTCGCGTTCCAGGCTTGCGGCCAATCCGCGGCCCCGCCGTCAGTCAGAGATGACAGCTGAACACAAACCGGGACATAATCCTGAGCTGGAGAGGTTGCTTCTCGCATCAACGACCACCGAACCATCTTTGGTCGACGGTTCTAGCAGAGCCCGATGAATGGCCGGGTAAGCAGATCGCTCAATGTTGAACGATCGGTGCTTTACGGGCTAGTGGGTGGCAGGCTTCGGCTCCTCGACAACCACGCCTTCGACAATCTTGGTCGGCGCGACCGGTCGCTTGCCTTCCCGGGCAACATTGGTTCGAATGTCTTCCTTGGAGATGAAGTCCAATTGTTCGACAAGCACTTCATCGACCATGCCTTCACCCAGCTTGGCGTTCAGCTGGTCCTTGATGCGGGTACGGAATGTCTCGAGATCAAACGCGCCCGGGTTGCCGAGATCGATCATCTTGTCGCCCACCAGAAGCGTGAACAACTGGTCGGTCGTCAGTTCCGTCATAGGAAGCTTCTGGCCCTTGATCTGTTCCTTGTCCATCATGAACGAGAAGCGGCCAAGGAAATAGCCTGTGATCATACCGTCAGAGATGACCGGAACCGTGAGCGATTCGCCCCGGACGAGTTCCAATGCCTCCTTGCGGGCAGCCTCCTCGTCGACGGGTGGCGGCGGTGCAGACATCTGGACTGAGAAATAGACCGCGGCCAGCGTCACGATGCAGACCCACAGTCCGGTCAGAAGCAGCTTGATCATCACATCTCGCTGTAGAGGAATTGTTCCTGGGTATATGTGCCGTCACCGTCGGCTTCGCGGGCCGCGTTCTTGAGGAGGTCAGCGACCGCCCGCACGGCGTGCAGATGCGCCTCGACACGGCGCGCATTGATCGCGAGCTTTTCCTTCAAGTGATGCATCTGGTCGATGTGTGCGACTGCCAGTTCCTTCGGATCGGTGCTCCGGAACAACATGGTCAGTTCATACAGGCACCGGCTCTTGTGCGCATTCGAGACCTTGAGGTCGAACTCCGCATCCGTCCCCAGCCGCTGATTCTCATTATCGACGATCATCTCCAGGCGGCCGAGCACTGTCTTGATCCGGTGATCGTTTGAAACAACTTCCATTTGTCCTGCCCCAGCACTTTCCATATCAGGCCTCACCCTCTTGCGTAGGAGCAAGATCGAGGACCTGACGTTCAATATCGGTCTTCATCCTCATGGCGCGATCGCGATCGCTTTCATCTGTCGTGGCATTGACGACCGCAGCCTCCTGCCGCGCCAACGCCTGCGAGTACATCTGCTCGGCAATGCCGATCCCGCCGTTCCGCGACATGCCGTCTGCGATCTGCTCGGCCATCATGCTCTTCCAGAACTCGCCGGCCGAACCCTTGCCGTAGACCTGCTCGCTGTCGCTCGGCAGCATCGAACTGACGAAGTTCTGCAGGATGCTTGCTTCGAACTTACGGTATTCCTCCGGCATCCGCGCCGTCTCTGCCGCGGGCGCGGGATTGGCGAGCCCGGCCTTCGTCGCCGGCGTGGAGATGACGTCGAGCGCCGCGCCGAAACCTGCCCCGACCTCGGCCAGACTGGTTGCCGCAAATGCAGCCTTGTTCGCCTTCAACTTCGCCTGGGCCGCCTGGACTTCAGCCGGGTCTGCAGCCCGGACCACGTCCAGGACGAGATCGCTCGGAGGGGAGATCGCCACGTCAGTTCCTTTCGCCACGGCCGCCAGGCATGTCGGCCATGGCAGCAACGGTTCGATTGCTTTCTAGCGGCGGCTCGGGCCGCCCCTTTCGACTGTGGCCAAGACTATGACGACTGAACCTTGCTGGAGGCTGGCGCGGCGAAGGTGATTTCCAGGAGATCGTAGATCGCCTGGTCGGACGCCTGGCGCTCCTCCTGCTCGCGTGCCTTCTTCATGTGCTCCTCGAGCCGATCGCCCTTCGTGCGCTCCCGGAGCACCTTCATTTCCTGTATCTGCTGGATGCTCTCCAACTGGCCGTCCTTGATCGTCAGGCGGCCGAAGCGCTCGGCGTAGTTCTGCGAAAAGGAACGGTGAATCGGATCGATCGAGCCGATCGCCTGGATCACGACCTCCATCGACTGGGCCACCTCGGCACGGTGCTGGGTCGTTGCGGCGAGCTCGTGCTCCGCCATCTTTTCCATATGGCGCTGAACGCTCACGAGGCGTTTCAACTTCTTCGACCTGTTCTGCTCGTCAGCCATGACACCTCAGAAAGAAAGAAAGACCATCGGGAAACCGTCCGCGAACTGGCGAATCAGGGCAGCGATCGACAGGTAGAGCAGGAACAGACCGCCCGCGAGCAGGAATGGGGTGGAAATGAAGAAGACCGGGATCTGTGGCGCAAGCTTGTTGATCAACCCAATGCCGACGTTGAACATCAGGCCGTAGATCAGGAAGGGGCTAGCAAGCCGCAACATCAGATCCGTCGAGGCGCGCAGCGTGTCCGTCAGAGTGATCAGCATCTTCTGAGGATCGACCAGATTTCCAACAGGCGTCGCCGCGTATGAGTCCACCAGCGCCCGGATGACGATGTGGTGGAAGTCGAGCATGAAGAGCAGCAGAAGCGCGCTGAAGGTCAGGAGGTTCGTCAGCTGGTTTTCTGAGGTATCCTCGAGGACGTCCGTACCGCCGGGCGCCGTAAAGCCGATCGACATGGTGAGGATCGCGCCCGCATACTGCATGCCCAGCGTGTAGAGGCGGGCAATCAGGCCGTAGACGACGCCGATGAGCGTTTCGCTAACAATCAGCCCGATATAGGTAGCATCGGGCGAAGTAGCTCGCGGATAGATGACGTCCCATAGAAGCGGGAGAACCGCCACGGACACGGCCACCGCCAGGAAAAGTCGAATATTGGCAGGTACGCGCGCGCTTCCAAATCCCGGCAGAACCATGATGCACCCGCCCATGCGACAGAAGGCGAGAAACAGTGCCAGTATGGTCCCCTGCGGGTCGGTAATCATCCGGGCGATCCCCTGCCGGGCTCGGCCATCAGGAGATGGAGCCCAAAATCTTGATCTCGAGTCCCTTGGCAAGTTCGACGTGGGAGAGAACGGGAAGCGTCGCAAACAGCCGCTCGATGATCATGCGGACATAGGACCGTGTTTCAGGCGAGGTGACAAGAACGAAAGGCAGTCCCCGGTCCATGAATTCACGGATAACTTTAGTCGCCTGCTCGCTGAACTCCTCCAGGCTGCGCGGATCGATATCGAACTCGACGACCTCGCCCTTCGCATCCCGCTTCAGGGCCTGGTGGAAGATCATGTCCCACTTGGTTCCGAGGCGGAGAACGCGAAGCACACCATTGTCCGCTAGGTCGCCGCACAACTGCTGCGACATACGAACACGGACATGCTCGACGATCTGCTCAGTCTTGCGGACGTGAGGCGCCAGTTCCGCGACGGCTTCCAGAATCAGGTGCAGGTTGCGGATAGAGACGCGCTCGGCGAGCAGCAGCTTCAGCACCGCCTGCAGGCCGGAGTAGGACATATGCGAGGAGCAGATCTCGTCGGCGAGCTTCTTGTATTCGGGATCGAGGCGATCGATCAGTACCTTCACGTCCTTGTAGGACAGGAGTTGCGGCAGGTTGTTGCGAATGACCTCGGACATGTGGGTCAGCACAACCGAGACGTTGTCGATCGGATGGAAGCCCTCGCGCTTCAGGTCTTCCGCAAAGGTCTCAAGGATCGATACGGCCGGCATGCCGAATGCGGGCTCGCGAATCTCGTCACCCGGGATGCTCGGCTTGCGGCCGGAACCGGTCACGACCAGCACGTCGCCAACACGCAGTGTATTGGACGCGATCGTCGTACCGTGGATGCGGATCTGGTAAGATTTCTCCGGGATCATGATGTCGTCGGACACCTTGATCTCCGGAACCACGAAGCCGTACTGGGTCGCGAACTTCTTGCGCATCTTGCCGACGCGGAACGCGAGCTCCTGATGCGCACCGAGCAGGCGCGTGGAGACCTGCTTGCCGAGTGCCAGCTCGATCTCGGCCGTGCGGAGCGCGCTCTTGACGGAGTCCTTCTCCGCCTCCTTGTTCTGGACGACCTTCTTTTCCTCGTCCTCGCGGCGCTGTTTGTTCTCGGTCTCCACCCGGCGGGGAATGTACCAGGCGCCGAAGCCCATCACGCCGCCAAGCGCCAGGAAAGGCACCAGTGGAAGACCCGGGACGAGCGCCAGCATGCCCATCAGCCCCGCCGCCATCGAGAGAGCGCGGGGGTAGCCGCTCAGCTGGTCCACGACTGCCTTGTCGGTTGACCCGGCTGTGCCGCCGCGCGACACGAGGAGGCCCGCGGCCAGCGAAACAACCAGCGCCGGAATCTGCGAGACAATGCCGTCGCCCACCGACAGCTTGACGAAGACATCGGCTGCTTCGCCAATTTCCATGCCGTGGCGGAAATAGCCGATGATGATCCCGCCGAAGATGTTGATCGCGGTAATGATGAGGCCGGCGATCGCATCACCACGGACGAACTTGGATGCACCGTCCATGGCGCCGAAGAAGGAGCTCTCCTGCTCGAGCTCGCCGCGCCGGCGTTGCGCCTCCTTCTCGTCGATCACGCCTGCGGAGAGATCCGCATCGATCGACATCTGCTTGCCCGGTATCGCATCGAGGGTAAAGCGGGCGCCGACTTCGGCAATACGCGTGGCACCCTTGGTGATGACGATGAAGTTGACGGTGATCAGGATCATGAAGACGATGATCCCGATCACGAAGTCGCCGGACATGACCAAGCCGGCAAACCCGGAGATCACGCCGCCCGCGGCGTCATGGCCCTGGTGTCCGTTCGAAAGGATGACGCGCGTCGTCGCGATGTTGAGCGACAGCCGGATCATCGTCGCGATCAGCAGGATGGTCGGAAAGGACGAGAAGTCCAGCGGCCGCTGGATCCAGAGCGCCACCATCAGGATAAGCACGGAGAAGGCGATCGAGAACGCCAGGCCCATGTCGATCATGAAGGTCGGTATGGGCAGGAACAGGATGCCGAGGATCGCGATGATTCCCAGCGCAAAGCCGACATCACGTCCGTTCGGTGCTACCTTGGGAATGGAAAGTGCAGGTGGTTGCGCCATGATGCATCCGTCTCTTCATGAGATGGCGGCAGAAGTACTGCCAGTTCACCGTCTTCCTAGACGGCGAAGCTTGCGCGAGGGTGTCATCCCCACGGCCGGGTCAGAAGCCCGACTGCACCCGCGAGAAGACGAGGTTGGCGAACAGGTTGATCTGAGCGCCGATGAATGGCGCCGAGACGCCGATCATGATCATGATGGCAACGATCTTCGGCACGAAGGTGAGCGTCATTTCCTGCACCTGCGTGAGGGCCTGCAGGATGGCAATACCGACGCCGACGATCATTGCCGTCAGCACGGCAGGACCGGACGCTGCTAGGATCGTCCAGATCGCCGCCTGCATGATATCCAGGGCATCGGCTTCGTTCATGTCGCCAGCTCCGACCCGAATCATTCGGGCCTTCAGTCATCAGCCTGTTGTATCGTCGCCTGAACCGTCCGTCGAGCCGCCAGCGGTATCGCCGGGCGTCGTCTTGACGATCGGATTGTCGGAGATCACCACGCCGGCCTGCAGCAGGACCTTGTCGTTGTTCTCGGTGAGGACGATCACGCCATCCGAGTAGACTTCGACTTCCTTGACCTTACCCATGACCTGGTCGTCGGCGCTCTGGACATACTTGCCGACGAGATCGCCCGCACGTGTCAGCGCCTCCGCCTGCAGCATGCTGCGCAGGTGGGCGTTCGTCTGGATCGTCTGCTCGACCTGGGAGAATGAGGCGAGCTGGGACATCTGCTCGCTCGCATCCATCGGATCGGTCGGATCCTGGTTCTTCATCTGGGCGATGAGCAGCTTCAGGAAGCTGTCATAGTTCAGCCCCGCCTTGTCGGCATCCTTCGTCGTGGCGGCGGCATTCGCCCACGGGTTGGAAGCCGCCGTGGTTACCGGATCTACCGCCATGGGGCGATCTCCCTGCGGATCTGCTCAACCGTCGCCGGCGTCATTTCCTGGCTGTTGAGGATGCGGTCTTCGATCGGATAGAGGCCGCGGATCGCCTTCAGAGCGTCGAAGGCGCGGCCCGAGGCTACCATCCCGTCGATCCGCTTCAGTTCCGCCAGCACCTCTTCATTCTGGAAGCAGTTCAGGAGCATGCTCACCGACTTCCGGAACAGGGCCATCGACTGGTCCTTGCCCTCGGGGTTGATCAGCATCATCTGGGCAATGAAATAGAGTTGCCGCAGCGGCGTCGTTGCTTCCTCCGGCTGGAGGACGTGGTTTTCGAGCAGGAACGTCACATCGTTCAGGAATTCCAAAGCAACCTTGCGATCAACCCGCAGCACCGCGCCGTTGATGAAGATGCGTTCGCCCGATTTCAGCGAGATGCGCAGCGTACTTTTCATTTAAGTCCATCCTTAATGATGGTGGTCACGTCGATGATGCCCTGGTAGTTCGTCGACTGGCGCTTCCTGATCCGCTCGCATTCCTTCAAAATCCAGATGGCGATCGAAATCAGATTGGCGCGCAGCTCCGAGCCTAGCTCGTTTTCCGGCTGCTTGAGGTCCTCGATCAGACGTATCCAGACCCGCCGTGTGTAGTAGACCGCCTCGATGGTGTGGCGGGAATAGCCCCCTGCGTCGCGCGCGGCGACCAGAAGTTCTATCGATCGTTCCAGCGCCTGCCGTTCACGGTCCTTGGCGTCGGCGACGCCATCTTCCATGATCTCGGCATATGAAAACTGGTACATTCATGTATCCTTCATTTTCACCTGTTTCCTCAATCATCTGAGGAAGTTGACCAGACTTAACTGCTGCAGACGTGCGGTCAGCGTATAGGCTGTCTCCACCAGCGCCTCGAGACCCTTGACCCGGGTTGACGCCTCGTAGGCATCGACGGATTCCAGGTCATTGAGATGTACTTCGATGATCTTCTGCTGTGCCTCGAGCGTCTCGTCGGCCTTCTTCACCCGTTCCGCGGAAAGACCGAGGCGGGCCCGCTCACCGGTGAGGCTCGACATCGCTTGGCCGATATAGGCCTGGGCGCGGGTGGTCACGACGCTGCGGGCCTCATCCGAAATGTCGTTCGTGAGAAACTCCATCGAAATCAGGGAGGTCAAGACGAACTTCCGCATGCCTTCTGTGTTAGAGTTGGTCGAGGTCTCGACGATCTCGCTCTGCGTGATGCGGCTCTTCATGTTCTCGTCGGACGCGTTAGAGACGTAAGCCGCCCAGAAGTCGGTACCAACAGTCGCGATGTCGTGGGGCGGGTCCGTCAGCGGTGAGCTGCCGTCGAACTTCGATTCCATAAGATCCAGGAAGTCCGACATGTCCTGCTCGCTCATGTCGCTTCGCGACGCGATCGCATTGTCCGTCAGAAACTTCGCCAATTCGGCGTCGAAAGCGACCTGTACCGCAGAACCCTGCGCCGCGACGTTCTCGAACGGCTTGATGTCGGAGTTGATGCCAGCAAACAGGTATTCACCGTTCACCGACGTATTGGCGAAGCTGGCAAATGTGTCCAACGCCGACTGAATGGACGTGCGTGCGACGCTAAGGTTTGTAGAATCGCTGCTGCCGCCGATGCCGATGAGGGAATCGAGAATCTTTTGGCCAAGGCCAGACATCTTCGACAGCGCCTCTTCCGAGGATTCCAGCCGCTGGGTGGCGAGAGAGTTGGTGGTGAGCATCGACTTGATGCGCAGCACGTCGCGGGTGAGATCGAGGCTTCGTGACGTGGTAGCCCCAAGTGCAACACCGACGTCGGCGTGCCGGCCGGTCGTCACTTCCTGCTGCGCGGCGACCATGTCCTGCTGCGCCTTGGCGACCGCGTACCGCATCGTCGTCTGGATACTGAGCGATGAAATGAACGAAGTCTTCATGATCAGCTCGCCGCCTCGAGCAATGCCTGCATCATCGTATCGACCGTCGACATCAGTTTTGCCGCTGCCTTGTAGGACTGCTCGATGTCGAGCAGCAGTGACAGCTCCTCATCGAGGCTCACGCCGGTTTCGCTGGAATAGGCATCGGTTGCACGGCTGAGCATTGCCAGCTTGTTCTCCGTGGCCGACGTTGCCGTGCTGCGCAGCATCTCGAGCCAGCCGATGGAATCTGCAGCGAAGGATTGCAGATCGAGCTTGCCGCCGACCTGGGTGCTTGCAGCAAAGTCGATCCTCACTTCGAAGGCATCATCGTACTTGTTGAGCAGATCCGAAAAGCCGGTCGAAGCCGTGGTGTTGACGATATAGTTCACGCCGTTGATGCCGCCGTCGCGGATCAGCATCGGATTCCCGGACGGGGGGATGACCAGCGGGTTGACCTTGATGCGGGCCGCCAACCCCGGCTCGACGGTGTTGTCGGCCGGCATCGTGCCGATATCCCAGGTGAAGAGGCCCGGTAAGGTCGGCAGCGCAGGCGCGGTGGCCGGATCCGGGTCCGTTTCGGCAAATGCAACGATCAGTCCACGGGCGATCTCGTCCATCTGGCCCTGGTAGACGGGAACGACATCGTCACGCAGTTGCAGCAGCGCCTGGAGAGAGCCCTTGGCGCTTGTCTCAGGACCGACACCCGCCTTGACCGCCACGCCATCGATATAGACGCCGTTGCCAGTCGTGGTGGCGCCGTAGGCGACGGTCGGTGCGAAGGTGACGGGCCGCGGAACAGTTTCAAACAGAACCGTGCCCTCTGTCGTGTAGAGAACCAGGTCATTGTTCTCGCGCGACAGCGTTGTGATGCCGACGATCTCCGCGATCTGCTTCAGGAGTGTTTCGCGCTCGTCAAGGGCGTCGTTCGGATTGGCGCCGACCGCCGTCTCCTGCTTTACCCGATTGTTGGCGATCTCGAACTGCGCCAGCAGCTTGTTGAGCTCCTCGACGCCCTGCTTGATGTCGTCGTCGGCGCGCTTGCGAATGGCCTGCAACTGATCGGACGCAGTGTTGAGCGAATTGGCGAGATCAACGGCCGTCGAGATGACCGTTGCACCAACAGTCGTTTCGCTCGGCTTGCTTGCCCAGGTCTGAAGATTGTTGCGCAGATTAGCGATTATCGCGGAGGGCGACGTCTCATAGTCGTTGCCGCCCATCAGAGACTTCACCTCTTCCAGGCCGGAAAGCAGGATCTGCTGACCGCTGTAGAGGGAGGAGCTTTCGATGGTCTGCCGGTAGAGCGCCTGGTTCTGGGAGCGCTCGATGGCAACGACGAGAGAACCATTGCCCCCTGTCGTCAGCACCGCGGATCGCCGGACGTAGTTGGCGTTCTGCGCGTTCGCAATGTTCTTCGATGCGACGCCGGTCTGAATGCCGGTGTTGTTGAAGATGGATTGCGCCGTTGAAAGTGCGGACGAAAGGGACATGGGTAGCTGCCTCTAGGAACTAGCTCCCGTCATCTTTTCAGATTGACGAGAACTTCCATCAGTTCGGAACCGGTCTGGAAGACCTTGGAATTGGCGGTGTAGTTGCGCTGGGACTCGATCATCGAGGTCAGCTCTTCGGCGATATCGACATTGGAGTCTTCCAGCGCGCCGGAAAGGATCGTGCCGTAGCTGCCGTTCGCGGCGTAGCCCATCACGATGACACCGGAGTCGTTGCTCTGGGAGTAGACATTGCCTGCAAGTGGCTTCAACTGGTCGGGACTCTGCACGTCCGCCATGGCGATGCGGTACTTCGGCTCCAGCTTGCCGTTGGAATATTTCAGGTAGACGATGCCGTCCTCGCTGATCTCGTGCCCGACCACATCGCTTGCCGCGTTACCATCAATCTTGCCGTTGCCGACCTTGAAGTCGGAGGACAACTGGGTTGACCCACTGATGTCGATCGTCAGGCCGTTGAAGACAGCGCCGCCCAGGACCATTCCTTGAGTCGTCACCGAGGCGGGACCTACGATCTGTCCGTTGACGTCGAACTCGATGGTCGGCACGTTGCCGACGCCGTCCGAAGGCGCGGAGACCGTGGTGGTGCCCGCAACGCTCGTGACACCGGTAAGGTTGATCGCGATGGCTCCGAGGGTTCCGGCGGTCGTCGTGAGGGGCGAGCCGGTCAGAAGTGCGCCGGCGCCGTCGAAGGTCAAGCTCGACGTACCGAGGGAGGTCGTTCCGGTGGCGCCCTGGAAGACCTCCAGATCCCAACCCGTGGCAGTCTTGACATATTCGTAACGCAGCGTGTGCGCAGCGCCCGTACTATCATAGGCGATCTCGGTCGTTTGGAAGGTCGTACCGTCTGCGGCGGCCGAGTCGAGGTTGCCGGTAGCGGCCACGGTCGCGGTCGGCGTAAAGGGCTGGCTGAGAATGGACGTGCCCTCGTAGCTTACGTCGACGGTCCAGGTATTGTCTGCAGCCTTGGTGTAGAGGAAGTCGAGAAGGCGCGTGTTGCCCTGTGAATCGTAAGCGACCAGCGAGGTGGTCTTCTGGTAGCCGACAGCCTCCTTGGAGGGCAGGTTCACGTCCAGGATACCAGTCTGCGAAGCCGTGGCGTTCAGCGAACCCGACGACAGGTTGATCTCGGTCAGGCCGTCGAAGCCGTTGACGACAATCGTCGGATCGTCGGTCGAGGAGTACTGATAGCCCATCAGCGTGAAGCCGGCGGCGTTCTGCAGCGTTCCGTCGGACATGCCGGTGAAATTGCCGGCGCGAGTGAGATACTCGATGCCGTCGGAGCCCTGGACGATGAAGAAGCCACGTCCGTTGATGGCGAGGTCCGTCGACGACGTGGTGTAGGTGAACGTGCCCTGGGAGGAGATGGAATAGCGGACGTTCGTGGTGACGCCGCCAGAGTTATAGGCACCCTCACTGGAAGGGAGGATCAGCGATGAGAACTGGGTGGACGCCTTCTTGTAGCCAGCGGTCGAGGCATTGGCGATGTTGTCGCCCACCGTGCTCAGCCGGTTTGCCTGCGCGTTCATGCCGGACACACCGGTTCTCATGGTTCCGTAGAGGCTCATATCCAATCCTCGTTATAGCTTTATTGTCCGGGAGAGTAGGTGGTGGGCCTTGCGTGAAGCTGTCTGAATTCCGCTTCATCCAGGGGAGCGGAATTCCTCTGCGTCAGCTCCAGTCGATGCAGTAGCCAAGGAAGCGCTTCGAATCGATCGGATCGGTCCCGAGCTTCTTGCGCAGCTTCTTGCGCAGCTTGCTGATGTGGCTTTCGACCACGTTCTCTTCGACTTCTTCGTCGAAGATGCCGTAGATCGCGTTGAAGATCTGGGTCTTGGAGACGCGCCGGCCGCGGTTGGCGACTAGGTATTCGAGAATCCGTCGCTCCCGGCGCGGCAAGGGGAAGGTCTCGCCGGCGATCTCCGGATCACGACCGTCGGAGAACACCCGGATTTGGCCGACGTCAGTGTGGTTGGCGATTGCCTTCAGCCGGCGCCGGATCGCCGCCGCACGCGCTAGAATCTCGCGGGGATGGACCGGCTTGCGCACGACGTCGTCAACACCGCTGTCGAACAGAGCAAGCGTAGCATCGAGCGACGGCTGGTCACTCACGGCGATGACCGGCGCCTGGGAGCGGTCGCGGATGGTCCGCGGCAGCTCGAGCATGCAGTCCCCCTGGCCGATCAGGAATGCCTCCACGGCATGCAGATCGCCGTCGGCTGCTGTGTTCACCCACTCGGTGAACTCTGCCGGATCGAAGCCTGTCGAGGGAATGCCCTCGCGTCCAAAAAGAGAAGTGTAGCCATTTTTTACGAGCTCGCGCTCGTCAACCACTACGATCATTCGTCCGCCTCCGAATCAGTTGTGGTGTTTCGATGAGGCTATGGGTACGAATCGCGGGAATCGGGCACAAGCTGCAGGAAGTTAACCAAACAAATTAATAGTTGATTAACCATTGGCTGCCGATTTGCACTATATGTAGTATGTATACCGGACATCTCGTACAATTTTTCTTGTGCGAAATTAACACTTGGTCGCTTCGGGGCTTGCATCGCTTAATTTTGCCCCAAAACGGCCACAGGTCAGATTGCGAGTCGCGGGACCCGTATCTGCAGCCTGAGGTTGCTAATCCGCGCAGAACGTCGAGGCGTTGGGTGTCCATTTCCCGTAGCCGGTGGCGACCAAATTGCTGATCACCCGGCAGACATATTTCTTCTGCGCGGGATCATTGTTCGGTCCAGCATGGTAACGGGCTACCGCCATAGTCCATGTCTCGTGGCGGCTGTGGAGGTTGCGAAGAAATTTCGCGGCGTACTCCACGTTGCGTCTGGGCTCGAACATCTCCCGTGCGGATGAGAAGTTCTCTCCGTGGAAGTGGTGATTGATCTGCATGCATCCGATGTCGATCAGCTTCCGCCCCTCACGCCGCGCGGTATCGAACACAGCAAGCGCTTCCTGCGTCGAGGCAGGGTAATACGCCTTGCCCTCGACGTTCATCGCATAGGCGTAGAGACTTCCCTTCCGCCCCGTTTCGGTGAGGCCGACGGAGTAGAGGATGCCCTCGGGAACGCCGTATTTGGCAGCTGCGGCCTGGATCTCCCGTTCGCAGGCACCGCCCGAGGCGAGTGCGTCAGAGGTAAAGCTGGCCGTTGCGAGTACCGACAGGATCGGCAGAAGCAGCCTTTTCAGTGACCAGTTCATTCCCGTCCGCCCTTCCGTTCATCTCGCTATCGAAACCGGGCCTCTGCTGTTCCCGGTTCTGCGCACCGCCATTTCGTTCCCCGCTCCCGGCCATCTGCTGGCCGGTTGCGGCGTTCTGCTGTCCCTTCTGCTGCTCGGCGTCAGCCGTGGACGAGATGTTGATGGTCACCTGATCGACAGAGAATCCGTGGGCCTTCAGCGAATCTAGCATGCCCTTGCTGTCCTCGCTCAACTGCCGATACGCCGCGCGCGTTTCCACCGTGAGATGAACGTGAAGCTCCTCCCCGATCAGCCTCAGCGTGGCAGTTACCGTGCCGAGGTCATGGGGGGTCATCTGCAATTTCAGCATCTGCACCGCCGAGCCTGTAGCCCCGCCGCCAACTGTGTCAGTGCCAACTGCGCGCGAATGCATTGCTGACGACCATCCCGTGTCGCCGGTCATGGCTGCGAGCAGCGAGGTGCTGTTGGAGCTGGGCGCGAGCCCGAGGAACCGTCGGGATTCGACGATGGAAATGTTCTCGATCGATGCAGCCTTGCCCTTGCTCTCTGCCGCCGTGTCCGAAAGATTTGCGGCACGCGTCAGTTCAGCAGCAACGCCACCCCCCTTGGCGTCGGAAAAGCGGAAGCTGCGTGCCGGCTGTACCGCGCTGTCCAATTCCGTCGTAGGCATCTCCAGCGTCTCACCCTGGGGACCCGCGGTTCGGCGGAGACTTTCCGAATTCGCCTCGCCGCGCCTCATAGCCTCCGATTCAGACTTGCGCCCTCCCCCTGCTTGCGTTTCGCGGCTTGCACCGTGAGCAGACCAGGCTTGGGCCGGCCCGCCGAGAATGTTCAGGAGGTCGGACGTGCCCTGGGGGTCGCCGGTGCCGGAAGCGGCGCCTTTTGGCGAGGCTTCATCTGCATCCGCCGCTTCGGCCTCGTCTGTCGCGTCTCTTCCAACCACATTCGATGATTGCCCGTGCTTCGCAGCCAGATTTTTGACGGCATCGGCATGCTTGGCCCCAAACCCGGCCTGCGAAATCGAACTCCGTTTGATGGGGTGGTCGTCCAGGCCATGGCGATTGACGTGCAAGAACTTTGCCGCAGGATTGACGACGGCTGCATCGGCATCGGGTTCGCCAGGGAGACCCTGCAGGTTGCTATTGCCGTGCGTCTCGCCCTCGGCTTCGGAACGAGCAGGGGCCTTGCCTTCGCCCGCCTTTTGTCCGTTCAACCGGGTCAGGGTACTGGAGAAGCCCGCCTCTCCATCTTCGGCCTTGCCCGATCGTCCCGATCCCTTGACTGCAGGCTCAGCCGTTGCCGCCTTGGAGAGAGCATCCAGCATCATCGCACTACACCTTCCTGTTTCAGAAGATCGTCGATCTCGCTCAATTTGGAGCGACCGGATTCGACAAAGGTCTGGATTTCGGGATCAATCTCGACGCTGCTCTCCAGTGGCGCAGGGAGCGCCACAACTGCAGGCCCGGGCTCTTCATATCCGGGAGACGCTTCCTCGGTTTCAGCGTCGGGTCGAGCCTCGACTTTGACGCCCGCATCTTGCGCGAGGCTTGCCGTTGTCGGCTTGCGCAGGACCTCGCCTGCAATCGCCTGCGCGGCAGCGCGCAGCGCCTGGTCACGCGGTGAGAGTTCCTCCTCCGGAATAGCAGCAAGATCCTCAATGGCAGTCCCGACATCCGATGTTGGAATGCTTGCGACGCCACGATACAGCCTCGCCAACACTTCCGGTCCGTCGGCAGCCATGCCTGCCAGAGCCGCAGCCTTGCCGGACGCCATGCGCGCCAGCTCACTCTTGCCATCGAGTGTCGCGCGACGGGCGATGCGCAGGAAGACCTCCCGACGGCGGTCGACATCCATGAATTCTACCGTCGCGTCGATGTCCCGCTCATCGATCTCGGGATGGTGCTCAACGACAAGCTGGACAAAGAAGTCGACGAACTGGCTGGCATAGGGCGAATGGACGAAACGGCGGGCGTATTTGCGGGAATATGCCAGGCCCTTGTCCACGAGGTCGGCATCGACCGCGATGGCAACGGAACGCCGCAGCGCTGCTTCTTCTATGATCGTGCCCGGCGCTCCCAGTCGAGCGATGTCGTAGTATTCCAAAGCGCCGACCGGATTTTCCGGAACCGTGACATTGCCACTGACGAGCGCAACATAGGGGCCGATCGCTTGGTCACGGTACTCGATCGCCATGTCGCCCAGGCTCTTGGCAACGAGTGTTCCCTTCCCCCCCAGATACTTACGCAAGGCATCTGCGACACGACTGTCGAAGTTTCCCGAGAGGTCGCGCTCCACGAGGTATTCCAGCGTAGCTGGATTGCCGCCGCTCATCGCATAGATCAAGGCGGCATCGACGTTGCGCGGATCATCGAAGGTTGACGTATCCGCGGCCCGAAACGCCGCGTCGATCTTGTTGAGCATGAAGCGCTGCATCTCGCCGGCTGAATGATCGCCGAGGGCGACCGTGTCCTGCACGAACTGCAACGAGCGGAGCATGATGTACGGGGCGAGTTCGGGCGCCTCCTGCGCGCTGACAGGGCGCGCCGGTTGCCCCCCGAGGAGGAGGGCCGCTGCGAGTGCTGCCGAACGAAACACCATCCGGGGCATGGCTATCCCTCGTCAGCCTGCAACAGGATCTCGATGCGCCGGTTTGCAGCGGCCAGCGGATCCTCCGGCACCTGCAGCCGCCGATCCGCATAGCCGGAAACCTGCTGCACACGGTCTTCCTTCAGGCCGCCGCGGACGAGCATGTAATAGGCACTGTGCGCGCGGGCCATGGAAAGCCGCCAGTTGTCGTTCTCGCCGCTCTGGAACTGCCGGCCATCCGTATGGCCGCGCACCAGGATGGCGCCCTTTCGCTCCTGCAGGATCTTGCCGATTTTCTCCATCGCGAGGACCATTTCGCGGCGCGGAACCGCTGACCCGATGTTGAACATTGGATCGGCAGCCTGATCCGAGATCGTCACCAGCAACCCACCTTCTGCGGGAGTGACCACCAAGCCCTCGGCGAGCTTTCCGGCGACGCCGTCTATCTGCTTCGCGATCTCCTGACGCAGAGCATCGGCCTCGGAGGTTCGCTCCGCTGCGCCGTCTGCCGGCGCGTCGGCGACCTCCTCCACCTTGTCCACGCCCGCCAGGGCCTCACTCTTGTCGGTTGCCTTTTCTGGCTTCTCGTTGGTCTCGGGCTTGCTGGCGGTCTCGGGCAGATCCGTGTTCTGGCGCGGTTGGGGCATGGCAAGCGCCACCTCGTCCTCCGCCGAGAGCTCACCGTCGGTCGCGGTAGACGATCGCGCTTCCTGCTGTTGCTCGGGACTGGTGACCTGAACCTGCTGGGTCCAGAAATCCGGATCGAATGGATCGCGATAGGCCTCGCCGCCGTCCGCGCCCGTGGCAGGACCGGAATCGGCCGCGCCCCCCTCGCCCTTGGCGCTGATGTTCGCCTGCTGGCCAACTTCCTGGGCAATTTCGGCCAGTACCGAGTAGGGATTCTCGAAGTAGTCGGCCTCGGAGTAGTGAGTCTCGTCGCCGGATGTCGAGGTCATGTCCTCGCCGGTTGCCGCGGCCGAGCCTATGGTACTGCCCTCCGCCTTGACCTTCGAGCGCTCGGTCTGTTCCTGACCCTCCGCCTGGTCGACGGGCTTTTCAATGCCTTTCTCGGCAGGCGTCTCGTCTGATAGCTTGATCGGATTGAAGTAGCTCGCCATCGAGGCCTTCGTTTCCTCATTGGCCGCATTCACGAGCCACATCACGAGGAAGAATGCCATCATCGCCGTCATGAAGTCTGCATAGGCAATCTTCCAGGCGCCGCCATGGGCGCCGTCGTGGTCGCCGCGATGCTTCTTGACGATAATGATCTCGTTCTTGCCGTGGTGATGGTTCTCTGCTTCGCTCATGCAAGAAGCTCCTTCACCCGGGCCGACCAGGCGGAGAGCCGCGTCACCAGTGCCGGATCACCAAGGTCGGCAGAGACGTCGAGATCGCTCGCCTCAACATGACGGAGGACGGAAGGCAGGCCGTCACCGAGCGCTTCGGACAGCTTCATGCGCAGATGCTCCGGCCCACGTACCGTGACCGTCGCCACATCGCCTTCCAGCACCGCCGCCCTGATGAGATCCGCCATGTCCGCGATGGCCTTGTCGGTCAGCGCCTCTTGAACCAGGGGTGCAAGTACCTTGGCAGTCTGGTCGCTTATCGCCTCGGCCACCGTTATGGCGATCTGACCGAGCTTTGATTGGACGAGCTCCACGATTTCGTTCTCGTAGCGAGCTTTCAATGCCGCCATTTCAGCCTCCTGGGCCGCCAGGAGAGCCTGACGTTCCTCGGCCCATTTCGCCTGAAGCTCCTGCGTGGCTGCTTCATATCCGCTGGCATGGGCTTCGGCGCGCTCGGCCTCGAGATCGACAGGCTCTTCGACAACCGCACCCGATCCCGAGAAGCCGCCGAAATCAAAGTCGCCACTCGCCTCCGGAGGGGGTGGCGGCGGCACTTCGCCGAAATCCTTCAGAAAACGGGCAATCGAGGCTGTCATTGCTGCTGGAACCTGCTCATCTGTCCTGTCCAGGCTAGTACATGCAGGGCAACAAAGGGTTACCGCCAGCACTAGCCGATTGCGCCGTACCATCCACAGGGAAGCCCGGCATCTGGCAACAGGCTAGAATTCCAAGCTTGTGCGAGGATGAAGGTAGACGGCGATGTTGGCCGCGGATGCCCCACGGCCACCGCCATCGCCAGGTTACTGCCTGAAGAGGGTCAGGATGTTCTCGGCATTGGTGTTGGCGATGGACAGCGACTGGATGCCGAGCTGCTGCTGCGTCTGCAGCGCCTTCAACCGTGTCGATTCCTCGTTCATGTCCGCATCGACCAGGCGGCCGATGCCCTTGTCGATCACATCGATCAGGGAGGCAATAAAGTCCTCCTGCAGGTCGATGCGGCTCTGGATGGAGCCAAGGCTGGACGCGGCGCTCGTCATAGCCAGGAGTTGCCGGTCAACGAAACTCATCATGATGTCGAGGACATCGCTGTCCTCGGTAATCGAACCCGGCACCTTTGCATTCAAGGCGGTGCGCAAGTCCCCGAGCTTGGTGATATCCAACGTGACGACGGAAACGTCTACCTTGCGATTATCCAGGTTGTTGCCGGCAGCGACGACATAGAAGAAATTGTTGGTCCCGTCGTTGTGAACCGGCACGGTGAACGCCGGCCCAACGGCCGAATCGGTGGTCGTTGCTTCGACCCAGACATCGTCAGTCACCTTGAAGTAGGATCCGCCGCCTGCCGTGTAAATGGATGGGTCGGCGTTGGTATCCCCACCAAGCGCTGCGAGATCTGCATCCTTATAGGTGGTCACTGCGAACTTTGCGTTCGTCACCAAGCCTGCCCCGTCGTTAGTCGACGCCGTGACCGCCATCTCGCCTTTGGCTACATAGGCCAAGTCCTGATCGAGAATACCCAGTTTGCCGCCACTGGTGTCGAAAAGGACCGTCGTGGAATTCATGGGGTAGTCGACAGTGGTAACCGCAACCTCGCCGGAAGGGCCGCGGGTGAAGGCTGAAACCACCTCCTTCAGAAGCGTCCTCTCGACCGCCGGGCTTCCGCCGTCGCTGATCACGCCCTGGATCCAGTTCTCGCCGGAGAAGCTCGCCGATTCCGAGATGCTGCGCAATTGCTCCTGCAACTGCGTGATCTCTTCCTGGATCTTGGAGCGGTCTACGCCGACGCCGTAGGCCGCAACAAGCTTCGACTTGATCTCCTGGACGGTCGCGATCGCACTGTCCATGGCCTCATAGGCGGTATCGACCTTGGCCGCGCCGAGGCCGAGCGCATCCTGAACGGTCGACAGGGTACCATTGTCGGAGCGCATGGTCGTCGCAATCGACCAGTATGCAGCGTTATCTTCGGCCGTCTCGACGCGCAGTCCTGTCGAAACGCGCGCCTGCGTCGTTTCGAGATCCCGGTCGATCGACCGGAGCGTCTGGAGCGCCGCCATAGCAGCAACGTTCGTAAGGATACTGGTCATTGCCCCTGCCTCTGTCTCGAATGCCGATGTGCATCAGGAAGACGACAGGAAGGGCTTCATGCTCGGCCGCCGGTTCCCGTCATGGGCGGGCGGTCTGTCGTTCGTTAACAAATCGTTAACGCGGACAGTTAACAGTCGAGCCTTGCCCGTGGCAAGCGTCGAAATGCTTGGCTTTGCCCTGCGGCAGGCTTCACGCAAGCTACGGAAACGCGAAAACCGCGCCCCTTCCGAGGCGCGGCTTCCATCATGACTTTCAATCCGCAGGGCGGGACGAAGATGCCCCTAGCCGGGCTCCGCTTACTGGCGGAAGAGAGTCAGGATGTTTTCGGAGGCGGTGTTGGCGATGGAGAGCGACTGGATGGCCAGCTGCTGCTGCGTCTGGAGAGCCTTGAGACGTGTGGACTCCTCGTTCATGTCGGCATCGACCAGTCGCCCGATACCGGAGTCGATGGAGTCGGTGAGGGCCGCGATGAAGTCCTCCTGCATGCCAATACGCATGGCGATGGAACCAAGGTCGGCGCTGACGCTGATTGCCGCCTCGAGCGCCACATCCACGGCCTGCACCATGACATCCAGTTCGGCATTGGTAAGGGTTGTGATGTCCAGCAAATCGATCGATTGCGGTGCGACGATATTCGTCTGCGGTGCACCCGTCAGGCCGGTGTCGACACCCCATTTGGTCGTGCCGTCATCATAGATGACTTCCTGGCCCGTGGCCAACACGTCGATTGCGCGCACCCAGTGACCATCCACCTTTACGTAGTCGCCGTTGTAATCGACCCCGCCCGGCGGAACAATGTAACCGGTGACATTGGCAGAATCGCCAGCGAAGACGGCTCCCGCTCCGATCAAACCGTCGATCGAGTAAACGCCGACCGTATGTTCCGATAGGGTACCATTGATGTTGACCTGAAGGGTGACGGCCGACTGCGAGACGTTGAACTGCTTGTCCAGAATGCCGGTGTTCCCTCCCGTGTCGAAGAGGACATTGGTGGCCGACAGCGTATAGTTGACCTTCTGCACCGAAACGGCTCCCGTCTCGTCGCGAACGAAGGAGGCGACGACGTTCTTCTGGAGAGCTGCACCGCCGGCAGTCAGATCCGCCTGCAGCCAGTTCTCACCGGAGAAGGAAGCCGCCGAAGCGATCGAGGTCAACTGATCCTTCAGCTGATCGATCTCCTCCTGGATCTTGCTGCGATCGACGCCCTCTTCCGTGGCGGCGACGACCTTCGCCTTGATCTCCTTCATCACTTCAACCACGGTTTCCATCGCGGCATAAGCGGTATCGACCTTTGCTGCGCCGAGACCCAGGGCATCCTGAACGGCGGAGAGGGCCATGTTGTCGGACCGCATGGTCGTGGCGATCGACCAGTAGGCGGCATTGTCGGAAGCGGTGCCGACGCGAAGACCGGACGAAACGCGCGCCTGGGTCTCTTCCATCTTGGCATCGATCGAGCGGAGAGTCTGGAGTGCAGCCATTGCTGCAACGTTGGTAAGAATGCTCGTCATTGTGGTTGCCCCTTTATTGGCTAGATGAGGGACATCCCGGATAGGCCGGGAACGATGGTATGGCTTGATGCCGTTAACCGCTTCTTCGTCTAGGTTAACCCATCGTTACGATGGTTGCAGTTAAGCCGGGCATGGTTAACAAACCTTAAACGGAGTTCACAAAGTTTAACGAAACAGAAAAAAGGCCGCCCCCGAGGGGACGGCCTTCCAAGTGTGAGCTGCTCGAAGATTAACGGAACAGCGTGAGGATGACTTCCGAAGCCGAGTTGGCGATCGAGAGCGACTGTATTGCCAGCTGCTGCTGCGTCTGCAGAGCCTTCAGACGGGTTGACTCTTCGTTCATGTCGGCATCAACCAAGCGGCCGATACCGGAGTCGATCGACTCGCTCAGCTTCTTGACGAACTCTTCCTGCATGTCGATGCGCATGCCGATCGAACCGAGGTCGGCGGCAGCACTCGTCATGTCGGTGAGGGCCGCGTCAACCGCGGAGATCATCACGTCGAGCTGGGCGTTGGTCAGCGTGGCGAGGTCGAGGGTCGCAACCGACTGAGTGGCAACGGCCGTCGTCGGAACAGCACCGGTGTCTACGCCCCACTTGGTCGTGCCGTCGTCATAGACGACTTCCTGGCCGGTGGTGCCGACGTCAACTGCGGCCACCCAGGTGCCGTTGACCTTGACGTAATCACCGGCGAGAGCACCCGTCGAGTTCGCATAGTCGCCGGTAAAAGTCGCCCCGTCGGCGATCAGGTCATCAACGGAATAGGCACCAACCGTGAACTCGGTCTCGGTACCGTTCATGTTGACCTTCAGCGTCGTGCTTGCCTGCGAGACGTTGTAGGTCTTGTCGAGGATGCCGGTGTTGCCTCCGGTATCGAACAGAACGTTGCTGGTCGAGAGCGTGTAGTTCACCTTCTTGACCGAGACGGCGTTGTTGTCATCGCGGACGAAGGATGCAACGACGCTCTTCTGAAGAGCGATACCACCGGCCGTGAGGTCGGCCTCGAGCCAGTTCTCGCCGGAGAATGCAGCGGCGGAGGCGATGGACGTCAGCTGATCCTTCAGCTGGTCGAGTTCTTCCTGGATCTTCGTGCGATCGACGCCGTCCTCGGTTGCGGCAACGAGCTTGGCCTTGATTTCCTTGACGACTTCGATGGCCGATTCCATACCGGCATAAGCGGTATCGACCTTGGCGGCACCGAGGCCGAGAGCGTCGGAAACAGCCGAAAGAGCCATGTTGTCAGAACGCATGGTCGTTGCGATCGACCAGTAGGCGGCATTGTCAGCGGCTTCGCCGACACGCAGACCGGAGGATACGCGTGCCTGGGTCTCTTCCATGCTGGAAGAAATTCCGCGCAGGGTCGAGAGCGCAGCCATGGCTGCGACGTTAGTCAGAATGCTAGTCATTTATGGGTGCCCCTTGAATGGCTGATTTTGGGAAGGGACATTCCGGACTGTACCGGGAGAAGGCGCACAGCGTCATGCTTGCTAACCTGTTAATTTTCAAGGTTAACTCGCCGTCTCGATGAGGCTAGCTAACGCCGGTTTGGTTAATGAAGAGCTAAACGGAGCAGCCAAAGAGGCACAGCCGGAGATTTTATTTTGCAGCCTTTGCGTGCGCGCGCGTGCCACAAGATGCTTAAAAAAAGATAAAGCCGCACCTGTTGCCAGGTGCGGCTGAATGTACCGGCTGTAAAGCCGATGGTCGTATCCGATTAACGGAAGAGCGACAGGACGTTCTGCGAGTCGGAGTTGGCGATCGAGAGAGCCTGGATTGCCAGCTGCTGCTGCGTCTGCAGAGCCTTCAGACGGGTCGACTCTTCGTTCATGTCGGCATCAACCAGGCGGCCGATACCAGCGTCGATCGACTCGCTCAGCTTCTTGACGAACTCTTCCTGCATGTCGATGCGCATACCGATCGAACCGAGGTCGGCGGCAGCACTCGTCATGTCGCTCAGAGCCGCGTCAACCGCGGAGATCATCACGTCGAGCTGGGCAGTGGTCAGCGATGCCAGGTCGAGGGTCGCGATGGACTGAGTGGCAACGGCCGTCGTCGGAACAGCACCGGTGTCTACGCCCCACTTGGTCGTGCCGTCGTCATAGACGACTTCCTGGCCGGTGGTGCCGACGTCAACTGCGGCAACCCAGTTGCCGTTGACCTTCACGTAATCACCAGCGAGAGCACCCGTGGAGTTGGCATAGTCGCCATCAAAGGTCGCCCCGTCCGCGATCAGGTCATCAACGGAATAGGCACCAACCGTGAACTCGGTCTCGGTACCGTTCATGTTGACCTTCAGAGTCACGCTGGCCTGCGAGACGTTGTAGGTCTTGTCGAGGATACCGGTGTTGCCGCCGTCATCGAACAGAACGGTCGTCGAGTCGAGCGTGTAGTTCACCTTCTTGACAGAGACATTGCCCTGGTCGTCGCGAACGAAGGAGGCCACGACGTTCTTCTGGATCGTGCCGCCTGCGCCGGTGAGGTCGGCTTGGAGCCAGTTCTCGCCGGAGAAGGATGCAGCAGAGGAGATCGCCGTCAGCTGGTCCTTCAGCTGCGAAATCTCTTCCTGGATCTTGGACTTGTCGACGCCGTCCTCGGTTGCGGCAACGAGCTTGGCCTTGATTTCCTTCACGACTTCGATGGCCGATTCCATACCGGCATAAGCGGTATCGACCTTGGCGGCACCGAGGCCCAGAGCGTCGGAAACCGACGACAGAGCCATGTTGTCAGAACGCATGGTCGTAGCAATCGACCAGTAGGCCGCGTTATCGGAAGCCGAACCGACGCGCAGACCGGAGGAGATACGCGCCTGGGTGTCTTCCATGTTGGAAGAGATGTTACGCAGCGTTGCAAGAGCTGCCATTGCATTGGTGTTGGTCAGAACACTCGACATAATGTTTGTCCCTTTGACAAAATACTATTGGGGGACATACCGGATCGGTTTCCCTTCCGGTCACGACAGCCCGGCGTCATGCCACTCGGTGCCGCATCTTTGGCTACCAAACCCGTCGTGTGAGGCAAAGGTCGCACGCCAATTCTTGCCAACATCTTAAATCCGAGCGCCACTCAGGTCGGCAGTCGGCTCATGGTAAACGGGGGGTAAGGAGGCGTGGTTAACGGTCAGCCGAACGATCGGACCAGGCTGCCGACCAGCAGGTTCCAGCCGTCGATCAAGACGAAGAAGAGGATCTTGAACGGCAGCGAGATCGAGGTCGGGGGCAGCATCATCATGCCCATGGCCATGGTGATGGCGGCAACGACCATGTCGATCACGAGGAATGGCAGGATGATCAGGAAGCCGATCTCGAAGCCGCGCCGGATTTCCGACAGCATGAATGCCGGGATGAGAACCCGGTAATCGATTGCCTCGGCCGTACCGACGGTCTGGTTCCGCTCCCTCGCCAGATCGACGAAGAGCGCCAGATCCTTGTCGCGCGTGTTGACGCTCATGAAGGCGCGGAAGGGCTCCGCGATCCTCTGCACCGCCTCGGCCTCCTGTATCTGGTTTTCCAGAAGCGGCTGGACTCCCTCGTTCCAGGCCCGATCGAAGGTCGGTGCCATGACGTAGAAGGTCATGAACAGCGCCATGGAGATCAAGATGAGGTTGGACGGCGCAGTGGCAAGTCCCATGCCGGAGCGGAGGATCGAGAAGGCGATGACGAAGCGCGGAAAGCTGGTCACCATGATGAGGATGCCTGGCGCGACCGAGAGGACGGTCAGAAGACCGAACGTCCTTATGATCCAGGCCGCAGCGGAGCCGTCGACGGGCAGGTTCAGAAGGTCGGCGGGCGACTGCTGTGCCAAGGCAAGTCCCGGAATCGCCATCATGGCTATGAGCAGGAGGATCAGCCGAATCATGCGATCACGAAGGTTCTGGACATCAACCTTCGATAGCCATCGCAGGTGATCGCGGTCAACCAGGCGCGCAGGTCATCCCCTGTTATCGGCAAGGCATGACGGCAGGGGTCTATTCGATTACCAGGGTACGGAACATCACCCTCGACACCTTTCCCTTCGAACGCAACGCGACGCGCTCCTGAAGGTCGTCCCGCAGGTACTGGAAACCGCGCGGACCCTCAATCTGCTGCAGGGAGACCGTCCGTACATAGGCGAGGATGTCCTGGTGGATATCCTCCGCAAGGGGGAGTTCCGGCGGGCCGTTGAAGGCAAGCGCGACTTCGAGACGAATCCAGTTTTCCGAAGGATAGGCGAGGTTGGTCGTTATCGGGTCGAGGAGGACTATGCCGTTTGCCTCGGTCGCGATCTTCGGAATACCCTCTTCCTTGGGGTTCTTATCGCCTTCCGGCGCTGCGGCTTCCTCGACGCCCGGAACAGGTGGCGCGATCATCCCGCCCAATACCCAGCCGCCACCGGCACCAAGCAGAGTCAGAATTGCAACACCGCCGATCAGCAGCAGAAGCGACTTCTTCTTGTTGGCACCGTCTGCGCCCTGTGATTCGTCCATTGTCGTGTCCCGTGCTCAGGTCACCCTCAGAAGGGCGAGTAGAGATCCACCACCTGCTGGCCAATCGGCGGCTGTTGTACTTCCATCAGGCGACCGCGGCCGCCGTAGGAGATGCGCGCCTCGGCGATGCGCTCGTAGGAGATCGTGTTGTCGGCATTGACATCCTGCGGACGGACGATGCCGGCGACGTTCAGGATGCGGATTTCGTGATTCACCCGCACTTCCTGCGATCCGCTGATCAACAGGTTGCCGTTCTCCAGGATGCCGGTCACGACGGCGGCGACGAGCAGCTTCAACTTCTCGGAACGCTCCGTTGAGCCCTTGCCCTGGGAGCTCGAACTGGAATCGGTGCCCATGTCGCCCGATGTACCCGTGTCCGTGCTGAAGCCGAGGAAGTTCGAGACCTGGGCGCCCCACTGCAGATTGGTGCCGTTCGTGCGGCTGCGTTCGGTTTCGTTGTCGAACGAGGCTCTATCGTTGATCTGGATGTCGACGGTGAGGATATCGCCAACGTTGAGGGCGCGGGCATCCTTGAAGAGCGCGGACTGCGAGTCGCTCCATAGCGAGTAGCCATTGGAGAGCTGGCGCGGCTGTTTCGGATAGGACGCCATCTGCGGCGCGGAAGCGTATTGCAGGCCGCTGCCGATTGGGCTCATGGAAGGCGCATTGCCGATTTCCTTGATGGTCTGGCTCTGGCATCCCGCGAGCAGGAGGACGGCCATGAGGGCTGGGGCGCGCTTCTTCATGAGGGTTCTTTCGAGGTATTTGGGTCGGATGCGCTGGCGATGATCGTGGCGATCACTCCCGCCTTCTGGGGATCCATTTCGCTGAGGACGAGCCCCGACTGGCGCGGCGGAAGCTTCATGATGATGGCAGCCGCCACTTCGATGTTCATTTCTTCGAGCTGCGGCGCGGCGGCATCGGCCTTCATCGTCTTGAAGATTTCGACGAGGCCTGCCTCGGCACGAACGAGGAAATCGTTGCGACGCTTCAGCCAGTCCTCGTACTCCGCCTTACGGCTTTCGAGAACGGCGATCCGGGCGTCGACGTCGGACTGCAGCTTTTCCAGCTCCTGCTTCTGCAATAGGTAGCGCTGATCCCTGGCGGCATCGGCAATGTTGGTGCAGAACTGCCTGATCTCGTCCTGGGTGGAGTTCGTGAGCGATGGAGCAGGCTCCTGCGCATTCACCTGCGGGACCGCCAGCAGTACCACGCCTACCAGAAGAAGGTGACGAAGGGAGGTGCGACGGCCACCAGGGTCCATTTCCTCGGTCATTGCAGGACAAGCTCCGCTTGAAGGGCTCCGGCAGACTTGATGCCCTGCAGGATGGCAATGATCCCGTCGGGCTTGACGCCGATATTGTTAAGGCCGGCGACCAGCGTACGGAGATCGGGACCATCGAGGATGGCGACCGGGCCGCCTTCCTTCATCGCCATGATGTCCGTTTCCGGCTGGACCGCAGTTACGCCCCGGGAGAAAGGCTCCGGCTGAATGACCTGCGGCGTCTCTGTTACCTGGACGGTGAGCGTTCCATAGCTCACGGCCACGCGCGAAACCCTGACATCGGCGCCGATGACGATGGTGCCGGTGCGCTCGTTGATGACGACCTTGGCCGGCGTATCGGTCTGGACCACCAGATTCTCGACTTCGGCCATTAGACGGGTAAGGTCGGCGGCCTTCGGCTTTTGGATGATGACTTCCTGCGAATCGCGCGCCTCCGCGATGGGACCTCCGTAACGCTGACCCGCGAAGACGTTCACCGCGTCGGCCATGCGGACGGCTGTGGAGAAATCCGGATTGCGCAATTGCAGCACCAGGTTGACCGCATCCTTGAAACGCGAGGGCAGTTCGCGTTCGATGATTGCCCCATTGGGGACGCGACCAGCCGTGGTGACGCCTTCCGTCAGCGTCGCCGCATCTCCCTGGGCGGAGAATCCCGATACGATGACGGCACCCTGTGCCACGGCATAGATCTGGCCGTCGGCACCGGAGAGCGACGTCATCACCAGCGTCCCGCCGCGCAGCGAGGTCGCGTCGCCCAGCGAGCTGACACTCACATCGAGGCGGCTGCCCGGGCTTGCGAAGGGCGGCAGGTTCGCGGTGACCATCACCGCTGCGACGTTCTTCGCATTGGACTGGCCGCCCTGGGTGGAAATGCCGAGATTTTGCAGCATCGCCCGCATGGACTGGTCGGTGAAGGGCGAACTGCGAAGGCTGTCTCCGCTACCTTGCAGACCGACGACCAGACCATAGCCGATCAACTGGTTGTCGCGGCCAGACTGTAGCGAGGCGATGTCCTTGATGCGGGCGGCGTCCGCCATGGCCGATGGCGCAACAGCGGAGAGTGCCGCCGCCGCCGTCAGAACCAGTGCCAGTATCCAGCGAGCGTGTTTCATCGCGCCATCACCTGTATCGTCCCGTCACCCATTACCGTGCCGCTCACGATGACGCCGGAATCCGTATTTCGCACGCGAATGAGATCTCCGATGGAGGCGTCCTGGAGAGGCATGCCGGCCGCCGAGATCGTCATGTTGCCGATGCTGAAGGAAAGACGTACCGACGAGCCGCGGCGCACTGCATAGGGCGCCCGCAGCCCGGAGAGAGCGATGGTGCGGCCTGGCAGCAGTGTTCGCGTGCTGACCATGCCGCTGACTTCCTCGACCGTGCGGGCAAAGCCATCGGCGAGGTTCGGGTTGGTCACGTCGACCTCTTCCACCGCGGCGACCGAAATCTCCTCGCCGGGATAGATGATCTGCTTCGGCACCACGGCGGTGCCCATGTTCGCGGCGGCAGCAGCTGTCATCCCCAACAGCAAGGCGGCAGCCCACGGGAAGACCTTCCCGTTGATGATCCTCATCCTGCGGCGAAACATCATGTCTGCCCTTCCCGCTGCTTACTTCAGGTTCTTGCTGACGATGGAAGCCATCTCATCTGCCGTGGTGATCACCTTGGAGTTCATCTCATAGGCGCGTTGCGCCGAGATGAGGTCGGTGATCTCCTTCACCGCATCGACGTTGGAGGCTTCCAGATAGCCCTGCTTCACGTAACCGAAGCCCGGATCCTCCGGGACGGCAACGATTGGCTCGCCCGACGCCGGGGTCTGGGCGAACAGGTTGTCGCCCAGCGGCTGCAGTCCTGCCTCGTTCACGAAGTTGGCGATGGTAAGCTGGCCGATTTCCTGGAACTCGGTCGCATTCCCTATGCGGACGCTCACCTGGCCGGTCCGGCTGATGACCGTCTCGCTGACGTCCGGCGGAAAGACGATGCCCGGAACTACCGTATAGCCGTCGATGGTGACGAGCTGTCCCTCAGCATTGGTGTTGAAGGCGCCGGCCCGCGTGTACATCGTCGTACCGTCCGGCGTCTCGATCTGGAACCAGCCGCGGCCGACCAGCGAGAGGTCCAGGCTGTTCTCGGTGTGCGTCAGCTGCCCCTGCGTATGAATGTTGCGCACGGCCGCCGTCTGGACGCCAAGTCCGATATTGGCGCCTTCCGGCACGATCGCCTGGTTGGCGCGGTTCGGCACGCCCTGGGCACGCTCGGTCTGGTAAAGGAGGTCAGAGAACTCGGCACGCGCGCGCTTGTAGCCGGTCGTGTTGATGTTGGCGATGTTGTTGGCGATGACCTCGAGATTGGTCTGCTGGGCATCCATGCCCGTCGCCGCGACGGAAAGCGCTCTCATGTCCGGGTCTCCGTTCCGTTAGATCGACATCTTGGTGATTTCGAGATACGCATTCACGATCTTGTCGCGCAGCGCGATCGCCGTGTTCAGCGACTGCTGGGCCTGCAGGACGGCGTCCACCACCTCACGGGTATTGGCCTTACCCTGAATCCCCTCGAAGGATTTCACTTCGGCGAACTTCAGGCTGTTCATGGTGTCGGTCGCCATGCCGCCGAGGACGCTGGCGAAGTTCATGCCGGCATTCTCGCCGGGGACGAGCGTGCCATTGAGGGAGGAACTCGTCTCGACCAGTTCCTTCAGGTTCCGGGTCGGCGACAGGGAGCTTATCTGGGTAATGCTATCGATCATTGTCCGCTCTTGAGAAGGTCTATGGTCGCGGCGATGAGTTCCCGCGTCTGTTTGATGGTCTGCAGATTTGCGTCGTAGGTCCTGTTGGCCTCGCGCATGTCCGCCATTTCGATCAGCATGTTGACGTTCGGCAGCTTCACCATGCCGCGTTCGTCGGCCGCCGGATGGTTGGGGTCGTATTCCTCGATGAAACTTGAGGCGTCCGTGCCGAGCTTCTTCACGCGCACCAGTTCGACCTCGGCAGCGCGGTCCATCTCGGCGCCGAAGGTGATCGTCTTGCGCCGATACGGATCGGCGCCGGGCGTGTCCCCTGTGGAGCGTGCGTTGGCGATGTTTTCGGAAACGATGCGCAGGCGTGTCGCCTGGGCCTCAAGGCCGGAGCCTGCGATCTTGGAAGCGGCTGAAAGCGGATCCATTGCTTACCTTCTTACCGTCATGAGCATCATGCTATGAAAAGACTTCACGAGGCTCGTGCTGAGCTCGTATTGGCGCTTGATCTCTCCCGTCTTGGAAAGTTCCTCGGCGAGCGCCACGGTATTGCCGGACTCCTGCAGGCCGATTTCGTTGTTCAGCTCGTTGTCGCTGACTTCGATGTCCTGGCCGTACTGGCTCGCCGCCAGATGTCCGGGATGCGTCCGGACCATGCTGACCTGGGTCTGGTCCAGCACTGCGTTGAACGGAGTGATGTCCTTTGCGCGGAACTGGGGCGTGTTGGCATTCGCGATGTTGGTCGCCACAACCTCCTGACGGACCGAAAGCCATTCAGCCTGCCGGGATGCGAGCGCGAATAGTTGGATCGGTTGCATAGGCTTCTCCATCGTTCTGTCAGGAGACTATGCAGGTAATCTTGCGTGGGACTTACGGACGCCCCGTGCCTTGATCCTCGTAGACTTCGCCGGAGGACGTGACGATTGCCCACTTGCCGTCGCGCTGCTCGATTCGCGCGAGCTTGCTGTTGTCGGGGAGGATTGATCCCACCCGCACCATGTACATGCCGGCGCCGTCTTCAATCAGTGCACGGCCATTGGTGACGTGCAGCAAGCGGAAGGAACTCTTTCCCGGGAAGGGCTGGATCTCGCGCAGCCTGCCGCGCTCTTCCTCCTCGCCCAGCGCCGATGTCGTTGCGGTGGTCAGGCTATCTGCAGGCTCAGGTGCCGGCGCCGCTTCGTCATCATCGGAATTATCGACCATAGCCAGAGGCGAGACGCTCATAACATTGCGCGGCTGCCCCGGGGGGAGATCGCGTGTATGCTCGAAGCTCGGGGTGCGGATCCCGAACTTGTCCTCATTAAAGAAGACGTACCAGGGAAAGATCGCCGAGGCCGCGGCGAGCGCGATGCCCGTGGCCGTGAGGATCCGATCCCCCGTGCGAGGCGCATTCTTTTGGAGCCGGTGCAGGTCGTCAATCTCCGGCGTGTTACTTTCGACCATGCCTTACCCTCTCTGTCTCGCGGCCGGCGGCACCTGGCTGGCCGCGTTGCGAAGTGCTGTTGCGAGGTCGGCATAAGCGTCAGCGGAAGGCTGCTCGCCCGGCGTCTGCTTCAGGACTTCGTAAATGACCGGCACCTGCTTGATCGCCATGTCGAGATCCGGGTCACTACCGGGGCGATATCCGCCGATAAGGCGCAGGTCGCGCGTTTCCTCGTATCTGTGGATGAGCGCCTTCAGACGGGAAACGAGCTTCTCCTGGTCCGGCGTCCATGCCTTGCGTGCCAGACGGGAGATTGACGCAAGGGGATTGATTGGTGGATAGCGCCCCTCCTCCGCGAGGCTCCGATCCAGCACAAGATGGCCATCGAGGATGCCACGCGTCGAATCGGCAATGGGGTCATTGTGGTTGTCGCCATCCACGAGAATGGAGATGATCGCCGTAACGGTGCCCGCACCTTCGGCGCCCGGCCCTGCCCGTTCGAGTAGGCGCGGCAGTTCCGTGAAGACGGAAGCCGGATAGCCGCGCGCGATCGGCGGCTCGCCGGAAGCGACGGCGACCTCTCGGATCGCATGGGCAAAGCGGGTGACGCTGTCAACGATGAAGAGGACATTGTCCCCCTGGTCGCGGAAATGCTCGGCAATCGTCACGGCGACCAGCGGCGCCATCTTGCGCAGCATCGGGCTTTCGTCACTCGTCGCAACGACCGCGATCGCCTTTGCCATGTGCGCGCCCATCGTGTCCTCGATGAATTCGCGAACTTCTCGTCCTCGTTCGCCAACGAGCGCAATGACAACCTTGTCGAACGCGTCTGCACGAGCCAGCATCGACAGAAGCGTTGATTTGCCGACGCCCGAACCAGCAAAGACGCCTAGGCGCTGGCCAAGGCAGAGCGGGGAGAAGATATCAACAGCCCGAACGCCGGTCATGAACCCCTTCTCGACGCGGCTGCGGGTCATCGAAGGCGGCGCCGTATTGGAAATGGAGCGCTTGACGCGTCCCTTGACCAGTGGTCCGCGCCCGTCGATCGGGTCTCCCAGCGCGTTGATCGTGCGCCCGCACCAGCTGTCGTCCGGGGCGACCCGGAAAGCGCCCTTGCGGATCACCGTATCGCCAATGCCGATTGGCTCGCCGGGCTCGATCGGGCAGACGTAGACCACCTCCGGTTCGACGCGAACCACTTCGCCGAGGTGGATGCCGGTGGCGCTGCGGTGGGCCACAAACTCCCCGAGCCGAACATGCCGCGAGAGGCCCGCAACCGTATAATGACCGGCCGCAATCGTACGAACATGGCCTCCGTGCGCCACCGAATGGGCCGGACTGGCATAGCGTTCGGTGATTTCGGCGAGCTGCGCCAGCTTTCCGCCCGTGACTGCCTGCAGGATGGCCGCTTGGTCAAACATTGGCATTCAGTTCCTATCGGCCGCCGCCAAGTGTCTTGATGGCCTCGTCGAAGGAGGCTTCGGTGTCGCGCATCATTGCGGAGATCCCCTCGAAGGCGCGGTTCACCTGGATCAGCTGCGTCATCTCGCTGATGCCGTTGACGTTCGATCCCTCGATGTAACCCTGCACCACAGCGACGCTGAAGTTATCGACGACCGGCTGGGGCGCAGCCACGGGAATGACCCCGCTGTTGTCTGCCCGCAGGAACCCCTGGGAAAGGTCAGCGGTGAACAGGCCAAGCGTTGCGACCGGCTGGCCGTCCTGCGAGATGCGGCCATCGGCACCGACGGTCGGCGGGCCGCCATTGCGGTTGAGCTGGATCGGTGCGCCGCCGGCGTCCAGAACCGGGTGCCCCATGATCGACACGAGTTCACCGGTTTCGAGCATCGTGAAGCGGCCGTCCCTGGTTAGCACCTGCCCTGCGGGCGTATCGATCGTGAACCACGCATCACCCTTGATAGCAAAGTCGAGGGCATTGCCTGTCTGTTGCATCTGGCCCAGGCGCGTGGACAGATAATCGTTGCCCTGGGTGACGAATGCCACCTTGGCATTCAGTTCGTTACGGGTGCTGCTCAAGACCTCGTCGAATTTCACCTCGGTCGCGCGGAAGCCGACAGTGTTCATGTTGGCCATATTGTCGGCGATCGTGTTCAGACGGCGCTCGAGCGCGATCTGCGAGGAAATTCCGACGTATAGTCCGGACTGCATATCATTTGCCTCCGAGTTTCAGTGAATTGATCGAGATGAGAAGGTCAGTGGAGATGCCCTGAGTGGATGGGGCGAAGAGCGAAACGATGGAGACGGGATCGCTCGAATTTTCCATCTCCCACAGGGCCGCGAACCGCTCCAGCAGCTTCGATACCTTTGCGGGGTCCTGGAAGTCGGCAATGTCGATGGAGTCCTCGATGAATTCGGCCTGGCGGTCGACATCCATCGCAGCGATCTCGTCGGGCAACTGAAGGACGGTCCGGATCACCTCGACGAGTGCATCATCGGCCAGGATTTCCATGCCGGACTTTATGGAAGGGGCCATACGTTCGAAGTAGAGCGCCAGCCGCACGCCGGGATTGTCCGCTCCCGCCTCCTCCTCCAGCGTCTGGCGCTGGTATCGCTCTACCACGCCCTTCTGCGCCTTGTCGAAAGCGGTAGCCGCGGTGCCGTGCGCCTCGAAGTTGAAGGTCTCTGCAAGCGCCGCGTAACGGCTGTCGGCGAGCTTGCGCGCGAATGCCTCGCTGTCTGCCACGCCTTCGGTCAGTACCTTCCGGATGAAGGCCTTGGCATAGGCCATGTCCTCCAGGCCATGGGCCTTGAGGGCGTAGTTGTAGATGCGGCTGTCAGCCATGAAATCATCGACAGTTTTTATCTTGCCGATGTTGGCCAGGTAGTATTCGGTCTCGCGCGCCACATCCGGTTTCTCGGCCACGCGCGCCAGGGAGCTCGGCAAGTCCCTGCTGATCATTGCGTAGCTGGTATAAGTCGTGATCATCTCGGATCCCCCAGGCGCTGGTGAAACGGCCCTTTCGGACAATGCGCCCGATTCTGATGGCAAGCACTAGGATGGAAGACTTGTGCGAGGCTGTACCTCACCCCCGGAGCTCCAGACCGGTTTCTCTGACTGAACCAGCCTCACGCAAGCCAGAGGCCGTATCTCCACCGTGAAAGTCTCAACTTCTGTGTGGGTACCCGGATGAATATTCTAATCGGAATGGTGATCACGTTCGGCTGCATCCTGGGTGGCTACATGGCCATGGGGGGGCATATCGACGTTCTCATTCAGCCATTCGAACTGGTGATCATCGGCGGTGCCGGCCTCGGCGGCTTCATCGTCGCGAACCCAATGAAGGTGGTAAAGGACTCGGGCAAGGCGCTCGGCGAGGTGTTCAAGAACGCCGTGCCGAAGGAGCGCAACTACCTTGATGTTCTCGGGGTCCTCTACTCGCTGATGCGTGACCTGCGCACGAAGTCGCGTAACGAGATCGAAGCGCATATCGACAATCCCGAAGAATCGCCGATCTTCCAGACCGCCCCCAATCTTCTGAAGAACAAGGAACTCACCTCGTTCATCTGCGACTACGTCCGGCTGATCATCATCGGCAATGCGCGCTCGCACGAAATCGAGGCGCTCATGGATGAAGAACTAGAGACGCTTCTCCACGACAAGATGAAGCCTTACAACGCCATCTCGCAGATGGGCGACAGTTTCCCGGCCATCGGCATCGTTGCGGCAGTTCTCGGGGTCATCAAGGCGCTCGGAAAGATCAACGAGTCGCCCGAAGTTCTCGGCGGCCTGATCGGCGCCGCACTCGTCGGCACGATGCTCGGCATCGTCCTCTCCTATTCCGTCTGCACGCCGCTGGCGTCGCAGGTCAAGATCGTGCGTACCAAGCAGCATCGCCTCTTCATCATCGTGAAGCAGACGCTTCTCGCCTACATGAACGGCTCCGTCCCGCAGGTGGCGCTGGAATACGGACGCAAGACAATCTCCAACTACGAGCGCCCCTCGATCGATGCGGTCGAGCAGGAAATGATGAATCCGGGCGGTGAAAACAAGGCGGCATGATGACGACGACCGAAGCAAGGGAATTCTCCCCGGCTCCAATCGACTTCGCCCTTCTCGCGAGACTGACGGGGGGGCTTGGAGATCGGAAGACGATCGAGAAGATTGGCGCTGATTTCGGCCGGCTCTATGCCGACTTCCTGCCGGATGTCTTCAACAGCGAGACCGGCATCTCAATCGATGTAACCTATACCGGCTGCTCTTCCGGGCTAATGACGGACCTGGTCGCCGATCTCGGCGACACGTTCACGCTTGCCGACGGCTCGCTGCGCAACTGGTCGCCGAACTTCGTCCTGGCCTGCGGCAACAGTTTCATCATCGCGTTGATGGAGCGCATGCTGGGTGCCCTGCCGGAAACCATCGAGCAGCCCTTCGAACGGCCTCTGTCGGAGATCGAGCTCGATCTTGCGCAGATGGTCCTCGCAAAGATGGGTGAGGTCTTGCGCTCGGGCGTGAACGCCCAGGGCGGCTTCGAGGCAATACTCGAGCGAAGCCACAACTTCGAGGATCGTCCGGAACCGGACGAGGCGATTCCGGCCGAATTCGGGGTCGCCATCCGACTGGCCATAGAGATCGGCAAGGTCACGTCCGAGCTCGCTCTCGTCATTCCGCAGCGCGCTTTCCTGAAGACCAAGGTCGTGATGCCGAAGGCGAAGGGTCAGTCATCGAAGACGAAGGAAGAGTGGCATGAGCGAATCACCGAGCAGGTTCGACGCTCCCACGTGACGCTGGAAGCGCGCGTTCGCCTCCAGACACTGACCCTCGGAACCATATCTCGCCTGGCCGCTGGCGACGTCATTGCCTTCCAGGACAAGAAAGACGTGACGGTTCAGGTGCGTGCCAACGGCATGGACATGTATGCCTGCGAACTCGGCCGGTCCGGCGAGCGGTATACGGTCCGCGTGAAAGACAACATCAGCACCGACGACGAGATCCTTGACCATCTGATGGGATAGAGCCGGGCAGGCCATCACCCGCACGGCAGGTTGACGCAAGTTTCAACGGGAATAATGAGCACATGGCTACGAAGAAGACACCAGTGACCGAAGAGGACATCGCGATGCCCGGCGTCGCGAGCGGCGAACTCGATCAGGCGATCGATGACCTGCGTGGCGTGCTCAAGGCCGATAGTGATGGCGTACCAGGTTTCGATGCCGACTTCGGAAATGTCGGCAGTGACCTCTCGCCCGCAGCATCTAGCGATTTCGGTGCCGAGTTCGGCTCTGACCTCGCCGGTGCAGCCAGTTCTGCCGGTGGTCTCGGAGATTTTGGCGGCGGCGATTTCGGGGGCAGCGATTTCGGCAACACCGACTTCGGTGGTTCCGACCTCGGGGGCTCCGGTTTCGGCGGCGCAAGCATGGACGAACCGACCTTTTCCGGTGGCGTCCAGGAGCCTGGTAGCGCGCTCGCCGCCAATCTCGACCTCATCATGGACATTCCGATCGACGTCGAAATTGTTCTCGGTTCAAGCCGTATGCAGGTTTCCGGGCTGATGAACCTCGAAGAAGGTGCAACGATCGCGCTGGACAAGAAGATCGGCGAGCCCGTTGAGATAATGGTCAACGGTCGGCGAATCGGCAAAGGTGAGATCACCGTGCTCGACAATGACGACACGCGCTTTGGCGTGAAGGTAACTGAAGTACTCAGTACGAAAAGAGCCTGATCCCGGTGTAGGGACAGAGAGGTAAGACCATGATGGACTTTGACGATTTCGGTGGCGCTGTAGCCGAGAAACCGTTGTCCCAAGCCGAAAAGGCCGCCGCTGTGCTTCTTGCCATGGGCAAGGGCGTTGCCGGCAAGCTTTTGAAGTACTTCACCCAGGCCGAACTCCAAACCATCATCGCCTCTGCCCAGCGCTTGCGCTCAATTCCGCCTGACGAGCTGTTGCTGCTCGTCAACGAATTCGAAGACCTGTTTACTGAAGGAACGGGTCTCATGGACAACGCCGCCGCCATCGAGGCGATCCTCGAAGAGGGGCTTACGCCTGAGGAAGTCGACGGCCTTCTCGGCCGCCGCACTGCCTTCCAGGCTTACGAATCGTCGATCTGGGACCGTCTGCAGGATGCCGATCCGGCCTTCGTTGCCAAGTTCCTGTCGCGCGAGCATCCCCAGACGATGGCCTACATCCTGTCGATGCTGCCGTCCTCCTTCGGTGCAAAGGTCCTGCTGCAACTGCCCGAGAGCCGTCGCGCCGACATCATGAACCGTACGGTAAACATGAAGGACGTGAGCGCGAAGGCAGCACAGATCATCGAAAAGCGGGTCGTGGACCTGATTGCGGCTATCGACGCCGAGCGCAATTCGCAGGGTTCGGCGAAGGTCGCGGAACTGATGAACGAGCTCGACAAGCCGCAGGTCGACACGTTGCTTACGTCTCTCGAGACGATCAGCAAGGAAGCCGTCAACAAGGTTCGCCCGAAGATCTTCCTCTTCGAGGACCTCCTCTACATGCCGCAGCGCAGCCGTGTCATGTTGCTGAACGACGTTGCAGCGGATATCCTGACGATGGCGCTTCGCGGTGCGAGCTCCGAAATCAAGGAGTGTGTGCTTTCGGCGATCAGCCCACGTCAGCGCCGCATGATCGAATCGGATCTCGCCGTCCCGGCTGCGGCACTGAACCCGCGCGAGGTGGCAATCGCGCGGCGTGCCGTGGCGCAGGAAGCGATCCGCCTTGCAACTGCCGGGCAAATCCTGCTCAAGGAGCCGGAAGAAGGCGGCGACGTGCAGGCAGCCTGAGGCCTCACTGGCATTTCTCGCATGTCCTGCCCACAGTCTTTTTGTTGACTCGATTACCGGCTAGCGCCCGCATGCGCTAGCCTGCGGCTGCAGGCCTGATCGATTCGGCGGGGACAGACGTCTTGTCAGAAGATAAAGACAGCAAAACAGAAGACCCTACCGCCAAGAAAATCTCCGACGCGGCCGCCAAAGGCAACGTGCCTTTTGCGCGAGAAGTCCCCGTCTTCGCGTCGGCACTTGCCTTCTACATTTTCCTGGTCTTCTTCATGCCCTCGGGCATGGCCAACCTCGCAGAGACCCTGAAGGACGTCTTCTCGCAGCCCGATCAATGGCAACTGGAGAACAGGCCGGACGTCATATCGCTCGGCGTCCATCTTGCCTGGGCCGTCGCGGGATTCCTCATCCCCGTCATGCTGCTCTTCATCCTGTTCGGCGTGGGATCGTCGCTTGCGCAGAACATGCCATCCATGGTGTTGGAGCGTATCCGTCCGCAGGTGTCGCGGATCTCACCTAAGAAGGGTTTCGAGCGTATCTACAGCGTGGCGGGCATGGTCGAGTTCGGCAAGTCCTTCTTCAAGATCCTCATCGTCTCGACCATCATGTACTTCGTCATGCGCGGCGAGTTCTTCTCAGCGCTCGATGCGATGTTCTCGGACCCGCAGGTCATTCTGGTCAAGCTTGACGGAATAGCCCGCAAGATGGTGGTCATCATCCTCCTGGCCACCGCCTTCCTCGCCGCAGTCGACGTGGCTTGGTCGCGTCATCACTGGTTCACCCAGCTCAAGATGACGAAGCAGGAGGTGAAGGACGAGTACAAGCAGGCCCAGGGCGACCCGCTGGTGAAGTCGAGGCAGCGGTCGATCGCCCGAGATCGCGCCCGACGCCGCATGATCGACAGCGTGCCACGCGCCACGCTGGTGATCGCCAACCCCACCCACTTTGCAGTGGCCCTTCGCTATGTACGGGAGGAGAACGACGCGCCGGTGGTCGTCGCCAAGGGTCAGGACCTCATCGCCCTCAGGATTCGCGAGATCGCGGAGGCGAACGGCATCCCCGTCTTCGAAGATCCGCCCCTTGCCCGCTCCATGTTTGCGCAAGTCTCGGTTGATAGCGTCATTCCGCCAGCCTTCTACAAGGCGGTGGCGGAACTGGTGCATCGGGTTTACGCGGCCCGTTAGCCGAATCAACGGACACATTGAGCGTCATGAAAAAATGCGACCACGCTGCAGAAAGAGAAAAGATACTCGCCAGTGCCATCAGTCCCGTGGCTACAGAGCTCCGGTTACTGGACGCCGGCGACCTGATTTCCCTAATTCGGCTGGAGTCCTACGGCAATCTCGCTGACCTTGTCTCGTCGGCCGCGGAACTGTATTTCCATCCCGGCACGATCAACTTCGGTGCCGGTGGTGAGTATTCGCTGGAGTGGAGCGGGCCGCCGCAGGTCGTTCTGGATCTCGAGATCAAGCCGAAGGGCGTCTCCGTCTATGCCCGCCTGACGCTCGCCGACACGCAGGCGGGAATCGAGATCGACCACATCGCCTTCCAGACGCCGCTGGAGAACCCGGAAGCAAATACGGAGTTCCTCGAGCGCAGTCTCCAGGAAGCGCGGTTCGTCAAGACGACGCCGCCCATGGCTCTGGCCAGCTAGGCGGGATCCGCCTCCTCTCCCTCAATGGATATGGCCGAGGCGGATCGCCTTGGCTATGGCCTGTATCCGATTCACGGCATCGAGCTTCATGGTCGCCGAACCGAGATAGGCGTTGACCGTATGGACGGACAGACCAAGATTTTCGGCAATTTCCTCGCTGATGCGTCCGTCGCCCGCCAGTTGCAGGCAGGCAACCTCCCGTTCACTGAGTGTCTCGGCGGTCACCGTCCGCCGCTCGTCCAGCGCGAGCAGGTCCATCATGATCTGGCAGCCGAGCACATGGTGTTCGACGATTGCGTCGCTGGAGAGGTTGAGGGAGGCAGCGGTGAATACGAGATAGCCGTTCCCAGTCGCGCCAAGCCGAATTGGAAAGGCCAAACCAGAGAAAGGCAGAACGTCCGAGGGCAGTTCACGGATGAGAGGCGTGAACTCTGAAGCCTGTACGAAACTCATGTGATCAGAGCTTGTCCAGGCCAACGGCAGGAGCGATGTCTCCACGTGGTCCAACATCGCCTCGCCGTAGGTTTCCACCATCATGGCGAGATGGCGGGAGTGCTCCTCTCCCCAGTTGTCCATTTCCGAGATCAGCTTGCGCTTGCCCGGAAGACCGCCACCCGCGATCCGGAACATCACGAAATTGCGGGCCCGCAGATGCTTCTGCATCGCCGCCAGTCTTGGAAATATGTCGGCGCGGCTGGTAGGCCGTTGAGCGCGAAGGAAATGCGCCGCCGTTGAGGCGTCGATCGCCATGCTATGCGTTCATCCCATTCATGCCATGCTTCCCTAGACCAGGTTGTGGCGCACTGCGTAGGCTATGGCCTCCGAGCGGGTTTTGGTTCCCGTCTTCCGCATTACGCTCGTTATGTAATTGTTGATGGTGTTGCGCGAGATACCGAGGATGGTAGCGATCTCGTCGCTTGTCTTGCCTTCTGCAATCCAGAACAGGCACTCCAGCTCACGTTCCGTAAGCTCGAAATCCCGCTCGGTGCGGACCTCTCGTCGATCGGAGGAACTGACGGCGTAGGCCGCCAGAAGCCCCACTTCCCGCAATCGCTCCTGCGACAGGATCAGCCCCTCCGAGAACAGCAGGAGCAGCATATAGCGCGTCCGCCCGACGCACAGGCTGAGGGAGCAATACTGCCGGCTGATGTTGTCCGGAACAGGTGTGTCATCGGGAACGAGAGAAAAGGTAGGGGCAAAGAGCGAGAGACACTTATCCAGCTCCGTCGATCTTGCGTAGTTGCTGGCGATCTCAGGTGCGACGCGTCGGACCAGATCAAAAGGCCAATCGGAAGAGATGATGTATTCTAGACCCTGTTGCTGGATAAGGTCGCAGCGGGCGAGGAGGAAATGGGAGGCACCCACATATTCGGCCAGAAGATGCATCGAGGACGGAACGTCGCGTGCACCGGCAGTAAGCGAGAGCTTGCAGACAACACGTTCCCGAGACGAAGGCGTCGAGGACGTATCATCCTCAATCCCCAGCGTGTCTCTTACTGCCCTCACTCCCCTTGAATCCATCCGCCTTGCTAACCCTTAACAAGCACGTCTGGAGAGGCCAATGATGCGTTCCAGATCCATCTGTTCAGCGACTCAACTCCATATGATCGTCGATTCGTAACCATTCTAGGAAAGCCGCCGGAAATTTCCATCGCTTCGATGTCATCTCCAGAAGCAGGAGGACGTCGCGGATCAATGAACGATCGATGCATCCAGACAAGCCACGGGTATGTAAACAGAAAAGGCCGACCCTACCGTCGACCCTTTCTGGTAACATTTCTGTGAGCTCCGGTCAGGCTGCCTGATCGACTGCCCATTTGCGGAGGATCTTCGCGGCCCGCTCCTCGCTGATCTCCACCATGCGGGAAAGCCGCTTCTCCGGGCCTTCCTTGACACGGCGATTGAAGCCGCCCTCGTCGTCTCCCATGCCGAGCAGATCGTCGGTGCTGTCGAAGCCGAAGTCGGAGCCGAAGCCCTCCATCAAAGAGCTGCCGCCGGCCGCCGGCGAGAAGTCCGGCAGTTCGAGGCCGGCGCTGTCGGTGGACAGTTCCGTGGAGGCGGTCGTTGCACCGACGGTGCGGACCAGCGGGCGCAGGCCGAGCCAAACAACCAGGAAGGCGACCACGACGAAGGCGAGGGAGTTGATGATGCCTCCGAGATTACGGCTGAGAACCTCGGTCACGCCCGGCCCGGATGCTGCTTCTTCGAGAAGCTGCGACTCCAGGAAGTCCATGGCGGTGAGGGTTACGACATCACCCCGCTCCTGGTTGAGGCCGGCGGCGGACGTCACGATCTTCTGCATCTCGGCCAGATAGGCATCGATCTTCGCCTGATCGACTGGTTCGCCGACCATCTGGGCAACGCGACCGCGATTGACGACCACGGCGACCGACAGCTTCTCGATCTGGTAGCTGTTGCGGACCGTCGCAACAGTCCTGCTGTTGATCTCGTAGTTCGTCTGCTCTTCCTTCTTGTCCGACTGGTCGGAGGATTGCGGACCTGTGGCACCGCCCGCCTCAGGAGCAGCCTGGGGAATATTCTGTTCGACGGTCGCTGCAGAATCATTCTGGTTCTGTTGCGAACGCTGCTCTTCCTTGGTGATGCGGACTGAACGCTCGACGCGGGATTCCGGATCGAAGATGGTTTCCTGGATCTGCTGGCTGTCCGTGTTGAGGTTCGCGGTCACGCTGGAGCGGAAGTTGTCCATTCCGAGGAATGGTGCCAACGCCTTGTCGATGTTGGTCTCCAGTTCCTGCTGCACCGACTGCACGATGTTCAGTGAGCGGTTGAGCTCGCTGTTCCCATACTCGTCGCCGGCGGCGAGGAGCTGACCTGTGGAATCAAGAATGGTGACGTCGTCAACTTCGAGGCCCGGAACAGCAGACGCAACCAGATGCCGAATGGATGCCGCGGCCTTGCGGCCGGTGCTGGTGCTGGCGCGAATCATCACCGACGCCGTCGGCTTTTGCTCGCCTCGCCGGAAGTTGCCGACGTCGGGCATCACGATGTGAACTCTTGCGGCTGCCACGCCGCTGATTTGCTGGATCGAGCGGCCGATCTCACCCTCAAGGGCCCGCACACGGGTGACTTCCTGCATGAAGGAGGTCAGGCCAAGGGAGCCGACATTGTCGAAAAGCTCGTAGCCCGCATTCGCGCTGTTGGGCAGCCCGCGTTCAGCGAGGAGCAGGCGGGCCTTGCCTGTCATGCCAACCGGGACCTGGATGGTTGCTCCGTCGGCTCCGACGGCAAAGTCGATACTGGCCTCCGCAAGAGCGATGCTGACCTGGTTAAGGTCCGTGGTCTCAAGTCCTACGTAGAGCGTTTCATAGGCAGGCTTGTTGACATAAAGCGCGGCACCCAGGACGAGCGCAAGAGAAACGACGCCTACCCCTGCCAGCGCAATAAGCTTGGTCTGGCCGAGCTTGGCCAGATTCTCGAAAACTTGATTGAATTGAGCCAACAGATTCATTCTGTTCCCACATCGCAAATACGGATCAGGCCTATGCCCAGGGCCACCCTAGGCAACGAAGCTTGTGCGAGCGTTTCGGGAATGCGATCTGGGCGAACTGCCGAGCCGTGTCTTTTGGGGCACCGACGATCGAAGAATCAGAAGAAGTCGAAGTCTCCAGCGGCCTTGCTGAGTGGCTGGCTATGACCATGGCGAACACCGGTCGCAAGGGCACGGTGCATGTCCGCCAGCTTGACGAGGCTGAGGGCAGTCGACACGTCGACCATCCAGTCCTCAGGTATGGTCGCGGTAATCGTGTCAATGAATTCGGCCAGTCCGCGCGTCTTCTGCACCGCCAGGTCGATCCCCTGCAGCACCTTGATGCTGTCGGGATGCTGCATCAGGTTCGCGTCGCCGAGCTCCAGCAGCTGCGGTTCGACACGCTCTATCAGGTACGCCACGTCATGCAGCTCCGATACGAGCCGCATCAGGACCTCCGGCAGGGACTGCTCGAGGGAAGCGTCTTGCGGCTTCGAGATGTCTTTCATGGCTTTCCTCGCGCCCCTGCGGGCCTTCCTAAAAGAATTCGATGGAGCTTTCGACCGGCTTCGGCGTCCGGACGGGACGCTGCTGCTCGAGAGCAACGGTCTTCTGTGTCTCAGCCCCCGTCAGCGGATACTGGCGAGCCCTTCCGCTCACCGGCCAGTATTCGAGCTTGCGCCCATGCTCTCCACCCGTCGAAGAACCGACGATGGGGATACCCTCATCCTTCAGGAACTGGGTGGCGAAGGCGGCGTTCTGCTCGCCGACATTGGAAAAGCTGGCAATCGTCTTGGCGCCCCCGAAGATCTTCGCTTCCAGCCGGTCGCGCCGCGCGCCCCTTTTCAGGAGGCCGTTGATCAGCAGTTCCATCAGGTGAACGCCGTAGCGGGTCGCATCGCCACCCGAGGACGCCGCGCCGCCGGACCCCGGGAGCAGGAAGTGATTCATGCCGCCGACGCCTGCGACCGGATCCCGCAGACAAGCGGCCACGCAGGAACCAAGGATCGTCGAAAGGACCACGTCCGGGTCATCGACGACCTTGTACTCTCCCTGAATGATGTGGACCCGCTTTGCGGCGGCAGTCTCATTCATTTGAGCGCTCCGAATACGGCTTCGATAGCCGCCTTCATCTTCTCGATGGTGAATGGCTTGGCCAGAACGTTGTTCGCGCCAAGTTGCGCAGCCTTCTGGACCAGGGCCCTGTCGCCCTGAGCGGTGAGAATGATGAAGGCCGCCTTCTTGGTGTTGGGGTTCTTGCGAACCGCTTCCAGCAGACCCAGTCCGTCCATCTTCGGCATGTTGAAGTCCGAGATCACCAGGTGGTGCGGCTGCTCGTACATGATCTTCATGCCCTGCTCGCCGTCACCGGCGGCGGTGATCTGCTTGAAGCCCAGCTGTGTCAGAGCATCGCTGAGCAGCAGGCGGCTGGTTACCTGATCATCGACGATCAGAACTTTGATCTTTTCTGCGAGCGACATTTATTCGACACCTTCTTTTCGGGCAGCAGTTAGTTTGAGTATTTCCTCGCCGATCGCGCCGAGCGGCAATTGCTGTTCGACAGCGCCGATCTCGTGGGCAACGCGGGGCATTCCATAGACAACGCAGGTCTTTTCGTTCTGGCCGATGGTGCGGGCGCCGGCCCGCCGCATCGTCAACAGCCCGGAAGCACCATCACGGCCCATTCCAGTCAGGATGACGCCCACCGCGTTGCGCCCGGCCAGGGTCGCAACGGAATCGAACAGGACGTCCACGGACGGGCGATGGCCATTAACGGGTTCGCGTTCGACCAGACGGCACGACGGGGCTGATGGATTGACGACCTCCAGATGCCGGTCACCGCCAGGCGCCACGTATATCTTTCCGATCTGCAGCCGGGCACCATCGGTAGCTTCCTCGACGACTGGCGCGCAAAGGCGGTTGAGGCGCTCGGCGAAGCTCTTGGTGAAGGTCGACGGCATGTGCTGGGTAATCACCGTCGGCGGACAGTTCTTCGGGAAGTTCTGCAGCACGGTGATCAGCGCCTCGACCCCGCCCGTAGACGACCCGATGGCGACGACCTTGCGGCCCACCCGGTATTCAGCAGACGGCGTAATGGCGGGTGCCGGCGGAGAGGCCTTGCGTCGCAGACCCGAACGCGCTGCCGCCTTCACCTTCTCAGCCAGATCCAGGAAGGGACGGGCGTCGCCGGGAGATGGCTTGCCGACACAGTCGAAAGCGCCGATCTCCAGGGCGGCCAATGTCGCATTGGCCCCTTGGTGGGTCATCGTCGACACCATGATCACCGGCATGGGCCGAAGCCGCATGATCTTGTCCAGGAATTCGAGGCCGTTCATGTTCGGCATCTCGATATCCAGGGTCACGACGTCGGGGTTGAGCTCCTTGATCGCTGCCCGGGCTTCAAGAGCATCGCTCGCCTGGCCGACGACGCTGACCTCGGGGTCGGAATTCAGGACGGCCGTGATCAGGCCACGCATGGTGGGAGAGTCATCTACGACCAGAACCCGCGCCGGTGAACTCATGCCCGCCTCCCCGCGCCAGAGCCCGTATAGCGGTAGGTAGTGATGCCGATGTTGTCGAACTGGTTCTTCGCATCTCCCGAAACGCGCTCGGAATGCCCGATGTAGAGATGCCCACCGACGGGCAGCAGTGCTGCAAACCGCGACCAGATCTTCATCTGTGTCGGCTCGTCGAAGTAGATGACGACGTTGCGGCAGAAGATCACGTCGAACTGGCCCTTGAACGGCCACTGGGCCATCAGGTTGAGTTCGTTGAAGGTGATGAGCTTCTTGAGGCGATCATCGACCTGGAACTTCCGTCGTCCACCGACATCGAGCTCCTTGAAATACTGCTTGCGGATCTGAGGCGACACCGTTTCCAGGGCGTTCTCGTCGTAGATGCCTGCCCGGGCCTGGGCGAGAATCTTCGGATCGATATCGGTCGCGAGGATCTTGAGATCATAATCCGCGGCATTGGGCAGTGCCGACAGGACGGTCAGGGCAATCGAATAGGGCTCCTGCCCGTCAGAACAGGCTGCCGACCATATGCGCACGCGCCCGCCCGACTTGGCCCGCGCGATCAGTCCCGGCAGCACTTCGTCCCGGAGATGCTCGAAGTGATGGTTCTCACGGAAGAAGCGGGTGAAGTTGGTGGTGAGGTGCGACAGCATCTCACGCCGTGCGGCCGCACCCTCCGGCGAAGCGACGAGGGCGCAATACTCCCGGAAACCCTTCAGCCCCAGCGAACGGATGTGCTTGGACAGCCGGGAATAGACGAGCGACGCCTTGGAATCATTCAGATAGATCCCGGCATCGGAATAGATCATCGCCGCAATTTCGGACAGATCGCGGCGGGTCAGCGGGTATTCCCCGCTTGCCATGACCTCGTCCGGCGATTGCCGGGTATCGACTGCGCCCATGGGCATCATGCAGCTTCGCTTTCCTTGTGCAGGAAGAGCGCATCCAACTCGATCATGCAGATCATCCGCTTGTCGATGGACAGGATCCCCCGCGCATATTGTTTCTCGAGGTCGGAAGAGACTTCCGGTACCGGCTGGATATTATCCTCTGTAATCGTAAGGATATCGGAAACAGCCTCCACCAGAAGACCGACCACGCGCGACCTCACCTGCGCCACGATGATGACGTGGCGCGCCGTCGGTTCCGCGTCCTTCATCCCGAGCCTTGCCGAAAGATCGATGATCGGAAGAACGGCGCCACGAAGGTTGATTACGCCCATCACGTAGGGGGGCGCATGCGGCAGCGGAGTGGCCGGGGTCCAACCCCGGATCTCTCGGACCGACATGATGTTGACGCAGAATTCCTGGTCGCCGATGCGGAAGGCGATCAGCTCGCGACTGGCTTGATGGCTGTTTTTCACGGCGTACGACATACACTTAACCCGTGGCTGCTAGTGATATTTCCGGTTTGAGGGACTGTCCGCGCGATGCCGCCACAACGGCATCGACATCGAGAATGAGGGCGACGCGGCCATCACCGAGGATGGTAGCGGCCGCAATTCCGGGAACGTGGGTATAGTTGGCTTCCAGCGACTTGATGACAACCTGGCGCTGGCCTTGGATGGCATCGACCATGAGGGCACGCTGCCCGCCACCTTCAGATTCCACCAGCAGGGCCACTCCCTCGACGGGATTTGCCTGTGTTGCCCGGAAGTTCAGGATCCGGCCTACATCCACCAACGGGCAGAAGGAGTCGCGGATCGAGATGAGCCGCTGGTTTGCCCCGAAGGAATGGATGGAGGAGGCCTCCGGCTGCAGCGTCTCGACGATAGCCGTCAGCGGCACCACCAGCGTCTGCCCTGCTACCGTCACCACCATGCCGTCGAGAACGGCAAGCGTCAGCGGCAGGCTCATCGTGAAGGTGGAGCCGTGCCCAGGGCGCGACGAGATCGAGATTCGACCACCGAGAGCCTGGATGGAGCGCTTGACCACGTCCATGCCGACGCCGCGGCCTGAAATGTCCGAGATCTTGTCGGCGGTCGAGAAGCCCGGCGCGAAGATCAGATTGTCGATCTCCTCGTCCGTCAGGTTGGCGTCCGCAGCAATCAGATCGTTGTCGATCGCCTTCTGCCTGACCCGTTCGCGGTTGATCCCGGCGCCATCGTCGACCAGCTCGATCACGATGCGGCCCGAGCGATGCTTAGCCGTCAGCTTGATCGTTCCTTCCGGATCCTTGCCGGCAGCTTCGCGCTTTTCGGGCGTCTCGATGCCGTGATCGACGGCGTTGCGGATCATGTGGGTCAGCGGCTCGGCAAGCTTGTCGATGACAGTCTTGTCGACTTCGGTATTCTCGCCTTCGGTAACGAGCCGGATCGACTTCCCGACCATGTCCGCGACTTCGCGGACGATACGCGACATGCGCTGGAAGACCGGCTTTACCGGCTGTGCGCGGATCGCCATGACGGAATCCTGGATCTCGCGCGTCAGTTGCTGGAGCTCCTCCAGGCCCATGTTGATGGAGGAGGTTCCCGTCGTGTCGTTCTCGATAACGCTCTGCGACAGCATGGCCTGATTGATGACAAGCTCGCCCACGAGGTTGATCAGGCGATCGACACGGTCGAGGTCGACGCGGATGGTCTGTCCTGCTGCGGCTGCGGCAGCCGCATTCTGCGCGGCGGCCGCGGAAGCTGCCGTGGCGGATGCTTCCTTCTTCTCGACCCGAGCGGCCGCGGCAGCCATCTTCGACACCGAACTCGCGGTCTCCGCCGCGGCTACGGCTTCCACTGCGGCATTGGCGGAGGATGTCGTCTCAGCTGCGGTGTCTGTCTCGTCCAATGCCGAAAGGTCGAAGGGCACGGGGATCATCGGAAGCTCTTCCTCGGGCGCCGCGTCGGCGGCTTCCCTGATCTCCAGGTCGCAATCCCATTCGGCAAATTCGAAGACCGTGCGAATGTCATCTTCGGACTTTTCCGTCTTCAGCTGGATGGTCCAGCCGAAATAGGCCTCTTCTGGATCCATCTTGTCGAGCGCCGGAAGACCGTCGGCATCGCAATTGATGCTCATCTCGCCGATGCGGGAGAGATCCCGCAACAGCAACGCCGCTTCGTTGCCCTTGGTGTAGAGTTCCCGACGCGGGCGGAACGAAATCTCGTAGGCCCGGCTGTCGTCCACCGCTTCACCGTCGTCGAAGGAATCGAACGAGAACGGGATCGGCTGGAAACCGCTGTCATCGGTAGGCGCGGGCGCGGGGGTAGCTGCAGCAGCTGCCGGTTCGGGCGTCTTGGCGGCAGGCGCCGGGGCCTCACCGTTCGCCAGCGCCTCGAGCTCCTTGACCAACGCCCGGCTGCGCGTCTCGTCGACATAACCGCCATCGCGGTCGGCATTGGTGAGGTCGGCAAGGACGTCGGCCGATTTCAGCATGACCTTCAGGACATCCTGCGTCGGCTCAAGACGGTTCGAACGAACGCAGTCGAGGGTCGTTTCGAAGACATGCGCAAAGGCGACGAGGTCGTCCAATCCGAAAGCGCCGGCACCGCCCTTGATGGAATGAACGGCGCGGAAGACGGCGTTCACCGTCTCGGGATCGCGATCTCCGTCGTTGAGCTTCAGAAGCCCCGATTCCAGTTCCGCGAGCTGCTCCTCGCATTCCTGGAAGAAGATCTCTTTGATTTCGTTCATATCCATCGGAGAAAATCCTGATCAGGCGGTTTGTTTCAGGCTGTGACGCGCTCGATTGCATCGATGAGCTTGGCGGGATCGAACGGCTTGACGATCCAGCCCGTCGCACCAGCCTGGCGGGCTCGGTTCTTCTTCTCCGCATCGCTTTCGGTGGTCAGCACGAGGATCGGGACCGCACGATATTTCTCGTTGCGGCGGACGCCTTCGATGAAGCCGAAGCCGTCGAGGCGCGGCATGTTGATGTCGGTGACGATGACATCCGGATTGGCATCTTCGAGGACTTCCAGCCCCTCGACGCCATCCTCGGCCTGGACCGTCTCGAAACCGGCATTGTTGAGGGTTACCAGCAGCATGTTCCGGATGGTCCGGGAATCATCCACGGTGAGCACTTTCTTCTTCATGATTTCAGGTCTCCTTGGCCGTCAGCTGGTGAGGATCGATGCCGATGAGTTGCAGGGTCTTTTCGAATGCGTCGGATGCCTTCTCGACAACGAAGGCCTTCTTGTCGGCCTGCCATGCGCGGGCAGCCGCGACGATGACCTGGACACATTGGACCCCCAGCCGTTCAACTTGCGAGGCATCGATCTTCAGATCGCGGCCACGAAGTTCCATCAGCTTGCCATGCAGGACGGACGCTTCGTTCAGGTCCAGGACCGGTGACAGTTTCAGATTTTCCTGGGCAGCCTTCTTGCTCGCCATCAGTTCATTCCTTGTCTTCTGGGAAATTCGATTTCGTCGCCGGCAGCCTGCAGTGGATCACCGACATCGATCAGAGCGACCGGCAGGCGGGCGGGTGCCAGCGGCGTGGTGTTCGTACGGTCGGAGCGATAGCGGACCTGCCGCTCGACCCGGAACTCGCGGACGGTACGGCCAAGCTCGAGGATCACGGTGTGCAGGTCATCCGCCTCTGATCCCAGCATCCCGGCATTGCCAGCCGTGGCGCTGATCTCCCTGCCTACTGATGAGAGATCTGCCGAGATGCTCCCGAGTTCGCCGACATGCTCGTCGGAACGGGTGGCTATGCCGGCGATCGCGTCGTTTATTTCCGTGACCTGACGGACAATGCCACCGATGGCATCCTGCGTGCGGTGTACCATCTCGACCCCGGCATCCACCTGGGTCTTCGTCGTGTTGACCAGTGACTTGATCTCCCGGGCCGCATCGGCGGAGCGCTGCGCCAGGGCACGCACTTCCTGTGCGACGACCGCAAAGCCCCTCCCGCTTTCTCCGGCCCGTGCCGCTTCGATGCCGGCGTTGAGCGCCAGGAGATTGGTCTGGAATGCTATCTCGTCGATGACGCCGATGATCTGGCCGATCTTTTCCGCAGACGTCTCTATGTCCGCCATGGCAGTGATGGCACGCCCGACAGCCTCACCACTTTCCTCTACCGTTCCCCTCGTCATGGCTGCGAGCCGCGCCGCGTCGCCGGTTTCTGCGGCACCCGTGCGAAGACGGCCGACGAGTTCCTCCAGTTGATGTGCCGCTTCCCGGACACGGGCGGACTGCCCTTCGGATTCCTCGGCCACGGCACGTGCGCGCGCAGCAAGGGCGGCAGACGCCGTACCAGCCTGGTCGCTGCGCCCACACACGCCCTCGATCGAGGAGCGCATGGCCTCGATCGCACCGCCGAGCACGGACGCGATCTCGGCGTATGCCTCCGGCACGTCCTCCGGCAGCGTGGCGGTCAGGTCACGTTCGGCGAGCGAATGGATCACCTCGGACAGAAGCTGGATCACCTCTCCCTGGTCTTCCTGCCGTTGCTCGGCCAGGGCGCGATGGTGCTTCTGGCGCAATTCGTTGAACCGGAGCGAAACGGCGATCTCGACGTCGACCATGACCAAGCGGACAAGTGCTGTAACGATGTCTCCGAGACCATCGGAGCCGCGCCGACCGAAAGGGAGCCGCGACTTGCGGCCTTCCTGCGCCATGGCTGCCTTCAACAGATGCTCCAGCATGACGGCATGTCCGGCAATGTGCCACCTGGGATCAAGTCCCATGCGGCTCTCGCTGTCGGACAGTATCTTGACGCGTTCTGCATAGAGCGCATCGAACCGCGCGTCTGTCAGGACACTCCAGTGGGAGGATTGCAGATCATGCAGACGCTCGATCTGCTGCTCGCTGGCGAAGGCGCGGGATGCATCCGGGAAGGACTGATAGCGCAGCATGAGATCGCGCAGGCCGCTTTTCACCGCCGGCTCGAGCTGCGGCCGGTGGCGGCGCAGCAGGTCGCACAGGGCGGCGTCGAGGCCAGCGAATGCCAGCCTTTCCCCCAGGCTTCCCGCCTGTCCCTTTCGCGCCTGATCGGATCGCGTCTCGTTCCCCAACTGCATCCTCGAAACCAATAGAAACCCAAGAAGGGCCGAGTGCGAACTGTCGCTTCACAAGGTCCGCCGCCGAGATCACGGGCCGATGCACCGGCGCACGCGCCGGCGTCACAGACCATGCGGTCACCGCAGTCGTTCTGATTGTGATCATGGATGATACCGGGTCGAGACCGGTACGGCAGGGCGGCGTCATGCCTCGGGAAACTCCAGGTCACCCAATTTGCCGTGGTTTCCAATATGTATGGTTAATTCCTTGCCCGAAGGTTAAGATGTGACTTGGACTGTCCCAAGTTCGCATCCATTTTCGGCCGAAAGCCGTGGCTTCGACGTCCGGGCTCTTAGCTAGGTGGCAGGGCTCACGCCTGTTAGGCCTCCGGCGGGAACCGGCGGCTGAGATGTGGCGAGCCCCGCAGACCAAAGCGCCACGGCTGGTCGGCGGCCTTGGTTATCCCGATGCGCTTTCCAGCTTCTACCGGGCAGCTCTCCAGCGGCAGCGACATCCGGAACGGCGGTTCGGAGAGACTGAGCCCGTCATGCTGTCGGTCGATGCCAAGTGCCTGGCACACCCGTCCGGGACCGGCACAGAGCAGGCGAGGTGCGGTCTGCCCGCGACGCTCTTGCATCTCCTCAACACCCCATACCGGCTCCAAGGCACGGATGAGCACCGCGCTGCCGGGCCGGCAGACGACATTGAGACACCAGTGGATGCCGTAGGAACGGTAGACATAGGCATGTCCCGCAGGCCCGAACATCGAACGGTTCCTGTCCGTCGGCCCTCGGAAACTGTGCGAGGCCGGATCGTCGGGCTCATAGGCTTCAGTCTCCACGATGATGCCACCGACACCACGGAAAGCCAGCTCGGCGCCGATGAGGTCGCGGGCGACTTCCACGGCGGAACGATCGAAGACAATCTGGGCGTCCATGGCCTGCTCTGGCTTGAGAGACTGAAAGGGAAATGGTGCCCGGAGGCGGATTTGAACCACCGACACGCGGATTTTCAATCCGCTGCTCTACCAACTGAGCTATCCGGGCATCGAGGCTTCTTCAAGCCTTCCGGCACTGGGCCGGCGGGGCCTGCGCCCCGGAAGCGAGCGGGGTTATAACATCTTGTTCGGCCATGTCCAGCGGCGGCGGACACTTTTTTCGCCTGCGCTCATCGTCCGGGAAATCGGCGTGGAACAGACCGGCGGACACTACTCGTCCAGGGGGTCAGCCTTGCTCTGGTCCTCGGCCACCGGGATGGCGTAGGAACCCTTCAGCCAACGCGACAGATCGAGGGTACGGCAGCGATCGGAGCAGAAGGGATAGTGTTCACGAGCCGATGGCTTACCGCATTCCGGGCACGGCCTTGCCTTGCGAAGCGGCTCCACCTTGGCGCCGGGCTTTGTCGATGGTGCCATAGGTCTCAGCCCTCCGGCCAGGCCGCCTGCACGTCGAAGCCTTCTCCCGAAAGCAGCGACAGCGTTTCATAGAGCGGCAGCCCGACGACATTGGTGTAGGACCCTACGATCTTCTGCACGAAGCTGCCGGCGATGCCCTGGATCGCGTAGGCGCCGGCCTTGCCGCGCCACTGACCCGAAGCGATGTAGTTGTCGATCTCGTGCGGCGACAGTCGCTTGAACCGTACTTTCGTCTGTACGACCTTCTGCCGGAACTGGCCGCCCGGCGTGACGAGACAGATGCCGGTATAGACCGAGTGGCCGCGTCCGGAGAGAAGGTGCAGCGCGGAGGATGCCTCGTCCGTATACTCCGTCTTCTCCAGGATCCGGCGCCCGACCGCAACGACCGTGTCCGCCGACAGGATGTAGCTGTGGCGCCAGGCGAGATCGCTCTTGAGCGCAGCCCAGGCGGCCTCCGCCTTCTCGCCGGAAAGGCGGCGGGCAAGCGAGCGGGGGTGTTCGGACTTCTTCGGCGTCTCGTCGATGTCCATCGGCATCAGGCGCGCAGGATGGAGCCCTGCCTGGTTGAGCAGGTCCAGGCGACGCGGAGAGCCGGAGGCCAGGATGAGTTTCTGTTCTGACGCCATGAGCCTGCCGAACTGCCGCTTGATATTACTTGAAGCGGTAGGTGATACGGCCCTTGGTCAGGTCGTAGGGAGTCATTTCCACGAGGACCTTATCGCCGGCGAGAACGCGGATACGGTTCTTGCGCATCCGGCCAGCGGTATGGGCAATGATTTCGTGTTCGTTTTCTAGCTTCACACGGAACGTCGCGTTCGGCAGCAATTCGGTCACGACGCCCGGAAACTCAAGGACTTCTTCTTTAGCCATCTATGGATTATCTTCCTGTCTGTTGATTTCATGGGCGCAGCTTCAGCCGGCCCCGCAAATTTTGGCGGAAACTACACAATCATGTTCGCTTTGTGAACTCGCATAATTTCCGTTCCCCTTCCGTCGCTCATCGCCTGTCCGCCGGACGCTTCTGCAGGCTGGAAAAGCGCTCCTCGATCCGCTTCCAAAGGTGATCCCTCACCCCACGGTACGCGTCGAGCCGTTGCTCGCGAGAGCCGGTCGCGGCGGTTGGATCCATGGTCGGCCAGTAGACGACCTCAACCGCATTCGACCGCGTCAGTTCAAGCGCCGCATGATGGGCCTCGGGCGTCAATGTGATGATGACGTCAAAATAGTCGTCTTCGAGATCGTCAAGGGTCCGAGGCTGGTGACGCGGAATGGAAAGACCGATCTCGTCGAGCACGACATCCACGAAAGGATCAGGCTCTCCTGAACGCACGCCAGCCGACTGGACATAGATATCGGAAGGCAGCAGCCGCTTTGCAATGGCCTCTGCCATTGGCGACCGGATCGCATTCCAGCCGCACATGAAAAGGATTGCACCCGGCCTCTCCTTCTTGACGTCCGCGTCAGGGGCGCCGCTCATGGACGTCAGCCGCGCCAGTAGAGGACACAGACGAGCGTGAACAGCCGTCTGGCAGTGTCAAAATCCAGCCGGACCTTGCCGTCCAGGCGATCCATCAGGGTTTGCGATCCCTCGTTGTGGATACCGCGGCGGCCCATGTCGATCGACTCGATCCGGCTAGGCGTGGCGGAGCGGATCGCCTCATAGTAGCTCTCGCAGATCATGAAGTAATCCTTGATGATCCGCCGGAAGGGCGTCAGCGAGAGAATGTGGGTGGCAACGTCCTCTCCACCCTCGGTCGTGATGGTGAAGACCAGCTTGGAGTCCACCAGCGAGAGCTTCAGGTGGTAGGGGCCGCCAGAATGTCCCACAGGCTCGAAGGTGTTTTCCTCCACCAGGTCGAAGATGGCAACAGCCCGCTCATGCTCGACATCCGGCGTGGAGCGCCCGATGGACTCATCCAGGACGACATCGGAAAGCCGGAAATCGCCCTTCGCCATTCTCAACCCCCGCGGTTGAGCCGGATCGAGACCGACCGTGCGTGGGCATCGAGCCCTTCGGAATTCGCGAGCGTGATTGCCGCGGGCGCCAGCGCTGCCAGCTGGTCGGGACCGAGGCGAAGGATCGAGGTGCGCTTGACGTAGTCGAGGACGGAGAGACCTGACGAAAATCGGGCCGAGCGTGCCGTCGGCAACACATGGTTTGATCCGCCGACATAATCGCCGATAACTTCCGGTGTATGCCGGCCGACGAAGATCGCTCCCGCATTGCGGATCCGGTTGATCAGCGCGTCGGGCTCCGCCACGGCGAGCTCCAGATGTTCGGCAGCGATCCGGTCCGCCAGCGGTACGGCCGCCGAAAAGTCGCCGACGAGGATGATCGCACCGAAATCCGCCCAGCTTCTTGCTGCGGTCCGTGACCGTGACAACCGGGTCAGTTGACGCTCCACCGCCTGCTCCACCGCCTCCCCGAAGGCGCGGTCGTCCGTGATCAGGATCGACTGGGCACCCTCGTCGTGCTCCGCCTGGGCCAGGAGATCCGCGGCGATCCAGTCCGGGTCGTTCTCGCCATCTGCGATGATGAGCACTTCGGAAGGACCGGCAATCATGTCGATCCCCACCTGACCGAAGACCTGCCGCTTCGCCGCGGCGACGTAAGCATTGCCCGGACCGACGATCTTGGCGACCGGTGCGATCGTTTCGGTGCCGTAGGCGAGAGCGGCAATCGCCTGCGCGCCGCCGACCCGGTAGATCTCCGTCACGCCGGCGATCCGGGCGGCCGCCAGGACAGTGGGATTGATCGCTCCACCGCTGGCCGGGACCACCATGACCACCCGAGGCACGCCCGCTACCTTCGCCGGCAGCGCGTTCATCAGGACCGAACTCGGATAGCTTGCTGTACCGCCCGGGACGTAGAGGCCGACTGCCTCGACCGCCGTCCAGCGGGACCCGAGTCCGACGCCGAGCGCATCCTCGTAGATGTCATCCTTCGGCATTTGCCGCGCATGGTGCTTCTCGATCCGCTCGGCCGCAAGCTTCAAAGCTTCCAGCACCTCCGGATCGGTGGCGGCTACCGCCGCATCGATGTCCGCGTCGCTGACCCGAAGGCCGGCCGTCGCGAGATCCACCCCATCGAAGCGGGCCGAATAGTCGAAGAGCGCGGCGTCGCCACGAAGGCGCACGTCATCGATGATGCCCCGCACCACGGCATTGACATCATCGGAAACCTCCCGCTTCGTCGAGAGAAAGGCGGAAAACCGCGCCTCGAAGTCCTCGGATCGCTGATCCAGCCAGATTGCCACGTCTTACGTCCCCTTGAAATTCCGTGCCGCCTGCGTCACTTAGTCGGCCGGGTGCGCCGGCAGGCGCTCGGTTGCCCAGGCGCCGCCGGTATCCAGCATCTGCACCTCGATGCATTCGACGTCGAGGCTGATCGCGGCACCGCCGGCAAGCGTCAGCTCGATCGTTCCGTCGGGCCCCTCGCCCTTCTGCTCGAATCGGATCGCCAGCAGGCAGTAAACGCCTTCCGCATCCTGGCGATTGATGCCCATCGACCGGACTGCCTCCACACGCTTGAAGGAGATGACCGAGCGACGCCGTTCGTAGCCCTTCCTCCCGCGGTCGGCTTCCTCCCAGACAAAGCGGTTGACCAAGGCGGTGAATTGCCGGTGGCGCGCGTCATAACTCAGTTCGCCGACGCGAAAGACGCTATCTTGCATATGGGCGGAGATGATGCCGAGATCATCCTGATCGAGAGCGAGAAGCTTGAGGTCGGCCATGATTCCATTCCAATCCACGGCGCGCGCGGCGCGTTGTCATCCGGCGCTGGAGATAGGATGACGCGGCACGCCATGCAACGCCAGCGTGACCTTAGTCGCTGACCCGTTCCACCTCGGCGCCGCAGCGGGTGAGCTTTTCCTCCAGCCGCTCGAAGCCGCGGTCGAGGTGGTAGACACGGTTGACCATGGTCTCCCCCTCGGCCGCCAGCCCGGCGATGACAAGCGACACGGAAGCCCGCAGATCCGTCGCCATGACCGGGGCTCCGCGCAGCCGATCCACCCCCTCGATCCGCGCCATCTGTCCGGACAGCGAGATGCGCGCACCTAGACGCGCCAGTTCCTGCACATGCATGAAGCGGTTCTCGAAGATGGTCTCCGTGATGTGGGAAACGCCGGAGGAGCGCGTCATCAGCGCCATGAACTGTGCCTGCAGGTCGGTCGGGAAGCCGGGGAAGGGTTCCGTGACGACATCGACCGGCTGGATGCCGTTCCCGTTGCGCACCACCCTGAGCCCGCTTTCGGTCTCGGTGATTTCGGCTCCGGACATGCGCAGCGCATCAAGCGCGTTCTCGAGCAGGTCCGCGCGCGTTCCCTCGAGCGTCACGTCGCCACCGGTCATCGCGACAGCCATCGCATAGGTACCCGTCTCGATGCGGTCCGGCAGCACGCGGTGGCGCGCACCGTGCAGCGAGGTGACGCCCTCGACCGTGATCGTGCTGGTTCCCGCGCCGGAGATGCGTGCTCCCATGGCGATGAGGCAGTCGGCAAGATCGACGACCTCGGGCTCGCGGGCGGCATTGTCGATCACGGTCGTGCCGTTCGCAAGCGTTGCGGCCATCATCAGCACATGGGTGGCCCCGACCGAGACCTTGGGGAAGGTGTAGTGTCCACCGACGAGCCCGCCGTCCGGGGCAGTCGCATTGACATAGCCGCCGTCGATCTCAATCTGTGCGCCAAGCGCCTGCAGGCCTTCGAGAAAAAGGTCAACCGGGCGCGTACCGATGGCGCACCCCCCCGGCAGCGATACGCGGGCCGTACCGGCGCGGGCCAGGAGCGGTCCGATGACCCAGAAGCTCGCACGCATCTTGGAGACGAGATCATAGGGAGCAGTCGTGTCGACGATCGTCCTGCAGGTGAACTGGATCGTCCGAGAATAGCTTTCCGTCTGGCTTTCGCGCCGCCCGTTGACCATCACGTCGACACCGTGATTGCCAAGGATTCGCAGAAGCTGCTCGACGTCGGCAAGATGCGGAACGTTTTCCAGCGTCAGCGTATCGCTGGTCAGCAGCGACGCGATCATCAGCGGAAGCGCCGCATTCTTGGCGCCGGATATCGGGATAACGCCGTTAAGCTTGTTGCCGCCGCGAATTCTGATGCGATCCATGAGGTCCAACGGGAGCAAGCCCGCCCTTTGTTCTTGTGCAAGCGCGAAAGATGGCGTCCTTAGCGGAAAAGCAAGTAGGCTTCAAATGGTTTGGCCGAGGCCGGACGAGGATGTGTCAGCCTGATTCGTCTTTTTTTGCGGCGGGCAGGCCATCCACCTCGTCGGCCGCCCCGGCGCGCCGCGCCCGCGTCTGCGCCTTGCGGCGCAGCAGGTTCTCGCGAAGCTTGGCGGCGGCGCGTGCCTGTCGCTGCTCTTCCCTGATCTCCGCTTCCCGCTTGCGCCCGCTCTTCGTCTCTACTGCCGAAGGCGTCGCATCTTCGTCCTTTGCCGCCATCACTCGTTCCTACATGCCTGCTGGAAAACCCGTCGGCCTCCTTTTAGCTCCATCCTGCGGCGAACCGCAATTTGCGGCTTGCGCTCGCTCCGAAGCTATGGCAATAGGCCCCTCGCCCGACGACGTCCACCACGGACGCCCTTCAGATCGGGCCTAAGCTGCTATAGCTCAGGGGTAGAGCACTCCCTTGGTAAGGGAGAGGCCGAGAGTTCAAATCTCTCTAGCAGCACCATCACTTCCCCCCGAAATCCCGGCGTGGTTCGTCGAAGACGCTCCTTCTTCTTTCTTCTTTGCCGATCATTCCACTACGCGGCGCCAGCCGACCGCATCGACGCCGGCGAACAATGCGCCCGGCGTAGTCGCCATGGAAGAGGTTGCAGGGAACAAAGCCCGGGCGTGAGCCCAGCCTCCGATGTCTCTGACGGAGACCGTGGAGGAACACAGGGCGATGCGGGACGGCAGGCATTCGGGAATGCCCGCCAATCCAAATTTGCCGCCAACTCGGTTGCCGCTGTGCCTATCGCGTTTTGTTGAGGAAGTCTTCCACCGACGCCCGGTGTTCCGACGTGGTGTAGCAGATCGCCTGCGCCTCCCGTCCGAGCGTGAATATCTCGTCTGCGGTGCTTTCCATCGACTGGTCCAGGATGGCCTTCGTCAGTGCGATCGCAGCCGGTGCGCCCTGGCAGAGTTCTTCTGCCCATGCCTGGGCATCGTTCAACAGTTCTTCAGCGCTGGAGATGCGGTCCACCATTCCGATCTGAAGCGCTTCCTCGGCCTCGACGACGCGGCCCGTCAGGATAAGCTCCTTCGCCTTCACCAGACCGACGCGACGGGGCAGGAAATACATGCCACCGCCATCGGAGACCAGGCCACGCTTGATGAAGCTCATGGAGAGCTTCGCCCCCGAGGCGGCGATGATGAAGTCGCAGGCAAGCGCCATGTCCAGCCCCAGGCCGAAGGCAGCGCCGTTGACGGCAGCGATCACCGGCTTGGTCATGTTGCGAATGACGCTGATGCCCTTGTGGGTCTGCTTCTGGCGTAGCCACCCGTTGAACGCCACCTCCCCGGCGGGTGCCTCAAGCCGCCCGCGCATGCCGCCGATATCGCCGCCCGAGCAGAAGCCCTTGCCTTCCCCCGTCAGGATCACGCCACGCACCTCGCGGCTCTTGTCGGCCCATTCGAATGCGGCGATGAGCTCCGCACGCATCTCGTCGTTGATGGCGTTTCGGACGTCAGGCCGGTTCAGCTTGATCGTCGCAATCCCATTCTTCACATCCGTGGTGATGAAGGTCGCAACGGGGAGGATTTTCGCGTCGGCGTTCGTATTCATGGTAGGAGCCTTTGCTGATTTTCTGCTTGTTGATGTCAGGCCGTTCGGGGAGCGATCGTCAGCGCCAGGGGCAGGTCCGTCCCGAACAGCACTTGCTGCTTCAGACCCTCACGATCCTGATCACCGAGGGCCACGGCAGCCAATTCGTCGTATTTCTCCACCAGTTCCTCGTCGGTCAGCGGATCGTCGGGGTCGCCCTTGCGCGTCTGCTGGAAATGATCCAGTACCCGCCCGTCCGTCAGTTCGACCCGCAGCCGCGCCATGCGGCGGCTCGGATAGGCGGCAGCGATCTCGGCATCCTCGACCACCACGACCTTCGGCATGATGGCGCGGATATCCTCCCTCGCCAATGCCTCCGGCGTGAACGCCTCCATCCGCACGCGGCCGATGGTGAGCAGTGCACCGACGCAGTACTGCACGGAGAACCGTGCATCTCGCGCCGTCTCGACCTTCATGCGGTTGCAGATGGCCGCAGTCGGTCCATAGCCGTGCACGGTGATCGAATGAATGTCGTCCGCCTGAAAGCCCACCTGTGACTGCAGCGTCCTGATACCGTCCAGCGTGGGAAAGATATGGCCGCAACAGCCATGGTTCTTGAACGTCATGCGGGTGATCGGCGTCCATTCACCCAGCCCGTCGAGAGCCGCCTGCCAGTTGCCGGTCGTGTCGCTCGAGGCCGCCGCATAGCCGTGGGGCGCGTGCAGGCTGTCCAGGGATCCGGTCACTCCGGCAGAGGCCGCAAGGCCCGCCAGCACACCGGCTTCGGCCGCGTGTCCGCAATGGAGCGGCTTGGTGTTGCCAAGGCCTTGCAGGTTTTCCTGGTGTCCCCCAGCGAAGCTCGTGGAGATGGCGATGGCATGCGCGATCGTGTCAGCCGTCCCGCCGAGGAGCATGGCGGTTGAAACCGCCGCCCCGATCGTCCCGACTGTCGCGGTGATGTGCCAGTCGCGATAATGGCTCGGCTGAAGCGCGATCGCGATGCGGCAGCCAACCTCGTAGCCGCCGATCACCGCACGGCGGAATGCTTCACCGCTCGCGCCGACATCCTGTGCCACGGCAAGGGCTGCCGAGATCGTCGGACTGCCGGGATGATAGCCGCCATCACGGAAGATGTCATCGAATTCCGCCGTATGGCTCGTCACGCCGTTCAGGAGAGCAGCGTGCCTTGATGTCCCAGCCGAGCCGTCGACATAGCTGATCGCCCGCCCCTCTCCTCGTCCGGAAGCCAGAACCTTGGCGAGGGCCGGACCTGGACCATCGAGACAGCCGGGCAACATCGAGCCGAACCAGTCAAGGATCGTACGCCGTGTCTGCCAGTCGACCTCTTCGAGCAGAGGGCATCTGTTCCAGTGCGCAGCCGCCTCGGCCAGTGTGATTAAAGGATTGCTCATCGTCTCCAGGCACCTCGGTTTCTTGCCAACGCCGTTGCCGGCAACGGCGCCGGTGGAGGATCCAATACCTCCCGTTATCGCTTCGGCCGGCCATCCCTCTGGGTCGGCCGACCGTCGGTCGTTGCCATTGCAGGGACAGATCAGCCCCGCTTGAGCAAGAGGCCGCCGTCCACGGGCAGCAGGACGCCGGTGATGTACTTAGCTTCGTCGGAGGCCAGAAAGACTGCCGCGTTGGCGACGTCCAGTGCCTCGCCCATGAAGCCCATGGGGACGAGTGCATCGCGTTCTGCGCGAATTTCCTCGCGGCTACGCCCGGTCTCGGCGGCCCGGCGCTCGATCGCCATCGGCGTATCGATCAATCCGGGAACGATGACGTTCGCTCGCACGCCGAAGGCGGCATTCTCGGCTGCGACGTGCTGCGTCAACGTGTTGATTGCCCCCTTCGACGTCTTGTAAGCGAGCGTCGGGCGCTTGGAGAGCGACGAGGTGGAGGAGATGTTGATGATCGAACCCGACCGCTGTTGGCGCATCACCGGCAGCGCGTGCTTGCACATCATGAACATGCTCTGGAGGTTGAGCGTGATGATGCGCTCCCAGACCTCCACTTCGAGCTCCCATGTCGGCCTGTCGCCCTTGGACATGCCGACATTGTTGTGCAGGATATCCACCCGACCGTAGCGAGCGACTGCGGCTTCGATGACGGCGCGGCAATCATCCTCGCGGGTCACATCGGCCTCGAACGTGCTCGCCTGCGCCCCGTCCAGGAGTGCGCGGGTGTCCTCCGCCCAGGCGCCGACCTTGTCGACGAGCAGGCAGGTCGCCCCTTCCTGGGCAAAACGCATCGCGACGGCACGCCCGTTGCCGACCGTCGTGCCGGGCTGCTGTCCCGCTCCGACGACCACTGCGATCTTGCCCTGCAAACGACCAGCCATGCTTCTTCTCCATCCGCCTATCTGCCTAAGCGATAGCATCGGGCAGCGGACAGAAAGCCTGATCAAACGTTAGGTAATCCAGAGTTCCGTTCTGCTAAGGACGTATCAGGGCTGGCTCAGGACGACCTTGGACCCGGAATAGAACTCGGGCGATTCCCCCACCTGGCCAAGCAGCCAATCGATGAACTTCTTCGTTTTCACGTTGACCGAGGCCGTGGTCGGCCAGGTCACATAGAAGGATGCGCCGGTTGCGATCCGCATGTCGAACGGCCGGACAAGCCGCCCCCTTCCGACAAGATCGTCCAGAAGTCCCAACTGACCGATAGCGAGGCCAAAACCCTGCTCGGCTGCCGAGAAAGTAAGAAGCGAGGTATCAAACTCCATGCCACGCCGATAGTCGATCTGGACGCCGATCGTCTCCGCCCAGTGCTCCCATGCACGCCGCCGATACCGCGAATGCAGCAATTCGCAGCGCTCGACATCCGCCGGCTTTTCGAGCGGCCCGACCTTCTCGAGGTAATCTGCGCTGCAGATCACGTCGATTTCCTCGTCCCACAGTTTGCGAGCCTTGGCATCCTTCCAGTGGCCAGAACCCAGCTGTACGGCAACGTCGAGATGGGTTCCCCGGAAATCCAACGGCTCGACCCGCGTGTCGAACCGGACACGTATGTCGGGGTATTTCTGCATGAAATCCGGAAGCCGCGGCATCAACCACAGATGTGCGAGCGTCGGATGAACCCGCAGGTTGACCGTGCTCTGCGTTTCCTGGCTGATGATGCGATGCGTCGCATTCTCCAGTTCGTCGAACAGACCGGCGATCTCAAGGCCGAAGGCTCGGCCCACGTCGGTGAGTTTGGCGGAGCGGGTGCCGCGCTCGAAGAGACTGACATTCAGGTAGTTCTCCAGGATGGCGATCTGCCGGCTGATCGCGACCTGACTGACGCCAAGCTCCCTCGCCGCGGCCGTGAACGTCTTGTGCCGCGACGCGATGGCGAAGGCGCGGAGAGGGTTGAGCGGAAGATTGAGTCTCTGTTCTTGCATAAGCGCAGGTTTCCCTAGAGCGACGAAAAGCCAGTCAACTTCCCAATAGGTCAGGCTAATGTCGACATGGAAGCAATATCGGCTTGTCTCTTGCTCTGCAAATATCCCGGACATAACTTCGCCGGCAGCCCATCTGCAGTGACCCTGACGACAGGCTAAACGCCGGGAGGGGCAGGATGCGGAGGCTTGAAGGCAAGGTGGCCATCATTACGGGTGCGGGATGCGTCGCCCCGGGATGGGGGAATGGGAGAGCTGCGGCAGTCCTGTTCGCCAAGGAAGGCGCCACCGTCGTCGGCACGGACATCAACACGGACGCAATGGAAGAGACCGCACGAATGCTGCGGGACATCGGCGGCGCATTTCATCTTGCACACTGTGACGTTACCGACAGTTCTTCCATCGCACGCATGGTTGAGGATGTCATGTCCCGATATGGCAGGCTGGACGTCCTGGTGAACAATGTCGGCGGATCAGCCAAGGGCGGTGCGGTCGAGATGAGCGAGGAGTTGTGGCTCAAGCAGATCAACTACAATCTCACCAGCGTGTTTCTCATGTGCAAGCATGTGCTGCCCATCATGAAGGCTCAGGAAAGCGGCTCCATCGTCAATACAGCGTCCACGTCCGGAATTCGCTGGACCGGCGCTGCACAGGTCGCCTATGCGGCGGCGAAGGCAGGGGTCATACAATTCTCGCGGGTCACTGCCGTCGAATATGCGCCCTTCAACGTCCGCGTGAACACGGTGGTGCCCGGCCAGATGCACACGCCGATGGTTGAGGCGCGTCTTGCAACTCAGCGCGCCGGCGGTGATGTCAGCGCACTGCTTGCGCAGAGGCAGAGCAGGATCCCGCTGCCCTTCATGGGAGATGGCCGGGACACGGCAAATGCCGCGCTGTTCCTCGCCTCAGACGAGGCCCGTTTCGTGACCGGTACGGAACTGGTGGTCGACGGCGGGATGTCGGCGCGTTGTGACTGACCGCCGAAAGCACGTGAAACCTGGAGGGGGTACGATCTCTTTGCGAGTGAAGCGGTTGGCGAAGCTCTGCCTCCTGCTCCTGCTCGCGGCAGCATCCGGCGCTATCTTCCAATGGCTTGGATCGCCGCTACCGTGGATGATCGGCCCGCTGGTCATGACGGCGTTCCTTGCCATCAGCCAGTTGATGGTCGTGCGGGTCCCCAACCAGATCCGACCATTCGGCCAGGTGATCGTCGCCTGCCAGGTCGGGCTGACCTTCACCCCCTCGGCGCTCGACAAGCTCTTCCTCCATGCACCAGTCATCATCGGGACGGCCGTCGCAAGCCTCTTCTGCATCTTCGCAGTCGCCGCCATCTTCGCACGCGCAAGCGGGCTCACCTTCGCCCAGGCTTTCCTCTCAGCCGTGCCCACGAGCCCGGTCGAGGCGGCCGCGATGGCGGTGGAGAGCAAGGTCGATCCGATGCCGGTCATCTTTTCACAGACGCTTCGGCTTTCAGCGGTCGTCGTCCTCGTCCCCTTCGCGATGTACGCGGTGGAGGGATGGCCGGAAGGCCGGGGCATGATGGTCAATGGGTCCGCGACGTTCGACCCATTGGAGATCGGCCTGCTTGGTGCTATCGGCTTCGGCGGGATGTGGCTCTTCCGCCTGTTGCGCATTCCCAACCCCAACTTCCTGGGACCGCTCGCCTTTACAGCCCTGCTTGCAGCCACGGGCAATGGAATCTCCCCGTTTCCAGCGATCATCCTGTCGGCTGCACAGATCGTGCTCGGATCTTGGCTCGGCTCGACATTCCGTCGTGAGATCATCACCTCGGCAGGCAGGCTCACGCTGGCCTGCATTCTTGCCGTCCTGGTCCTGATAGGCCTGTGCGCCGCGATCGCCTTGGCGATGAGCTATCTGTCTGGAATGGACTGGCGGCTCGTCATTCTCGGCGCAGCACCGGGTGGCGTGGTCGAGATGGCGCTGACCGCGAAGTATCTGCATCAAGACGTGACGATCGTCACTGCATTCCACCTGACACGGATATTCCTGTTCATGCCGAACATCCCCTGGATCGTGGCCCTGATCAACAAGTACGAAAAGCGACGCAATTCCGCACGAGGAGACATGTCATGACAGACTTTCGTCCGCTACCGAGCGATCGCCGGCCCCGCATCGCGGTTCTCGACGATTACATGGGTGTGGCTCACAAGCTGGCGGCCTGGGAGAAGATCGAGGCGAGAGCGGACGTCGATTTCCTTCATGAGCCGATAGGCAAGGGCGAGGCCGGCATAGAACAACTTCGGGAGTATGATGCGATATGCCTTCTACGAGAACGCACCGCATTTCCTGGAGAGCTCCTTTCTCAACTGCCGAACCTCAAGGCGATCGCAGCGACTGGTCTTCGAAACAGGACCCTTGACCACAGCAGGGCACGAGAGCTGGGCATCGCCGTAATGACGACCACCGGAAGCGGAAACGGCGTTTACGCAACGGCGGAGCTCGCCTGGGGCCTTATCCTGGGCCTGATGCGTTTCATTCCGGAGGAGAGCACCGCGATGCGTCAAGGCGCATGGCAGACCCGGCTTGGCAATGCGCTGTGGGGGAAGACTATCGGCATCGTCGGCCTCGGCAAGCTCGGAGCCCGAATGGCTCTCATTGCCAAGGCCTTTGGAATGGAGGCGGTTGCGTGGAGCCCGAACCTGACGCCGGAGCGGGCCGCCGAAGCAGGCGCCACCTATCTCGCCAAGCAGGAACTGCTGGCGACGGCGGACGTGATATCCCTGCACCTCGTGCTCGGCCCCACGACCCGCGGCATTATTGGCAGGCAGGACCTGGCGCAGATGAAGCCCGAGTCAATCCTGATCAATAGCGCGCGGGGTCCGCTGGTGGACGAGCAGGCTCTTCTGGAGGCTCTCCGCAGCGGACAGATCAGGGGAGCCGGGATCGACGTCTACGATCAGGAGCCGCTGCCGGCCGATCACCCGATCCGGACCTTGCCCAATGCTCTGGTCACACCGCATCTAGGCTATTCGGTGCGAGAGACCTTCGAGGCATTTTATCGGCAGACCGTCGAGAACCTGGAGAGCTGGCTGGACGGTCAGCCGATCCGGCTCGCAGAACAGCAATAGGAGGTCAGCATGCGCCTTGGGCCACCCGACCCAAACCATCTCACTGCAGAACAGAAGCGTGTCCACGACATCATCGCCTCCGGTCCACGTGGCCGGGTCCGCGGCCCTCTCGCCATCTGGCTGCACCGGCCAGAGCTGGCGGAAGCCGCGCAGGCGCTTGGCGCCTATTGCCGCTACGGCTCGTCGCTCGACCCCAGGCTGTCGGAACTCGCCATCCTGTGCATGGCGTGCGTGTGGCAGGCGGAATTTGAATGGTGGGCGCACAAGCCCATCGCGCTGAAGGCAGGGCTTGCTCCAGAGATCGTGGAGGCCCTGAAGGCGGGTGAGCGACCCTCCTTCGCAGATCCCGAGGAAGCGGTCGTGCACGATGTGGTCTTTGCACTTTCCCGGGAGCGCAGGATCCCCGACGCGCTCTACGCCAAGGGGACGGACGTGCTGGGCACCGGCCGGCTGGTCGATCTGGTCGGCCTGTGCGGCTACTACACCCTGATATCCATGACCCTTAATGCGTTTGACGTACCCCTTCCGGACGGGGAAACCTACGAACTCACCACCCGATAACAAGATGCCGGCACCCGAGGGGGCCGGCATCCGATCTCACTTGCCATGTCGCGGAAAATGATCCGGCCGGAGCCGGATCATCAGAGCTTTACTGGGCGACGATATTGCGCTCCTTGGCGAGGCCCGCCCAGAGATCCATCTCCTTCTCCACCTGTTCCTTGAACTCGGCTGCGGTCGTCTTGCCGGCCACGACAAAGTTCTCTTCCAGGACCTTCTTGAAACGATCGGTGGAGATGGCCTTGTTCATGTCTGCGTTGAGCTTCTCGACCAGGGCAGGATCCATGCCGCCGGGGCCGAACAGCCCAAGCCAGCCGTCGATCTCGATGCCCTCGACGCCATTCTCCCCGCTGGACTGAACGTCCGGCAGAAGTTCGAAACGCTCCGGTGCCAGCACGACCAGAGCCTTCACCTGACCGTTGTTGACATAGGGCATGACCGACGCGGTCGTGCTGATGTAGACGTCGGCATGTCCGCCCATCAGGTTGACCTGGGCTTCGCCGCCGCCGGAATAGTGGACGACGTCAGCCGGGATACCGGCCTGCTGGATCAGGAGTTCGGCAGAGAAATGGCTGGAGCTGCCGACGCCGGCGGTTGCGAAGAACATCGGCCGCTCCTTGGCCTCTGCCACGAACTGGTCGAAGCCCTCCGACTTCACGTTAGCGCCGCTGACCGCCACATAGGGGCTGGTCGCCACCATGCCGATCGGAGTGATGTCGTTCCTGGGATCGAACGGCAGATCCTTTTGAACGGCAGGCGCCGTCGAATGCGCGGCCGTGTTCACGAGGAGTGTGTAACCGTCCGGCTGCTGCTGGGACAGATAGGCCGTGCCGATCATCGAGCCCGCACCGGCGCGGTTTTCCACGACGACCGGCTGCCCCCACATCTCCTGAAGCTCGGTTGCGAGCGAGCGGGCCATGAGGTCGGTCGAGCCGCCGCCGCTATAGGGAATGATGATGGTGACCGGCTTGTTCGGGAAGTCCTGCGCGACGACAGTTCCCGTCGCTGCGGCGAATGCCAGAGCGGCTGCTGCAAAGATCTTCATGGTTTCTCCTCCGTGTTTCAGTGCTCTTGATTGATGACCCGTCAGCGGTGGCACCTAACGCCGCTCCCGGTGAACCTCAGTTTTCGCTTTCCAGCAGCTTTCTCTTTCCCGCCTCGCGGAACGTGGACCAAAGGCTCCACCCCAGGAGAAGGACGCTGATGACGACGAAGACACCGCTGATCGGACGCTCCACGATCGCCATCAGGTCCCCCCGCGCCAGAACCATGGCTCGCCGGAAATGCTGCTCGATCAACGGCCCGAGAACGAAGCCCAGCAAGAGTGGCGCCGCCGGAAAGGCGAAGATGCGCATCACGTAACCAAGCGCTCCGAAACCCGCGACGGTCAGCACGTCGAATGCGCTGTAGCGGACGGAGTAGGCTCCGATCGCGATGAACATCACGATGGCCGGGAAGAGCAGGTGGTAAGGCACCGTCAGAAGCCGAACCCAAAGACCGATCAGGGGCAGGTTCAGGATGATGAGCAGGACGTTGCCGACCCAGAAACTCATCACCAGGCCCCAGAACAGCGTGGGCTGGTCGGTCATCATCTTCGGGCCGGGATGGATGCCGTGAACCATCATCGCGCCGATCATCAGGGCCATCGTGGCGCTGCCGGGAATGCCCAAGGACAGCGTCGGGATGAATGCCGTCTGATCGGCTGCGTTGTTTGCAGTTTCCGGTGCGACGACCCCTTCGACCGCTCCCTTGCCGAAGCGCTCAGGCGTCTTGGAAACCCGCTTCTCCACCGCATAGGAGACGAAAGAGGCGATCGATGGGCCCGTACCGGGCAGTGCACCAAAGAAGGAACCGATCGTGGAACTGCGCAGCATCGGCATCCAGCTCCGACGGATGTCGTCCCTGCTCGGGATCAACGATCGCATGGTGACGGAGCGGGCGGTTGCAGGGGCGGCCCCGTCATTCTTGGTGCGGATCGACGAGATTACCTCCGAGATGCCGAACAATCCCATGGCAAGTGCGCTCAAGCCAAGGCCGTCCATCAGGTCGAGCGTGCCGAACGTGAAGCGTGGTGTCCCGCTCTGTGGGTCCATGCCTACCGTCGCCAGAAGGATCCCCAGGACGACCATGGCAAGCCCCTTGGCGGCCGAGCCCTCGGTGATTGCAGAAGCGGCGATCAGCCCCAGGACCATCAGCGTGAAATATTCCGCCGGACCGAAGGACAGCGCGTAACCGGAGATAAGCGGGGAAAACAGGCTGAGGACCAGGATGCCGAAGACGCCACCGAAGAACGAGCCGAGAGCCGTCATTGCCAGAGCCACGCCGGCGCGACCCTGCTGTGCCATCGGATATCCGTCCAGGCAGGTCACAACGCTGGAGGACGTGCCGGGAATGTTGAGCAGGATCGACGCCGTGCTGCCGCCATAGGCGGTGCCGTAATAGATCCCCGCCAGCATGATAAGGGCCGTGGTCGGCTCCAGATGATAGGTGATCGGAAACAGCATCGAGATGGCTGCGAGGGCACCGATCCCCGGCAACACGCCGATGAACGTCCCGAGGAAAACGCCGATGAAACAGTAGAGGATGTTGACCGGGGTCAGCGCCGTTTCCAGGCCGAGCGCGATGTTGGAGAACATATCCATCAGAAGGGCCACGCAAAGAGAGGAAGGGGCAGTTGCAGCCCGAGCGAGAAGATCAGATAGGCGACGGCGCTAAGGCCGGCCGCGAGCGCGGCATTGCGAAGAGGACGGAACGACAGGTCGGCAAAAGCGGCCACGAATGTCGCCAGGAATGCAGCAGACAGAAGGCCGAACGGCTTGATAACGACGGCGAAGAGAATGACGCTGCCGAGGACCACCAGCGGTGTAGCCACTCTTATCTGCGGGAACGTTCCTTCACGCGACAGGCTGGCGAACAGGATCATTCCGCCGAAGATCGCAAGGATCACGCCAAGGCTGAACGGAACCATGCCTGCGCCCATGCGCGTGACGGTGCCGAGAGGATAATGCATCCAGGAATAGGCTGTGAAGGTGGCTCCCAGCGCCACGAGCAATGCGCCTCCTACCGCATCGCGGTAGTCGATACTAGGCATGCATTCTCCTCCCTTAAGTTCGTGCGCGTTAGCGTCTCCGATACTCCGGACAAACTTCCCGGACATCAACCTTCAATAAAGCATGCATCCATAACAAAAGGTCAGAGTGGGATGTCCGGCTGCGACGATTGCCAAGGCCCTTCGGTTGCGCGATGAACTTCACCATGGAAGATTTTCTCACGCAGAATGGCTGGGTCTTCGATCCGGCCGACGGATTCATCGGCCATATCGGCGGCTACTGGCGGTTGACCGATCAGAGCGGCGAACACTACGGATTCATCACCCGTGAGATGCATGTCAACCGCAATGGCGTCGTCCACGGAGGCATGATCATGTCCTTTGTAGACCGCGCCTTCGGCCTTCATTCACGCTTGGCAAGCGGATCTGACAAGGCAGCGACCGTTTCTCTCAGTCACCAGTTCGTCGCTCCGCTTCCCCTCGGCAAGTTTGCGACCATAACCCCACGGATCGTCAAGCTGACCCCCCGGATGTCGTTCATCGAGGGCATGGTCCTGTGCGAGGATCAGCCGATCGTACAGGCGCAAGGTGTCTGGCGTCTCGCGCGCAGGACTACCTGACAGGAAGTCAGCTTGGACGGCGGGACAGGCAATTCACGCCATGGTTCCCGCCGCAGTCCATCCCCCGTCTATCCCAGGACGACGAGTGCGTCTGCCGCGGCAACGCCCTCCCCCTTGGGCATCACGAACAGCGGATTGATTTCCGCCTCGAGCAACCGTTCACCGAGGCTTTCTCCCATGCGGGCGAGCGCCATTATTGCCGCCACGAGGGCCTCCACATCATACTCCTTGCCGCCGCGATAGCCATTCAGGATGCGTGAGAGGCGAAGGTCCGAGACCATGTCGCGGGCATCTGTCTCGGCAATCGGCAGGAGCCGGATCGCAGAATCATCCGCCAACTCCGCAAATACACCGCCTGCCCCGAGCAGGATAAGGGGACCGAGCTGAGGGTCTCGTCGCAGGCCGAGGATCACCTCGACGCCTCCGGACAGCATCTTCTGCACGAGGAACCCCTCACGCTTGGGAAGTTTCTGGTCCGCCAAATGGCGCGTCATCTGCTCCACCGCAGGCCCGATCGTGGTATCATCAAGGCCGACCTTCACGCCCCCCACATCCGACTTGTGAGCGATCTGCGACGAAAGGACCTTCAGCACGACCCGCCCACCGAGTTCCGTTGCGGCAGCCGTGGCTTCCGAAGCGGTCTGGACGATGCGCTGGTCGGTACCCGACAGGCCGTAGTGGTCGAAAAGCGCGCGCGACCTGGCCTCGTTGAGCGTGCCGGGTGTCAGCCAGTCCGGAGCACCCGGGACATCGGTTATTCGAAGCGCGGACTCAACGGTAGAAACAGGCAAGGCCGCACGCAAGGCTACGGCGCAGGTCTCCGGATCCGTATAGGCGGGAATGCCCTGCCTGTTCAGCTCCTTGACGATGTGGGGCGCATAGGGGCTCACATAGGCGATGAGCGGCTTTGTGCTTCGTGCTGCACCGTTCTTGATGGCACCAACCGCAATTTCCGGCTGGGCGAGCGCCGATGAACCGACAATCACCACCACGCCGTCCACGCTCTGCGAGTTCAGAAGCATCTCGGTTGATGCCGTCATCACGTCCGGCTTTACACCCGCGAGCGTCACGTCGACCGGGTTTGCCGTCATCGGTTCCGACGCCTGCAGGATTGCAGCAAGACCATTGGCCGTTGCATCATCCAGAAGCGGCACATCCAGTCCACCGATCCCACAGCTATCGGCAACGAGGCTCCCCGCCCCGCCGGTCGAGGTCAGAACGGCCACCCGGCGACCCTTCATCTTGCGTCCCGTTACCAGCATGGCCGGCACATCGAGAAGGTCGGCGAACCTGTCGGCACGGATGATGCCGCACTGCCTGAACAGCATATCGTAGACCCGGTCCTCACCCGCCATGGCGCCCGTATGGGACACGGCGGCGCGTGCGCCCGAATCCGATCGACCCACCTTGAACACGACCACGGGCTTGCCTGCCCGGCGGGCCTTCTCGGCCGCGTGCCTGAACTTCTCGACGGAACGGATACCCTCGATATAGCCAACGATGACCTGGGTATCGTCGTCATCGGCGTAGTAATCGATGAGATCAGCGAGATCGACGTCAACCTCGTTTCCGGTCGTCGCCAGCTTGCTGAAGCCTATTCCGCGGGCAGCCCCGCGGGAAAGCAGAGCCCCCAGGATGCCGCCGCTCTGCGAAGCGACCGAGATGCCGCCGACCGGCAGGTCGCTGACCTCAAGCGCGCCGCTGGCGGAAAGCACAATGTTTCGGGCAAGGTCCATGGCGCCGATCGTGTTCGGCCCCAGAATGCGCATCGTCCCGGCAGCACGAAGCAGTTCCTCCTGGCGTGCCCTTCCAGCCTCGCCCGCTTCACTGAACCCGCTGGCGAGCACGATCGCGAGCTTTGTCCCCCGCTCGGCGAGCTGCCGCACGGCAACATGCGCCCGTTCGACGCCCAGCAGAACGATCGCCGCGTCGGGCGCCTCCGGAAGATCCTCCACCGAGGCGTAGCATTTGAGGCCGGAGATCTCCTCCACCTTCGGGTTGATCGGGTAGATGCTCCCCTCGAAGCCATGCTTGATCAGGTAGTTGACCGGTCGCCCCCCGGTCTTGGTCGGATCGGCCGATGCACCAACCACGGCAACGCTGGACGGACGAAAGAGAGCGCGCAACGCGCTGGCGCGATCGATGGCATTGTCGGACATTCGGTTCTCCCCACTTCAGGAGGAGGAGCGGTGTAGCGCCTCCCCGCAACTGTCGCGGCAATCTGTTTGCTGGAGGCCGGCAGGACAACTGACTAATTGACCTACCGTCCCGACAATGGGTTTGGCATGACTGCTCATCGCAGCCCGAAGGAGGACCTAGGCCGTCCGGTTCCGAGACTCGGAGCCAAGCAAGGCATCCAGATCCGCCCGCCTCTTGGAAGGCCCGGCCGCCGCGGTCGATGCTGCGCAGTCTGACGCCAGTTCCTCCAGGTCCTGCTGTGCTGCCCAATAAAGCGGGCCGCCAAGCCAGCGCGGAAAGCCATAACCATTCACGAGGACGACATCGATATCACTCGCCCTCGCCGCAATCTCCTCTTCCAGCACCAGTCCCGCTTCATTGACGATAGCGGCCATGGCGCGGCGCTGGATCTCGCGGGCATCGAGCGAACGGCGGGCGATGCCCTTCGCGTCCGAAGCCATGGAGATGACATCTTCCACGACCGCGGAGCGCTGCGGACGGCCCTTCTCGTCATAGTCGTAATAACCCGCACCGGTCTTGCGTCCGAGGCGCCCCATCTCGCACAGCCGGTCCGGAATCGCGACGTACCGCGCGGCCGGGTCGCGTGTGGCAGCCTGCTGCTGGCGCATCCGCCAGGCAATGTCGAGGCCAGACATGTCGGCGACCGCGAACGGTCCCATGGCAAATCCGAAATCCTTCAGAGCCTCATCTACCTCGTGCGGGAGGGCACCGTCTTCCAGCATGAATTCGCAGGCCGCGCGGTAGGCGGCATAGATGCGGTTGCCGATGAAACCGAAGCCGTTCGACGCCTGGACAGGCTGCTTGCCGAGCGCCTTCGCGATGGCGAGGCCGGTCGTGACCGCCTCATGCGAGCTTTCCGCTCCCGCAATAACCTCCAGGAGCTTCATGATATGGGCCGGGCTGAAGAAATGCAGGCCGATCACATCCTGCGGACGCGTGGTGGCGGCAGCGATACGGTCAATATCGAGATAGGATGTATTCGTCGCCAGGAGCGCACCGGGCTTTGCGATGGCATCCAATTTCGCGAAGACGCCTCTCTTGGTCTCGAGGTCCTCGAAGACAGCCTCGATCAGCACGTCACAATCCTCAAGCGACTGCAGTTCAGAGACCAGCACAAGGTTGCACTTCGCCCTATCGCCGGCATCGACCGAGAGCTTGCCGGAGGTGACGCCCCTTTCGATGGCAGCCGTTATCCGCGCCTTCGCACGGGCCAGAGCTTCCGAATTGCTGTCAACGAGAACGGTAGGGAAGCCGCGCTGAAGCGTCGCTGTCGCGATATCGGCACCCATCGTTCCGGCACCGACGATACCGAAGCTTTCGAAGCGTCGACCCTTCACGCCCGCTGGCAGGTTTCCACGTGTTGCCTCACGTTCGGCGAAGAAGATGTGCCGCAAGGCCTTCGCCTCGGGCGCGACACGCAGTTGCTGGAACTCCGCGCGCTCTGCCGCCAGGCCCTCGCAAGCACCGACCGTACCGGCAGCCATCACATGACGGATGGCGGCCTGAATGTGCGGCCGGTTGCGCGCGGCTGCCACGGCCTTGGAGGTGGCAGCTTCGATATCCTCCGGCTTGTCTTTCGGTACGGGCAGCTCGATCACCCGCTGCTTTCGGCCCTTAAGGCTGCGGGCTAGCGCCACCGCCTCTTCACGCAGGTCGGTTTCCGCGACGGCATCGATCATTCCCAGCCGCAACGCTTCCGGAGAAGATACCCTGCCGCCGGTGCAGATCAGGCTGATGGCCTTGGCCTTGCCCACAAGCCGGGGGAGCTTCTGCGTGCCGCCGGCGCCGGGAATGATCCCCAGCGTACACTCCGGAAGGCCGACGACCGTTTCCGGCGCGGCGATGCGGGCATCGCAGCCAAGAGCGAGTTCATAGCCACCGCCGAGCGCGGCACCGTGTAATGCCGCCACATAGGGCTTGGAGGAACCTTCGATCGCTTCGATAACCTGAGGCAGTTGCGGCGGCTCGAGCGGCAGGTCGAACTCGCGCAGGTCCGAGCCGGCGATGAAGCTCTTCCCCGCTCCGATAAGCACGGCACCGGCAAGGGTCGCATCGGCTTCCACTTCTGCGATCCGCCTCAGCAGGGCCTTGCGAACATCGGAAGAGCCTGCGTTCACTGGCGGATTGTCGATGATGAGGACGGCGACGTCACCGTCCCGTTCCAGGTGGACGGTTCCGCTCATCCTGCAACCCTCCCGAGTCCATCGATGGCACAGACACCCTTGCCATGCGGCAGCACCAGGAGCGGATTGATCTCGAACTCCTCGACGCGCGGAGCCGTTTCGGCGGCGAGCCGGGAAACCGAGACAATGGCGTCGGCAAGTGCATCTAGATCGCCCTTGGGAGCTCCGCGATAGCCGTCCAGAATGCGGCTGGCCTTGATTTCATGGATCATTTCCATGGCGGCCGCACGGTCAACAGGCGCAAGCCGCATAGTGCTGTCACGGTAGAGCTCGGTGAAGATACCTCCGGCAGCAAGCACCACGAGCGGGCCTACCTGCGGATCCCGACGAAAACCAACCAGAACCTCCCCAACGCCGCGCGTCATCTGTTGCACCAGGATCTCGGTGGCCTTGATCCCGGTATTCTCTTCCACACGCGACACGATCGCCTGCATGGCTTCGGCCAGTTGAGCGGCATCGGCAATATGCAGCACCACTCCACCGGAATCGGTCTTGTGGGCGATCCGGCTGTCGAGAACCTTGGCGACGACCGGATAGGCGAACGGCAGTTGCGGAACAGGGTCCCCCACCTTCAGCACGATATGTGGGGCGCTGGTCAGGCCGTGGTGCTCGAGCAGGCGGTAGCAGGAGACCTCGTCCAGCACTGTGGTCTCGCCGATGAAGGCCGAGCTGTCGAGTGGCGTTGAACGGGTTGGCGCGCGGCGGTGCAGGGCTGCCGCAATGGCGTCCCCGCATGTCTCCGGGTCCTGGAATGCCGGTACGCCCGCCTTCGCGAGAAGACGTGCGGCGTCAGGCGCGTCGGGGACGAGAAATACCGCCAGCGGATGTCCCGGCTCGCGGGCAGCATCTACAGCAGGCTGCACGACCAGTTCCGGGTTGAAGCGGGCAGAGGAGCCAGCTGTCGCCAGCACGAGGTCGAATTCCGGAGCGCTTCGAAGGATGTCCAGCGTCGCCTTCATCACATCATAGCGCGTCCCGGCAAGCGTCAGGTCGATGATGCGTCCCTCACCCGGTTCGATCCCCTTTTCCCGCAGGCGTGCACGCGTTTCCTCGCTGGCCGGCACAACATCGACGCCGCGAAGCGCCATCTGGTCGACGGCCATGGCCGCGCCGCCGCCCGTGGTCGTCACCACTCCGACCCTGCCCCTGCGGGGGCCGTCAAGAGAGGTAGGCACCTGCTGCAGGAGCGGCATGACTTCCAGCAGCCCCTCGAACGATTCAACCCGGGCTATGCCGAGTTCGGCGAGAAAGATGTCCGCAACTTCATCGGCGCCCGCAAGCGAGCCCGTGTGGGAGACGGCAAGTTCGGCCGCCTCTTCCGAACGACCGAGCTTGAACGCCGCGACGGGTTTGCCGCGCTTGGCCGCCTCCAGCGCGAATTCCTGCAGCTTGTCGGCATGGCGAAGCGTCTCGATGAACAGCATGTAGCTGGTGATCTGCGGGTCATCGAGGGTCGCCAGGCAGATTTCGCCGATCGAAAGATCGGTCTCCGCACCCACTGAAACGAGGCCGGCAAAGCCGATGCCCTTGCGTTTGCCGCGCGATACGAGCGCTCCGATCAGGCTGCCGCTGTGGGACCCGACGAAGATCCCGCCCTTCGGGAGGTCCGGTTCCGCGAAGGCCGCGTTGGCCGTCAGCGTCAGTCCGTTATGAAGATTGACGACGCCGATGCTCGAGGGTCCGACCAGCCGAATGGTTCCGCGGGCGAGAATGGCCTCGAGACGCGCCTGATTGGCGATGCCTCTTTCGCCTGCCTCGGCAAAGCCGCTGGACAACATCGTTGCGACCGGAACACCGAGACGCTCACACTCCTCCAGGGCATCCAATGCCTTTTCCGCATCCGTGAGGATGAAGGCATGGTCGGGCCGTTTCGGCAGATCCGCCAGTGTTTTGTAGGCCTTCTCTCCCTGGACGGTCTCACGCCGCGGATTAACGACGAAGATCTCCCCGTCGAAGCCGGCGCGCCGCAGAAACTGCAGCGGGCGGCCTGCCGTCTTCGACGGATCGTCGGATACACCAATCAAGGCAAGGGACTGCGGCCTGAGCAGCGCAGCGGAACTCAAAGTCATGAAGCCTACCTCCTAGCGTGCACGCTGGTCGAACCGCCGCTCGAAGACGTGTTCGGCAATCCGGTTCTTGAGCATTTCGATCGAGCCGCCGGCGATCATCCATCCACGTGTACGCTTCACGCAGTATTCCACCAGGCTTTCCGTACTGTAGCCGTAGCCGCCCATTACCTGCAGGGCTTCGTTCGCCACTTCAAAGCCGGCCTGATTACAGGCAAGCTTCGCGACCGCCGTGTCGTAGGCGCTTGGCAGTTCACCATTCTCGACGGAGGCCGCCCGGTAGAGCAGCATCTGCGCCGCCTCCAGCTTGACGGCCATTTCGGAGAACTTCCATTGCAGCCCTTGGAATTCGCAGAGAGGACGGCCGAATTGGTTTCGGTCAAGGGCATACTGGCGCGCCACCTGGAACGCATACTGGCCGAGCGCCAGCGCCCGCGATGCGTTGCCGATGCGCTCGACATTGAAGCCCGAGATCTGCTTCTTGAAGCCACCGGGACCGAGCAGGATATTGGCTTTCGGGATACGGCAGTTCTCGAAATAGAGGGGGCACCACTCCTCACCACTCATGAAACTGGAACGTTCTCCGATCGTGAAGCCGGGCGTGCCGCGTTCGATGAGCACCGAGCCGATGCCGCCGGTACCGGGTCCGAAGCGCACATAGATGAGGAACAGCTTGGCCTCGGGGCTATGGGTCGAGAAGACCTTCGAGCCATTGATGACGACATCATCGCCATCCTCAACGGCCTTCGTCTTCAGCTCGGTGACGGCCGACCCGGCATCCGGTTCCGACATGCCGAGCGAAATCAATGCCTTGCCTTCCAGAAGCTCCGCCAGGTAGCGTTTCTTCTGGTCCTCCGTCGCGTATTCGACGAATGTCCGTATCGGTCCGAAATTGCCTGCCTGGACGATGTCCGCGCTCTTCGGACAGACCTTGGCGATCTCCTGGATGGCGATGACGGCATCCATCAAGGTGCCACCGACGCCGCCATCCTCCTCCTTCATCGTGATGCCGAGGAGGCCCATGCCGGCAAGCTTATGCGCAACGTCCCACGGATATTCCCGCGAATGAGCACGCTTGAGCGCGCCTTCCGCCAGTTCCTTTTCGGCGAACCGGCGTACAGTGCTGGCCAGTTCGGCCTGTTCCGAGGTGAGATGTGAATACAATGCGGCCTCCTGATCCAAACTCTTGCCGTTTTGACACAGGGCGGAGCGATGACAACTTCGCAGACCTCAGGCCGGCATGACCTAAGCTCATATCGCCCCAACGGATTGGCGGTGGAAGCCGTCACCGCCGTGTTTCATGGTGGCAATCGTTCAAACAGCTGCCGGAACCGCCAATGCCGAAAATGCCGCCCCTCAACCCCCTGCATGTCTTTCATGTCGCCGCGCGCTCGGGCAGCTTCAGTCGCGCCGCCCAGGAGATGGGAGTGACGCAGTCCGCCGTAAGCCGGCAGGTTTCCACGTTGGAGGAATATCTTGGAACCAAGCTCTTCCTCCGCGAAAGCCGCGGCATCGAGCTGACCCAGGATGGCCGGGACTACGTGGAGCGGATCGGCCCGGCCATGGACAATATTGCCACCGCGACGGATCTGCTTCTGGCGCGAAACAGGTCGACGGCTGTTCGCGTCGCGGCCTATCCCACATTCGCGGGCAAATGGCTTATCCCACGTCTCAAGGCGTTCGGTGAGGTTCACCGCAACACGCAGATCAAGATCAAGACCTGCATTTCGCCCGTCGATCCAGAGACCAGCGCGTTCGACGTCGCGATACAACTCAGGCCCATGTCGGAAGTCGATCCCGAGTTCTCCCTCCTCCTCTACCGGGACGTCTTGCAGCCCTTTTGCAGCCCCACCTATCTGAGGCAGAAGAGGCTGACATCCCGGAGGACCTTCTCTCGGTACCGCTGCTCACCTCCCACTACCGCAGGCTCGACTGGCATCACTGGTTCGAGGGAGCTGGCCTTCCTTCGCAATCCATCGAGGGGGACGAGTTTCCGAGTTCGATCCTGACCTATCGCGCTGCCCAGGAGGGCCTGGGCGTTGCAATCGGCCAGCCATTTCTCGTCGCGGAGGAAATCGCCGCTGGGCAGCTTGTGCCCATCTTCCAGCCGATCGAGCGCGACCTCGGCCTCTTCGTGATCTGGACGCGCTACGCCAACGCCCGCGTCCGCGGTTTCATCAAATGGCTCGCAGCGGAAGTGGAGCGCACCGATGGCGGCCGTCCCGCCAACGTGACGGAACCGCTCATCGAACAAGCCTAACGGATATAGGTCGTGCCATCCATGAGCAGGCGAGCCGTCCGCCCGATCAGGGCCTTGCGTACCATGATCCCCTCTTCGCCTGCATGCACTTCGGCAGCCACTTCCAGCACGCCGCCCGGATGTCCCACGCGCAGGTCGTAGGGTCCGGCAGACTGACCGAGATCACCAACCGCCTGATGGACGAGCGTACCGGGTATGCCTGCAGCCACCGCCGTCCCGGCCGCACCCGAGCCGGGATAGGCCTTGGAGAATTCGAAGCGAGCGAGGGAGCGGGAGAAGAGGTGATAGTCGGACGCCTCAATACCGATCCGGTTGGTCGCCTGGTAATCCACCGCTGGGGCAACCGCGAAGATCAGCGGGTTCGTACTGATGCGCAAACGTTCGTCCGCGTCCGGGCCGGTGATGAAGCCAATCTCGGCCGACACTGCCTTGCGAACCGCCTCCAGCCGCCTCACCAGTCCTTCGTCGGCCTGCATGTCGTAGATGGAGGCATTCACGTCCATGCCGATGTCGCCTGCTCGCACGAAGAAAAGCAAGTTGGCCATGTCCACGACGCTGACATCGATCTCCCCCAGGCCCGGAATGGCGAACCTGTCGACGGGCCTGCCGGTCGGCAGCACATTCCCGCCGAGTGCGGAGCCTGCAAAATCGCCGAAGTCCAGATCGATCCGTGCACCCGTGCCCGGCACGCCACCGATGGCGAAATCGCCTTCCACGGCCGGCGCCCCATCTTCGAGCGGTACGTGTGCCACAAGCTTGCGGCCGGTGTTGACCTGGTGGATGTCGACCCGCGCGACGCCCTCGTCGACCTCGCATGCTCCTACCAGTGCTCCGTAGAGTGCTGCGCCAGCGGAGAGGTTTCCGCAGTTTGCTGCCCAGTCGACACGTGGGAGCTCGGTGTTGACCTGGCCGAAGAGGTAGTCGATGTGACAGTCTGGCCGCGTCGGCTTGCCCATGACAGCGACCTTGCTGGTCAGCTTGTCGGCGCCTCCCAGCCCATCGATCTGGCGCCTGTCAGGAGAACCGAAGATCTTGAGGACGATCTCATCGAGACTGGATTTCTCGCCGGGAAGATCATCGCGGTTGAGATAGATGCCCTTGGACGATCCACCACGTATGATCTGCGCCGAGATGGACCGCATGTTGTAAGCGTGAGAAATCGCCACTTCACCCTCCCCGGATGTAACATTATCAGAAGGGCAAGGGGTAATGCGCGCGCGCTGAAAGGCACACTGACGATTGGTCGCGACGGACAGAGCGGAGGTTTAGCCCGTAGTGAATGTCGGCCATCCAGAAAAACGCGCGGAACGAGGTCGTTCCGCGCGTTCAGAGGTCGTCGCCGTGAAGGGTCCCGGCGATCTGAAGGTCAGCCGCCGAAGCCGAAGCCGACCGGCATATCTTCGAGGGTGATGCCGAAGGTCTCGAGGCTCTTCAGGATCCAGGTCTGGTTGTTGCCGATGCGGCGATTGTATTCGGCCCAGGCGGAGACAAAGCTCTTGAAGGTTTCGTCGCCACCATAGTTGAGGGCGATGACCGAAGGCGTGGAGAGAACCGGCGTCGGAACCTGCACCGCGCCGATAGTCGGAGCCTTCTTGGCAATGACCAGCCCGTTCAGCATGGTGTTGACCAGCGCATCGGCCTTGCCGGTGGTGACGGCGACGATCGCCTCGTCACGAGTCTTGAAGCGCAGCACGTTGGCCTTGGGCAGGTACTGCTGGGTGATCAGGTCCTGGGCAGAGCCGAGGTCGACGGCGAAGGTGTACTGCGGGTCGTTGAGTTCGGTCCAGGTCTTGCCCGCAATTTCTTCCTTGGCGGAGACGAGGACGAAGCTGTTGTAATAGGTCGGGTCGGAGAAGGAGACCGACATGGCGCGGACCGGCGTCGCCGTCACGGCGAATGCCATGTCGACCTTGCCGCTCTGGACGTCGAGGATCGCGTTGGCCCAGCTGGACTCAACCACTTCAAGCTTGACGTCCAGCGTCTTGGCGATGTCGTTCGCCATGTCGATGACGAAGCCCTGCCATTCGCCGGTGCGCGGATCCTTGTTGAAATAGGGCGTTTCGTTGAGGATCGCCGGAATGCGAAGCACGCCGCGCGAGCGGATGTCGTCAATGGTGCCGGCAGAGGCCGCCGTGCCACCCAACAGCGACAGCGCCATCGCCGCTACCCCACAGATCTTGGAAATAATGTTCATGCTTCTTCTCCTAGTTCCCCGGAATCTTGTTGATGTCCGTCCCCCCACTCGGTTCAGATGCCTTGCGGGCTTGCCGGTGAAGATCAGCCTAGCGGCGAATTGGCCGGGAACAATGCTAGAGACGCCGAGGGACTTAGCGGGTTTTTTATATGTCCTGATCACAGCGGCGGGACTGAAATCTCGCTGCTGCGCGGCGGATCGAGCACCGGTCCAACCAGTTCGCGCCGGCAGTCTTCCAACAGTTGCTGGACCATCGGATGCTTCTGCAGAAAGCCTGCACTGCCGAAATAGACCCGCACCTCGGGCAGGTTCGTCAGCTTCGTACTGCGGATTGCGCCATCTTCCGGCCCGACGCACCAGGAGGGGATGATCGAGAAGCCCAGACCTTCTTCCACGCACCGCTTGACGCTGGAACTTCCGGAGGTCGAAATAGCCGGCTGGACGATCGCACCATCGCGGCCCAGGAAGTCCACCGCAAGGTTCCTCAGGGTCTGCCCGGGCTCGTAGGTCACGAAGGGGCGCCCCTCGGCCCATCCAGGAATATCCTCCTGCTTTGGCGGCTCCCCCCACACATGCGGATAGACCAGGCTCAGCCGGTAGCTGCCGAGCAGGCGCTGCGGGACGACCGGGTCGCCGAAGTAGCGCTCCGAAATACAAACATCCAGGCTGCCGTTCTTGACGAGCTCCGCCAGCACCGTGTCTCGCTCATAGACCGCGAACTCCATCTCGGGGAAGGCTTCGCGAAACCGGGACAGCACCCGGGGGAACAGGTAGAAGAAGATCGCCTGGGGCATCCCGACGCGAAGCGACGATCGCTGGTTCTCGATCAGCTTGGTCAGCCGCTCGAGCATGATGTCGAGCTCCGGATGAAGGAGGCTGTAGAGCGCCCGTCCGCGGGGCGTGAGCGATATCCGCTTGGCGCCCTGCTCGGAGTCGATCAGCTTTCCCTGGAGGATCTGTTCCAGTCGCCGGACGTGGTTGGCGGCCGACTGGTAGCTCAGATTGAGTTCCCGTGCGGCACCGGAAAACGAGCCGTGGCGAGCCACCTGGTAGAAGGTCTGGATGAGTGTGAGGCTGATCTTTGCCATGGGGTACCCGTTTCCTCCCACCTTGATAAGGCGCCGGCACGTCGTAGCGGATACAAATTTCGTGAACAAGCACGGGCGTCATCTTGTATCGACGCTGACGCATCACCGCCGCCAATATTGGCCGACAACCAACAAGGCTCGGCCACTCACCCATGCAACCTCGCCCTCCGTCCAGCGCCATCGTCGTCGGCTCCGGCATCATCGGAGCGGCAAGCGCCTATTTCCTGGCTAAGCGAGGCATCTCGGTCAGGCTTCTCGACGCCTCGGCTCCCGCGGCCGAAGCGACAGGGGCTGCGGACGGCGCCGTTTCCGTGGCGAGCAAACGCCCCGGACCAATGATGTCGGCGGCGCTCGAAGGCGTGCGGCTCTACGGTCAACTTGCCGATGAAGGACTTCTGGCCGGTGCGTTCAAGCGGCGTTCCACTTTCATCATAGCCGCTTCCGACGAGGAGTGCACGGTTCTCGCGAGCCATTCGGCAGCTCTGGAGAGTGCGGGGGTCAAGGTCGAGACGCTTTCAGGAGACAGGCTCCGCCAGGCATTTCCGGTTCTTTCGAAGCAGGCAAGGATGGCTGTCGAGGTGCATGGCGAGGGCCACGCCATCGGCTACCAGATCGTCCACAGGCTGCTGACCGCCTCCGGCATCACCGTCGACCGCGATACGCGGGTGGAGGGCCTCCGGCTCGATCGGAGTGGACAGCGCGTCACCGGCATCGACACCAACCGCGGGCGCCTCACCGCAGACGTGGTCGTAGTCGCGGCGGGCAACGGCTCAGCCTCGCTTCTGGGCCTGTCCCAGGTCCTCACCCCGCGCAAGGGACAATTGCTGGTGACCGAACGGGCACCCGCCCTCAACGCCGCCATGCCCGGTGCGATCATGTCGGGCCGCTACCTGCTCAGCAAGGGAAGCCAGAAGGCCGGCTACACCCCGCCGCCGCGGGGCCTCGGCCTCGTGATTGACCCGCTCGTTACCGGCCAGTTCCTGATCGGCGGCACGCGCGAGGACTTCGGCGACCGGCGTACGAACGATATAGAAGCGGTCTCGCGTATCCTTCGCGATGCCGTCGAACTGGTGCCGGGACTTGCCTCGGTCAGGCTGCTGCGCAGCTTTGCCGGCGTGCGCACCGCGGTCATCGACGGGTTGCCGCTGGTCGGCCGCGTGCCGGGCCTGGAAAACGCCTTCGTTGCGACGGGGTTCGAGGGCGACGGCATCTGTCTCGGCCCGGTTACCGGCCAATCGATCGTCCAACTGATCTGCGGCGAGAAGCCCTCGATCGACCTTTCCTTCTTCGATCCCGCCCGCTTCGGCAGCTACGGAGCTGCGGCATGAGCGACCGAACCTTCGACTGGATGGGACAGGAAATCAGCTTCCGAGAGGGCGAGAGCTTTGCGGCGGCACTCGATGCCGCAGGAACCCGCACCTTCGGCTCCGACCCGGCGGGCAATCCGACGCGCTACTTCTGCGGGATCGGTGCCTGCCAGTCCTGCCTGATCCGGGTGGACGGCGTCATCCGGGAAGCGTGCATTACTCCGGCCAGAACAGGAGCCCAGGTCGGCCCCGTGGGAAAGATCGATGGTTGAGCCGGATGTCATCGTCGTTGGCGGCGGTCCTGCCGGTCTCGCCGCAGCAACGGAGGTCGCAACCTCGGGATATCTCGTCGAGCTCGTTGAACAACGCAACAGCGTCGGCGGGGCTGTGCATCGGCAGCCTGTTGATGGGATTACGCACGTCCCCCAGGCCCGCGGCACCCGCGCGAGCTGGGAGCGTATTTCCAGGGCATTCTCGGAGGCACAGATCCCTGTCCGCTATCAATCGGTGTTTCTCGGTGTCGATGGCGACGGCTTCACTCTGATAGAGAACCGCCAGACCGGGCAGGTCCAGTTGTTGCGCCCGAAGGCAATCATCATCGCGACCGGCGCCGTCGAAAAGGTCCTCCCAAGACCGGGCTGGCAGCTGCCGGGGGTTTCGACGGCCGGTGGACTGCAGGTGATGATGAAGGAAACCGGACAGGCGCCGCAAGGCAGCGTCCTGCTCGCGGGCACAGGTCCCCTGCTGGTGGCCGTCGCCGCTCAGATGGCAAAGCTCGGAAACCCGCCGATGGCGATCGTCGAAGCCGGCAATCCTCTGCGGCGGTTCAGGGCGGGTCTCAAGCTGCTTTCCGACCCGACGATCCTCGGGGAGGCTGCCGGCTATCTGGGCAGCGTCGCGCGCAGGCGGATATCCTGGCTGAGAGGCGCACGCATCATCGCGATCGAAGATAGTGGTACATCACTGAAGGCACTGGTCCGTGATAGTGGTGGTTCGGAGCGTTCCTTCACGGTCGATCGCATTGGCCTGCACGACGGCATCCGTCCCAATGACTTCGGCTTGCCGGAGGACTCGACCGGGCCGCGAACAGGGCCCTTCATCTTCAGGGCGGGGGATTGTCGCGAAGCGCTTGGAGCCAATGCAGCGGAGACGGACGGTCGCCGCGTCGGGCGCATGGTCTCCGAACTCCTTCTGGGCAATCTCGGCGCTGGCGATCTCACGACGGCACTTGAGCGGTCACGGCGGACGCAGGCAAACCTCGCAGCGCTTTTTGCCCCCGTCCGCCCCGCTTCTCCTTTCTGCGATCTGCCGGATGAAACCGTCCTGTGCCGGTGCGAAAGCAAGACCGTCGGTGACCTGCGCAGCCTGTGCAGCCAGCCCGACCGGCTGACAGGCCGGGAAGTGAAGCACAACGGCCGCTTCGCCATGGGAGCGTGCCAGGGCCGCTTCTGCGCCGAGAACACGGCATCGCTGATGGCGCACTTCAATCCGGGAGAGCCCCAGCCACTCGCCGACAACCTTACGGGCCGCCGCTGGCCGGTGCGCCCGGTCTCCATTGCGGCGCTGACCCGCGCCAATCCCACAAGAACTGAAAGCCAATGACGAGGTATCCGCACATGACGCAAGCACAGCGCCTGACGATCGAGACAACGAATGCGATCCTGGTCTGCAATCCTTTCGACGGCTCCCCGGTGGGAGAGGTGCCGACCAGCAGCGCAGGCGAGATCGCGGCGGCCGTCGCACGCGCCAAGGTGGCGCAATGGGATTTCAGGCGGTCAACGCCGGCCGTTCGCCGCGCCATGCTGAATGCGCTTGCAGCAGAAATCGCCGCCGATGCCGAAAACCTCGCCCGGGTCATTTCGTCCGAGATGGGAAAAACCATCCGCGAGGCGCGAAACGAGGTCCGCCGAGCGCAGAACACGCTGAAGCTCTCGGGGGATGCAGCAACCTTTCTCGATGGCGAGGCCCTGCATTGCGCCATCGTCGAAGGCGGGGCCGACAGGCTGGCCACAATCACCTACGAACCTGTTGGTGTCGTAGGCGCCATCACGCCTTTCAACTACCCGCTCAACCTGCTCTGCCACAAGCTCGGTCCTGCCATCGCTGCCGGCAATGCCGTGGTCGCCAAGCCCTCGCCCAAGGCGCCCCTCGCCGCCGCGCGGTTGCGCGAACTGGCGCTGAAGGCGGGCTGGCCGAAGGACCTGTTCCAGGTCGTGCACGGCGGAGCCGATGAGGCGCTGGCGCTTGTCCGTGCTCCGATCGACCTCCTGTCGTTCACGGGCGGCCCGTCCGCAGGCCTCGCGCTCAAGAATGCATCGGGCCTCGTGCGCTGCCTCATGGAGCTCGGTGGCAACGACCCGCTTTTCGTGCTGCCCGACGCCGATCTGGACAAGGCCGTCGCAACCACGATCGGACACCGTTTCGAGATTGCCGGACAGAGCTGTGCCGCCGTCAAGAAGCTCTACCTGCACAAGAACATAGAGAAGACCTTCACCGAGAAGCTGCTCGCTGCCGTCGATGCGGTCGAGTTCGGTGACCCCTCAAGGGACGACGCCGACATGGGAACGGTCATCGACATGGCCGCGGCGAGAACGGTGGCCGACCGTGTCGAAGCCACGATCGCCAACGGTAACGGAAAGCTGCTGACCGGCGGCACCCATGACGGAACCGTCTACGCACCGACCGTTATCTCCGAAGTCTCCGTGGATGCACCCGTCATTGCCGATGAGACCTTCGGCCCGATCATCGCGATCCGCTCCTTCTCGGATGCGCGCGAGGCAATCGCCGAGGTCAATGCCGGCTCCTACGGGCTGCAGGCGGGCGTCTTCACCAACGACCACGCGCTGATCAAGACCTTCGCCCGCGACCTGCAGGTCGGCGGCGTGATGATCAATGAAGGCCCCGACTTCCGGGCCGAGCATGTGCCGTTCGGCGGCATCAAGCGCTCGGGGCTCGGGCGCGAAGGTGTGCGCATCGCCCTTCGGGAGATGTCGGAGCCCAAGGTGGTCATCGACTGAGGAGGGTGGAATGCGCGTCGGAATCCTTGGAGCATCGGGCCGGGTCGGAGCCCGTCTCGTCGAACAAATCCTCACCAATCCGGGGCTGGAGCTTGCCGCGGCGCTGGTTTCGCCGCAGTCCCGGCTCATAGGGAGCCCCGTCGCCGGCGGCAGCCTCGAGTATCGTCCGGCGGATGCGGCAATGAAGAGCCATTGCGACGTGATGATCGACTTCTCGACACCGGCCGCAAGCCTCGCATTTCAGGAAACCCTCGGGACGAAGACGATCCCGATGGTGATCGGAACGACCGGGTTTACCGGAGAGGAGGAGGAGCGCCTGACAGGTTTCAGCCGGCGCCGGGCAATGCTGATCAGCGCCAATTTCGCCCACGGGTTCGAGGCCTTCCGGCTGGCGGTCGTCGGCTTCTCCCAGCGCATGCCCGAAGCGGAAGCCGCGGTGAGCGAGACCTATCATGCCCGCAAGAAGGCTGAAGCGTCGGGAACCTCCCGGCTGCTGGCATCGCAGCTGTTTCAGGCCCGCAGCGCTGCCATGGGCTTCGCCGCGCCGGAGCCGTCGATCACCGTCAACCGCGAAGGCGATACCGTCGGCATCAATGAAGTGCGCTTCGAGATGGGATCGGCCGAAGCGGTCTTCACCTACCGCGTCCATACGCTAGCGGCATACGCGGAAGGGGCGCTTGCAGCCGCACAATGGCTGGCTTCCAAGCCGAGGGCGGCCGGCCGCTATCAGCTTGCGGACAGTCTGAACGGAAACGATTGAGAGGAACAGGAACATGACCATGGATGAATTGGCCAGCCGCTTCGGGGGCGTCTTCACCGCCCTGATCACCCCCTTCAAGGATGGAGAAGTCGACACCGTCGCCTACGACGCACTCGTTGAACGCCAGCTCGAAGCCGGCGTCGCCGGACTTGTGCCGGTCGGCACGACCGGCGAGGCAGCGACCCTCGCCGACGACGAGGCCGATGCGCTGATTGCCCGCACCGTCCGGCTTGCCGGCGGCCGTGCATTGGTCATGGCAGGTGCCGGCGCCAACGACACGAAGAAGACGGTCGAGAAGGTCAAGCGGGCAGAAGCGGCAGGTGCGGATGCAGTCCTGATCGTCACGCCCTATTACAACAAGCCGACCCAGGCGGGCCTGATTGCCCATTACAGCATGGCCGCGGCGGCGACCTCGCTGCCGGTCATGCTCTATTCGGTGCCGGGTCGCTGCGGGGTCGAGATCGCACCCGAGACCTGCGCGGTTCTGATGGAGAAGCATGCCAACATCATCGGCATCAAGGAAGCCGGTGGATCGGCGAGCAGGGTCACGCAGCTGCGCGCTGCCTGCGGCGATCAGTTCATCATTCACTCCGGCGATGACGGGCTGACGCTTCCCTTCCTGTCGCTCGGGGCGGTTGGCGTGACGAGCGTCGTGGCAAACGTCGCTCCGCGCGAAATGGTGCAACTGGTCGAGGCGTGGAAGCGTGGAGACACGGCACGGGCGCTCAAGCTGCACGAGCTGATTTCCGAGCTGACGGACAGCATGTTCATCGAATCCAATCCGGGACCGGTCAAGGCGGCACTGGCGCTCGCAAACCTGGCGGGGCCCGAGATGCGGCTGCCCATGGTGCCGGTGTCGGCGGACAACCGCGAGCGTCTTTCCGCAGTCCTTGGTCGGTTCACATCCGCCTCGGCCGCCTTCCAAGAAATGCGCTAAGCCGCGCCTGCAGCTTTGCATTGCCCGGTGCTGCCGAGCATAGGAGTATCGACCATGGCCGTCCGCGTCAGCGGACGTGCCGTCAAAGACAAGGGGAACGTGAATGAGGAACGGGACTGAGCCGAACGGCTGCCTGAGGGGGAGGCATCACCTTCCTGGCCGGATCAAGACCGTCAGGAGCTGCCGATGAACTACACCTGGGATTTCCACTCCGTCTGGCAATACTGGGACCTGTTTCTCTGGGGACTGTGGATCACCGTCGTCTACACCTTCGGATCGATCCTCTTCGGGGTCGTCATCGGTTTCGCAACCTGCGCAGCGCGGCTTTCCGGCTCCAGGTTGCTTGGCGGCATCGCCCGCGTCTACCAGGAGATCTTTCGCTGCACGCCGCTGCTCGTTCAGCTCCTGTGGTTCTACTATGCCTTCCCGCTCCTGATCGGCGGGTCGATCGACAACCGGGTCGCAGCAATGCTGACGCTGTCGCTCTATGTCGGCGCCTTCTATGCCGAAATCTTCCGCGGCGCGATCGTATCCATTGACCGGGGACAGCGGGAGGCCGCGGCAGCGATCGGCATGAGTTCGTGGCAGTCTATGAACCGGATCATCCTCCCGCAGGCGATGAAGCGGGCCCTGCCATCCTTCATCAACCAGTCGGTCATCCAGTTCAAGAACACGTCCCTGGTGTCGGTCATCTCGGTTGCCGATCTCGCCTATATGGCCGCGGTCGTGAACGGGCAGACCTACCGGCCGCTGGAGTCCTACACGCTGATGGCCGGACTCTACATCGCGATGCTGCTGCCGCTCACGCAGGCCGCAGACTGGGTCGAGCGTCGTCTGAGGGTCAGCGACTGATGGAGCGGATGGAACAGATGAGCGAGAATACGAAGGCAGATTCGGCTGTGATCGAGGCCGTGGGACTGCGCAAGAGCTACGGGACGCTCGAAGTGCTCAAGGGGCTGGACCTCAGCCTGGATCGCGGCGAAGTCGTCGCCCTGATTGGACCCTCCGGATCCGGCAAGTCGACGTTCATTCGCTGCCTCAACATGATGGAGGTCCCAACCGGCGGAACCATCCGCTTTCGCCAGAAGCCCGTGGGCAAGCAGTTCCGCGACAAGGGCGAGGAGATCGGGATCGGCACGCTACGGCGCCATGTCGGCATGGTGTTCCAGCACTTCAACCTCTTCCCCCACAAGACGGTTCTGCAGAACGTCACCGAGGGACCCATCGTCGTATGCAACCGCCCGAAGCGAGAGGCGGAGGAACTGGCAATGGACCTGCTTGCGCAGGTGGGGCTCGCGGAGAAACACGGCGCCTATCCAAATCACCTCTCGGGTGGTCAGAAGCAGCGCGTCGCCATTGCGCGAGCGCTTGCGATGCAGCCGGAAGTCCTGCTCCTCGATGAAGTGACGAGCGCACTCGATCCGGAACTGGTCGGCGAGGTGCTCGCGGTTATCCGGAAGCTGGCAGAGGAAGGAATGACGATGGCGATCGTGACGCACGAGATGGCTTTCGCCGCCGACGTGGCGAGCCGCGTGCTGTTCCTGGACCAGGGTGTCATCGCCGAGACGGGAAGTGCCGAGGAGGTCATCCTCAATCCGCAGAACCCCAGGCTGCAGGGCTTCGTTGCCCGCTTCAAAGGGTAAAGCGGCATGGCGAAGCTGAACGTTTGCATCTTCGGCGCAGGTGAGATCGGTACAGCTCTCGCGGCAACACTCAGCAGGAACGATGGCTTCGCGGTAAAAGTCGTCGATCCGTCGGAAGATGCGCTCGATCGCATCCGAAAACGAAACCTCGACGTGAAGCTTCAGCTCGTCAATGGAGCAGATGGCGCGCGCGCGACGCTGAGCGATCAGGATATTGCGGTCGCAGCCGTTCCCGAAGCGGCTGTCAAGGATGTGGCCCTGGCAGCACTTGCTGCCGACGTGCACTACCTCGACTTCACATGTCCGACGGACGCAGTCAGGGCAGCACTGGCGCAGCTGGCGGAGCGACGGGCCGTCTTCAGCGGCTGCGGCGTCTCGCCAGGCCTGGTGGGGAACATCGCCTGCAGCTTGCTTTCTGCCTTCTCACCGATCACCGACCTGACGATACGGGTCGGCGCCAATCCGATCGTACCGACCAATCGCCTGGGCTATGGCCAGATCTGGAACCTGGACGGCCTGATCAGCGAATATACCAAGCCAAGTGCGGCGATACGGGACGGGCAGGTTACGTGGATCGAGTCGCTTGAGGGGCTGGAGCGACTCACGATCGACGGCGTGACCTACGAAGGCTTCACAACGGCCGGAGGCCTTGGTGACCTTTCCATTTTCGGGGAGAAGCTGCCCCGGAACGTGACGTTCAAGACGATACGCTATCCTGGTCATCTCGACTATATGCGCTTCCTGCTCGACGACCTCGGGCTCCGGCACCGGCGTGATATGCTCCGATCCTTGTTGGCCAATGGTCTACCGGTCATCGAAGACGATACGCTTCTTCTGGTCCTGACCGCGCGAGGTCTTCGCGGTCGACAACCGATCGAAAAGACGGTCCATCACCGGTTTTCGGCGAGTTCCACTTTCGGTGCCTTCAACGCTCTGACATCGGTCGCCGTGGGCTACGCAGCCACGCTCCTGTCGCTGCTTCTGGATGATCGCGTTCCGAGCACGGGCCTGATCGCACACCACCGACTCGACACCAGCGCACTCATCAGCAGTCCCTATCTGGGACCGCTCATGAGAACTTGAAGCCGAGTGCGTCGAACTGAAGGGCCTCAGTCCAGTAGCTCGCGCAGCCGCTCAGCCAGTTCCCGAGCGGTATAGGGCTTCTTCAGCCAGCTTCCCGATGCGGCTAGCTCCCGCCCCGCGATCTCCGGCTCTGCATAGCCGGAGGTGAACAGGACCTTGATCTCCGGGCGTTCCCGGCGGACGATCTCGGCCAGTTCGTCCCCCGTCATTCCCCCCGGCATGACCACGTCGGTGAAGAGCAAGGCGATGTCGGGATGCTGTTTCAGGCGTTCGAGCGCAACGGCGCCGTTTTCCGCCTCGATGACCTCGTATCCCAGATCGATCAGGCGCGACACTGCCACGCGCCGCACCCGCGCATCGTCCTCCACGGCCAGAATCTTTTCCGAACCGCCAGGCAAGGCCCGCTTGACCGCCGCCTGCTCCCCCGGCGAGGCCATATCCGTCGCGTACTGCACCGCTGGCAGAAAGACGCGGACACTGGTCCCCTGCCCTTCCTCGCTGTAGAGCTGGATGTGCCCACCGGACTGCTTGGCGAAGCCGTAGACCATGCTGAGACCTAGACCGGTCCCTGCTCCGACGCTCTTCGTGGTGAAGAAGGGCTCGAATGCCCGCTGCTTCACTTCCTGCGACATGCCGGCGCCATTGTCGGTCACGCTGACGAGAACATAATCCCCGGTGCGGACATGCGGATACATCTGCGCATAGTCGACATCGAGCTTGACGCGCGAAATCTCGATCGACAGGCGCCCGCCCCGAGGCATCGCATCGCGGGCGTTCAGGGTGAGGTTGAGAATCGCATTCTGCAACTGCGACGCATCCACGAGCGCCTCGTTGCTGCCGCCGCTGATGATTGTCCGCAACTCGATCGTCTCACCGACAGAGCGGCGAAGCAGATCTGAGAAGCCCGACACGAGCTGCCCGACATCGACGATCTTCGGATTGAGGGGCTGCTTGCGTCCGAAGGCCAGCAACTGGCCGGTCAGCTTTGCGCCGTCTTCCGCCGCTCCCTGCGCCTCCCGCAGCATCGTCAGCAGCTTTTCATCGTTCAGCCGGCTTTCGATCATCTCGAGATTGCCGCTGATCACCGTCAGCAGGTTGTTGAAGTCGTGGGCAAGGCCGCCGGTAAGTTGCCCGATCGCCTCCATCTTCTGCGCCTGCCGCAACTCTTCCTCGATCTTGTGCCGGCTCGTCAGGTCCCGCACGAAGCCTGTAAAGATGCGCTTGCCGTTGACGCGGGTTTCTCCGACCGCCAACTCCATCGGGAAAAGGGTTCCGTCCTTCCGCTGCCCCGTCACCACCCGGCCATAACCGATGATCCTGCGCTCGCCGGTCGTAATGTAGCGATTGAGATAGCCATCATGCTTCTCGCGGTCGGGGGATGGCATCAGCATCTTGACGTTGCGACCGCGAACCTCACCGGCCGAATAGCCGAAGAGACGTTCGGCCGCGGCGCTGAACGAAGTGATCGTGCCGTTCTCCTCGATGACGATCATGGAGTCGGGAACGGTATCGAGGATCGAGCGCAGATGCGCCTCTCTCTCAGCCAGGTTGATTTCGGTCGACTTCATGTTCGTCACGTCGTTGTTCGTCTGGATGATGATCGGTTCGGGCTCATCGGGGATGCGCAGCGCTACCCAGCGCGTTGCACTGACGACCGTATGACCCTCTTTGTGCTTGTGGAGGATTTCCCCTTCCCAGACACCGGCCGAAAGTACCTCGGCACAAATCTCTTCGCGCGGCTTTGGAAAGCGCGTCGAGAGCAGCTGGTGAATGACCTTTCCGACTGCTTCCTGCCTCGTCCATCCATACAGAGCTTCGCATCCGGCGGACCATCCGAAGATGGTTCCCTCCAGGCGGTGGACGATAAGGTTGGCATGGTTCAACAGTCGAAGTGCGGCGTCGAGATCTTCCCGACTTGTCCATTGGGGGGAGACTGCCAAATCCATGTCCTAATCAAGCCTTGGAGCTAGTGGCGGATCCGCTCCGGCTGTGGGGTCGCGGGACGCCAATCATCTTCGTATTCATCGCCGTCTCCAGCCATCTGCGCAAGCTTTCCGCGCTTCAGTATCTTCACCGAATGGCGGCCGGCGGTTTCAATCACGCCCTTGCTGCTCAGCTTGGTCAATGTCCGGGAGACGGTTTCGATAGTTAGCCCAAGGTAATCGGCAATGTCGAGACGGGTCATCGGCAGCTGGACTGCCGTCTGAAGAGCACCGGCGTTCAGAGTGCGCTGCAACTCCTTCAGCAGGAAGCTGCAAAGCCGCTCTTCGGCATTCTTGGTGGAAAGCAGCACCATCTGATCCTGCGCTGCCGCCATTTCGTCGGACATCTGGTGGAAGACGGCGGGGCCAAGGTCGGGGGAAACCGCGATCTCGTTTTCGAAGCTCTTGCGGGATAGGCGGCGAATGGTCACCGGCGTGATCGCCTCGGCCGTGTAGATATAGTGGCTCTTGAAGGACATGCCGAGAATGTCGCCGGCATGAAGGAAGCCGGTGATGACGCGACGTCCGTCGCCAAGAATGCGGAATATCCGCAGCGAACCCGTAACCACATGGAAGACGGACGTGGCGACGTCGCCCTCGAGGATCAGGGTCTGGCCTGCCGAAAGGCTTTCGGCAGGAAGCTTGGAGAAAAGTGCCTGCAGGCTCGTAGGCTGCACGGCAAAGCTTCCGGGAATTGTTCTCAGGGAATTGCCTGCGCTTTCGATGAACATCGGCATAGCCTCCATTTGTTGATGATGCCAATAGACGCGATTAAAGTAACACGCTGATGCCCTGGGTGTGACAATCGGCGCTATCGTGTAACACTGTGTAACAATTCAGAATCGGCGGCGCATGAAACCGGACGTGAACAGCCCTCCCCACCTCCTCGTGATCGACGACGATCCTCGTATCCGCAACCTCCTCACCCGGTATTTCGAGGAGGAGGAATACTCGGTGACCTGCGTCGCCGATGGCATCGAAATGCGCGTCGAGATGCGGCAAAAGACGTTCGACGCCATCCTGCTGGATCTATCCCTTCCCGGTGGGCAGGACGGGCTTGATCTCGCCCGCGAAATTCGAAGCCAGTCCGACGTCCCGATTGTCATGCTGACCGGTCGCGACGACGTCGTCGATCGCATCGTTGGCCTTGAGATTGGAGCCGATGATTACATAGCGAAGCCCTTCCACCTCCGTGAGGTGCACGCGAGATTGAAGTCGATCCTGCGGCGGCGGGCCACATCCACTCCCGCCAAGGTCAGCGCCGCGCCGGAAGAGGAAGTCTTCTCCTTTGATGGCTGGTCCCTCAATGTCAGCCGTCGAATGCTGTACGACCCGGAGGGCCGCGAGATCGGCCTGACGACCGGAGAGTTCGACATGCTCGTCTCGCTCGTGAAGAATTCGGGCCGGGTTCTGTCGCGCGATCAGCTCATGGACATGACCCGCGGGCGGCCAATGGAGGCCTTCGATCGGGCGGTCGACGCGCAGATCGTACGCCTTCGCCGGAAGATCGAGCGCGATCCCAAACGCCCGGAGCTGGTGAAGTCTGTGCGCGGTATTGGTTACGTCTTCACTGGGCGGGTATCGTAGGGCTCTGGCCACTGCCGGTCAGTGCGCAGATCATAGAAAAGGCTGACGGGGGGATCGGTGGCTTCCGGCAATTCCAGCTGTTCCGGTGTCTCCGGCGCCGAGTTCCAGAACCGGATCGCTTCGCACCCCTCTTCCCAGGCGCATTTCTTGGCGAAGTCGAGGAGTTGACGGGAAATACCGTCCTGATCCAGAAGCGAGACGGTTGCGAAGATCGGCACGTCGAGGATTCGCGCCGCCTGCCCCTGGCTCGTCGGCTGGATTCGAACCAGACCTCGAATGTAGCCCCTCCTGTCCCTTGCCACAGCCCATTGACGTCGCAGTGAATCCGTCGCCAGCAGGCTTTTCCACGTCTCGAAGGATAGTGACGGCATGACGACCTGCATCACCGCAAAGGCGCGTGCAACATCGTCCGCATCCAGAAACCCGATCTCGCAATCTTTGGGCATTTTATGCCGGCTCCACGGTCCTTTGTCTCTCGCAGCATTGCGCAGGTGACCGACCATGCGGCCTTCCCCAAGACTTGCATTGATGCGGGTCAAAGCACGGCATCGGCAATCGGTTCCAGAACCGTCGGGTTCCGAGACCGGATCGCAGCGTCCTGAATTAATTTCGTCGCAATTGGTCGTTAGGATCAGTTGGTGGAGGAAAAGCCATGGCAACCGATCTCACAGTGACAGAAGTTCTCTCCGATCCGCTGATCGGCCTCATGCTCGAAGCCGACGGCATGGACAAGGCGACTTTCGCAGATCTTCTCGACCGGGTGGCGCGGGAGCAGCTGCATCAAAAGATGTCTAGCCTGCAGGAAAGACGCGCGGACATGTTCTACACGCGCCTCGCGGCGTCTGAGGCCCAGGTCTCGTGCGGCGGGATCTGCTGAACGCTATCAAGCCGGCTGCTGCTTGCGGTCAGGCTGTCAATTCCACGAGCGGCTTGGCCTGGTCCAAGAGCGCGAGCAACTGCGACGTCGGACCCGGCCGGCCAAAGTGATAACCCTGCCCAAACTGGCAGCCCATCACCGACAGTAGCTGACGTTCCGTTTCTCCCTCGATACCTTCGCAAAGAACCTTCCTGCCCAGTTGCGCCGCAATACCGGTGACAGCATGCACGATGGCCCTGGAGGCGGCATCCTCCGTTAGTTTGCGTATGAAGGACTGGTCGATCTTGATCAGGTCGAACGGGAAATCGGAAATATAGGACAGTGAGGAATAGCCGGTCCCGAAATCGTCGAGAGCAATCGTCACCCCCAACGCCTTCAGCCGCTTCATGTCTTCCAGAAGCTTCTTGGCATCGAGCGCGAATGTCGATTCCGTGATTTCGACATGAAGACGGCCCGGCGGGAGGCCGGTCACCCGCAATGCCCTCGAAACGTCTTCACGCACATCCGATCCGGCAAACTGGACGGCGGACATATTGACCGCGACCGTCAGATCCGACGGCCAGTGGATGGCTTCCCTGCAGGCTTCTTCCAGCGCCCAGCGCCCAAGGTCGCAGATGAAGCCGTTCGCTTCGGCGATCCCGATGAAATCCATCGGTGAGACCAGGCCCAGTTCCGCGTGCTGCCAGCGGATGAGCGCTTCTGCCCCAACGATAGCGCCGGTCTTGAGATCTACCTGCGGCTGGTAGACGAGGAAGAACTCTCCTCTCTTGAGCGCCGGCCGCATGTCCTTTTCCAGTCGCCGTGTACGGGCTTCGGCTGCGGCCTCGACCGGCGTGTGGACAGCCCAGCCGGCGCCGCCGACCTTCTTTGCCTGATCGAGCGCAGCCTCGGCGGCGTCGATCCAGGAAGCTGGACCTCCAGCGACGTCGCTTGCCAGGGCGGCGCCGACGCGTACGGAGACGTCGATCCTGGAGGAGCCACAATTGATGCCCTTGGAGAACACGCCGACGATCTTGTCCGCGTAGAAGGAAAGGGGATTGTCGGCCGACACGGCCAGCACAACGCAGAACACATCCCCACCAAGCCTGCCGACAAGACCGACATCGGGAACTTCCGAGATCTTCCTCGCTGCCGCCATCAGGCGACGGGAGACCGCTTGCAGAACCTGATCGCCGGTATATCTGCCGAGCGTGGCGTTTACCGTGCTGAACCGATGCAGATCGATCGCGAAGACCGCCAGCGTCTTCTCTTCCTCGGCGCTTTCCCTGATGCGGTTGATCAGCTCACGGCGGTTCAAGGCACCGGTGAGATCGTCGAGTTGCGACAGACGACGGAGTTTCGCCTCGTAGACCTTTCTCGCGGTGATGTCTCTCATCGTGATGCAGGCTGCATAGGATCGGCCGTGGCCTTCATCGCTGCCACTGCCAGACTGCTCGAGCGAGGACAGCGTCAGGACTGCCTCGACGTGCTTCTTCTGGCCATCGCAAACAAGGTCGAATTCTTCCTGAATGGCCGGCGCGTTGCGAGTGCCTTCCGTGAAGGCTGCGATGCTCCGTCGAAGCGCCGCGACGAGTACGGGGGGTGCTCCGTCACAGAAATCGCTTCCACGTCTGGGCTCCCAGGAAGAACAGGAAAGCGAGCCTGCAGTGCGGCTGAGGTCGATGATCGTGCCCTGATCGTTGACGATGAAGACGGCATCAACACTGTCCTGAATGATACGCTTGAGTATCCGCCGAGAGTTCCGTTTCTCTGCGCTCGCCAATTCGGCAAGCAAGGTGGTGAGATCCAGCTTGGCGGCCAGCAGTGCCGTGAATCCGAGAGCCAGTATCAGGTGGATGGTCGCTGTTGGAAGGATGAACGACCATTGCTTCTGAAGGACGTAGGCAGCCAGTTCGGAGGCCACCGAAATCACCACGGCAATCGCAGCCACGACCGGGATCGATGTCAGCCGTCGCCAGATTGTCGCGGCGATAACGAGCAGCCCCGTTATCAGGTATATCGGCCAGCTTACGAGCGGCTGCGGGACACGATCCTGCAGCAGCGTCTCGGCTGCGAGAATGTGCAGCATTGGCCCGCTGAGTATACCGTAGATCGGGACAGGGAACTGATCCTTCAGTTCCGTCGAGTAGGCGCCCACGACGACCGAACGGCCGGCCAGCATGTCTGCGGGAACCTTGTTGCGCAACAGGTCCGCCACCGAGATAACCCGCACCGTATCAGGCCGTATCGAAAAATCGATTCCAATCTGTTCCGGTAGGCCCGCCTCCGGCAGTGCGGAGAGCACCACCGCAACCGACGTGAAGTTTTCACCGTCCATCCCTCTGAACGTGTCAAACGCCCGGAATTGCCCCGCCTCCGTCAGCGACGCATCCGCGGCAGCCAGCCAAGCATTCTCCGCAAACTCTGGGATCGGTCTCGTTATTGTCGCCGAGGAGGGATCATCAACGTTCTGGCGCTGCAGAAAGACCGGCAGGATCACTCCGCCGCCGGCCCGTACCAGGGCCTCAGACAGGGCCTGGTCTTCCGCCGGACGTGAGGGAGTACTGAAATCGATATCGAGGAGGATGTCGCCAGCGCCTGCTGCAACCAGCCTGTCGATGATCTCGGCATGGATCGAGCGGGGCCATGGCCACGTCCCGACGTGATCCAGACTCTCCTTGTCAATTGCCAGATAGACAAACCGGTTCGACGCAGTCCGCGGCGCGTTGGCGGCCCGGAAATCAATCAGTTGCGAATCGAGACGCTCCACTGTGCCAACGCCCGGCAGCCAGAGAGACAGTAACAACAGCAGGCTGACCGAGATTACTCGCGTCAGCCTGCCCAGTCGCATTCCCTGTTTCAGCGGTGAGAGCCGGTCCAGCATCGTGGAGGACAATCCTTGTTACCGTGCTTCAGGCTTCAACGCCGCCGGTCATCCGTTGCCGTTACCGTTGTTGCCGTTGTTGCCGTTGCCGCCACCGTTCCCGTTGCCGTGACCGTTGTTGCCGTTATTGCCGTTGCCGTTGTTGCCACCGTTCCCGTTGCCGTTGCCGTTTCCG